>CAWJAM010000016.1:0-338513 GCA_963840835.1 uncultured Rubrobacteraceae bacterium | reverse complement strand
CGCCACGAAGGTTTGCAGGATTTTTCAGGTGCGTGCAAAACGCCTGCAAATAGCAGCATTCTGATGAGGGTACTTTTCTCGACATTTCAGGAGATTTACTCGGGTTGCTGCACGGTTGCTGCACAGCCGGTAAGGTTTGCATGCGCACAAGGTCCGGGATGATCGTTATTCGAACAGCCTGGAGGCCATTTATGTGAGCTTCGTCTTAGGGGCTTTCTACACAGTTCCAGGACTTAGAGGGCGGGGATTCCACAAGAGAGCCACGATGGATCGCATGTTTGCGGACTCCTACCAAGGGTAGGACTCAATGAGGTCTGGGCTTACCCACCTACCGGGGTCAAGCCCACTCCACCCCTATCCCCTACGAACAGAAAGTGCAGCGCGCTCCTCTTATTCACCGGAGTGCGTAGAAGGGATGTTCTGCGAAGTTCGACTTTACGGCGTTCTCAGAAATTCGCATCCAGCATTATACCTAGCCCCCGGTTCAACACAGGCAGCGATCCTGGTCCTGTGGACTAGGGCGTGGACCATATGCGTGGGGCTCGGCCGGATGACATCATACCTTTCGCACAGACGGCACCGAGCAAGGGGGCAAGATGAGCATCTTTCCAACCAAAATCCTTCTGGCCACGGACGGGTCCACTGAGGCCGAGTTGGTCGCCCGGACTGCGGGGGACCTGAGCCAGAAAACCGACTCCGAACTGCACGTGATCCACGTCTTGGACGTTGTCAAGGTGGGTCTGTCGATGGCTGTGCTTTACCCAGAAGCAACCGACCCTGAGGGGGCACCCGAAGAGTACTGATCGGAGTGATCTGCGGTGTGGTAGCGGTCCTTATGGTCCGCGCTGTGAGCTTGTACGGACGATCGGGGGAACGCTCCGGCGACGAAGACTAGCGATCTCGGGATGGACGGGATCGCTGAGCGGGGCTTGAGTCCTCCGAGGCCAGGTCCTATTCAGCCGCTCCGAAAAACCCGGCATCGTACAAGGTCCTCAAGCGCCGCACCGTGAAAGGATGCGACTTGGGAAGCTGGGCGACGACCGGCCAGAACCCCCGGAACCGCCGCGCCTGCTCCAGGAACTCCCCGACGTCCACTTCCTTGTAGACGTAGCGTCCGGCGGCGAGCAACACCAATCCTTCCTCGCCCCGCGGCGCCAGGTACGCGCCGTGCCGGTCGCAGGAGAACTCCCTGGCTCGCGAGAGGAATCCCCCGAGCAGGGGAATCCGATCGACGTAAGCGGTCGAAAGCTGATACCACAGCCTCGTGTGCCCGAGACGCAGGTGCCCCAGTTCGTGCCCAACGATGAACGCCAGCGCCTCCCTGTTCTTCTCGTAGGTGTTGCTGAAGAGCTCGCTGTGAATCACCACGAAGTCGTAGCCGAACGTAGATGCGGCGAAGGCGTTCAAGGTTCCGTTGCCGGACATCACGTAGATCTCTGGTTCCCTTTTCAGGCCCAGCCTGCGCGCGAAGTCCTCTTTCACGACGTAGATGTCGGGGAATTGCCGGGTCGAGAGTCTCACCGCCGATCCTCGTGTGCCCGCGCGGGTGAGTTGGCGATACACGACCAGGCCAGGCACAAGGAGCAACAGCGCAACGAAGGCTACTCGGATCGCGTCCACCGCGGGGCCAGATAAAGGCTCTCCCGCCAACGCGTTCAGGTATCCAAGCAGCAGTGCCCCCACCAGGATGAGGGCGATGATGATCAGGTTAACCAGCACGCTGGCGACGTAAAGGGGTATCTCGTAGGGACTTCTTAGCCGTACGCTGTTCATTTGTGATCTCCTTCTCAGTCAATACGATTCATGTCCCGGACGCTTTCCCAACTGGCATCGATGATGCCACCCCCTCAAGCCCGGCGCATCTCAGGGAGCTTTATTCATCCGAGTGCGTAGAAGGTGACAGCCTGTTGAAAAACCTCTCCGTGCTCCCCTCCAAGATCCATTCGAGGGCTCAACGCTCGGCTTTTGCAGCGTTTGGGCCGCGTTTCGGAAGCGTTCTGATACTATTTCGGTTTATGGACCGGTCAGACAACGACTTTTTCAACAGGCTGGTGAATTCTCGGAACTTCGCAGGAAATATCCCCTAGGGGAAATCTGCCGCTGGGCGAAGATGGAATACCCTACCGTGCTTTAGGCTAGGTGAACACCGCAAAACACCGGCAACGGGAGGAGAGGAAGATGGGCGAGGGCTACGGGACACTCAGGCTATGGTCGACGGTGCTGATGGTCGTCGGGATCTTGGGCGTCATATTCGTCGTGATCGGGACGATCTTCGCCATCTTCGCGGCGCCTACGTTCTGGCAGGGCGTGGGTTTCCTCTTGATCGGTGGTCCTCTGGCTGTCCTGTTCGCCAGCTGGCCGATCGCGCTGGGGCAAGGTTTGCGGGCACTCGCCGACGTGGCCGAGTACGTCCAGCGCCAGCAGAGCGGACTCAGATGAGCCCGGTAAGCTCTAAGGTCAACATCTGAGGGAGGTCCCCTCCGTCGCGAATCGGCCCCATGGCACGGATCGCATTCGAGGAAGAGAAAAGGAAGGAGAGAGTAGCGAATGGCAACACTATCGGTGCTGAAGTTCAACGACCCTGGCGGAGCAGACAGGGTGCTCATCGCCCTACAGGGCCTGCAGGAGCGGCAGATGATCACCCTTGAGGACGCGGCGGTCGTGAGCTGGCTCCTGGGCAGCAAGAAGCCCAAGACCCACCAGCTGCACGGCACCGCAGGCGCAGGCGCCACCTGGGGCGCTTTCTGGGGCTTCCTGTTCGGTCTGATCTTTTTCATGCCCTTCCTGGGTGCCGCCATAGGCGCCGGTACGGGGGCGCTAAGCGGCTCCCTGGCCGACGTCGGGATAGACGACGATTTCATAAAGCAGGTGCGCGAGAAGGTGACGCCGGGCACCTCGGCGCTGTTCGCCCTCACCAGCGGGGCGACGGCTGTAGACAAGGTTGTGGACGAGCTGAAGGCCTACGACTTCGAGATCATCTCCACCAACCTGCCAGAGGAGCAGGAGCAGAAATTGCGCGAGGCCTTCGCCCAAGAGTAGTAGTAGGCTAGAGGAGCGATATCGTCGCAGAGCGGTTATCTGAGTGACCGCTCTGCGGCGATGAGGGTTGGGCTCATCGCAGAGGCTACGCAGAAAATGGGGTGAAGGATGCTCTCGAGGATCGCAGCCACCGTTATGTTGTCCATCATAGTATTTATCGTGGTAACGCTGTTCATAGGCTTAGGCGTACTGTGGTGGACCGGTGATAGCACCCGAGGTGTCCTGATAGGAGTTGTTTGCGGCACGGTCGCGGCCTTTACGGTAAGCGCCGTCGGCACGGCCATCGGCAGATCTAGGGGACGCTCCGGTGACGAACACGAGCGATCTGGGAATGGACACGATCGTTGAGCAAGGTATGCCTTCGAAAACCACGATGCTTCTTCCCTACTCACCCAACCTCGTAGAAAAGGCTTGTTCTCTGAAGTTGGCGGTCTCTCCTTACTCTCGGACTATGGTGACCGGGCAGTGGGCGTGCCGGACAACCGCATCCGAGACACTGCCCAACAAAGTCCTCCTTAGCCTGCCATGGCCCCTGCTGCCCATCACTATCAACCCGGCGCCTATCTCCTCGGCCAGCTCGACTATCTCCTCGTCGGCTCTGCCTTCAAGCAGGTGGGTCTCCTTAACACTCACCCCCGACTCCTCTATCCTCTTGGCCTGCTGCTCGAGCACCTCCTTGGCCCTGCGTCGGTTTTCCCGTAGCACATCTTCGAATTCGGCGGGGTGCTCGGGCAACTCGTAGAGTGGGTAGTCAGGTCCCACGGTGAGCACGTGCAGCTCTGAGTTGGTTTTCTCAGCAAGGTCAGCCGCGGTAGTAGATGCCAGCTGGGCCTCCTCAGAACCGTCGGTAGCCAGAAGGATCGTGGTAGGAAAGATGCTCATTGGGTCCCCTCCCTTGCTCAAGGCGTTTATCCTTTTCACGTATCATGCCAGCCTACGACCCCAGGCGCATCGGGAAAAGGGCTATTCAGCAGAGTGCTTAGAAGGATAATTCTCCGAACTTCGGGTTGACGGAGTTCTCGGCTCCTCTTTGTCAAGCGGCGCTGCGCGAGGGTGCCTGCGAATCCTCCAGAAGGCTCCTGAAGACAGCATCCGAGACGCGCCTCTTGAGGCACCGCAGCGCTTCCTTTCGGGACTTACCCTCCGCGAGCTTCTTGCGGTAGTAATACCGTTCCGCTTTGTTGATGGCATAATGGGGCCATGCCAAAGATACTCTACTCCCAGGTTTCCAGCGCGTTCCCTGGGGATACGCCGTCTCGGAATCGCCGTATGACCAGAAGCATAATGGGGCCTATCCGGTCTTTCATTGGTAGTGCCCCGCATAGGTTGGCAATCTTCACCTTCGGTGGAGTCTTCGGCTTGTGCAGACGCAAACACTCCTCATCGATGCCGGGGATACAGCGCAATACCTCCATAATCTGCCGACAGCAGTCGTCGCCCTTAGGCGTGGAAAGTGGAGGCCGAGACGGGCTGGGCGGAGGCGGCGGTGTGGGTTCGTGGTCTTGAGGCGGATCTGGATAACCTTCGATAGGCCAGGGATCTTCTTGCTGGGGATCCGGCTGACACCCATAGCTGTGCTCATCGCTCGAGGCCATAGTGCGCTTGTCGCTCGACACCGTTTTCCCCTCCTCAACGAGATCCGTAAGGTTATGCGCCTCAAGCACATGAGCCGACGAATCGAAATTTCGAACCTACACTACATGTGACCGGTGCGACACGAGGTCGCATGAAGGGAGTGGTTCGAAGAGTACGAACCCGGGATAGTGTTCGATCCCGTCGCCATCCGGCGCGTGCGCAGCTGGTAACGGAGGCGTGCGAAGCTGCCGGAGAAGTCCAAGGGGATGCCCGAATCAGGCGGGAGACCCGGATCAGGCGAAGGTCGGACGGGTGAACTTATGAGTGAATCTTCGTCGACGCGTCGAAAGAGAAGAAGGTCATCGAAAGCCTGGTTGAGACGGTGATGAGTGGTCACATTCGCTCCGGAGTTTGTGGTCGACTCCGGCTTAAGGACACCGAAGATCTCGGCGTATAGGAGGCACCCACCCCGACTGCATCTTCCTCATGCGGAACGTGGAAACCCCGATGGGGTCTGCCGGACACATCCCGGCAGTAAGCCGACCGCGAGGGAGGCCCAGACCCCCAGCGGGAGAGGGAAGGATCGAGAAGCGAACGCCGGATCAGCCGAAAGGCGAGGGGAATCCATAACCCGCCGGATAGGGCGCACGATGCCCGACCCGAAAGGGTGCTGACGCGATCCTGGTGAGTCGCCCGAAGGGCGCGGTAAGGGAAGCTAACCTCAAGGCGAACGTTAGGTGCGGGCAACAATCTGCTTAGCAAACGGAACCGAGGGACAGGCTACTACCGACTGGAACGCTGTTGACTGGCGCAAGGTCGGGAGGTCCGTCAGCAACCTGAGACGGCGCATCTTCAGGGCATCGAAGGAAGGCGACCACCGCAAGGTCAGGTCGCTCCAAAAGCTCGCGCTGCGGAGCTACGCAAACGCCCTTTTGAGCGTGCGCCGGGTGACGCAGATCAACGCGGGCAAGAACACGCCGGGCGTGGATATGCTCTTGGTGAAAACGCCTAAGGCAAGAAGCGAGCTGGTGGACCAGATGAGACGCTACCAGCCGTGGAAGGCCCAACCAGCAATGAGGGTCTACATACCGAAAGCCAACGGCAAGGTGCGGCCTCTGGGCATCCCCACGGTCGTAGACCGGGTGATGCAGGCGATCGTAAAGAACGCCCTGGAGCCTTACTGGGAAGCCCGTTTCGAGCCGGCCAGTTACGGCTTCAGACCAGGACGCTCCTGCCACGACGCAATGGCCAAGGTCTTCAGCATCGCGCGCCCCAACAAGCGCAAGAAGTGGGTCTTGGACGCGGACATAGAAGGGGCCTTCGACTCGATCTTTCACGAGAGAGTGTTCGAGGCTATCGGGTCTTTTCCCGCAAAGGAGCTGATCCGCCAATGGCTCAAAGCGGGCTACGTACAGAAGGGCACGCTGCATCCGAGCGAAGCCGGCGTGCCGCAGGGAGGCGTCATCAGCCCCTTGCTGATGAACATAGCCCTTCACGGCATGGAGCAGGCCCTGGGTGTCCGCTACGACGGGCGCGGCCAGATCAAAGGTAGCAGAGCCCTGGTCCGGTACGCGGACGACTGGGTGGTGTTCTGCGAGAGCGAAGAGGATGCCCAGGCAGCCCGCCTACAGGCACAAGAGTGGCTGCAAGAGAGGGGGTTGCACCTCTCCGCGGAGAAAACCCGCATAGTGCACCTCACAGAGGGCTTCGACTTCCTCGGCTTCAACGTAAGGCACTACCCGGCTCCCGCCACCGCGAGGAGCGGCTACAAGCTCCTGATCAAGCCGAGCAAAGAGTCCGTTAGCAAGTTCAAAGCACGCGTGCGCCGCGAATGGATGGCCCCCACAGGACACAACGCCATGGAGGTCCTAAAGAGGCTCAATCCCATTCTGCGCGGCTGGGCGAACTACTTCCGAATCGGGGTCTCCAAGCACACCTTCGAGACCCTCGACCAATGGATGTTCGTCCGCTGCGCGCGCCACCTCAGGTCCAACCACTCCCGCAAGGGGTGGCGCTGGTGTCGGCAGAAGTATTGGGGTCAACTCAACCCCGAGCGCGCCGACCGGTGGGTCTTCGGGGACATAAAAACCGGAGCCTCCTACCTCCTGAAGCTCTCCTGGACGCCCATAAGGAGGCACGTTCTCGTAAAAGGCGCAGCCTCCCCGGACGATCCCGAGCTGCAAGGCTACTGGATCGAGCGCGAAAGGCGCAAGCTCGACAACGACCCCCTGCCGCCCAGACTCATGGGCCTGGCACGCGCCCAGCGGGGACTCTGCAACCATTGCGGAGATTCCCTCTTCAACGGAGAAGCCCTCCACCGCCACCACCTGCTTCCCAAAAGCGAAGGCGGAACGGAAGAGCACTCCAACCTCAGGCTGCTACACTTCTACTGCCACCAACAGACCCACGCAGCGAAAACACCGGCAAGAAAACCTTCCGATGCGAAAGCGAGTTGCTTGAGCCGTGTGCGAGGAAACCCGCACGCACGGTTCTGAGGGGGGAATGGCGCAGCGATGCGCCGTTCCTACCCGACATGGTTTGTTCCTAGGGCTAGACTATGGCGAGTGTCTCCTTCCTTGCCATCGATACTACGAAGATGATAGCAAGGACAGGGTACTGGCGCATCCCCCGCTCCCAGTTTCTGCGCTCTCTGGTCATGGCGGCTGACCACGCTACCGTCGTGCATCCTCCGCCCGTTCTTGAGCCACTCGGCCTCCTTGTCGCTCGTGATGAACACGGTTTCGGCGATGGTGGCCGGCATGTTGCTCTTGAGCACATACTCTTACGTCTTGCCCAACATGCAGGATAGCGCCGTCGCGGCAATGGAAGAGGCGTTTGCGTAGCGCGTTGGTGTAGTAATTGGTGTAGTAGCCCCTGGTTTTGACGCCGGGGGCTTTTCTCTTCCCGCGTATTGCCCATAGGTAAGCCGGATCAACGAGTGGAGCCGAGGGGGATCGAACCCCTGACCTCCGCGCTGCCAGCGCGGCGCTCTCCCAGCTGAGCTACGGCCCCTAAAAGGTCGTCAGAGTATATGCACCCTCATAAAGGGTGTCAACGTGTGGCTACTCCTGCCAGTGCTGCTGGGGGGCGCTTCGCCAGAGGGATTCCAGGCGGTAGTAGTCGCGGGCTTCTTCGGTGAAGATGTGAACCACCACGTCGATGAAGTCCAGGCTGATCCAGGCCGTCCCCTCGTCCAGGCGCTTGGTGCGCGGACGGTGGCCCTTCTCGATCATCTTCTCTATGACCTCCTGGGCGATGCGGCGCGTCTGGCGCTCGGTTTGGGCGCTGGCTATTACGAAGTAGTCGGCGTAGGAGACGAGGCCCTTGAGGTCTATCAGGGTGACGTCTCTCGCGAACATCTCGCTCGCTGCGCGTGCCGCTGTGGCGGCCATCTCGTAGGTCAGCGCCTCGCCCTCGGTCGCGAACTTCTCCTGCCTTGCGACAGATTCGTCGCGCCTCACCGGATCTCCTCCCTCAAAAGCCCTCCTTCCGCCCGCATTCCATCTCCCTCATACAACCTCCTGTTCTCGATGATTCTACGCACCCCCTCAGGCACCAGATACCTGATGCTCTTTCTTTGCAACATCCTGCGCCGGATGCCCGTGGCCGAGATATCGACCCTGGTGCACTCGACGGGGAAGATCCTGTCGAAGTTCCTTAGCGCGGCCTCCAGGTGGTCGAGCTTGGAGAGGTCGTAACCGGGCCGGGTCGCCGCGACCATGACGACCTGCTCCAGCAGCCGGTCGGGGTCCCTCCACGCGAGCAGGTTAGACACCTCATCCGCTCCTGTGATGAAGAACCACTCGTCTTGGGGCGAGCGTTCCTTGAGGATGCTGACGGTCTCGACGCTGTGCATCGCACGCCCCGCGTCGACCTCGACCCTGTCTACCGTAAAGCGCTCGTTGCCCTCGACCGCTGCCTCGACCATGTCGAGTCTATCCTCGGCCGTCGCCCTCACGCTCGAGGCCTCCTTGTGCGGCGGGATACCGCCTGGGACGAACACCACGCGCTCAAGGGAGAGCTCGGTCATTACCTGCTCCGCGACGATCATATGCCCCTGATGCACGGGGTCGAAGGTGCCGCCGAAGATCCCTACTCTCAAGTCCACCTCACTGGAAGTCGAATACCGTCTCCCCGATCCTGACCTCGTCGCCCGGCTCGGCGCCAGCCCGCCTGAGCGCCCCGACGGCCCCGATCTTCTCAAGCTCATACTGGAAACGCTCGACGCCTTCCCGATTACCCCAGTCGGTCTTGAGCGCGAGCCGCTCTACACCCTCCCCGGAGACGACGTAGCCGCCGTTCTCGTGCTCCACCCTGAGACCCTTCCACGTGGGCCTGAAGACCCTGTGCTCCCTCTCGGCAACCGGGGAGGCGACACTCCCCTCCCCCATACCGCGCAGCGTCTCCTCGAAGCGGTCGCGCAGCCCGACGACCCCTTCTCCTGTGGCCGCCGAAACCTGAGAAGCCTCCGGAAAAGTCTCCCTGAGGTACGCCCGCAGCTCCTCGTCGAGCAGGTCTATCTTGTTGAGCACCACGACCGCGGGTTTCTCCGAGAGCCTGGCGGCGTGCAGCTCGGCCCGCAGCGTGCCCTCGGCTCCTTCAGGGTCCTCGCTCGCGTCGAGGACGAGCGCGAGGAGCCGTGCCCGCGCCACATGCCTGAGAAAGCGGTTGCCGAGGCCCTTGCCTTCGCTGGCGCCGGAGATCAAGCCAGGAATGTCGGCGACTACGAAGGGACCGCGGTAGATCCTCTGGTCTACGACCCCGAGCTGGGGCGAGAGGGTGGTGAAGGGATAGTCGCCGACCCTCGGACGGGCGGCGCTAAGCGCGCGCAGCAACGAAGACTTCCCGGCGTTGGGCAGGCCGACGAGTCCCACGTCGGAGAGAACCTTGAGCTCCAGGCGGATCTCGCGTTCCTCCCCAGGCAGACCCTTCTCCCTGAACGCCGGAGCCCTACGGGTCGAAGTGGCGAAGGACCCGTTGCCTCGACCGCCCTCACCGCCTTCGGCTACGACGAAGGTCTCTCCCGCCTCTGAGAGGTCGGCGAGGAGGCCGTCGTCGTCGAAGACCTGGGTCCCCACGGGGATCTCTAGTGTGGCATCTTTGCCGCGTTCGCCGGCCCTGTTGTTGCCCGAGCCGTGGGCGCCGCGTCCCGCCTTCACGATGTTGCGGTAGGCGTGGGGTTCCAGGGTGGAGAGGTCTTCGGTGGCGTGGAGGATCACGGACCCCCCGTCGCCTCCGCGACCGCCGTCTGGACCGCCCCGCGGCCTGTACTTCTCGCGGTTGAAGGAGACGCTGCCGTCGCCCCCGCGGCCTCCGCGGACGACGAAGCTGGCTTCATCTACGAACTGCAAAGGGCCTAGAGACCCCCGTGACGGACGATGGTCAGGCCGTGGCCCCTTCTAAGGCGGGCTCCTCGACCACGCTGACGACGCTCTTGCCCCGGCGGCGGCCGAAGTCGACCCTGCCGTCAATCCTGGCGAAGAGGGTGTCGTCTGAGCCCTTGCCGACATTCTGCCCGGCGCGCACCTTCGAGCCGCGCTGGCGCACGATGATGCTGCCCGCGGTGACCACCTGGCCCCCGTAGGCCTTTACGCCTAGCCTCCTGCCCGCCGAGTCGCGCCCGTTGCGAGAGGACCCCCCGCCCTTCTTATGAGCCATCAGACACCTCCAAAACCCTCACCCGGGTAAGCTCCTGCCTGTGCCCGGTCTTCTTCCTGTAGTCCTTCTTCGGCTTGTACTTGTAGACGTAGATCTTATTGCCCCGCAGGTGCTCGAGGATCTCCACCTTAGCCGTCCTCTCAGCTAGGTCGAAGCCCCCGTCATCAACGGAGAAGCCGACCGGCAACTCCACGGAGTCGCCCACGTCGCCGCCGAGGCGGTCGACGACCAGTTCCTGGCCCTCCGTCACCCTGTACTGCTTTCCACCGCTTTTCACAACCGCAAACATCACGAACTCCCAAGATTTATCAAGCTACGACGAGCGTACGAAACGTACCCCACGACTCGACAGTATACCCGCCATCCCCCGTCGCGACCAGCGAGCTTACGGTGGGGAACCTGGAGTTGGGTAATGTGGATAGTTTCTGTGCGGGCGTTGCCTTACGGGGGTGGATTGGGTATCTTTGGGTGGTGCAATCGGTGAGGACAAGTCCAGCGGGCCCCGTCGTCCGGAACAAGAAGCGGGATAAGGTAAGCATCGCGCATCGGTTGCGCCGCTCCGACGTGCTTCTCTTCCTCGCCGCGCTCACCCTGGGTGGCATAGGGGTCCTCGCCATCTACGCCGCCGAGGCGGACTACAGGCAGGCTTACGCCGTCAACCAGGCGATGGGGCTCTCGGTCGGGTTCGTTGGCGCGGTGGTCCTGGCGCTCCTCGACTACCGGTGGCTGGGGCGGCACCTTCGGCTGGTGTACGGGGTCACGATTGCGATGCTGGTGGCCGTCCTGGTCGCTGGCCTGACTGTAAACGGGTCGCAGAGCTGGCTCGGCATCGGGCCCATACAGGTGCAGCCCTCGGAGTTCGCCAAGCCGCTGGCTATCGTGGTGCTCGCCGGCTACGTCGCACACCACGGCTTCGCCAGCAGCATAACGTTCCTGAAATCTATCGTCATCCTGGCCGTACCCATCCTGCTGGTGCTGGCGCAGCCCGACCTGGGTACCGCGATGGTATTCGGGGCCATCTTCGTTGCGGTTATCTTCGTTGGCGGCGCCAGGTGGTACCAACTGGGGGCCCTGTTCGCCGCCGGGTGCGTGGGCGCCTACCTCGCCATCAAGTTCAAGATACTGGAGGACTACCAGATAGCGCGCCTGACGTCGTTCCTCAACCCGCAGAGCGACCCTCAGGTGAGCTACCAGGTCGAGAACTCGAAGATGGCCATAGGTTCCGGGGGGCTTACGGGCAAGGGCCTCAATTCTTCCGGAACGCTAGGCGATCTCGGCTACCTGCCAGAGGACCGCACGGACTTCATCTTCTCCAACCTAGCCGAGAAGATCGGCTTCGTGGGATCCCTGCTCGTGCTCGTCGTGTTCTTCGTACTGGTCTGGCGCGTGCTGCACGCGGCGACGGTCTCACCGGACCGCTTCGGCGTGCTCATCGCCGTAGGGGTGGCGACGATGCTGACCTTCCACGCGCTCATCAACATCGGCATGGCGATGGGTATGATGCCCGTTACGGGCCTGCCCCTCCCCTTCGTGAGCTACGGCCGGAGTAACCTTCTGGTCAGCATGATGTCAGTAGGCCTCGTCCAGAGCATCGTAATACAAGCGAGGCTCAAGTCCGAGGGTTCCCCTCGGACTTGAGTCGCACGCTTCGGCCTGCGGCCTCCGCTTGTCAGCACGCTCCCTTCGGTCGCTTGTCGGCACGCTCGGGCTAGCGCCCTCGCTTGTCAGCAACGCTTCGCCCTCCGGGCTCGCGGTTGGCTTTTTTGGTTCGGGTCTCACGCTGCGGCGTGCAACGGACCGCTGCCATTGGCGGTAGGGTTATACGCTCGTAGCCGCGCCCCAAGACGACTTCCTGACAAGGCGCCGACCGGAGGGAGGCGCCGGGCTGACAAGCGAAGGCGTCAGCCTGAGCGTGCCGACAAGCGGAGGCGAAGCCGGAGCGTGCTGACAAGCTGCCGCAGGCGGCGTGCA
Source organism: uncultured Rubrobacteraceae bacterium (assembly GCA_963840835.1). Taxonomy (GTDB): domain Bacteria; phylum Actinomycetota; class Rubrobacteria; order Rubrobacterales; family Rubrobacteraceae; genus Rubrobacter_D. Next base: position 326,270 of record CAWJAM010000016.1, on the reverse strand, counting down.
GGCAGCGGGCCGAAGGCCGCAGCGTGCCTATTCCCAGGTGTGGGACGACTTGACGTTTATGATTTGCAGTAGGTAGCCGCCGATCAGGAAGGCGATTAGGGCGTTTATTAGGGCGTCGGGGAGCACGCCCCATACGGCGTACTCGCTTAGTTGGGGCGTCCCCAGGCCGGCTAGCCGGCGGGCTGCGTACCCGATGAGGTCGTAGCCGGCGACGGAGAGGCCGGCTACCTGCGCGAGCAGGACCCTTTCGCTCTTTAGGCCGACGGCGCTGGAACGGGTGGAGAGGGCGGCGGCGAGCAGGCCCCCGAGCGCTCCCACACCGAAGAGGTCGCCGCTGAGGGCGTCGAGGAGCACGCCCCCGAAAAAACCGAGCAACACGGCCTGCAGGTCGCGTAGTGGGGAGGCCGCGAAGACCACGGCGATCAGGGTCAGCCTGGGCGAGAAGAAGCCGAAGGTCAGGTAGGGGACTACGACGGCGTCGAGGACCGCGGCGGCCGCCACGACGAGGGCGGCGCGGACGACCGAGGCCTGCTCCATCGGGGTCCTCAGCCGTTCCTGCCGGCCCAGTCGGTGATAACCCGCACTTCCTGGAGGTCCTGCGGGTCCATCGCCGGCTCGACCACGATGTTCTTGAACTGGTCGTAGTCCTGGGAGCTGACCGACTCGACCTTACCCACGTACAGTCCAGGCGGGAACAAGAGCTCCTTGTCCCCGGCCCGCCCACTGGTAACCACGTAGTCCCCCTCCTCGGCGCGGGCGCTCTGGCTTACCAGGCCGACCCCGAAGTAGCCTTCGAGGTCCGTCTCGAGCAGACCCTGCCCGTATGAGACTCCCTCAGCCGTGACGGCGGGGCTGATCTCAGCCGAGGCCGGATCAAACTCGGACGGGGGGATGATCCTGACCCCCGCCGCGAACATCTGGTCGGTGACGAGCATGACCTGGGCGGTGTGGTTGGAGACCTCGGTGGTGCGCCCGATCAGCGTGCTCTCGCCTATAACGACGGGCCTGTTCGGCTCGACGCCGTCCTCGGTGCCGACGTTTATGACTATCCTCTGGGTGAACTGATCGCCGACCGGCGCTACGACCTGCGCCAGGGGACCGTATTCGTAGTAGGCCCTCTGCCCTTCGAGAAGCTCGCGCAACTCCGCGTTCTCGCGCTCCAGGCGCGACGCGTCGGCCGCACTGGCCTCGGCTTCTTGCAGCTCTTTCCGGAGCCTGCGTTCCTCGCTGTCGTCGAAGGCTCCCATGACGCGCTCGCCGGTACTCCGTACCGGCTCGAAGACGGTGGCGAAGACGCTCCTTACCGGTTGCAGTACCTCGGCGGCGCCGAGCTGGACGGTGTGCAGGGGCCCACATCCCCCCTGCTTGGCGCAATCGCCCTCCTTCACGTAGATGGTGAAGAGCGCGAGACTCGCCACGCAGAGGATAAACAGGGCAGCGAGACCGCTTGCGGCGCTTGACTTCCTACGACCCACGTCGCACTCTCTCTAGGCCGAGGAGAGAGCGCTGCGGTACGAGTTTATCTCTTCCAGCGATCGGCCGCTGCCGATGGCGACGCACATCAACGCGTCGTCGGAGACGTGCACGGGGATGCCCGTCTCGCGCCTCAAGCGCTCATCGAGGTGCCTGAGGAGCGCCCCGCCGCCAGCGAGGACCATACCCCTGTCCATAATGTCCGACGCGAGCTCCGGCGGCGTACGGTCGAGGGTGTCGCGCACGGCCGCGATGACCGCGTCGACGGGGACGCTTATCGCCTCCCTGATCTCCTCGCTGGTGATGATGACGGTCTTGGGCAACCCGGTGACGAGATCCCGGCCCCTGATCTCCGCCGACTCCTCCTCTTCGAGCCTGAAGGCGCTGCCGAGCTCTATCTTGAGCTGCTCGGCAGTCTGGGTGCCGATGGCGAGCTTGTACTCTTTCTGTATATATGTGGAGATAGCATCGTCTATGTCATCGCCCGCTATGCGGATGGAAGACTTGGTGACGATACCCCCGAGGGAGATGACGGCGACCTCGCTGGTCCCGCCGCCGACGTCGACGACCATGGACCCCTGGGCCTCGTTGACCGGCAATCCGGAGCCGATGGCAGCCGCGAGCGGCTCCTCGATGGTGTACGCCTGGCGGGCTCCGGCAGACTCGGTCGCCTCCTTGACGGCCCTCAGTTCGACGCCGGTGACGCCCGAAGGCACACACACGACGACCCGCGGTCCGACGAGCGACCTGAAGAACAGTCGCTTCGTCTGAACCTTGCGGATAAAGTAGGCGAGCATCTTCTCCGTCACCTCGAAGTCGGCGATAACGCCGTCCTTCAGGGGCCTCATCGCGACGATGTTGCCAGGCGTGCGGCCGAGCATACGCTTCGCTGTAGAGCCAACGGCCACGACCTTGTCAGTCTTCGTGTCTATGGCGACGACCGAGGGCTCGGAGAGCACGATCCCCTGCCCCTTCACGAACACCAGCGTGTTCGCCGTTCCAAGGTCTATCGCGACGTCCCGCCCGAACAATCCTCCAAACATACCCGACCCATCCTCTGTATCGAACGACCCCAGCGCCGCTGCCCTAGAGTATCCCGTGTTCCTTCATACTAAAGTACCCGTCGCCCAGGATCACGTGATCCAGGACCTCGATGCCGATTATCCTGGCGGCCTCTTTGAGCCTGCCCGTGACCTCGCGGTCCTCGCGACTCGGTCCGACCTTGCCGCTGGGGTGGTTGTGGGCAAGCACTATGCCCGCCGCGCTAGCCCGGATCGCCGGCTTGAATACTTCCCTGGGATGAACTAGAGACGCCGAAAGCGTGCCAACCGAGATCGTCGGAAATTCTATGACCTCGTTCTTGGTGTTCAACAGCACGACGACGAAGTTCTCCCGGTCGAGATGGGCTATCCGACCCCTCAAAAGACCGTCAACGTCCTCGGGCGATGATATCACGGGGCGTCCGGGGTTGCGAACCCTCCCAAGCCTCTTCCCGAACTCCACAGCGGCGAGGATTATGCACGCCTTGGCCTCGCCGATTCCATGCACCTCGAGCAAATCGTGGACGGTTACCCCGTGTAACCCGAAGAGGTCCCCACTCTCCGAAATTACCTGCCCCGCAAGCTCGACCGCCGTCTGCTCCTTGCTGCCAATCCCCAAGAGAATGCCCAATAACTCCGCGCTGGAAAGCGCCTCAGGCCCCTCAGCCAGTAGCCGCTCCCGCGGCCTCAACTCCGCGGGAAGCTGCTTGATGGTGTACCTGCGTCGCTCCACAATCGTATTTTATATTAAGCGCGTGTATCATTCATTGTACACAAGTGGGCGGTTCGCGAACCGCCCCTACGAGTTCCGGATAGGCGTGGCTCATGGATGTGGGATTCCGACGGCGGCGAGCATTCTTCCGGTTAGGGCGAGGGGGAGTCCGACTACGTTGGTGTAGTCGCCCCCGATCCACTCCACGAAGGCTGCGGCCCGTCCCTGCACGGCGTATCCTCCGGCCTTGCCCACGCCCTCCCCGTAGCGGGCGTAAGAGGCGATTTCGGCGGTGTCGAGCCGTCGCATCCGCACGCTGGTGACGGCGTGGCGCACGGCGAGTTCGTCGCCCCGCGCGACTGCGACACCGGAATAGACCTCGTGGGCGCGGCCGTGCAGCAGGTTGATAAACTGCGCCACGTCTTCGCCGGTCTGCGCTTGCCCCATAATGCGCTGGCCTGTGGGAAGGTCAGGCAAGTAGACGATGGTATCGGCCGCGAGCACGACGGCTTGGGGGTCTCGCTGGGCGGCGAGCGCCTTGCCCCGCGCGTTTGCGTGGACGGTCTGTGCGGGGTCGTCGAGCGTCACTTCGGGGAAGCCGCTCTTGCGGGCCTCGAAGTCGTAGCCGGCGGTGCGGAGCAGGTCCACCCGCCGGGCAGACTCGGAGGCGAGGATGAATTGCACCCTTGTCTCAGGTGCCGAAGAAGAGACCGAGTTCCCTCTGTGCGCTCTGTGGGGAGTCGGAGCCATGCACGAGGTTGTCGGGCATGCTCAGGGCAAGGTCGCCCCGGATCGTGCCAGGGGCGGCTTCTGCGGGGTTCGTCGCCCCCATGAGCGACCTCATAGCCTTTATGGCGCCCTCACCCCTGACTCTCATGGCGACCACGGGTGTCGCGGTGATGAAGTCTACGAGCTCTTCGAAGAAGGGCTTCTCGCGGTGCTCGGCGTAGTGCTCCTGTGCGAGCTCCCGGTCCACGTCCATCAGCTTCATATCGCCGAGGTCCATGCCCCTTGCTTCTATGCGGCCAATGATCTCGCCGACGAGTTTGCGGCGTACACCGTCACCTTTCACCAATACCAACGTCTCTTCCATTATCTACTCCTTATCTGATGGTCGTCTTGCCGCTGCGCTGGTCCGTGGCGCAGTAAGGGCACGTCCCCCACTCCATGTTCAGCGGCTTGTCGCAGTTTATACAGGATTTCTTCAGTTCCCAGGCGCAGGAGGGGCAGATCAGGTAGTCCCTCTCGACCAGGTTGCGGCAGTTGGGGCAGAGCAGGACGCTGGCCCTGAGCTCGCGCTCCAACACCGCCGTCTCGAGCTCGCGCTCGCGGGATTCGTCGAGGTACTCAGGGGGGCGGACGATCAGGTAGACCAGAGTGCCCACGTAAGGGAAGATGACCGCCACCAACCCCCACAGCAGGCGTATGGACCCACGCCTGGTGGCGTCCGTGTACGTCCAATAGACGAGGGCAAGCCACAGGACGACGAACAGCAGGGCAACGAGCTGGCCGGAGATCCTCAGGATCGGGCTATCCAGGAAATCTGAGATGACCTGGAAGGGGTCCTGCAGTAACACGAGAGAAGCACTCATGAGATAAACCTTATCATCGCCACGTAGCCCAGGACGAAGGACACGACGGCGACGAACGCCAGCAGGCTCATCAACCACCATACCCCTCTACGCTTCACGCAACCACCGCAAAACGGGAGCCACGGTCGAGAGGGAGCCCGTAACCAGCACCACCCCATCCGCCTCCCTCACCGCCTCGACGGCCGCGCCGAGGGCCTTCACGGGGTCGGGCACTACCATAGCTCTCCTCCCTTTGCGGTCGAGGGGTTCGTGCTCGCTCGCGAGTCGCGCGGGGTCGGAGGCCCTCTCCCCCTCCGGACGCGTCAGCACAACGAGGTGGGCTTCCCCCACGAACCCGGAGAGCATACCCGCGATGTCCTTCTCCCGCAACGCCCCGAAGACCACCCCTAAGGGCCGCTCCCCGTAAGCGCCCCGCACGGCCTCGAGCGCCGCCGAGACCCCGGCCGCGTTGTGCCCCCCGTCAAGCACAACGGGTACCCCGCCAACCTCGTGCACCTCGAACCGTCCAGGAAGCGCTTCGCGGAGGCCGAGAGCGATCCTTTCTCTAACCCCGGCGGGGACACTCGTCTGGAGGAGAGACCCGGCGACCGCGAGCCCCAGGTTCGCGTCGCGCGCCGCGTAGTGGGCAAGACCCGCCGAGGGCATAACTGCTTCAACCTCGCCGACCTCGACCAGATCCACCCCGAGCCGGCGGCATTTATTGCGCGCCAGGTCGACGACTCGCTCGTCTTCCGTGCCGAGAAACAGGGTCGCGCCAGGTCGCAAGCTTGCGAGCTTCTCCTCGGAGATCTCCTCGATTGTCTCGCCCAGATACTCGGTGTGGTCGATGGCGACGTTCGTGAGCACCACGGCGTCGGGCCGGGCGACGGAGGTGGCGTCGTGGCGCGCGCCGAGACCTGCCTCCAGGACGGCCCACGAAAGGCCAGCTTCGGCGAACATCTTCAGCGCGCCAGCGGTCAGGATCTCGAACTGCGACGCGGGGATGCCGTGAGCATCTGCAAGCTCCATCGTCTCTCCCATGGCGGCAGCGAACTCCTCTTCTGAGGCCTGCCTGCCGCGCAGCACGACGCGTTCGGTGTAGGAGAGGACGTGCGGCGAGAGGAAGGCGCCCGACGGATGGCCCAGCTCCTCCAGCGCGATGGCGATGGCGACGGCGGTGGTGCCCTTGCCGTTCGTGCCGACGACCTGCACTAAATTGGGGAGGGCGCGGTCGGGGTGGCCCATCGCCCCCAGGAGCGCCTCTATCCGCTCGAACCCGAGCGTCACCTGCCTGCGCCGGTCCAACTCGGCACATACCCGCGCGAAAGAGGTCACGGTAGGAATAGGCCCGCTCCTAGAGGTACTCGTCCAGACGGCGGGAGAGCGTCTCGAGCATCCTGGCGTTCACGTCCAGCTTCTCTCGCTCGCCCGCGACGACCCTCTCCGGGGCGTTCTGGACGAACTTCTCGTTCGCCAGCTTGCCTTCGGCACGCTTCACTTCCTGCCCGGCGCGGGAGATCTCCCGCCGCAGACGCTCTATCTCGCCGCGGCGCATCTCGTCTGAGAGGAGTATCTCCACCACCACGTCTCCCGCCGGCAACGACGCGCGGTTCGCACCGTCAGTGGTCTGTACGGACATCACCCCGGCGAGCGCCACGAAGACGTCCTCATCGATGTCATCAGGCACGAGCCCCTCCAGTTCGCCATCGACCTTCGACTCGGCCCTGAACGAGCGCACCGCGGAGACTGCCCTTTTTGTTCGGTCGAGCAGGCGGTCCGCCTCCGCGTCTTCGAGCGTGGGATCGTACTCGGGGAAGCGCTGCCTCGCGAGCAGCGTTTCTTCACCCATAACTCTTGCCATCTCCTCCGTCGCGAAGGGCATTACGGGGTGGAGGAGTTTGAGGATGCCGCCGAAGACCTCGCGCAAGACTCGGGGTGTGGCCGGGGATGGCGCGGCCTTCGCTATCTCGATGTACCAGTCGGCGAACTGGTTCCAAGCGAAAGCGTAGATCGCGCGCATCGCCTCAGAAAACTCGCACTCTTCCAAGAAAGCGTCGTACTCCCCGACCGTGCGGTTGAACTCAGAGACGATCCAACGGTCAGACGCTGAAAGATCATCACTCTCTTTTTCCTCGGGATAGGCGAGCACGAAACGCGTGGCGTTCCAGAGCTTGGTGACGAAGGCGCGGCCCATCTCGGCCCGCTCGTAGGAGTAGGCGAAGTCCTGGGTTGAGGACTGGTAAAGAAGGCCGAAGCGCACCGCGTCCGTGCCATATTGGTCGAAGAGGTCGAGCGGGTTTATGGTGTTGCCCTTGGACTTGCTCATCTTGGTGCCGTCCTCGGCAAGGACGATGGAGTGGACGTTGACCTTCCCGAAGGGCACATCATCTTTGAAGCGCAGGCCCATCATGATCATACGGGCCACCCAGAGGTACATGATCTCCCGCGCCGTCGAGAGCAGGCTCGTCGGGTAGAAGTAGGCCAGATCCTGGTTCTCCTCGGGCCAACCGAGCGTCGCAAACGGCCAAAGTTGGCTGGAAAACCACGTATCGAGGATATCCTTGTCCTGCTCGAAGCCATGGCCAGGCGACTCCTTGCTCGCGACGACCTCGCCTTCGGGACCGTACCAGATGGGGATGCGGTGTCCCCACCACAACTGGCGCGAGACGTTCCAGTCGTGGATTTTCTCCAGCCAACGAATCGTCTCGCGGCGCCAGGAATCCGGGTAGACGGTGATGTCTTTGTTCTCGAGCGCCTGTATGGCTGGTTCGGCCAACTCCTTCATCGAGCACCACCACTGCTCGGAGAGCCATGGCTCTATGACGGCCCCGCACCTGTCGCAATGCCCGACCCTGTGAGGGTAGTCGCGAACCTCGCCGAGCAAACCTTCTTCGTCCAGCCGGCCGGCGACGGCCTTCCTGGCTTCTTCTCGCTCCATGCCGGCGAAAGGACCGCCGTTCTCGTTGATCTTACCGTCAGGATTCATGACGTTGACGGACGCCAGCCCGAGCCGTTGGCCGATCTCGAAGTCGTTCGGGTCGTGGGCGGGCGTGACCTTGAGGACGCCGGTGCCGAAGCCAGGGTCTACATAGTCGTCGGCGAGGACCTCTATCTCGCGCTCGACAAAGGGAACCTCAATCCTGCGACCCACCAGATCGGTGTACCTTTCGTCGTCAGGGTTGACGACTAGGGCGGTGTCGCCGAGCATGGTCTCGGGCCGTGTGGAGAAGACCTGGGCGTAATTCTCGCCGTCAGGGCCCGGACCTTGATCGTCGATGAAGGGGTAGCGCAGGGCGTAGAGCTTGCCGGCGACTTCTTCGTAGTTTACTTCGAGGTCACTGATCGCGGACCGGTCATGCGGGCACCAGTTGGTTATGCGGTTCTCGCGGTAGATTAGCCCGGCGTCAAACAGGTCCACGAACGCCGTGAGGACGGCGTCTATGTACCTTTCGTCCATGGTGTAGCGGAGCCTGCGCCAGTCGACGGAGGCCCCGAGACGCTTGAGCTGGCCGAGGATCTGAGAGCGTGACTCGTCAGCGAAGGCGCGGCACCTCTCGACGAAGTCCTCGCGGCCGACATCGAAGCGGGTCTTGCCCTCCTCGCGCATCAGGTTCCGCTCGACGACGTTCTGCAGCGCGATGGAGGCGTGGTCGAGACCAGGTAGCCACAGGGCCTCGTAGCCCTTCATCCTGGCGCGCCGGATGAGGGTGTCCTGGATCGAACCATTCAGGGCATGCCCCATGTGCAGGGCACCCGTCACGTTGGGCGGCGGCATGACGATGCAGTAAGGCACTTTGTCGGGGTTTGGATTTGCTTCGAACGCCCCGCTTCGCTCCCATTCAGCGTACCAGCGAGCCTCGACGGCCCTGTGGTCGTAAGTTTTCGGAATCTGCTGACTCAAGAAGAGAGATACTTTCTAATCATTTGCCCACCCGAACGCGTTCGGGAGTCGCATCTTTCCCTAGTACGGGCGGGTTTCAAACCCGCCCCCTACGTCCCCGGAGCGAAGCGACCTCTAGGCGGTCTCTTCTTCATCGTAGGAGTACTTCTGGGAGCCGGTTACGAGCGACGGCTGAACACCGTCCTTGACCGTGTCTACGTCTACGACGCACTTGTTGACGTCCGAGCGGCTCGGCAACTCGTACATCGTCGGCAGGAGGGCCGTCTCCAGGATGCTCCTCAGGCCGCGGGCGCCCGTCCCTCGCTCCAGCGCGAGCTCCGCTATGCCCACCAGCGCCTCGTCCGTGAAGCTCAGGTCCACCTTGTCGTAGCGGAAGAACTGCCTGTACTGCCTGACGAGGGCATTCTTGGGCTCCGTGAGGATGCGTACCAGGTCGGCCTCCTCCAGGCTGCGCAGCGTCGAGATCACCGGCAGACGACCCACGAACTCGGGGATGAGCCCGTACTTGAGGAGGTCCTCTGGCAGGGCGAACTGCAGGATGGAGTCTTCCTCCTGCTTGAGGCGCGAGTCTATATCGGAGCCGAAGCCGATGCTCTTCTTGCCGATGCGCTGGCGGATGATCTCCTCGAGCCCACCGAACGCGCCGCCGCAGACGAACAGGACGTTCTTGGTGTCGATCTGGAGGAAGTCCTGGTGCGGATGCTTGCGCCCGCCCTGCGGCGGGACGGAGGCGACGGTGCCTTCCAGAATCTTGAGCAGTGCTTGCTGCACGCCTTCGCCCGAGACGTCGCGCGTGATCGAGGGGTTGTCCGCCTTACGGGCGACCTTGTCGATCTCGTCGATGTAGATGATCCCGGTCTCAGCCTTCTTCACGTCGAAGTCGGCCGCCTGGATGAGCTTGAGCAGAATGTTCTCGACGTCCTCGCCAACATAGCCGGCCTCTGTCAGAGCCGTGGCGTCGGCTATCGCGAAGGGGACGTTGAGGATCCTGGCGAGCGTCTGGGCCAGTAGCGTCTTGCCCGAGCCCGTGGGTCCAACCATGAGAATATTCGACTTCTGGAGTTCGGTGCCGTCGGTGGCCTCGGCGCCCATTTGGATACGCTTGTAATGGTTATAGACGGCGACGGCGAGGACTCTCTTGGCGTCCTCCTGGCCGATAACGTACTCGTTCAAAATGCGGTTGATCTCGCGGGGCTTCGGGAGGTCGTCGTCTTTGAGGACCTCTGGGCCGGAGAACTCCTCGTCGATTATTTCGTTACACAGCTCGATGCACTCGTCGCAGATGTAGACGCCGGGGCCGGCGATGAGCTTCCTGACCTGACGCTGGCTCTTACCGCAAAAAGAGCACTGCAGCTGATCCGACGGATCCCTCATGCCTTTACATCCTCCCAGACATCGTTATCGTCTCCAAAGATCCCAGGAACCCCTAGTGGTTCCTGACGATGTTGTCGATGACGCCGTACTCGATGCCCTCCTCGGGGCCCATGATGTAGTCGCGGTCGGTGTCGTGCTCGATCTTGTCGTAATCCTGCCCGGTGTTTTCGGAGAGGATCTCATTGAGGCGACGCTTGGTCATGATCAGTTCTTTGGCATGGATCTCAACGTCGGAAGCCTGTCCGGCGAGCCCACCGACGCTCGGCTGGTGCAACAGTATCCTGGTGTTCGGTAGCGCGTTCCTCTTGCCCTTGGCGCCAGCGGCGAGCAGGAAGGCTCCCATCGAGGCCGCCATGCCGAGGGCGGTCGTCGAGATGTCTGGCTTGACGAACTGCATAGTGTCGTAGATCGCGAGCCCCGCCGTGACGCTGCCACCAGGAGAGTTTATGTACAGGTTGATGTCCTGCTCGGGGTCCTCGCTCTCGAGGTGCAAGAGCTGCGCCATGATGGCGTTGGCCACCTGGTCATCCACGGGGGTCCCGAGGAAGATGATGCGGTCCTTCAGGAGCCGCGAGTAGATGTCCATAGCCCGCTCCCCGCGCGGACTCTGCTCTATTACGTAGGGGATGACGTTGTTTATATCGTAGCTCATTGCTGTTCCTCTCGTTCGTCGTTCTCCGTTACGCCGGCCCTGGCTTCTACCGGCTCTTCGACAGGTTCCTCGTCTTCGGCGAGCTCCTCGTCTCCTTCGACTACTTCATCCTCCGGCACGGGGACTGGGACCGCGTTCTCGACCAGGAAATCAAGCGCCTTCTGGCGGGAGATCTCCTCCTCCAGCATGGAGTAAGTACCGTTGTTGCGGAGCACCTGGGCGATCTCCTGGACGCTCCTCTCGGAGTCCTCGGCGAGGTGGGAGATCTCGTGCATCACCTCGTCCTCTTCGGCCACGATGCCCTCTGCTGCGGCGACCGCTTCTAGCACGAGCTCCTTCTTGACGGTGTCCTCGGCGTCGGGCCTGACGCGTTCCTCGAACTGGTGGTGGTCCGTGCCGGCGAGCTGGTAGTACTGCTCTGGCTCCATCCCTTGAGACCTGATGCTCCGCTCGAAGCTGTCGACCATCTCGTGCGCCTTCTCGTGCACCATTACCTCGGGAACCTGGACATCGACACCCTCGGCGACGACGTCGAGGACGCGCCCGCGAAACTCGCCGTCCACCCGCTGCTCGGCGGCGGCCTCGAGCTGTTCGCGCATGGCCGCCCTGAGCTCGTCCAGGGTCTCGAACTCGCTCGCCTCCTTGACGAACTCGTCGTCGAGAGGCGGCAGGTCGCGTTCCTTGATCTCCTTCACGTGCACGTTGAAGAGCACCGACTCGCCCCTCAAGGACTCCTCCGCGTAGTCCATCGGGAAGGTGACGCCGAACTGCTTGCGTTCACCCGCGTTCATACCGACGATGTTCTCCTCGAAGGCGGGCAGGAGCTCGCCGCGGCCTATCTCGAGCATGTAGTCCTCGGCATCGGCGCCTTCGACCGGACCGCCGGTCAGCCTCTCGCCCGAAAAGTCCAGGATCACGAAGTCCCCATCCTGGGCCGGCCTCTCCTCGATGGCGGCAAGGGTGGCGAACTGTCCGCGCAGCTCCTCCATGCTCTCCTCGACGTCCTCGTCCGAGACCTCGACCTCGCGCCTTGGAACCTCGACGCTCTTGTAATCGCCGAGGTCGGCCTCGGGGCGCACCTCGACGGTGGCCGAGAACTTGAAGCCCTCCTCCTCGTCCAAGGGGTCGTCGAAGTGTATCTCCGGCTGGTCTATCGGCCTCAGATCGGTCTCCACGACGGCCTGCGAGTACCAGCCGGGGAGTTGTTCCTGGAGGGCCTCCATGTAGATGTAGTCGCGCCCGAGGCGGTTCTCGATCACGCGCCGCGGCGCCTTACCGGGACGGAAACCGGGTACCCTGACCTGTCGGCCGAGCTCCCTGATCTTCGCCTCGACGCCCTGCCTGACCGTCTCGGGGGTCACCTCGACGTCGAGCCTGACCTTGTTCTCCTCGAGTTTCGTTACGTTAGTCGTCATACCCTCCAGTTCCTTTTCACCGGCCCGCCGCGGGCGGCGATGTGCGAGAGGCGGGATTTGAACCCGCACGCCCTGAGGCACTAGATCCTAAATCTAGCGTGTCTACCATTCCACCACTCTCGCTCGCCGCAGGACCTCCGCCGGATTATAACAGCCGTATGCTCGGCGCCCGGTGGTTCGGCTACCGTTACGCTATGGGCGCAAGCGCCTCGCAGCACGCTTCGCCCTTCGGGCTCCGCTTGTCAGCACGGCGCTTCGCGCCTTGTCAGCACGCTCGGGCCTTACGGCCCTCGCTTGTCAGCAACGCTTCGGCCTTCGGCCTCGCTTTCAGCTTTTCTGTCCCGGCCCCGCTCTGCGGCGTGCAACGCACCGCTGCCTTTGGCGGTAGGGCTAGATGCTCGTGGCGGCGCCCCGAGACGACTTCCTGACAAGGTGCCGACCGGAGGGAGGCGCCGTGCTGACAAGCGAGGGCCGCTAGGCCCGAGCGTGCCGACAAGCGTAGGCGAAGCCGGAGCGTGCTGACAAGCGAGGGCCCCTAGGCCCGAAGCGTGCTGACAAGGCGCGAAGCGCCGCGCTTAGCGGAACTCTTGCAGGATGGGTTCGTTGGCTTCGTCGTCGGGTACTAGGACCTCGTCGCCGTTGGGGAGTGTTTTTGGTGTGCCCTCGAGTTGCTCTGAGGTCATCTCGGCGTGTTTCCCTCTGCGGATCAAGACCTGCCCGAGGGCGACGGCCCCGTCGAGGCCGATGTCGGTCTGCACGTTCTCGCCCATGACCTTCATGGTCTCCGGCAGCTTCTTGACGACGTTCCACTTGAGGGCCTTGCTGCGGAGCGCCGCCACGAGCTCGCGCTGGCGCTCCATGCGGTCGAGGTCTCCCCCAGCAGTACCTCTGTAGCGCGCGTAGAAGAGCGCCTTGCGCCCGCCAAGCCTCTGGACGCCTTCGCCCATGTGCCACTTCTCTGGGAATTCGTCTTCGCCGACGTCGACCCTGACCCCGCCCATCGCGGCGATGACTTCGTTGAAGCCCTGGAAATCTACGACGGCAGAGTAGTCTATGGGAACATCTGCGTAGTTCTCCAGCGCGTCGATGGTCTCGTCGATACCGCCGTAGTTGTAGGCGGCGTTGATCCTCTCTTTCTCCCCAGGCTCAACCTCGACCAGAAGGTCGCGCGGAACGGAGAGGAGCTTGACCTCCCCCGTTCTCGGCTCTACCCGCACGAGCATGATGGTGTCCGTGCGGCTACCCATCTCCTGGGCGTCAGGCCTCGTGTCGACGCCGAGCACGAGCACGTTGAGCGGCCCGCCCGCAACCGGGGCATCGCTCCCGAACATCCTATCGATCCAACCTCCCGTAGAAGCCTCGACCCCACCCTCCTCGGACGCAGACCCGTAGCCGGGCGCCGTAAGCGGAACCGGACCCGCAAAGACTTCGACACCCAGAATCACAGCGAGCAAAACGACGGGCAACGACCACAGCCATCGGCGGCGCGCACCTCGGCGTTCTTCGGTATACCTCTGAAAATCCCTCATCCACAGAGAGTCTAATCCGCGCCCACCTCCAAAGCAACTCAGCACGCCTGCTTCGCAGCACGCTCCGGCTTCGCCTCCGCTTGTCAGCACGCGTCGGGCCTTACGGCCCTCTCTTGTCAGCAACGCTTCGCCCTTCGGGCTCGCTTTCAGTTTTTTTGGTTCGTGCCTCGCTCTGCAGCGTGCAACGGACCGCTGCCATTGAGCGGTGAGGGTCTACGCTCGTAGCGGCGCCCCAAGACGACTTCCTGACAAGGCGCCGACCGGAGGGAGGCGCCGGGCTGACAAGCGAAGGCGTCAGCCTGAGCGTGCTGACAAGCTGCCGTAGGCAGCGTGCTGACAAGCGTAGGCCGAAGGCCGGAGCGCGCTACACTCCGTTGAAGGCGCTGAAGCCGCCGTCCACGGGGACGACGATGCCGTTTACGAAGGCGGAGGCCGGGCTGCAGAGCCAGATGAGAGTGCTCGATAGCTCGTCGGGCTCTCCGAAGCGGCCCGCCGGGGTGTGCTCGATGATTTTCCGTCCCCGCTCGGTGGGGCTTCCCTCCTCGTCTACTAGCATCGCCCGGTTCTGTTCACCGAGGAAGAAGCCAGGCGCTATGGCGTTGACCCTGAAGCCGGGACCGTGGCTGCGCGTGAGTTCGACGGCGAGCCAGCGCGTCAGGTTCTCGACGGCAGCCTTGGCGGCTGAGTAGCCGAGCACGTTGGTGAGCGGCCTTGTAGCGGCCATGGAAGAGACGTTTACGATGCAGCCCCCGGGTTTGTCTTTTCCGTCGACCATGGCGGCCCCGAAGACCTGGCAGGGTAGAAGGGTTCCCATGAAATTGAGGTCCATGACCTGTCGAAGGGCGTTCTCCGGCAACCCGAAGACGCCGACGTCATCGCTTAGGGTAGCCCCTGGTAGGTTTCCGCCGGCGGCGTTAACCAAAATATCCACCGGACCCAAGCGCTCTAGCAAGTCGTCTGTAGCCTTTTGGAGCTGGCCTCTGTCGAGAACGTCGGCGGGGAGGGAGAGCGCCTCTCCACCCGCTCTCTGTATCTCCGCGGCCACCCGGCGCGCCTTCTCCTCACGGCGTCCGAGAACTGCCACCCTGGCACCGCTTCGCGCGAGGGAGCGGGCCATCTGGCCCCCGAGCACCCCGGTCGCGCCGGTGACGACGGCGACCTTGTCTTGGAGGGAGAAGAGATCCCTGAGTGCGCTACTCTCCATCATTTCTCCTCTCATGCCTTGCTGCTAATGCGGTTTGCGAGAGGCTGCGCCTCTGCAAACCGCGGCTACAGGCTTCAGGGGGGTATTGGACGTTCGGGGTCGGCGGGCCGATGAGGTTCTTCAGGATCAGGCCCATTCGATCTCCTGGCTTCGGAGCAACTCTTTGAAGGCCCATGCGGCCTCGCGGAACAGCGCGGGGCCGCTGAAGCCGGAGTACGTTCCCGAGGAGGCGAGGTGCGGTTCGAGGGAGAAGTAGCCGTCGAACCCCGAGTCGCGCAGCGCGGAGATGGTCGCCGGGATCTCCCCGTCTCCCTCACCCGCGGGAACTACCCTGCCCGAGCCGGCGAGCGCGTCCTTGACGTGTACGTACTCGATGTAGGGTCGCAACGCCTCGTACCCCTCTGTATACGGTCGGCCGACGCCGCACTGCACGAAGTTAGCCGGGTCCCACGCGGCCCGCAGGGAGGGAGAGTCGATGCTCGAGAGTATGTCCACGCAGCGAACTGGGACGTCACCGTAGATCCCCTTCTCGTTCTCGTGCAGGAGCGTGAGACCAGCGTTCCTTGCCTCGTGCGCGAGCACGCCCATACGCTCCAGGATCTCCTCCCTGTAGCGGCCCGGCTCCCGCCCCTCCGGGATGAAGAACGAGAAAACACGGATGTAAGGAGCTGCCATGACGTCGGCGGCCTGCAGGGCGCGCCTGAAACGAAGTAGGTGCGGTCCGAACGGGTCGGTTATGGGTATTTTGCCTATCGGGGATCCTATAGACGAGATTCTGAGGCCGCGCCCGGTCACGGCAGACCTGACCCTCCGCAGTTCCTCGTCGGTTAGGTCGAGGACGTTGGTGTTCCAGACGCTGCGCAGCTCCATGGAGCGCATCGACACTTGCGCGAGCGTGTCCAGTTGCTCGTCGAGTTCGGGGGAAATCTCATCGGCAAAACCCGTCAAGGTCCACACGTGTCAGCCCTACTCGACACGTACGGGCCGTCCGATACGGGCGGACTCGTAGATCGCCGCTATGATCGCGAGCGGCTTGCGCCCTTCTTCGACGTTTACGGCGGGTTCGCGCTCCTCCCTCACGGCCTCGATGAAATCCTGGATCTGGACCCGGTGCGCCATCGAGAGACTGCCAGGGTCAGCGCCCGCGCCTGGCCCCGGGCCAACCCCGCCGTACCGCTCGATGACTTTTTGGGCCTGGTTCTCGTCTCCGCTGGCGCCGTACGACCGTGCCTCCTGACCCTCTCCGGCGGCGTGGAAGTAGTCCAGTTCGTCGTCGTCGATGATGGCCGATCCCCGGTCCCCGTGCACGGCTATCCTGGCGGTCAGGCCGGGGTAGGCGGCCGTGGTGGCGACGATGGTGCCGAGGGCGCCGCAGGCGAATTTTAGGATGGCTGCGGCCGTGTCTTCGACCTCCATTCTCTCGTGGGCGAGCAATCCGGTGTAGGCGGTGACCTCTACTACGGGTCCCATCAGCCACTGCAGGAGGTCGATGCTATGGATAGACTGGTTGATCAGGGCTCCCCCGCCGTCCAGCTCCCGGGTTCCGCGCCAGCCACCCGAGTCGTAGTAGGTCTGCGAGCGCCACCACCGCACCTCCGCCGACCCCGACGTCAGGCGGCCGAACTGTCCCGTGCTGACTGCGTCGCGGACGGCGAGCGTCGCTGCGTCGAAGCGGTGCTGGCTAACGACCGCGATCTTCCCGCCCGTAGCGCGCTGGGCTTCGAGAAGGCGGTCTGCAGCCTCTAGCGTGACATCAACGGGCTTTTCGATCACCACGTCCTTGCCGGCCTCCAGCGCCACGATGGCATCCCCGGCGTGCATGCCGCTCGGGGTGCAGACGGACACGGCGTCGAGGTCGATGCCAGAGAGCATCTCTCCGAGGCCCGAGAATGGAGAGCACGAGTACTCATCGGCCAGCTTCTTTGACCGCTCGGGGTTGACGTCCGCTGTGGCCACGAGCTTCGCGCCGTCGATGCCGGCGATGGCACGGGCGTGGTGGGGGCCGATGACGCCGCACCCCAGTATCCCGAAACGCAGCGTCACAGCACGTTGCGCCCTTCGGTCGCTTAGCATTTCAGCTGGTCAGCACTTCAGCTTGTCAGCTCTTTGTTTTGCCGGCGTCGCTTGGATGCGCCCGAAGGCTGGTACCAACGTTGCACCTTTTTCGCCTCTCCGTCGGCTATACGGCGGGATGCAGTGTAGATCCTCGTCATGGGGGCTGCAATTAGTCGGAGGCACAACAAAGGTTCATACCTTCTGATGGCTTTCTCATCTTGGGAAGTTGTGGCCAGCCTCGTAGACTTGGCATCGGTTCCCGGCACGGGTCTGGGAGAGCGTTGGATGTCGTCAGACCGGAGGTTTCTCGATGGCCGAGGTGGTCCTGTTCCATTCCGTATTGGGTCTCAGGCCCGGGGTGAGGGCGGCGGCCGACCGGCTTGGCGCGGCCGGGCACACGGTCCACACGCCTGACTACTACGACGGGGAGACCTTCAACGACCTGGATGACGGCATGCGCAAAGGGGACGCGCTCGGCTTCCGGGAGATCGCCAGGAGGGCCAGGGAGGCCGTCGCCGGGCTGCCCGCGGGGCTGGTCTTCGCCGGCTTCTCCCTGGGGGCCGTACACGCTGAGCTGCTGGCTGCCTCGAGGACCGGCGCCGTTGGAGCAGTTCTCATGCACAGTGCCATCCCCGTCGAGGCCTTTAGCGAGTTCGGCGTCGAGCGCTGGCCCGAGGGGGTGCCGGTGCAGGTGCACTACGCCGCCTCAGACCCCTGGGTGGAGGCGGAAGATGAGGTGGGGCCCCTTGGCGACTCTGTAAGGAGAGCCGGGGGCGGCTTCGAGGAATACGTCTACCCCGGCTCAGGCCACCTCTTCGCCGACCCTGACCTGCCCGAGTACGATCCTGCGTCCTCAGAGGAGATGTGGGGGCGGGTGCTCGCCTTCCTGGAACGGATTGACGCCCGAGGCTGGGGCGTTGGGGGAGGCCGGTAGTCTGACCCACGGAGGGCCGACGCTATGGGGATTACTCTGTCCGCATCCTGAGCCATTCGTCCTTCAGGACGGCGTAGAGGTACTCATCGGCCCATTCTCCCTTGAACCAGACGTTCTAAAGAAAATGCCCTTCCCGGCGCATGCCGATCCGGTCGAGCAACGCCCAGGAAGGCATGTTTCTGCAGTCCGCTATGGCAACGATCCTGTGGAGCCCCAGGGGGGGTCAGCACTTCAGCAAGAAAAAAGCTGACAAGCTGAAGCGCTGACCTGCTGAAGTGCGCGAATAGCAGAGGTCAATACCTCTGCTATTCGCTTTAGGTGCCTGTGTAGCGAACCCTTCCAACCGAGCCGTCGCCCCTGCTCAGGTAGTAGAGGCCACCGCCCTTGCTCACCTTGAGATCGACGGGAGCCCTTAGCCCGGTGGCGAAACCGCTCGCCGTATCGGTTGCGGAGTCGTACCTCCTTATCCACCCGCCGCAGAAGTCCGCAAAGAAGTAGTCGCCGACATAAGCTCTCGGGAATTGCCTCGTGGTGGGATTGTAGAAGGCTCCGCCGGTTATGGCGCAACCTGTGGTCTTCGTGCTGCCTTGCCTATATGCGAAGACAGGACTGCGGTATCTAGAGTTTCGATTCGGGGCCTTCATATTGGGGCCACCCGTAGTTCGCTCCAGCAGCCCCCCCATTGATCTCCTCCCACGTTTGTTCACCGACGTCATTGATGAACATTTTGCCCGTGCGGGGCTGAATAGCAAAGCTGAAGGGGTTGCGAAGCCCGAGCGCCCAGATGGCGCGGTTTTTCCCAGTAGCCCGGTTGTAGAAAGGATTGTCCCGGGGAATCGTGCCGTCCTTATTTATGCGCAGCATCTTCCCCTTCAGGTTGCGCAGTAATTGCGCGTTGCCGCCCCTGTCATTGTCACCCACGGCCACATAGAGCTTCCCGTCCTCACCGAAGTGTATGGCCCCTCCGTTGTGGTTCGTAGCACTGCTCAGGTTGTCCAGCCGGAGGATGAGCTTCTTACTGCCTGCAATGGCACTATCACCCCGGGCGGTGACGCGGATCACCCGGTTGTGGGCAGGGGTGGTGCCGGTCGCCCTCTGAGTGTAGTAGAGATAAACGTAGTGGTTGGTGGAGAAACCGGGGTCGACGGTGACCCCCAAGAGGCCGCGTTCCCCAGCCGAGTCAACCCCGCCGGAGATATTCAGGAATGTCGCCAATTTCCCGCCCGCCTGTACCACTCGCAGCGTGCCGCGCTGTTCGGCTACGAACAACCGACCGTCGGGCGCGAACTCCATGGCAGTAGGCTCCACCAGGCCACCAGCGACCTGCGAACGCGCGAAGTTGGGCGGGAGCGTTGCGGCACCTCGCGCAGAGCTGGCGGAGAACGCCAGAATAGCCACGACGGAGGCCAGCAGCGCACAGACCACCATTGCAAACAGCAGCCCGCCTGGAATCCCCTTTTCGGAGCGTATCGTCTCCGACATTGCGCAAGAGGAATGAAACGATCTCACCAGCACTCTCCTCTCAGCAACACGGCTACCTCCCTTTAGGAGCGGTCCTTAGTTTTGCGTCTTAGCCCCACGGCTGGTTTGCCTTTCTCCAAGATGGTTGCCAGTATACTGGCAACCATCCTCTCATAGCAATCAGTATGCTGGTTGGTAGCCACAGCGCACAGAGTATTATGATCCCAACAGGTCAATAGTACGATCGGTGTACGTCAGGGGACATATGGCCGCCGCTGACGAGGTTCCCCTTATCCGACCTCCTGCTTATCCATCCAGCACCACATCATGTAGGGCTGACTCTATGTGGGGAACCGGGAACCCCAGAGGAGGTCTCTGGCATAGCATGGAAGGTGATTTCGCGTAAGCCTACCCCTACGCTGCGATGAGCCCCGCTACGATACCGGCGATCACGACGAGAATCGAGCATTGGGCCAATAGCCTTCTAAACTCAGGCCGCGAGTCTAGTCCTAGCCGCTCCCTGAGTCCATCTTCCACTGAGTGCATAAGCTCTATGTTCACTGACCTCATATACTTTTCCTCTTCTCTATAGGTGGGACCGGAGAGTAAAGTGGTGTGCTAGCCCCTTCCGTGTCCGGCCGAGCTCCTACAGTTAGGTAAACAACGCTGCATGAGAGCGGACTGAGAGCCGGCTGAGAATCAGCTGAGATTCGTGGAGACTTCCGAAATAGCGACTTTCGAGACTGTCTGAGAAGTGGTCGGAGCGATCTGCGCAGTTGGGTGCGTAGACCTTCGACAGGTACGCCAACAAGAGCACGCCCGCTAGCCACGCGTCGCACCGGGTTGGTAACCTGAAGGTCGGAAGAACACGGCGAACAGGAGCGAATCATGGGCGATCTCGTCAAGGGTTTGGTGTGGGTCGGCTCCCGCACCGACCATTACGAGCAGATGAGGAATTTCTACCGGGATGTCTTGCGGCTCCCGCTCGAGCACGAGGAGGGCGAGTTCGCGCTCTTCAGGCTGCCGGACGGCAGCAAGGCCGAGGTGTTCGGCCCCTCCGACTCCGAGCACACCCACTTCTGCACGGGACCGGTCGCTGGCTTCCTGGTGGACGACGTCCAGACCGCTCGCGAGGCCCTCGAGGCGGAGGGCGTCGAGTTCATCGGTCAGGTCCACGAGTGGGAGCCCACGGGAGAGGCCTGGTCACATTTTCGTGCCCCAGACGGCAATGTCTACGAGATAACCCACGCACCGAAGAAATGAGTGCGCAGACCCGGCACCGCCCTACCAATCCCCACACGAGCGTCCCCGACGCCAACACCGCGTATGCTACTCTATGATTATATTTGTTACAAGACAGCTACTTTGCAACAAAACCGTGTGGCGAGCGGATGCTCTGGATTGATCCGCCTCGGTCATTCGAGCCACTCGGTAACGAAATGATCGCTGGCGTGTATGTCCACCTGCCGCAGCCGCGCATCGCCGGAGTTGACGAACTTGTGCGCCACGCCGGCTGGCACCACAATGACCTGGCCACCCGTCGCCTCGATAACCTCGTCCCCGGCGGTGAAGGTCGCGCTGCCCTCCTGCACTACGAAGACCTCCTCGTAGGGGTGCCTGTGCAGCCTCGGGCCGCCCCCAGCCGGCGCGTCTACGACGATGACCGACACGCTCGCGCCGAGAAGGCGCCCCTGGAACTCGCCGGCCTCTTCCCCTCGCGCCGGGTCGGTTATGTCGAGGACGCGAGTCACGTCCCGCCCCCCGCCGAAGGCCCCGCCTCCGGCGTGGGTGAGTCGAGAAATGGCGGGACCATCGCCAGCAGCCATTCGGCGCGGTCCAGGACCCCGCTGCCAGGGGGGATAAAGTGGGCGGTCCCGGGGAGCACCACGAGTCGGGACTCGGGGAGGCCGGCGAGGTCTCCCATGGCCCCGCCCCCCAAGAGCCGGAACAGCTCGACGGCGTGCTCGAGGCTGACGGCGTCGGCGTCGCCGACGACGATCATGGTCGGCGCCTCGATCCCCCTGACGTCCTCGGCGGGCCAGGCGAAGGGCGTCATGTCGAGATGCTTCAGCTTCTCGACCAGCGTCGGGAAGTCCCCGGGGTTGGGCGCGAGCTCCCGGTAGGCCGCCTCGATCGGGGACCCGGCGAACATCTCGGGCGTGATGGTCGGGACCATCTCGTGCAGCTCGGGCTGCATGCCATCGCTCGTGAAGGAGGCCGAGGCGACCACCAGCCTACGCACCGAGCCCGGGTGGCGGATGGCCAGTTGGAGGGCGACCCCGCCCCCCATGCTGAAGCCGAAGGCGTCGGCCTCCTCGATCCCGAAGCGTCGCAGCAGGGCAGCCACGTCGTCGGCCATCCCCTCGTAGGTGATGGGCCGGTCGATGTCGGCGGTGCGCCCGTGACCTTGCATCTCGGGGACGATCACCCGCCTGGTCTCGGCCAGACCGGGCAAGATCGACCCCATGGCGTCGACCGTCATGTAGGCGCCGTGCAGCAGGACCAGCGGCCGCCCTTCGCCGTGGACCTCGTAGTACATCCTGAGACCGTTCACCTCGGCGTAGTCGCCCTTGGTAGCGTTCATCCGTTCTCCTTTCTGGTCGCCGCGGGCGCGACGGGGCTCGCGCTCGCGTTGCCCTCCTTCGTAGGCCTTTCCCGATCGCCTGGCACCAGCATACGGTACCCGGCGGAACATGCACAGGGCCGGGTTCGTACCTACCCGCATCGTCCAAATGGCCTAGATGTGCCGCGATCCTCCATCAAGCTAGCCCTCGACGACGGGGGTATTGAACGTTGGAAGTCGTTGGCACGTCACGTTATTGACACTTCAGAGGCAACACCCTATCCTTCCACCGCGGTGCGCCGACCGGTCGGTACCACGCAAGAGGAGGTCTCGTTATGGAGTCGACGAGGAGCATGCGGGCGGACTCGGAGGTAGATCCGCGCGAGCTTTGGGACGCGGTCGACGCCTACCTCGTCAGGTACGGTGGCGATTTCGTGCCTGAGTTGGTCTCCAGCGCATCCGGATCCCGTCTCTACACCGTCGACGGTCGCTCTATCCTGGACTTCACCTCGGGGCAGATGTGCGCGACCCTTGGCCACAACCATCCGGCCGTCGTGGCGGCGATCAAGAAGGCCTGCCGGGAAGTCATTCACCTCTTTAGTGGCATGCTCGCTCCGCCGGTCGTCCTCCTGGCACGGGAGCTGGCCGGGCTGCTGCCGCCCGCGCTGCAGAAGGTGCTGTTGCTAAGCACGGGCGGCGAGTCGAACGAGGCGGCGCTGCGCCTCGCCAAGCTGAAGACCGGGGGGTTCGAGGTCCTCGGGTTCACTGGCTCCTGGCACGGCATGACCGCCGGCGCCTCGTCCAGCACCTACTCAGCCGGCCACAAAGGGTACGGCCCCGCCATGCCGGGTACTATGGTCCTGCCGGCCCCGAACTGCTACCGGTGCCCGATCCGGCACTGCCGGGACCGCTGCGACATGACCTGCCTCGAGGTCGGCGTTGGGCTCGCGGATTCGCAGTCGGTTGGCGCGTACGCTGCTGTGATCGCAGAGCCCGTCCTCAGCGTAGGAGGAATCGTCCCGCTCCCGGAAGGCTACCTCACCCGCCTCAAGCGGGTCTGCGAGGAGCGAGGCATGTTGCTGATCCTGGACGAGGCGCAGACGGCGCTCGGCCGGGTCGGCGCCAACTTCGCCTTCGAGGCCGAGGGCGTCGTCCCCGACGTCCTGACCCTCTCCAAGACCTTGGGCGGTGGGCTGCCGCTCGCCGCGACGGTAACCAGCGTCGCGATCGAGGAGGAGTGCTACGAGAAGGGCTTCCTGCACTTCACCTCCCACGTTTCCGATCCCCTCCCTGCCGAGGTCGGCTTGGCTATGCTACGCGTCCTCGCCGAGGAGCGTCTGGCCGAGCGGGCTCGCCTGATGGGGGACCGCCTGCGCTCGGCGCTGCTGGAGCTTCAGGCCCGCCACGAGCCGATCGGCGATGTGCGGGGACGCGGTCTGATGCTCGGTGTCGAGCTCGTCAAGGACCGTGAGGGCAGGGCACCGGATGAGGAGCTCGGCGCCCGGGTAACGCGGCGGTGCCTGGAGCTCGGCCTCAACATGAATATCGTGAAGTTCAAGGGGCTTGGCAACGTCTTCCGCCTCGCACCGCCCCTAACAGTGACCACCGACGAGATCGATGAGGGGGTTTCCATCATCGACCAGGCGCTGACGGAGTGCGGGAAGTAGTCGCCAGGCGTCGAGCCTTTATCCTACCGATACCCAGCAGTGAGACCCTGTTCTAGACTCGCATGTGATGCCGAGGATGAGTGACATCGCTGCCAGCGTCCGGCATCGGAGGAAAGGGACCGTTTCAGGTCTAGCGCCCCAGATAGCGCGTTCCTTCATGGCACCAGGCGTCACGCATGGCGCCAGGTCCTTCGGGGGAAACTCCAGTGCCTGATGAGCCGAACTACTCGCCTCGCGACGCTCCACCTGGAGATCAGGCAGAGCCTGGCTCCCTGGTGGCCTTTCCCCGAACGCGATCCCCGAAGAAGCGTCCACCCGACTACCTGCCGCTAGAGTTGAGCAGCTTCGTGGGGCGTGAGAGGGAGATCACCGAAATCGAGCGTTTGCTGGGCGGCATTCGCCTCGTTACTCTCCACGGCCCGGGGGGATGCGGCAAGTCGCGGTTGGCCCTGGCGGTGGCGCAAGAGGTGGTCGAAGGGTTCGAAGATGGGGTGTGGTGGGTGGAGCTGGCCTCGCTCTCCGACCCCGATCTCGTAGCGGGAGCGCTAGCCTCATCGCTAAGCGTGCGCGAGGCGACGGACCGTTCGCTGACCGAGGTGCTCGTGGAGCATCTGAAGCCCAGAGAGGCGCTGGTGGTTTTGGACAACTGCGAGCACCTGGTGGAGGGGTGTGCTGTGCTCGTCGATGCCCTGCTGAGAGCCTGCCCGGACCTCAAGATCCTGGCGACCAGCCGTGAGCCTCTGCGCGTAGTCGGCGAGGCTATTTGGATGGTGCCAAGCCTCTCTCTGCCCGACCCCCAGCAACAACTCGCCACTGGAGATCTGGGACGTTACGAGGCGGTCCGGCTGTTCGTGGAGCGGGCAGAGGCGGCCGACGCGGGTTTTGGGCTGACGGAGCGAAACGCTAAGGCAGTAGCTGTGCTATGCGGCAAGCTGGACGGAATACCGCTGGCCATAGAGCTCGCGGCCGCGAGGGTGAGGGCGCTTACGGTAGAACAGATCTCCCAGAAGCTCGAAGACCCATTGAGCTTTCTGTCCACGGGTAGCCGCACGGCGCCCCCCCGCCACCAGACGCTGCGGAGGACCCTCGAGTGGAGCTACGAGTTGCTCGACGAGCAGGAGCTGCTGAGACGGCTATCGGTGTTCGCGGGGGGTTGGGATCTGGAGGCCGCCGAAGCGGTTGGGGCAGAAGATCCGCTGCAAGCAGGGCGGGTGTTGGATTTGCTCTCGACGCTGGTAGACAAATCGCTGGTGGTGGCCGAGGCCTCGCCGGTAGACGCCGGAGAACTGCGCTACAGGATGTTGGAGCCGGTCCGGCAGTACGCGCGCGAAAGGCTCGAAGAGAGCCCGGAGGCATCGTGCGCCGGACGGCGCACCCAGCTGCTGAGGGCCAGCTCAACGGAGCGCCCCAGATGGTGGAGGTCAGCCGCGACGGAAGGCGAGTGTATTTCAGCAACTCGCTGTACTCCAGCTGGGACGAGCAATTCTACCCCGACGGCATCAGGGGCTGGGTCGCGAAGGCCGACGCGAACGTGGACGACGGCGGCGGCTTCGTCCTCGACCCGGACTTCTTCGTGGACTGCGGCGAGGAGAGACCGCACCAGATAAGGCTTCAGGGCGGAGATTCGTCCTCCGACTCGTTCTGCTACCCCTCATGAGCGCCATGTCGCACGAGAACTGGCCCTGGCTCGCCCTGATCCTGCTCGGGGCCTTCCACGGTCTTGACCCCGCGATGGGCTGGCTCTTCGCCGTGGCCCTGGGTTTGCAGGAGGGCCGCCGGGAAGCCGTTCTAAAGGCTTTCTGGCCTATCGTGCTCGGCCACGCTGCCGCCGTCACCCTGGTGGTGGTGGCGGTCCTGGTCGCGCAGACCGTGGTCCCGCTGGACGTGCTGGGGTACGCCGGAGGGGGAGCGCTCATCTCCTTCGGGCTCTACAAACTCATCCGGCGCAAGCACCCTCGCTGGGTTGGGATGCGGGTCGGCTTCAAAGACCTTACGGCCTGGTCGTTCCTGATGGCCACCGCCCACGGGGCGGGCCTCATGCTCGTACCCGTGCTGCTCGAGCTCTCCGAACCGGTGCGGGAGGTGCATGGCCACGCGCACGAGTCGCACGAACACTGGGGACACGGCGTACACCTCGCCCTTACAAGCCCGGAGGCACTATCCGACATCGTGGCGGTCGGGGTACATACCCTATCGATGTTTGCGGTGATGGCGGCCGTGGCGATCTGGGGCGCAACCTGCGTATCGTGCTGGACAACCTGCCCCGCGCCGACGCGTTCTTCGAGAAGTGGCGCGGAACTTTCGAGTGGGCGCGCCCGCGGGTGGGCTGCATAGGCTTCCCTCGCCTGCTCGCCGACGTCCCAGCCGAGGCATTCGCGGCCGAGCTCGTGGAAGCGGAGGGCGTGATGCTCCTGCCGGGGAGCGTCTACGGGCATCCCGCCAACCACTTCCGCTTCGGCCTCGGGCGGCACAACTTCCCGGAGGCGCTGGAACGCTTGGACCGCTTCGCCGAGGAACGACTGGCCTAGAGGACCCCAGCCGCACAAGCGGACGCTTTCTGCCGGTCCTCGCTCCGCGCGGCGGACTATCCTTGTACCCTCAATCCACGCAACGGGCTCTAGTCCGGCAGAAAGCGTCAACGTCCGCCCCTCACTGCAGGTCTAGTTGGCGTGTTTGCCTTCTTCGGTTGACCAGCGATTTACCGTGTAGATGCCGGTGACGATCAGGAAGGTCCCGATCAATAGCGAAAGCGTTAGCCGTTCGTCGAGGAAGATCGCCCCAACTACTATGCTAACGAGGGGCACGAGGAAAACGTAGACCGCGACGCGGCTCGCCTCCCCCGTCCGCACGAGGGCGAACCAGATCAACCACGCCAGCGCTATCTCGACGAGCGACACGTAAGAAAGGCTCGCGAAAAGCGTGGCCGTGGGAGATACCTCCGACCAGGATTCTATGGCGAAGCCAAAAAGCGTCAGTACCATGCCCCCGATCACGAACGGTATTGCCACCGCCCACATGGTCGAGATCCTCGCTTCGTACCGCTTGAAGAAGACCGTCCCCAGGGCCCAGGAGAAAGCTGAACCCGCCCCGAACACCACGCCCGCCGGGGGTATGCTTCCAAAGATGCTTCCCGAACTCACCGCTACTATGCCCGAGAAACCCAGAATCAGACCGACGATTTTGGCCAACGAGAGCGACTCGCCCAAGATCATCCAGGCTAGTAGCCCGACCAGCATCGGTTGCAAGTACTCCAACACCGCCGCCGTCCCGGAGGGCAAATACAGAATAGCCAGGGTCTGAAACCCGAAAAAGAAGACCACGTTGAACGCCGCCAGCAGCAGGAAGACCGGCCAGTCGCGTCTCAGATGCGGGCTCCCGCCCCAAACAACAGCCACGAGCAAAATTACAAGGCCACCTATCAGGGTTCTCAGACCGGCGAAGATCATGGGCGGCGAGTACTCTAGCCCGACCTTCACGACCGAGAAAGCCGACCCCCAGAACACCACCAGCACGGCGAAAGCCAGCACCACGTAGCGTCGCTTGCCGAATAGCTGCAAAGGTCACCTCTCTTGCGCCGGACGGGGCGCCGGCCTTACGGGTGGATCTTCTAGAGTCCGCGCCAGCGCGGCCACGAGCGCGGTAAGGAGCGCGAGTGCGCCCGCCACCAGGAACGCCGCGTCGAGGCCGGAGTGGCCGGCGAAGGTACCCAGGGCCACAGGTCCTACGATAGTGCCGATGCCCATGAACAAGAGGACGGCGCTGAAGCCGGTCGACGGCTGTTCGGGGAAGAGCAGCGAGTCCACACCACAAAGGCGCTCGTGCACATGATGCCCGCGCCCAGGGAGGCGGCAGAGACCCCCACGACCGCCCAAGCCGCCGGGGCGAGCCCCAGCGAGAGGCCCACGACACCCAGGGAGATAAAACACGCCGCCAGGGTGGAGCGGAGCCCGAAGCGGGCTATTGCATCACCGGTCAAGAGCCCGACGAAGCCCGCGATCCCCAACGCGATGTAGAAGACGGGTCCCGCTTCCGGCGGCAGAGCCCCTGATCGAGAGATAAAGTCCACCGCGAACGACCAGTAGAAGCCGCTCACCACACCGAAGGACAACGCCACGCCAAACAATACTACCGAACCCGGACGCAGCAACCAGCCCGGGTCCGCTCCGTGCTGCGGGGCAGACGACTCGGGTCCCTGGGGCCCACCCGGCAAGGCCCTCGCGTTCCACGCGTGACCGCCAGGGCAGCCGCAGCGAAACCGAGCCAGGCGGCCGCCAGGCAGGCCCCAGACTCCTGCCGCTAGCGCGATAAGGCCGGCCATCGCGAGGCCGAAGTGGTGCCAGTGCTTATGGCCGACAGCACCCGCCTCGCAACCGAGATGGGACCTCGCGCTCCACGGCATCGTTGTACGGAGACCAGGACCAGCCCGCGTAGCTGGCCGCCAGTATGAGCCCCGTTGCGAGCAGGGTGCGTTCGGTGCGAGGCGACGAGGATCATACCGGTGGTGCCGAGATCCCGCCGCCGTTACGAACAAACGGGGACCGAACCGGGCGGCAACAGCCCCACGAGCGAGACGCGACCAGGTAACCTCCGTAGGACCCACCAGCGATCACACCCGATATCTCAGTGGAGACCCGAACTCCCGGCGAAAGTCCGGTAAGAACAGCCCGAAACCGCTGCGCGCAGGCCCGAACGCCACCGCGATGGCGAAGAACCCGGCCAGCCCCAGCCGCCACGTCCCGGCGAACGCGTCCTCCCGTCCCCTTCTTTCACCCGTCCTTAGCCCGATCCGGGACAGCCGCCTCCACCAGCTCGATGATGAACGCGCGGGAACGATCGAGCACACCCGTCTCACCCTCCAAGGCGCCGGTGACGTAGGCGCCCTCCAGCACAACGAACAGACGCTCGGCCAACGTCGCAGAGTCCTGCGCACCGGCCTCGGCGGCGAGATCCCGGAGCCGCTCTCGTACCCCGGCCTTATGCCGCCTGATCATCCGTCGCGCCGGATGATCGGGGTCAGGGAACTCCGCAGCGCAGTTAACGAAGGCGCAACCCCGCATCTCCCTGGCCGTGAAATACCCCCTGTAGGCATCGCAGACAGCCAGGAGCCTGTCGCGCGAATCCTCATAACCCGAAAGTTCCTCCTCCAGAAACGCCCGCCAGCGCAGGTCGTTGTCTTCCAGGTACGCCGCCACGAGATCGTCCTTAGAGGGGAAGTGGGCGTAGAGGGTCATCTTCGTAACCCCGGCCCTCTCGGCTAACGCGCTGACCCCGGTAGCGCAGATGCCGTCCCCGTAGAAGAGCTCGCGGGCTGCGGCCAGTAACTTCTGCCGCGTCTTCGCCTTGTCCCTCGTCCGCACCACTTCTTCGGCCATAGCTTAACTATACTGAACGGTATATATAAATACAAGGATATACCCCGGGTCACGGGGTCGTAGGGGACCTTCGCCGCCTTCTCGAAGTGTCCGAGGTAATCCCGGTAGACAGACGCGGAGTTCTCATTGATCCACTTCGTAAGGGGAGACCCCTGCTGCAGCTTGCCCAAGAATGCGCCGTCCATCGGTATCCTGACCATCGTGGGCCCGAGGTGCCGTTCTGGTCGCGCTCCGACTACTTGGCGGGAGTCCAAGGAGAGCGTTTTGATAGCGGGTTGCAGTACGGTTGCAGTAAACGGGGCCCAGCTGTTCGGCCGGACCTCGCGTTTTACCTGCAAATGGAGGGGTGACCGACGGGGCTCGAACCCGCGACCTTCGGAGCCACAATCCGCCGACATACGTTGCCACGGGTTGCTACGGGTTGCAGAATAGGCTTATCTAAGCAGATTTCTTTGCTGGTGGTTGCTCGCTGCTTCTGCGTGTTGCGCTCTGAGTGGTGTCAGAAGTGGTGTCAAACGTTTTCGCCAACCACTACCGTGGTCTGCCTTGGCACACCGAGTACCTCCTCGGGCTTGGCGACCTTTCAGGATCGAGTCCGCCCCTCGAGATCACCCTCGCCTCACCACGAGAGAAAAGGATTCTACTCCACCTCGCCACAGGCGGTCCACACATGTCAAGACGGAGCCCACCAGGGGCAGCGCGTGACAGAGCTAAAAGCACCTGCGGATAGCCCGCCAGGGGCGCGAAGATCACCCTTGAGCCACAGTCCTTGTAAACCGGAGCCAAGGTTGCGCCCGAGACGCTCAGACGGCAACGTCGCGCCCGTGGCGACGCTTCTGGGATACCGCCGGTCCAGTACCAGTATCCTCCACCGCGAACATCCATCAACCGCGCAGCCTGCAGATCAGGTTCCGAGAACCGTACGGGCGAATTTCCACTTTCGGCCTTCTGCGAAGTTCAGAGAAGCCTAATACGCAAAGTTCTGCTAATCAGCCTTCTCAGAAGGTCGTTGTTCGTTTTGAGCCTCTGCGAAGGCCATCGCGGGCCTCCCGCAACGTCCAGGTGTAAAATGTAAGTAACAAGGAAATCTCAAGCCAGGTGGCGCGATGGTTGACTTGATGAACCTATCAGATCAGGTGGACAAGGACTTCGCCCTCGCCCGGCGTCGGGCGTGGATGCGGGCGCTCGGGGCGCGGTTTTCCAGTAGGTCCGGTCGCGGCACGCTCCTGCCGTTCGAGGAGACGCGGCGGGCGCTGGGGACCGCGGGCGGCCTCCGGCTAGGCAGGCAGACCGTTGAGCTTTCTCGCGTGGTCGGTAGCGTCGGCCAGCACGATCGGTTCGACGCGGCCTTCATGCCCCTGCGCAGAGCTTCCCCAGAGAGATGGAAGCGGGTGGACAGGGCCTTTCGGACTGGCCTCGATCTGCAGCCGGTCAGCCTCTACGTGCTAGACGGGGATTACTTCGTGGAGGACGGGCACAATAGGGTCAGCGTCGCACGCTTCCACGGGGGCGAGTGGATAGACGCCGAGGTGACCGCGTTAAGGAGGTCGCTCCGATTCGAGCGTACGCTCCAAGTCTCGTAGCCACCCGCCGACGATCATTCACAGGGGCGAATATCCATACGGCACCACAAGATGTAGGGTCCCAGGCTCGATGCCGGACCGGGGCTATTGGACGTTTTTGACCCTATTGGCTCGAGGATATGCACGATCCTGCAAACGAACGTCGGAGAATTACCCTTCCACGCACTCCGGTGAATAAAGCGTTCCGGAAGATGCGCCAGGAAGCGTGGGATGGCATCATGGCACGCAACAGAACACGCCCCTTTGGGCGATGGCCACAGGAGGTGCAAGCACGATGCTCGGCGAGAGTCCGCTGTACGCGGTGATTCCCGTAAGCGACCTGCAAGAGGCCAGGCGCTTCTACGAGGAGGTGCTAGGCATCCCTCCGGTGCGCGAAGGCGAAACGGAGATCCTCTACCGTGCGGGAGAGACCCGCTTCGCCGTCTATCCTAGCCAGGGTGCGGGAAGCGCTCAGCACACGCTAGGTAGCTTCATCGTGGAGGACATCGAAGCTGTGGTCGCCGACCTGCGTTCGCGCGGTGTCCACTTCGAGGAATACGACGAGCCCGAGCTGAAGACGGTAAACGGGATCGCCCGTCTAGGGCCTGATGAGGTGGCTTTCTTCAAAGACCCTAGCGGGAACATCCTGGCCCTAGTGCAGGAGGACGTGTAGGGACAACTTCGGAGAATTGCCCTTCCACGCACTCCGCTGAATAGCGTACGATGCACGCTGAGAGACCGTCCTTCCGCTAGCCCAGAGAAGGCAGGATGCCATGAGCAGTGAGCTCCCCGCCCATCCGAAGATCCGCATCGGCCACGTGCACCTGATGGTCGCCGATCTGGATCGGGCGGTGGCCTTCTACCGCGACGTCTTGGGCTTGGAGGTGACCATGTACGGCCCGCAGGAGGCCGGCGTGGACGCGGCCTGGCTGTCTGCGGGCGGCTACCATCACCACGTCGCCTTGAACACGTTCGAGAGCGAAGGGGGTACTCC
Organism: uncultured Rubrobacteraceae bacterium; assembly: GCA_963840835.1. GTDB lineage: Bacteria > Actinomycetota > Rubrobacteria > Rubrobacterales > Rubrobacteraceae > Rubrobacter_D. The sequence continues at coordinate 294,791 of CAWJAM010000016.1, read as the reverse complement.
ACCGCCTTCGGGGCACACCGGCCTCTACCACTTCGCCATCCTCTATCCCGACCGCAAGGAGCTAGCGAAGGCCGTAAAGCGCGTGCTGGATCATGGTCACGTCCTTACCGGCACTCAGGACGATGGAGCGAGCGAGTCGGTATTTCTGCGCGACCCGGACGGCAACGGTCTCGAACTCTACTACGATCGCGCTCGTGAACTGTGGACCGACGAGCAAGGCAATCCCTTCTTTGAGAGGCCACGGAGGTTCGACCCTGAAGATTTGCTGGCCGAGTTGGGCTCAGCCTAGTTCGCCAACTTCCCTGAACGCCGTTGGGGCGAAGTTCTCAGAATTGTCCTTCCACGCACTCCACTGAATAGCGTAGGATGGTCGCAGAGAGGTCGGAGAAGGAGTGCGAGAGACTCAAAGCGGGGCCGCGCTCCAGGGAAACCTTCGTGATGCGCCGCTGCCAGATCCTTCTCGCCAGCGCCCGCGGCCTCTCGCCGCCCAACATAGCCGCAAACCTCGGGTGCGCCTCGCAGACGGTTCGCAACGCCATCCGCGCCTTCAACGAGAGGGGCATGGAGGCGCTCACCCCCGGCTCCCCGGTTCCGAAGCACGTGTACGCATCCTTCGACGCGGATTCGGCCGAGCGGCTGCGAGGGATGCTCCACCACTCGCCGAGGGAGTTCGGGTATGAGAGCAGCCTGTGGACTTTGGAGATGGCCGCCGACGCGGCCTTCGAGGCGGGGCTCACCCAGAGGCGTGTCTCGGGGGAGACCATACGCGCCACTCTCTCGCGCCTTCTGGGGATACGCTGGATGCGGGCCAAGAGGTGGATCACCTCCCCAGACCCCTTGTACGAACGAAAAAAAGGCGGCGCGAGCGGCTGATGGAGGTGGCCGACGGGAGTCCCTTGTGGGCCATAGGCTTTTCGGACGAATGCTGGTGGAGCAGGGTGGCTTTGCCCACTTTGAGCGCTTTCTCCGAGGAGGGGGAGCCCCGCCGCATGATCCAGCAGTCGGTCGCCAAGGGCGACCCCGAGCCGAAGGCCATATCCTGCTACGGGCTCTACCTTCCCAGGCTCGAGGGCATGTGGATAAGGTTCGTGGACGGGAGGCCCGTCAGTTGCGTAACCACTCAGTTCCTTTCGTGGTGCTGCGAGGAACTCGAAAAGCTCGGCAAGAAGGTTCTTCTGCTCATCTGGGAGAACGCCTCTTGGCATGTCTCCAAAGAAGTCCGCAGGTGGCTCGGAAAGCACAACAGGAAGGTCAAGAAGAGTGGAGGCGAAGCCGGGGTGAGGATCGTGAATTGCCTTTTGCCGAAACAGAGTCCTTGGCTGAACGCTATAGAGCCCAAGTGGGTTCACGGCAAACGGAGGGTCGTGGAGTTCGACGGGCTGCTCGGTGCGTATGAGCTCGCCGACAGGGTATGCGGGGCTTTTGGTTGTCCGCATCACGGGCACCTCTCCGTTCCACAGAAGGTCGCTTGATCATGCACTAGGCGTGAGGAAGGAGATTAGAAGAGATTCCCCATACGAGATTGGGTGGTGACAAAAACATGGGCGGACGTAGACTCGATGCAGGGAGTCCCAGCGAGGAAGATCCGAGGAGGACCAACGATGGCTACGGTCAGCGTGCGTTACATAGTCCATGACGTCGACGCGGCGATCGCGTTCTACACCGAGCGGCTCGGATTCGGCGTCGAGCTTAACCCCGCCCCCGGTTTCGCGGTCCTCTCGCGAGGCGACCTGCGCCTCCTGCTGAACGAGCCCGGCGCCGGTGGAGCGGGCCAATCCATGCCCGACGGCCGGGAGCCTGAGCCGGGCGGCTGGAACCGCATCCAACTAGAGGTCGACGATCTCGCTGGCGAGGTTGAGGCCCTGCGCGACGCGAGGGCGCACTTCCGCAATGAGATAGTCGGCGGCAGGGGCGGCAAGCAGATCCTGCTAGAGGATCCCTCTGGCAATCCCATCGAACTTTTCGAACCGCCAAGGAACTGACACCGCCACCGGCGCCACCTCAAGCAACCGGGCAAGGATTAGGTCGTCGATGCCCTCAGTTTCTGCCAGTGTTGCTCCAGCTATGGGCAACTCCAAAAATGGCGGGATTTCCCGGGGCTATGCACAATGCTGGAGGTGAACTTCGGAGAAAACCCCTTCTAGGACATTGGGTGAATAGCGTACTCCGGGCCTAACTCTTGAGCGGCGTCAAGTGGAAGACTGGCTACGAAGCCGTTCTCCAAGTTGCCGCCCAGATAACCACCTAAGAAGGGAGCAGTTGGAGCTCCCTTCGTCCACGACGAGCAGGTCGAGTACGAGAGATTAGGCCGCTGGTCCTCTTCGGCGAGCCAGATCGCCAGCGCACGGCTCGCAATCGCGACAGCCTGCCCATGACTCCGGCCTTCTCAAGGACTGGGGCCTCGATCGAACCCGGGACAGTTCACGAGGCCAGTCCCAACACCAGCGCGGCCACGGCCAACAGGAGGAACGCGGCCGCCGGGCCGATCGAGTAGTCGCGTACGCGCAGGTGGGTCATGATGGCACCGACGAAGAACAGGACGAGGCCGACTGCGGCGGCCGTCCCGATCAGTGGCACGCCGATGAGGCCGACCAGCAGTCCGAGCGCGCCCGCTGCTTTGAGGATGCCCAGCATGGGCAGCCACGATTCCGGCACGCCCACCTTGGCCGCGGTGATGAGAACGAATTTGAGGCGCATGAAATCGGCGGTGGCCGCGAAGGTGTTAGCGGCGATGGCCATCAGGGTGACAACCACGTAGGTGGTAAACATAGCGAACTCCAATCATTTCTTGAATCCATTAGTAGGCGATTGTGATGGTCTCGCAGGTACTATCTGAGCGCTTGCGTTCCACGTGAAGCCGGTCTCCTCGTCATCTCCTCGTCACATTGGCCGGGTTTCGTTCGTCACTACAATGACGGAACGCGACCAAAAGATGTGACCGATGGACGAACAGGATTGGCTGGCACAGCGATTCGAGGAGCACAGAAGCCACCTGAGCGCGGTGGCCTACAGGATGCTCGGCTCGATCAGCGAAGCGGACGACGCCGTCCAGGAAGCCTGGCTGCGTCTCAGCCGCTCCGAGACGAGCGGCATCGAGAACCTGGGCGGATGGCTGACCACGGTCGTCGGAAGGGTGTGCCTGGACATGCTGCGCTCGCGCACCTCGCGGCGTGTGGTGCCCCTGGGCGAGCCCCTCGGGACGCGCGTGCCAGAGCCGCTAGTGAGTCGCGCGGATGGGATCGACCCCGAGCACGAAGCGCTTCTAGCCGACTCGGTCGGTCTGGCGCTGCTGGTGGTACTCGAAACGCTCACTCCCGCCGAGCGACTCGCGTTCGTGCTGCACGACATGTTCTCGGTGCCTTTTGAGGAGATCGCTCCCGTCGTGGGGCGCTCTCCGACCGCAGCAAGGCAGCTGGCGAGCCGCGCCCGCCGTCGGGTTCAGGGCGAAGCGCACGTTCCCGACGCCGACCTCGCCACCCAGCGAGAGGTCGTCGACGCCTTCTTGGCCGCCTCCCGCGACGGAGACTTCGACACGCTGCTCGCGGTGCTCGACCCGGACGTCGTGCTGCGAATCGATGGTGGTGCCGTACGTGCGGGCCTATCGAGGGAGGTCCGCGGTGCACGCGCCGTGGCCGAGCAGACGCTGACCTTCTCACGGCTCTCCCCGTTCGTACGACTGGCGCTCGTGAATGGGGCCGCGGGCGTCGTCGTGGCCCCGCGTGGACGGGCGTTTTCGGTTATGGGCTTCACGATCAGAGGCGGAAAGATCGTGGAGGTCGACATCCTCGCCGACCCTGCGCGCCTGAGCCGGCTCGACGTGTCGGTCTTCGACGACTGATGCTCGGCGCCTCGGCCACGCGACGCGAGGCGCGCCCCAATCCCTGGCTCTAGAGCCCCGGTACGCCCTCACAGCCATCGCCGCGCCACTAGGAAGACGGACTTCCGAGAACGCAGCACAAGCGAAGTCCGCGGATACTCCGCATACCGACGTTTATCGCGGCCACATTGTTGACGCTGACGACCGCGCCGCCGGCCCCCGGCGGCTCCTCGCGCACCTGGGTGAACTTGCCGCCGATGTAGAGGGTCCCGCCGTCCCCGGAGAGGGCCTGGGCGTAGACGATGCCGTTGGTCATCCAGGTCTGGTCCGGGGTCTCGCGCAGGCCCAGGGAGGCGTGGGCTGGCGGGGCTAGGGCGATGGCCGCGGCCATCATAAGCGCGGCCATGGCCATCCCCGCGGATAGCGTCGTGAGCCGTGATGTCATTCCTTACTCTACTTGTTAAGTGGGCCAAGGGACAAGGAGGGACCCCCGCCCTCAATACGCGTGTGCGTATCTTAGCAGTCCAGGCACGGCGGGCGCATGTGCCGGAAGGCACATCCTGCCGCGGCGAACTTCTCAGAACTGCGTCAACGCGAAGTTCGCGCAGAGAATTGTACGGGAGGCTACTCCTCCTCCACCAACTCCTCAACCGGCACGCCGTATGCCCTGGCGATCTTCGTCACGGTCGGCATGTAGGGATCTCGCTTGCCTGACTCCAAGTCGATCAGGGTCAAGTGCGATACGTTGGCAAGCTCCGCCGCCTCCTTCTGCGTAAGAGCCCGCTCTTCCCGAAGAACCCGCAGCTTCAGTGCGATGGGTCCAGGCACTGGCATCATTGTGCTCCTCTCGATCGGAGGGCCGGAGCCCCGCAGAGCCCCGGTCCCGAGAGCCTACCCCTGCGAGGGACCATGATAGTTCGGGAGTGTAGATGAGGTTCTTATGTATGGATAGCGACATCTCCTTGTCCTCTACATAAGAATACCGCTTGGTGTAAGACTGCAGCTGTGCGAACTTCGGAGAATTTGCCTTCCACGCACTCGGATGAATAGGGGTTGCGAGCCTTCGGGCGAACGGCGAGGATGTACGCGATGGCCGTCTGAGGATAGCCGAGCTGCTCGCGAACGCGCCGATCGACCCCGAAGCTCACCTCGACGCCGCGCGAGTCGAGTGCTACGCCCGGACCCTCGACGCCCTGCCGCCCGTGGTCGTCGTCGACACCCCGGAAGGACTGCTTCTGGCCGACGGCTACCATCGCGTTGCCGCCTCTCGGCGCCTGGGACTGGAGGAGGTCGAGGCCGAAGTGCGAACCGGCACGCGCCGTGACGCGCTGCAACAGATCGGGCTGGCGCTCGTCGGGGCCGCCGGTGCCCGGCTGGCGACGGTCCCCGGCTGCAAGCCGGCCAGACGACGCTCCTCGGCCTCATCCGCCGCATGTTTCCGCAAGACCACGCGGTTATTGCTTGTCTGGCCGGTAGACAAGAGCAAGGGAGCCCAAACTAAGCGCTGTGCTTTCGACAAGCCTCAGTTTCGTCGGAGGCGTCCCGTCCGGGAAAAACCGCCTTCCCCTGCCCATGATGAAGGGCTGGACTAAGAACCGATACTCATCGATCAGATCCGTTCCCATCAGCGATTGGACCAGCCTCGCGCTGCCATCGATAATGATGTCTTTGCCCGGCTGCTGCTTCAATTTGGCGATTTCTTCCACCACATTTCCCGAGATGATGGTGGATTCTTTCCAGGGAGCTTTCGAGAGCGTGGTCGAGACCACATATTTGTGCATCCTGTTGAGGATCGGCCCAGGGCCATCGCCGGTCGTCTGTTTGGACCAGCCCGGCCAAAGCATTTCATAGGTGACTCGTCCCAGGAGGTACGCATCGCCGTTCGAGTACTCCTCCGTAATGTAGCGCATTCTCTCGGGGCTATTTGTGTTCTGCCACCAGTAATCCATCGTATCTGCGTCAAAGACACCATCCAGGGTGGTCCACGCTTTCACCCAGAGCTTCCTCATGGTTGTTCTCCTTCCAGGAATACGATCAGCCCACCTCTTGCAAGCAAGAAATACATTACCACCACAGACGCCTCGCCTCGATCATCGAATGCCGGCAAGAGCCCAGGGTTTATGGCGAGATTTGCCCCCTAAAGCCGAACTTCTCAGAACCCCGTAAAGAGGAAGTCCAACTTCGGAGAACCCCCTAAAGCCGAAGTTCCGAGAACTCCCCGGCCTGTTGAAAAACTCCCTCCATGCCCGCTTCGAACCCAGATCGGGCCCCAAACACACCGTTTTTGGGTCTATTTGGAGCCTCTGGAGCCCGATTCGTAGTCACTGTAAGCCCAGCGCCGACTTTTTCAACAGGCTGACTCCTTCCACGCACTCCGGTGAATAGGCGGGAAAACTACATACCGGGTAGGCATTCAACGCCAGTCGAATCACCACCAGGTAACCGAAGAACTACCCAGTTAGGGTATTCGTCGAACCTTACCCACGCTAGAATGTATCGAACGGCATATTACCTGCCTTTTCTGAGAACGGTGGAGGCCTAGAGCTTCGTCCCTAGAGTGTGGCACCTACGGGGACGGGGGGAGCCAATGGTGCAACCGGCTGCCGATGCGACGCAGGGTCGCGTCTCGTGGTCGGTTTTGTCGTTGGGTGTGGCAGTAGGGTGAAGGAGGAGGCGGCGTCATGAGACGGACGGCATCGATTGCAATCGTGATGGTGGCGGCACTGGTGGTGGCTGCGGCCTCGGGGCTTGCGTGGGCGGCAACCACTGTGAAGTTCGCCTCTCCTGTGAAGTACGGAGTAGGAAAGTCTGCCGTCGATGTCATCAGTACGGACTTCGACGAAGATGGTTTCCAAGACCTAGCAGTATCGAAGTTTGGATCCAGCAGCGTCTCGGTGCTCTTGGGCATAGGCAACGGAACATTTGAGGCGGCAAAACCTTATGCTGCAGGAGATAATCCCAAGGGCATAACCGCCGCGGACTTTAACGGTGACAGCCATCTGGATCTCGCCGTAGGAAACTCAGAGACAAACAAAGTTACCATTCTGCCGGGCAGGGGCGACGGCACCTTCGGTGCAGCGCGCGCATTCGACGGAGGAGGTTCACCAGCTTTCGGCCTCGTAAGCACCGACTTCAACAACGACGGGGAAGCAGACCTCGCAGAGACGAACCAAGTACAAGACACTGTCTCGGTCCTGCTGGGCAGAGGTGACGGCACCCTGGGAGCGCCGACCGACTTCGCGGTCGGGGGACAGCCCATAAGGTTAGTCGACGCGCAGCTCAATGCTGATGGTAAGCCAGACTTAGCTGTGGCGAACCTGGATGATGGCTCCGTATCGGTACTGTTAGGCAAAGGTGACGGAACTTTTTCGGCAGCGCGCACGGTCGTCGTGACGGATGCGTTGGAGAACTCAACCCTTAACGACATTACAGACGCGGACTTCGACGGCGACGGTGACACAGACCTCGCCGTGGTCAGTTTCTCACCCGGCAGCATCTGGGTGCTCTTGAATAAAGGCGACGGCACCTTCGAAGCGCCGACCGAATACGGGGACGTAAGCGATGCCCACAGCATAACCAGCGCGGACTTCAATGGCGACGGCAGGGTGGACCTTGCTGGCACGACCGCCACCGCCCTGGAGTCACCGACGGGGCGGCAACACGTTTGGTTACTCTTGGGTAAGGGTGACGGAACCTTCGGGGAACAGATGAGCTTTCTAAGTGAATTTGGCTACCTGGTCGATGCGGACCTAAGCGGGGACGGCAAACCGGACTTGGCGGTCGCAGAGAACCCCTACCTCGCCGGGCAAGGTTGCGATCTTGCTCCAATGCACAATGACCGGTAGTGCCGGGTCCGACCTCATCGATGGCACCTCCGGAAACGACGTCATATGCGGCTTGAGAGGCAACGACACGATCCGCGGCCAGGGGAGCTCCGATGTGCTCTTTGGTGGCAACGGGCCCGACACGATGGTAGGTGGTAGCGGTCGGGACGAGCTGCGTGGCCAGATCGGCAACGACACGTTGGACGCCACGGACGGTGTCGGCGGTAACGACGTGGTCAACGGCGGTCCGCAGACCGACTCGTGCAAGGCCGACGCGGGGGACAAGGTGGGCGCCTGCGAGTGATAAGGTTGGCAAGACAAACGTCATAAGAGCTAGTAGCCAAAATGGGCACTTGCTTGAGGGCGAAACGCCGGGGTTTGCTACCGCGAAGTTCGCAGAATAACCCAGCTTGTTGAAAAAGCAGATGTTGGCCCGATCGGCGGTCCAAAAGAGCCCCAAAACAAGGCCGAAACACTACCAAGACAGCGTAATCGGCCCCCGTTTAGGGGGCCGAAGTGAGCGCAAAGGGTTTTTTCAACACGCTGACCCCTTCCACGCTGTGAGTATCATGGAGAATGGCCGAGGGCGACGCCTCGGAGCGGCCTGACCCTCTTCCACGTGAGCCCTAAAGGTGCCTTGCAAGTGACTCCTCGGCCGTACACCTTGGTGTCGCCCGCAGAGACCGCCCGGGGCCGGAGCAGCGTCGTGACCTTATAGGAGCTCATTAGTGACACGACCCCTCACAGTATCGTCCGTTCTCTCCTCTGCTCCTCGGGTCGTGAACTGACCGCGACATCGAAAGGAGCTTGGGACGTGACGACGATCGAGACCGATAGGACGGACACGGAGGTTGCGGTGATCCTGGGCGTGGACACGCATCTCGACTTCCACGTGGCCGTAGCCGTGGACCATCTGGGTAGACGCCTGGGCGAGGCCAGCGTGCCGACGACCGCGAAGGGTTACGAGAGACTCCTCCATTGGGCGGAGGGTTTCGGACCCGTGAGGTGCGCCGGGGTAGAAGGTGCCAGAGCTCCTACGGGGCCGGACTCGCCCGCCACCTAAGGGCCGCTGGGATCTCGGTGGTGGAGGTCGAGAGGCCTAAGCGCCGCCATCTGAGGCGCAACGGCAAATCTGATCCCATCGACGCGGAGGCAGCAGCCAGGGCGGATCTGGCCGGCGAGGCGGTCGGAGTGCCTAAGAGCGCAGACGGACGGGTGGAGATGATCCGCGTCTTACGATCAGCCCGCCAATCGGCGGTTAAGGCCAGAAGCCAGGTCGCCAACCAGCTGCAGGGCCTGCGCGTGACGGCACCGGAGGAACTGCTCAACCGTTTGCGCGGGCTCTCGACCAAGGAGCTCGTCTCGGTGGCCGCACGCCTCCGCCTCGGAGATGACCCCACTGACGTGCTCACGGCCACCAAGTTCGCGCTCCGTTCGGTGGCTCGGCGTTACCAGGACCTCTCGAGGGAGATCGCCGATCTAGATGTGCAGCTTGATCGCTTGGTTGCCGAGGCAGCTCCAGAGCTGATCTCCCTTCCGGCCATCGTACGGATCACGCCGCGACGCTCTTGCTAACTGTGGGAGACAACCCCGAGAGGCTCAAGAGCGAGGCATCCTTCGCCAGCCTCTGCGGCGTCTCTCCCGTAGAAGCCTCCTCGGGGAAGGTGGTGAGGCATCGGCTCAACAGGGGCGGAAACCGCGACGCCAACCGCGCCCTGCACCTGATCTGCGTAGTGCGTATGCGGATTGATGAGCGTACCCGCCGCTACGTCGCGCGTCGCACCGCGGAGGGCAAGTCTAGGAGGGAGATCATGAGGTGCCTTAAAAGGTACATTGCCCGAGAAGTCTACCGGGTAGTGCTTTCTGCCGCCTCGCCTCCCCCGATCGGGGGTATCGACGACGTAGCCTTCTCGTCGATGTGACCAGAGTCACTTGAATATAGGAGCGTCGCTACGTCGCCAGAGAAACGTACCGCGTGCTCATCTCTTGTGGCGCCCGTTCCTCGCCGACGGTGAGGAGCGAGGCGGCATCCGCGCCCGCAGCAGCCTCCTGGCGCAACGTCACGATCGTAAGGAGGCTGAGGATACCCACGGCGATGAAGGCGCATTCGACGATACGGGCCGTGACAAATCCGAGAGCGAGGATTTCGTTCACCCGCTTGAGGATGGGCCACAGCACGACGGCGGTGCCAATGTTGGCGATGATGAGGATCACCTCCAAGAACGCGCCCAACCTCACGCTGGTGTCGGCGCCGGAACCGACGATGTAGCGTGGGTCGTCCAGCACAGGGGGGTAGAGGACAAACGCTGCGGGGATCGCGGTGATGTACGTGATCAGAAACAACACGCCCGTAACTCTTGCGATCTTTTGAGGATTGATCTGAACCCCTTTCCTCGAAGAGGTCAACGACAGGCGACTCCCACTTCAGCCACCGTGGGATATCCCCTCCACCAAAAGCATGATGCCACCAGCCGAATCTCGGAGCCAACTTCCTATAACTCCGTAAAACGGAAGTCCAACTTCGGAGAATGCCACTTCCATGACGTGGGGTGAATAGATGGGCTCTGAGCGCAGTCAGATACGCGGCTTCTTGGCGATCGAGAGGGTGTTGCCATCCGGGTCCCTGAGGTAGGCGACCTCGGCTCCTCCCTCGAACGTGGCTATGCCCTTCTCGTCCGTGATGATAGCTCCCACGTCGTAGTGCTGGAAGGCTACGCCCTTCGAGGTCAGCTCGTCGACGACCCCCTCAACGTCGTCTACGTACCAGCTGGCCAGTGTCGCCCTCGACTTGCCTGCGTGCTCCGGCGAGAGGTAGACGTGCAATACGCTCCCCTCCGCGCACCGGTACGCCACGTTGTCGCCTGAGTCGATGCCCACCGAGAGGCCCAGCTTGCTTTCGTAGAACTCTCTGGCACGGTCCATGTCCGAGACCGCCAACCCTGCGACCACCTTGTACTCGCTCAAGCTCATGGGAAGACCCCCTCCAACCCAGTGTCCCGACCAACATTCGGCACGCTTAGTATCCTCAGGACGCACGTTTCTGCATCAGCGAACTTCGGAGACTCCCTCTTCCACGCACTCCGGTGAATAGAGTGCTCTTGTATGGTTCTTGATAGCATGGCCCTTGCAAGCGGGTGGCCACTAAAAGGAGGCAAGGGCATGTCCAGCAGACCACACCCCGGGTCGGAGCGCCCTTTGCACGGCCCGCTGCAGAGGTTCGATCTGGGGGCCGAGGTAGGCCATCTGATGGAGGAGGGAGCTTGGCAGCGAGGGCAGCGCAACTCCATCACCCTGCGTAAGGGCGAGGGCATGAGCGTGGTGCTCCTGGTCATGAAAGGCGGAGATAGGCTCGAGGAACACGCCGCACCGGGCCCCTTGAGCCTGAGCGTCCGGGAGGGGCGCATCCGCTTCATGGTGGCTGAGGTGGTGGTGGCAGAGGCGGGATCTGATACTTTGCTCACCTGCGACGCTGGGGTAAGGCACACGGTGGAAGCCTTGAGCGACGCGGTGTGCCTGCTCACCATCGCCGGGTAGCGAGAAGAGCTACCCTTCTAGCAGCTTCAGTGCCCGCAGGGTGAAGAAGTAGAGCGCGTAGCCGTGGGGGTGCTCCTCGCCGACGTCGAACGCCGTGTGCTCGTCCCCCACCAACGCGCCCTCCTCGAGGAGGTAGCCCAAGGCGTGGTGGTAAAGCTCGGAGCCGACATCGCCTACGTCCAGCCCGGCCTCGTGCGCGGCCCTGGTCGGGTCCACCCTGGCCCCCTCTTGCCCGTGGGCTTGGGTTGCGTTGATGGCCCGAAGCAGCTGCAGCCCGTCGCTCTTTGCCTGCGCATCGATGGTGGTTCTCCTTTAGAGCTCATACGAAGCTGCGAACATCTTACGCTACCAAGAGGGGCTCCGGGAAGTGACCCTAACTTCCTATAACTCCGTAAAGCGGAAGTCCAACTTCGGAGAATCTACCTTCCACGCACTCCGGTGAATAGCGAGGATGATACCGTCAAGCGTGTAGCGCCCAACCATAAAGGAGTACATCAGTGCCCGATACCGACAAGAAGGTTTGGCTCGTTACCGGTGCCGGCCGGGGCATGGGAGTGGACATCGCGCAGGCGGCCCTGACAGCCGGGCACGCGGTCGTGGCCACCGGCCGCAACCCCGAGCGGGTCACCGCAGCGCTCGGCACGCGCGACGACCTGCTGGCCGTGGCCCTGGACGTCACCGACCCGGCCAGCGCCCGGGCGGCGGTAGACGCCGCGCTCGACCGGTTCGGCCGGATCGACGTGCTGGTCAACAACGCCGGCAACTTCTACGCCGGCTTCTTCGAGGAGATAAGCGCCGACGACTTCCGGGCACAGGTGGAGACCAACCTTTTCGGGCCGCTGAACGTCACCCGCGCCGTCCTGCCGGTCATGCGCACCCAGCGATCCGGAGTCGTGGTGACCATGAGTTCCTCCGCCGGCCTGATCGGGCAGGAGTTCACCTCCGCCTACGCCGCCAGCAAGTTCGCCGTCGAAGGCTGGATGGAATCGCTCACGCCGGAGGTCGCACCGTTCGGCATCCGCACGATGGTTGTCGAGCCCGGCTTCTTCCGCACCGACCTGCTCACGCCGGAGTCGACGAGCTACGTCGAGTCCTCGATCGAGGATTACGCCGAGCGCACCAGGCAGACCGTCGCGGCCTGGACCGGCATGAACGGCCTGCAGGGCGGCGATCCCGCCAAGCTCGCCACGGCGCTGGTCCAGCTCGCCGGCTCCCAGGAGCCGCCAGTCCGCTGGGTCGCCGGTGCCGACGCCGTCGCCGGCGTCGAGCAGAAGGCGAAAGACCTGCTCGCCCAGGTCGACGCCCACCGTGACCTGTCCGCTTCGCTTGCTATTGAGGAGGCGTGAACTTCTGAGAACCCCCTCAGCGCGAAGTTCCGAGAATAAGCCTTTCGAGACTGTATGAAAAGTCCTCAAACACGGGCGATCCGCCTCGCCATGAGGCGGATCATAGCAGCGTACACGAACGCCTCGCCGCTCGCACACAACCTCTCCTAATCCATAGGCTCATCCTCCTGTTTTGCTCGATCCAAGCGATCGTCCGCTCGATGGACTGCTCGCAAATGACAAGTTCTGCATGATCCGGCCTGCGCGGCTCTCGCTCGGCCACTCTCGCCGACCAAACCTAACGTACCGCCAAACTGACGTGGCGACCGCAGGCTCGGCCTATCCTCCTGCCGGGATCACTCGGCACGGAGGAGACGATGAAACGTCGGTGGCACGTACGTCGGGAAGCGATGGAACGCCCGGATGGGAGGCAACGCTGGGATCGGGCGTACCAGGCCATCCTGCAGTGGAGCCTCGAAAACGAGCAAGCTCGTGCTCCGAGGGCGAATGACGAGGAGGAGTACCATGAGGGTGGCGGCGTACGTCCGGGTCTCGACCTCCAGGCAGGTCAAACTCCAGACGATTGACCAACAGTTGGAGATGGTATCGAGGTACGCGCGGGAGAAGGGATGGGAGCTTGCGGAGGAGGACATCTTCCGCGACGACGGCTACAGCGGGACGACGCTGAAGCGCCCCGCCCTCGACGCCCTGCGCGACAAGGCGCGGATGCGGGAACTCGGGGTTGTCGTGGTCCCATCCCCGGACCGCCTCGCTCGCAACTACGTCCACCAGATGGTTCTCGTCGAGGAGTTGGAGAAGGCTGGCTGTAAGGTGGAGTTCGTGGAGAGGCCGATGAGTTCGGAGCCCAACGATCAGCTCCTCTTGCAGATCCGCGGGGCGGTGGCCGAGTACGAGAGGACGCTGCTCTCAGAGAGGATGCGCCGGGGGAGGCTCGCCAAGTACAAGGCGGGGCTCCTGTTGCCGTGGACACACGTGCCCTACGGCTTGCGGGTGGATCCCGACCGGCCCCGCGACCCGGCAGGAGTGAGCCTCGACGAGGCGAAGGCCGCGGTGGTCGCTGAGATCTTCGCGGCCTACCTCGAGCCGGGAGCGAGCCTTTTCGGTGTCTCCAGGCACCTGCGGGAGATGGGCGTTCCCGCTCCGAGAGGCGGGAAGGCGTGGAGCACCGCCACCCTGCGCGGGATACTGACCAATCCTGTCTACACGGGCAAAGTCTACGCTGAGCGCGTGCGCTACCGTCCCGCCAGGATCCGGCGCTCGGCCACCCACCCCATAGGCCATCCCCACAACTCCTCCGTCCCGCTTCCTGAGGAGGAGTGGATCTTCATTGGGGAGGTGCCGGAGGTGGTCGGTCAGGAACAATTCGACCTCGTCGCACAGAAGCTCTCCAAGAACAAGTCCTTCGCCAGGCGCAACAACAAGGCCAACGAGCACCTCCTGCGGGCGTTGGTAAGCTGCGGAGAGTGCATGCTGGCCTCCATAGCGGTCGCCAAGAGCTTCGGGAAGAACAACGACCGCAAGCAGAGATACTACGTGTGCTCGGGCAAGTTCAACAAAGCTCAGAGCGCGCCGGAGGAGAAATGCCCCTCGCGCTACGCCCCGGCCGAGCAGCTAGAGGAGATCGTCTGGAGGGATCTGTGCGAAGTATTGACTCATCCCGAGGCCATCACGGATGCGCTGCGGCGAGCGCACGGCGGCGAGTGGCTGCCGCAGGAGCTCAAAGCGCGCCAGGAGAACCTCCGCAAGGGCCGCTCAGCCCTCGGGCGCCAGTTGGAGCGGCTGACCGAAGCTTACCTCGGGGAGGTCATTCCGTTGGCTGAGTACCAGAGGCGCCGCAAGGACCTCGAACAAAGAGACGAATCTCTTGCGGCCCAGGAGAGGCAGCTTCGGTCCCAGTCCCACCAGCGCATGGAACTCGTAGGGGTGGCCGGCTCCATCGAGGATTTCTGCGGGAGGGTAGGCGGAGGACTCGCCGAGGCGACCTTCGAGCAAAAAAGGAAGCTGGTGGAACTACTCATCGACCGGGTGATCGTCACGGGCGAGGAGGTGGAGATCCGTTACGTGATCCCCACCGATCCGAGCAGCGAACATGTGCGTTTTTGTCATTTGCGTTCAGACTATCTCCACTACCCACCTTCTCGGCAAAACCACAAAGCCTTTAGGGGACAATAGTTTCTGCCAATCCGCCTTCTCACGCCCTCTTTGGCCCACTCCGCAGCCCATGCCATAAGCACCTCTTCGGGAGCGGGCTTTTTCGGACGCTCCACCAGATCCACGCTCCAACCCAACGTCTTCTGGACCCAGTCCTTGCCCTTGTCCTCTCCTCTGTAACCCGCCTCCAGCCACAGATGAGTCAGGCGAGGAAATCGCTCCTCGGCTCGATGCAGTAGCGTCTTGATTCCTTCGTAATCCATCACCTTGGCGCTGTGGACTTTGGCTCTTAGCACGAAACCCTCGGTGTCCACCAGGATATGGCGCTTGCCTCCTTTGACCTTCTTGGCGCCGTCGTAACCGCGCTCTTCTGTGCCCACGCCCGTGCTCTTTACAGACTGGGAATCGACCACGCCAGCGCTTGGCTGAAGATCTCTGCCTAGCCGAACCCTGAGGCGTTCGCGGATGGCTCGGTTGAGCCTCTCCAAGGTGCCGTCGATACGCCATTTTCTGAAATTGTGCTAGACGGTGGGCCATCGAGGAAAGTCGTGAGGAAGTAAGCGCCACTGGCAGCCGCTTTTGAGGAGGTAGAAGACGGCGTTTAGGATCTCGCGAAGAAGGTGGACCCTGGGCCGTCCGAATCCTTTGGGAGCGGGCAAGTGAGGCTTTATGTATTTCCATTCGGCGTCGGAGAGATCCGTGGGGTAAAGTTTTCTCATACCTGCTAGAGTAGCGAAATACCCTCCGAGGACCACTTCTCATACAGTCTCTCCAGGCAGTTGCGTGAATAGGGGGCCGGGGCTCCGCACAAGCCCCGGCCCTCCGCCGCCTACCTCAGCTGCAAGGTGGCGATCTTGTTGGCGCTCATCATCGTGTACCAGGGGTCGCCGTTGGGCGCGACCGTGATCCCGAACGGCTCGCTGTTCTTGACGACCTTGCCCTCGGTGACGCCGGCGTCCGTGATCCGGGCGACGTTGCCCTTGGTGGTCTGGGTGAACCACACCGAGCCGTCTGGAGAAGATGCAATGCCTTGCGGTCCGACGTTGGTAAGCGGGAACTCGCGGACGTTGTTCGTGTCCGGGTCGAGCTCGCCAACCCCCTGCCGGGTGAAGCGCGCTGTGAACCAGATGTCCCCGTCGGCGGCGATGGCGAGCTGGTGCGGGATGAGTGTGTCGGTTGGCGTGAGTGTCACGGCACCGGTCGCCGGGTCGAGCCTGCCGATCGCTTGCTCCAGGGGCGCGGCGAACCAGACGATCCCGGCCTCGTCGACGACGACGTCGCTCGGCTCGGGGACGTTGAACTGGGTGAACTGCCCCGCGCCCACGTCGTAGCGCCAGAGGCTGTCGTTGTTGAAGTCGGTGAACCAGATCTCGTCGCCGCGCACCGCCAGGTCGCCTGCGACCGCGTTCGAGTTCGGGATTGCGATGGGATCCAGGATCTCGCCGGCCGTCGTGATGCGCCCGAGGATGGGGTTGTTCGTCGTGTAGTACAGGACGTCGTCCGGCCCCTGGATGATGTCGGTCACCGTGCAGAATTCGCACACCGGACCGAACTCGGTGATGACGCCGGCGGGCGTGATGCGCCCGATCTGCGAGGGAACGTTCGCGTTCTCACCGGGCACATCTTTGGCGTTGCTTGAGTGTTGCTAGCCGTTACGACGTGGCGCGCCTCCGAGAGCGCCGTACGGGGGAAGTTCCGAGAATGTCCTTCCACGCACACCGGTGAATAGGGTCGGCGCTTCAGTGTGCTCCTCAGGCGAGGATCAGCAAGATGAACACCACGTAGACGATGATGTTCACAAGCCAGC
Source organism: uncultured Rubrobacteraceae bacterium (assembly GCA_963840835.1). Taxonomy (GTDB): domain Bacteria; phylum Actinomycetota; class Rubrobacteria; order Rubrobacterales; family Rubrobacteraceae; genus Rubrobacter_D. Next base: position 278,312 of record CAWJAM010000016.1, on the reverse strand, counting down.
TATGCGTGTTCATCCAGTCGCGCACCTTGGGCATGACCCGCTCGGCGCGCCTGCGAAACAACAAGTAAGACAGCACCGGAAGCGCCGCTATGAGGATGGTTGCCACCATGAAAGGTACAGCGCCCAGAAGTGAGGCGTTTTGCTGCGACAGATTCACCCCCACCGACACAAGAATCATGAGGTCGGAAGGGAAAACCGAGAGCAGCAGCAGTCCGGTCGTGAACGCCGTCGTGGGCTTGGCGTTTTGCAGGGTGCCAAGCCACCTCGGTGGCTCGCTCGTCTCACGGCGCACGTAGCTCCTGATGGACAGGAATACGAGCAGTCCGACCAGCACGTACTGGATGATGTTGCCGATCGATCCGGAATTTGAGGGGTCGCCAAGCGAGATGCTGTTGCCCAGCACGCTGGCGAGGGTGTAAGTAAGCGTGACGCCGGCGGTGACGGCGATCACCACGCCCGCCAGAAAGTAGGCCGAGAGTTTAAGCGGCTTGGGGGCTGTGACGAAGACGATCGCCGACATGATCTGCGGTCCCGCGTTCATCGTGATGGCGAGGGGAAGGACGGCGAGGTTCATGCTCTCCTCTCGATACACGGCGAAGTCATCATGCGGACCGGTTCATAGTACATCCAGGCCATAGTCTTTCGCTACCTCAAACTTCGGAGAACTCTGTGCCTACAAACTTGCAGGGGCTGGTCTTCCGCGCGCTCCGCTTAGCCGAGAGGGGGCCAGCAGGCCCCCGACGATCCCCGGAGTCCATAAGCACGGCGCCAACAAGCCCGCGAACATGGCGCTCACGTCCATCCTTCGTCAGGCTCCCGACCCACCGAGGCGGAGAGTCGCGCCTCGCACGTGCGCTCGCGAATCCGTTGCATTCGGATACCACGTAGACCGAGTGGTGTAGCCCTGTCCGCCAGACCTTCCACCCGTACAGCGGCACCCTCGCCTTCAACCTCGCGCCTGCTCCCGGCTTCGAATGCACGCGCAGGGTGCCGCCCGGCCACTCCTCCCTCTCCCCCATCTGCCTCGAACGGTCTCTGACCTACCCCCGCGGGCCTGGTGCTGCCGCGCCGCTACCAAGCGGCCGGAAGGTAACCCCGAGTTCCTCGCGGCGCGCATTCGGCGTACCTACGGGGTATATAGAAAGGCGACCGACGGTTCTCGGATCCGCACCTCGGAGCCATATTCCGCCGACACCTGTTCCTAGAGGTTGCCCTACGTTGCAGAATCGCCTTAAACAAGCCGATTGCCTTGCTGGTGGTTGCCCACCGTTTCTGCGTGTTGCGTCCTGGGTGGTGTCAACAGTGGTGTCAATGTAGGATATTCGCTGGATGAGGAGTAGGATATGACAGGAGACTTTGACACGGCTGTACGGAGCATTCTCGGCCAACTGATAGAAGCACGGGAGGACCAGAACGACGCTGATAAGCAGCTTCAAGCCTACAGGGCAGCAAATGGGCCTCCCGAAGTTCCCAACGAATTCGAGGACGTGGATGCCTTCCTCGACTACCACCACCGCAGGCAGAGCTACGAGAATGATCTCAGGCAACACGAGAACGCCCTGAAGAAGGCAAAAAAGGAGTACGCGGAGGCTGCCCACCAGCTCATGCTCTTCCTGCCCGATGGTGTGCCCTTACGGTACACCTACCAAGGTGAGCGGAACGAGTTGTTCGGCACAGAGTACGTCATCGTGCGCAAGCAGGGTGAGATTGTTATCCAGAGTCCCAGAAGGGCGTCTAATTAGCTAGTTTCTGGTGCGAAACAGCCTCCGCGGGTTAGGATTCGTGTTGCGACCACAACCCGAAACCCAACGGAGGCTTCACCACATGATAGTCGATCGTTACGAGCCCGTGAACCTCTTAGAACTTATCCCCCAACTGCGCTTGGAAATGGAACCCGAGCTGGCCGCTCTTGATCGGCTGCTCGATGACGATGAGCTCTTCTTACAGATCAAGGCCGACTTCTCAAAGCGCCACCCCAACTCGGAAAGGCTCCGACGACGCTCCACGCCCGTGGAGGTGCTCTTGAGGATGCTTATCCTAAGGCGCCTCTACGATTGGAGCTTCGAAGCGACCGAGCGAAACGTCTCTGACTCTTTGATCTTGAGGCAGTTTTGCCGACTGTACCTGGAGGCAGCCCCTGAGGACACCACCCTCATCCGCTGGGCGAAGCTGATCGGTCCAAAGACGCTCGAACGCCTAAACGAGCGAGCGGTTGCCCTGGCCTTCGAGCGCAAGCTGACGCGGGGTAGGAAGCTAAGGACCGACGCCACGGTAGTGCAGACCAACATCTCCCACCCCACCGACAGCAGCTTGCTAAACGATGGTGTCAGGGTGCTGGGTCGGCTGATGGGCAAGGCCAAGCAGATCCTTGAGGGAACCGGAGAGTCCTTCCGTAACCGCACCAGGAGCGCCAAGCGGCTGGGGCGGAGCATAGCCGAGGGAGCGCGCCGTAGGGGAGAGGAGGCCAAGGAAGCATCCAAGGCGACCTACCGGCGGCTCATCGGCGTCGCTCGGGCCAGCTTGAAGCAGGCCACCAAGGTACAACAGATGCTCCGCTCTAAGACGCACCTGGACGGGAGGCTTGCTGACGAGCTCGAACGCTTCGAAGGGCTGCTCGAGCGGGTGGTTGATCAGACCGAGCGCCGGGTTCTAAGCGGGGAGAGCGTCGCGGCCTCTGAGAAGCTGGTGAGCCTCTTCGAGGAGCACACGGCGATCATCGCGCGGGGCAAGGCTGGCAAGAGGACCGAGTTCGGGCGCAAGGTGTGGCTTTCTGAGGTGGAGGGAGGCATCGTCACAGGCTACCGCATACTCGAAGGCAACCCCGCCGATGAGAAGCAGCTCCTGCCAACTCTGGAGGATCACCTGAGGCTGTTCGGAGACCCGCCGCGGCTGGTGGCGGCGGATCGGGGAGTGTACTCCTCGGCCAACGAAGAGGCCGCCCAAGAGATGGGGGTCAAACGAGTGGCGCTGCCCAAGAAGGGAGCCAAGGACGCACAGCGCCAGCGCCACGAGCAGCAGGGATGGTTTCGGCGAGCGAGGCGCTTCAGAGCGGGAGTGGAGGGGCGCATCAGCGTGATGAAACGCCGGGGCTACCTGGGCCGATGCCGGGATAAAGGCGAAGAAGGCTTCGGCAGGTGGATAGGGTGGGGGGTCTTGAGCTCCAACCTGCACGCCATAGCCCGTGCGCAGGCCGCACGATGAGGACCGAAACCATAGGAGACGAACCAAGGGATGGTCAACCACCATTCCTTCCCATTTCGCACCAGAAACTAGCTAACTTCGCGGAATACTACTTCTACGATGTTGGATGAATAGGCCGTTGGCGGGCGGCCCCCGACCGGGTACAGTCCCAGCGAGGAGGCGGGACGATGAGAGGGCCAAGGGAGGGCACAATGCGGTTGCTACTCACATCCGCGGGCATCAAGAACGGGAGCATCCACGACGCGCTGGTCGGGCTCCTGGGCAAGCCGATCGCCGAGGCCGACGCTCTCTGTATTCCCACCGCCATGTACGGGCACCCCATGGTCGGTCCCAGCCCGGGGGCGTGGCGTTTCATCAGCGGACGAGAACCCGGAACCCCCATGTGCGAGCTGGGATGGCGGTCCCTGGGGGTACTGGAGCTCACCGCGCTGCCCAGCATCGACGAGGAACTCTGGGTTCCCAAGGTCCGGGAGGCGGACGCGCTTCTGGTGGCGGGCGGCGACGCGCTGTACCTGAGCCACTGGATGCGGCGGTCCGGGCTGGCAGACCTCCTGCCGTCGCTGCGCGAAACCGTCTGGGTGGGACTGAGCGCCGGGAGCATGGTGATGGCACCCCGCATCGGGGAGGACTTCGTCGGCTGGACGCCGCCCGCCGGCGGCGACGGCGCGCTGGGGATCGTCGGCTTCTCGATCTTCCCGCACTTGGACCACGAGGATCTGCCGGAAAACACCATGGCCGAGGCGGAACGGTGGGCGGCTTGCCTCGGGGGTCCGGCGTACGCCATCGACGACCAGACCGCCATCAAGGTGAGCGACGGTGACGCCGAGGTGGTCTCCGAGGGGCGCTGGAAGCGGTTCGCCCCCTGACACCGGGGGCGAGACGAGCCCTCAAGGGGACGTGTTACCTGGCGAAGGGCACTATCTGGTCTGACCGGCGGGTTCTACCTGGGGTGCGGGTTCCGTCACACCGAGGCGAGGCTCCTGCGCCTGGACCAGCCCCGCGAGGGGCGCTAACTTCCGAGAACGCCGTCAACGCGAAGTTCGGAGAAGACCTACAACGCGAAGTTCGCTCTCCTTCGGTCCAATCTCCCCCATGCCCCCGCCAGCCGCACAGCGCAGCGCCTAGAGTGGCGTAGGATGTTCGGGGGCCGGGAATAGATAAAAGCATGAGACGCAAGCAAGCCCTCTCTCGGACCCAGCAACGGGCCGTCGAGCGGTTGGCCAAGGGCCAGGGTTGCACGTGCATCGATTGCGGCTCCGCCGACTACCTCGTAAGCGACACCAACGCCCTACGATCCTTCGGCAACGTCAACGTGGCGCTGTTTTGCAACAACCCGGACGCCGAACACCCGGAGGGCGTACTCGCCCTAGGCAAATCTTTCCCGCTCTCCTTTGCCCAAGCCGAAGCCATCGGCCTTAAGGTACCGCCCGCGTAGCCCCCGCCACGGCGCGATAAAGGCGAGAGGGCCCCCCGCGCCCGAGGTTCATGCAGAAGATGGTGGCCCTATCGGAGCGGGGTATGCGGGATCTCCTGCAAACGGACTTCCGAGAATAACCCTTCCACGCACTCCGCTGAATAAGGGTGTGGGTACTTCTGGGCGCACAAGTTAGGCGCGACGAGCCAGATAGACGCCGAGCAGGATAGCCGCCGCCCCCGCGATCTTGCCTATCCCGAGATCTTCCCCCAGCATCACGACGCTTGCCATCAGCCCGACGAGTGTCACCAGGTACAGGTAGACGAGGACCCTGTTCGCCCCCAGCCGGGAGACGTTGACCTGCCACGCGGCTATGGCGAAGGCGCTACACAGCACCGTGGAGTAGGCGGCGGCCGTCCACGACGACGCCCCCACCGAGCCCCATCCCACCGAGGACAGCGGCTCCGAGAGGCCGGGGTAGCCGGCGAAGGCTAGGGGCAGAACGGCGGCGCCGCCGATGAGCATCGTCCAGCCGCCCACGACGAGCGGGTCCAGGCGGCGCAACACGGGCATGGAGAGCACCGCGTAGGCCCCCCAAGAGAAGGCGCTCAGGCAGACGAGCAGGTCGCCGCCCACGGACGCCCCTCCGGAACCCGCTCCCCCGACCACGAGGGCCACGCCCCCTAAGGCGAGGGCGAGACCCAGGACTCCCCCCGCCGCCGGGCGCTCCATCCCCAACACGGCCCCGAGCAGCAGGCCCCACACGGGGGCGCTCGCGAAGATCAGCGCCGAGTTCGAGCCGCTGGTGAGGCTCAGTCCCACCGTATAGCCGACCTGGTTGAGGGACACGCCTACCAGTCCGAGGCCCGCCAAGGCGGCGAGGTCTCGGGAGGCGAGCCTGATCTTCCGTCGAAGCAGCCGCAAGGACGCGAGCAGCAGGAGCCCGGCAAGCGCGTACCTTATCGGCATGAACACCAGCGGCGGGAACCCCTCCAAGGCATATTTGATCGAGACGACGTCCGTGCCGACGAAGAAGGCGGCGAGCAGCATCGAGACCTCGGCGAGGGCCGCATTGGCCCTCGCGCCGGTACCTCTTAGGCTCGTTTGGCGATCCGTCAACGCCGCATCGGGAACCTCGACGCGATTGGAGGCGTGCTTCGCATACGAGCGATCTTACCGCCGGAGTAGCCCGCTCGTAGCGGCGAATCCTCCGAGAGCATCGTGAACCTAGCGCCCCATGGGCGCGAAGACGCGGGATCGCTGCCGAACTTCTTAGAACTCTGTAAGGGCGAAGTTCGCAGAATCTACCTTCCACGCTCTCTGGTGAATAGTCCCTCAGTACGCAGGTAAACTTGTCCGGTGAGCTGCGAAACCGGTTACGAGAAGCCGCACCCGGAGGCGTACCGCCGGGTCCCGCGCACCTTGGGCGACGAGGTCGAGGCGGTACGGCGTGTCGTCGGCGCCGGCCGGGAGGAGGTCTGCGTACCGAAACGCTGCGTCAGCCACGGCTGGCGAGGATATCGCCGCGGCCTGTCACATCCGACTCGCGTCCGGTGTCTCTATGTTCAGAACCACCGACAAAGGAGGAGACATGACCAGCACCACCCGGATCCCGCCGGCCGAGATCACCGGCATCAAGGGGGCGCTGATGAAGCGAATGGCCACAAAGATGATGGGACAGGTGCCGACGCCGCTCGGAGTGTACTGGCACAACCCCAAGGTGCTGAAGGCCAGCTTCGCGATCGGCAACAAGGTACAGAAGTGGGACACGTGTGACGAGAACCTGAAGTCGTTTGCCCACATGGCCGTCGCGTCGCTGGTCGGTTGCACCTGGTGTCTCGACTTCAACTATTTCCAGGCGCACAACGAGAACCTCGACCTGGAGAAGGCGCGCGAGGTGCCGCGGTGGCGCGAGTCGGACGTCTTCACGCCGCTGGAGCGCGACGTCATGGAGTACGCTGAGGCGATGAGCCAGACGCCGCCGACGGTTACCGACGAGTTGTCGGACCGGCTGCTCGAGGCGCTTGGCGCGGCGGCGCTGGTCGAGCTGACGGCGGTCATCTCGTTTGCCAACCTCACCACGAGGGGCAACGTGGCACTCGGCATCGAGTCGGACGGCTTCGCGGAGGCGTGCGACCTGAAGCCGCTCGCCGTGCCCGCAACGATATGACCGACGACCCGTTCGTCACCCACCGCAGCCTGCTCTTCACCGTCGCCTACGAGATGCTCGGCTCGGCCGCCGACGCCGAGGACGTCGTGCAGGAGACCTGGCTGCGTTGGGCTGACGTCGACCGCGCCGAGGTGCGGGACCCGCGGGCCTACCTGGTCCGGATCGTCACTCGGCAGGCGCTCAACCGGCTGCGCACGCTGGCGCGACGGCGCGAGGAGTACGTCGGGGAGTGGCTGCCCGAGCCTCTGCTCACCTCTCCCGACGTGGCCGAGGATGTCGAGTTCGCCGAGAGCGTCTCGATCGCGATGCTGACCGTGCTTGAGACCCTCGCGCCCGCCGAACGGGCGGTCTTCGTCCTGCGCGAGGTCTTCGAGGTACCCTACGCCGACATCGCCCAAGCGGTCGACAAGACGCCGGGGGCGGTCAGGCAGATCGCCCACCGGGCCAGGGAGCACGTGGCCGCGCGGCGGCCGCGGATACAGGTAGATCTTGCCGAGCACCAGCAGGTGCTCGAGCGGTTCCTGACGGCGCTGCGGACCGGCGATCTGCAGGTGCTGCTCGACGTGCTCTCACCCGAGGTGGTGCTGGTTGCCGATGGCGGCGGCGAGGTGGCCGCGTTCCGGCGTCCGGTGGTGGGCAGCGACCGGGTGGCGACCCTCCTCTCCCGCTTCAGGACGATCGTGCCGGGTGCGGTGGTCGGCACCGTGTGGCTGAACGGCGCGCCCGCCGGCCGGATCGATCTCGCCGGCGAGCTCGACACGGCGGTCAGCCTGGTGGTTGCGGAGGGGCGGATCACCCGCATCTACGCGATCCGCAACCCGCACAAGCTCGCCCGGCTGGACGAAGAGGCCAAGCTCAGCCGCTGAGGGCCGTCACTGCTCGGCTCCGGCCTGCGGCTGCTGCTCGCGCTCGCCACGACGAGCCCCGCGCTCGTGGTGGGCGGGTTCCTGCTCGTAGGACTGGCGCTCGCCGCGGTCGCGCCGTCTTCATCCACTCCCTGAGGCTAAGAGAAGATCAGCAGGAGTCGGTAACATCTTGAGTGGCTCTAGCCCTGTCATTGCCCCGAGAACTTCCTAGAACGCCGTTAAGGCGAAGTTCGGAGAATTTCTATTCCACGCACTCCGGTGAATAGAGCCGTTTCGGCGCCCGCGGGAGCTTTTGGCCGTCCTCTTCTAGGGGCTGGGGCGACGAAGCCCTTACGTCACCGGAGTCGGCGGAAGAATGCACGCACGTCACCGACCAGGAGGTCGGGCGCTTCCATCGCCGGGAAGTGTCCGCCCTCCTCGAACTCCGAGAAATGGGCGATCTTGCCCTCCGGGTTCATGAGACGCCTCATGATCGGGTCGGTATTGAAGACGGCCCACCCCTGCGGCGCCGTCGATGGGGTCAGCCAGTCGAGTTGGCTGTGGGCTCCCTCGTAATAGAACTGGGCCGAGGAGCCACCGGTGTCGGTGAACCAGTAGATGCTGACGTTGGTCAGCAACTGGTCGCGGTCGACGGCGTCGTCCGGAAGAGGGGCGGCCGGGTTGGTCCACTCCTTGAACTTCTCGACGATCCACGCAAGCTGGCCGACCGGCGAGTCGGCCAGGGAGTAGGCGAGCGTCTGCGGGCGGGTCGACTGGAGCTCGAAGTACCCGCTCCGCTCCGAGGAGGCCTGGCGCATCTCCTCAAGACGCGCCTTCTCGGCCTCGGTCAAGTCTTCCGGCATCGGCAAGAACTCGCCGACCATCGCCGCCGATCCCTGGTCGCTGTTGACGTGGTAGCCGATCACGTGGTCGGAGTCGATGCTGGCGAGCCGGCCGGTGACGCCGGCGCCGATGTCGCCGCCCTGGGCGCCGTAGCGGTCGTAGCCGAGACGCCGCATCAGCTCGGCGAACGCGTCGGTGGTCCGCCCCATCTCCCAGCCCGGCTCGCGGACCGGCATCGAGAAGCCGAAGCCGGGCAGCGACGGCGCCACAATGTGGAAGGCGTCGGCCGGGTCGCCCCCGTGGGCACGAGGATCGGTGAGCTGACCGATAATCTTCATGAACTCCGCGATCGAGCCGGGCCAGCCGTGGGTCATGATCAGCGGCAGCGCCTCTGGCTCCGGGGAGCGGACGTGCAGGAAGTGTATATTTTGCCCGTCGATCTCCGTCGTGAACTGAGGAAGCTCGTTGAGCCTGGCCTCCCACTCGCGCCAGTCGTAGGAGGTGCGCCAGTGCTCGGCCAGCTCCTTCAGATAGTCCAGTGGGACACCGCGGTCCCAGCCCACCCCGGGCAGCTCGTCCGGCCAGCGGGTGCGGGCAAGACGGTCATGGAGGTCGTCGAGGTCCGTCTGCGGGATGTCGATCCGGAACGGCTGGATCTCGGTGTCCGTGCGGCCGGGCTCAGTCACGCCGCTGCTCCTTCCTCCCGCTGCAGCTGAAGCGGGGCATCCTTTTCCACCACAAGCATGATGCCACCTTTCGACGTCTGGTGCGAAGGTCGGAGAATTTCTATTCCACGCACTCCGGTGAATAGGGCCAGGGTTAGACGATCAGTGGAGTCATGCCAGCTGCAACGGCTATTTTTCACAAGATGGGGTTGACAAATAGAGGTAACCACCAGCAGCTATCTGAGGTACTGTGCTATTGCCCTTGCACCCTCGCAGAGGATATCTGAAAGCTGGGTGAGGAATTTGTTGAAGGTGGGGCTAAGCGCAGCGAGGGCGAATATTACTAGCCCGAGAAAGTAAGTGCCTGCCGTACTCATCATCCCAAACCTAAAAAGACGCCCAATCCGCAAGAGCTCTCCACTTCTTGCGGTGCCTATGGACAAAGGAACTAAACTTAGGAGGCAGAGCAACAAAGTCAGTCCCAACAGGCCCACACCCAATACAGCAGACGCGGTATTGAGGTCAAGCTGTCGGTAGAGCGCAAGCTCCAACAGGGCTGCCGCCGTAGCGATGGTCGTGAAGTGTTTGAAGTGCTCGAAGCACAGCTTCGATATCTCCGGATCAGATCTGCTCATGAACTCTGCGAAGCATGGCTGTCACGACGCTGGGCGGAACCTGAGGAACCCTACGGTCCCGAGGTAGTTATCCTGGATGGCCCCGGACTGGCCGCAAACCCGCGCCCTGAGTCATGCTTCCGGCCCCGCGGCACTCACCGGAGCCGGCGTGAGTGAGACGATCCGCGTCAGTCCGACAGGCCGACGAGCCTGGCGCTGTCGTTCCAAAGTGCCCGCGCCAGTTCGTCTCTGCGTGCCATCTCCGACGGGTCCGGCCAGGTGAGCCGCCCTCGTCGCAGAGCGGCGTATGTGCGTCCGGTCGGGGGTATCGCGAGGCCGAGAGCCAAGTCGGCCAAGGCGTTTCCGGCGGCAGTGCGGCTGTTGAGATTGCGGTTGAGTCTGCGCAGCGGCCACCCCAGCACCGGTGTGCCCAGCAGCGACCAGGCTACCCGCAAGGGGAACGACAGGTCCTTGGCCAATCCCGTCCCGAACACCTGCCCCGGATCGTAGGCGACCACGGTGAGTCGCCGGGTCTGGACGTCGGGGTGCTCAGACAACAATCGTGCGGTGAGTACGGTGCACAGCTTGGATGCGGTGTACGCGTGCTCTGCTGCCCTGCGGGGCCGGGGGTAATGGTCGGAGTCGCGATCGGGGTGCGCCAGCAGCTCCGCGTCGGCGTGACGCGGAGTCGCCAAGCTAGCCTTGGTGGCGGGATCGTGCGTGCCGCTCGTGGTCAGCACGACGATCGCCCTGTTTGCCAGGAAGGGCAGCAGCAGGCGCAACAACAGGTAGTGCGCAAGGTGATTGACGGCGAAAGTCGTCTCGAAGCCGTCGACGGTTCGACCGGTGACATCGGGAAGGGTCACGCCGGCGTTGAGCACCAAGGCGTCGACGGGAGTGTCGCCCAGCCGTTCGCGGATCGACGTCGCAAAGGCACGCACCGAGTCGAGCTCCGTCAAGTCGAGCGGGATCGACTCGCCGACGGATGTCGGTCGGCGCGCGCCCAGGATCAGCCGAGCGTTGCCCGACAGCGTCAGCCGCTCGGCGGTAATCGCTCCAAATCCCGAAGTGCCGCCGGTCATCACCATCGTTGACACGCTACCTCCTCACTACTGCGTACTCAGGCCATCCTGAGCACGATCTTTCCGCGGGCATGTCCGGCCTCAATGTGTTCGTGGGCGCGGGCGGCTTCCTCCAGAGCCAAGCTCTCCTGCAAGTGTACGGTGAGCCTGCCGTCGTCGAAGCAGCCTGTCAGCTCCTTGAGTCTCTTTGCACTCGGTTTGACGCCGAAGAACCGCAGCGAGATACCCTTTGGCGGGGTGGGCTCGTTCTCGGGCTCCATTTCAAGCGACGGGATGTAGGCTACCCTCCCACCATCCTTGACCGCCTCGAAGCTCCGCATGAGTATCTCCGGGACCATCACTCCGCCAGCGCAGTCCAGTACAGCGTCCACGGGTCCTCCGGCGGCCTCGCGCACGGCGGCCGGCCAGTCGTCTTGCCGATAGTCCACGGCTGCCGCAGCCCCGAGCTCCTCCAGATAGGCGTGGTTGCCGAGGCTCGCGGTGCCTATTACCCTGGCGTCGAACAGCCGAGAAGCCATCTGGGTGGCGAAGCTGCCCACGCCTCCCGCAGCCGCGGTGACGAGGATCGTCTCCCCCTTCAGTAGCCCGAGCACATCGGTCAAACCCTGGTGGGCGGTGAGCCCTGCCACCGGTACACCTGAGGCCTCCTCGAAGGAGAGCGAGGCTGGCTTGTGGGAGGCGGCCTGCGCAGACACCACCCGATACTCGGCGTAGCCCCCACCGGGGAAGTCAAAAGCGTAGACCTCATCACCCACCGCGAAGTCGGTAACGCCGGACCCGACCTGCTCGACCACCCCCGCGGTCTCGAAGCCGGGGACGTAGGGGAACCCCATCTCCCCGAACAGGCCCTGGCAGGCCATCACGTCCCAGTACCCGACGCCCGCCGCCTGTACGCGGATGAGCATCTGTCCGGAACCGGCCTCAGGCTTGGGTAGGTCCATAGCCCGCAATAGCTCCCTACCACCAAACTGGTTAATGGCTACGGTACGCACAGCTTTCCTCCTCTCGTTCTTTCTCCTGATCTGCGAAGCCTTGTGCTTCTCGATTCGAGAGTCTAGGTCGAAACAGGTCCAGCGCCGGTCGAGATCTTGCTGAAGATGAGCGGATTCTTGCTTTTCTACTCGCTAGTCAGAGAACCGAAGCCTTATGAAGAGTCAAATGAAGTGTTTTTGAGCAGCCTCTAGTTGCGCAGGGAGGCCGGCGGTACCCCGAGCAGGCGCCTGGTGTGTTGTGCGAGATGGCTCTGGTGGGCGAAACCGACGGCCATAGAGACTTCGGTCACGGAGAGCTCCGTGCGGTTGAGCAGCTCTCTGCGCGCGCTGGACTCTTTGGTGGATGACGTACTGGTAAGGGGAGAGGCCCGTGGATCGCTTGAACAGGCGGGAGAAGTGGTACGGGCTCATGCACGCCACCCCTGCGAGCTCGGATAGCGTGAGGTCGCGAGCGAGATTGTCTCCTACATAGTCCGTGACGGCTGCGAGTATGCTCTTGGAGAGGCCGATGGTTTTGACGGACGTGTACTCCAATCCGCTCTTCGCGGAGTAGTTCCTGATCAGGTGCGCGCTGAGCACATTGGCCAGCGACTCCAAGTAGAGTCTTTGCGGACCACCCTCCGTCTTTAGCTCCGCCCGAAGCGCGGAAGCGAGACCTCCGATGAAGGGGTCCTCGGCGGTGTAGTTCTCGACGATCTCGACCGGATCCTCGCCGAGGAGGTCCCGGGCCGCTCCCGAAACAAATCCCGGGTCCAAATACAGGATCAGGTGTTCGGCTTCTCGCCGCCACTCCCCACCGTGTGGTTGGTCGCCCGGGATCACGGAGACATGGCCGTCTCGGATCAGCCGGGTCACCTGTCGGCCGGTCGCGGTTTGCCAGCTCGCCAGTAGAGAGGTGTCCTCGTAGGAGATGGTCACCGAGATCTCGGGGTGGGCCCGCTCGTGGAAGTGAGTGGGAGATATTCGCCCCGAGAAGAACCCGACTCCGTCTACGCAATCGGCGAGGTCGTGGGGCATCGGCGTGTGAGCGTTAGCCTTGCGGTAGGCCGTGTCTATGTCCAGTTTGGCTCACCTCGCTTCCAGGTCCGCCCAATCTCGCTCACGATCCTCGTCTGCTTCTCACTCTGACCATGATTCCTAATTATGCAGCAGAAGGTTGCTCTTGTGGTAAGGGTTTCTCTATCTTGACGGTACCCCTCGCTCTTTCTCACACCCTCTTACATTCCGACACTTTCGGGCCAACCGGCTGATATGGCTCCCAAGTTGCATCGTCGTAGAGGAACGTGGTAGCCGGTCTCAGGTCGTCCTCTTGCCGTGTAGGAATAGTGCCCAGCCGAGGCATACAAAAACTCCCAAGGAGGTCGCGCTCCGAACGAGATTCCAAGCACGCCACCAGCCCTCTCGGAAGTCGGCGCGCACCTGGGCGACCTCTATCACGTTGGGGTCTCCTGCCGCCTTAAGCGCCTCATTCAATGGGACGTGGAAGTTGAAAGTGATCAGCATTGTCGCGATAGACAGGACGAGGGCTGCAACGAGCCACCAAACTATCGGGCGACTTCGGTTCAGTGCGATTGCCACAGCGGTGACGAGTGGCACGCCGAAGAACCCGAGAAGGACCGGCCAGTTAATACCATAGGCGAAGGTCCCGAACATGCGCTCGAGCCCTTGGAATGCCGCCACAAACGTGCGATCGTCAGCAGTGGCCAAACCCGGCATGATCGTGTATGCGTAGGTGAGGAAGAAGCCGGCCAAAGTTCCGGCAAGTATCAAAGCAACGAAAATTACTACTGTTCGAGCTCTTGACATACCATTGTTTCCTCTCCGTAGTTCTCCAGCCTGCGCCGTAAAGGTACTTCCGGATCCGTCGGCCAGCATCGGCCCCCGGACCGAAAAGGCGTGGTTCTCCGGGTGGAGGACCGGCAACCAGTACCTCTCGCGCGAACGTCGAGACGTCCGCGGTCGACCAGGTTTGTTCTCGGCTGGGCGGACCGCGGCGTCCGGATAGGGGCGTCTCATCTGCAGCGCGGGCGACTGCGTGCCCATCCTCATCGTGTCGCGATCTGTTAGGCGGGGACGCCTTCGCGGTCTCCGTCGGCGTTCCTCGGCTCGATCTGACCAGCTGTTCCTTCGGCGGAAGCCTTCACCGCTTCGATCTCCCAATGCTGCGACAGCGATGCTTCGCAGGGTTCATGAGCAGGCTTGGGGGCTATGTCGAACTTCCGAGAACATGTATTCCTCGACGTTGGGTGAATAGAGTGTCGAGAGGGAAGGCAGTCTCCCCTCTCAACAGAAACGCAGTGTTGGTTAGCTGCGACGTATGAGTCTGGCAGACAATAGCCCGCCGCCGAGCAGTAGTATCGCTGGGATGATTGCTAGCAGCGCCACGGGTGACACAACACCACCGGTACCAGGCAGAGCCGAAGTGTACTGATACTGCGCCGCACCCGCAGCACTAGCGCTAGCGTTTGCTGAGGCCGTCGCACTGGCGCTGGCTGTCGGGGATGCCGACGGCGAGTTGGGGACGAGGTATCCGCCACCCTCGCCGCATTTCGTCCCCGCGGGGAATTGTTCTATGTCCTGCGGGCATGGGTTGTCAGCGCCGCTTCCGAAATAGAAGCCCGGGGGTGTGAAGTCCTGGGCAAGCGCCACCGACGCGGACAACAGGACTCCTAGCATGGATAGACCCATCAACAGCAGCAAATTCCTCAAGGTTTTCTCCTTCGGTAGCCTCACATCCGATAGTTATGTTAGACGCGTTAAAACACCTCGGTTAAGGCTTGGGCGGGATCGGCGGTGCTGGCCTCTCCGGACCGGTGCTACGCGCCTGGATCCGAACTTCTTAGAACGCCGTTAGGGCGAAGTTCGCAGAATTTGCCTCCCACGCACTCCGGTGAATAGAGGTAGGCTATTTACCGGCTCTAGATGCACGCACTTCATCAAGAATAATGCGATTTTCCTTGTACTGGTCCTATCTTGATTCCACAATAAGGCTGTCTAGCGACACCCGCCGGGAAAGTGGGTTGGCAAGGAGGAGGAGTTGTAGCCTGGCGCTTGGAATTGAGGACTGGGACCGCTACCAAGACCGGCATCGTGGGAATCGTGAATGTGTAGACGCCAGGCGGTAGCAGATGATGCAGGAACTACTAAGGAAAGTACAAGACGTATTGACCTACATCCGGGCCTTTTTAGTGGTCAGTCGCATCGAGTTTATGGTGATGGGAATCCCGGTCATCGCCATTTCTGCTCTCCTAGCTGCCTCCCGCCCCGATGAGCTAATGGGAGATAACGCTGTACGCCTGGGACTACTGACGAGCGTGTGGTACCTCGCATATTGGATTTGTTCTCAAGTGAACTGCATCGCGGATTACGAGCTCGACAAGACCTACAAGAACCGACTGCCACGAGCTATAGATATCCTCAAAGGCCCTAGAATAATCTGGGCGATAGTAGCAGTAGAGATCGTGGTCGCATCCGCCATCGTGGCTTACCTCGCAATATCCGAGTCTCGTCTCGGGCTCGTTGTGCTGTGGGCGGTAGGCCTATTTTTGGTAGGTGCCTATTCGCTAGAGCCACTGCGTTTCAAACGGCGAGGTTTCCTTAATCTAGTTACTTTGGCGCTTATCCTGTATTTCTTGCCTGCACTGTACATCTATTACGCGATGGCGCCACAGATGAAGATACTCCCCCTGCTCGCCCTTTTGGGGTTCAGTACGCAAATGATCGGGCTGCTACTAGTCAATCAGATTGAGGACTACCACGAGGACAAAGAGATGAACGTTCTGACGTCGACCGTTCGGTGGGGTCTCAAGAAGGCTTCAATGGTGTCGCTCTTGTTCACAGCTGTGATGAGCGTAGTCTTGCTCATTGTGTTCAGTATGCTCGCCAGGAACCCATACGCCTTCGCGGGTATCGCATTGATGTTGGTAGCGTACGCTGCGACCCTACGCCACCATGTCAAACTGTTTCAGGCTGCGACTTCCTGGGAGGTCACGCGCGAGCAAGCAGCCGCTCAACGAGTACGGAAGCTGGCCGCTCAGGTTCCGTTGTGGTTCTTTGTAGCAGGGATGCCGTTGGTGCTGGTGGCCGGGCTGAACTTGATCTAGATCTAGGTGGGCAAGCGGTCACATCTATCGAATCCTAGTAGCCTAGCCGATCTCAGGAGCACCTCGGGGCACGGAGCTCTCGATACGCTGAACTTCGGAGAACTCCGTTAAGCGGAAGTTCGAAGAAGCCCCCTTCTGGAAGGTTGGGTGAAGAGCCACCGTCACTACGCGGGAGGCAGGGCGCTGGACCGCCTCCCGCGTCCCGGGTTAATCAGAACATGGGGTGGTCGTTCGCCGCGCTCTCCGGGACGGGCTGCAGGACGTCCCAGTGCTCTACCACCTTGCCGTCCTCCAGGCGGAAGAAGTCCGCCGCAGCCGTGCCCCGGTCTTCGGGGGAGGTCTTCAGCAGACTGTGCGTCACGACCATGTCACCCTCGGCTACGGCGCGCTTGATCTCCAGGTTCATCTGGGGGAACTGCTCCACGAAGCCCTCAACGAACCCTACGAACGCCTCGAAGCCGTCGGGAGCTTGGGGGTTGTGCTGGATGTAGTGGTCTCCGCCGTACTTCTGTGCCGCCTCGGCGGGCTTCCTCTCGTTGAAGGCCATGTTGTAGTAGGCGAGCACGGTCTGCTTATTGTTCTCGGCATCGGTCACCTAGTCTCTCCTTCTCTCTAGCGAATCCCTTTCCGAGGTGATTATGATGCCAGTGCCCCAAGCCCGGTGCGAACTTCGGAGAATAACCCTTCTAAGTCGTTCGTGAATAAGGGCAAGTTGGGCAAGATCCGCACTTATCAAACCTCGGTTCTTCTTTCGTATGAATTCCACTGCGCCGAACCTTCCGCTAGTCCTCATCGCCTTCCCACGGCGGCCACCCTATTCTTGCCCGCCGACTTGGCACGATAGAGCTCTTCGTCCGCTGCTCGGATAAGCTCCTGCAGGCTCGCCGTGTCCTCGTCCAGCGATGCCACCCCTACCGAGACCGTTAACGAACCACCCAAGGAGGCCTCCTCTCGTGGTACGCACTCGAACTCGACCTTTGCGCACACGCGCTCGGCGACCTTTATGGCGTCTTCGACGCTGCCACCCAACAACATGACGAACTCGTCGCCCCCGTAGCGAGCCACCAGGTCGTCGGCCCGGGTACACTCGCCCAGCACGCCTGCCAAGCAGCGCAGAACCGTATCCCCTCCTTCGTGGCCGTAATTGTCGTTGTAGAACTTGAAGTCGTCGACGTCGAGTATGGCGCAGCAAAGCGGCAGAGCGTTTCTCTCGTAGAGCTCCATGCGCCGTTGGGCCGCTCGGTGGAAGAACGCTCGATTGGCCAAGCCTGTAAGCCCATCCGTGTTGGCCTCCCGCCTCAAGGACGAAACTTCCTCTTTCTCGGCTCGGTTTAGCAGGCGCACCGCGAATCCCACGGAACACACGGCAACCATCTCGGCAACGGCTCCACCGACATCCTTGAAAGTGCTTATCCGAGAGAAATTAGCCCACACGGTGGCCATATTGGAAGCCACGATCAGAGCCACGGCGCCGAAGGAGATCCACAAGGCGCGCCTGTGGGTGGAGAGGGTCAGCTGCGACGCTATTCGCAACCCCAGGATGATCACGACTATGCCCACAGCCGCGGTAAGTACGTTGAAGGTAAGCTCAAGGATGTGCCGCAAGGGGAGCGTGTCCGCCATGGTGATCCCATGTTAGCAATCAAGACCTTGTGCCACCGAACTTCTTAGAGAACGCCGTACACGCGAAGTTCGCAGAATTATCCTTCTACGAGGTTGGGTGAATAAGGGCCTAGGAGGAAGGAGACGGCGGCCGCCGTAAGTGCGGTGGTGTCTCGGTCCTTAGGTACTCAAGCTCCTCTGGCGTTGAGGTTCGACCCAGTATCTCGTTGCGGTGTGGGTGCCGACCGAAGCGCGCTATGACCTCGCGGGTGGCCTTGGCCTGAGAAATCTCGAACTCGGCCCCCGCCCTGCGGTGGGGCGGCGCGTTGGCCGCTTCCTCCTCGGCGTGCCTGACACTTAGCTCTTGGAGCGAGAGGTCCTCCGAGTGGACCAGCGGAAGCCAGAAGAAGAAGCGCTCCGAGCGCGACAGCTCGCGGTCCATCCCCGACTCGATGCCTTCTATGGCTAGCCGTTGGGCCTTCTCGCCCTGGGCGTAGGAGAGGGGTGAACCCCGGTAGACGTTGCGCGAGAACTGGTCCAAAACGACGATGAGCGCCAGCCTTCCTCGAGCGGTCCGTGCCCAATGGTCGAGCTCTCCGCCTCTGGCCTTCTCCAAGGTCTCGCCGAATCGTTCGGTTATCTCCCTATCGACCTCGGGGCCTCCGGCCATCCACCGCCGTGCCTGGCGCCGGCGCGTCTCTGGGTCGGCTTCGTCGAAGCCCTCGGGGAACCAGTACGAGAGGACCGCCTCGGGGGTATTGCTCACCTCATGCTCCCTAGCGCCGAACCGACAGGTAGTGGCGCCAACACGCCCCGTAGCAGAAAGCCATCTCGCCTAGCATTCCCGTCAGCAACCCGGTTGGGGGGACCTCGCTGGGCCAAGGACCCCGGGAGGGGGGATCCTCGTCGGAGTAAGTCGCCTGGACGCCGTCAATGTCCCCCTTAGAGGTCCCTCTTGAACAGGAAGTTGCACCCTTTCGGCGAGGCCCCGGCTCCTCGGTAGTGGTGCTCGTGGGGCTTCCCATGGCGCTTCTCCTCCCTGTCGCTCTATGACACGGAGGTATCTTACCCCCCCGAGAGGGCGCAACGCCTCATACAAATGCAGTATTTATTACTATAACCTGTGTCTTAGCCTCTCATGAGCGGTGAGTCGGACTTCCGAGAATTTTCCTTCCACGCACTCACTCCGGTGAATAGCCTTTAGCTATGTGCGCCGGGACCTGTCAAGTGGCATCATGCTCATGGTGTCTACGAGCCCTTGGGGAATGTGGTTTGGGAAGGAGGAGGGTGGTCCAACAGCCCAGCGACGTGCACTTTGCCACGGTCTCCCTCTCGACAGATGTTACGCTCCACTACGCCGAACGTGGTGACCGAAAGGGGGAAACCATCCTCTTCCTCCACGCATACACCGACTCGTGGTTCGCCTTCAGCTGGGTGCTAGCTCTGCTCTCGCCGTCCTACCACGCCTTCGCGCCCGACGAGCGAGGACACGGGGACTCAGATAAGCCTGAATGCTGCTACACGGTGGACGACTTCACATCGGATGTGGATGCGTTCATGGACGAAGTAGGGATCGAGGAGGCGACCCTCGTGGGTGACTCCTCAGGCGGCATGATCGCGCAGCGAGTGGCGCTTGACTATCCACACCGCGTCAGCCGCCTCGTCCTGATGGGTTCGCCAACGACGCTGGTGAACAACGAGGCCGTCATGGAGGCAGGGGAGCAGATGCGTACGCTGCAAGATCCCATCTCGCCCGAGTTCATAAGGGAGTTCCATTCGAGCACGATTTACCACCCGGTACCGGAGCAGTTCCTCTCAACGGCTCTCTCCGAGACTCTCAAAGCTCCAGCCCGCGTCTGGCGTGGCTACATGGAGGGGGTGGTGCTTACAGTCGATGACACAGCCCGGCTTGGTGAACCCGATTCGACCTGCTGAAGAAACCGCGGCGGCGACGCCTCGACGCCGAAACCCCGGTCGACGATTGAGAGTTTGAGTACGTGGCCGAGCCCGAGGCTATGGGCCCCCAGATGGAGGAGCTAGATCCTCCGGTCGAACCGCGGCTGTACTCTACCCCCAAGCAACCCATGTCCCCGGCCTCTTCGTAAGAAGGCCTATGAACCTATGGAGGGTCGGAGGTACCACACCCCGGCCCTCCTTCTTGTTCCCGAACTTCGGAGAAAGCCGTAAAGCGGAAGTTCGCAGAATCGTCCGTACTTACGGGATTCGCCTATGATGTAGCGCTCGGACCGCTCGCCTTCCGTATAGCGCCTCGACCGGCGGCAACTCCATGATGTCCCGCAGGCCCGGAGAGCCTAACCTGCTCTCCATCTCTCTCAACCCCTCTAATCTGTTTCGGTAGCCGTTGCACTATGCGGGCGCGTGCCCCTTCATGAACTCCTCCAGGTCCCTCACCACCCACTCCGGCCGGTCCCAGTGCACCGCATGGCCGGTGTCTGGGTAGACCTTCAGGGCGGCATGGGGGATCGCCGCCGCGAGCCGCTCCTGCTCTTCGCGCGGGAAGAGGGGATCTTGCTCTCCCCACAACATCAACGTAGGCGCCTCGATCTTGCGCATCCCAAGCACGTAATCGTGGTCGATGGAGAGCACCGCCTGCTCCAGATAGTCGATCCATACCCGCGCCGGGAGCTTGAGGCTTTCGGAGACCACCGTATCGAGGAACTCCTCAGGAACCGGCTGGTAGATCGTGCTCTCCTGGAAGCCCCTGACGAACTCGGGCGGGACGGGATCTTCCAGCGCACGCACCTCCTCCACCAAGCCAGCTATATCCTCGTTCGCTGGCGTCTGCGCGCCGATCAGGACGAGACGACTGACCCGGCGCGGGTAGTCAAGCGCCAATCGTTGCGCGAAGAGTGCACCCGTCGAAGCACCTACGACGGTCGCTTCTTCGATTCCGAGGGCATCCATGAACGCATCTACGTCGGCGGCGAAGTCCTGCGGGGTGTAGCAACACTCGGGCTTGTCCGAGTCCCCGTGCCCACGTTGGGTGAGGGAGATGGCGTGGTACTTGGGGGAGAGCAAGGGGAGGACCCGGCTGAAGGAGAACCACGAGTCTGAGTAGCCGTGGAGGAAGACGATGGCTTCTGCCGTCGGGTCGCCCCGTTCAGCGTAGTGCAGCCGCACACCGGTCGAGAGGGGCGCCGTAGCGAACTGAATATCCTCTTCTATTGCCATGGTTTTTCCGGCCTCCTTCTTGCTCGCCGACCTGCCAATGCGCTGCGCTCATGCAGTCATGATGACAACATATGGGACGGATACATGCACCCTCATAATTTTAACGACCTTGCGCCCGGAACCCGCTCGCAACCGGTCCGGCGGCGCTGGCCCACCGGAGGGGGGAGGTCCTACACCGCCGAAGTGAGCCGCGGACACCTACCCAAGTCCGGCGGCTCCCCTTTGTATAGGAACTCTAGTCCGTCCTCTTAGACCGCTGATGCGTAATCCTTCAAATTGCCTCGGCAAGCCCGTAGAGAGCGACCATTATCCCCACCGATCGCTCGTGACCACTCAGCTCGAACGCAGCGATCGGTCCGACGGTGGCGAAGATGGGGAGCGCCGTCCACGCCATGTCTTGGGCCGCTACGAGGAGAGCGGCGTTTCGTCGGACGAGCCTGACCCGCTCCGCCGCCGTGAACGAGACCCCGCGAGCGGGGTCTGCTCTCTCGGAGCTGCCTACACCGGTGACCACGTCTCCAGAGCCTCCCGCACGTGCCCGACCCACCAGTCGAGGTCGGCTGCGGCCTGTGCACGCCTGGCTTCGTCGGGGGCGTCCACGACCTCGGTGGCCTTGAGCCACCCCATCTCGACCAGGCCGCCGATGAGGGCCAGCCGCAGCGCTCGCTCGTCGTGGCGTATGCCGCAGACGGTGCGGAAGTCGTCCAGGAGCTGCTCGTGGGTCGCCGCGATGCGCGAGCCGCTCTGGGCGAGGTACGCGGCGAAATCCACCGCCGGTGGAGCCGCAGCCGCCAGTCCCCAGTCCAGCATGACGACGCGATCCGCCGTTAATCCCAGGTTGGCCAGCCAGAAGTCCCCGTGGATGAGGGTCGTCTCGCACCCTTCGAGCTGGCGGGCGAGCAGGCCGGGCCGATCCAGGATGGCGAAGACGGCCACGGCAACGTCGCCGGGCGCCACGTCCGCGAACAGCTCCCAGCCGCGCCCGACGAACTGCATGAGCGGGTTTGAAGACCGCTCGCGCTTTGCGGTGGTCGGGGAGAGGAGGGCGTAGTGGTCGGTCAGCGTGCATAACCCCTCGATGCGTTCGCCACGGAAGGTCTCGTACATCGCGGCAGCAGCCTCGAAGACCCGGTAGTTCTCGGCCCGGCTCAGGACGCGGCTTCTGGGTAGTAGGGCGTCAGAGACGTCGCGCATGACGATGATCCAACCGTCCCCATCGGGCTCGACCGCGAGGATGGCGTGGTCGATCACCGGGGGAAGCCGATCCAGCACGCCCGAGACCCACAGCCGCGCCGCACGGCCCGTGTCGTGCGTCAGCTTCATGGCCAGGTCGTACTCTTGCGAGATGCGCTTGACGACCAGCGCGGAGCCGTCGGCGAGGACCACTCGCTCGAGCCTGGCCCCCGAGTAACCTTCGCCTTCGCCGATAGGCTTCCGTTCGACCGCGTTGTCGAGTAGCCGGGCGGCGAATGTCTTGGGGATCACGGGATTCTCCTCGGTGGAGGAGCCTGCCACCGCCTTTGGTAAATTCATGATCTCTCCTTCCGCTCTGTTGTTCGGCCGCCTCGGCGATCTGCTGGCTCATCACCGGAGGCGGACTGTCATGGGATAACCGCGTTTCACGATCCTCGCGCTCTACTGGCCCTACTGCATCTCGGCGAGGTTGCGCTCCGCGACCTCCATGGTCTTCTGGTACTCGTCTTTGGGGCTGAACTCCACCAATTCGGTTCCCGCCTCCATGCTCGGCGAGTGGCCCGGCCCTATGTAATACGCGTCGCCGGCTGCCACGACCTCTTCGCGGTCGGCGTACCTGACCCGCATCCGGCCCTTGAGCACGTGCCCGTAGTGGGGGCACTGGCACATGTCGTCGGGCAGGCCCCTAAGCAGCGGCGTAAGGTCGAACTCCTCGTTGTAGGTCTCGAAGCCGACATGTATGTCGCCCCACTCCGCTTCTTGGACGATCACCTGGTCCGACTCCATCGTCGCCGGCAGGTCTTCCCTGGATCCCCGCATCGTCTTGCCTCCTTGCTTCGAGTTCGGTTTTACGGCATTGCGGTAGCCTGGCCACTGGCTGGTTCGTAGTCGGTCCTGGTTTTTCCTTCCGTAACTAGGTTTTCTGGCGGTCCTCTTCGTTCTCGCTTTTCTGAAGCGACGCGAGGTGCAGGTGCATGCGGGGTATCCTGCCGTCGTGGTAGAAAGAGACCATCGAGATGGCGGGCGGGCAGCGGAAGGGGTTATCGGGTGGGTTCTCGTAGTCGCCCTCGACCACGGTTACGTCCTTACTCGCGATCACGTTCGTGAGGTGCAGCTTCATCCTGGCCTCTAGGTCGCCCTCGAACTCCTCGACCAACCACCCGTGCCCTTGAACGGTCCCATCGGAGAGGACGAACGTGGGATCTTCGGAAAGGGCGCTCGCGAAGAGCTCGTAGCCTTGCCCCCGGTTGTACTCGTCCCAGGCGGCCTCGAAGAAGCGGGTTTCGGACTCGGTGAGCCGGCGCGCTTCGTCGTGGGCGAGCCCGGCGGTTTTGAGCAGGGCTTCGGCAAGCTTGATCTTTACCTGGTTGAGGCGGCTCCTCACCGTGCCCACCGGCACGCCGAGGATGGTAGAGATCTCTTCGTAGGAGGAGTAGCTGCCGAAGTAGCGCAGGATAGCCGTAACCCTCAAGGTCTCGGGTAGTTCCGAGAGCGCCGTCGACACCCACTCGCGCATCGCCAGCCGGTCTATGGCTTCCTCGGCGGGGGATTCGAGCGACCTCTCCTCGACACGACGGAGGGGCTGGTCGAACAGAATTTCTCTCCGCCTCTCCCTCAGGCGCCTCAGACAAACGTTGCGCAGAATGCCGCGCAGCCACCCACCCACCGCCTCCGGTTCGCGCAGCCGGTCGATGCTGCTCAGGGCGATGAGGAAGGTGTCCTGGACGGCGTCTTGGGCCTGCGGTCCGCGGCCCAGGATACGGAGCGCCAGGGCGTAAAGCGACGCCTGGCAACGCTCGAGCAGGATCCCGAGGCTGGCCGCGTCGCCGTTCTGCGCCGCTCTGACGAGCTCCGCGTCGCCCAACACAGAGGTCCTCCTTTGCCGGTGTTCAATCTCAATCATCTCATAAGTTAGTCGCGTTGAGCCGGGAAAAAGTTCGATACGGCGGGAAGTATTTCGAGATTCTTGGTGCGGAAGATCTCAACTCCTGCTCGACCGATCGGAATTACGCATCAGCCGTCTTAGTGGGGCTCCGGCCCGAAGGGACAAAGAGGAGCTACCCTTACCCTGAGGCCATGGCCTGGCGGGCCATCTGAAGCCCCTGCTCGGCCGTCACAGCCGGGAAGATCTCTATCTCGAACGTATCGCCCCAGTCCATCCTTATCTGCCCAAATGGCTCCATGCTCTCGGCCTCCACGACCGCGAGTACCCTGGGCGATTCGGTCTCCAGCCAGTACTCGGCCAGCAAGTTCATGCCCTCCGGGTACTCCCACTGCAGCCGTCGAGCTACCCCCTCTTGGAAGGTGTTGCCGGGTTTGGTGCCAAGCAGCGCCACGAACAACATGGTCCTGCCTCCTTTCCGGCCTGCTTCCCTAGTGCGGGCCATCTCTTGGAATAGATTTGCCTACGACTCGCCCGCAGCCTCCATGTTCTTCCCAACCACCTCCATGAGCTCTTCGAAGGGCTCCTTGGGAGAAAACTCTACGGTCTCGCAGTCCTCCAGAGCCTCGAACACATGCCCAGGTGGGGCGTAGTAGGCTTCCCCCGCGCTCACCACATCTTCACTGCCGTCTGTGTAGGTGAACCTGAATTTGCCCTTGAAGAGGTAGCCCCAGTGCTCGCACTGACAGGCATCATCGGGCAGTCCCTTGAACATCTGTGGGCCGCCCACTCCCGCGGGTATATTCTCGAAGTTGACGTAGTAGTCAGCGAATTGCTGCAATCGTCCTTCATAGTCGCCCAGCTTCTCTACGGGTAGTTGTTCCTTCGATACGTGCATCATTCCACCTCCTTAGCTTGCTACAAAGGGAAGGCGGAAAAGCCGGGCTGCCGTTCCTCGGAGGGGGGTGAGGTGGCATCCCGACCTTACCGATAATCCGATTGTGATTGTAGTACCGAGCGGGACCGTAGCGCATACCCCAAATGAGGTATCTTTATGTTAAGTGTTATTAAGTGGCTTTGTACTCGAGCAGCCCTATGCAGCGCCGTGTAAGTGATCTTCTGAGAACTGCGTCAAGGCGACCTTCCTAGAACGCCGTCATGACGAAGTTCGCAGAATAACCCTTCTGAGCACTTGGGTGAATAGTGCCTAGAAGGCACTTCCACTCCGCAGCCTAGCCGTAGCTAAATAGGCGACCGTAATCGCTTACCGAGCCCGCATCTGCATCGGTCATCCGGAGCGCGGCCCAAAGTAACACCTGGTTGGCCGTCAGCACCGATCGCCCCAGATCCTCCTCGAGCGCAGCGATCGTGCCTACAGTCCGGAATCCGTTGCCGCCAAACACGATCGCATCAGCATCGGTACTCGATACGTGTGCGACGCCTCGTAGTCGGCCATTGAGCGATACGGCCCGTCCAGGCGCACCACGGGCCTGTCGGGGTCGCGCTGTACCGTCGTCATCGCGATGGTGTACTGCGGATGCACGTCGTCGAAGATCCACTGCCGGTTGTTGGTCAGCAGGCAAACGTCGTCGAAGGCTCCGTGATCGAGGATCTCGCGCCGCCACGCGGCCATGCCAGGGGCGGACAGTATCGCCTGCCGCGGGAGCACCACGCCGAAGCGCCCCTTCTCTCCAAGGAGAAACCAGAACCGCCAGGCGAAGACGCGGGAAAGCTCGGTATCGCCGGAGCCGAGGCTATACGGCCCAGCCGCGATGATGTCCTTCAGCCGGGCGTCGGCGGCCCTCTCAGCTTCGAGGTCGGCGGCGAGGTCCGGCCTCGCAGCGGCGTACTCGGCCGCGCGGCGTTCCTTTTCGTGCTGCGGTAGCCCCCGGAAGCCGGGGAAGTGCCGTCCCCAGAACTCGTGCGTCTCCACCTTCACCTTGTCCCACGGGGGTTGCCGACGATCACGTCGAAGCCGGCCCGGTCCCGCAGGAAGACCTCGGGGAAGGCAATCGGGAAGTGAACGGCCCGCATCGCCCCGGCGACCTCGCTGGCTTGGGCGGTTTCCAGGTTCATCATCTCGTCCATGGACGCGACGGACGGCCGCTAGGCCTCGCCGATGCGGACGGCGACGGCGAGATCGAAGAGCCCGGCGACCGGGACGACAGCCTCTTCGGCTGCGGCGGCGGCCTTGCGGGCCTGGGTTACATCCGCGACCGTCGCGTCGGCAATGTTCGCCAGGCGGCGCAGCGGCTCCCTGGCATCGCCCAGCCTCTCCAGGATCGGGTCGTCGAAAAACGAAGCCTGGACGTCGTTGCCCACCAGCTCAGCGGTCGCCTCCTCGATGGTGCCGATGCCGGTCAGGGAGTCTCCGGCGACGAGGTTGTGGTCGAGAAAGGAGAGCGGGAGGCCTGGAACGAAGGTGTGTATCCACATCCCCACGCGGGCCAGCTCCACGGAGAGCGGGTTCAGGTCCACGCCGTAGACACAGCGCCGTGCGATCAGGCGCCGCAGGAGTGAGGAGTTCTCTATCTCGACGGTGTCGGCAAGATCCCCGAGGGCTTCGTTGGCGGTCTCCCGCAGCAGGTCGAGCTCCCGGTTTACGTGCGGGATCTTGTTGTCGTTCAGGAAATTGCTGTAGTGCTTTTCGAGGCGGTCCACCACGGCGGTCAGGAAGTGCCCAGAGCCCATGGCAATGTCCGCGACGCGGAAGTCGAAAAGTAGTGCTGCGGCGTCGGCCTCTTTGCCCGCGTCGAGGAGCGTTTTCACGCGCCCCAGGTGCTCGTTCAGCGTGGGATCGACGGAGTGGGAGATCAGGTGATCCACTGCAAACGGTTTGGTGAAGTAAGATCCCGTGGTTTTCCGCACCCCGGACTGGTTGTGGAGATACACCTCCCCGGCCTCCACCACGACGTCGTCCCCGTCCCCGGCGGGCAGGTACACGCCGTCCCGGTTCACCGTCAGCGGTTTCCCAGCGACGGAGAGCTCGGATTCGAGCAGCCCCTCGTAGATGGTCCCGAACTCGCGCACCGAGAGCGAACGGAAGTCTATCGGGCCGACAACCTCATCCTCCGGGCTCTCGTCTACGATCAGGGCGGTCAGCGCTGGCCCAAACTCCTCATTGCTCAGGGTCAGCCCCTCGATGATCGCGCCGACGGGGTTGCTCTCCCGTTTGTCGGAGAACAGACCGCCGCCGTACTCGGGAACGCCCCAGGCGGGCTCGCCCTCCCTGACGGCCGCGAAGAGAGCCTTGCACCTGTCCCACAGGAGCGTCTGGGCGCTCGCGCCCTCCTCGACCTCCTCGGTGAGCGGGTTGTCGAAGCCGAGGTCGTGGCCTGTGTTGATTGTGCGGGACAGCTCGCGGGCGATGGCTTTCAGCGAGTTGCGCGTGTACTCGTCGTAGATGTTGAGCGGCAGCAGGCGCGAGTCTTCGGCGTAGGCCACGAACATCAGGCGGAACAGGATCGTGAGCGCGGCGCGATAGTGGCGTTCGAGGTCCTTCTCGGACGTCCCGCCCATGCGCCTCGCGACAGCGATGGCCAAGCGGGGCACGACCTGTTTGTAGACGCGCTCGCGAAGCCGCCCCGAGAGATCGCTGGTGTAGATGCTGGAGGCCTGTTGGATCTGGGAGACGCTGCCGCCTTCTGCCAGAGCGCGGGAGGAGAACAGGAGATCCAGGTATCCCGCCTGGTCCGTGGGCAACAGCGGCAGGTTCAGCTCCGTGAACGTCTCCGTCCGCCCGCGCTGCCCCGCAGCGCCCGAGGTCTTGGTCGAGTATAGCCTGACCCCGCCGCTCCTCTCGGCCACAACCCAGGGGATGTTGTCCCGGTCCGCGTGAGACAGAGCGTACGTTACCGGCGTCTGGTTCTCGAAGCGCGACGAGGGCTGGTCGGCCTGCTCGTTCTCCTCCAGGAACACGGCGACCGCCTGTGCCCTGTCTTCGGAGGAACGGAGCACGCTGTGGCGAGCCCTCTGGTCTATCTCATAGCCCAGGCCACGAACGAGGTCCTGGCCGCGCCGAGAGAGTAGCGGCTGAGAACGGGCGGTGGCATCATCCCAGTCATTCCGCTTCGGAACACCATACAACAGCTCGTGGGTAGCGAAGAGTCCCTTGTTGCGCAGACCAGGATGCTCGTCAGGCTCGCCCTCCAAGGCTTCGGAAAGAAAGCGGATGGCCAGGTGACGATCCGGTTCGCCCAGCGCAGCGGCGGCCATCCGATCGGCCTGCTCGTAATCCAAATCTACTACGCGTGGGTCGTCGCCCGCCGGGCCACAAAGCACCGCCCGATGCAGATGGCCATCGGGATAGATCACCACGAGCAGCAAGGGCGCAGCGCGATGTCCGTGCCGCTCCCTCCAAACCTCGCGCACCGTCGCAACGTGCGGCCTCGACTCGCTTTTGCCGTACGCGACCTCGAGGCCGTCCCTCCCGGGTCCCGTCCAGCGATGAACAGGCATGATGCCCTTCTGCCGTGCCGAGGGCTCGTGCCAACGCCTCTTGGATGCGTCTACCCCGTCCAGAAAAGCATCGTCCACCCCGGACTCTCCCCTCTCGCTCTCCCATTGCCCGCCTGCGCTCACGCAAGCGTTCCCCCGCCGCCGGTGGTGTCAAATAGCCCCCACTCTCACCATGCGGCACATCTCTATTCCGCTTATTCGGCTTGTCTATGCTGAATAGAGAGGGTGACCGACGGGGCTCGAACCCGCGACCTTCGGAGCCACAATCCGATGACATCGGTTTCTGGGCGTTGCTGGGTATTGCATAAATAGCTTATCTAAGCGGATTTCTTTGCTGGTGGTTGCTCTCCGTTTCTGGGCGTTGCGCGCTCAGTGGTGTCAAGAGTGGTGTCAATGGAGGCATGGCCGCTTCACGATGTTGCTCTCTCGCTGCACGCACCCGAAGTTGGTCCAACGCCTGCTCGGCCACGCCTCAAATCAGGTTACCCGCGACCGCTACTCGCACTGGATACTTCGCATAGGCAGGCTAGCGCAGACGGGATGCGCGAAGTCCTCTGTGGCGACTGAGTGGTGTCAGAAGGCCTCCGGATCGTTGCCGAAGGCCTTCTCTATTTCGCGGATTCTGCTTATCTAAGCCGAATTGAGAGAGCCGACGAGCGGACTTAAGAACCGCTTAACCCTGGTCCAGCTTCGAGTAATGCATCAGGCGTTGCAGGGGTTTGCATGAGATTAGGCCATCAACCGATGTCCTGGCCGGCCGCAGCACCCTCGCGGATCGCCGCGTCGGCCGAACCTGCCGGGATGGGCCCGCCGGCCACGACCGTCGGCACGTGCACGGTGCCGAGGGACGCCTCGCCGATAACGTACGTCTTCCAGTCGCCCTGTCCGAGCGACGGTCGGACCGGCACGGTGCCTTGCGAGACGAGGACCGGCCCGGACACCTCGTGCCACTCCCTCGCGCCCACGCGCCCGACCAGGAGCCGGTCCGGCTCGACGGCCTCGAGCGTGGCGCCGAGCTCGATCTGCACCCGCGGGTTGGCTCGCAGCCGTGGCACTACGAGGATCTTCTCGCGGCGTCCGGCCTCAGGCGCGAGCTCGGGCTGGGCTCCGAGCAGCAGGACCCGCGCGCCCCGGGCTGCCAGGACGTCAGCCGCAGCCACCCCGACGCGGTCGGCGCCCCAGACCGTGACGGTCTCCTCGTCCGGGACCGCCGGGCTCCGGTCCAGCCACTGGGCCAGCCACTCGCGGAGGTCCGCCACACGCGGCAGGTCGATGCCGGGGATGTCCGGTGTCGCCCCCACCGAGCCCGTGGCGATCACGACCGCGTCCGGCCCGATCCGTTCCACCAGGGCGACATCGGCACGGGTGGATAGCGACACGTCGACCTTCAGGCGCTCCAGCTCGGCGCCGTACCAGTCGAGCAGGCGCCCGAACTCGGCCCGAGTCGGCAGCCGCGCGGAGAGCCGGTACTGACCGCCGATCTGGGCCTGCTCCTCGAGGAGCAGCACCTCGTGCCCGCGCTCGGCGGCCGTTCGCGCGGCCTCCAGGCCGGCCGGCCCGGCTCCGATGACCAGCACGCGCCGGCGAGCGGCGGGCGGTGGCGGCGCCGGGACCCACTCGCGGCCGGTATCCGGGTTGGCTAGGCACCAGATCGGCTGATGGGTGGGATGGTAGTCGATGCATCCCTGGTTGCAGGCGATGCAGGGCCGAGGGGGCTCGCCGGCTAGTACCTTCCGCGACCAGGCCGGATCCGCGTGCAGGGCCCGTCCCACGCACACGAGATCCGCGTCGCCGGCCTGGAGGATCGCCTCGGCGGCCTCGCCGGTTGCGATGCGCCCGGCGACGGACACGATTTTGCCCAGGTCGCGGTAGCGGGCGGCGTAGGGGGCCAGCACGCCGCGAGGCATCTCGCCCGGCTGCACGATCCACTCGCCGGCCTCGTAGCTTCCGGCCGAGATGTCGATGACGTCTACCAGGTCCAGGCGCATGCGGTCGGCCAGGGCCCGGGTGGCGTCGGCGTCGAGCCCGTCCTCGACGCCCTCGAACGCGGAGAGGCGCAAGAATAGGGGGGTTTCGGGCGCAGCGTTGCGGACCGCGACGAGTACCTCGTTGAGGAAGCGCACCGGATCGGCGTACTCGTCGGTGCGGAGGTTGGTCCGCGGGGACAAAAACTGGTGGATCAGGTATCCGTGGGCGCCGTGGATCGAGATCACATCCACCCCCGCCTCGACGCAGCGGCGGGCGGCGTCGGCGAACGACCGCACTATCTCGCCGATCTCCTGCGTAGCGAGCTCCCGCGGCATCTCGCCGCCGGAGATCTCGCAGGGCACCGGCGATGGCGCGACAGGCTGGAAGCCCGAGACGAACGTCTGCGCGACGCGCCCGGCGTGGACCAGTTCCACGCCGAGATGGGCGCCCTCGGCGTGCACCGCGCCGGCGAGGACCCGGAGGCCTGGGATCACGTGGTCGTCGTGGGCACCCATCTCGCGCAGGCGTCCGCGCCCGTCTGCACGGACATAGGTGGCCTCGGTAAACAGCAGCGCCGCGCCCCCCACCGCGCGGGCTCGCAGATAGGCGATGTAGCGCTCGGTGACCGAACCATCCAGGGCGCAGTAGTTCCGCTCGATCGGCGGGCTGACGATCCGGTTCCGCAGCACGACCCCACCCACCTCAAGGGGAGAGCCGAGCAGGCGCGGCACGCCGGTGGACGTGCCGGCCGGGGGACCGCCTGGATAGGTAGTTTCAGACACGACGTGTCCCTCTCTCGGAACCGGTGGCCGCCCGGATCTCGATCACTACACCGCCGTGTATATGTTCCGCCATGTTGCGTTCTCTCCCTTTCGCAAGGTCCTAGTGGGTGATCGCTTGGGCAGCCTTCTCATCCTAGAACCTCGGATACGACTGCCCAGACAATTCCCCGCGATTTCAGGTCGCGGAGAGGCAGCTTCGCCGTTTCTCTCAGGAATATGGAAGCGACCAGAGAGATCAATGCGCCGCCCATTACCATGAAGCCCGGCGCCAAGTCACTTCCTGTCGCGTTTACAAGGTACGTCGCCACGAAAGGCGCGGCTCCTCCTGGATCTCGGTCAGTAGCGTGCCCGCTCCTCTGGGTTCTTCTTGGGTTATGCTTTCCACAATCCTCTACTTTCCCTCAACGTCGACGAATCAGGTTTCACAGCTACGGCGACTAGTCCGGATGCCACCCCCCATCCACGTCGATGGTCTCTCCGGTGATGTAGGCGGAGCGGTCGCTGATGAGGTAGCCGACGACGTCCGCGATCTCCTCCGGGCTGGCTGGGCGGCCCAAGGGAACCTGGGAACGCATCCGCTGAGCCAACTCAGCGTCGGTCGTCCCTACCATGCCTGCACCTACGTAACCGGGCGCGACGCTGTTGCATCGGATGCCCTCCGGTGCGAGCTCCCTGGACACGGAGACGGTTAGGTTGTGCAACGCGGCCTTCGACGCCGCGTAGTGGGCTCCGGAAGGAGAGTACGGCGAGAAGGCCCCTTCTGGGCCGCTCGCCCCCAGCTTAGCCATTATCGAGAGGATAGTGACAATGCTCGCCCGGCCGTCACGGGCGAGATGCGGGTAGGCCTCCCGGCATAGCAGGAAGGAGCCTGTCAGGTTGACCGCCATGACTTGCGACCACTCTTTGAGCGAGATCTCGTAGAAGGGCCGCTTGCGGCCGTCCTTCTTGGGAGAGATACCCGTGGCAATGACCAGGGCGTGCAACACGCCACCATCTCGGGCCGCATCTACGGCTTCGCGGGCGCTCCCCTCGATGGTCAGATCGCCAACCCAGGTGCGTGCGGCCCCAGTATCGGCGCGCACCTGCTCGGCCCCCTCTCGGTCGAGGTCTGCGATGGTCACCTCGTAGCCCGCCTCGACCATCTGGGCAACTATGTGCCGGCCGATACCTCCGGCTCCTCCTGCGACGAGCCCGCGGACAGGTCCATCTCCTTCCCGTCCTTCAGTCACGATTTCCTCCAGTTTGCTCCTATACTCGCCGGCACTCTCACGGGGTTGTTTCCGTCCTTGCCTTACCTTGGGGTTTGCTCGCCAACGCGGCGAGCGCGGAGGCCCCCGCCCTCCTGTCGGTGATGAACGCGGCCGCCAGACCCGCCATGCCACCGCCCACGACGAGTACGTCGATCCGGTCGGGTAGCCTGGACTGATCAGTTGTCATCGCAACTCCTCCCTTGCACCACCGTCTTTCTTCTGTACCTCCATAGCATTCCTCATCTTTGTTGATCAGCGTAACGACGCGCTGCAACGATAACATCCGACATCGCCTGGCGAGCTCGCCGGGCGACCTCGACCGGGGTCAAAGTCTCTCGCAGGGGTAAAACGGCAGCCTCAACACTAAGAGGTATTTCTTCCGGAAGTGCAACGAGGAACTCTGCCAGCGGCAACTCACCATCTCCGGGGAACAGTCGCATGGCCCGGCTCTCTAGTTGCAAATCGCTGCCGTCCGTAGATTGCCCGCGAGGTAGCCTGCTGGGGCGTGGTAGATTCGTAGGTGATTGCAGGGGCGCGTCGTTCAGTTGCGCGTAGGCCAACAAACCAGGATTCACGGATCGCAAGTGTTTGAAACTACCGTCGTAGCGCTGGAAATGAAGCGAGTCCAGCAGTATCCCGCCGCCGCCGGAGCGTTCGGCGATGTAGACTGCTTCATCCAGGTTGGATACCTTAGTGTAAGTAATCGGCTCGATCAGGGGCCGCAAGCCATAAGGCTTTGCGTCGGCGGTTAGGGTTGCGAAGGTATCGCACGCCCGTTCGATATCCGGGTCGTCGCCGTTGACCATTACGTAAAACTCGCCCCCAACCGGGCTCCCGCCTGCAGCGCGAACTCGTAATCTTCTCGTCTGGTCTCTGGTCCGAGGCGGACAACCTCGACGGCCAGCGCTCGGACACCGGTATCGTCTGACCGGCGGATGGTTTCCTCCAGCATGGAAGAGCCAACGGCCATGGGCCAAGGCTCTTCACCGGGGGTCGCGGCAGCGACGCGGAGTCCTACCGAGTCGAACCGAAGTCCATGTATTCCTTGAAGTTCTCACCGTAGTAGATACGCGCCTTTCCGCTCAGGACGAAGCCCGCAGTCTCCGCCTCTCCCCATGATACGAGCACTCGAAATCGTCGACTCGCGCGGCTACGCTAAAATAAAGATTGTGATGGCGAATAATGAGCTTAATGGAAACGGTAGTGTCTAAGGTGCGTCGGCCGAGACGGACGAACTCTCGCTCGACGACTTCGAAACCGCGCTCAATCTCGTCGAGAAGAGAGCGGCTATCAAGGGGTGTGCTGAGGTCAGATGGCGCAGTCTAGCAGTTTGGCGTCAATCCGGATTGTGTGTCACTTATAGCGGAGGAGTTGCAACCGTGGCTTTAGCTGGGGACGGTTTCTTGGCGATGTGGCATGACATTGCTTCCGAGGCAGAAGAAGAATATAACCTCTGGCACACGCAGGAGCATATGCCCGAACGTGTTGGTATTCCCGGTTTCAAGGTGGCGCGTCGATACGTCGACTGGAACCTCGAGTTGCATCGCTACTTCACTCTCTACGAGGGCCAGGCCATCGAGACCTTCGACAGCCCAGACTACATCGCCCGACTCAACGCTCCTACATCGTGGACGCAGAAGATGATGCCGGCGTTCCGGAACATGGTTCGCGGCGCCTGCCGAACTGTTGCCACGGTAGGCACTGGGATCGGGGGCGCCTTGGCAACTTTACGCTTTAGTTCTACGGATGGTACTGCCACGAGCATGCCGGAGGTGGCCCAGGGCTTGGTCGGTCATGTGCTCACCCTCAGAGGGGTAATTGCTGTGCATATCGGCGTTGTCGACCACAAAGTGACCGGCGTGCCTACCAACGAGCGTGAGATGCGGCAGGCGACGAACGAAGACGCCTTCGATGTCGTGCTCCTGGTTGAAGGCCTCGGTCGACGCGAGCTCGAAGCCGTCCTTTCAGATATCGAGGCGCGGCTCGGAACCTACGCAACTCACGACACACCAATCAACACCGGAGTCTATGACATTGCATTCCTGTTGGTCGAAGATGCTCCATGATCCCCTAGGTCGGCGTCGGGGTCCCTGATCATGTTCGACAGACGCCGGGCGATGGTCTTGAGAGCGTAGTGAGTGTATTCGGCATTGACATTCAGCGGCAAG
Source organism: uncultured Rubrobacteraceae bacterium (assembly GCA_963840835.1). GTDB lineage: Bacteria > Actinomycetota > Rubrobacteria > Rubrobacterales > Rubrobacteraceae > Rubrobacter_D. The sequence goes on along the minus strand of CAWJAM010000016.1, from coordinate 243,887 downwards.
TCCTCGGCATAGGCGATGAACATCAGCCGGAAGAGGATGGTGAGCGCCGTCCGGTAGTGCCGCTCCAGGTCTTCCTCGCCCGTCCCGCCAACCCGCTTCGCAACCGCGACCGCAAGCCGCGGGACAACCTGTTTGCAGACGCGTTCGCGCAGACGCTCGGAGAGGTCGCTGGCATAGATGCTCGAAGCCTGCTGTATCTCTCTGATCTTGCCCTCGGCTAAAGCCTCCGCGGAGAATAGCAGAGCCAGATAAACCGCATGCTCGGAGTGGAGCAGCGGCAGGTTTAGTCCGACGAACGTCTCGGTACGGCCACGCTGGCCAGCCGCACCCGACGTCGAGGTAGAATAGAGTCAGATCGTGCCGCTGCGTACGGCCACCACCCAAGGCAGGTTGTCGCGGTCAGCCTGGGCAAGCGCGTAAGTGACCGGGGTCTGGTTCTCGAAGCGGGATGAAGGCTGGTCGGCTTGCTCCGTATCCTGCAAGAATACCGCGACCGCCTGCGCTCTCCCCCGGAAGCCCGCAGCACGTTAACGCGCCCCCGCGGCTCGATCTCGTAACCGAGGCCCTGCACGAGGTCCTGGCCGCGCTCTCGCAGCAGGTCTCGGGAGCGCGCCGTGACGTCCTCCCAATCCGGTCGTTCCGGGACGCCGCGCAGCAACTCGTGCGTCGCCAATAGTCCCCTGTTGCGCAGCCCGGGCTGCTCGCCGGGGTCGCCTTCGAGGGCAAAGGAAAGGAACCGAACCGCCGTGTGGCGGTCCGGCTCGGCAAGCGCGGCGGCGACGAGGCGCTCGGCGTGGGCGTGACCCAGGTCGACGACCTGCGGGTCCTCTCCCGCGGGCCCACAGACCGCAGCCCGGCGAGGTCGTACCGCAGGATAGCCCACAACGACGAGGAGCGGCGCCGCCGCCCGTCCGTGGCGCTGCTTCCACACGGCGCGGATCGTGGCCGCGTTCGGCCTCGCCTGGGCGGTCCCGTAAGCGACTTCTAGCGCACGGTCGCCCCTACCGATCCAATAGCGCTGGGTAGTAATACCCTTTGCTTCCGCCGCGGCGTCGCGCCAGCGACCCTTCCTTGCATCGACCTGGTCCAAGAACGAGTTGTCCAATGCGAACTCCCCTACCGACGGCGTCCCAGAGGCGCGACCGTCGCCCGTTTTCCCCTCGCCGCTCCACTTCCCCATACATCCCGGCAAGCCGCCGGTGGTGTACCGCGTGGTGTACGGGGCCCTACCTCACCCCCGCGCGAAGCGGCGTCCACCAAACTTTTGGCTTACCTACGCCGAATACGCGAGGGTGACCGACGGGGCTCGAACCCGCGACCTTCGGAGCCACAATCCGATGCTCTGCCTACTGAGCTACGGCCACCAAGCGCGAAGGAGATTCTACCAGCGAAAGGGCGCGTGGCAAAGCGGGGTTAGTCTCCCCAGCCGAGGAACTCGGTCTTCTTGTCGTCGCGCTTGCCCTCGTCGATTATGCGGAAGAGTTTGGAGGGACTTGGGGTCTTGATGATCACGACGTTACCGTGGACGTCGTAGACCTGGATGGAGACGCAGAGGTAGTCCCCCGGTTCATGCTCGTCGGCTACTTTCAGCGTGGCCTCGACGGTGGCCTGTTGCTGGCCGTTGCCGTTGCCCCTGAGCTCCAGTGTATCGTTGGGATCTAGCCCCCTTGGGCCAAGTTCACCGGCGTACCTCAGACGCCGGAAGACAGCCCTTACGTGGGCAACGCCGTCCTCGTCCCTGAGCACTATGGGGACACGGACCACATCGTCTATAGAGTAGGTTTCGAGCTCTGCCCGGTCTCGCGGCAATGCAACCTCCTGTAAAGATCTCGCAGGTGAGTATTCCTCAAGCCACGCCCCGAGAACTGCGCGGTGGCTAGGCTTGCCGGGATCATCTTAGCAAGGAACTAGGCGAGTCTCTGCGAGAGAACTCAGACAAAGGCGACGCCGAGCTTGACGCTGCTGTGCGGGTTGCGGTCCACATACTCCTCGTAGGCGCGCGGGGCTTCGTCGAAGCTTACGACGGGGTCGACGATCCTCTCGCAATCGATGGCGCCCGAGGCGAGCATGCTCCAGCAATTCATCACGATGCGCCGCCTGTCCCAGCGCGGATGGTCCCTGTTCGGTTCGCTACTCGCGCGGGAGAAGAGGAGGTTGGCGTTGTTGAAGTGGGCCTCCCTGCCGAGGTCGAGGGTGCCGCTGAAAGCCCGCGCCCACCCGACGAAGGCGATGGTGCCGCCGTAGGCGAGCCCCCTGAGCGCCTGCTGCAGCGCCTGCTCGCTGCCGCTGGTCTCGATCGCCGCGTCGACGCCCGACCTACCGGTGACACTTTTTAGCTCGAGTCCCACGTCCTCGTGCGACGGGTCGAAGGCGTCGTCGGCACCAGCCTCGATGGCGGCGTGCCTGCGCTTCTCTATGGGGTCGATGACCGCGACGTACGAGGCACCGGCCGCCTTTGCCATCTGGGACGCGATGGCCCCGATGGCGCCGAGGCCGAACACGGCGACGCGGTCTCCGAGGCGCACGTGACTGTCGCGGACGCCGCCAAGGGCGAACTGCGCGGGGTCTAGACACAGCGCGCTCTTCCACGACATGGTTTCGGGCACCTCGAGAAGGTACGGGGCGTTCACGGCGTCTATTACCTGGGTCTCTCTTATGCTCCCGTAGCCGCACACGCGGTCCCCGACACGGACCCGCCCGACGCTATCCCCCTTCTCCACGACGACCCCGACCCACTGGTTGCCGAGCGCGAGCCCCTCCCCATTCCCGACCCCAAGGATTCTATCTTTGCGCTCCATGAACAGTCGCCAGTCCTCGTCGAAGAGGTCGGCGACGAACGGGTCCTCCCCGCGGAAGATGCCGACCTCGGAGCCGTGCTTCGGCGAAGCGTACTCGACCCTGACCTTGACCTCGTTTCGGCCGACCGCTGGCTCCTCGTATTCGATGAGAGCGGCCTTCCCTGGCGCGACGGCGACTAGCTTCTTCGGCATCCGGGTCCATCTCTATCTGCCGGACACTTCAACTCGGTCGTGTCTCCACCGGGCCTTCGACCAGTCGCCGTTCGACCTCTTTCATGTGAGATATGGCCTGCCCGGCAACGTCGTGTAGAGTAGGCGAGTCGGGCCTACCGTCCAGTAAGTTCGGCAAAGAAGTGATGAGTTCGAACGCCAATCGTCCCCCGTAGCCCACTTCGTGTAGCGCATGCAGGACTTCTGCGAAGTCTATGTGACCGAGGCCGGGGGCGAGGCGGTTGGAGTCGGAGAGGTGGACGTGGTTCAGGAGGTTGCCGAAGGCGCGGATGGCGTCAGGGATCGAACGCTCCTCGATGTTCATGTGGAAGGTGTCGGCCATGACGCCGCCGTTGGAGAGACCCGTCTCGCGCCAGAACCTAGCGCCCTCCTCCAGACGGTTAAGCAAGTACGTGCCGTAGCGGTTCCAGCACTCGAGCGTGAGATCCACGCCAACGGATGCGGCGTGCTCGCCCGCTACCCTTACTCCCTCAACGGCCCACAGCCACTCGTCGCCGGGTTCGGCGATGGGCTCGACGCGGGCGTACGCCGTCGGGGCGACTATGAAGAGCGGGGCCCCGAGCTCGGCGGCGAACTCCGCGACCCCGCGCAGGTAAGCGAGGGCGGTCCGCCGGACCTCGGGATCGGGGTGGGAGATGTCGCGGCCCGCCGTGAAATTGGGGCATACGGAGCCGACCGTGAGGCCGGCGTCATCGACGAGCTTGCGAATTCGTTTCGGATCTTGCCTCTCCGGCTCCCCTTCGACCTCGACGGCGTCGTATCCAAGGCGCGCAAGGCGGTCGATGGACTGGGTAACGTCTTCGCCCTGGAAGCCGATGACGTTGTACGAGTACGCGAAAGCCTGCGTCATCCTTTCAGACCGCCGGCGGTAAGCCCGCTAATAAAGCGGCGTTGGAGGCCCAGGAACAGGATTACGACGGGCAGGATTATGATGATGCTTGCGGCGCTAGTCAGGCCCCAGTCCTGGCTGAAGTTGCTCCGGAAGGCCAGGAAGCTCGTCGTAACGGGCTTGAGGTTCTCATCCTGGATGAAAGTTATGGCGAAGAAGAACTCGTTCCACGCCCCGAGCCCCGAGACGAGGGCGATGGTCAGGAAGCCTGGCCAGCTCAGGGGCAGCACGACCCTGGTCAGGATTTGGAGCTCGTTCGCCCCGTCTACGCGGGCTGCGTCCTCGAAGCCGCGTGGCAGGGCCACGAGGTACGAGCGCAGGAGCAGGGTCGCGAACGGCGAGAAGATGGCCCAGTAGATCACGACCAAGCCGAAGAGCGTGTTCGTGAGCTGCAACGTGCTCCACAAGAAGAAGAGAGGCACGAGGAAGAGCTGGAACGGAAGCGCGCTCGCCACGAAGAGGTAGAGTAGCACCGCGTCCGTGCCGGGTAGATCCAGTCGGGCCATCGCGTAGGCGGCCGTGCCTGAGATGATGCAGACCCCCACGACCGTGCCCGTAGTCAGGATCGTGCTGTTGATCAGGGTCGTCGCGAAGTTGCCCTCCGTCCAGGCGGTTGGGAAGTTCTCGAAGACCGGCGAGAGCGGCGGTCCAAGGGGGTTGCGTCCGATCTCGGCGTTGGACTTCAGCGAGTTGAAGACGAGCACAACAAGCGGACCGATGGCGAAGAGTGCCAGCAGGACGAGGACGACATAATAGGGGAGCTTTGACGGCTCCCTTCTCTTGCGTCCTCTCGCGAAGGTACTCAAATCTCCCACCCCCTTCTGCGCAGATACAGGAAGATCAGAACGATCAAGCCGCCCATAAAGCTCATCCCTAGCCCGAGGGCCGCCGCGTAGCCGGCCTCGAAGCGCGCGAACGCCTCCTTGTACATTAGGGTGCCGACCACCTCGCTGGCGCCCGCGGGGCCGCCCTGGGTGATGATGTAGATGTAGTCGAAGACGAGAAGCGACCCGATTATGGTTATGAGGACGACGAAGACGAGCGTGGCCCGGATGCCAGGTATGGTTACGTTTATGAACTGCTGCCAGCGGCCCGCGCCGTCCATCCTGGCAGCCTCGTAGAGCTCCTTGTCGACGGATTGCAGGGCGGTCAGGAAGAGCAGGACGATGAAGCCCCACCAGTGCCAGTTGTCCACGAAGGCGACAGCTGGTAGCGCGAGCCTCTCGCTCCCGAAGAACGAGACCCCTTCGAGGAAGGGGATCCCAAACGTCGCGAGAACCGAACCGATGCCCCGCCCGGGGTCGAGGATATTCTGCCAGAGGGCGGCGTTCACGACGCTCGCCATCACGTAGGGGATAAAGTAAAGGACGCGGAACACCATCTGGAAGCGCGTGATCTGGGAGAGCAAGAACGCCCCGAGGAGGCCCATCGCTATGGGGACCGTAAGGAAGATGGCCGTCCAGATCAGGTTGTGCCAAAGGGCCGACCAGAAATCCCCGTCAGCGACGATGTCCCTGTAGTTCTGCAGGCCGACAAACTCGGCGGGCCCGATCCCCGACCACTCCGTGAAAGAGTAGTAGACGGTGGCAACGGAAGGCCCGAGTATGACAAGCACGTTGACGACGAGGAGCGGGAGCATGAAGAGCCAGGCGGTCATGAGCCGCCTCCTCCTGAGGCCGCGCCCGGACTGTCGCTTCCCGCCCTGCGCGGCCTCTACTGTTGTGCGGTTCACCTCCACTAGGCCCCCGCAGGCTTGATGATCTTGGGTACAGCGCCCCCTTTGCGTTCCTCGGTGAATTGCTCGTCGAGCCCCTCGCAGAACTCGGCCGCGGTGATGTTCCCGGCTAGAACGCTTTGCATCTCCTCCTGGATGTATAAGCTCGATTTGGAGGGCCAGAAGGTCCACGCGGTGTAGCCGAAGTTGCCCTCGTTCGTGGCCTGGCTGAGGGCCGCGAGCTGCCTTGCCACCCTCTCGTCCATGCTCGACGGAAAATCCGACTCTGTGAAGGGCAGGGGCGCGTTGAACGCGGAGGGCACGGCGGCCATCCACTCGGCGGCCCGCTTCTTGTCAGCGACGAGGTAGTCGATGAAGGCCGCGGCACCCTCAGCGTCCCCGGCGCGGGCGTTGACCGAGAGGGTCGACCCGATGCCAAGCTCGTAGAGCTCAGCTGGCACCCCGCCGCGCAAGGGGGGCAGAGGCGCCCAGTCCCAGTCGTTACCCGAGCCTTCGAAATAGTCGGCTATTGTCGATAGGAACCAGGAGCCCTCCACATTGGTTCCGGCCTTACCGTCGCCGAGGTCGGCGTGCAGGGCGTCGAAGCCGTTGGAGAAGAACTTCTCCTGGCTCCCCCCAAACCAGCCCCTCTGGACGTAGGAGTTGAAGAGCTCTATCGCTTCGACGAAGATGGGGTCGGAGAAGGGGATCTCCCCCGTCAGCGCCTGGTATAGCGCGTCCGGACCCGAGTAGTGGTTCCAGAAAACGGTCGGGAACCACTCGATGGCCGCCGGGTCGTCCCCGATGCCGGCGGCGAAGGGGGTGATGCCCTGCCCCTGCAGCTCCTCCGCCATGGACTCGAGCTCGTCCCGATTCTTGGGAGGCTGCATGCCCTTATCCTGGAAGAGGGTCTTGTTGTAGTAGAGGAGCATGGTCTGGAGCTGGTAGGGGATCGCGTACAGCTTGTCCTCGTAGCGCCCGAGATCTAGCGCCCAGCCGAGTAGCTTGTCGTCCCACCCATACTCATTGGAGTACTCGTCGAGCTCGGCGAAGAGGTTCGCGTCGATGTACTCCTGCGCGTAGGCGGGTCCAGGCGTCATGATGATGTCGGGCCCCTCGCCGCCCTGCAAAGCCGTGCGTACCAGTCGGTCCAACTCGTCCGGCGGCTGGAACGTGACCTTGAGGTCCGTGCCTTTGTTCGCCTTCTCGAAGGGCTTCTCTATGTCCGTCTTGAAGTAGTCCTGCGGCCCAGACCCTTCGAGGTTGCTCCAGTACGTGACCTGCCCGCTGCCGCTACCTCCACCCCCGCAGCCGGCCAGCAGCGAGCCCGCCAGCCCAACCCCGATGGCCGCCCTGCCACCCCTTGCCAGAAACTGCCTGCGCGATATCTCTGCGTGCATGCCTGACTGCCTTTCTAACGCCGACACGGATAGAGACAATTGGGGACGGCGCCCCCGGTTCGGGCACGACGAGACGCACGACGCCAGAGAGGGGCGTTGTACTTTTTTGTCTCGTTCATGCACGCTCCTCTGCGAGCGTTCCCTTTACTCCCACCTGTTTCACCCGCATGTTACGCCGTGCAATAGTTTGGATCATTGCTTACACGCACTAGATTGTTGTAAAAAACGCCTACTGAGATGGTCGGGTTAGGGAAAGGACGCGGCGCGGTGCAAAGACCCATAGTTCCTTACGTTCGTGACGCTAGCTTTCCCATAAGGTCGGCGTGGCACACGGCCCAGCGCCGTCTTCTAGACTACCTCGTGATGTACGTACAGGAGGGGGAGATGATCGCTTGCGTCGAAGGGCGCGGGCACACGTTTCGCGCGGGAGACTTTTGCCTGATACAACCCGGCGAGCTGCACACCCTCGAGGGTCCGGCGCACACCATAACGCCCTACATCCACCTCGACGTTTTCTACAACCCGGCACGGGAGCGCAGTTTCGTGGTCCGTTCAGGCCGGGTCGACGTTTCTGGCCTCGACGACCTCATGCAGCCGGGGCTCGATGAAGCGGTCGGGGTCATTGTTCCGACGAGGTTCGTCCCGCCGCATCCCGCGCATTTCAGAGACACCATGCTCAAGTCTATAGGCATCTGGCAGCGCAGGGACTTCCTGGGCCAGCTCGAGTCCCATTATCTGGCGACGGGATTGATCCTCTCGGTGCTCCAGGGCTACTCCCGCGCGAGTTCCGACTCCCCGGACCAGCCGGAGTTCTTGAATTGGATCACCTCGTTCATGTCGCTGCATCTGTCCGAGCCGTTGTCCGTTTCGGATATGGCGGCGCGAGCAGGGCTCTCGGCCTCCCGGTTCTCGCAGGTCTTCCGTAACCGCTTTGGGAGGCCGCCCCACCAGTTCCTCTTGCACCTGCGCATACAGCGCGCGCAAGACCTGCTGCACCACACGAGACTGACGATGCGTGAGATCTCGGCCCAGTGCGGGTTCTCGGACGTCCACCACTTCGCCAAGACCTTCAGGAGGCTCTCCGGCCAGACCCCTGGCTCCTACCGCCGCACCAACCAGCCCTTCGGTTGAGCGATGGCCGGGAAAATACTCCATCTAATCGAGGTGAGGGCCGAGTAGCGTAAGGTCGGCTGGGCTGAGGCGGTCGGAGGCCGTCTTGGCCTGATGCCAGTAGGGGTAGAGGAGTGGAGGGGCGCTGACCTCGTCCAGGCGTCCGCGCTCCTCTTCCGAGAGGCGCAACCCTGCGGCGGCGAGGTTGTCGGCGAGTTGCTCCTCCGTGCGCGCGCCGACGACTACCGAGGCGACGCCGGGACGGCCGAGCAGCCACGCTAGGGCGACCTGTGCGGCCGAGACGCCGTGGTTGTCGGCGATCTCCACGAGCGCGTCTATGGTGTCGTAGAGCTTGTCGGGGTCGCGCACCGGCGGCTCGTCCCAGCCGCTCACGTGGCGTCCTTCCGAAGTGTCTTTGTTGCGGCGGTACTTGCCCGAGAGAAGGCCTCCTGCGAGCGGGCTCCAGACCAGGATCGCGCATTCCTGATCGAGGGCGAGAGGGACGAGCTCGTACTCGGCGTCCCGCGCCTCGAGGGAGTAGTAGATCTGCTGGCTCACGTAGCGCTGCAGCCCGAGCCTGTCCGAGACCCCGAGGGCCTTCATGAGTTGCCAGCCGGAGTGGTTGGAGCAGCCGACGTAGCGTACCTTGCCCGAACGGACGAGCGTATCGAGCGCTTCCAACGTCTCCTCCAAAGGAGTAACCCCGTCCCACTCGTGCGTCTGGTAGAGGTCGATGTGGTCCGTTCCCAGGCGACCGAGGCTCGCCTCGCACTGCTGGATCAGGTGTTGCCTACTGAGTCCCGCCTCGTTTGGCCCATCCCCCACCGGCATACGTGCCTTCGTCGCCAGCAGCAGCCGGTCGCGGCGCCCGGAGATAGCCTGACCGAGGATCTCCTCCGACTCGCCGTCGGAGTAGATGTCCGCCGTATCGAAGAGGTTGATGCCCGCGTCGAGACACATGTCCACCTGACGGGTAGCGGCGGCGACGTCGGTAGACCCCACCATCCCGAAACCGCCGCGTCCCCCGAAGGTCATCGTGCCGAGGGTCATGGCCGAGACGAAAAGCCCGGAGCGTCCGAGACGACGATACTCCATTTGGTCCTCCCTGTAACCGGTTTCCGAATTCGGCATCAGCCTAGCACGATGCCACTAGGTCCGCGGCCGGTCTCTCGCTACGGGCCAAAGCCTCCGTGTCATGCCAGGCGTAACCCTGCTCCGTTCTAGTTCATCTAATGGATAGTAGCGGCGTAAAAAAGGTGGGCCGAGGGTAGGTAGAAAGGGAGTGGACCGGGCGTATTTCTGGGTAGGATACGGCTTTCGGGGTTACACGAGTTCGAACGAAAGGAAGCGAAGAATATGGCGCAAGCAACTGCCGTGCACATCGAGCTTCGGCATGGGTCGTGGTCCGTGGTCCGCGAGGGCAACGAGCGGGCGACCTCGACCCACGCGACTCAGTCCGAGGCGGCCGAGGCCGGTAGGAACCTCGCGCGCCGGGACGGGACCGAATTCTTCCTACATGGCCAGGATGGGCAGATCCGGGAGCACCGCGATTACCGCGAAGAGCAAGACTCGACGGACGAAGGAATCCTCGAGCACCACGTTGGGGACCGTGGGTACCGCAACCGAAGCCGCCGACGGGATCACCGGCACCGCGGCGCCGATCCTGGGCACGGGCCATGAGGGGCGGCAAGTGGGGACAGAAGCCTCGGCGGACCGAAGGGCGGAGGGGTCTGGAGGCATCTTGGACACCGGCGCGGTTAGCGATCCCGAACAGATCAGGGGAACACCCGCGGTGGACGAGCCGGCGGTCATGCCTGAACGGAGGTATGAGGAGTACGCGATCTACGACCGGAACGGGGAGAGGATCGGGCCACTACACGACCTGTTCGTCGACGAGTACGACGAGCCTGAGTACCTGGGGGTGGCGACGGGCTCTCCGGCGAACCGAACGGTCCTCGTCCCTGCCGAGGTCGTCACCTTCAACGACGGGCTGCGGCGGATGGTGGTCTCACGACCCAGAGTCGTAATCGAGACCGGGCCGAGCCTGGGCTACGACGAGGAGGTGACGAGCGAGTTGGAGCGCCGGGTCCGCCTTCACTACGGGCTCGAGATTGCGCAAGTTCCCGAAGACACAGCCGGCCACGGTTCCCCCATCGCCGGTGTCCCCGGGATTGCCGAGGTAACAGGCTCCGAGCAGGCACCGAGTCTGTCCGACCAGGAGGAAGACGAGGTCAGGGTACAGCGTTCCGAGGAGGAGATCCGGGTCGAAGCCCGCGAGCGCGAGGCGGGAACGATGCGGGTTCGCAAACGCGTGCGTACCGAAAGGGAGCGGATCGAGGTTCCCAAAAAGCGCACCGAGGTGACCGTGGAGCGCGTACCCGTTGAGGAAGCCGCGTCATCAGAGATCGCCGACACGCCGGAGTTCGTGGACGAAGAGATCGTGGTCCCAATAGTCGAGGAAGAGATCGTGGTCGAGAAGCGGCCCGTGGTCAAGGAAGAGATACGCATCCGCAAACAGGTCGTCGAGGAAGTCGAAGTCGTAGAGGAGGACCTCCGCAAGGAGGAGGTCGAGATCGACGACCAGACCCCATCGCGACAGGGATCTGTAAGAGCGATATGCAGAGGTCAATACCTCTGCATATCGCGCATTTCAGCTAGTCAGCTAGTCAGCACTTCAGCAAGAACAAGGGCTGAAATGCTGAGCGCTGAAATGCTTGGTTCGCGAACCGCCCCTCCAAGAGTACACGGTTTCGGTCTTGGGTATGGAGGTGCCTGGGCGCTATTCCCTTTCGATGTGGTCCAACGTCTCCCGCTTTGCCGCCGTCTGGTCCGGTACGGGCAGGCCGACGCCCGAAGGTAGCTCGACGCGGAGGTCTGCTTCGTGGTCAACGCGAAGCTCGCCGCCGGTGAGCCGACACTGGAGGACGTGGCCACCGGCGCTCCTGTCCGCGGTGATGAAGTGGAAGTGGTAACCGGCGACGTTGAGACCCTGGGCGTAGTCAGGGAACCGGAAGCCGACGAGGCTGCCCCGAACTCCGGATAGGTCGAAGATGGGCTGGTTCTCGACCACGTCCACGAGTGGCGGGTAGGGTTTGCGCTGGCGGGGCACGCTTCGTGTCCTGACGTGCTCGAAGCTCCCGTCCACCCGTACGGCGCAGCAGATGCTATTGTCGCCCAGGAGCCCATCCACGATGGCGCACAGGCCGGGGAGGTCCGTCGCCGCATCGAGCGTCTGGCATAGTTCCGGCTCGAAGGCGGTCACGACGGCGAAAGGCGTTTTCGTCCCCCCGTCGACGGGATAGGCTCTCCCGTCAGACCGGACCTGGTAGAAGCTGCCATCGAGCGCGATCATCTCCCCGTCCAGCGCGTCGAGCGTGCCTAGGCCAAAATTGCCGTGCTCTTGGAGTTCCGTGAAACTAATGTCACCGTCGTAGTTTCCGTCGAGCAAGGCGTCGATGGTCGAGGTCTGAAAGAGGGTATGGTGGAGGGGCTCTTCCCCTGCGAGATCCTGGCTCTGCAGGAAGTCGACATGTAATGCGCCCACCAGCGCGGTATCTATAGGCATCCTGGTCCTCCAATTCCTACAGCGCGTCCGGCAGGATTCGAACCCGCGACCGGCGGATCAGAAGTGCCAACCGTCGCATGTTAGCACGAGGAGCTGCGTCAACACTGGGAGGCGGCGTTTCCGGCGTTCGCGGGGCGACCGAGCTCACGGTCGCGAAAAATTCAGTAGGTTTCGCCGGCGGACTCAGCGTCCGACTTCTTCGTTCCGGCTCACCAAAGCCCTCGGGAACTCGCCGGGACCCTCTACCGCATACTCCGCGTAGCACCGGGGATCGTCGTGCGAGAATAGGAGCATGGAGGTCGTAGCCTCCGTCTGGCCCAGCGTGACGCAACTGCTTGACCCTCAGACCTTCTCGACGACCGCTGACGCACTTTCTCTTTCTCTCGCGGCTCACGGTGCACTTTCGCCCGATGTACCAGGTTGCGCACCCGCGCCTGCTGCAGGGCCTCCTCGCGGTAGAGCTTGCTCAACGGATGGAGTTGGTAGGGATGGATCATGGCCACTCTCCTTTGCGTCGTGTTTGCCGTGCCGGGTACGTCATGGGAACAGCTTAGAGAGCGGGTGTTAGCTGACCGTTAGCCAGAGGCCATAGAGCGTAGGTGGTTCCACCTATTTTCTCGATTAGGCCGAAGCGAACGGGGGGCGAGGAGCGCTCGGGGAGGATGGACCCTCCCGATCTGGGTTGGGGTCGATGAGCCTTCGTTGTGTTGCTCGGGCGGCGAACTCCGTCCTTGAGACGAGGCGTAGCTTGCGCAGGATCTCGGAGACATGGTTCTCGATCGTGCGCTCGGAAAGGTGGAGAGCTCGAAGGCCACCTGACCAGGCCTGCTCATGAAGTCCGCGAAGCATGGCTGTCACAGCAAGACTAGCCACGGCCGGCGCTACACATCTCCGTCAAGCGTCTGGCGGAAAGCGGACCGACCGGCCCTGGAGGGGTTCCTGGCTCCAAGGTGTAGCATCGTTCCACATCCACGGCGCGCCATGTAGCGTGCTAAGGAGGGAGACAGGATGGAGGATACCGAACGCCGCCGCGGGCGGGTCGAGCCAACCGACGACGCTCTTCAGCCTGCCGGTCAACAGGTGGCCAGATCAAAGGAGTAGGTGGGGGACCCCGGGTTCGGCGGGGCCCAGGATTCGGGAGTTATCGGAAGCGCGGGAACAGCCGTCCGGTGCGTTCTGCGTACTGCCGATACTCGTCGCCGAAGCGTTCGATTAGCTCCTCCTCCTCTTTCGGCAGGCGCATCAACAGCAGCGTGAGGGCCGTGGTGCCGGACGCCGTCGTGAACCAGTTCGCCACCAGGAGGTTCAGGGCGACGGCGAACGCCGCTCCCGCCGAGTAGAGGGGATGCCGCACCCAGCGGTAGGGGCCGGTGGTGACGAGCTTGTGGTCTTTCCTCGTGCCGGCCGTCGGGGTGACGTTCTCGCCGAGGCTGCCGAAGATCCTGTAGAACAGCGGCAGGCTCGCGAACCCGATCGCCGCCCCCGTCCAGCGCAGGGACGGCGGAAGATTCAGCCTCGACCAGCGCATCCAGCGCGGGTTGATCACATAGGCCAGCACGCCTAGCCACATCGCAAACCCGGAAGCCCTGAGCGCGACGGCGAGGGGCCACCCTTCCTCCTGCCAGGCCGGGGCGCGTGCTCCGCCGATCCGTTCGGCCTTGTGGCGGTGATAGACGGAGATGGACATGGCCGTAACCAGCAACAGCGCCGTGGCAGCCCGAAACGTCCGCTCATTGTTCATGTTCGCCTCCTACCGCTCACCAGTGGCGCCGTTGTGCACATCGCGCCCACGCCCGCCGCAAACCGCCCCAGGTTGGAGCAAAAAGCGCCGGGGCTCGACTCGGCAGGGTCCCCGAGGAGAAGCCGCGCCACCCCGTGTACGGCCAGGAGGATGGCCCCCACGTCAACACCCAATCCTCCGGCCGAGACCCCCGCGCCACCGACGTTCCCCACAAAGTCACCGCGCGAGATCCCGCGCCCAGAATCTCCAACCCTCACGACGCCCGTCCTTCGATAAAATTTAGCCAAGGCTAAATTCTACAGCGTGTGGGGTCCAGAAGTCAACAGGTTTCAGGCTTCAGGGAGAGCCCGCACAAACAGGGCGCTACGCAGGACGACACCCCGGCTTCTCCAGGCTCACTCGATACCAAAACCGCTGTAGAGTTTGGGTGAGCCCAGACTTCATTGGGAGGCGTATATGCACCGCGGTCGCGAGAGAGGTCCGAGGCGCTGCAGGGAGCGCTGTACTCCTACCTGGAAGCCCTTTGGGGGCACCTCATGGCCTCCTCCTAGTGAGGTAGTAAAGGTAAACCATGCCGCTGCCGAAACGGCGTTCGTCCAGCAGTTCGAGCTCCAGGCGGACGTTGTCGGGCAGGGACCGCTTGCCGCCTCCCACCACCACCGGTGCGACGAACAGGTGTAACTCGTCGACCAACCCGGCCTCGAACGCCCGGGCGGCGAGCTCGGGCCCGGCGACGATGAGGTCTCGTCCCGCCAGGGCCTTCGTCTGCCGGACCGCTTCGGGGTCGAAGTCCCGCTCGATCCGTGTCCTGGCGGTGGAAACCGCCTGAAGCGTCCTGGAGTACACGAGCTTGTCGGCGGCCTGCCAGATCTCGGCGAAGTCCCGCATCGGGGGCGACTGGTCGGCGAGAGTGGGATCGGTCTCCCAGCCGACCATCGTTTCGTACATTCGGCGCCCGTACAGGTAAGTGCCGACCGGCCGGTCGAGGTCGTTGATGAAGGCGTGCACCTCCTCGTCCGGAGCCGCCCAGTCGAAATTGCCGTCCTCGTCCGCCACGTAGCCGTCGAGCGACGCGATGACCGAGTAGATCAGCTTAGCCATGGTGAGCCTCTCTTTACACAGCCCGATTGCATGGTGCTACGTAGTCGGGGATTGGAGCGTCAGCTCCGAGAAGTAAGTGCCGTAGACCCCCGTGTCTGAGGTCAGCAGGACCTGGGCACGGTGTAAAGCATGGGCGCCGATAAGGAAATCTGCCAGGATGCGCCTGGGACCGGTATCTCCTTTTTGCCGACGGCGGACCCTAGCATACTCGCCGTAGCGCACTCCTGCAGTTCTCCAGGCATCCCTGTTCTGATCCCAGTCCACCTCAATACCCTTCTCCGCGAGGAACCTCTCGACGAAGGAGGCGTCCCTACCTGCCACCAGCTCGGAGTAGACGGCCGGGGAGATCACCAGCGGTCCGGCGGAGCGGGCCGCCTCGAGTGCAGCCTGGGCTGAGGCGGAAGCCTCTTCTTCGCCGCAGAAGAGCGCAATGAAGACGTTAGTGTCCACGGCCGTCTTCAACCGTCCTCTCCGTTATCGTGGCCGCGCAGGTCACGTACGTAGTCGTTTACGTCGTCCCAACTCATGCCGTCGCCCTCACGCCAAGCGCCGGCGTAATCCGCGAAACTCACCGGACTCCTGGCCGCATGAACTCGGACTTCGTCGCCCTCCACCTCGAAGAGGAGACTGTCACCTTCCTTGAGGCCTAATGCATCGCGCACAGCTTTCGGTATGGTGACCTGCCCCTTGCTGGTTATCTTTGCCTTCTGCTCCATACTTCTTGTTCCTTACTCATAATTCCTTACCTACGTAGTGTATCGCAGTGTTCGGCGTGGTTCACGATTCACCGCCGAAGACGTACGGATAATTGCGCACGATCTCCTCCCAGTCTTGCGTGTGGCCGAATCGGATGACCACGTAACCCAGGTCCTCCATCGCCTCCACTTTGGCAGCGTCACGAGCACGGTGCTCGGGGTCGTCGTGGTGAGGGCCGTCTATATAGAGCCTGGCGTTCGAGTTGTTGCAGGTGTTCGGCGCGGGTGCCGAGGGTCGGGGCAGCCTCGACGGTGGCTCTGGTGAGCTGCATGAGTAGGTTGTGGACGCTTTGGCGGTCGAGGATGGGTACCCTTCCCCCGGATTCGACTGCGACACTTGCGTTTATCGACCTGCACGAGCAATCTCCGGGCAGTTGGTTCAGGGGTTACCGGGTGCGATCTTGCTCCTGCCTTTGTGGCGACGTGCTTGATCGCAACTTCTCGTGCTCGAGGGTTTGACGGAGTTATGTATCCTGAGTGTTCTCGGCATGAGATCTCCCCTCACCCTCCTCCTCGAAAGCCAGTTCCTGCTCCGCTGCCACCCTGGCAAGCCTCCTGTCTCGCGTCCATATCCGCGCGTCCGCTGCAAGGGCCGTGGAAGCCAGCAGATGTACATCGATGTAGCCGATGCCACGGCCCATCAGGGCGCGGCGCTCGATTAGCTCCAGTACTTCCTGGTCTGTTGCGGTTGGCGCGGCGGGTAGATCTCCTAGCAGACGCAGAACCTCCTCGCGCTGCTCGAGGTTGCCACAGGCCAACTCGCCCACCACAAAGGGATGCATCAACACCCGGCCGCTTTCCAGAGCCCGTGCCAACAGCAGCTCGCCCGTGCGAAGATGGTCGATCCAGACGGAGGTGTCGACCAGGATCACGCAGGTTCGGAGCTCCGCCTGGGAACGGACCGCAAGCCAGGCTCGCTGCCTCCCAAACGCGCCAGACGCCGCGCGCTCTCGCGCTCGATCAGGGCCCGCAACCCTTCGTGGATGAGGGCGGTTCGTTCCTTGGTGCCGGTGATCCGCCTGGCCTCTTCGATCAACTCTTCGTCCAGATTGACGGTGGTGCGCATACCG
The DNA here is from genome assembly GCA_963840835.1 of uncultured Rubrobacteraceae bacterium. Lineage (GTDB taxonomy): Bacteria > Actinomycetota > Rubrobacteria > Rubrobacterales > Rubrobacteraceae > Rubrobacter_D. The sequence continues at coordinate 227,513 of CAWJAM010000016.1, read as the reverse complement.
CTCGCCTCCTTCGGTGATGCACGAAGTATACAACAAGTGATGGATATTTTCATGCATCGACCACGCGCCGCAAGCTCATCATTCGTGCTTCTGTAATGAACAGAGCCGACAGACGACCAGTGAAGTCGAAGCGTGTGGCCGTAACCATCGTCTCGAAGAGCATCCGCTTTTTGGGAGCTCCTCGGCAAAGGCGTGCACCCCAAGATCGCGCAGGAGCTCCTCGGTCACACCACCATCGCCATAACCCTGGACACCTACTCGCACGTGCTGCCCAACATGCAAGGCGAGGCCGTGAGCGCCATGGAAGGCGTCTTGCCCTAGCGGGTTACAGTACGTTTGCTTTAAATTGCTTCGGTCGCGTTGCCGGGGCGATTTTCGTTTTCCCGTATTTTGCAGGCAAATCGGGGGCGCGCCCGGCAGGATTCGAACCTGCGACCGGCGGATTAGAAGTCCGCTGCTCTGTCCCCTGAGCTACGGGCGCATTCGGCTTATCTATGTGAAATTCTCGCCTTCGGGGTCGAGCCGAAAACCCCAGTGGCAGCAATAGCGCCCTTAACGCGCGTTCGCAGCGCGTCGTCCATGATGCAGGCAACCTCACCACGAGGAGAATCGTAGCACAGCGGTGGCGAAGGTCTCGGCTGGCCTTTAGTATCCCAGGGCCAGTACGACCGCCATGATCGCGACTCCCATACCACCGAGGAGATCGGAGCGGATGGGTATAAAGCGGGCGACGGCTCCCCCTAGTTGCAGGCCGACGAACGTCATCAGGGCCGTGATGGTGCCAAAGACCGCTGCTGTAACCACGGGGGGAAAGCCGAGCATCCCCAGGCCTGTGCCCGCGATCAGGTTGTCCAGGCTCAGGGCTAGAGGGATACCGAAGAGCGCCATACGCTCGTCCAGATCCTCCGGCGCTTCGGTCTGCAGGCTCCGAACGACGAGGTATAGGCCGTACGCGCCGAGCACGATCGGTCCAATCGTCTCCGCCACCGGACCGACCGCCTGCCCGAAGTAGCGCCCGATGAGCAGGCCGATAAGGGGAGATAAGCCATCCCAGAACCCGAACACCACCGCCATCCTGAGCGCGCGGCGCCAACCGAGCTTGAACGCCCCGAGCGCGATCGTCAATCGGAAATTGTCAAGGCTGAGGACGAAACCAAGGATGAGAAGCGATGCTACGCCGTCCACGGTCTCTATGCCCGGCGAACCGTCTGAACGCGGGGAATGAGATCTTCCTGGCCTGGCTCCGCACCCTCGTTGGCGGCCTGTACCGCCTCGGCCACGAGGTGATGGTCGGGTGAGAGGTGGCAGACCGGATCGGTGCGGGCGGCATCGCCGGTGAGCTGAAACGCCTGGCAACGGCAACCGCCGAAATCGATCTCGCGGCGATCACAGCTCCGGCAAGGCAGGGGCATCCACTCCGTTCCCCGGAATCGCTGGAAGATGGGCGCCTCATCCCAGATCCACGCCAGTGATTGCTCGCGCACGTCTGCTCGGGGAAGATCAAGGGTGTGCGCCGCCGGGCAGGGTAGGACGTTCCCATTGGGTGTCACCGTTAGCTGCTTCTGGCCCCAGCCACCCATACAGGGTTTGGGGTATTTGCTGTAGTAATCGGGGATGACGTAGATGACCTCCATCTTCCCCTCCAGGCGTTGGCGCGCGGCGCGGACTACGCTCTCGGCCCCTTCGAGCTGAGCCCTGCTTGGCAGTAGGGCTTCGCGGTTGCGCCAGGCCCAGCCGTAGTACTGGGTATTGGCCAACTCGATCCGGTCGGCTCCCAACTCCTCGGCAAGATCCAGGATGCGGCCGATCCTGTCGATGTTGTGGCGGTGGATGACCACGTTCATAGTGAGCGGCCAATCCAGCTCCTTGACCAGGCGGGCTCCAGCGATCTTGCGTTCGTAGGAAGGGGTGCCGGCTATGCGGTCGGAGAGGGCCTCCTCGTCGGCCTGGATGCTGATCTGTACGTGGTCGAGGCCGGCGGCCTTTAGCTCTCTCGCCCGCCGGGATGAGAGGCCAAGGGCGCTCGTGATGAGGTTGGTATACAGGCCTAGATCTCGGGCGCTGGCCACGAGCTCTACGAGGTCGCGGCGCTGGAGCGGCTCGCCGCCCGAGAGGTGAAGCTGCAGTACGCCGAGGTCACGAGCCTCGGTCAGCACCCGTTGCCACTCTGCCGTACTCAGCTCCTCGCGGTAATCCGTGAGGTTGAGCGGGTTGGAGCAGTACGGGCAGTGGAGCGGGCAGGCGTAGGTGAGCTCGGCCAGCATGCCGAAAGGCCTATTCATCGCCGAGCTCCACCCATCTCTTGTCGACGAGTCGAGCGAGGAAATCCCGCACCTCGTCGTCGGCCACGTGGCTATACCGGTCGCGCAACTCCTCCACGATCTCGACGACCGTCCGCTCCCCGTCGCACAGGCCAAGGATATTTGCGCCTGTTTGATTCAGGACCAGCACTCCCTCCGGTGCCAGCAGCACTTGCTGTTCGCGCACCGGGTCCCAGTGCAGCCTGGCCTGTCGCACCAGATGAGGTCGATTCGTAGACAGTACCGCGATGCTCATCTCACTCCCCTGTGCCGGTGTGCGTCCCACGTCCGCCGGGTGTGGCGCGCGCTCGGTAGCCGGCTCAATACAATATGAAATCGAGTGGCGAATCTAACGTCCAGTATACGACGGTCCGGTGGATGCTATCAATCATTCTCCTGTCGAGTGCCACCCGGATAGGCCCTGTCGATGGCGTCCAACATGCTCCACAGCACGTCGGATTTGAAGGAGAGCGCCGCCACGGCCCGCGCCTGCTCATCCGGTGTCCGGCAGTGCTCCATCACCACCTCCAGGGCGTGCTCCGAGTCGCGCGGGGCCTGCGTAAGGCGGGAACGGAAATAGGCCAATCCGGCGGGGTCTAACCAGGTGTAGAAGCGCTCGAACGCGGCCAGGCGCTCTGCCATCAGATCCGGCGCAAACAGCTCGGTCAGCGAGGAGGCGACCGCCTCGACCCACGGGCGGGTGCGGGCGAAGGTGACGTAGGCATCGACGGCGAACCGCACCCCTGGCACGACGTGCCGCTCGTCAGACATCTCCTCCCGCGTCAGTCCCGCGGCCTCGCCCAGGCGCAGCCAGGCCTCGATGCCACCCTCCCCGTCAGTCGTTCCATCATGGTCGATGATGCGCCGGATCCAGCGCCGTCGTACCTCACGGTCGGGGCAGTTGGCGAGGATGGCGGCGTCCTTGCGCGGGATGTTCTCCTGGTAGTAGAAGCGGTTGGCCACCCAGCCCTGGATCTGCCGGCGGCCCAAGCGTCCCTCGTTCATCATCGCATGAAACGGATGCCGGCTGTGGTAGCGCTGCGACTGGGCGCGCAGGGCTCCGATGAAACCCTCTGTGTCGGGTATAGCCAACTTCAGATCTCCAGTTCTAGCCCATCCGCGGCCACTTCGAAGCCGTACTCCTCGACGATGCGCCGCTCGGGCGCGTCCTCGAGCAGGATGGGGTTGGTGTTGTTGATATGGATATAGATCTTGCGTTCGATTGGGAGCGGGGCCAACTGCTCCAGGCTACCATCGGCGCCGCCGATCGGCAGGTGTCCCATCTCGCGCGAAGTCTTACCGGCGATGCCGAGCCGGATCAGCTCGTCGTCCTGCCAACAAGTCCCGTCGAAGAGCAGGCCCGTACAGCCTTCCAACCGAGCAAGCACCGATGCCGTCAATTCCTGCGCACCCGGCAGATACACTAGAGTACGGCCCGTGCTTTCGTCGGTGATTCGGTACCCTACCACACTCTCTTCCCCATACCCGGTCCCGAAACGCGCCCGCTTGTTCGTGGGAACATCGAAGGCCTGGTAGGACAAACCATCCGCCAGCGATACGTCTGTCCCTGTAGAGACCAGCCGCCACTCGACGTTGGTGTAGGCTCCGAGCGTCTGGAGCAGCGATGTGCCTTCGAGGAGTGTCTCGTGAACCGCTGCGGTGGCGTGTATCTCGATGTCGTCGGCCTCTCGGAGCAAGAGCAAGCCCAGGGTGTGGTCTAGTTCCGCGTCGGTGAGCAGAACGGCCTGCAGCGGAGAATCCCTGATACCACGTGGGTGCAGGGCCGGGAAGGACTCGATCTGGGCACGAATATCGGGCGAAGCGTTGAGCAGGATCCACCGCCGGTAGTCGGCGCTAACCGCGACCGACGACTGGGTGCGCGCACGACAAGGCCGCGAGCCGTCGCGCACGGCCCGACACTGAGGACAACCGCAGTTCCACTGCGGAAACCCTCCTCCCGCTGCCGCTCCGAGCACACGTACCCACACACCCATCCTCCATGAAGAGCTGGTCAGCTAGTCAGCCGGTCAGCTTGTCAGCTAGGGCCACGCCCACCGCATCAGTGCTGCGTAAGAGCAACCCGATGCCGGGTTGCTCTCTGTTCGAGGCGTAACGTTTGCGCGCGGCCGTTTCTCCTGGGAGTCCCCTAGCTGAAATGCTGATTAGCTGACCAGCTGAAATGCTAGGACAAGGCGCCGGACCAATGGCCCGGCGCCCTGTATATCCGCCTATTCCGAATCCGGCCAGATACCGGCGTACGCGGTCACCTCAGCGCTGGTTCCGATCTCCTCGAACTCGGGGGTCTCCCACTTTTGGAGTTCCATGGCTATTACCTCCTCCCAAATGGTCTTTATCGTTCAGGCTCATCGTACCTTCCCGTACGCTGGGCGGCGTGCGCCGCCCAGCGTACCAGTCAACTGTGCTTATTCCTCCGGCAGCGCGAAAACGAAGATTGCGGAACCGTGGGGGCCCCCCATCATCCCTGGCAAGAACCCTTCGACCCAAGCGCCCCAACCGACCGGCACGGCTATGTACTGCCTTCCGTCAACGCTGTAGGTCGTCGGGCTGCTGTGGTGGCCGCTTCCACACTGGAACCTCCACAAATGTTCCCCGGTGCGCGCATCCAATGCGTTGAACCACCCCGTGGGTTCGCCGGCGAACACGAGGTCGCCGGCCGTGGTGAGCACCGACGCACACATCGGAAGTTCGGTTTCCCACCGCCAGTCTTCCTCGCCGGAGGTATTGAAGGCGCTCACGGACCCCTTCATGTCCTCGGAGTCCACGATGACGTGGGCTCCCCAGTAAGGCATGCCCTCCTTGAACTCCCTGCGCCGCCGCGCGATCGTCGAGCCTGTATCCTGCACCGGGCAGTAGAAGAGCTCCGTCTCCGGGTTGAAGCACGCGTGCGTCCATTCCTTGCCCCCGGCCGGCCCCGGGTAGAAGTGGACCTCTTCCCCCTCGTTCTCGGGGTAGATGCGGGGCGTTACGTTGCCTTCGGAGTCGATCTCGCCCCAGTTGATGCGGTCCACGAAGGGCGTTACGCTTACCAGCTCGCCGTTCGTGCGGTCGAGAATGAAGAAGTACCCGTTCTTGTCGAAGTGCCCAAGCAGCTTGCGCCCGTCCTGCTCGAAGAGGATATTCTCCATATTGCAGTCGTAGTCCCACAGGTCGTGCGGGGTGTACTGATAGTGCCATACTATCTCGCCGTTGTCGGGGTTCACGGCGACGACGCTGTCGGTGAAGAGGTTGTCGCCCTCGCGGACTTCTCCGTCGAAGTCGGGCGCAGGGTTGCCGGTCCCCCAGTACAGGAGGTTCAGCTCCGGGTCGTAGGTGCCAGTGACCCAGCAGTTTCCACCACCCCGCTGCCAGGCCTCGCCGTCCTCAGGCCAGGTCTCTGACCCGGGCTCGCCGGGCTTCGGCACCATGTAGCGGCGCCAGACGCGCTCTCCGGTCTCGATGTTGTAGGCGTCGAGGTGGCCGCGCGACCCGAACTCCCCGCCGGAGCTCCCTACGATGACCATGTCCTTCACGACGAGGGGAGCGACGGTGGTGCTCTCACCGGCCCGCACGTCACCGTGCGTGGTGTCCCAGATCTTCTCGCCGTTTTCGGCGTTGAGCGCGATCACGTGGGCGTTCAGGGTGGCGAGGAAGACTTTCCCCTCCGCCACGGCGACCCCCCGGTTCACGTTGCCGCAGCACAGCGAGACATCGAACGGGATCGCGTGCTTGTATTGCCACAATGTCTGCCCCGTCGTGGCGTCGAGGCACCAGAGAAAGCCATCCCAGCCCGAGACGAACATGACGCCGTCCACGACGAGCGGGGCGGCTTCGAACGAGTACGTCGAGGGACCCGCGTGAAGGCCCTGCGAGCCGGACTGGAACACAAACGCGGGAGTGAGGCGCTTGACGTTCTCCGTGTTGATCTGGTCAAGCGGGCTGAACCGCTTCCCATCGTAGGCGCCGTAGTAGGTGATCCAGTTATGCGGCTCCGAGCGGGCATCGAGGATGCGCTCGTACGTAAGGTCCTTCGTCACCGGCGGCGCATCCCCGGTCGTGGCGCTCAAATTCCCGATAGCGACGGGTGGCGGTGCGTCTATGTATTCTTGCGTCAACCGATTCTCCTTTCCCTATGGCCTTGGCTATGGCCTTGGCTGGGCTGGACGGTCTAGGCGTGCCTCCTCGGGAACGTCCCCCATCACGACGATCGCCCCCATCAGGCCCCGGCCTTCATCGTTGCCTACATTGGAGCCATACCAGTAATAGCCCGGGCCGTCGAGGGTGACGTTGACCTTTCCTCGTGAACCGTTCGGCAACCATATCCACTGGTAGTCACCATTGCTAGGCACCTGCGCGCAGTGAGTGTTCGTGTCATCGTTGAAGAACTCGATCTCGAGCTCGCCCGCATGGGGCATAACGGTGATCGAGGGCGAATAGGTCAACTCATCTTCGGGAATCCGGATCTGGATTTTCATCCGTCCGTCGGCTCCCTCCTCGGCTTCCCCGATGCCTCCGTGGTTGAGCAGGCGACCTATCGTCCCCTTGTTTTGCTTGTCCAGCCCAAGCTCGCTCACAACCTGGGATAGCTGCTTCTCTCTGGCCCTTGCCACCAGCTTGCCTCCTTCCCTTTGCTTCCCCAACTCTCCGCAAAGTTCCGTACATGCATAGGGGATCAATCCCCAATTTTGATGGTCGCTACAGGCTCGACCCCTTCCCTTCGCTTCCCCAACCCTCTGCAAGGTACCATATGATCGTATCGGGGGTCAATCCGTTATCTCTATTACGGATTGATACGATATCCGGGTGAATGGCAACGCGACTGCGCACGAGCGTGTGAGTCTTTTTCTACCCGTGGATTCCCGCTTACAAGTTACCCTTCCTTTCCCTCCTCGCCGGTCGCTGGGTGGATTATCTCGAAGCCAAGCTTGCCTTCCCCGGCGCCGACAACAACCAGCTTGTCGCCTCGTTCGAGCGAACCTTGGAGGACCATGCGCGAGAGCACGTTATCCACCCGGCGCTGGATGGTACGCCGCAAAGGACGGGCGCCGAACTCGGGGTCGAAGCCCTCCTCAGCGATCAGTGCCACGGCGGCGTCGGTGAACTCGATCCCGATCCCCTGGGCTTTCAGGCGTCTCGAGGTGTGGTCGAGGAGGAGGCGCGCTATCTGGGCTATCTGGTCCTTGCCCAGGGAGCGGAACAGGATCACCTCGTCTATGCGGTTCACGAACTCGGGCCGCAGGGTGTTCCTGAGTAGCCGGTTCATGTCCTCCTTGAGCTCCTCGAACGACTCGTTTCGCCCGGCGTGTGCCTTGATGCGCCCCGCCCCGAGGTTGCTCGTCATGATGACCACCGCGTTCTTGAAGTCTACGGTTCTCCCCTGGGCGTCCGTGAGCCGTCCGTCGTCCAGGATCTGGAGCAGGACGTTGAACACGTCAGGGTGCGCTTTCTCGATCTCGTCGAGAAGCAACACCGAATACGGGCGGCGTCTCACGGCCTCGGTCAGCTGCCCGGCCTCCTCGTAGCCGACGTATCCCGGAGGCGCGCCGACGAGCCGCGACACCGTGTGCTTCTCCTGAAACTCCGACATGTCTATCCTGACCGTCGCCGCCTCATCCCCGAAGAGAGCGTCGGCGAGCGCGCGCGAAAGCTCGGTCTTGCCGACGCCGGTGGGACCAAGGAACAGGAAGCTGCCGATGGGCCTGTTCGGGTCGGAGAGCCCAGCGCGGGCGCGTCTTATGGCTTCGGCCACCGCCTCGACGGCCTCTTCCTGGCCGACGATGCGCTCGTGAAGCTGGCCTTCCAGGCGCAGCAGGCGCTCACGTTCCTCCTCGGTGAGCTGGCTTACCGGGATACCGGTGGCCCGAGAGACGATCTCGGCGATGTCCTCAGCCGTCACCTCCCCCACCGTCGGGTGACGATCGCCGCCGGGCGCCTCGAACGGCTCTGGCAGTCCGGCCACTTTCTCCTTGGGTTCCTGCGTCTTCCCGAAGTCCTCGGCGGCGACCCCTTGATCCCTCTCCGTCTGAAGACTCCTCAGCTCCGCTTCCAGAGCTTTCGTGTCCCCTGGTTTGGTCTTCGCGCGCAGGCGCACCCTCGCCGACGCCAGGTCCATCAGGTCGATAGCCTTATCCGGGAGGAAGCGGGCGGCAACGTAGCGGTCGGAGAGTTCGGCGGCGGCGACGATCGCCTCTTCGGTGATCTTGACGCGGTGGTGAGCCTCGTAGCGGTCCTTGAGGCCGAGCAGGATCTCGATAGCCTCGTCAACAGAAGGCTCGCCGATGAGGACCGGCTGCAAGCGGCGTTCCAGCGCCGCGTCCTTCTCTATGTTCTTGCGGTATTCGTCTACCGTGGTTGCGCCCACGAGACGCATCTCGCCGTATGCCAGGACGGGCTTGAGTATGTTGGAGGCATCCATCGAGCCCTCTACCGCACCGGCTCCAACCACAGTATGCAGCTCATCGAGGAAGATTATCTGGTCATCCGGGTTCTCCCTTACCTCCTCTATGACCTTCTTGAGGCGCGCCTCGAACTCCCCGCGATACTGCGTTCCCGCGACCATTCCCGGCAGGTCCAGCGCGAGGACGCGCTTATTGGCGAGCGTATCCGGGACCTCGTCGTTGATGATCCATTGGGCAAGCCCCTCGACGATGGCCGTCTTGCCGACGCCGGGATCCCCTATGAGCACGGGGTTGTTCTTGGTTCTCCTGGAGAGGATCTCGATGATGGTCTCGACTTCTTCGGCCCGCCCGATGACGGGGTCGAGTTTCCCTTCTTTGGCCATCCGCGTCAGGTCGCGGCTGTACTCGTCCACCGTCGGCGTCGCGCTGGTGCGGGGCCCGTCGCTGCCCCCGGCATTATCTACCCCGTCGTTACCCAAGTCTTCGCTGATGGGTTGGAGTGGCCCGATGATTGATACGCTTCATCCCCAATATCCTACCAGCGTGGGCACAACCGCACTTCGCCGGAGCCAGAGGGACCCGGCGAGCGTAGTCTAGCGCATCGGCGATGGCCGAGAACCCCGGCCACAGCGTCCCCCCGGCTCTTCGCCGACCCCTACGCCGTCAAAGTCGGCGCGTCCAGCGAGCCGTTACTCAGCGCATCCAGAGGGCCATTACCGGTTCGTGGGCTGCCCCTGCTCGAGTTGGGCGACCCTCATTTCGAGCCCGACGAGGTACTCGGCGAGTTCGCGGGTCGCGCCCATCTGCACCAGCTTTTCTATACGCGGTCCGTAAATCTGTCGTTGAGCCTCTGCTATCTTTTGCGCGCCTTTAGCGAATATGGGGTTGAGATCGTCCACGGCAATTTCCCTTCCTGATCGCTCTTCCGAATACTACCCCCTTTTGCACGAAAGCGACTCGCACACCCTTCGTTCTTCCTGGTCTGCGTCGAGCGGGACGGCGGTGAAGGGGATCCTATCCAGTTGGCGCGGCCGAGAGTGATTCGGCGACCTTCGTGCCGACGATGCGTCCGAAGGTATTCGCCCGCAACACCGACGTTGCCGGTGGATGCTTGTGGTAGAGACCCGTGATCTCGCCGGCAGATCGTAGACCCAGGTACCCTCGAAGCGATCCATCACGGTCCTGTCGGTGATGAAGTACGACTTCTGGTTCTGGTGACGCCAGGTGTCGTACGCGATGGACTCCGTGGTGGCGAAGAGGTAGTCCTCGCCCTCGTCGTGGAAGCGTTCGCAATTCTCGTTGACCACGATCCCGTAGTTCTGGCCCCAGATGACCGAGTGGGGTGTCTTCGCTCGCGGGTCGACGAGCTCGGCGTGGAACATTTCGAACTGTCCGGCCGTGCCGGCCGTGATGTGGCGCTGCCCACCGTCGGGCTCACGCACGACGACGCCGCCTATCCGCCCCTCATCGTCGAGGGTCAGCTCGGTCGCCTCGTGACCGTAGAAAATGTCGGCGGTCTCGTACTTCGCGATGAGGATCAAGTAGTTATCCGCGATCTCCTTGCCACCACCTGTCGGGTGCGCGAAGTGCTGCTCCTCGAAGTCAAGGGCGGCGTTCTCCTCGTCGTGATGGATCAGCTTGACGCCGTGGTCCTCCATGAACTCGACCGTGTCCGGTACCTCGTCCTCGAGCTTGCGCCAGTAGTCGAGGTCCGACAGGTTCTGCTCCACTCTTTCGGCCCGGTCGCTCAAGAGTGTGTTGTCGCGATCGAATCGCAGAAAAGGCCTCGTCCAGCGTGAACCTCCAGGCCATGTGCCTCTCTTTCCCGCCTCGATCAACGCCACGCGGCCAGCCTAGCCTGCCTTATCCGCCGCCTCCAGGAAGCTCAACGTAGCCGTCGAGCCCGCGAAACCGCTACCGACGACCACCAAATCGTAGTCAGGCACAGTCTTCCCCTATTCCGCAAAATGATACACAATCTACTATCTATCCAGCACCACGTCCGAAAGCGGGCTGCCGATGCAGATGAGGCGCCAGCCTTGCTCCAGATCAAGGTCGTCCAGTGCAAAAGCGAGGTCCTGGTCCATCTCGCCTTCGAGGCATCTCACAATACAGGTCGTGCAGGTGCCGCTGCGGCAGTCGTAGGGGAGCCTGATCCCGGCGTCTTCGGCTTTTTCGAGGATGTACTCGTCCTCGGCGCACTCTATGGTTACGCCCTTGCGCCGAAAGGTTACCTTGTGGGTCTTCGCCATGTCGCTCCTATTGGCCGCCGTGTGTTCCGGATTGTTCTAGCACATTGGAGAGGTGATCAGCTTTGTAGCTTTACAATCGCACAAGGGTGTGTCGTCAAGAAGGGAGATGATCGTATGGGTCGAAATGCATTTCCGATCGTGTTCGACGGCCACAACGATGTCCTGTTGAGGCTCGGTGGGCCGGATGGCGGCGGACCCGGCGCGTTCTTCGAGCGCGGTGAGAAGGGACACCTGGATCTACCCCGGGCACGTGAGGGAGGCTTCGGGGGCGGCATCTTCGCCGTCTGGATTCCCTCGCCCAAAACGCCCGAACGCACCCCGAGGGGGCTTCCACCCGCGCTCGACGCCGCTTACGCGTTGCGCCGCTCGATGGCCGATGCAGCCATGCTGTTCAGGATCGAGGATCGCTCCGATGGAAAGTTACGGGTCGTCCGCACCGCCGCAGAACTGTGGCGATGCCTGGAGGACGAAGTAATGGCGGCGGTGCTCCACCTGGAGGGTGCCGACGCGATCGATACCGACCTCGACGCGCTGCACGTGCTCTACCGGGCGGGACTGCGCTCGCTTGGCCTCGTCTGGGGCCGGCCGAACGCCTTTGCCGAGGGTGTCGCCGTGCACTTTCGGCGCTCGCCGGATACGGGGCCAGGGCTAACCGAAGCCGGTAGAAAGTTGGTTCGAGCCTGCAACGAACTTCGCATCATGATCGACGTGTCCCACCTGAACGAGCGAGGCTTCTGGGACGTGGCAGCCCTGACTGATGCCCCGCTCGTCGCGAGCCACTCCAACGCTTACGCCCTGTGCGCCTCCACCCGAAACCTTACTGACCCGCAGCTCGACGCCATCGCCGCCTCCGAGGGAATGGTCGGTCTCAACTTCGCGGTCAACTTCCTCCGTGAGGACGCGGCCAGGGATGCGAGCACCCCCCTGGAAGTGATGGTCCGGCAGATCGACTACCTGGTAGAGCGGGTCGGGATCGACAGGGTCGGCTTCGGATCGGACTTCGACGGGGTCTTGATCTCAGAGGAGATAGGTGATGTGTCGGGCCTGCCGAGGCTGCTTTCGGCGCTCAGGGACCGAGGCTACGACGACCGGGCGCTCCGAAAGCTCGCCCACGAGAATTGGGTCCGTGTCCTGCGCAAGACCTGGGGCGATTAGAGCGGGTTGCATTAAAGCTGTGCCTCTGCGGCAATAGGTTTCAGGCAACAGCAGGGTTCTTGTGGCGTGACTTGCCGAGGGAGACACACAGCGCATAGTGCTTGCCTGGGCTCATCCTTTTCGAGATCCGCTGTAGAAGATGGTCCAACACGCGTGCCTACAGCGTCGCTGGGTGTGGAGCAGAACCGCCGGTCCGGGTCCGAGCGCGACCTGCGTAGACACCTTGTAGTTGTTTGTTTGCGAGGTGTGTTGGGTATCACAGTTTGGATAACCGAGTAGACGTACGACAGCTTTCTTGTTGGAACAGAGCGATAGGAGGCACGAACATGCAATCGGAAGACAGGACTACGATCTTGCTGGAGGAGGCGCAGGCGGTGATCCGGGCCGCTATGGAGAAGGCTGGGGAGATCGGCCAGCCCATGAACGTAGCTGTCGTGGATAACGGGAGGGACCTCAAGGCCTTCGCCCGTATGGAAGACGCCTGGCTCGGTAGCATAGACATCGCCGTAAACAAGGCCTTCACTTCGGCCTCCTTCCTGATGCCCACCCAGGACCTGGCCGACATGACGCAACCAGGCCAGCCGCTCTACGGCCTCGAGTCGACCAACAACGGCCGGGTCGTCAACTTCGCCGGCGGCATCCCGCTGATGCGCGGGGAGGATGTGGCCGGGGCCATAGGCGTGAGCGGCGGTACGATAGATCAGGATCAGGAGGTCGCCGAGGCAGGGGCCGCCGCGTTTTAGAGCTTGTCAGCAATACAAGAGAGCTGAAATGCTGACGTGCTGACCGGCTGAAATGCTGAAGTGCTACAGGTAGAACGCGCGGAGGGCGGCGTAGAGGGCGTAGGCACAGAGGAGTGCAGCGCCCTCTAGTCGTCCGACCCGGCCCCTGGCGAAGAAGAAGGTCGCCAGCCAGGTGACAGCGACCAGGAAAGGCCAGTCGAAGTAGATCACCTGCGGGTTCACCCGCACTGGCACGAGGAGGGAGATCAAGCCCAGGTTGAACCACAGGAAGTACAGGAGGGTGCCGACCAGGTTGCCCGCCGATACCTCAGGCCGGCCCTCCCTGGCAGGGATCGCCTGGCGGATCACCTCCTCGACCTCTATGGCCGCAGGGGTGAGGACCATGCCGACCAGGAGCGCCGAGAGTCCGAGGGCGGAGACGAGCCCCTCGGCCCCGACGGTGACTAGCTCTCCGCCGGCCGCGATCACGACGAGGCCGAGGACGGTCAGGCCGACGGCCTCCGGGTACGAGCGACGCTTCTCCTCGGCTTCACGCACCTCTTCGGACTCCAGAAAGCTGTGGTTTCGGGAGGCCACGACCAGGTAGACGACGGCCAGGGCGAAGGCCCCGAGCAGCGCCGCCCCCGCCAGGCGGCCGGCCGGGCCCCCGAGGAGTCCTACCCCGACCGTCAACGGGCAGACCGCCATCAGCACGAGGAAGCCGCGGGGCAGCCTCACCCGCAGCGGGTAGAGCACCGCCCCGAGGCCAAGGGCGACGCACACCAGGAAGATGGCCCCGCCGAAGACCGTCCCGAGGGCCAACTCTCCGGCGCCGCGCCGGGCCGCCGCGAGGCCCACAGCCACGTTCTCGGCCTCGAAGCCAGAGAGGATCGCCGCGACGGCGAAGGCCGAGACCCTGAGCAGCCACGCGAGCCCGACCAGCCCCTCCAGGAGACGCTCCGTCGCCCAGATAACCAGCGCTACGCCGGCGCCGAAGAGGGCGAGCGAGAGGGCCACGCTCAAGGTGCCGCCTTCCTACTCACGGGCCTGGCCCGCCGAGCCGTGATCCGCGGCCTCGTACACCGAGGCGGCGAACGCCTCCAGATCCTCGCGGCACGCGAGGACCGCCGCCCTCGCCTCCGGAGCCAACGGCGCTCCGAAACGGTCTCTGAGCTCCACCTTGCGCAGCCAGACCCAGAGCTTGGCGAGGTCCTCCTCGTTCTCCTCGAGCTCGGCGAAGGTAAACTTCCCCGCCGCGCGCTCCTTCTCGAGTTCGGCGTGGAAGTCGCGGCACTTGCTCAGAACCTCCGCGTATTCTGCATCGCGCGCCTCCCCGAACGTCCCCACGAGCGCCGCCTCGTCGCCCACCGCCTCCCCCCGCAGAAGGTGGGCCGTCCCACCAAACTCCCGCACCTCCTGGGCCGCGCCCCGCATCGCCCGCTCGCCCGCCGCGTCCAAAGGCAGCGCCGCCACCCCGTTCTGCAGATATACCGCCCCAGCAGCCTTGAGCTTCCTCCACACGCTCGCCCGCAAGCGGCTGGGCTCGGCCGGCAGCTTGTAGACCAGAACGAACCAGCCGCGCCGCTCTTCACCTGTATCCGTCACGAGATTAATATAACAGTAGTTAGAGAACAATAGTAACGCTTGCACGGGTTCTGCCGGCTCCTGCCAGGACAGGAAAGTTTCTCTGGCTGCGAATGATCGGGGCGCGTATACTGCGATCGAGCGCCTTCGGGCGATCGGTGCGTCTGTACATATGGTTATCCAGTCCGGAACGAAGACCGTTGTTTGCCACCTCACCGCGCTGCCGCAGGAGGACCATAGAGATGCACACTCGTCCCGTCTGTGCCGGCGAACTCGACCTCTTCGTCGAGGCCGCCAGAGATCCAGGCCACTGTAGAGAAGTCGAGCAGTACCTGGAGAACATGTTCGCCGCAGGCTCGATGCGCCCTGAGTGGTGCTTCGTCGCCGAAGAAGAACAAGAAGACTGTCCGCTCGGGCGTGTCGCATTCTGGACGCTGCCAGGCATGGAGGAGCCCTTCGCCCTCGTGCTGCTCGATGTCCCCTGGGATGGTGACTACATCGGCGTTGGAACGCGCCTCCTCAGAGACGTCCTTGAAAAGGCGCGCGCTCTTGGGGCAGAAGAGATCGAGCACGTCGTAGATGATCCGCCGATGCATCCCCAGTTCCAGCACCGTCCGGAGCGCAGGGTCGAGTTGCTGGAGAGGGTTGGGTTCGCTTTTCGCCGAGAGACCTGGCGTTTCGAATGGCGCGGAGGCGACCCTCCCGCCGTTACCGGGAGACTGTCGTTTCGCACCCTGGAGGAGGTCGGCGAGGATGCGTTCGGCGAGGCGATGAGAATCGTCTCCGAAGGGACACTCGACCGTGAGATCCGGGGTGAGCGCGAGAGGCTCGGGGCGAAGCGGGCCGCGCAGGAGTTCTTCGAGGACGCGCGAAGGGTGGAGCACGATCCCGCCTGGTGGCGGCTTGCATATACGCCGGATGATGATCTCGCCGGCCTGGTGATGCCGGCAGAGCCGCCGGGCTTCCTGACCATCTTCTACGTCGGTGTCGTTCCAGGGATGAGGGGACGGGGTTACGTCGACGACCTGCTCGCCGCCGGCACCGCGACGCTGCTCGAGGCCAGAATGAGGGACGGGAATGAGAAGCCCCTGCGGGCCGACACCGATGTGGCAAACGGGCCGATGACCGCAGCCTTCGGGCGGGCGGGATGGGCGAGGTTCGCGGGGAGGCGAGAGTACGTCGTGAGCGGGTGAGGGGAATCGAACCCCCATAACCAGCTTGGAAGGCTGGGGCTCTACCGTTGAGCTACACCCGCACGGCGGCTTCTCCGGGCTTCGTTGTCGGGGCGAGAGGATTTGAACCTCCGACCCCCTGCTCCCAAAGCAGGTGCGCTACCAGGCTGCGCCACGCCCCGCGAAAGCCGGGCATGAGTATAGCAAAGAGCACTTCAGCAGGTCAGCACTTCAGCGGGTCAGCTTTGTGTTGTTCTGGCTCATCACATGGTTCCGTAGAAAACGAACTAGACTCTTCGAACAGGGTCTGATTGAGAGTCAAGTCATACCGAATCCGGTTGATCACTTCCCGATTGAGGCGCCGAGATCTCGTAGCAGTGGATTCCCGCTTTCGCGGGAATGACGCTCATACTGGGAGCAAAGCGGTGGAAGGTGCACTCTCCCAGGTTGTACTCACCGCGGCACTGTTCATGCGGATTCCGTATAAATTGTTCCACGGTCCCTTTCTCTTGGCTGACAAGCTGAAATGCTGACCTGCTGAAATGCTCTAAATCACGGTCGCCGGGGCTACGGCCTCTATCTCCTCGTCCAGGAAGCGGCTTCCGAGGGCGGCGAACTCTTCCGGGTCCGCGCTGCACACGAAGGTGGCCGCGCCCTCGTCGTCGACGTGGTGCGGGCGGCGCAGGCGGTCCCTGCGGGAGAGGACGCGGCCGACCTCGAGGGCGGTCTGGCCCGCGGAGGAGATCAGGCGCACCTCCGGCCCGAGGATGCGGTTGATGGGCGCGGAGATGAGCGGGTAGTGGGTACACCCGAGCACGACCGCGTCGACCGCACGCTCGACGAGAGGCTTCAGGTAGCCGCGCGCCACCGTTTCGAGCTCAGGGCCGTCCACCATGCCGCTTTCGATCATGGGCACGAACTCGGGGCACGCCTGCTCGTGAACCTCGATCCCCGCATCTAGGGAGTGAACGGCGCGCCTATAAGCCCCGCTGGACGCCGTAAGCGGCGTCGCCAGCACGCCGACGCGCCTGTTTCGCGTCTCCTCGACCGCGGCCCGGGCGCCCGGCTCTATGACCCCTATGATCGGCACCTCGAAAGAGCGCTGCGTCGCCCGCAGGGCCGCCGCCGTCGCGGTATTGCAGGCGATCACGATAAGCTTCACGTCCATGCCGATGAGGTAGTTGATGATCTCGAAGGTGAACCACCTGACCTCGGCGAGGTCCCTGACCCCGTAAGGCACCCTTGCGGTATCACCAAAGTAAACGGTGTGCTCGTAGGGCAGGCGGTCCTGGATCTCCGCCAGCACCGTCAGCCCGCCGACACCCGAATCGAAAACCCCAATTGGTCGTGGATCGCTCACGGCACCGGATTATATGGGCAGCATTTCAGCATTTCAGCATTTCAGCACTTCAGCCGGTCATGGTTTCGGCTTTGTTGGTCGATAATTGGCCGGCTAACTATCTGCGTGCAGCTATATGAGAACTCGGTTCGCAGGCGTCAGCGGATGCCGTGAATGACCTATCCCTAAAGCTGACAAGCCTGCGAAGCAGGCGTGCTGAAATGCTGAAGTGCTGACGAGCGAAGCCCGAAGGGCGTAGCGTGCGCGGGCCGGCAAAGCCGGCCCGCTTCAGTGGAGGCGGCGGGATTCGAACCCGCGTCCGCGAGCGCGCCGTCCGTGAGATTCTACGAGCATAGCTCCCGGTTTAGCTTCGCCTTCCGCAACGGACCGGGGCGCCGCCGCGAGGCTAGCCCATTGAATGTCCCCCCCGTGCACCGGGCCAGAACCCGGAGGGTGAGCCCACTAAATGACACCGGGAACCGGGCCGTGGGCCGCCCGGACCGATGGGCTACTGACTAATTAAGCAGCAACCGGCACCATTTCATCATTGGCGTGTATCTTTGTTGCCGGCGTTTTACGAGTCTCCAGCAAACTCGGCTCGTCTCACAGGACGCTGACCACTCCCGTCGAAGCCTGTACGCCCCCTTGTAAGGTGCATATTCTACCATTTTGACAAGGTTTGTCAGCACGCCGCTTGCAGCGGCTTCTCAGCACGCTCCGGCTTCGCCTCCGCTTGTCGGCACGCTCGGGCTAACGCCCTCGCTTGTCGGCACGGCGCCTGCGGCTTCGCCTCTGGCGCCTTGTCAGGAAGTCGTCTTGGAGCGTCGCCTTGAGCGTAGAACCCTACCGCCGCGGGCTGCGGTTCGTTGCACGCCGCAGGGCGGGGCCGGAACCAAAAGCTGAAAGCGGAGGCGAAGCCGAAGCGTTACTGACAAGAGAGGGCCGTAAGGCCCGAGCGTGCCGACAAGCGGAGCGCGAAGCGCGTAGCGTGCTGACAAGGCGCCGTCAGGCGCCGTGCGCACGCGGAGGCCGCAGGCCGAAGCGTGCTAGCGGCGCAGCCGCTCCTTCATGGCGCGTTCAATTTCACGGTCTGCGGTCTTTTTGGCGATCTCGCGTCGCGCTCTTTTATAATTTTTTTATAAGCCGACCAGGCTGTAGCGTGCTTACAAGGCGCCGTCAGGCGCCGTGCGCACGCGGAGGCCGCAGGCCGAAGCGTGCTAGCGGCGCAGCCGCTCCTTCATGGCGCGTTCTATTTCGCGGTCTGCGGTCTTTTTGGCGATCTCGCGTCGCTTGTCGTACTGTCGCTTGCGGGAGGCGACGGCTATTTGGAGTTTGACGATGCCGTTCTTGGAGTAGAGCTTCAGGGGGATCAGGGTCTTCCCCTCCTCCTGGCTCTTGCCGATGAGGCGGTCAATTTCCTTCCTGTGCAGGAGCAGCTTACGGTCGCGGGTGGGAAGTTGTCTTTCCTGGCGGGCGTTCGCGTAGGGCGAGATGTGGGCCCCGATCAGGAACACTTCCCCGTCCCTGACCCGCGCGTAGCTCTCCTTGAGGTTGGCCCTGCCCTCCCTGACGGACTTTACTTCGGGACCGGTAAGCTGGATGCCTGCCTCGTAGGTCTCCTCGATGTCGAAGTCGTGCAGCGCCTTCCTGTTGCGCGCGAAATCCGTCATGAGTGTTTCACCACCCTGAGCTCGGCCCGCTGCATAAGCGGAAGAACGTCGAGCAACTCTACGAGAACCCTGTCCCCCACCCTGTAGGAAGCCCCTATGGAGTCGTTGGAGAGAACGACGCCGTTCGGCTCGAGCTCCCACCATCCGGGCAGTTTGCTCACGTGGACGAGGCCCGTCGCGCCAGTCTCGAGCTCGACGAAGAGCCCGAAGGCGGTTGTGCTGACGACGGTCCCTTCGAGGGTATCGCCGACCCTGTCGCGCATCAGCCACATCAGCGTGTACTCGTCCGCGGTGCGCTCGCAGATCATGGATCGGTACTCCCTCTCCGAGATGGAGACCGCGACAGCGGCGAGGTCCTGGGGAGGCTCTTCACCCAGCAGGGCGCGATGAACTATTACATCCGCGTAGCGCCGGATCGGGGAGGTGAAGTGCGTGTAGTGCTCCAGCGCGAGGCCGTAGTGGCCGAGGTCATCGGGCGAGTACAGCGCGCGCGGGATGGAGCGTAGGATCAGGTAATTCACGGCGTCGGATTTGGCCATCTGGGAGATGGTCCCCAGGTTCTCGGGCGTGGGCTCGGCCTGCATCCCGACGGCGGCGAGCCGCTGGGCCAGGGTCTCGAGCGACTCCGGCTCAGGCCTCTCGTGCACCCTGAAGACACCGCCCTTCTTGCGCCGCAGCATCTTCGCGACCGACTCGTTGGCGAGGATCATGAGCTCCTCGATCAACTCCCTGGCCGGTGTCGAACGGCGCACCCCCGCGCCGACCGGAACCCCTTCTCTATCTATCTGGTACTCTGGCTCCCGACCGCCGAGCTCCAGCTTGCCCCGCCTCGCGGCCCTCACCTTGAGCTTGCGCGAGAGCTCGTAAGCGGCCATGACCAGGCCCGAGTGCTCGACCACACCATCGCCGCCCAAGAACGTATCGACGGACTCGTAGGTCAGCCTGGCGTCGCTGACGATCACGCTCCGGTAAGCCCTGAAGCTGCTGGTCTCACCCTCTGGGTCGACCTCCATCTCGACCGTCACGGCGGCCCGCTCGGCGTGCGGTCTCAGGGAGCAGATGTCGTCAGAGAGACGCCGGGGTAGCATCGGCGCGACCGTTCCCGGAAGGTAGACCGAGTTTCCCCTGTAGGCGGCCTGCTTGTCCAGCGCGGAACCTGGCTCGACGTAATGCGTCACGTCCGCAATGTGAACCCATACCCTAAAACCATCCTCGACGATCTCCACCGAGATCGCATCGTCGAAATCTTTGGCGTCAACGCCATCGATGGTCACCGTAGGCAGGTGACGCAGGTCCTGACGCTCCCCCAGCCCCCTCAGTGCGACGGCCTCGGCCTCCTCATCGACCTTCTTCGGGAACGTGCGGGAGGTTCCGATGGAGGCAAAAAGGGCTTCATAGACGTTGCGCGGATCCTCGGAGGGCCCGATGACGCGCGTTACCTCGCCCCTCAGCGAGCGGTTCTTCTCGCGGGCGTTCACGAGGACGATTTCGCCGGCCTCGGCACCCCTGCGAAGCTTGCGCGCGACCAGCACCGGACGCCGCTCCTCGACGAAGAGCGGGTCTGCTACCGAGTACTTTCCCCGACGGACCAGCATGGCCGGCAGTATCAAGAGAGCGCTCCCAAAGGTATCTGGCAAAGCACTCCGTGAGTCTACCATGCGGAGGGGCAGGCCCCTCCGCGCACGCTTCGGCTTCGCCTCCGCTTGTCAGCACGCTGCGGCCTTCAGCCTCCGCTTGTCGGCACGCTCGGGCTAACGCCCTCGCTTGTCAGCACGGCGCCTGCGGCTTCGCCTTGGGCGCCTTGTCAGGAAGTCGTCTTGGGGCGTCGCTACGAGCGTAGAACCCGACTGCCTCAGGCAGCGATACTTTGTGCGAGACTCGGTGAGGCCGGGACGGCAAGAAAGCTGAAAGCGGAGGCCGAAGGCCGCAGCGTGCTGGAAGATATAGCGCCTCTGGCGCTATATCTTCCTCAAGAACCTCGTTACGGAGAGGAAGCTGCCTATGATGCCTATTGCGACGCCTACGGCGACTAGTATGAGGAGGAGGAAGGGGGTGTTTACGGCGGAGTCCGAGATCGGGACGAAGGGGAGCTGGTTGCGGGCCCAATCGACGAAGAGGTAATTGATCCAGATGACGGCGAGCGCGGCGAGTATCGAGCCGACGAGGCCCTGGAGTAGGCCTTCCAAGACGAATGGGGTGCGGACGAAGCTGTCGGAGGCCCCGACCAGCTTCATCACCTCTATCTCCCTGCGCCTGGCGTAGATGGAGAGCCTTATGGCATTCGAGATAAGGAGCACGCTCGCGATGAGGAACAGGAGCGTCGCCCCGTAGAGACCCCAGACCACGACCGAGGTTACGGAGTTCAGGCGGTCGATGGTCTGCTGCGGGTAGCTGAGGTCGTCTTCGGTGAAGCCCTCCTGCTTGAGTTTGTCGGCCACCTCGTTTGCGGTGCCTGGGTTCTCTAGCTGGATCTGGACGGAGGCGGGCAAGACGCCCTGATCGAGGTCCTCGTACAGGGCGGGCTGGTCCTTGAACTGGTCCTTGAACTCGGCGAAGGCCTCTTCCTCGGAGACCCTGGTTACCTCGGAGACCTCGGGCCAGTCCTTCACCTTGTTCGCGAGGTCGTCGATGTCCCCTTTCGAGGCGTTCGGCGGGAATACCTCGACGCTCACGTCCTCGCGCACCGAGCCTATGATCCCCTGGATGTGGTCGCTGACGAGGAGGCCGAGCCCGAGGACCAGGATGCAGATGAAGGTGGTCGTGACGGCGGTGAGTGTCATGAGCAGATTGAGGCGGATGTTCTTGAACGCCTCGGAGAGGAAGAAACCCAGGTTAAACCTCATCGGCGTAAGCCCCCCTCACCTTGTCGCGGACGATATGCCCCTCATCGAGGGCGACCACCCGTTTGCGCATCACGTCGACCATCTCCCTGTCATGGGTCGCGACCACTACGGTGGTGCCGATGCGGTTGATCCTGTGCAGGAGCTGCATGATGCTGACGCTGGTGTTCGGGTCGAGGTTGCCCGTCGGCTCGTCGGCGACGAGGATGGGCGGCTGAGAGACGAATGCCCTGGCTATGGAGACGCGCTGCTGCTCGCCGCCGGAGAGCTGGCCGGGGTACTTGTCGACCTTTCCCGAGAGGCCGACGAGATCGATTATCTGGGGTACCTTCGTGCGGATGGTGCGCCGCTTCTGGCCGGTGACCTCCATGGCGTAGGCGACGTTCTCCGAGACGGTCTTGTTTGGTAGCAGCTTGAAGTCCTGGAAGACGCACCCGATGCCGCGCCGCAGGCGGGGAACCTTGCGCCGCGGCACGGACGAGAGCCGCGCGCCGTTGACGAAGATGGACCCTGCTGAGGGCTCCGTCTCCTTCAGCATCAGGCGCACCATCGTAGACTTGCCCGAACCGCTTGGGCCAACCAGGAACACGAACTCGCCTGGGTCTATACCAAGGGTTATTCGCTCAAGGGCGACGGTATCGTTGCCGTAGACCTTCGTGACATTGTTGAATCGGATCATGGCCCCTCCACGTGTTGCTTGCCGGCCGCCGCTAACCTCGACGCCTTCTCAGAGATCCCCGGAGGCCAGGCCATCGAGGACCATAGCAACAACCCGAGGCGTTATCAACCGGCGGGATATGCCCCGAGCGGTACGCTCGGCACCCTTCCGTTTAGTACCAGCCGTCCGTCCTCGGTCTCGACACCGGTGATCCTGGTACGGTAAGGCAGACGGCCGAGCGGATACTCGAAGTCCGCCCTTTTGAGCAGCTTTCCGGCGAGCTCATCGGGCACTGGCACCCCGGCGGCTTCGAGGCTCTGCGGCTCGAAGAGGAGGCTCTCGTCGCGTAAGCCCAGATCCCCGCGTACGGAGATGGGGAACCGCGCGCCGAGCGCCGTGGCCTCTGACCCTACGGTCACCCCGTCCTCCTTCACGTCGACGCCCGTAATTGGCGACTCGGCCTCTATCTTCGCGCGGCGCGCGACCTCTTCCTCGGACACCTCGACCCGCAGCCCTCCCGAGAGGGGTTCCTCGGCGATCACACGACCGTTCTTCATGGTGGCCCAGACGTCGATATCGAAGGGGTCGAGGTCGATCCTGGTCTTCTCCGCCCTGACCCCGCCAAGCTCGGCGTCTCTCAGGGCGATGCTGCCGCCAGAGAACTCGCCCCTCAGCATCTTCAGCGGAGGGTCGCTCCTCAGGCTTACCTCGGGCCGCTTTTCGACCCCGAGGCGATTCTGCGCGTCCCTGGCGACCGCGTACTCGAGCAACGACGGCAAGAACGTGTAGGGACCGAGCAGGAGTATCACGACGGTGGGCACGAGCACGGCCGCAAGTACGCCCCGCATGGTGTTAGGCTGCTGTCCGGTTCTTCAAGTAGGCGTAGATGAACGCGTCGAGGTCGCCATCGAGCACCCGATCGACGTTCGCCGTCTCCTCGCCGGTGCGGTGGTCCTTGACTAGCTTGTATGGGTGCAACACGTAGGACCGGATCTGGGAGCCCCACTCGATCTCGGCCTTCTCCCCGCTCTGCGCGGCGATCTCCTTCTCCCGCTTCTCCCGCTCCAGCTCGAAGAGCCGCGCCCTCAAGACCCGCATGGCTACCTCGCGGTTCTGGTGTTGGCTCCTCTCGTTCTGGCACTGCGCCACGATGCCCGTGGGGAGGTGCGTGATCCTGACCGCCGAGTCGGTCTTGTTGACGTGCTGGCCGCCAGCCCCTGAGGCCCTGTAGGTATCCACCTTGAGATCCTTCTCCTCGATCTCGACCTCGACGGCCTCGCCTACCACAGGCGCGACGGCGACGGAGGCGAAGCTGGTGTGCCTCCTCGCGCCGGCGTCGAAAGGGCTGATTCTGACGAGCCGATGCACCCCGCGCTCCGCCGATAAGAGCCCGAACGCGTACTCGCCTGAGACCGTGAAGGTCGCGCTCTTGATCCCGGCTTCCTCGCCCTCGGTGTACTCGATGACCTCGAGCCCGAGGCCCCTACGTTCGGCCCAGCGCCGGTACATACGCGCGAGCATCTCGGCCCAGTCCTGCGAGTCTACCCCGCCGGCGCCAGGATTTATGGTGAGTATGGCGTCGCCCTCGTCGTACTCGCCGGAGAAGAGTCTGGCGATCTCTTGCTCCTCCAGTACCCGCTCGACGCGCCCGAGTTCCTCCTCGACCTCCAAGAGCAGTTCCCGGTCCTCCTCGGCCAGCTCGAGCAGCTCTCCTGAATCCGAGAGGCTCCCCCTGAGCCCGTCGAGGAGTTCGATCCTGCCCTGCACCCGCGAGAAGCGGGCGGAGACCGCCTTGGCCTCCTCGGGGTCGTCCCAGAAACCGGGCCTGCTCATCTCGTCTCCGAGCTCTTCGGCCTCGCCCCGCAGCGCCTCCACATCGAAGAACGCCTCCAGCTCGGCGAGGCGTCCCTCCAACTCGGAGGTCTTATCCTTTGACTCCGTCACTAAGCGCCCCTGGCCTCGGAGCCCAGGGGTGACGCGCCTGGCATTCCGTGGCATTTCTTGTACTTCTTGCCGCTGCCGCACGGGCATGGGTCGTTGCGCCCGATCTTGCCCTCCGTCCTGCGCGGGCTCGTCGGCCGCTGGTTCGGCTCCTCTTCGCCGCCGCTGTAGGAGAGCTGCTGCATCTCCTCCTCGCGCAGCTTGATGTTCTCGACGCGGTAGATATAGGTGACGTAATCTTCCTTGAGGCCCCGCTCCATCTCCTGGAAGATGTCGAAGCCCTCGCGCTTGTACTCGACCAGCGGGTCGCGCTGGGAGAGACCACGCCAGCCGATCCCCTCGCGCAAATAGTCCATCTCGTAGAGGTGCTCCCGCCAGCGGGAGTCGACCACGGAGAGCAGCGTCCGTCGCTCGGCCTCCTCGAACGAGGACACCCCGTCGCCCCGCGCGAGCCCCAGCCGCTCGAGCTCGGCGGTCCGCTCGCCCCACTCGGCCTTGCGATCCTCCAGACGCTCGCGGGCATCGTCGAGGATCATGGCCAGAACCTCGGCGGAGGTAAGCTTCTCGACGTCGAGGGATTCGAAGTCTATCGTGCTTGGATAGAATCGGTTCACCTCGGTCGTCAGGGCGCCCAGGTCCCAGTCTTCCGGGTAGACGTCCTCCGATACGTACTCAGAGACGACGCCCGTGAGGACGTCCTCCACGTATGACGCCGTATCCACGTCCTCGCCCATAAGGATGTCGCGCCTTATGGTGTAGATCACCTCGCGCTGCTTGTTCAGCACGTCGTCGTACTCCAGGATGCGCTTCCTGATCTGGAAGTTGCGGCTCTCGACCTGTTCCTGGGCGCGCCTTACGGAGTTGGAGATGACGCCGGCCTCGATCGGCACGTCCTCCTCCAGCCCGATGCGCTCGATGACACCCTGCATCCGCTGACCGCCGAAGAGCCTCAAGAGCTCGTCCTCGAAAGAGAGGTAGAACCGCGACTCGCCGTCGTCCCCCTGCCTCCCAGAGCGGCCCCTGAGCTGGTTGTCTATGCGGCGCGCCTCGTGGCGCTCGGTGCCGAGTACGTAGAGCCCACCCAGCTCCGGAACACCCTCGCCCAGCTTGATGTCGGTACCACGGCCTGCCATGTTCGTCGCGATGGTAACGGCGCCCCTCTCGCCGGCCCCGGCGATAATCTCCGCCTCCCGCGCGTGCTGCTTGGCGTTGAGGACGTTGTGGGCTATACCACGCCGCTTGAGCAGCTCCGAGAGGCGCTCCGAGACGTCGACCGAGACCGTGCCGACGAGGATGGGCTGCCCCAGCCTGTTCCGCTCGGCGATGTCCTCGACGACGGCCTTGTGCTTGGCCTTCTCGGTCTTGTAGACGAGGTCGTCTTTGTCGTCCCGGATCATCTCCATGTGCGTCGGGACGGAGACGACCTCCATCTTGTAGGTATGCATGAACTCGTCGGCCTCGGTCGCCGCCGTGCCAGTCATGCCGGAGAGCTTGTCGTACATCCTGAAGTAGTTCTGGATGGTGATGGTGGCGACGGTCTGGTTCTCTTCCTTGATCTCGACGCCCTCTTTAGCCTCAATGGCCTGATGGAGCCCCTCGGAGTATCGCCTTCCCTCCAGCGTACGCCCCGTGAACTCGTCGACGATGTAGACCTGCCCGTCCCTTACGATGTACTCGTCGTCCTTGTGGAAGAGCGTCTGGGCCCTCAAAGCCTGGTTCAGGTGGTTGACGAGGTTGGTGTTGACGTCGTCGTAGAGGTTCTCCACTCCCAGGGACTTCTCGACCTTCTCAACGCCGCTCTCGGTCGGGGCCACCTGCTGCTTCTTCTCGTCTACCTCGTAGTCCTCACCGTCCTTGAGGCGCGGGATTATGGCGGCGAAACGGTAGTAGATATCGGCGGCGCTCTCCGGCATGCCGGAGATGATGAGCGGTGTGCGCGCCTCGTCGACCAGGATGGAGTCAACCTCGTCCACGATCGCAAAGTTGAGGTCGCGCTGCACGAGCTGGTCTGTCGAGGTCGCTATGTTGTCGCGGAGGTAGTCGAAGCCAAACTGGGCGTTGGTGCCGTAGGTGATGTCCGAGTGGTAGGCGACCTTCCGCTCGTCGAAGTTCATGCTCTCCTGGACGAGGCCGACCTCGAGGCCGAGGAAGGCGTAGATCTCACCCATCCAACTCGCGTCGCGCCTCGCCAGGTAATCGTTGACGGTAACGACGTGGACGCCCTTGCCTTCGAGGGCGTTGAGGTAGACGGGCATGGTGGCTGCGAGCGTCTTGCCCTCGCCGGTCTTCATCTCGGCGATCTTGCCCTCGTGCAGCACGATGCCGCCCATGATCTGTACGTCGAAGGGACGCATCCCGAGCGTGCGCCTGGAGACCTCCCGCACGACGGCGAAGGCCTCGGGCAGGAGGCCGTCGATGGTCTCCCCACCCTCGAGCCTCTCGCGGAACTCGTCCGTCTTGGCCCGCAGGTCAGGGTCGCTGAGCTTCTCTATCGCGGGTTCGAGAGCCGAGACAGCCTCCACGCGCTGCTGCAAGACCTTGACCTTGCGGCCCTCGCCCATCCTCAAAATCTTCGTCAACAAGTTCGCCAAAACAAGCTACCTTATGCTAGTGGTCGCACCGGACTACCGGGCAGGTTCTATGAGCCCGTAGTTACCGTCACGACGCCGGTATACCACATTTATGTCGCCCGTATCGGCGCTGGTGAACACGAAGAAGTCGTGGTCGAGAAGCTCGAGCTGGAGCACCGCCTCCTCCTCGCCCATCGGCTTCATCTGGAACTGCTTGGTCCTCACGATGCGGGCTTCTATCTCCTCTTCTTCCTCAACGACGAAGGGCCGCGCCGCCTCTGGGCCGGGGGCCGGCGTGTTCTTGAGCTGGCCCTGCCAGCGGTCGATCTGACGCCCCCTCAGACGCTTGACCTGCCGCTCCAACTTGTCCGACATACCGTCGATGGAGGCGTACATGTCCTCGGAAGAGTCGCTGGCCTTGAGCACGGTCCCGTTTATGAACAACGTGGCCTCGGCCACCTCGGGCTCGGAGATCGCACGGTTCCGCTCGTGCATCAGCTCCACCTCGGCCCTAGAGGCGCTCCGCTCCTCGTCGAAGAACCGGGCGACGCGCTCCACCTTCTCTGTGGCGTACCGCTCCAATGCCTCCGTCACAGGGATGTTGCGCCCCTTGATGAGTACGTCCATATCGCTCCTCCCTTCGGTCGTCGCGAGCTGGTCAGCACTTCAGCTGGTCAGCATTTCAGCCTTCTGGTGGTCGGAACCCTGCTCGTGAGGGGTACGATTTCTTATGGCAATCTCCCGATCACCCAGGCTTCTGACCCGCGCCACGAATAGCTGACTAGCTGACTGGCTAACATGTCCTACACAGGCTCAAGGCGTGGACTTCGGCCGCGCCGGCGTTTACGAGTGCTCCTGCGCAGGCGCTCATGGTCGCGCCTGTGGTGAAGACGTCGTCGACGAGCAGGATCCTGCCCCTTAGCGGCTTCTTTGCCCTGTAGGCGTCGGCGACGTTGGCCCGCCTCTGGGCCGCCGAGAGCTCGACCTGATCCCCTGTGGTGCGCACGACTTCTAGTGTATCCGATACGGTTGCGGTTATCCTCTCTGCGACGCCCCGCGCCAGGAGCTCGGCCTGGTTGAAGCCCCTCCTCCTCAGACGCGAGCGGTGCAACGGCACGGGCACGACGGCGTCGACGGGGCCATCGCCTATGGCCTGGATCATCAGCGGCGTGGCCAGCTTCTCGACGACCCGTTTGTGGCCACGGTACTTGAGGGCGTGCACGATCTTCTTCCCTACGCCCTCGTACTTCAAGGGCGCCTTCGCGCTCTCGAAGCCGAAGTCGACGTACTTGCACCTCTCGCACACAGACGTCGCAAAGGCCGTGGGCAGCCCGCAGCGCCCGCAGACGGGGCTGCCCACATATGGGAGTGCTTCGAAGCAGGCTCGGCAGAGCGCGTCGCTGGAGCGCCGCTCGCAGCCGACGCAGATCTCCGGATAGAACAGGTCGACCAGCGCGGCGAGGTAGGTGTTAGGCATCAGGTTTCAGCGGTGGCATCACGGTTCGCGACCGACACTGCGCGTTCGAAGTCCTAGGCCGGTCGTGCTGGAACGCTTTCTACCTGGAGTCGGACGGAGTGGCCGCCGGCTTTAACCTGCGAAGCGAAGCGGAGCTAAAACCTCAAGCTGCGGGGCGAGACGACGACGCCGGGGTTTACGCGGATGCCCTGATCCAGGACGTTACCTTCGCCGACGACGCAGCCGGCGCCGAGCACTGAGAGGCCGCGCACGATGGCGTTGGTGCCGACCCTGGCGCGCGGACCGACGATAGAACCCCTAACTACGGCGCCCGCTTCTACCTCTGCGCCTTCGAGGAGTATGCTCCCCTCGACCACGGCCCCGTCCCCCACAACGCAGTTCTTTCCGAGCGAGGAGCGTCCCCCAATAGTGGCGAGGTCCGAGATCGTGCACCCCTCTTCAACAGATACAGGGGGCAAGAGCCTGACGTTCTTGCCGCACTCTGTGGATGGGTGCACGTCCAGGTAATCGAAGTCCTCGCGGGCCCCGACGGCGCCGGAGAGGACATCGTGGGAAGCCGCCAGGTAGCTGCGTGGCGTACCTATGTCGCGCCAGTAAGAGCTACTGATGTGGGCCCTGAGCCTTCCGCTCTCCCTGAGTTCCGGGAAGACCTCACGCTCTATCGAGACCTCGCGGCCGGCCGGAATCATCTCGAGGACCTCGGGCTCGAGCACGTAGACGCCGGCGTTTACGAGGTTGGTCGTCACCTCGTCGGCGGCCGGCTTCTCGATAAAGCGGTGGACGAGCATCTCGTGGTCGACCTCTACCAGGCCGTAAGCCGTAGGGTCCTCGACGCTCGTGAGGGTGATCGTTGCCAGGGCATCCGACGCGTTGTGTACCTCTATTGCCTTGGCGAGGTCCATCCCGGCGAGCACGTCGCCGTTGACCACCACCAGCGTCTCGCCGTCGAGATACTCCTCGGCGTTCTTGATTCCGCCCGCGGTCCCGAGGGCGTGGTCCTCGACCGCGTAGTCCACAGAGAAACCCTCCAGGTCTTGCTGGCCGCAGAGGTAGGCCTGTATCGGGTCGGGGAGATACCCGAGAGAGAGCACCGCGCCCGAGAGCCCGCCACGGCGCAGGAAATCGAGCATGTAGCCCATAAATGGACGGTTGCGGAGCGGCACCAGAGCCTTGGGGATATCAAAGGTAATTGGCCTCAGCCTGCTCCCCTGTCCCCCAACCAGTACGACCGCTTTCATGGGCCTAG
This sequence comes from uncultured Rubrobacteraceae bacterium, assembly GCA_963840835.1. Taxonomy (GTDB): domain Bacteria; phylum Actinomycetota; class Rubrobacteria; order Rubrobacterales; family Rubrobacteraceae; genus Rubrobacter_D. The sequence goes on along the minus strand of CAWJAM010000016.1, from coordinate 198,192 downwards.
CTTACACCAGTCATGCGTCGCAGACCAATACGGGGTGGGCGATCTTTGACGGCCCTCACACCAGCCCCGACGCCCTGACCAGCGCGGCGAGGGGGATGATGAGCAGACCGAACAGGGTGGTGAGAGCGGCGAGCACGTAGACGGAGAACCTGACGGCGCCGCTCCCCTTCGACCTCACCGTCTCGGTGGTCGGCTCCTCCAGGATCATATTGCGGATGATGCCGAAGTAGTAGGGAACGGAGAGGACGGTGTTGACGACGAGCGCGCCGACGACGACGTAGACCAGGATCGAACCCGACTGGGCGCCGGCGATGATGATCCAGAGTTTCCCGAAGAACCCGGAGAGCGGGGGTATGCCGACGAGCGCGGCCATGAACAGGGCCATGCTCACCGCCACGGCGGGGTTCGTCCTGACGAGTCCGTTGTAGTTTTTCACGTCCTCGCCGACGAGGTCTATGACCAGGAAAGCTCCCATGTTCATCACGGCGTAGGCAGCGGTGTAGACCAGAACCGCCTGCACGGCGAACGCGACCCCGGCTCCCTGCAACGCCGCGAAGGCGGCCAGGATGTACCCCGAATGGGCGACCGAGCTGTACGCGAGCATCCGCCTGACGTTGCGCTGCCTGAGGGCGGCGAGGTTGCCGACGAACATGGTGATGATCGCGAGGAAGGCCATCACGACGGTCCACGTCGCCGCGGCCCCTGGCATGCCTTCGAAGAGTATCCTCAGGAGTACGGCGAAGGTCGCCGCTTTCGGACCGACCGAGAGGAAGGCCGCGGCGCTCGTCGGGGCGCCCTGGTAGGCGTCGGGGGTCCAGAAATGGAATGGCGCGGCCGAGAGTTTGAAGGCGAAGCCGGAGATCATCAGCACGAGCCCAAGCACGGCAACGGGGGTCAGGTTGCCCGTGAAGGTGTCGGCAACGTCGGAGAGCATCGCCGAGCCTGAGACGCCGTAGATCAGGACCAGGCCGTACAGGAGCACGGAGGAGGCGATGACGCCGGTGATCAAATACTTCATCCCTCCCTCGGCGCTCTCGCGGCGGCTCCTGTCGAAGGCGACCATCGCGTAGGAGGGTATGGTCGCGAGCTCGATGGCGAGGAAGATGCCGAAGAGATCCCGCATAGAGACCAGGAGCGTCGAACCGAGCACGACGGAGAGGATAAGCGTCAGGTACTCAGGGGCGTCACCCGCCTGCCCCGACCAGCGGGCCGCGGCCAGCACTGCGAAAAACGCAGTTCCTGCGACTATCAGCTTGAAGTACAGCGCGAAGCCGTCGACGACGTACCCGCCGCCGAAGAAGCTGCCCGAGAAGCCCGTAAGGAGGAGGACGGCTGCGCTTATGAATACAGCCAGAGTCCCAAGGGCGGCCAGGCCTGCCGCGACACCGACGTTCTTCTCGGCGAAGGCGCCAACGAGGAGCACCACGATCACGAAGGCGGTCGAGATCAGCTCGGGCAGGATCGCGACTATGGTTTGACCCGTGACCACTAGCTACCCCCTATCACGCTAAGGACGGCGTCGACGGCAGGACGTTGGATGTTTATTAGCAGCGCTGGGAACACGCCGAGCACGAGGAGCAGCACGGCGAGCGGCACCACAGAAGCCATCTCGGACGGCCCCGCGTCTTCTATCAGCTCATAGGCGGGGCGCTCGATGGGGCCGAAGATCACCCGCGCCAGCATGTAGAGCAGGTACATGGCCGAGAGTATGATCCCGACCGAGGCGAGCACGGCCTGAACCGGGAACGTCTCATATCCGCCCATGATGCTCATGAACTCCGAGACGAAGACCGCGAGTCCAGGCAGCCCCATCGCGGCGAGCGCACCAAGGGCGAGTAGCCCCGCGGCCCAAGGCATCCTCGCCGCGAGCCCGCCGAGCTCCCCTATCCGGCGCGTGCCTGTTCGGGCCGTTATCACACCGACGAGGATGAACAAGAGCGCCGAGTAGAGTCCGTGCGAGACCTGCTGGAAGACGGCGCCGTTCAGGCCGACTGCGTTCCCAGAGGCGGCCCCGAGCAGGATGAAGCCAAGGGTGCCTATCGACGAGTAGGCGACGAGGGCTTTGAGGTCGGGTTGCAAGAACGCGACGAATGAGCCGTAGAGTATGTTGATAACCCCGAAGGCCGCGATGTAAGGCAAGAAAGGCTCTACCCCCTGGGGAAGCAGTGGGATGGCTATCTTGATCAAACCGAAGGTCCCAAGCTTCGGCAGGACCCCTGAAAGGAGCACGTTGGTCGATATCGGGCTTGAGACGTAAACGTCAAGAAGCCAGCTGTGCAGCGGCACCGCGGGCACCTTGATCAGCAGCCCGAACAGGATCGGGGCGGCCACGGCGACCTGCGCCGTCCGCGAGAGGCCGCCCCCGCCGCCGAGCGCCTCTATCGCGTAGGTGTCGGCGAGGATGCCGAAGGCCAGGAAGCCCGCGAGCATCACCGTCGAGCCGAGGAAAGTGTAGATGAAGAACTTGATCGCGGCCTGACGCCGGTTCTCGTCGCCCCACACGCCGACGAGAAGGTACATCGGGATGAGCGTGATCTCGAAGAACACGTAGAACAGGATAAGGTCTTGCGCCGCGAAGACCCCGAGCATCCCGACCTCGGCCACGAAGAGCGCGGCGAAGTACTGCTTGAGGTTTCGGCTCACGTCCCACGAAGCCAGGATCGCTATGACCGTGAGGAACGCCGAGAGGAAGAACATCCCGAACCCGAGCCCGTCGAGGCCGACCCTGTAGCCTATGTTGAGCGACCTTATCCAGGTCAATTCCTGCGTGAGCGCAGCCGCGCCGAGGTCATCTCCGAAGGCGAAGTAGATGAATATCGTGAGGATAAGGGGCACGGCGGCCACCCCGAGGGCGGCGTAGCGCACCAGGCGCTCCTGATCGGGCAGTAGCAGCATGAGAACCGCGCCGAGCAGTGGGATCAGGATGGTTACGGTGGTTATCACAGGCGGGTCCCCACGGCGAAGGCGGCGACGGTTATCAGGATGATGAGGGCGACCATTATCACCGCGTACTGCGCCCCTACCACGATGCCTATAATGAGCACGCTGAGCAGGATGAAGAGGGCGTAGTTCTGTACCCCGCCGCTCTGAAGGCGCTGCAGCAGCCCCCCGGATCCAAGAGCACCGCGTCCGACCCCCCCGACGAGACCTCCGATGACGTTCCTGTCGAACCCGCGGGTAGCCCTCCCGAGCCACATCGCGAACCGCACGAACGTGGCGCCGTAGAGGGCGTCGAAGTACCAGCCCTTATCCAGGAACCTGTGGAGCCACGAGAACCGGCCGGCGAGGTCTCCGGCCAGCTGCGGCCTGGCGACGTAGAGGGCGTAGGCGAGGCCGATGCCGAGGAGCGCGACGAACACCGAGATCGCGGCAAGGGCGTAGCTGAAGCCGTGCTCTTCGATGCCAAGCGCCGAGACGGCGAACTCGCTCGGATGCACGAACTCGGAGAAGTAGTCGGGGATCGGGAGCCCGAAGCCTTCTGGTATCCCGACCCAGCCGCTCACGATGGAGAGGAAGGCCAGGATCATCATCGGACCCGTCATGATCCCCGGCGACTCACCCGCCTCCGTTGCACCCTGGGTGCGCGGCTCGCCGGTGAACGCGAGGAAGATGGCGCGGAAGATGTAGAACGCCGTCAGGAACACGGTAAGGAGCGCCATGCCGAACAGCACGTAGTAATGCTCCTCGTATGCCGAGGCGACAATCGCGTCCTTGGACCAGAAGCCCGATAAGGGGAATATTCCCGAGAGCGAGAGGCCGGCTATGACCATCGCCCAGAACGTGATGGGCATCCTGCGCCTGAGCCCCCCCATATCGAAGAGGTTGTAGGAGTCCATCGCGTAGATGATGCTGCCGGCGCACAGGAAGAGGAGCGCCTTGAAGAAGGCGTGGTTGTAGAGGTGGAAGATGCCAGCCGTATACGAACCCAGTCCGAGGCCAAGCATCATATACCCGAGCTGGGAGACGGTGGAGTAGGCGATCACGCGTTTGATGTCCGTCTTGACCAGCGCCATGGTCGCCGCCATAAGGGCGGTAAAGCCACCGATGTAGGCGACGACGAGCATGGCGGTGGGGCTCTGGACGAAGATGTCATAGGTGCGCGCCACGAGATAGACGCCCGCGGCGACCATGGTCGCCGCGTGGATAAGCGCGCTCACCGGCGTCGGTCCCTCCATCGCGTCGGGGAGCCATACGTGCAACGGGAACTGGGCGCTCTTGCCGACGGCGCCGACGAAGACGAGGATCACGGCCGTCGTGAACAACGAGCCGCCGATAAAGCCAGACTGGGCCGCCACGGAGATATCCGAGAAGGCCGTAGACCCCGTCGTCGCCCAGAAGATGATGATCCCGACGAAGAGCGCGGCATCCCCGACCCTGGTAACGACGAAGGCCTTCAAGGCGGCGTCGCGCGCCGATGGTTTCTCGAACCAGTGCCCGACGAGCAAATACGAGCACAGGCCGACGAGCTCCCAGAAGATATAGAGCTGGATGAAGTTTGGGGCCAGGACCAGGCCGAGCATCGAGGCCGTGAACAGGTTGATCACCGCGTAGAACCAGGCGAAGCGTTTGTCGCCCTCCATGAAAGCCCCAGAATAGAGCTGGATCATGAGGCTCACGAAGCTCACCACTACTAGCATCACCGCGGCGAGGCCGTCGATGTAGACGCCCATCGGGAAAGAACCGCCGGCGCCGAGGTCGATCCAGTTCACGGAGAATTCTATCGGCACCCCTCCGCCGGGGACGATGCCTGCTACGAAGAGCAGGGCGAAGGCGGAGAAGACCAGCGAGATCGTCACCCCGAGGATGGCCACGTACTGGGCGTTCTCCCTGAGGAGGCGCCCGAACAGGGCCAGCACGAGGAAGACCAGCGCGGGGAGCGCCGGTATCGCCGTAATGATCAGCTGTTGTCCTACTGTCTGCACATGCCTCCCACTAGCCTCTCATCGAAGTTACCTGGTCTACGTTTACGGTCCGCCGCGAGCGGAACACGGCGAGCACTATAGCAAGTCCGACGGCGATCTCCGCCGCCGCAATGGCGATCACGAGCACCGCGTAGCTGACCCCGAGCCCCCCTGCTCCGGGAAGATAGTCCGCGAAGGCGACGAGGGTCAGGTTGACACCGTTTATCATGAGCTCGACGCACATGAAGATGACGACGGCGTTGCGCCGGATCAATGCCCCCCACGCCCCGATGGCGAAAAGGATCGCCCCGACGACGAGGTAGCCTTCGAGCGGCGGCGCGGAGACGAGCGCGTCCAGTAACTGCTGGACCTGCGGCGGGATCTGCGGCATTATTCGCGCACCCCGCGGTCGACGCCCTCGCCGATCTTGCGGCGGCTCACGACAATGGCGGCGACCACGGCCACGAGGAGCAGCACCGATGCGACCTCGTAGAGCAGGGTGAAGATCTCAGCCCCCTGGCTAACGCCGAGCAGATCGCGCCCAAAAGCGGCGACCTCGCGCGGCCCGTTCCCCGCCCTTGTCCCCGTCCAGTCCTCAGCGGCCAGCACATAGGAGAGGAAGAGCCCGACGCCAGCGGCGACGAGAAAACCGGGCCAGAACTGGCGGTTGATGATGGTGCGGTAGCGCTTGACCTGCGGCTTCTGGGTGAACATGATCCCGAATAAGATCACCACCGTCACGGCGCCGACGTAGATGAGTACCTGAAAGGCGGCGAGCGCCGGCGCGTTGAGCATCACGAAGTACCCCGAGATTCCGAGGAAAGACCCCGACATAAAGAGCGCCGAGTGCACGACGCTGCGGCTCAACACCACCCCGAGCGCCGAGACCAGCGTCATCCCGGCCAGAAAAGCGAACGCGACCGTCAAGCCGCTTCATCCCCGGTTCTGGGCTTCTCTACGGTCTTGGGTGCCTTCTTGGCGGTTGGCTTTTTCTTCTTCTTCACGGTGGGTTTGGGGTCTACAGTCGGATCGACCGGACGCTCGCCGAACTGTCGCGCGAGCTCGAGGCGGTTGTAGGCCTGGGCCTCGAACTCCTCGGTGTGGTAGATGCAGTTTACGGGGCAGACCTCGACGCAGAGCGAGCAGTACATGCAGCGCGAGTCGTCGATCACGAACCCGATCGCGTATGGCTTCGCCTTGCCCGAGCCGTCGGCGTCCCGTTTCTCCTGCTCGATCGAGATACAGTGGTCTGGACAGATCCTCATGCACTGCAAACAAGCGATGCAGCGGTCCATGTCAACGGTCAGCATCCCGCGGCTCCGCTCCGGGAGCTCGCGCTTGTACTCGGGGTACTGGCGGGTGATCTTCTGCCCGAAGAGGTGCCTCAAGGTCACCCCCATCCCCTTCATAATGCCCTGTCCAACCTGCGGCATCAGAACCTCCTAGAAAATCAGTATCGCGCCGGCCGTGACGAACAGCCAGATCAGGGTTACGGGTACGAGTATTTTCCAGCCGAGATCCATGAGCTGGTCCATCCTGAGGCGGGGGACGCTCCAACGAATCCACTGGAAGGTAAACATGATTAGGGCCGTCTTGATCCCGAACCAGACCCAGTTGAACGGGCCGAGGTCGAGGAAAGGCAGCGGCGGCTGCCAGCCGCCCACGAACAGCGTCACGGTGACCGCAGACATCACCGCCATGGAGGCGAACTCGGCGGCTTGTATGAGGGCCCAGGTCATCCCCGAGTACTCGACCATGAACCCGCCAACGATCTCGCTCTCGCCTTCAGGCAGGTCGAAGGGAACCCGCTTTACCTCGGCGAGCCCGGCGATGTAGAACGTGATGAACATCGGGAGTTGCGGGAGGAAGTACCAGGTCCAGATCGTATCCCCCTGCGCGTTTACCACGTCCACGAGCGAGAGGCTCCCCGAGAGCATGACCACGCCGAGGAGGCTCAGTATTAACGGTACTTCGTAGGAGATCATCTGCGCGGCCCCGCGCAGGGCGCCGAGCAACGAGAACGCCGAGCGGCTCCCGTATCCGGCCATAACGACGCCGAGAGCCCCTATGGAGGTGATCGCGACGAAGAACAGTATCGCCACGTTGAGGTCGGCTACGACCGCGTCGGGGGCGAACGGGACGACCAGCCACACGAGCGCGGCCGGTATGAACATGGCGATGGGCGCCCCGAGGAAGACCCACAGGTCCGACCTGCCTGGCGAGACATTCTCTTTGGAGAACAGTTTGAAGACGTCGGCGGCTGGCTGCAGCAACCCGCGCGGTCCCACCCTGTTCGGCCCGAACCGAAGGTGGATGTACCCCGAGACCTTCCTCTCTGCCATCGTCAGGACGGCCGCAAGGTTTAGCACGAGGAAGAGGACCGCCCCGAAGGAGATGAGCATCCGTATCGGCTCGACTTCGAGAAGGTTGAGGAACGTCTGCATCTACTTGTCCCACCCGCCGGAGACGGGGTCTACGAGGCCCATGATAGGCATGATGTCAGGCAGGTAGTGGCCGGGCACTATCTCCTGCAGGAGCTGCATGTTGCAGAAGCTCGGGTCGCGGTAGTGCACCCTGTAAGGCGTATCCGACCCGTCCGAGACGACGTGGACCGCGTACTCACCGCGCGGGCTCTCCACCCTGCCGAAGCCCTCGCCCTCGGCCGGACGGATGCGGCGGCCCGTGTCCCCCATCACCTCACCCTCGGGCATCTGCTCGAGGCACTGCTTGATCAGGCGTATGCTCTGCAGGCACTCCGCGATGCGCACCCTGTAAGAGGCCTCGACGTCGCCCGCCGTATCGGTTATGACCTCGAACTCGAGCTCGGGGTAGACGCTGTACGGATAATCGAGCCTGATGTCGAAGTCAACTCCCGTGCAGCGCAGCGCTGGTCCGGTCACGCCCATCTCGACGGCCTGCTCCTGGGTCATCTTCCCGACGTTGCGGGTGCGGGAGATGAAGATCTCGTTCCCCGCTATAAGGTCGACGAAGTCCCGCTGGAAGTGGTCCTCGAGGGTCTCGAGGTAGTCCCAGATCTTCTGCGGTATATCGGGCGGCAAATCTGCCTTGACGCCCCCGATACGGATGTAGTGGAACATCATCCGCGCGCCCGTTACGGCCTCGAAGATGGTCTGTATACGCTCCCTCTCTCTGAAAGCGTAGAGGATGGGGGTGAACGCCCCGAGCTCGAGCATGAGGAAGCCGATAGATGGGATGTGGCTCGCGAGCCGCATGAGCTCGCACATCAGGACGCGGATGTACTCGGCCCTCGGCGGTATCTCCACGTCGAGCAGGTCCTCGACGGCGAGCACGTAGCCGTGCTCGTTGTGCATGTTGGCGAAGTAGTCGAGCCTGTCCGTCAGGGGAATAACCGCCGGGTACATGCGGTTCTCGGCGATCTTCTCCTGGCAGCGGTGCAAATACCCCATCACGGGGTCGCACCTGACCACTGTCTCCCCGTCGAGCTCGAGGATGAGCCTGAGGAGCCCGTGCATCGCGGGGTGCTGCGGCCCCATGTTCATGTCTATGGTCTCGAGCCCGAACTCGTCCCTGATATCCGGGCTTACGAGGCGGCTGCTCGCCGGCTCGGTGAGCGCGCCCTCGTGATGTGCGCGGCGTTCTTCGCCTAACATAACCCTACCTCAGTCCCTCGAAGGTGCGCTTGGTGCTGATCTCGAAGCTCTTGAGCAAAGGATGGTGGTCGAAGTGGTCCTGCCACATGTACGTCCTGCGCAAATCGGGATGCCCCGCGAAGGCGACCCCGAACATGTCGTAGGCCTCACGCTCGTGCCAGTTGGCCGTGGGATAACTCCTCGTGACCGTCCCGATCACCGGCTCCTCACCCTCGATGGTCGTCTTGACCCTGACCGTGGCCCCGCGGAAGTCCATCAGTTCGTAGGTCAACTCGAACGAACCCTGCCGGTCTACGACCGTGATAAACGAAAGGTGTGGGATGCCTAGGGTCTCGCGCGCGGTCGAGAGCACGGCGGGCACGTCTCCAGGGAGAACCACGACCCGCACCACGTCGCCTGCGATCTCAGACTCCTCCAGGCCGTGACGGTTTTCGAGCCCATCCAGATATCGCTGTAGCCGGGTCTGGAGATCCCCCTCCGGCAACGAAAGGGCCACCTAGGCGTTCTCCTTGTTCTCGGCGGCCTTGCCGTTGGCCTGGCCGTTCCCAGGCGCGTCGGCCTCCGCAGCCTTCGCTTCGGCTTCTGCGGCCTTCTTCGCCCTGGCCTCTTCCTTGAGCCTCTTCTTCACTTCCGGGGGGACCCAGCCGATGTCGGTCTGGGAGGCCGGCGGCATGCCGGCACGCTCGAAGACGTAGGTGCGCTTGAGGCCCCTGATGCCTTCCAGGCGGGGGGCCTTGCCCTCGCTGATCCCGGAGTACTCACGCTCCGGCAGATACTCCTTGATGGTTCCGTCCTCGTCCACGAGAGCGGGGCGCGGCCTCTCGTAGCCGACTTGCTGGTCGCGCTCTATCTTCTTCTGGAGGGTCATGATCCCGAAGATAAGCGCCTCGGGACGCGGCGGGCATCCAGGCACGTAGACGTCCACTGGAATTACCCTATCGGCACCCATGAGCACCGAGTACCCGTCGAGAAAAGGTCCGCCTGAGATCGCGCACGCGCCCATAGCTATGACCCACTTGGGCTCGGGCATCTGCTCGTAGAGGCGGGTCATCCGCTCGGCCATCTTGGTCGAGACGGTGCCCGAGACGATCATGACGTCAGCCTGACGAGGGGAGGCCGCGAAGAAACCGGCCCCGAAGCGGTCCAGGTCGTTGTGGGCCATGCCCGTCGACATCATCTCTATCGCGCAGCAGGCGAGGCCGAACTGGAGCGGCCACAGAGAGTTCTTGCGGGCCCAGTTGAAGAGCTTGTCCGTGCTCGTGGTGACGATGTTCGGTTCGTTGAACTGCTGCATTACACCCATTTAAGGGCCCCCTTCTTCCAGGCGTAGATCAAACCGACGGCCAGGATCGAGACGAAAATAACCATCTCCACGAAACCGTAGACGCCGAGGCTCTTGTAGATGACTGCCCACGGGTAGAGGAAGGCAGCCTCCACATCGAAGACGAGGAAGAGCAAGGCGAAGACGTAGTAGCGAACCGGGAAGGGACGCCACGGGTCGGTAACCGTCATCTCACCCGTCTCGTAGTTCTGCGCCTTGGTACTCGACTTCCGGCCCGGTGAGATGAGGCGCGCAAGCACAAGTGTGGTCGCCACGAAACCCGTGACTAACAACATGAAGATCCCCACATACAGATAGACCATCCCGTAGGAGGCTTCCTGTTGCAAAACCCCTAGCGCCAAACCGAACCTTTCTACCCGATATCCAACCGCAATATACCCTCGCAAGCCGCAACTTTCAAGAAGCTACTAACAGTAGCAAGCACCGGATAAGAGCACGCCTGCTTTGCAGGCTTGTCAGCAAGTCAGCACTTCAGCTGGTCAGCTGGCTTTCCCGTGGCGCCACCCGCTGGCACCCGCGTACCCGGTGTCCTCCGAGCAGCCACAGAAGGATCGTTTTGACCGGCCAATTATCGCCAGAGAAACCTGAAATGCTGAAGTGCTGACTTGCTGAAATGCTGATAGACTGCCTTACACCAGAGAGGGGGTAGTGAGTGGCCTACGTTATAACGGAATTGTGTATCGGCACCAAGAACACGGCTTGCGTGGGGGCGTGCCCGGTAGACTGCATCTACGACGCCGGCGACCAGTTCGTGATCAACCCCGCTGAGTGCATCGACTGCTCCATGTGCATGCCGGAATGCCCGGTGGAGGCCATCTACCCCGGCGACGAGTTGCCTGAAGCCATGGAATACTCCAGGACCATGGCCGCCGAGTTCGACTACACCAACACGGCGCCTGGCGTCGAAGTCAATTAGCCCGGACTTATCATGGCCGAGCTAGAGCAGCGCAGCCTCGAAGAAGTCAAGGCCTTAAGCATCGAGGAGGCCGTGGAGATCATGCGCCAGGCCGGCATCGTCGGCGCCGGGGGCGGTGGTTTCCCGACCTACTTCAAGTACAAGTCCCCCCTGCCACACCTGCTCGTCAACGCCACGGAGAGCGAGCCGGGCTACTGGGGGGACAAGCTCGTGCACAAGGAACACCTTCGAGAGTTCCTGCAGGTCTTCGACGCCATGAAGACCATCTTCGGCTTCGATCAGATCTCCTTCTGTGTCCACGAGAAGGACAGGGAGTGGTTCGCAGAGTATGACGAGCACTCGGGCGACGTCTTCGACGTGCGCTACGTGCCGAACACGTACGCCCTTGGCGAGGAGAAAACCCTCGTCAAGCACTCGACGGAGACCAGGGTGCCGCGGTTCGTGGACAACCCGGACGGGACCAGGCGCCCGGGGATGCCGCCTGACGTCGGCAAGGTCGTCAACAACACGGAGACCCTGCTCAACGTCTACAATGCGCTCTTCCTCGGCAAGCCTCTGACCACCAAGTTCTTTACCGTGTACGGTGAGGGGGTGGACACGAAGGTCTACGAGGTGCCCATAGGGGCCTCTGTGAGCGAGGTGTTGGGGATCGCTGGCCTCGACGTCGAGAACTCCGGACACCTCACGGTCCTTGACGGGGGGCCTTACCTGCACGACGTGGCCATCGCTGAGCTTGGTAAGGGTGACGCCTACGTGCGGCGCATGACCAACTCCCTGTTCGTGATCCCCCACGGCAGGCAGGGCAAGGAGTACGCCGAGATAGAGACGGAGTGTCCGCAGGAAGGCATCGTCTCCCTGGTCGGCGAGGTCTCTGGGGTGAGTTTGCCTCTAGGCGGCGGTCTATTGAAGCCAGCCACGCCGCTCATCACCGAGGGCGACGAGGTGGAGTACGAACAGAAGATAGGAGAGCCCCAAGACGAGGGCTTCTCCGTCGGCGTCTGGGCGAGCCTGGGGGGTGAGATCTCCTCCCTGGAGAACGGTATCGTCGCCATCTCGGGCGGCGCGATACGCCAGGAAGAGGCCGAAGAGGAGGCCGAGCCGACCATGGCCGGCGGCGCGCAACCCAGGGGGGAGGGCGAGCCTTTCCAGGAGGCCGGTTCGAGCGGCTAGTAGCACGCTTCGGCCTTCCGCTTGTCAGCACGCTCCTCCGGTCGCTTGTCAGCATTTCAGCACGCTCAGCCCTTACGGGCTTCGCTTGTCAGCAATGCTTCGGCCTCGCGGTTGGCTTTTATCCTGTCTCGGCATCTTTGCACTTGCTGAAGAAATCGAATAGGGTTGCTGCGACTTCTCTTGGGCTGTCTTCCGTTGCGAAGTGACCGGTGTCGGGCAGCAGCACGAGGTCGGAGCCGGGGATTGTTTTGTGCAGACGTTTGGCGATGGAGGGAGAGAGCCAGGCGTCGTTCTCGCCCCAGACTATGCGGACGGGGACAGTGATGGAGGGGAGCATGGGCTCGAAGTCGGCGGTGTCGTTCTCGTCTAGCTGGGCAGCGTTCTTGAGGTAGAGGCTTTGGCCTGACGCGCCCTTCCACTGGTCGAGGTAGGTCGCTTGGGTGGTTTCGTCCATCGGCCGGTGGGTCGCCGTTCGCAGGTGGGAGGCCACGACGGCTTCGAAGCCTTCTGTTGGCATTGTTTCGTAGGATTCGAGGTACGCTTTGAGGTGCCTTGTTGGGGGTGTGATCCAGGGTCGTAGGGCGACGCTGTCTAACAAGGCGATGCAGCCGAAGGGGACGTCTTCGAGCAGGTGGGAGCGCAATGCTATCGCGCCGCCGATGTCGTGGCCGGCTATGGAAGGGGTATCGAGGTCCAGGGTCTCTACGAGTTCGGCGAGGAGGCGGGCCTGAGCCGAGATGGAGAGGTCGAGGCCCTCTCTTCGTTCGGACTGGCCGAAGCCGAGCAGGTCGAAGGCGTAGACGCTGAACCTGTCGGCGAGCCTGAGGGCGACGTCGCGCCAGATGTACGAGCGGCTCGGGGTGCCGTGGACGAGGAGTAGCGGGGGTCCGAAGCCGAGGACGTCGTAGGCGATCTCGCCACCCGAGAGGGTGACGCGCCTTCTGAGGTTCCAGTCTTCCGGCATCAGACCACTTTACCGTTGCGGCCCACGATCTGGACGAACTGCACGATCATCTGCCTGTAGGTCTGTAGGGAGGAGGTCACGACGTACTCGTTGGGACCGTGGTGCCCCCCGCCGACGGGGCCGAATTCGACGCCTGGTATCCCAGCTCGCTGGAAGTAGACGATGTCGCTTGCGCCGTGGCGGCCGACGCCTACGGGGTTGCCCCGGAAGTGGCGGGCTGAGACCTCGCGCAGTGCCTTCACGTAGGGGTTCCGGCGCGACACGTAGGTGGGTTCACGGAAGAAGAGGACGTCGACTTCTGCGGGAAGGTCCACGGACCTGATCTGGCGTATGATCTCCTCTGGCTCCTGATTCGGCAGGTAGCGGATGTCGAGGTCGTACGTGCAGCGGTCGGGGACGCGGTTGAGTACGTCACCCCCGATGATGCGGGCGAGGTTGACGCTCGGGTAAGGGAAGAGCTCGCTCCTCTGCTGGGCGAAAGGCAGGACGGTGACCCTGCGGTAATGCTCGTACGCCAGAAGCGCGGCGTTCTTGCCCAGCCAGGGTTGGGAGCCGTGGGCGCTCTTGCCGCGCATCGTTATTCGCAGGTCGAGCACGCCCTTCGCCTGCGTGCCGATGTGGAAGTCCGTTGGCTCGCCCGTGATCACGAAGTCCCCGACGTGGCCGTTGGAGATCAAAACCTCTGCCCCCGTCTTGGCGCCGTGCTCGCCCTCTTCGTCAGGAACGACGAGCAGCTCGACCGTGGCTTCGCAGCCCAAATTCTGCAGGTCTTCGACAGCGTACATCATCGCGGCGAGGGCGCCTTTCATGTCGTAGACGCCGCGGCCGTAGAGCTCGTCCTCCTCCTCGCGCGGCTCGAACTGAGACTCCTCGCCGGGCACCACGTCGATGTGGCCGTGCAGGAGTATCCTGGGGTCGCCATCCCCCACCCGCACCACAAGCGACGTCAGATCTCCGCGCGGTCCCGCGCCCGAGTACCGCGCCGTCTGAAGCCCACGCGCCCCGAACCAGCCGTTGATAAAGTCCATCGCGGATTGCGCCGCTGCGGGCGTGTAAGACCTGTAGCGCACGAGCTGCTGCGTGAGCGCAAAGACCTCTGTATTCTCAGCTATTACCGCCAGAAGATTCTCCGCTTTTCGAACGCCAACGAGAGCAGTCTATTCTAAAGTCTGTGAGTCGTCTCTACCGCACCGTAGAATATGGCTCCCTCAATCTTCTGTACGCGACGAACTTGGCACTTTTCGGAAGAACGTAAGAAATAGTCCATTTGGGGGATACGCCTGATCGTGGCGAAGCGTAGCATTTGTTCTAAAAGGAACTCAGGGGGAAAGGAGGCGACCGTGAGAACGACTATTCAGGGACTCGCGAACGCACCCCCAGGCTGAGGCCGCCGAATCGCTGCCCGGCTAGAGAGCATTGCCGGCGGCGATCCAGATTATACATCCCACACGAAAGGAAACATGCATGGATATCTCCTTGAAGTTCATGAGGGGTTTGCCTCGCCTGCTCACCGTGTGCCTGCTGGGCATGTTTGTGGCACTCATCGCGGTTAGCTCGGTACAGTCGGAGGGCTCGGCGCAGGCGGCAAACAAGGTCGTCGGACCGGGCGAGTCCATCCAGAAGGCCGTCAACGCCGCCGATCCGGGCGACACTATCGTCGTGAGGGGAGTTCACCGAGAGGACGTGATAATCACGCAAGAACGGCATCAAGCTGCGCGGAGAGGACGCCGTGATCGAAGCGCCCGCCAAGGCGGGCTCGCCCTGCTCGAAGTATGGCGGCGGACTGGTGGCTATTTGCGTCCTCGGCGACTTCAACCCCGAAACCGGCGAGCTCACCGGGCCGCGCGTGAGCGATGTGAGCATTTCTGGCTTCACGATCCGGGGCTTCAAGGACAAGGACGCGTTCGTGATCGTCGTTTTCGCCGCTCGCAACGCTACTGTTGTGGGAAACCGTATCACGGGCAATGTCGCTAGCGGGATCGCCTTTGGCGTGAGCGTCAACAGCACTATCGCGAACAACCATGTTATAGGCAGCCCTGAACCACCGAACATGGCATCCTTGTCGGCGGCAGTTCTGGCACCAAGATCGTGAACAATGTCGTCAGAAACATATGTACTTCGGGATCGACATTGAAGAGAAGCACGAATACCACTATCGCGGGGAATGATTCTCATAGGCAACGCGGTCGACGGCTTCGGCGATCGACCGGCACCGAGATCGTCTCCAACGACATCACGGACAGCACCATCGTCGGCACGGTTATCTCGATTCGACCGGTACCAAGATGCTCTCCAACGACATAAGCCGCTCCGGTGAACGGGCATCTTCATCTACGGGCACGCAGCGGGCGAACGCGAAGGTCGTTGGCAACGACATCTCGGGCAGCCCGTGGGGCATCTTCGTCGCCAACGCTAAAGGAGGCTCCTTCGCCGGAAACACGGTCCACGACAACTGCGCGGGCATGTTCTTCGAAGCTACCGGACTTTGACGAGGGACCTGTAGGTGACTTCGAGGTGAAAGGCAACACGGTCGAGGACAATACGCGCTCGTGTCCGAGCCGCGCAATTCGGGAGGAAATTCTCGGGGATCGGGATCGCGCTTCTTGGCGCGAGTGGCATGGAGGTTACGGGCAACCACCTCTCGGGCAACGTCCCCTCCGGTCCCACCCCCGTCTCGGGCGGGGTCGTGGTCGCGACTGGATCCGCTCTTCGGCGGAACGACAAGCCCAACAACAACACCGTAACCGGCAACCACTTTGGCCGCAACAAGCCGGACATCTTCTGGGATGAGTCTGGCTCGGGCAACAGCTTCGTCGGCAACCTCTGCAACACTAGCGTGCCGAGCCGTCTGTGCAACTAGGGTTCTGACGCCGGCTAGGCTGCGCCTCGCACGCAAGGGGTGCAGCCTAGCGCCACGCCGGCAGCGAGGCTCATGGATCAGGGGCACCTGTCATCGCCGGCTTGCTCGTAGCGATGCGCCCAGGGGCGTGGCGAAGGTGGCGGCCTGCACCTGCTGCTACGTCAACCGGCTGCTCTTGGCGAATTGCTAGACGTTGATCTACCGCGCTTCTCGAAAGAGTCAAGCCAGGGTGCGCAGTGCGATACGTCTGGGGCCTGCTAGTTCCACCGTCAACCCTGATGCCTGAAACCTGATACCTGAAGCCCTGCTTCGAAGGCGACGGTCGCGCCGAGGGTGGAGAGCTTCTCTTCAAAGTTCTCGTAACCCCGCAGGATGTGTTTGGCGCCGTCGACGACTGTTGTGCCCTCGGAGACGAGGCCGGCCATCACGAGCGCGGCGCCCCCGCGCAGGTCGGGGGACTGCACGATGGTCCCGGAGAGCCGCCGCGGGCCGCGGACGAGCGCCCTGTGGCCGCCGAAGAGGTCTATGGCGGCGTCGAGGCGATTGAGCTCCTCGGCTACCTGGAGCCTGTTCTCGTAGACGTTCTCCGTGATGATGCCGGCGCCTGAAGCCTGGGTGAGCAAGACCATCATCTGGGCCTGCAGGTCGGTCGCGAAGCCGGGGAAAGGGAGGGTCGCGACGTCTACTCCGGTAAGCGAGGCCGGGTCCTCTACCCTGACCCTGATGCCAGGGGTGCCAGGGGTAGCGCTTACTTGGACACCCATCTCGCGCAGCTTCTCGAGTTCCATCTTCAGGTGTTCAGGGAGGGCGTTCGTGACCGTAACGTCGCCGCCGGTCGCGGCCGTGGCCATCAGGTAGGTGCCAGTTTCGATGCGGTCAGGCATCACCGTCCACTCTGTGGGATTGAGCTCATCTACGCCTTCGATCACTATGCGGCCGGTGCCAGCCCCCATGACGCGGGCGCCCATCGAGTTGAGGAACCCGGCGAGGGCGGAGATCTCCGGCTCCCTCGCGCCGTTCTCGATGATGGTGATCCCATCCGCCAGCACGGCCGCCATCATGACGTTCTCCGTCGCGCCGACGCTCGGGTACTCGAAGTTGACCTCGGCGGAACGCAACCCCTTCGGCGCGCTCGCCTTTATGAAGCCGTGGTCGAGCTCGATGTCCGCGCCGAGCGAGCGAAGGCCGTCGACGTGGAAGTTGAACTTCCTCAAGCCCAGGTTGCACCCGCCGGGCGCCGAGACCTCGGCCTCCCCAAAGCGCGCCACGAGCGGCCCGAGAACGACGAGGCTTGCCCGCATCTGGCGCACCAGCTCGTAGGGTGCCGTGTACGAGTCTACGGTGGAGGCGTCTATCTCCAGGGTGCTCCCCGAGAAGCTCGTCCCGACCCCGAGCTCGTCCAAAAGAGCGAGCATCGTGTCTATGTCCTTGATGCGGGGGACATCGTGGAGCACGGTCTTCCCCGGCGCGAGGAGCGCGGCGGCGACGAACTTCAGGGCGGCATTCTTCGCCCCCGAGACCTCGATCTCGCCCCGCAGACGTTTACCACCCTCGACGTAAAATCGCTCAGACACGGATCCTCCCCGGTATCTCTTCCCGGTCCGTTCGTTCGGACTCGTAATACTACTATGCCAGCGAAAGGTTACGCCACGGCAACAGCCGGATAACGTGTTCGTTACGACCGGCCGTAGCGCTTCGCCCCTGGCGGTCTCCGGAGCCTCCCGGCCCTAGCTCTCGCCGTACTTGCGCGCCAGGCGCACCAGGTTCTCCCCCATACGCTGGCGGCGCTCTATCTCGGCGATCACCCTATCACGATCCTCGGCCTCTTCCGAGACCTCGGAGAGTTCCTGCTCCGCCTCCTCGACGCGGTTCTCGGCCGCGTGCGCGTCGATGTCCTCGACGGCGACGGCCTCCTCGACGAGCACCTGCACCAGGTTCTCGGAGACCTTGAAGAAGCCATCTGAGGTCGCGTAGACGAGCTGATCTTCACCCTCCCTGATGCGGACCTCACCCACCTCGACGGTCGAGACCAGAGGGGAATGGTCAACGAGCACGCCGAGGTCCCCATCGGCTATGCGCGCAATCACCAGGTTGGCCTCGCCGTCGTAGATGACCTCCTCGGGCGTGATGACCCGGCAGAATAGCTGCCGCCCCCCACCCCCCTGGTCGCCGCTCTCAGCCATTAGCCCTCGTTATCCTCGTTCTGGGACTCCTCGGAACCTTCTTCGGAGTCCTCGCTTCTGGCTTCCGCCCCACCTGACTCCTCTTCCTCAGACTCCTCCTCGGACTCCTCTTCCTCTTCGCCGCTGGATTTGCGGGCCTTCGCCACGGCCTCGTCTATACCGCCGACGAGGTAGAACGCCTGCTCGGGCAGGTCGTCGTGCTTGCCTTCGACGACCTCCTTGAAGGACCGTATCGTCTCGTCCAGCTCGACGAACTTGCCTTCGAGGCCGGTGAACTGCTCGGCGACGAAGAAAGGTTGCGAGAGGAAGCGCTGCAGGCGCCTGGCACGGCCGACGATGACCTTGTCCTCCTCGGAGAGCTCGTCGATACCGAGGATAGCGATGATGTCCTGCAGTTCCTTGTAGCGTTGCAGGATGTTCTGGACCTCCTGGGCGACCGCGTAATGCTCATCGCCGACCACTGCAGGGTCGAGGAGTGTCGAGGACGAGCTGAGCGGGTCGACCGCTGGGTAGATGCCCTGGGCCGAGAGAGAGCGGCTGAGCTCGACCGTCGAGTCGAGGTGGGCGAACACCGTGAAGGGAGCGGGGTCGGTAAAGTCGTCGGCGGGCACGTAGACCGCCTGGAAGCTCGTGATCGAACCGTTCTTGGTGGAGGTGATCCGCTCCTGCAACGCTCCCATCTCGGTGCCCAGTGTGGGCTGATAGCCGACCTCGGAAGGCATGCGGCCCATGAGGGCGGAGACCTCGTTGCCCGACTGGACGAAGCGGAAGATGTTGTCGACGAAGAAGAGCACGTCCTGGCCCAGCTCTTCGCGGAAGTATTCGGCGAGGGTGACGCCGGTAAGCCCGACCCGGAAGCGGGCGCCGGGCGGCTCGTTCATCTGGCCGAAGACGAGGCCGACGTTCGGCAGGATTCCGGCCTCCTCGAACTCGTTGTAGAGGTCGTTACCCTCGCGGGTGCGCTCGCCGACCCCGGCGAACACCGAGGTGCCCTCGTACTGCAGGGCTATGTTGTTGATGAGCTCCTGAATAACGACCGTCTTGCCGACGCCGGCGCCGCCGAAGAGGCCGACCTTGCCACCCCGCCTGACCGGACACAGCAGGTCTATGACCTTGATGCCTGTGACGAACTGCTCGGCCTGGGTCGTGAGGTCCTCGAACCTAGGAGAGGGACGGTGTATGGGCCAGTAGTCTTCGGGATCCTCTACAGGCCCCTGCTCGTCCACGGGCTGGCCAAGCACGTCGAGCACGCGCCCAAGCACGTTCTTTCCTACCGGGACCGCTATGGGACGGCCAGTGTCAGTGGCGTCGACGCCGCGCCTCAGGCCGTCCGTCGAGGCCATGGCCACCGTACGGACCATATCGTCGCCCAAGAGCTGCTGCACCTCCAGGGTCAGATCCGTGGTCTCCCCGTCCATCTCCAACTGCACCATGACGGCGTTGAAGATCTCCGGAATCTCGTTGGGTGCGAACCTGACGTCCACGACCGGTCCCTTGACCTCGATGACGGTGCCTACTCCAGCCTGGCGTTCTTCGTGGCCATCCTGGCTGGTTTCTTCCTGCTGCGCGGCGGCGTGGCCATTATCTACTTCGCCCCTCTCGCCGCCGAAGGTGGTGCGGTTGAAGGACTGTCCGCTCTCGCTCTCGGTCATAAAAACTCCTCTTCTCTAGCCCGCGGAGAGGGCCTCCGCACCGCCGACGATCTCTAGTATCTCTTGAGTGATCTGGGCCTGCCGCGCCTTGTTCATCGCCAGAGTAAGGTCGCGCACCAGATCGTTCGCGTTGTCCGTGGCGTTCTTCATCGCCGTCATCCGGGCGCCGTGCTCTCCCGCGGCACCCTCCAGAAGGGCCTGCCACACCATCGTCTCCACGTAGCGGGGCACGAGCCTCTTGAGCACCGTCTCGGCATCAGGGACATACTCCATGTACGAGGCGCCGTCTTCCTCTTCCTCGTCACCCTCCTCAGCCACGGGCAACAGACGTTTCACGACGGGTCTCTGGTTCAGGGCGCTCTCGAAGCGGTTGTAGACCAGGTAGACCTCATCGGCTTCTTCGTCGTCGAAGAGACTAGTTAGGGTGCGTCCGATCTCCCTGGCCTTCTCGTAGGTCGGGTTGTCCGTGAAACCCGTGAAGACCTCGGCGAGATCTACCCGCCTGAAGCGGAAGAAGGCGACGGCCTTGCGTCCGCTCGCTACCTGCAGGGCGTTCTGGTCCTTCTCGTTCCTGAGGCTGACGGTCCGCCTGAGTACCTGCGCGTTGAACCCGCCGGCGAGGCCGCGGTCCGCGGTGAGGGTGCAGATGGCGACGCGCTGGACCTCGCGACCGGTAAGAAGCGGGAGGTCTCCTGAGGCGCTACCGGCCACGTCGCGCATCATCTGCTCGACGTTGTCGGCGTAGGGACGCGCCTTCTTGACCCTGGCCTCCGCCTTGCGGAACTTCACCGATGAGACCGTCTGCAGGGCAGAGAACACCCTGGCCTGGTTCTGTACGGTATTTATCTGCCGCTGAAGATCCCTGGCGGTGGCCAAACCCTAGCTCCCCTCTTCCTCGCCGTTCTCTTGCTCGGAGGGGTCCTCTTCTTCGTCGTCATCAGGGGAGACGTCGGCGAGGCTCGTCTGGTCCGGCTCGTAGTTGGAGTTGAAGTCCTCGATGGCCCCCTCGAGCTTCTCCTCGTTCTCGTCGGAGAGCTTCTGTTCGTCGCGGATCTCATCGAGCAGGTCGCCTTGGGAGTCGCGCATGAAGTCCCTGAACTGACGCTCCCAGTCAGTAACCGCGTCGGTCTCAATCTCGTCCAGGTAGCCGTTGGAGGCGGCGTAGAGGACCACGACCTGCTCCTCGACGGGCATCGGGTCGCGCTCGCCCTGCTTCAGGATCGCTGTCAGGTGTTCGCCGCGATTGAGGGTATCCTGCGTCGCCTTGTCGAGGTCGCTGCCGAACTGGGCGAAGCTCGCGAGCTCGCGGTACTGGTTCAGATCGAGGCGCAGGGTGCCTGCAACGTCCTTCATCGCTTTGATCTGGGCCGATGAGCCTACGCGGCTCACCGAGTTGCCGGTGTCGATGGCGGGACGCTGGCCCGAGTTGAAGAGGTCGGAGTCGAGGAAGATCTGACCGTCCGTGATGGAGATGACGTTGGTCGGGATGTAAGCCGAGATGTCCCCGGCCTTGGTCTCGATAACGGGCAACGCCGTGAGCGACCCGCCCCCCGCATCCTCCGAGAGCTTGGCGGCACGTTCCAAGAGGCGCGAGTGTAAATAGAACACGTCTCCAGGATACGCCTCGCGGCCCGGCGGGCGCCTGAGCAGGAGCATCATCTGGCGGTAGGCGACGGCGTGCTTGGAGAGGTCGTCGTAGATCAGGAGCGAGTCCTCGCCCCGGTTCATGAAGAATTCGCCGATGGCGCAGCCTGCGTAAGGGGCCAGGTATTGCAGCGTCGCCGACTGGGCCGCCGAGGCGTTAACGACGGTCGTGTACTCCAGCGCCCCGGCCTCTTCCAGGGAGGCGACGACGCCCGCGACCGTCGAGTCCTTCTGGCCGATGGCGACGTAGACGCACTTCACGTCCTGGTCGGCCTGGTTGATGATGGTGTCGAGCAGAATAGAGGTCTTGCCCGACTTCCTGTCGCCGATGACGAGCTCGCGCTGCCCGCGGCCGATCGGGATCATGGCGTCTATGGCCTTGATCCCGGTCTGGAGGGGCTGCTTGACCGGCTGGCGCCTGATGATGCCGGGGGCCACGACCTCGACAGGAAGGGTCTCCTCGGCCTCGATCTCACCCTTGCCGTCTATGGGGCGCCCGAGGGCGTCGATGACGCGGCCGAGAACGCCCTCGCCGACGGGCACGCTCGCGAGGCGCTCGGTGCGCCTGACGGTATTGCCCTCCTGGATGTGGGTGTCGTCGCCGGCGACGATCACGCCGACGTTGTCCTCTTCGAGGTTCAGGGCGAGGCCGATGATCTTCTCCCCCCTGGTGTCCTCGAACTCCAGCATCTCCTGGTACATCACGTTTGTAAGGCCGTGGACGCGCGCGATGCCGTCCCCGACCTCGAGTACCTGCCCGACCTCCTCGGTCCTGACGCGGTTCTCGTAATCGGTAATAGCGCCTTTTAGAATGGAGGAGATCTCCTCCGGCCTGAGCCTGCCCACTAAATTACACTCCTCTCGAGCATACCCTCACGGAGGCTCTGTAACCGCCCCCGGATACTGCCGTCCATCAACCGTCCCCCGAACCGGAAGACGGCGCCCCCGATAAGCCCGGGGTCAACGTTGGTCTCCAGAATGATCTCCCGAGCTTCTAGGACGCCTCCGAGCCGTTCCTTGAGCCTGTCGAGCTGATCGTCGGAGAGGTCTACGGCGGTCGTTACCTCGACCTCTATCTTGCCGAGGTGCTCCTTGACGAGCTCCTCGTACCGGGCGAGGACCTCTTCCAGGATCTCCTCGCGCCCGTTGTCTACGAGCACCTTGAGGAAGTTCGTCGTCGAGGTCTTCATGCCCTCCGTCAGGCCGTCAAGGGCCCTGCGCTTCTGGCGCTCGGGGATCTGGCCTCCGTAGAAGAACAGCCTGAGCTCCTCGCTCTCGTGCAGGGCACCTGTGAACTCCCCGAAGTCGGAGAGGACCTCCTCGAGCTCGTCCCGCTCGCGGGCCGCCTCGAAGAGGGCCTCGGCGTAGGTAGAGACGGCGCTCAAGCGGCACCGCTTCCGGTTGGGGCAACCTCGGCTTCGAGGTCGTCGAGGGCCTGGGAGATCAGACGCTCGTGCTCGTCGCGGTCTATGGAGTGGCCGATGACCTGCTCGGAAGCCTGGACGACCATGTCGGCGACCTCGGCGCGGACCTCGCGCACGGCAGATTCGCGCTCGCGGTCGATCTCCTCGCGGGCACGCTGGATGATGCGGTCACCCTCCTCGCGGGCTTCCTTCTTTGTGCGCTCGCGCTGGGCTTCTGCCTGCTTGCGGGCTTCGTCGAGGATGCGGCGCCCCTCGCCGCGGGCCTCCTCGATCTGGCGCCTGTACTCGGCCAGGAGCTCGCGGGCCTCGGCGCGCGTCTTCTCCGCCTCGTCTATAGAGCTTTCGATCTGGGCCTGCCGATCCTGGATCTGCTTGCGGATCGGCGGGTAGACGTACCTGATGAGCAGGAACAGCATGATCAAGAACGTTATTACCGTCCAGAAGATGAGGCTGGTGTTGCCCAGGTCGAAGATCCCTGTCGGATCCAACTGTGCCAGAAGCACTGCCATAAGCACCTTTTCCTGTTTCCCTAGGTGCCTAGAGCACGAAGGCTATGAGAAGGGCGAACACAATGCCGTAGAGCGCGAATGCCTCCACGAGCCCTATCCCAAGGAACATGAGCGTCCTAGTCTGGTCGAAGGCCTCGGGCTGGCGGTGGATGCTCGCTATGGTCTGTCCGATCAAATATCCCATCCCCGCCCCCGGCCCGATGACCGCGGTGCCTGCGGCGATGCCGACCCCGATCATGGAGACGTCACCGGTAGCCTGAAGCAACGCTAGCATGGGCATTATCATCGCCAATACGTCCATTCTTACTCCTTTCGGCTTGCTCTCTTGACTTGCTTATAGCTCTTAGTGGTCACGGAACATTGCCAACTCGATGTAGACCTGCGTGAGTATAGCGAATATGTAAGCCTGCAAAACGGCCACGAAGATCTCGAACCCGTAGAACACCACGGACAGGGGCACGGAGACTATCGCGACGTACGCGCCGAAGTAAAGTATCAGGCCGAGGAACACGTAGATGATCAAATGCCCCGCCAGGATGTTGGCGTAGAGCCGCATCCCGAGCGTGAGCGGCTTGGTGAACTCGCCAAGCACCTCGATGCTCCACATGAAGGGAACCATGATCGGCTTGAGCGGCAACCCCGGGGGCGCGAAGCTCTTGAGGTACATCCCCGCGCCGTTGCGCCTGAACCCCTCGTACTGGGTGAGGACGAACGTGAGAAACGCGAGGACCAAAGTAAACGAGATGTTCGCGGTGACGGGGTAAGTGTTGGGGATCAGCCCGATCAGGTTGAGCGTAAGGATGAAGACGAACAACGAGAGCGTATAAGGGAACCACTTCTTCCCGTCCTCCCCGACCTGCCCGCCGAGGTTGCGCCCGAAGCCGTAGACCTCTTCGACGATGACCTGGTACGCGCCTGGCCTGTCCTTGAGCAACCGGCTGCCGATGAACAGCGTCAAGAACGTCACGGCGGCCCCGATCCACAAGAACCAGATGGTCTTGTTGATCGAGATGTCTACGGGCCCGATGTGTAGCGGTATGTACCAGGCGTGCTGGGCGGCCTCGAAGGTGTGCAGGATCTTCGTCCGTAGCGCATCCTGGCTGATCTGAGCCAGTGTAACCGTCAAACCTCCACCCTCCGTTCTTCTGTCGCTTCGCGCTTCGCCCTTTCGGCTTCACGCTTTATGCCCGCGTGGCTGATCTTTAACGCCCCCGGCATGAGCAGGATGTTCTCTACCAGATATACCCCGGCAAACCCCCCCAGCATGGGCAACACGGGCCAGAGCCCGAGGTAAGCGGGAATACCCAGCGCCCCCGCCGCGAGTCCGCACCGTGCCACGAACGAGAACGCCCCGACCATCATACCAAGGGTCATGCTCGGCCCCCACAGCAAACTGACCGTGAGCGCCGTAGAGAGCAAGCTCACTAGACCGATGCCGACACCGTAGGCGAGGGCCCCGGCGTAGGCGGGTCCGTAGAAGTAGAGAAGCAACGCGGCGACCGGAACCATCAAGGCGACGATCCAACCGGCGCACCGGAAAGCGAGCCGCCAGTGGCCCATCAGCCACCCAGCTTCTGCAACGCCCGGTACACGTAGTACATCCCCCCGACGAACCCCGCGGCGAGACCGATCAGGAGGAAAAGCGGAAGCGTGCCAGCCAGCCTGTCCAGGAAGAAACCGACTACCGTGGGGAGGCCGAAGATCAAGAAAAGCGTAACCCCAAGACCTACGAAACGCGTGTAGTTGCCACCGGCATCGTTCCGTTGAGATCTGGTGTCGGGCATCACCCGCACTATACCCTAAAGGCCAATCTGTTGCAATCAGTGTCAATCTCGCGAAAACCCCCCTTACTGCGAAGCGTCTCCAGGTCGGCCCACATTATCCTCCAAGAATTCTTCGATAAGCTGCACGAGTTGCTCCGGCCTATCCTCGGGCACAAACGCGCGCGAGGCCGGTACTGCCTCGAGCCTGGCGTCCGGGAAGTCGTGCTGCATCCTGAGGGCGAGGCGCGGGGAGAAGAAGAAATCTTTGAGGCCCCAGGCGATCAAGACCGGACGGTCGAAGCCGGGAAAACTGCGTGCGGCCTCGAGCGTGTACCGGTTAGACACTCGGGTCAAGAACCGCTGGAGGTCGCGCCTGACGCCAGGATCCTGGATCAGGGGCGTCATGTTGGCGTCGAGCGTGGCGTTATCGACGTGCCTGAGGGAGACGGTCGCGACGAGGGCCCGCTGCGCAAGGCGCCCCCTGAGCGTCCAGGCAAGGAGATCCACGAAGCGGACGCCGAAGAGCCTCGCCAGGTGGTGGAAGGGACTGAGAACCACAGGAAAAAACGCCTCGTAGGCGTCGCAGTTGGTAAGCACGAGCCGGCCGATGCGCTCGGGATGATTGGAGATCACGAGCTGGCAGATGGCCCCACCGGTGTCGTTGCCTACCAGCGTAACGTCGCGGAGATCCAACTCCCGCATGAGGTCGGCGACCATCTGCGCTACCCCCGGCGGAGTCATGTCAGCCCCAGGCTCCATCGGGATCGAATGCCCGCCGAGCGGCAGGTCTGGCACGATGCAACGGAAGCGCCCCGCAAGATTCGCCACCACGTGACGCCAGAGCGTGCCGTTGACCAGGATGCCGTGCACGAAGAAGAGCACCGGACCCGTCCCCACGTCGCGGTAGCGGATCACACCCCCACCCAACCGAACCTCCCCCTTCGTAGCGCCTTCCACGCCGCTCTCCTTTCGTGACTTCCTGACCAGATAATAGCTTGTTATTGACATAACGTCAATAGACACGATGTCAATAACGCGGTACATTGTCCGTTATTGGAGGAGAGGGCAGGCTAAAGGATGGCGACGAGGTGAGTGGGGATCGGGGGCGGCGCAGGCGGCGCAGGCCGGAGGAGGCCGAGCGGGCGATCCTGGCTGCGGCGCGGTCGTTTCTGGAGGAGCGTCCGTTCAGGGAGATGACGGTGGAGGAGGTAATGGTCCGAACCGGGTTGTCGCGGCCTGCGTTCTACGCATACTTCGAGGACCGTTACGAGCTGATCACGCGTTTAATCGAGGGCGTGGGCGGGCTGCTCTTCGCCCTGGATTATCGTTGGTTGTCCGGCACGGCGGACGGGGGTAGGGAACAGACGAAGAAGGTTCTGGTCGAGGCGTTACGTGCGGGTTCTCGAACGTTCGTCGAGTACGGGCCCGTGTTACGTGCTATCTCCGACGCGGCTGGCTACGATGCGAGGGTCGAGGAGGTCTACAGGGGGGGCCTGATCGAACGCCTGGTGGCGGCGGTGGCGGGGCGCATTACGCGCGACGTCGAGGCCGGCGTCACTCCCGGCGACACGCACCCGGATCAGACCGCGCGGGCGCTGGTGCTCATGACCGAGCGTTACCTGCTTGACGCCTTCGGCCGGCCGCAGGGGCGACCGTCGCGCCACGAGATGGAGGCGGTCTTCGGTACGTTGGAGGAGATTTGGGTCAGGACGTTGTACGGTTCATAGGGCGACGCGTAGTTTTGGGCGGTACGTTTTTGGGCGGTTCGCGAACCGCCCACGCCCTCATGCGGGCCGTGGTGTGAATCGGGCCATCATCAATCCGCCTTCGGTGGCGAGTTCCATCGCGAGGGGGTCGGGGTAGCCACCCGCGTAGCGGACCTCCTCGATGCCGGCGTTCATGATCATCTTTACGCACATCAGGCACGGCTGATGGGTGCTGTAGATCGAGGCGCCCGTGATCTGGACGCCGTGATAGGCGGCCTGGATGATGGCGTTTTGCTCCGCGTGGAGGGTGCGCTGGCAGCTCTCGCGGCCGTCCACTATCCGGATCAGGCACCCTACGTCCTCGCAATGGGGCATCCCGGACGGGCTGCCGTTGTAGCCGGTAGTCAGGATGCGCTTGTCGCGGACGACCACGGCCCCGACGGCGAGCCGCGGGCAGGTCGAGCGGGTCGCGACCTCGTGCGCTATGCGCATGAAGTACTCGTCCCATGAAGGACGGACCTTCTTCAGGGTCTCGTGGGAATTCGAGGTGTCTACAGCGGGGTCTTCAAAGGGTTCCATAGAGCCTGTCTCCGGCATCGCCGAGGCCAGGGACGATGAACGAGCGCTCGTCCAGCTCGGGGTCTACGGCTGCGGCATAGAACGTCACGTCGGGGTGCTCTTTCGTGAGGCGCTCCACGCCAGGCACGGCGGCGACGGCGTGGAGGCAGGAGATCCAGGTGGCTCCCTCTTCCTTGAGCTTGTCAATGGTGGCCGAGAGGCTACCCCCCGTCGCGAGCATCGGGTCGAGGACCAGGACGAGGTATTCGTCGAGGTTGCGCGGGAGGTTGACGTAGTACTCGACCGGCTGTGCCGTCTCTTCGTCGCGCTGCAAGCCCATGAAACCGACCGTCGCCGTTGGCAGCAGGGCGAGTGCACCGTCGAGCATGCCGAGGCCGGCACGCAGTACCGGAACCAGGCAGACGGGACCGGAGATCTCCTCTACTTCCGTCTCCGTGAGGGGTGTGTTGATGCGGACCTGCTTTGTCGGCATGTTCCCTGTTGCTTCGGCGACCATAATCAGAGAGAGCTCTTTCATAGCCTGCCTGAAGTCCGGGGTTCGGGTCCGCTCATCGCGCAGGACGGCGAGCTTGTGGCGGCTCAGTGGCCCGTCCACGACTTGGAGGTTCTTCACGTCTGGTGTGGTCTCACTCATAGAGCGGGTACGCCTCCGTAAGGGCGGCCACCCTGTCCCGCAGGCCTGCGGTCTCGCCGCGCGTGGTCGCGACGATTATGTCGGAGATCTCGCGCATCTCGCTCTCGCCCATGCCGCGGGTGGTCATCGCCGCGGTGCCGAGCCTGACGCCGCTCGTGACGGTCGGCGGTTCCGGGTCGTTCGGGACCATGTTCTTGTTACAGGTGACGCCTACGGCTTCGAGAGAATCTTCGAGTTCCTTGCCGGTGACGCCGGCGTCTATGAGGTCGACGAGGACGAGGTGGTTGTCCGTCCCGCCGGAGACGAGGTTCAGGCCGCCCTCCAGGAGTCCTTCGGCGAGTGCCCTGCAATTCTCGACGATCCTGCGAGCGTAGTCCGCGAACTCGGGCTGCAGCGCCTCGCCGAACGCGACGGCCTTGCCGGCTATGGCGTGCATCAGCGGGCCTCCCTGCATGCCTGGGAAGACGCGGCTGTTGACCTTCTTGGCGAACTCTTCGCGGCACAGGATCATGCCTCCGCGCGCGCCGCGCAATGTCTTGTGCGTGGTCGTGGTTACGATCTCCGAGTAGGGTATTGGCGAGGGGTGGACGCCGGCGGCGACGAGGCCGGCGATGTGGGCCATGTCCGCCAGGAAGAAGGCCCCGACCTCGTCGGAGATCTCGCGGAACCTCTCGAAGTCGAAAACGCGCGGGTAGGCGCTGGCGCCGGCCAGGATCATGCGCGGCCTCTCACGGAGGGCGATGTCGCGTACTTGCTCGTAGTCGATGTAGCCGTCCTCGCCGACGCCGTAGTGGACGAAATCGTAGGTGCGTCCCGAGAAGTTGAGTTTCATCCCGTGCGTGAGGTGGCCGCCGTGGGCGAGGTCCATGGACAGTACCTTGTCGCCTGGATCGATGAGGGCCGCGTAGGCGGCCTCGTTGGCCTGACTCCCCGAGTGGGGCTGCACGTTCACGTGATCGGCCCCGAAGAGCTGCTTGGCCCTCTCGATGGCGATGTTCTCGACCTTGTCGACTTGCTCGCAGCCGCCGTAGTAGCGCTTGCCTGGATAGCCCTCGGCGTACTTGTTCGTCAGTACCGAGCCCTGGGCGGCGAGTACCGCAGGCGAGGTGAAGTTCTCGCTCGCGATAAGCTCGATTGTCGTACGCTGGCGTTCCAGCTCACCGTCGAGTGCATCCTGCACCTCGGAATCAACGACCTCGGTGTACGGTCCGATCACGTCCTACCTCCGCTCTGGGTTAGAGAAGTGCCCGGCGGTACGCCGGGAGAAATGGTGGTTGAGCGATCCTGTGGGGCTACGATCCCCCGCGTCCTCCCTACCAGCCCTGCAACTGTAGGGAGTATAGACCCTCGACGTGGGGGGCTCAAATTCGGGTTCTAGCCATCCATCACGCTAGGTCCATCGTCCTCCGTTTGTCAGCGTTTCAGATTCTCACGCGGATACCGTACATTCTCGGCCTGGGTGCCGCGCGATCTCCCTGCACGACTCTCGTACGCGCTTCGACTCCAGTCATTCCTGCGCAAGCGGGAATCCAATGCGGAGACTTCGCCCCGCGTCTCACATCAGGATGTGTTCTACAGGATCATCCATCGTGGTGCGATTCACAGGAGTCATGGCGGGTGAGAACTAGAAATCCTCGATAGAGTACTGTCCAAACCCCGCACAGGTAGAGGGCATTAACTCGGCAGAAGTCCGTCTGGTGTCGGATTCGCTCCAGCGCGTGTCTCAGCCGGATCAAATGCACGATTTTGCATTTTTATCCAGTACCTCAATACTTTGAATCGGGCGTATGGAGATTCGGAGGCTGACAGCACTCCGAAGGTCACTCGGACGTCGATCTATGCAAGATATCGCATGCCGACTTCCCAGAATTATCCTTCTACGAGATTGGGTGCATAGGGGTAGGAGTGGAGACACTTGGGCTTAGCCTTCTTCCCCTTGTGCCTCGCATCGTCCGTTCGACTCGTGGGCCCAACAGCCGCCGTCCGGGTTACATTGCAACCCTCTTTGCCCAGGGATACCTCCGCGGGCTTCCGTGCCACAACCGGCGGGCCGCCATACAGCGGCCCGCCGGTCCCTTGCCTTCTCGCCGACGCCCTAGCTACTCGAGCCTTCTATCTCGATGCGCTTGGGGGCCTGCTCTACCGCGGCCCCCTCTACGGTCACCTCCAGCACTCCGTCCTCGAAGCGGGCGTGGACCTTGCTCTCGTCCGTGCCCTCCGGCAGCGTCATGCTGCGGCGGAAGGAGCCGTAGCGGCGCTCCCTGACGTGGTAGCCACCCCGCTCCTCTTCCTGCTCGACCTTGTGCTCGCCGGAGATGGTCAAGACCCCGTTCTGCAGGGTAATGTCCACGTCCTCCAGCTTGACGCCTGGGAGCTCGGCGCGGATCACCAGATCACCATCCTTGGTGATCACGTCCACGGCCGGCGCCCACTGGGCGAACTGCTGGCTTCCCTGGCGCCCCCGCCCGCGACTCAAGCCTCCCAACATCTCGTTGAAGAGGCGATCCACCTCACCCTGCGCGTCGTAAAACCCACGGAAGGGACTCAACATGATCCTTGCACCTCCTTCTCTTCGTGGCCCCTCGACCGGGACCTCCCTTCTGCGTGGCATTATATACCCTCTCACACAGTTTTCAAACAGTTTTTCCTAAATCTTTACAGATATACCGCTCGTAACATAGTTATTATAGGCGTTTTATACAGTTCGTGGTATGCTTTGACCGGTCGACAAAGACGAGGTGCGAGTATGCCCGAGATAGGCAAGCGTTTAGAAGACATCCGTCGCTTGCGGATGTGGACCCAGGCTAGGTTGGCTCGAGAGGCTGGCCTAAGTCCCACCACGGTCTCCGGCATCGAGACCGGCAAGATCGGGCGTCCGCACTTTGGCACTGTCGGTAAGCTGGCTCTAGCATTGGGCGTGGCACCCGAAGAACTCCTCGGTTCGGGGGAGCCCGTCGAGCGGCAAGGTCCGGTGCACCTGTCGCTGGGTTGGGCGAGAGCGACTGGGGAAGGCGAGTTTGAGCACGGGCTTGAGGGCGCTTCGCTCGAAAGCCTCGACTCCCTCTCTCGCGGACTGGACGTCGAGCAAGAGCGGCTTCAGAGGCTTTACGGGGAGTTTCCCGAGAGCAGCGAGCAGGGACGGTTCATAAAGCGCCAGATTCGCGAGGTTGCGGGGCGGTCGGGATCGGTGAAGGCTTCGGCGCTGGTTCGCCACAAACAAGACGACGTGAAGCGTAAGGAAGAGCACGATAGGGGCGCCGAAGCTCCGAGCAGCGAGACAAAACCCCTTGACTCTCGGGTTGGGCCGCATCACCGGACCAACGAGCCTTAACCGCCTTTTGTCGAGATCAGTTCTATGGTCGCCCAGCCTCAAACGAGCCGAAGGGTTGACCAGAACTTCTTAGAACTGCGTCAAGCGGAAGTTCGGAGAATACACCTTCCACGCACTCCTGTGAATAGCGCTCAGTCTGCCAGAGGGACCCAAACCTCTACCACGGTGCCGCTCCCGGACTCCGAGTCGAAGTTCAACCGTCCGCCCAGCAGTTCTGCGCGCTTCCTCATAGACCTGAGGCCGACGCCCTCATCGGGACCACCGTCTCCCTGGCCGGAGCGCGTGTCAGCCGGACCTTCGCGCGGGTCGAAGCCCTGCCCGTCGTCCTCCACGATCCCCCACAGTCCCGCGTCTTGGACCTCGATGCTCACCTCCACGCGCACGCACCCGGAGTGTTCGACCGCGTTGCGCACGGCTTCCCTCATCACCAGGTACGCCTGATCCGCGACGTGCGGGGGGACGGACGACTCGTCGCCCTCTACCGAGAGTGCCGTCTCCACGCCCTCGGGAACGTAGGTGTCCAGCAGCTCGCGAAGGGCTGTTCCCAACCCTTCTTGCGTCTCCTTCGTTCCCTGTCGGGCGAGTTGCGTGGAGAGGTCGCGGGTCTGATCCAGGGCGTACTGGATGGCCTCCGTGGCGCGCTTCAGCTTATCGGCGGCACGCGTCGGGTCGCTCTTCGCGTAGACCGTATAGAGCTGGAGGCTCTGGTGGACGACACCCATGGTATGGGCCACCCGGTCGTGAAGCTCGCGACCGATCCTCTGGCGCTCCGAGGCCTCGGATCGAGCCGAGGCCTCCAGGGCGTGAAGCCTGAGGCGTTCGGCCTCGGCCTCCCTGCGGCGGGTGATATCGGTGAAGAGGATGGCGACCTTGCGCTCCTCCGGGACGCCGATACGGAAGGCGTAGACGTCGTACCACCGGGCGTCCAGGTACCTCGCCGCGTTTTGGAACCGCTCCGGCTCGCCCGTTCGGGCGATGCGCCCGTAGGTCTCGAACCAGTGCTCCTCGTGGCGTGGCTCGAGCTCCCGCATCCGCTTGCCAGCGGCGCCGTGCAGCCCCGTGTGCCGCTCGAAGGCCGGGTTGACTTCCAGGAAGCGGTAGTCGACCGGATCGCCCGCCCTGTCGAAGATCATCTCTACGATACAGAACCCCTCGTCGATGGACTCGAAGAGCGTATGGTACTTCTCCTCCGAGGAGCGCAACGCTTCCTCCGCCCGCTTGCGCTCGGTGACATCGCGTACGGTGGCGAGGAGTCCGCCCTCGTCCGGATCGTCGAAAAGGCTGGCAAACGTCCATTCCACCCAGCGCCACGTTCCGTCCTTGTGCCTGACGCGGTGCTCGAGGCGGAGGCTCAGGCCGGGGGTGTTCGCCAGCTCCTCGAAGGCCTCCTCGCAGCGGGGGCGGTCTTCGGGGTGCATCCGCTCGAAGGGGTCGAGCGCCAGAAACTCCTCGGGGGTGTAACCGGAGACGCGCTCGGTGGCGGGGTTAGCATAAACGATCCTGCCCTCTCGGTCGCTAATGGTGACCATCTCCGGGAGGTGGGCCAGGAGATTTCGTCCCGCCAGTGGCCCTCCTTTACGTCCTACCATGACCTACCCACTTCAGCCGGCATCCACCGCCTCCTTCTTGCCCCTCGGAAGCCCTCCTCGTATGCCCGCTTGGTTGCAAGCGATTGCCTCTGCCGGATTATAGCGCTCCGAGACCACGAGTCCTTGCTCCTCCACCCCCTCTCTCGAACCGTATTTGCATCTTTGGGGCCATGTCACTCGCGCGGTAGTGTGCGATAAACGATGGCATGCAGCGCACTGGCGAAACGGCCGACGTGGGACGGGAAGACCCCATAAGAGTGGTGCTGGCAGAAGATCACGCCGAGTTCCGCCTGGGCCTGAAGGAGATGCTCGCAACCGACGGGGGCATCGAGGTCGTCGGAGAGGCCGAAAACGGCGCGCAAGCGGTCGCGCTCGCCAGGGAAGTGCGGCCCGACGTGGTCGTCCTTGACCTTGTGATGCCGGTAATGGAAGGCAGAGAGGCGCTGGGGCTGATCCTGCGGGAGATCTATCCCCCGCCCGGGATCGTGATACTCACGATGCATAACCAGCCCCACCTGAGGCGCGAGCTCTTGGGGATGGGGGCCAGCGCCTTCCTCGCCAAGAGCGCCTCCCTGGCCGAGGTCATCAGCGCGGTCAAGGGCTCGCGTCCGATGCGGGCGCCGCGAGAGGACTCTGGCGAAGCGTCGCCGGCACCTTAGGGTACTTCGAAAAAAGCTATCTGCCCGAACTTCGTAGAACTCCGTAAAGCTCGGCTTTAGCCATTACGCTGCGTAGCAGACCGCATCGGTTAGTCGTTCCATGAACGCCCGCGGGACTTTTATCGTGTCGCCGCGCACAGGCAACTCGTAAAAAGCCTCCTCCTGGGCCCACAGCTGCTATCGCACCAACGCGAGCGCATCGGCGAAGGTCGGATGAGCCTTGTGGTACCAGCCCGCCTGGCGCCGAAGACGCCCGATGCCTGCACCATCCGGCCATGCGCAAACAAAGTCACCAGAGAGAACAACCCCAACAGAGCAGGTGTGGTCCTTCGGATCGCCATATCCGACCACTGCCTCTGCGTCTCGAATCCCAGATGCCTACGCACCTCCTGGAACGTCACCTCCAACTGCCAGCGCATCACAAACCAGGAGAGGATCTTCTTAGGATCGGCATCGAGGTCGGTGCACAGCAGGGCCTGGGTCTTGAACTTTCCTTCAGGATCACGGATCAGAACCCAACGCACGGGCACGGCGAACAAGCCCGTGGAGTACCACACTGCTGTGTCGGAAGCGATCTCGACCGTACGCTCCCCGCTCCCATACCAGTTAGCGATCTTGGTCGGCTTCCAAACGGTGTTCGCCTCTTCGGCCACCACAGAAAGGTTAGGCAAGCGCTCGCCCTTGAGGCGCGGCCTCCCTCTCTGATGGACCGTCGTGGCGGAGCCGGTTCGTAGAGGGCTGCATCCAAGCGCAAGCGGGTTATGAAGGTGATCGGATTGGAGAGCTTGCGGCAGCTCGTCGAGCAGTTTGAGCGAGGCGTAGGCGCGATCGGCCACGGCCACAATCTCCCGCTGTGGGTACCACTGCCTGACTTGCAAGAGCAGCTGCCAAGCCCATTCGGTTATCTTCTTGTGCCGTCTACCCCGCCGGGCGGCATAGCGCTCGGAAGGAGCCAGAGCCGAGAGGAAGGGCAAGGCCCATACCCTCGAAGCCCAAGGAACCTCCACCAACAGCATCGCGCAAACCCATCTGAGGCCGCTGCTCTTCACGAAGGTCTCGTGGGTGGAACGGACCGGATCTCGGTAGACGCCCCTGGCAGAGATCTTCCTCCCGTAGCGTCTCTCCAAGGTCTCGTCGATGCCCACCACCAGAGGAGATCCTTCGGGCACGAACGCCTCCACCACCAACCCCAACAGCACGCCACTAACCTTCCGACTCGACCAGCTGGCACGGCTGAGCACTCGGTGGTAGCGGTGGAAGCACTTCTCTTGGTCCAAGCCCATCGCGCGCAGGGCGGAACTTACGGTCCTTGCGCCCGGAGCGAGGATCGCGCCAGCCAGGAGCACCTGAGCGTGCTTCCAGACGCGCTTGGAGAACAGTGGCACGAACGGGAGCAAAACCCGTATCATCTGGGTGGGTAGGGTGCGCATCGCTCACCTCTTTTAGCGGAGACTGGTGACGAGCGTACCCTACCCCTTTCTCTGCCAATTGGCTAAAGTCGAGCTCCACGCACTCCGGTGAATAAAGCCTGCGCACGGTGGCTGTTCGGTGCGCGTTGGAGATCTCTAAGGCGTAAGTGCGGTGGTTAGAGTATCCTGCTTCGTACGCGCTGACCGTAAAGGAGGACGGGCTTTTGCGAGAGATCCCGAGCACGCGTAGCCGGGTCAGGGTGCTCATCGCCGACGATCACACCATGTTCCGCCAGGGTGTGAGGGAGATGCTCCAAACCGACGAGGAGATAGAGGTCGTCGGCGAGGCACAGAACGGTCGGGAAGCCGTGGCCCTCGCCAAGAAGCTAGAACCCGATGTGGTGCTCCTGGACGTGGAGATGCCCGGCATGGGCGCGGGGGAGGCGATGGAGCGTATGCTCGAGAACTCGCCGGTTCCCAGGGTGATCATCGTGACCATGTACGACTATACGAGGCTAGTGCGCGAGCTGATCGGGCTGGGGGCCTTCGCCTACCTGATCAAGAGCGCCACCATGGAGAAGTTGCACACGGCCATTCACACCGCCGCCAGCAGCCCGACTGGGCCGGAGGAAGACGTCGTCATGGTCGTACCCCCTAGCCTCTTGGCAGAACCGGACGAGGCCGACGGCCTCTCTGGGAGGGAGTTGGAGGTGGTGTTGATGGTCGCCCGCGGGATGAGCAACCACCAGATCGCCACCTCGCTGCACCTCTCGGAGGCAACCGTCAAGCGCCACCTGGCCAACATCTACCCCAAGATCGGTGTTTCCTCGCGCGGGAAGGCCGTGAGCATGGCCCTCTCTAGGGGGTGGATCAGGCCCCGCGACATAACGGACACGCCCGACCGAACGTAGAGCAACTTCTCAGAACTCCGTAAAGCCGAAGTCCAACTTCCGATAACGATTCCTCTGAGACTGTATGAAAACTCCGGATAGGCGTCGAATCGGTACCCCACCAAGCGCACAAAACGGCCTCAGAGGGCCATATTTTGGTGTTTCGTGCTACCGAAGACCCACCATCGGCACTTCTCCAACTACTTTTCATACAGTCTCTCTCCAACAGGAGATCGGTTAGTATGGTTTTGGCCACTACTTAAGGAAAGGGAACCCATGTACTCCCAACGTCAAGAAGACCTAGGTTTGTTCTCATCTCATCTGGAAGTGAAAAAATCCGGTCCTCTCGTTTGCCCCATCTGCAGCCAAACCAATACGATCCTGCCGAAGGGTGCCCCAATCGAAGAGCCCTCAGGCGAGCCCATCATTGAGAGCGATCCTCAATTCGCATACGCTGCATGCACAAATTGCGGATACGCTATTTTCTTTGACACTGATTACCTACCTAAAGGTTCCTAAGGTCAGTTCTTAAGTCCGACGATCCTAGCGGGCGGAGATTGCTACCGTGAACTTCGGGGAATTATCCCTACAGCATCACTTGGTGCGCCGAGCAGCGATTAGCAGGTCGTTGAGCATGATCTAGGAGTGAAATGACCATTGAGATGCTCGATGTGCGGGGCGAAAGACCCCCAAGATCGAGGCCACCGGGCACATCGAGGCTAAGTGAAGCTGTAGGGAGGTAACAGCGTGTTGAAAAAGTCGGCGCTGAGCTCACAGTGACTACGCATCGGGCTCGAGAGGCTCCAAAAAGCCCCAATTACGGTGTGGCTGGTGCTCGATCTGGGGTCGAAGCGGGCATAGAGGGAGTTTTTTCAACAGGCTGACCCCTTCCACGCACTCGGGTGAATAGGCCCATAGGACCGGCCCCAGGGGGCTCATTCGCCAGCTTTCCACGCGCGTGAGCGGGCCAGACGCACACCCTCAGAGAGTAGTACATGACGCACGCGCTGGATGGTGTCGTAGTCCAGCTCGCCGCCCGGCGTCCTTATCTCTTCTATGTCGCGGGCTTCGAGGGCCTTACCCAGGGTGACGCGCAATCCTTCGGCATCGGATTCGTCCACCTCTAAGGCTTCGTCTTCTGCCTCGAGCCTGAGATGGGGGGCGGAGAAGCCATGCTTGCTGGCGACGTAGATGAGGGCCCGCCATTGGGGGTCGGTGAGCTTTACGCTCCTCTGGCCCTCTGCTGCCGAAATCAGGTAACCCACGCCACCATTGTACTTGGCGGTCGCCCGCGTACATGGCGACGAGGAGGTACCGCCCAAGGGGTACAGACCGCACTCTGGTGAAAAAGGTGCTCCAGACCACGGCCCGTTTGGACCGGAGGAGCCGGCCTGGGTTATATACTCACCCCAGGCGAAAGGTTTTCGCAAGGAGGAGAGAGCACCATGCGCGAGGATCAAAGCGTCGCGGAGATGGCCAACGAAGTCCTGATGCGCCAGGCCAAGGCTCGGGCTCAGCGGCGTGGGGAGCCCATCGAAGAAGCGATGGAGGCCGTTCTGGACACCGAGGCCGGCAAGCAACTCATGGAACTCAGGGACGGTCCCCACAGCGAAGAGGGCGTCGAAGAGACGCAAGTAGACGCGGCGCGAGAGCGGGCAAGGGAGCGGGCAGAAGAGCTCGGCAGACGTCTGGGCGAGACCCCTGGGCACCCCGCCCACGGTTGACGGGACGAACTTCTTAGAACGCCGTCATGGCGAAGTTCGCTGAATTTACTCTACAGGATCAGTTAGCTCTGGATTGCTCAGCGGCCTCGATCTTGACACCTTTCGCCACACTATTTGAGCCTCTTTATGATCCTTTCGTCTCCCAATACTCCAACGGTGCAGTGTTCAGCGGGTCGTTCCACATACCGGTGGTTTGTTGGAGTGGGATATGTGGGCTGGGATCGATCGAAATAGGCTCGCTTGGCCCCATAAGTACGCTTCCTTGGACCACAAAGCAGGCTTTCCCGAGTCGCAATTTGGCCTCCTCCCCGACATCAACAAACCACCGATAGGCCGATTTTGGGACATTTCGGGCCCGAATCGTGCTCGCTACCGCCTCGAGGCCGACTTTTTCAACACGCTGTTACCTCCCTACAGCATCACTTAGCCTCGATGTGCCCGGTGGCCTCGATCTTGGGGTCTTTCGCCCCGCACATCGAGCATCTCAATGGTCATTTCACTCCTAGATCATGCTCAACGACCTGCTAATCGCTGCTCGGCGCACCAAGTGATGCTGTAGGGTACCTTCCACGCACTCCGGTGATAAAGGCTACTTACGTAGGCTCAGGCTCCCCCGGTTCGGATATGACGCCAAGCTGCTGCATCATCCCCAGGTCGTCGCGCACCCCCCAGTGTTCCACGGCCTTTCCGTCCTGAAAGCGCACGAAGTGCATGTGGTCCTGCCTCACCGAGCGCCCCGTCGGTGGCGTGCCCATCAACGGCCCTTCGTGAGTGCCGCTCATAGTCAAGCGGCCTGCAACCGTGTCCCTTTCGGCGACCAACTCCTCGATCTCGAAGTGTAGATCTGGGAAGGCCGTTCGCAGCATTGTGGCCAGTCCTCGCATCGACTCCGGACCGCGGTCCCTTCCGGGAGGGGCCTCATGGTTTATGAACTCGGGAGCGACGAGCTCGTCTGCGACGTCGAGGTCCCCCCGGTTCAGCAGCTCCTCGTAGGTGCGCCGAAACATGGCCTTGTTCTCTTCCACCGACATGACGCACCCTCCTTGTAGATCACGTAACGAACACATCCTACCGGCCCGAAGAGGCACCGTAAATCACTCAAACGGGATCTTTCGAACGTCGGAGAATTCACCACACCCGAAGTTCGCGCGATTGGTAGACTGAGAAGCTGCAGCCGGGTCTACTGGTAGGCGAACAGCGCCTGCCGCAAGTCAGCATTGCAGCTAGTCAGCAAATCAGCAAGAACAAATACCTGACTTGCTGACCGGCTGAAATGCTTGCAATGGGGTTCAATCCCATTGCAAGCTGCTGTAGGGGGAGATCTTCATTGCCCAGCGCGAATCCTAATGCCTGCTGCCTGTAGGTTGACACCTATGGCGCTAGCGGACCGGGCGCTCGTTGCCGCGTTTGAAGTTGCCCGTGGCGCGGGCGAGGGCGAGTTGCTGCTCATCGGGGGTCATCACCGGCAGTTCTCTGATGAGCTTTTCGGCCCGCGTTCCGGAGAGTACGATCTCGCGCTTGCCCTGTTTTCCGTGCCAGTAGACGAACAGCTTCCCGTTCCTGGTGATCCGGTACGAGAATTGTTCCTTGCCCATCGTTCTCCTGAGGATGGTGAGGGTTTGACTACGAAAGCGCCTGCAAGGCGGGCAGGACTTCACTGGCGACGAGGGAATCCGAGCGCTCCCTGACCGAGGCCTCGATGTCGCTGGAACCACCGACGAAGACCAGGTGGGAGAGGCCGAGATCGACCAGTTCGCAGAGCCTTTCGATGCAGTGGTCGGGGGCGCCGATAACGCAGAACCGGTCCAGGAAATCCGCGGGCAGAACCTCGGCCTGGGCCGCGTGCTCCATGCCGTGGTGGTAGTTGTCGTAGCGGCTGGTGACCTCCTCGACGACCGTGGCATCCGAGTGCGGGAGCGACGACGTTACGTCACGCTGGAAGTGGGCCGAGATGCTCGCGTTGCCCTTGACGAGTTCGTCGAGCGACCTCTGATCCGTCCCCGCGGCGACGACGACGAACGCGCCGATGTCGATGGCGTCAGGGTCCAGGCCTGCGTCCTCCCTTGCCTTCCGAGCCGTCCAGACCGCCCACCCGATCCTCTCGGGCTCGGCGCCAACTGCGACGGTGATCCTGTCTCCTATCCTGGCGCCGATATCGATTACGCGCGGTCCCGAGCCGAACACGACGACAGGGACTTTCGATTCTCCTTCGACCGGCAGCCACGTAAGGTGGCTCGGAACCCCTCGACGTCGACGGCGTTACCCCGCAGGTAATTCTGGAGGTTGTCGACTAGCGCCTCGAAGTGGCTCGCGGAAGGAGGATTGATCCCGACCAACTCGAGGGCCGTGTCGCCCCGGCCGACGCCGATGTGGGCGCGTCCCCCGGAGACGTGATGAAGGGTTGCGAACGCCGAGGCCATAACGGCGGGATGCCGGGTGACGAGGTTGGTCACGGCCGTCCCGAGCTCGAGCCGCGAGGTGGCGGACGCGGCCAGATACAGCGATCCGAAGACGTCCATACCAAGGTTCTGCGTGTCGTTGAGAAGTAGTCCGTCCCATCCGTCCTCTTCTACCGCTGAGGCATGCGCCTTCATGTCGTCAGGGACCGGATACGAGCGTAAATAGAGCTTCAGTCTGCCGGTCATGTCGGCACCTTTCGGTTTTAGCATTTCAGCTTGTCAGCTTTATGTTGCGTCAACCTTATCCGCGAGATTCTTCAGCTTCTGGATGGACAGTTGGCCGTCGGCGCGGACGAGCCGCACGTTGCCCCCGGAAAGGTCGACTACTGCCGACGCTTCGCCGCTTCCCGAGGCTCCTTCGACGATGACGTCCACGGCATCGAGTACCCGCGGGTCCACTTCCTCGGGCGCGGCCATGGCTGGCTCGCCGGAGAGGTTCGCGCTCGTGGCGTAGAGCGGGCCGTCGTAGGCGGCGAGTAGCTCCCGCACGGCCCCGCCGGCGGGCACCCTCAATCCGATGGTCCCTCCATGCTGGAGATCCAGGATCAGCGTCAGAGGACCCGGCCAGTAGAGATCGGCGAGTCGCCTCGCGAGCGGAGGTACGTTCTCCGCCAATTCGAAGGCCTCTTCGGCCGAGATACAGAGCAGGGCGATGGGCTTGTCTGCGTCCCTGACTTTGATCTCGCGCACGCGGGACAGCCCCGACTCCGCGGCGACGAGCCCGACGACCGTCTCCGTAGGCACGAGAGCGACCTTTCCTGACTTCAGGGCGGCGACGGCCTCCTGGGGCGAGGCGGTCCTCACCCCCACCTCAACAGCACGGCCCGTGGCGTGCCAGCGAGGTCGTTACGTTCGCCGAGCGGTACGAAGCCTGCCCTCTCACCGAGACTCAGCACCTTCTCGGCCTGGTCGTCCCCTATCTCCAGGACAACGTCAGCGCCTTCCTTTAGCAGGGGCGGCGTCTCATCGAAGATGCGCCTGAAAAACCCGAGCTCGTCCTCACCGCTGTAGAGGGCGATAGGCGGGTCCCATTCCCTCACCTCCGGCGCAAGCCGGCTGGGGGCGCTGATCTCATCCACATAAGGCGGGTTCGAGACGAGGAGGTCGACCTTCTTCAGCAGAGACTCCAGACCGGAGGCCACGTCAGCGAGGTGAAAACGCACGCCTGTCCCATTACGGTCAGCGTTGCTCTTCGCTGCTTCGAGGGCGATCTCGGAGATCTCCGTGGCGTGGACCTCGCAGCGGGGGCGTTCCTGGGCGATGGAGATCGCAATGGCCCCGGAGCCCGTGCCCACGTCGAGCACCACGCAAGGGTAGCCGCGCGAGTCGATTCGCTCCAGCGCCAGGTCCACGACGCTCTCGGTGTCTGGACGCGGGATGAGCGTGTCTTTGTTGAGGTCGAGGACGAGGTTTCTGAAGTACGCGTAGCCAAGGATTCGCTGCACGGGCTCGCGCTTTTCGCGGCGGGAGATCCAGGCCCCGTACAGCGAGGCCTGCTCCTCGGTTAGCGGCGTCTCGTAGACCGCGAGCTCTGCGCGTCCCGTCCCCAGCAACTCGGAGAGCAGGACCTCTGCCGAGGCGGTGGGCTCGGGGACGCCGGCACTCTTTAGTCTCGCCGCGGCGCGCCTGGCGGTTTCCCTGGCGCCGGCCTCGCCCATAGACACGGTTCTAGCCCGGGGTTCCGGCTGCCTCGGCGGCGAGCTTGTCCGCCCTCTCTTTGGCGGCGAGGGCCTGCGTGAACTCCTCGAGGTCGCCGCCGAGGGTGGCCTCGAGGTTGTGGGAGGTGACACCGACGCGGTGGTCGGTTATGCGCCCCTGCGGGAAGTTGTAGGTGCGGACCTTGGCGGAGCGGTCCCCCGTGCCGACCTGCGCCTGGCGGAGGGCGCCTTCTTGCTCGGCCCGCTCGCGCATCTCGCGTTCGAGGAGGCGGGACTTCAGAATCTTCATGGCCTGCTCTTTGTTCTGGAGCTGGCTCTTCTCGTTCTGGCAGGTCACGACGAGGCCCGTTGGTTTGTGCGTGATCCTGACCGCAGAATCCGTCGTGTTCACGCTCTGTCCACCGGGACCGCTGGAACGGTAGACGTCTACCTCGAGGTCTCCGGTGTTGATCTGGACCTCGACGTCCTCGGCCTCGGGCAGGACGGCCACGGTCGCCGTCGAGGTGTGTATGCGGCCCTGGCTCTCGGTCTTCGGGACCCGCTGTACCCTGTGCGTCCCGCCCTCATGCTTGAAGACCGAGTAGGCCCTGTCGCCGCTGATCTCCACGGCGACCTCCTTGTACCCGCCGACCTCGGCGGGGCTGGACGAGAGGGTGCGGTGCTTGAAACCTAGTCGGTCCGCGTAGCGGGTGTACATGTCGTGCAACTCGCCGGCGAAGAGGGCCGCCTCGTCGCCGCCTGCGCCACCCCGGATCTCGATGATTACGTCCTTGTCGTCGTTCGGGTCGCGGTCGATGAGCTCCGTCCGAATGGCCTCGGAGAGGGCTTCTATTCGCTCTTCCGCCTCCCTCGCCTCCGCCCCGAAGAACTCGCGCTCCTCCGCGTTCTCAGCCTGGGGGATGAGCTCGCGAGCGTCCCGCTCGGCCTCGACGGCGTCGAGCAACTCCCTAGACATCTCGGCCCCGCGCCGCATACGCGCGTGCTCCCTGGCGACCTCGGCGTAGTGCCGCTGGTCGTCGTAGATGTTCGGGTCCGAGAGTTCTTTCATCAACGCGTCGTAGCGGCCGAGCGTCTCCTCGGCCAGCTTGACTACCTGACTATCCAATTCAAATCACCAGTTTGCTCGTAGCCTCGTTGGGCTCGATCTCCGCTTCCTTCTCCATCGAGAGGACCT
Organism: uncultured Rubrobacteraceae bacterium; assembly: GCA_963840835.1. GTDB lineage: Bacteria > Actinomycetota > Rubrobacteria > Rubrobacterales > Rubrobacteraceae > Rubrobacter_D. Next base: position 155,420 of record CAWJAM010000016.1, on the reverse strand, counting down.
TCTTTAGAGAAGCTATCGCGACCTCGACCATGTCGTCCGAGGGCTCGCGCGTGGTCAGCTTCTGCATCTGCAGACCGGGCCAGACGAGAGCCCGCACCACGGCGCTGTCCTGGTGCCGCGCGCTCCACATGATGAACTCGAACGCTATGCCTGCCACGAGCGGGATCACGACGACCCGACTCGCTATCATGTACAGCCACCCCTCGACCCCTAGCAGCGAGAAGACGAGTATCGAAAGCACCAGTACGTAGAGCACGAAGCTCGTCCCGCAGCGGACGTGGCTCGTATTCAGCTTGCGGGCGTTCTCGGGGATCAGTTCCTCACCCCGCTCGTAGACCTTTATCGCCTTGTGCTCGGCGCCGTGGTAGCCGAAGAAGCGCTTGATGTCCTTGGAAATAAGGGTGATGCCTAGCAGGTAAGCGACGAAGATCGCGATCCTGATCACACCCTCGATAAGGTTGAAAAGCACAGGGTTCTCGATGTTGGCGCCGATCAAAGACCCTAGCCCCTTGGTCCCGAGGACGGGGGCGACGAGGAAGAGCCCGAACCCGAGCACCAGCGCGAAGATGAGGGTGCCCGCGATCTCTTTTTTGGACAGCTCCTCCTCCTCGCCGAGCGCTATGTTCGTCGAGAGGGTGAGCGCCTTCATGCCGAGCCACAGCGTCTCCCCCAGAGAGAGGGCGCCCCTGATTATCGGGAGGCGGAACAGCTTGCTGCGACGGGTTATAGAGCGGAACCGCTCCGCCCGCAGGTCTACGTCCCCGGAGGGCGCGCGGACGGCCATCCCCCAGAAGTTGGGGGAGCGCATCAAGACGCCCTCCATTATGGCCTGTCCGCCGACCCTCACTTGTTTGGCCTTACTGCCTGTTCTGGCGGGCCTGGCGGCGGTTCTGGAACCGCTGCACCCGTCCGCCGGTGTCGACTATGCGCTGCTTGCCCGTGTAGAACGGATGGCACTCGGAGCAGAGGTCAACCGTAATAGTGTCCCCCGCCGTCGAGCGCGTCTCGAACTCGTTGCCGCACATGCAACGCACCAACGTCGTCGTGTACTCCGGATGTATGCCAGTTTTCATTCTTTGCCTCCTGCTATCGTCGGTACTCGCTCATTCTACCGCAGCCACCCTGGAAAACCGGGAGTAGGGAGTCGGGAAAAGCAAACCCTACTCCCTACTCCCTGGGCAGCGAAGCGGTCCTAGCCGCGGACGCGCTGGAGCTCGCGCAGGAACTCGGGGTTCGTACGGGTCTCCTTGAGCTTCTGGATCAGGAGCTCTATCTTCTGTGCGCTGTCCAGGGCGTTGAGGATGCTCCGGACCTGCCAGACCCTCTGGGCCTCGGACGGCTCCATGAGCAGCTCTTCCTTACGCGTGGAAGAGTCTTCGATGTTGATGGCCGGGTAGATCCTGCGGTTCGCCAGCTTCCTGTCGAGCCTCAGCTCCATGTTTCCCGTGCCCTTGAACTCCTCGAAGATGACCTCGTCCATCCTGCTGCCCGTCTCGACGAGCGCGGTAGCAAGTATGGTCAGGGACCCGCCGTTCTCGATGTTGCGCGCGGCGCCGAAGAACTTCTTCGGCGGGTAGAGCGCTGCCGAGTCGACGCCACCCGAGAGGATACGTCCCGAGGCGGGGGCGGCGAGGTTGTAGGCGCGCGAGAGTCTGGTGATGCCGTCAAGCAGCACGACCACGTCCTCGCCTTCCTCGACCAGGCGCTTGACGCGCTCTAGGACGAGCTCGGCGACGGCGATGTGGTTATCTGCCGGCTGGTCGAAGGTCGAGGCGACGACCTCGGCCTCCTCCACGCTGCGCTCCCAGTCCGTGACCTCCTCCGGGCGCTCGTCGGCGAGCACGACGAAGAGCTTCGTCTCGGGGTAGTTGGCCGCGATGGACTGGGCTATCTGCTTGAGGATCGTCGTTTTCCCCGCCTTGGGCGGGGAGACGACCATTCCGCGCTGGCCCTTACCTATCGGGGCGACCAGGTCGATCACGCGCGGGGCTATATCGTTCGGCTTCCACTCCAGGCGCAGCCGCTCCATCGGGTAGAGCGGCGTCAGGTCGTCGAAGTTCGGGCGCCAGCGGCCCTTCTGCGGCTCCTGGCCGTTAACCGTCTCGATGCGTACCATCGCCGGGTACTTCTCGCCCTCGCGGGCGGGACGGATCTGACCCGTGATCTCGTCTCCGCGCCTCAGGTTGAAGCGCTTGATCTGGCTGGTCGAGACGTAGACGTCGCCCTTGCTCTGGCTATAGCCCCCTGTCCTGAGGAACCCGAAGCCGTCGGGCAAGACGTCGAGTATGCCGCTCTGCAAGTTCTCCTCGCCGTCCTTGGCGTCCCTGTCGCCGCGCTGCTCCTGACGGCGGTTCTGACGGCCGTTCTTGCGGTCGCCGCGGCTCCGGTCCTGACGTTGGCGCTCGACCTCCTCGGTGGTGGCCAGGTTCGTGTCAGCCTCGCCGGGGCCGTCGACGGGTGCGGCGGTGGGCGTCTCCGTCGCGCCGTTTGGCACGTCTGCTGTAATGGGGACTTCCTGGGTGGCCGTCGCTGTCGTACCCCCGTTGGTCGTACTTTCGTCCTGCTGGCTCGCCGCCTGCTCGGTTGCGACCTTGTAGATCATCTCCGCCAGCTCGGGCTTGCGGTACTTGCGGTACTGCTTTATCCCTAGCTGGGAGGCGATCTGGTGCAGATCGCTCAGGCGCTTGCGTTCCAGGGTAGCTCGTTCGGTCATGTTTGTACTCCACCTCTCCTGTTTACGATGCGAAAATCGTCTTCTATCCGGTTACTCTGCAGGTCTGTCAAAGCTGGAAGCCCCGCCGCCCGGCCTCGGGCTCTAGGGCGTGGATTGTGTCCATGAATCTTACCACACGAGGCTCGGTCGTCATGACGACCGTATGCGTCCGCGCCCCGCCCCGGAAGTACCTCACCCCCTGGAGGGACTCTCCTGGGGTGATCCCGGTCGCGGCGAAGACGACGTCCTGGCCCCGGATGAGATCGTCCAGCTCGAGCTTGCGCTCGGGGTCGACGAAGCCGTACTCCCTGAGCTGCTCGACCTGCGAGCGTTGCGTCGGCCACATCCTGGCCTGCATCTCCCCGCCGAGGCACTGCATGACCGCGGCGGCGAGGATACCCTCAGGGGCCCCACCGATGCCGATGATGGCGTGCAGGTCTGCCCCGCGCATCCCGACAGCGATGGCTGGGGTCAGGTCGCCCTCCGGCCTTATCTGGATGCGCGCTCCCGTCTCCCTGATCTCCTCTATGAGACCCTCGTGCCTGTCGCGGTCGAGGACGGCGACGGTTATCTCCGACGCCCTTCGGCCAAGGGCCCTGGCTATCGCCTCTATGTTCTCCGAGACGGGCGCGTCTATATCGATGCTGCCCCTCGCCCCAGGGCCGACGATCAACTTGCTCATGTACATGTCCGGTGTCCTGAGCATACCCCCCATCGGGGCCGCTGCGACCGCCGAGATCGACCCTTCCTGCCCCTTTACGAGCAGCTCCAAACCCTCGATGGGCTCGACCGCTAGGTCTGCGTCGGGGCCACCGGTCCCGAGCGCGTCGCCCGGGCTCACTATCCCGGGGTGGCTCTTCGGGGCCCTGACCCGCCCCTTCTCGTCCAGGCGCTGCTCGCGCAGCACCGTCACCCTGCCGGCGACGGGAACCCTCCCCAACTCCTCGCGGATTGCCTCCGTGGCGAGAGTGTAGGCCCGCTCCGAATCGCCTGAGCCTTCGAGATGTGCCACCTTCAGCGCGACCCGTTCGGTTACGGCAGCGTACTCGACGGCAGCCGAAGCTATAGACCCGGAATGGGAATCGGTAACGTTAATGGGCTCTCACCGAACCTCCATACCCACCAAGATGGACCGCATGCCACGGAACGCTCTCGTGACTGGGTCTGCGTCGAAACGTGCGGAATGGCCCCTTGCCTGAGACCAACGTATCTTACCGGCTAATTATACACCAGCGCCAGCGCGGCGACCACCAGCTCACGTCGGCTTCTGCGCCACGGCCTCCCGCGCCAGCCCGAGAAGCGCCCTGTCGAGGCCTTCGCCTACGGGATCATTGTCGCAGTAAAGGACGGGCTTCCTCTCCACGGAGCCCCTGCGCGTAACCACGTCCACGGCGGCGGCCTTTATCTCCGTAAGATAGGCCTCTACCCCAGACATCGCGTCGAGGTCCGCAGCCAGCTTCTCCCTGTCAGAGAGGTTCCCCGAGGTGGCGAGTACCTCGCAGCCGTAGTGCTCCTCGAGATGTGTGGCGAGCGTATCGAGGACGGCGGGCGGCGCGGTCGAGACGTAGCCGAGTTTCAGGCCCTCGATCTTTCCTACCGGTCGCGGCCTGAAGACCGTGGGGATTACGGTCAGATCGGTACGGACCTCCTGGATCGCTTGCACGAGGCCATGAACCTTCTCCGGTCCTGCCATAGGTTCCTCGGCCATGGTGAGGAGGACGAGGTCGGAGAGGAGCAGCCGGTAGGTTCCGAGGAAACCGACGATGTACTCGGGGTCCTGGTTGGCCCCGGCGACGAGCACGCGCCGCTCGACGTCTATCGGCGGCATGGCGGCCCCCGACCCGTCGAAGACCGTGAAGCTCGTGTCGAGGTCGTTGGCGATCTCGGCCCCCTCCACCACGTTCGAGACGAAGGGCTCCCCGGCGAGACCGCCGCCGCACCTGCGGCATCCGACGGTGGTGACGCGACTCAGGGCCGCCGTCTCGTAGTAGTCGCTGGCGGCGTGCGCCCCGCGGCCGAGGGCCTCGAGGAGATACTCGCTCCCGACCTCCAGCTCGTGTCCCTCGATGACCTCGGGATGAGGGGGTCCGCCGCGGCCCATCGAGACCACACCTGGGTCGAAGCCCTCGCGGGCGAGGAGGCGCGCCAGGTAGCCCGAAACCGCCGTCTTTCCTACCCTTTTGCCGGTCCCGATCACGGCCAGAGAAGGCTTGGTCGAGACGGGGCGAAGGTCAGGGGGCCTCAGTTCGAAGTCGCTGCCGAGGTAGCGCGCCCCGGCGTGGAGGGTTAGGGAGGCGATCCTCATCCGCTCTCTATAGCCGATTACGGGCTCGTCGGAGAGGTCTATGACGACGTCCACCTCGTACTCCGAGAGCGCCCGCTTTACCGCGGAGACCGGATCCTCGCCCTTGATTAGGGGGACGCCGTAATCGGTGCCGGGTTTGATCTTCTCGGTCCCACCGAGAAAGGCCGCGGCGACGCCAGTGGCGTCGAGGGATCGTCGCACGCTCTGCATCGCGTCGAGGACGACGGGAGGGTAGTGCTCGCCGTCGATCAGGAACAGCGCCCGCATGAAGGTCTAGCTCGTGGTGGGACGCTCGCGGTTGTCCGCCGGACGGCCGTCGCCGTGGACCTCCTCGTAGTGCTGGTACCGGTGGGTCGCCGCGTCGAAGTCCACGATCAGCTCCCTGTCCTTGAAAGGGTACTTGCGGAAGACCATCACCCGGTCGTCCTCGATCTCTATGATGTTGTAGCAGGGACGCGTGTTGCCCCTGAGCCGCGTGGTCGAGGCGGTCCCTGCGTTGACGATGAACATGTTCTCGAGCTTCCAGGAGTATGGCACGTGCTTATGCCCGGAGAGGACGAGGTCGACCTCGGTGTCGGCGAGCAGTTCCAGAACGTCTCCCGCATCGTAGATGATGTTCCGTTCCCTGCCCGTGCCGGGGATGGGGATCAGGTGGTGGTGGATGACGAAGATCTTTAGCTTGTCCTCGGCCCCGGCGAAGGTCGTTTGGATGAACTCGTAGTGCTCGCGCCCCACCCGCCCTTCGTCCAGATCGGGCTCTGAGGAGTCGACGGCGACCATGACGGCTTCCTCGAAGTCCAGAACCGAGTACCGTTCCCCGAAGAGGCGCTCGAAGTGGATGTAGCCGACGTTGCGCGAGTCGTGGTTGCCAGGGATCACAACGATCCGCTCGCAATGGATGCGCCTGATGTACTCGGCCGCCTCCTCGAACTCCTGACGGTAACCTGCGTTCGTCAGATCGCCCGACACCACGACAGCCGTGGGATCTAGGTCGTTGATCTCGAGGATCGAACGCTCCAGCAGGTCGGGTATGAAGTAGGGACTACCGCAGTGGATGTCGCTGATCTGACAGATAACCATCCGGCCCCGCGCGCCCATACGCTCCCCGATTCGATTGAATAGAAATGCCTCGAAAAGTATAGTAGCACGCTGCGCCCTTCGGGCTCCGCTTGTCGGCACGCTTCGGCCTACGGCCTCGCTTGTCAGGGGTTCGGATTGTATGTTCGTCGAGTAGTTTCTTCACCGTTCCTCCTGCGGCTGCCCTCACCGGCAGCCATCATTCCGATACGTGCCCGCTGGAGAAAGGCAAATCGTGACCTTACATCTTCTCTGGCGCGTTCACCCCGAGCAGGCCGAGACCGCTGCGCAAGACCGTCTTCGTGGCGGCGCACAGGGCGAGCCGGCGTTGCCTCGTCGCTTCGTCGTCGACCAGCACGCGATGGACGGTATAGAACTGGTGGAAGCGCGTGGCGAGGGTTTCGAGGTACGTCGGGATCGGGTGCACCTCGCGTTTGACGGCGGCGTTCTCGATCACGCGCGGGAAGTCCAGTAGCTCGAGCACGAGCAGACGCTCTTCGGGCGCGAGATCTCCGGCCGGGATCTCACCCAGGTCCTCGGGGCTCATGCCGGCCCGCTCGAAGATGCTGGATATGCGGGCGTGGGCGTACTGCACGTAGAAGACGGGGTTCTCGTCCGACTGCTTTATGGCGAGGTCCAGGTCGAAGTTCATCTCGGTCTTGTGGGAGGAACGCACGTAGAAGTAGCGGGCCACGTCCTCCCCCACCTCGTCCAGCAGCTCGTCGAGGGCCACGTAGTTACCGGCCCGCTTGCTGAACTTGACCTGTTCGCCCTCCCGCACGAGCTTGACGAGCCTGACCAGCTCCACGTCGAGGAACTCGCGGGGCAACCCGAGCGCCACGAGGCCGGCCCTGACGCGCGGCGGGTAACCGGCGTGGTCGGCGCCGAGCACGTCTACCGCGGTCCGAAAACCGCGGGCCCACTTGTCGCGGTGGTAGGCGAGGTCGGGGGCCATGTACGTATACGACCCGTCGCTCTTGAGTAGCACCCTGTCCTTGTCGTCGCCGAACCTGGACGTCGCCAGCCACAGGGCACCCTCGCTCTCGTACACGTTGTCGCCCACTGCGAGTTCCCCGACGACCTCCTTAACGGCGCCGGATTCGTAGAGGTCCTTCTCGTTGAAGAAGGTGTCGAAGCGGACCCTTACGCGGGCCAGGGTGCGCTTGATATCGTCCATACACCAGCGCGTCGCGAAGGCGGTGATCTCCCGCAGGGCCTCTTCGCGGTCCATCTCCAGAAGTCCGCGGCCGTGCGCCCCGGCGATGTCTTCCGCTATCTCCCGCGTGTAATCGCCACTGTAAGCTGCCTTAGAGTCAGACGTTGGCCAGGTTTCCCCGAAGAGCGCGGCGTAGCGCGCGGCGATCGACTCGCCGAAGAGCCTGATCTGGTTCCCCCCGTCGTTGAAGTAGTACTCTCGGGAGACGTTCGTGCCAGCGGCCTGCATGATTCTTGCCAGCGAGTCCCCGAAGGCCGCCTGGCGCCCGTGTCCGACATGCATGGGCCCCGTTGGGTTGACGCTGACGAACTCGAGCAGGACGGGGTCTCCCGAAGGCTTCTGCCGGCCGTAGAGGTCACCCTCCCAGAGCAACGAACCGACCTGGTCCCAAAGCGCCTGCGTAGACAACCTGAAGTTGACGAACCCCGGTCCCGCGACCCCGGCCTCACTCACGAACGGCACGTCGAGCGCACCCACGAGGTTCTCGGCGACCTCCCTCGGGTTGCGCCGCAAGACTCTCGCGTTGGCGAGGGCGACGTTTGTGGCGAAGTCTCCGTGGCTCGGGTCGTTGGGCCGCTCGACGTGCACGCCATCGAGCTCCACCCCGTAGACGCTCCCTACGGCCGCCCGCACGGCGGCCGCCAGGCGTTCCTCGAAGCTCATCCCTCACCCCCGAGCAGGTCGTCGAGTAGCCGCCTGTTCTCCTCGGCGATCCGCAGGGTCTCCCCCTCGTCGAACTCGAAGCGGACCTCGAAGACGTCCCCCGCGGAGACCTCCTCGGGTAGCAACTCGCGCGGCACGTCGAAGCCCCGGCGCCCGTCAGGGTAGGGCATGAGTACGACCCAACCATTGTCCTCGAACCTATCTAACTGCACTCGCATACGAGTATTCTAGCAGTCAGATTTAGGCATCAGGTCTCAACTTTCTGGCCGGCGTACATTCACGTTCACGACAGTGAGTTCCCAAGTCGGGCCAACGAAACCGTCCTGACGCCTGAAACCTGATGCCTGCGGAGCGAAGCGGAGCTACCAGTGGTATTTCTCGTTGCGGTTTATCTTGGTTGCGCGGTAGATCTGTTCGAGGAGAACGATTCTGGCGAGGGCGTGAGGGAGGGTGATGTTGCCCAGGGACCAGAGTTCGTTAGATCTTTGTAGTACGTCGGGAGAGAGGCCCAGGGTCCCCCCGATCACGAATGCGACGTGGCTTCGGCCTGAGATGCCGAGGTCTTCGAGCTTGCGGGCGAGTTTTTCTGATGGGTGTTGATTGCCTCTCTCCCTGTCCAGGGAGATGACGTATGCCTCGGTGGGGAGGCGCTTCAGGATACTGCCGCCTTCGGCGGAGAGTACTTCCCGGCGAGACCGGCGATTGATGTCTTCCTCGGCGACCTCGAGGACGTCTAGCTGGAAGTAGCGGCGCAAGCGTTTTTCGTAGTCTTTCGAGGCTTCGGCGGTCCAGCCTCTCGGTTTTCCGACGCAGACTAGGGTGCAGCGACGGATCACTCGATACCGAAGAGTTGGCCTGCGGCGTCCTTCTCGTCGTAGCGGTAGATATCTTCGGCGGCCTGGAGAGGGATTCCTACATCGATCCAGGGCGTGGGATGGCCGGCGATTGCGGCCCTGACCCTGACATTCCCGTGGCCGGCCCCCCTGAGCGCGCCGTACACGGTGCCGCAGGCGCGGGTCGGGGAGTTGTTGGTCTTGGAGAGGTGGGCGAGGACGAGGTCCTTGAGCCCGAGGGGCGCCAGCGCGACGGCGGCGTCGGCGGCCTGCCGGTTGGAGAGGTGACCGTGCCTGGAGGAGATACGGCGCTTGAGGTTCGCCGAATAGGGTCCCCGCCTGAGCCAATCGTAGTCGTGGTTCGCTTCGAGTACCACCGCCTCAGCACCCCGCATGCACCGCAGCACCTCGACGCCGGCCTCCCCGAGGTCCGTCGCCATCGCCACTGCGCCCTCTCCGTCGGCAACACGCACGCCGTAGGTTAGCGAGTCGTGAGGAACCTCGAAGAAGGTCGCCGTCAGGCCGCCGACGTTGCATTCCTCTCCCGGGGCCACCGTCTTCGCGCCGAGGGACTCGCCGACACCGGGCGCTGCGAAGACCGGTATGCCGCGGTCGCGGACCACGGAGCGCACGCCGCAGGTATGGTCGGCGTGCCCATGCGTCAGGAGTATCGCTCCTACATCCTCGAGGTTCCTGCCGATTCGGGAGAGGAGGGCTTCTATGCGGCGGCGTGAGAGGCCGGCGTCCACCAGGAGGCCGCCGGAGTCGGTCTCCATGTATGTCGCATTGCCCGAGCTACCGCTCGAAAGAACGCTCAGCCGCAAATCCGTCCTCAGTCAGGTCGGGGGCGAGATCTCTCCGGGACACAGTTAGTCCCGGAGAGATCTTAGCACGCTGAGGTCAGGTGCTCTCCTGAATCGACTTTGGCGGTAACGGACGAAATTTGCGAGACGTTTGCCAATGGTCGAGGAGCGACCTGCCTACTGTCTAGCTCTGCCTGTGGGGCGGGCAGGTAGCGTGGATGATCCAGCCTGGCAGCATTACCGTAGAATGTGGGTATGGCGGACGGAGCACGACAGTATCTTATTCTAGCGGACGAGGATTTAATCTCCCTGGTCGAGGCGTCCGACGCCGACGCTTTCGCCGCGCTCTACGACCGTCACAGGCGCGCGGCTTTCTCCCTGGCCTACAGGATGATGGGGGACCATCAGGCGGCAGAGGATCTGGCGCAGGACGCGTTCTTGAAAGTGTGGCGCGGGGCGGGCAGCTACCGGGCGGATAGGGGCAGCGTGCGGACCTGGATCCTCTCCATAGTCCACAACCGCGGCATAGATCAACTCCGCTCTCACGCCAGCCGGCGCAGGACTCAGGATAGGATCGAAGCCTCCGCCCCGCGCTCCCAGCCGAGCGAGGCCTTCGCGGAGACCTGGCGCAACTCACAGCGCGATCAGGTCAGGGAGGCGTTGAACGCGCTGCCGACCGAACAGCTAAAGATACTGGAGCTTGCGTACTTCTCGGGGTATACACACGTCGAGATCTCCCAGCTACTCAGCTTGCCTCTGGGGACGGTCAAGGGCCGGATGCGATTGGGGCTAAAAAAGATCAGGGACCACTTCGAATCGAGAGGCGCGGCGGTGCCGAGATGAGCGAGATGAACAACGAACGCTTCGAAGATCTCAAAGACGCCTACGTCCTCGACGCCCTGCCCGAGGAGGAGAGACGCGACTTCGAGGATTACCTCGCGGCCCATCCGGAGCGGCAGGCCGAGATAGACGAGCTCGGCGCGGTCGCCGGCCTGCTCGCCTTCTCCCCGCACGAACTGGAACCACCCGATGAGCTCCGCAGCAGGATCATGGAGGTGGTGGAGGCCGAGGCAGCGCCCCGCCGCGACAGGCGACCATCCGCGTTCGCAAGGTTCGGGCAGTATATCGGCGCCAGGGGCCTCGCCCTCGGGGCGGCGGCGTTGCTAGTGATCGGCTTGCTCTCGTGGAACGTGCTGTTGCAGAGCCAGGTTCAGGATCTGCAGGGCCAGGTCCAGAACGCGCAGGGTCAGGTAGCAAACCTGCAAGTCAAGGTTCAGGACGCGCAGGACCAACGTCAGATCCAGCAAAGCCCGACGATCCAGCTCGCAGGCTCATGGGCAGACCAGGGCGCCAACGCAGAACTCGCCTTCATAGACGAGAACCAGGTGATCCTGGTGGCGAAGAACATGCCTTCGGTGCCCGACGACCGGACGTGCCAGATCTGGGTCATAAAGGGCGACGCGCCCGAGCCCAGCGGCCTCTTCCAACCCGACGGGAACATGACGGCGACGCCGGTCACGAACTCCATCGAGAAGGCCGACACGATAGCGGTGACCGTAGAGCCCGCCGGGGGCTCGGAGCAGCCGACGGGCGACATCGTGCTCTCGGCCGAATTGTAGGGGCGGTTCGCGAACCGCCCCTACAGCGTTTGGGTATCATGCGTCGGGGTTTCTGTCCCGAAACCACGCCGTTCGAGGCGTTTATTTTTTGTTGGCGAGGGTAGTAGTGATTTTGGGAGCAATCGCAGGCAGGCCAGGACGAAGGAGGATATATGTCGGTAGCAAGGGTAACCGAACTGAGCGCAACCTCGGACACCAGCTTCGAGGACGCCATCCAGCAGGCCGTGACCCGCGCCACGTCGACGCTGCGCGGCGTCGAGGGGGCCTGGATCAAGGACCAGAACATACTGATCGAGGACGGCAACATTACTGGCTACAGGGTGAACATCGAGGTCACTTTCGTACTCGAATCCTAAGAGTTAGACCTGAGCTCAGGACTCGCCCCGGCTCTCGGGCCGGGGACTTGAAATGCCGACGTGCCGAAATGCTGAGAGCCTGCGAAGAGGTTTCAGCCTCTTCGCAGGCCGCATAAAGAGCATGTCGCTTTGATCGATGCGGGTGCTGATCAGGTCCGTGGGAAGCCGGACACAACGGGTCCATTACCGGCGTTGTAAAACGGGGCCGTGATATGTCTCGGCTACCCGACGCAGAACCTGACGATCCCAGCTAGCACGAACCGCTCGTTGCGGCTCGCGAGCCTCTCCGATGCAGAGAGAGTCAGGGCGCTTGTCGGTGAGAACGTCGCCGATCTGAAGACCATTTTGCGATGGAATGCGGAGCACGGGGTTGGGCTCTTCAGGATGGGGCAGAACCTGATCCCCTTCGCCTCCCACCCGGCCTTTCCTTACGACTGGGAGGCCGAGCACGGCGAAGACCTGCGCGAGGCTGGAGAGCTGGCGCGGGACCTTGGCATACGGCTCTCGATGCATCCCGGCCAGTACATCCACCCCGGAAGCCCGAAGCCCGAGGTGGTCGAGCGCAGCATGACGGAACTGCACTACGTCGCCCGCGTGTTCGACATTCTCGGCGCACCCGACGGCGTGGCCGTTTTGCACATGGGCGGGGCATACGCGGACAAGCCCGAAAGCGCAGCACGCTTCGTCAGGTCGTTGACCTCCGAGACGCGGGTCCTCCGTTACCTCGCCCTCGAGAACGACGAGCGTGTCTGGACCGTGGCCGAGATCGTACGAGCGGCCCGCGCTCTTGGTATACCGGCGATCGCGGACGCCTTTCACCACGATCTGAACCCCGGCGGCCTGACGCTGAGGGAGGCGCTCGACCTCTCACTGCCCACTTGGGAGCCCAGGGGCGTGCGCCCCAAGCTGCACCTCTCCAGCCAAGACCCCGCGAAGCAGGCCGGCGCGCACGCCAACTCTGTGGACGCCCGGGACTGGGAGATGCTGGTCGAAGCCCTGGAAGGCAGGGAGGCCGACGTGATGGTCGAGGCCAAGGGTAAAGAGTACGCGCTCGCCCCGTTGGGCGTCGAGATCAGGTAACATCGGAAAGTCTCCGAGGAGAGGGCGAAATGCACGCAAACCCCGACAGGCACGAGATAAGGCACCTGCTGCTCGGCGCGCAGAACGTGGCCGTGGTCGGGCTATCCGATAGGCCTTACCGCACGAGCTACGCGATCGCGGCCGCACTGCAAGGCTTTGGGTTCAAAATCTTCCCCGTCAACCCCAACCTCAGGGGACCGGTGATGGGCGAAGAGCCGTACGCATCGGTCGAGGAGGTCCCCGCGCAGATCGACATAGTGGACGTCTTCCGCCGGAGCGAGAAGGTCATGCCCGTGGCCGAGGACGCCGTGGCCGCCGGCGCGAAGGTACTGTGGATGCAATCCGGCGTCGTCAACGAGGAGGCTGCCGCATACGCCGAAGAATACGGCCTCACCGTGGTCATGGACCGATGCATCAAAGTGGACTACGCGAGGTTGGGCTAGCCGGCATTTTAGCGTGTCAGCACTTCAGCATTTCAGCTTGTCAGGGGTGCTATGAAGGGACTTCGTTTGGGAGATGTTGCGCTGCTGCTTATGTTCTTCTACGGTACGTTGAAACGTGGGGAGCGCAACCACGAGCGGTACTGCGGCGGCGCGTTGCGTGTCGTAGAGGGGGCGGCGCGTGGTGATCTGTACGACGTTCCTTCCTTCGACTATCCCGCGCTGGTGGTACCGGAAGGTTCTATCCGTGCCCTTGGTACCCAGAGTCCCGCCAAGGACGTAGAGCTGCAGCATCGGCTCGGCCGCGAGCGAGTACCGTCGCCGGAGGAACCTCGGGTGTTCGGGGAGGTCTTCGTCTTCGACGATCCGGGGTCCCACCTGCCGGCCATCGACCGTCTGGAGGGCTTTGATCCTGACGCCGCGTCAAACCACTACCGGCGCGTGTTGGTTCCGGTCGAGACGAGCGAGGGCTCGTGTCTCCTGGCGTGGGCCTACGCGGTCAAAGAACCGTCGGGAGTATACCTACCAAACGGAGTATGGCCGCCAGGAGTGATGGGCTAAGGCGACGGTAAGCTGAAATGCTGAAGTGCTGACCGGCTGAATTGCTTGTTAGCTGCGGGCGTTCGGGTCGTCCTCTTCGATGATCTCCTCGCGTATGATGCGGCGCCGGATCTTGCTGCGTCCGCCTTCCTTGAAGGTTTCGGTCTCCTCGGTCTGGCGCGTGGTCGGCGTCTCTCCGGTAGCCTCCTCGGCGGTGGAGCCGGCTCCACCGATAGAAGGGCTGGCTTCGGAGGTCTCTGCTGTCCCACTCGCGCCCCCGTACTCGGGTACAGGGGCGTCAGCGGTGGACGCTGCGCTGTCGTTGGAAGCTTCGTGGTCAGCGGTGTCGTGTTCGCGCGACTCCTGGTCTGCGTACTCGCCGCCGGTGTCTGAGTACGCGCCGTAGCCGCCGGAGGTACCGATAGGTTCGAGGCCGAAGTAGGTGCGGATGCGGTCCTCGAAATCTGGGGTGATGTCCTCGTCGTCGTCGAAGCTAGGGGCGCCCTTCACGTGGTCCTTGGACTCGGAGACCTCCACGCTCCTGTCGCCCTCGTTTACGCGCACGATATCCATGGGGATCAGGGTTGACTTCATGCCGAAGAACCCCATCTTGACGCCAATGTATTCTTCCCGGTCCGTCTCGTCAACGAAGAGGTCGTCGACCTTACCGATCTTCTCCCCCCTGTTGTCGTAGACCTTGTAGTCTTCGTACTTATCCTCGAGCTCTCTCAACCTGTCTTCGCTCGCCACGCACTCCTCCTCGATAAGCCTTCGGCTTCTGGTAACGTCGATACCCCCGCCGGTACGGCCGATAAACATGTGGCGTCCGTAAAGCGGCTTGCTAAACTACCAGCAAGGCTGGCCTTTGTGGAAGGTGGGGCATGGGATCCGGGACATCGCGGGACGCGGGAGTTCTCTCTATAGACGTGGGCTCTTCGTCGGTCAGGGCCGGACTGTACGACGGGTCCGGCGACAACGTAGAGAATACCGAGGTCAAGCTCGACTACGAGTTCGATTACACTCCGGACGGCGGCGCGTCCAAAGTCGCCGACGAGCTTCTCGACCTCATCGCCCGCGCCGTGGACGGCACGCTCTCGAAGTCGGGAGGAGCGGCGATCTCCGGCGTCGCCATGAGCACCTTCTGGCACTCGGTCCTCGGCGTCGACCGGGAAGGGCGACCAACCACCCCGATCCTCACCTGGGCCGACCGACGCGCGGCCGCTGTCGCCCCCGAGCTGCGCGAGCGCCTGGACGAGGGCGCCGTCCACCGCCGCACCGGGTGTGTGCTCCACTCCAGCTACTGGCCGGCCAAGCTCGTGTGGTCGAGCCGTTGGATGCCCGACGCCTTCGAGGAGGCGGAGCGGTGGGTCTCCCCCGCCGACTACTTCTACGCCCGCTTTTTCGGGAGACCCTACCAGGTGGGTACGTCAATGGCCTCGGCCACGGGCCTCTTCGACCAGAACGGGCGGCGCTGGGACCACGAGACCCTGCAGGCTCTGCCAGTAGAAGAGGCGCAGCTCTCCCCCATCTCGGACGAGGCGCGAAGGGGCCTCGCCGGGGAGTGGGCAAAGCGGTGGCCACGACTGCGCGAGGTGCCCTGGTTTCCGGCAGTGGGGGACGGCGCCTGCTCGAACGTCGGGAGCGGGTGCACACGGAGCGGCCGGCTGGCGCTCATGGTCGGGACGAGCGGCGCGATGCGGGTGCTGTGGAAGGCCGATTCGGTCGAGATACCCGACGGTCCGTGGTGCTACAGGGCCGACGCGGAACGCTACGTCATGGGCGGAGCGCTCTCCGACGGCGGAAACCTGATCGAATGGCTGCGCGACACTTTGCGACTTCCGGATCCCGAGAAGACCGAGAAGTTGCTCTCCGAGATGGAACCTGACTCGCACGGCCTCACGTTCTTACCCTTGCTCGCGGGGGAACGCGGACCGGGATGGGCCGACCTGGCCAACGGTACCATCGCCGGGCTCTCTATGAGCAGCGGGCCCCTGGAGATCCTGCGCGCGGCGATGGAGGCCGTGGCCTTCAGGTTCGCCATTATCGCGGAGATGCTAGAGACCGCCTCCCCCGGCGAGAAGGAAGTCATAGCCAGCGGCGGGGGCCTCCTCAACTCGCCGACGTGGACCCAGATCATGGCCGACACTCTAGGTAAACCCGTCACGGTCTCCGGTGTCAAGGAGGCCTCCAGCAGGGGCGCAGCCCTCATCGCCCTCGAAGCGCTGGGAGGACCGGAGATAGAAGCCATCAAGACGCCCCTAGGCGAGACCTTCCAACCAGACCCAGACCGACACGATACCTACGCGACCGCACTCGAACGCCAGCGCCAGCTATACGACGCAGTGCTTGGCGACCCATAGGGCCGCCAAGCACTGCGTCGGCACGCTGCCTTCGGCAGCTTGTCAGCACGCTCCGGCCTTCGGCCTCCGCTTGTCGGCACGCTCGGGCTAGCGCCCTCGCTTGTCAGCACGGCGCCTTCGGCTTCGCCTTGGGCGCCTTGTCAGGAAGACGTCTTGGGGCGTCGCCTTGAGTGTAGAACCCTTCCGCCAGAGGCAGCGGTTCGTTTCATGCCGCAACGCGTGGCCTGAACCAAAAAGCCAACCGCGAGGCCGAAGGCCTTAGCGTTGCTGACAAGCGAGGGCGCTAGCCCGAGCGTGCCGATAGACGAGCGCTAGCGCTCGTCTATCGGAATGTAGTCGATGTCGCGGGGGCCGGTGTAGATCTGGCGGGGGCGGGCGATCTTTAGTTCGGGGTCGTCTATCATCTCCATCCACTGGGCCATCCACCCGGAGGTGCGGGGTATGGCGAACATGACGGTGAAGGCGTCGGTCGGTATACCAAGGGCTTCATAGATGAGGCCGGAGTAGAAGTCCACGTTGGGGTAGAGCTTGCGGCTGGTGAAGTAGTCGTCGTCGAGCGCCCTCTTTTCGAGCTCGATGGCGATGTCCAGCAACGGGCTATCCTTGTTGGTGGCCTCGAGCACCTCGTCGACGTGGCTGCGGATGATCCTGGCACGCGGGTCGTAGTTCTTGTAGACCCTGTGGCCGAAGCCCATGAGACGCTCATCGCCCTGCTTGACGCCCTGCAGGAAGTCGAGGATGTTGTCGGTGCTCCCTATGCGCTGGAGCATCCTCAAGACGGCTACATTGGCCCCGCCGTGCAGCGGACCGTAGAGCCCGGCGCAGCCGGCGGCGATGGCCGAAAAGGGGTCAACCCTGGAGGAGCCCACGACCCTGACGGCCGCCGCCGAGCAGTTCTGCTCATGGTCGGCATGCAGGATGAAGAGCACGTCCAGCGCCTTCTCGAGGCGTGGGTCCGGCTCGTACTTGGGCTCTGCCATCTTGAAGAGCATCGAAAGGAAGTTGCCCGCGTAGGAGAGATCGTTGTCCGGATAGACGTAGGGCAGCCCGAGGCTGTGACGGTAGGCGAAGGCGGCCAGGGTGGGCATCTTGGCGATGAGGCGCACCGCAGCAACGTGGCGCTGATATTCGTCGTCTATGTCCTGCGACTCAGGGTAGAAGGTGGAGAGCGCGCCCACAGAGGCCTGAAGCATCCCCATGGGGTTCGCGTCGTGGCGGAAGCCGTTCATGAAGTTCTTGATGTTCTCGTGCACGTAGGTGTGGTGGGTTATCTCGTAGATCCAACGGTTCAGCTCATCCTCAGAAGGGAGCCTGCCGTAGTTCAGAAGATATGCCACCTCGAGGTAGGAAGAATGCTCGCAGAGCTGCTCGATGGGGATGCCCCTGTGCTCCAGGATCCCCTTCTCCCCGTCTATGTAGGTTATGGCGCTCCTGCAACTCGCCGTGTTGGAGTAGCCAGGATCGTAAGTCATCAGGCCGAAATCTTCTTCGTCTACTTTGACCTGCCTGAAGTCCATCGCGCGTACAGTGCCGTCTTTTATCTCGACCTCGTAGCTCTTGCCCGTCCGATTGTCCGTCACCGATAGACTCTCCGCCCCAGCGGCAGTCGTACCCCGGCCGTTGCCCGTGCTCTGCGACTCCTCAGTCAACCCGTACCCCTTTCTATTGCACGCGTATTGATTATATATGCTCGTGCCACATATGTGTCTGTGTCCAGACGCTTTGCAGTATAGGTATTATCGCGCACCGGGGTGTAAACGGAAAGTTAGCGGCACAAACTGGTTGGGTCAGGACGAAACCTTCGTGCGGTGGCGGCGTATACGCGGTTAGCGACGAGAGGAGTCTAGATGAAGGTCGGCGCGACGAACTATGGGGTACAGCGGGAGTACGAGGCGGGTGTAAGGACTCGCGCCCCCTACGTGATGAGCCTAGGGAGCGAACGCGCGTGGTCGGCGTTGGCCCATTTGAGCACGTTCTTGAACATATTCACGGGATTTCTCGGGCCAGTTGCGGCGTTCGTGATCTGGCTCGTGCACAGGGACGACTCGCCGACGGTCGCGGCCCACGCGCTGAGGTCGCTCTTCTACCAGATCGTCTGGCTCAGCGCCATCTTTATAGGGTGGTCGATCACGTTCGCCCTCATGGCGGTACTGGTCGGCTTCCTGCTCGTGCCTGTAATGGCGCTCGTGACGCTGGGACCCTTCGTCCAGGCCACCTACGAGGCGTACAGGGCTTACAGGGGCGCGGGCCTCGCAGCACGCTGGGGCTGACGCCTTCGCTTGTCAGCCCTTCAGTTGCAGGTTGTGTGCCAGAGCTTCTATGTCGAGGTCGATAGGATCCACGATGGGAGGATCAGGGAGGTCTTGTGGTGGGGGGTATTTTTGTCCGATGCCGCAATCGAAGACGACTACTTCTTCGTTGCCCACTACCTCTCCCCTCTCGCGAAGGGCGGGGACGGCGGCGAGGGCCGCGGCGGACTCGGGGCTGACGTAGCCGGTTCCCAGGCGCCCGGCGAACGTCTGCATCTCGGAGATCGAGTCTTCGCTCACGGCGACGGCGGTGCCGCCCGATTCCCTGAGCGCGTCCAGGATCAGGAAATCTCCCACGGCCGAGGGGACCCTGATGCCAGAGGCCCTGGTTTGGGCGTCTGGCCACGGTTCGGCGAAACGGTCTCCCCTCTCGAAAGCTCTCACTATGGGCGCGCAGCCCTCTGATTGCACGCTCACCATACGGGGCCGGTGGGCTCCGATCAGGCCAAGCGCTTCCAGTTCGTCGAAGGCCTTCCACATGCCGACGAGGCCGGTGCCCCCGCCTGTCGGGTAGACGATAACGTCGGGAAGGCGCCAGCCGAGTTGTTCGGCGAGTTCGAAGCCCATGGTCTTCTTGCCCTCAACGCGGTAGGGCTCCTTGAGCGTGCTCACGTCGAATGCGCCTATCTTGGCCGCTAGGGCGGTCGCGATCTTGCCGCAGTCGGAGATCAAACCCTGGACCAGAACCAGACGCGCCCCCATCGCGAGTACTTCCTGCTGGTTGACCGGCGTCGCGTCAACGGGCGTGAGGACGGTGACCCCGGCTCCGGCGGCCGCACCGTAGGCCGCGAGCGCACCGGCGGCGTTCCCGGCCGAAGGCGCGATAAACGAGGTGGCGCCGAGCTCCACGGCCCGCGAGACGGCGACGGCCATCCCCCGCGCCTTGAACGAGCCCGTTGGGTTGAGGCCCTCGGCCTTGGTGGCGAGGCGCGGTACGCCGAGCGCCGCGCCGAGCCTGGGTTGCGCTAGGAGCGGCGTGCCGCCCTCGCCGAGGTAGACGACGTGGTTCGGGTCCCTCACCGGTAGCAGTTCGGCCCAGCGCCAGAGGCCGCCGGCGCGGCGCCGCGAAAGCGACTCGACCGTCAGGGTTCGGGCGGCCCCTTCAAGGTCGTATCGGGCGAGAAGGGGGCGCCCGTCCGCGGGGTCCAGGCCCATCAAGCCGTCCGCCGGGTACCTCTCTCCCGAGAGAGCGCCTTCCAGGTGTGTCAGTGTAGAGCTAGCGCCCTCGCTTGCAGCCGTCATCTCGCCCTGCTTCGTGCCGCCGAAGCCCACGAGGTCTGATCCCGCCGGAGGAGGGCGCGGGTGCTAGGCAGAACCGGCAAGGGCCCCCGCGTGGTGTCGCACGTGGTCCTCCATAAAGGTGGAGATGAAGTAGTAGCCGTGGTCGTAGCCTTCGCGCCACCGCAGGTTTAGCGGTTGCCCTGCTTCCCGGCAGGCCTCTTCGAGCGTTTCCGGGTACAGTTGCTCATCCAGGAACTCGTCAGCGGTCCCCTGATCCACCAGTATGGTGCGTCCGTCGGCGAAGGGCCGTTCGCGCACCAGCTCGCTAGCGTCGTGCTCGCGCCAGAGGCCCTCGTCGTTCCCGAGGTACCCCGGAAACGCCTTCATCCCCCACGGGGCGCGCATGGGTGCCGAGACCGGAGCGAAGGCCGAGACCGAGGCGTAGAGGTCCTGGTTCTTGAGCGCCAGGGTCAGCGCGCCGTGTCCGCCCATGGAGTGTCCGAAGATACCCCTGGCACCGGAAGCGGGAAAGTGCTCCCCTACTACCTCCGGCAGTTCCTGCGTGACGTAGGCATCCATCTTGTAGTGGCGCGAGAAGGGTTCGACGGTGGCGTCGAGGTAGAAGCCGGCGCCGGCGCCGAAGTCGTAGTCATCCTCCTCACCTGGCAGCCCCAATCCGCGCGGGCTGGTGTCGGGAGACACGAGCATCAGCCCGTGTTCCGCGGCGAGGCGCTGGGCACCGCCCTTGGTCATGAACGTCTCCTCCGTCGAGGTGAGGCCAGCGAGGTAGTACAGGACCGGAACCTGCCGCTCGGCGGCTTGCGGCGGAACGTAGACGGCGAAACGCATCTCGGCATCGCACGCGGAGGAGTGATGCTCGCAGAACGAGACGGTCCCGCCGAAACAGTCATGCTCACCCAAGGTGTCCAAGTTAGTCATAGCCCCTTTCCAAAAGACTCGGTAGACGGATGGCAGCGGCTAGCCGACAAGACCTGATGCCTGAAACCTATCTAGAACTTCACGACGCTGCGGATGGACTCGCCGCGATGCATCAGGTCGAAGGCTGTGTTGATCTCCTCCAGCGGCATCGTGTGGGTTATGAGGTCGTCTATGTTGATCTTGCCCTCCATATACCAGTCCACGATCTTCGGCACGTCGGTGCGTCCCCTCGCGCCGCCGAAGGCGCTCCCCTTCCAGACCCGCCCCGTGACGAGCTGGAACGGGCGCGTCGAGATCTCCTGCCCCGACCCGGCGACGCCGATGATCACCGAGGTGCCCCAACCCCTGTGGGCGCACTCGAGGGCCTGGCGCATGACGTTCACGTTGCCGATGCACTCGAAGGAGTAGTCCGCCCCGCCGTCGGTCAGGTCGACCAGGTAGGGGACCAGGTCCTCCTCGACCTCGTTCGGGTTGACGAAGTGGGTCATGCCGAACTTCTCGGCGAGGTCCCTCTTGGCCGGGTTGAGGTCGACGCCGACGATCTTGTCGGCCCCGACCAGCTTCGCGCCCTGGACGACGTTCAGGCCTATGCCGCCCAGGCCGAAAACCACCACGTTCGAGCCAGGCTCGACGCCGGCGGTGTAGATCACCGCGCCGATGCCGGTCGTGACGCCGCAGCCGATGTAGCAGACTTTATCGAAGGGGGCGTCATCGCGGATCCTGGCCACGGCTATCTCGGGGAGGACAGCGTGGGTGGCGAAGGTCGAGGTGCCCATGTAGTGGTAGAGCGGTTCTCCGTTGAGGGAGAGGCGGCTCGTGCCGTCGGGCATGAACCCCTGGCCCTGTGTAGAGCGGATCGCCGTGCACAGGTTCGTCTTGCGGCTCAGGCAGGACTTGCACTGGCGGCACTCGGGGGTGTAGAGCGGGATCACATGGTCGCCCTCCGAGACGCTCGTCACCCCTGGGCCAACCTCGACCACGATCCCCGCCCCCTCGTGGCCGAGCACGGAGGGGAAGAGCCCCTCCGGGTCGGCGCCCGAGAGCGTGAACTCGTCCGTGTGGCAGACGCCGGTCGCCCCGATCTCTACCAGCACCTCCCCCTCTCTGGGCCCCTCCAACTCGACCGTCTCGATCTTCAACGGTTCGTTCGCCCCGAATGCCACCGCCGCCTTTACGTCCACCGCACCGCCCACCCTTCTAGCTTGCCCGACTCCGGCCCCGTATGTTCGGGCCCACGTTCGCCAGCGTCAAGATCCTAAAAAATCGCGCGACCCCACGCCGCGCTACAAGTTGGCGGTCCTGACCTACGCAATCATGCCGCACATGACACGGCTCTTCTCCTGCTGGCTCTATCCGAACTAGTGGCCCGACGTTATCCGATCCTGTTCAACTAGCGTGCGCCGCGCCAATCTCCTGCAGGTACTCCAGCGCATCTTGAACAGCGACCACATCGCCGTACTTGGCGTCCACGTCGTAGAGGTTCGCTTCTCGACTCACAGAGCCTGCTAATCTGTTCCACGCTCATTTAGAACGCCCTGCAAAGCTGCGACCAGAGGAGGCAAATCGTGCTGAACAGTCGTCCAGACGACGTCGAGGTTGACGTCGAAATACGCGTGGACCAGGCGGTTTCTCATACCGACGATCTCCGGCCAGGGAACGTCAGGGGTCGCGTCTCGACCTTCTTTAGAGACCCTCGCACCCGCTTCACCGATGATCTCGATGGCCTTGACAAGAGCCAGCACGAGCATCCGATCGGTGTCCAGGTCTCGACGATGCCGCCTGCGGCGAAGCCGAGAGCCTCGCACGCGGCGTCGAGCATGTGGTGGAGGCGTACCCTGTCATCCTCGCGCATACTGCACCGCGGCCGACCCCGTTACCTCATCCCGGAAGTACCGACTTAGGTCCTGCGGCGTTCGAAGATCTACCTCTCGACCAAACAGCCCCGAAAGTTCCTGTTGCATTCTGGCGAGTCCGAAGAAACCAGGGGTGTGCCCTTCTTCAAATTCGACCAGCACGTCGACGTCGCTGTCGGGTCCGAAATCATCACGCAAAACGGAGCCGAAGAGAGAGAGTTTCGAGATGTGGTTATTGCGGCAGAACTCATCCAGCCGATCCTTGGGCAAACTGATCTCGTTCATGCAAGTGGCCTTTCACTAAGCCGGTTCAGGCTTATTCTACCGGGCAATGTGGTAACGAGTAGCGCCTACTCAATAGGCATTTGTCGTGCCGAGCTCCAGCAGATAAGTCATCGTATTTTCAACAGAGACCACGTCGCCGTACTTGGCGTCCACGTCGTAGAGGTTCGCCTCATGGGCTTCTGGGTTGCGGTCGCCCACGGCTTCGCGGGGAACCACCGGGCGGAAGCCGTACTGGAGCGCGTCGACTGCCGTTGCCCTGACACAGCCCGAGGTCGAGGCTCCTGTGATGATGAGCGTGTCAACGCCAGCGGCAGTGAGGAGGCTGGAGAGGCCTGTACCGAAGAAGCCAGAGGCGAAGAGCTTGTTCAAGACGGGCTCCGTCTCCCCAGGTGCTATGCGGGGGTCGATCTCGGCCCAGCGCGTCCCGGCCTCCAGGGTGAGGAGCGCGGGGACCTTGTCTATGAAGGCTGCGGCCGTGAGCTTGTCCGCTTCGCGGTAGGCCACGGTGGTGAAGATGATGGGGATCTCTGCCTCTCGGGCGACTTCCAGGAGCTTCTGGATCTCTGACACCGGTACTTCGAGGTCGCAGGCCAGGGGCGACTCCGGGTCGGTGAACCCGAGGGTCATGTCTATGACGACGAGGGCGGGACGACGACCGAAGCCACCGCGTCCGCCGAAGCCTCGTATGTGCGCCAAGGTCTTATCCTCCGTTCGCCCGAGCCTTGCCGAGTTCCCCTGAGAGCCACTCGTTGAACGCGCGGCGGGTCTCGGCGATCATACGCCGCTGCTCTTCGAGTGGCGGCAGGTCCCCGTGGTCGAAATCGGGCGCATCGCCGCGACTGCCTCGTATCTCCTCGCGCCTGGACTCTGTGGCCTCCGCGTCGATGGAACCGTCTTCGGAGATTGCGACACCGTAGGTGCTCTCTGCGGCTTCGGGGCTTATGAGGTTCCAGCGGACGTCTTTGGCTACGGCCTCGGGATCGCGCTCCAGAGGGTCTCCGACGCCGCCGGCACCTGCCGTCTCGAAGACGAGGCGATCGCCCTCGAAGACGGGCACGTCGCGCACCTTGGAGGGCATCTCGACCTCTTCGCCGTCAGCCCTGATGAGGGTCTTCTTCGACGCCGCGCCCGGCTTGCCACCGGCGACGCCGTAGGGGTAGGTGTGGTGGCGATCATCCTGGTACGTGATGCGGCCGTCTGACAGGAAGCGGTAGACCTTCTTGATGCCGCAGCCGCCCCGAGACTTTCCGGCGCCACAGGAGTCCTTGCGGGCAGAGTACTCCTCCACGATCATGGGGTAGTAACTCTCCATATATTCCGCGGGAACGGCCAGGAACTCGGGCCACCAGGAGTGTCCGTCGAGGCCGTCTTTGTCCGGGATGGCTGGTATGCCGCCGTAGAGGATCTCCATAGTCTGGAACGGCTCCCCGTTCTCCTTGACGCCCGAGTAGACGAAGTTGGGGCTGGTGCCGTAGGAGCCGGAGACGTTGAAGCCGATGGCCTTCGCGTAGACGGCGCCGAGCACGTCGAACTGGCGCGCCATCACGACGAGGCGATTGCTCAGGGGTGCTGGTTCCTTCGGGCGCAGGACGCTGCCGTCGGGGATGTTGACCTTGATGATGTCGGCGTAGCCGTCGTTGAAGAGGATCGTGGGGTCCACGGCGGAGATCAGGAACACCCCCGCGAACATCTGGAACATCTCTTTGTTGAGGAGGAAATTGACTGGCCCGGGGACCTGAGCGTCGGTGCCCGTCCAGTCGAGGTGCAGCGAGTCGCCCTCGCGCCACATCGCGAGCCTGAGCTTGATGGGGCCATGGCCGAGACCGTCGTCGTCGGTGTAGTCCTCGAATTCGAAACGCTCGCCCTCGGGGATGAGCTGGCGGATCAAACCTATAATGCTCGTCCGGGTACGGGCCAGGAGCGCGTCGCAGGCCTCCAGGTACGTATCTTTGCCGAAGCGGTCGCAGATGTCCCGTACGCGCTGGGCTCCGGTAGCGGTCCCCGCGGCTATCGCCATGACGTCGGCGCGGGTCTCGCGCGGGGTGCGGGAGTTGTGGCAGAAGAAGCGCAGGACCTCTTCGTTCAGCTTGCCGCCGTCGTAGAGCTTGACCGGCGGCATCCTTACGCCTTCCTCGTAGATGGAGCGGGCGTCAATGGGGATGGAACCCGCGGTCGAGCCTCCCACATCCATCAGGTTGCCCCACTGCAGCGCGTAGCCGATACGGTCGGAGCCTTCACCATCATCGTAGAAAATAGGGCGCACCAGCAGGATGTCGGGAAGGTGGGAGGTGCTTCCTTCCATCATGTAGGGGTCGTTGAGGGCTATTACGTCGCCATCCTTGAGGTCATCGACGGTGTAAGGAGAGTTCTCGAGCACGGTGTCAACCGGGCTGCCGAACTGGCCGACGACCATGCGGCCCTTGCGGTCTGCTATGAGAGGGAACTCATCGGCCTGCTCGCGGATGACGGGGCTGACGGCCGTGGTGACGAGCACGCGGTCCATCTCGTGGCGGATGTTCTTGAGGGCATTCTCGATGATGTCGAGGGTGACGTGGTCTATGTCGTGTTCCCGGACGAAGTCCGGCTCGGCCTGAAGCACCATCTGTTATGCCTCCTCGATCAGGATGTTACCGAAGCGGTCCACGGCGCCCGCGTAGCCTGGCTCTATGACCGTCGTCGTGTCGTCCTGCACGACGACCGCCGGACCCGCGACGGTGTTGCCAGGACTCAGTTTTGCGCGGTAGTAGATCGGGGTCTCCATCCATTCGCCGTCGAAGTACACCTGCTCGTTGCGCGTGATCGCGCCCGAGGCGTCTTGCCCGGCCCCATCCTCGCTCTCCAGCAGGCTTACGCCCTTGATGGTACCCCGTCCTACCACGCGGACCGTGGCGATCTCCAGCGGCGAGTCCGGCAGGTCGAAGTTGTAGCGCTGCCGGTGGGCCTCCTCGAAACGCCCACGCAGGAAGGCGCTATCGCCGTCTTTCAGCTCTTCCGACTCGAAGTTGCAAGGGATCTGGATGTTCTGCAGGTAGTAGCGGCAGTCGGCGTAGAGGTCGAAGCGTTTGTCGTCTTCCGAGACCCCTTCGCCATCGAGCCACTCGTCGGCCTGGGCGATTAGTCCCTCGATGGTCTCCCTCAGTTCGGATGCGGGCGTCTCTTCGGCGACGCGGAGATACGTCTCGGGGAACTCGTTCTGGATGTCCGAGGTGAGGAAACCGAACGCGCTCATCACGCCAGGAGTCGGGGGAACTATCACGGAACGGGAGCGGATCAGACGCCCCAAAGCATTCGCGTGCATCGGGCCAGCGCCCCCGAACGCGACGAGACCGAAGTTCCTCGGGTCGTGCCCGCGCTCGACGCTGACTACACGCAGCGCCGCGTGCATGTTCTCGTTGACGATCTCCAGAATAGCCTCGGCCGCCTCATCGACACCCATCTCGAGCTGCCCGGTGATGGTCTCGACGGACCCCCGCGCCGCCTCCTCATCCATCTTTAGGGTGCCTCCAAGGGCCACGCCTGGCGGAATGCGGTGCAGCACGACGTTCGCGTCGGTCACCGTCGGGGCCTCGCCGCCACGTCCGTAGGCCGCCGGTCCCGGGTCGGCGCCGGCGCTCGCGGGGCCGACCTGCAGGGCGCCGCTCGCCGAGACGAACGCGATGGAGCCCCCGCCCGCGCCGACGCTGTGGACATCCACGGCGGGCGACTTGAACTGGAAGTAGCCGAGCTGGATGTCGCGCCGCACCGGCGTCTCGCCGTCGCGGCACAGCGAGACATCGGTGGAGGTCCCGCCCATATCGAAGGTCAGGATGTCGGGGACCCCGATCTGCCTGGCGAGGTACGCCGAGCCGGTGACGCCGCCCGAGGGACCGGAGAGGGCTATCTGGATCGGGCGTTCGGCCACGGCCTCCGTGCTCATCGCCCCGCCGTCCGAACGTACGATGGAGAGCGCGCCGCCGAACTTTTTCTCTTTGATGGACTTCTCGAAGTTCCTCATGTACAGCATGGTTTGCGGCTGCACGGCGGTGTTCACCACCGTCGTAAGCGTCCGCTCGTATTCGCCGTATTCCTGGCCGATATCGGCCGAGATAGAGACGGAGAGTTCCGGATAAGCCTCGCGCACGATGTCCCTAGCGCTCCGCTCGTGCGCCGGGTTCACGTACGAGTTCAGAAAACCGATGGCGAGTGACTCGACGCCGCGGTTCACCAGCCTCTCTACCGCCTCGCGCACCTCGTTCTCATCCAGCTCTTCGAGGACGTCGCCGCCTGAGGTCATACGCTCCGAGATACCGACGGTGTCCGTCGGGTCGGCGGGAGGGTCCGGTTTCTGCAGGGCCATCCAGCCGTAGAGCGGTCCTGGAGTCCAGGCGCGGGCAAGGTGCAGGATCTGCTCGTGCCCCTTCGTCGTCAGGAGGCCGACCCGCGAGCCTGTATTCGTAAGGATCATGTTCGTCACGACGGTCGTGCCGTGGAAGAACAGGTGCAGGTCGGGGAGGGAGATCCCGGCCTTCCCACACACCGCCTCGATGCCCTCGACCACCCCCTTCGACGGGTCCTCAGGCGTCGAGAGCACCTTGCCCTCGGTCAGCCCGCCAGTCTCCTCGTCGAAGACGAGCACGTCGGTGAACGTGCCTCCAACGTCTACCGCAACGTTGTACATTTGTCGCTCCCTTCGGTCGCTTAGCATGTCAGCATTTCAGCCGGTCAGCATTTCAGCTTTTCGTCTTAGCTCGGACCTTTCGCTCGTCGGCCCCTGCGAGTGCAAGCCTGCCGCTGTTGTGTTTCGGGCGACGAATCACGTTCTTACATGATGGCTGAAATGCTGACATGCTGAAATGCTGACCGCTCAAAGGAAATTTCCAGCCTTGTGCACCTGTCCGGGAAGCTCTTTGCCGAGCTGCTGCGAGAGCCAGGACGCCACTTCGATGAGGGCGTCCAGGTCTATGCCCGTGTCGTAGCCCATACCGTGCAGGAGGTAGACGAGGTCTTCTGTGGCGATGTTCCCGGTGGCTCGTGGCGCGAATGGGCAGCCTCCCGTACCGCCTACGGAGGCGTCGAGGACGGTCGCGCCGCTCTCGACGGCGGCGGCGGCGTTGGCTATGCCCGTATTGCGCGTGTCGTGGAAGTGGCAGCCGACGGTGATGCCGTAGGTTAGGACGCTCTCTACGAGCGTTCGGACCTGGCTCGGGACTCCTACGCCGATGGTGTCGGCCAGTACTATCTCGTCGGGGACCGCTGTCGCGACCCGGCCGGCGATCTCTAGTACGTGTTCTGGTTCGACTCTTCCTTCGAAAGGGTCTCCGAAGGCTGAGGAGAGGGTGATGGAGACTCGTACGCCGTCGAGCCGTGCCCGTTCTACGAGCCGCGCGGCTAGCCGGGTTGCATCTGCAACCGTGGTGTTCTGGTTGCGTTTGGCGAAGGTCTCGGTTACGGGGAAGGCGTAGCGTACTTCGTCTACCCCGGCCTCGATTGCCCGCTCGTAGCCCCTCTCGTTGAGGACCAGACCAGCGTAGCTCGTGTGCGGGGAGCGCTCGATGGACGCCATTACTTTTTCGGCACCCGCCATCTGGGGGACGCGTTTCGGGTTGACGAAGCTCGCGGCCTCGACGCGCGGGACGCCTGCGTTGGCAAGCTTATCGCAGAGCTCGGCCCGGACCTCCGGGGTCAGCGTCTTGTCTTCGTTCTGGAGGCCGTCGCGGGGGCCGACGTCGACTATCTCGAGGCGCATCAGACGATGCCCCGTTCCCGCAGGCCGTCGAGGTCCTCCTCGCTCTCGCCGAGTATCTCTTTGTACACCTCGTCATTGTGCTGGCCAAGCTTCGGGCCGGTCCAGCGGACCTCTCCCGGCGTTTCGGAGAAGCGGGGGACTACATTCTGCATCGGGAACGGTCCGATGTCGGGGTCTTCCACTTCGACGATGTTCTCGCGGGCGGCGTACTGCTCGTCGGTGAGCATGTCCTCGGCGGTGAAGAGTTTGCCTGCAGGGACGCTTGCCTCCCTCATTGCCACGATCACCTCGTCGGCGGTCCGTTGCGTGGTCCAGTCCGAGATCAGGGCGTCGAGCTCCTCCTGGTTCTCGCCTCGGGCGTGGTGGGTCGCATACCGTTCCCCCTCGGCCCACTCAGGGTGTCCTAAGGCCTCCGCGAACCGTCCGAAGACGGTGTCGGCGTTGGCCCCGATCACGACGTAGTCCCCGTCGCCGCAAGGGTAGGTGTTCGAAGGGGCCACGAAGGGCAGGATGGCGCCGGTGCGGCCCCTGACGTGGCCGGTGAGCGCGTACTCGGGGATGGTGCTCTCCATAAGCGCGAGGACGGCCTCGTATATTCCCACGTCCACTATCTGGCCCCTGCCACCGTTCGCCTCGCGGTTGTAGAGGGCCGTCACCGCGCCCAAAGCCCCGAAGGTCGCGGCGAGAGAATCGCCGAGGCTGATCCCAACGCGCGGCGGCGGACGGTCGGGGAAGCCGGTGACGTGCCTGATCCCACCCATCGCCTCCCCGATGGACCCGAACCCGGCCTGATCCTTGTATGGTCCCGTCTGCCCGTACCCTGAGACCCGCACCATGACAAGAGCCGGATTGATCTCGCCCAGGTCCTCGTAGCCGAGACCCCATCGCTCCAGGGTACCTGGCCTGAAGTTCTCGACGACCACATCAGCCCCCGAGATGAGACGGCGGGCGAGATCCTGCCCCTCCTCCTCCCGCAAGTTGAGTGTGACGGATTTCTTGTTGCGGGCGATGATGGGCCACCAGAGGGTGCGCCCCTCCTTGCGGTGCCTGCCCCATTCCCGCATGGGGTCTCCCTTGCCAGGCGGCTCGACCTTGATAACCTCGGCGCCGAAGTCGGCGAGGAGTTGGCCGCAGAATGGACCTGCGAGAAGACTCCCCATCTCGATGACCCGCACGCCTTCCAGGGGGCGTGCGCCATTATCCCCCTCAGCCATTCATTTCTCCGTCGAGGGCCCTTAAGACGAAGTCGCGCCCCTCGTAGACGTGCTCGCGCATGATGATCTCCGCCCTGTCCGCGTCGCCACCCTCTAATGCCTCCAGGATCTGGCGGTGGTAATGGTTGGAGATGATCCGTTCGTGCGGCGTGTACCAGAAGAACGCCTTGAACATGAGCGGTATCTCCACGGTGCGGTTGATGAGGCGACCCAGACGCCTGTTGCGGCTGGCCTCGACGATGGTCCCGTGGAACTCCTGGTTGAGCCCGACGAGGGCCCGTATCTCCTCCTCGTGGTCGTCGAACCGGCCGGCGAGCCCCTCCATCTCACCGGTCAACTCCCGAAGGTACTCCAGCTCACGCCTCTCTATGCGCCCCGCCGCGCGCCTCGCAGCGTGGCCCTCGAGTACGGCGCGCAGGTCGTAGATGTCCCACACGTCGTCGATGGAGAAAGAACACACCGTGGCCCCGCGGTTCGGTTCGATCTCGACGAGCCCCTCGGCCTCGAGCATCGTAAGGGCCTGCCGTACCGGCGTCCTGCTAACCCCGAGCCGCTCCGCGAGCTGCTCCTCGATAAGACGCTCGTCAGGACCGTACTCGCCCGTCAGGATCAAAGCGCGCAACCGCTCCAGAATACCAACAGACCCCGGCCCCCGTCCCGCATCCCGCAAAACACGCCCCACACGAACCCCCGTTCATGACCCGTGGAGAACCCCTTGTATACAATCTTAGGCGCCCACGGATCTTGTGTCAAGAGTTTCAACCCTCGCCTACCGACTACCGGCGCTCGGGGATGGCGAGGCGCAGGCCCAGGGCAACGAGGACGCTGCCCGTCAGCCAACGCAGGACGCCGGCGAAGGAAGGGCTGCGTCTGAGCCGTTCGCCCAGGCCCCCCGAGGTGAGGGCGACTGCGCTAAGGACCGTCAGCCCCATAAGCGTGAAGGCGAGCCCGAAACCGAGCATCTGCAAGCCCGCGGCACCCGCGGCCGGGTCGACGAACTGCGGCAGGAAGGCCAGGAAGAAGAGTGCGACCTTGGGGTTGAGCACGTTCGAGAGTACGCCTTGTCGATACACGACCGAGAGCCTCGCCCGCCCGGCGCGCTCGGGGACTGCGAAGCCCTCCCTGTCCAGGATGGTCCTCACGCCAAGGTAGAACAGGTACGCGGCGCCGGCGTACTTCACCACCGAGAATGCCAGGGCGCTCTGGGCGAGGATCGCGGAGAGCCCGACGGCGGCGACGGCCGTGTGCACCAGGACGCCCGAGCACACCCCGACTGCCGAGACCAGTCCGGCGGCCCTGCCTTGAGAGATGCCGCGGGCGAGAACGTAGATCATGTCAGGCCCAGGCACGACGATGAGCGCCAGTGAAGCGGTCACGAAGAGCAGCAGGTTCGTCTCTGGCATCAGCGTACCTCTCTCGCGGGTCGTGACCAATAAACGTGTCCACCATTCTACCGACGACCCTCGTCGCTTGGTATGGACAGACCCCAGGGCCTATCCGTGAAGAAGGATCTCTAGGCTTCCTGCACCTCAACGAGCACGGCGCCACCGGGGACGAGGGAACCCTCGTCGAAGGGGAGCGAGTTGACCACCCCGGCATGGGGCGCGGAGACGGGCTGCTCCATCTTCATCGCCTCCAAGACGAGCAGGAGTTGCCCCTCCTCGACCTCCTGGCCCTCCTCGACGAGCACCTTTACTACCGTACCTGGCATCGGGGCTGTGAGGCTCGCCGCGGCGTCAGCCCCAGAGCCGGTTTCGTCCACCGTCGGAGGCGCAAGCTTGCGGAGCGAATGGGTCTCTCCGCGTAGGGAGACAAGAATCCTGACTGCGTTCGCTACGATCCCCGCCTCAATCGGCACATTGTCTATGAGGGCGCGGATGCGGCCGTCTCCGTGGTGGAGGACCTCGACGGTGGATTCTTCGCCTTCGGCGGTAACGCGAAGATTGGCCGATCCTACGCGCTGTACTTCGACGCGATGGTCTTCGTAGTCGAGGGTGGCCGCGCCGAGCAGGCGCCAGGGGCCCGCTGAGAACGGGTCGGGGGAAGTCGGGATGCGGTGCAGTTGGGCCGCCGAGGCGAGGATCAGGGCTTCGCGCGGGACGGGCTCTGTGGGTGGAGACTCCGTGAGACGGAATTCCTCCAGGAATCGGGTCGTGGTCTCCCCCTTCTCGAAGGCCGGGTGGTCCGCGATGCGCCCGAGGAGCGGGAGGTTCGAGGAGGGTCCGAGGATCTCGTAGTCGGATAGGGCCCGACGCAGGCGGCGAACGGCGGCTGGGCGGTCTGAGGCCGAGACAATAAGTTTCGCCAACATAGCGTCGTAGTTGAGTGGGATCTCATCCCCCGTCTCGAACCCGGCGTCGTTGCGGATTCCGGCCCCCTCGGGTGTCGAGAAGGATTCGAGGAGCCCGCCAGAGGGCATGCCCCCTTCGTCCTCGGCGTAGATTCGCACTTCGATGGCGCTGCCCCGCAAGGTCACTTCGTCCTGGTCGAGCGGGAGCGGTTTTCCCGCCGCGACGGCGAGCTGGAGGTGGACGAGGTCGAGGCCTGTTACCAACTCTGTCACGGGGTGTTCGACTTGCAGGCGCGCGTTCATCTCGAGGAAGTAGAACTCCTCTTCGGCTTCGCCCTTGTCGAGCAGGAACTCCACCGTGCCGGCGTTAGTGTAGCCGGCCTCGCGGGCGAAGCGGACAGCGGCATCGCAGATGGATTCGCGGAGGTCCGGATCGAGCGCCGGGCAGGGGGCCTCCTCGACGACCTTCTGGTGGCGGCGTTGGATCGAACACTCCCTCTCGAAGAGGTGCAAGACGTTGCCTTGCGAATCGCCGATGACTTGCACCTCGACGTGGCGGGGTTCCTCGACCAGTTTCTCCAGAAACACAGACCCGTCACCGAACGCGGCCTCGGCCTCCCGACGCGCCCCCCTTACGGCCTCTAAGAAGTCCTCATCGTCTGTGACGGCCCGCATCCCGCGTCCCCCGCCTCCGGCGCTGGCCTTGACCAGGACGGGGAAGCCGATGCGACGCGCCTCCTCAGCGAGACGGTCTTCATCGTCATCCTCGCCTTCGTAGCCGGGGATCGTCGGCACGCCTGCCTTGCGCGCCAGCTCCTTGGCGCGGACCTTGAATCCGACGGCGTCCATCGCCTCTGGGGGAGGCCCGATCCAGGCCACGCCGGCAGACTCGACGGCCCTGGCGAACTCGGCGCTCTCAGAGAGGAAACCGTAGCCAGGATGCACGGCTTCCGCCCCAGACCTCTCGATCGCCTCCACGAGCCGCCCGGCGTTCAGGTAGCTCTCCTGTGCCGGGGCTGGGCCCAGGAGGTACGCTTCGTCGGCGAGGCGCCGGTGCATCGCGCGTTCGTCCGCCTCCGAGTAGACGGCGACGCTCTTTATGCCAAGCTCCCGGCAGGCGCGGATGATGCGGACCGCTATCTCACCGCGGTTGGCGATGAGGACGCTGTCGAAGCTCACCGGCTCGTTCTCCAGCCCGGCTCGCGTTTCTCCAGAAAGGCGGCCAATCCCTCCTGGCCTTCTTCACCGGCGCGCAGCTCGGAGATCACGCGCGTAGTCAGGCCTGGTGCCTCCATCGGCTCCGTGGTCTCGAGGCGGCGCAGTAGCGCCTTTATCGTGGCCTGCGCGACCGGTCCTCCCTGCAGGATTTCCCCGACCTTCTCATCGACCGCCGCGTCGAGTCGAGCCTGGGGCGCGACCTCGTGAACTAGTCCGATCTCGCGCGCCCTCTCGGCACCAAAGCGTTCCCCGGTGACGAATAAGGATCTGGCGTGCGAGGTTCCGACCTTGCGCACGACGAACGGTGAGATCGTGGCCGGCGCGATGCCGAGCCGCACCTCGGAGAAAGCGAACCGCGCCTCCTCCTCCGCCACCGCCACATCGGCCACCGCGACGAGGCCAGCCCCACCCCCCATCGCCGCCCCCTGCACTTTGGCTACCAGCGGCTTCGGGCACTCGTCTACGGTCCAGAACATCTCGGCCAGGCGCCTGGCGTCCTCCAGGTTCTCCTCGTAAGAGAAGGCGGCCGTCTCCCGCATGTACCCTATATCAGCGCCGGCGCAGAACGAGCGTCCCTCGCCCGAGAGCACCACGACCCTTACCCCGTCGTCATCGGAGATCTCCCCGAAGCAACGCGTCAACTCCTCGATTAGCGCCGCGTTCAACGCGTTGTGCGAATCGGGCCGCGCCAGAGTCACGGTCGTCACCGCCCCGTCGTCCGTCCTGGTCAGGTGTTTAAAGGTTTCAGGCATCAGGCTGTAGGGGCGGTTCGCGAACCGCCCTCACTACCCTCGTGCGTCACGAGGACTCGATTGCAACCGATGTCGATATTCGCTATGATGCATCTCACGCTGACTCCTTCCTGA
The DNA here is from genome assembly GCA_963840835.1 of uncultured Rubrobacteraceae bacterium. GTDB lineage: Bacteria > Actinomycetota > Rubrobacteria > Rubrobacterales > Rubrobacteraceae > Rubrobacter_D. The sequence continues at coordinate 121,495 of CAWJAM010000016.1, read as the reverse complement.
TGCCTGAAACCTGTAGCCTGATGCCTACAAAACCTACATCCTAAATATCCCGTAATGTGTCACTTCGGCCGGGGCGTTTGCGGCGGCGGAGAGACCGAGGGCGAGGACCATTCTCGTGTCTACGGGGTCTATAACGCCGTCGTCCCAGAGCCGCGCGGTCGAGTGGTAGGGGTTGCCTTCTTCCTCGTACTTTTCGAGGATCGGGGCTTTGAATTCTTCGCGCTCTTCGTCGGTCATCTCCTTGTCCTCACGCCGCAGGTTCTCCTCCTGCACGGTGAGGAGGACGTTCGCGGCCTGCTGGCCGCCCATGACGCTGACGCGGGCATTGGGCCACATCCAGAGGAAGCGCGGGGAGTAGGCCCGGCCGCACATCCCGTAGTTGCCCGCCCCGAAGGAGCCGCCTACGATCACGGTGAACTTGGGGACGTTCGCGTTGGCGACGGCCATGACCATCTTGGCCCCGTCTTTGGCGATGCCGCCGGCCTCGTACTCCCTGCCGACCATAAAGCCCGTGATGTTCTGCAGGAAGACGAGGGGGATTCCGCGCGAGCAGCAAAGTTCTATGAAATGCGCGCCCTTGAGCGCGCTTTCGGAGAAGAGGATGCCGTTGTTGGCCAGGATACCCACAGGGTGGCCCATGATCCTTGCGAACCCGCACACCAGCGTCTCGCCGTAAAGCGGCTTGAACTCGCGCAGGCGGCTGCCGTCAACCGTCCTTGCGATGACCTCCCTGACGTCGTAACCCTGCCTGTAGTCGCTCGGGACGACGCCGTAGAGTTCGCCTGGGTCGTAGAGCGGCTCCTCGGGCTCCTCGACGGACCAGGGTATCTTCTTCACCCGGTTCAGATTCTCGACGATCGAACGCACTATCGCGAGGGCGTGTTCGTCGTTCTTGGCGAAGTGGTCGGCGACGCCCGATCGGCGGGTGTGGACGTCGGCGCCGCCAAGTTCTTCGGCGCTGACTTCCTCGCCGGTTGCGGCTTTGACTAGCGGGGGGCCGCCGAGGAAGATGGTGCCTTCTCCCTTGACTATGACGACCTCGTCGCTCATCGCGGGGACGTACGCTCCCCCGGCCGTGCAGCTTCCCATTACCGCGGCGACCTGGGGTATGCCCCTGGCGCTCATCCTCGCCTGGTTGTAGAAGATGCGCCCGAAGTGCTCGCGGTCGGGGAAGACCTCGTCCTGCAACGGCAAGAACGCGCCCCCGGAGTCGACGAGATATATGCAGGGCAGATTGTTCTGCTCGGCTATCTCCTGCGCCCGCAGGTGCTTTTTGACGGTCATCGGGTAGTAGGTGCCGCCCTTCACGGTCGCGTCGTTGGCGACGATCATTACCTCGCGTCCTGAAACGCGTCCTATGCCCGTGACTATTCCCGCAGCAGGTACCCTTCCGTCGTACATCCCGAAGGCCGCCAAAGGCGAGAGCTCTAGAAAGGCGGTACCGGGGTCGAGGAGGCGTTCGATCCTCTCCCGCACGGGCAGTTTGCCGCGCTCCTTGTGTCGTCTCTGGGCCTTCTCTCCCCCACCGCGCCTGGCCTCGGCCGATTGCTCGCGCAGCCCGCCCATCAGGTTCGCAAAACGTTCGGCATTCTCCGCGAAGGCTTCGCTCCTGGCATCCACGAAGGTCCTTAGCTTGCTCACTACAACCAGTCCCTCAGGCTCACGCTCATTACTTGCTCTCTCCAAAGAGCGGGCGCAGGTCTTCCAGCCGCTCTTTGGTCCACCACAAGTTCGAAGAGGTTGAGGGCGTAGAGCGGCATCCTACTGCGCGACCATATATTCCTTCGCCCCTGCGGCGCTCTCGGCGAGTAAGCTGCGGGCGATGATCTGGCGGTTGATCTCGCTGGTGCCCTCCCCTATCTCGTTGATCTTGACCTGCCGCCAGTAGCGGGCCACCGCGCTTGTCTCCATGAAACCCTCGCCGCCCCAGATCTGGACCGCCCCATCAGCGGCCCGCTTGGCGGCCTCGGAGGCAAACACCTTGGCCATGCTCGCCTCCCGCCCGAACGCGCGGCCCAGGTCCTTGAGCCACGCGGCCTTCAGGACCATGTTGCGCGCGAGCTCTATCTCCATGGCCATATCAGCGAGCTTGAACTGTATTGCCTGGAACTCGGAGATGGAACGACCGAACTGCTCCCTTTCCTTCGCCCTTGCCAGCGCCTCGTCGAAGCAGGCCTGCGCGAGCCCCACAGAGAGGGCGGCGACCGCGACCCTGCCACCATCGAGCGTCGCGAGGAACTGCCTGAAACCTTTTCCTCGCTCGCCGAGCAGGTTCTCCTCGGGTACGCGGCAGTCCTCGAAGTAGAGTGGGTGCTGGTCGGAGGCGCGCCAGCCAAGCTTCTCGTAAGACGGTCCCCGGGTGTAGCCCGGCGTGTCCTGGGGGACGATGATCGCGGTGAGCTCCGGCTTATCACCGTCCCTGGTCCCCGTACGGGCGATGACCGTGACGCCCCCGGTGATGTCCGTGCCTGAGTTGGTGATCCACTTCTTCGACCCGTTGATGATCCATTCTCCGTCTTCCAGCTCAGCCGTCGTTCTGGTTCCCCCGGCGTCAGTGCCCGCCTCTTCCTCAGTCAGGCCGAACGCCCAGAGCCTCTCGCCCTTCGCGCATTCCGGGAGGAATTTCTCCTTCTGTTCTTGCGTGCCGTAGGCGGCGATGGGCGAGCAGCCGAGGGAGATGTGGGCCTCCATCGTTATCCCGACCGAGGTATCCGCGCGTGAGATCTCCTCAAGCGCCAGGTTGTAGGCGACGAAGTCCCCGCCCGAGCCACCGTACTCCTCGGGCAGCGTCAGCCCAAGCAGGCCGAGACGGGCCATGTCTGAGACTATGTCGTAAGGGAACCTCTGCTCGCGGTCGAGATCTGCCGCGCGGGGCCGGATCTCGGCCTGGGCGAAGTCACGGGCCAGATCGCGCCACCGGCGCTGTTCGTCGGTCGGATCGAAGTTCATCGCAGTCCTCCTGGTCCTCCGGATCGCCCGCATGATAGCAGCGCGACGGAGTAACTGGCGATCGGCGGCGTCTTATCACAACTATATTGTACTTATTGAGATAACATCGAAACTAATGTATCCCGTCGGCGTATAAGGAGTACACTTAGGTATAGGAGACCGACCGCGAAGGAGGCACCAATGCTAGGTTCACTAATCTTCTGGATCATAGTGGGTCTGATCGCTGGCGCGCTTGCCAAGCTCGTCATGCCCGGTGACGATCCCGGCGGCTTCATCATCACGATCATACTCGGGATAGCGGGAGCCCTGGTTGGCGGCTTTCTGGCCAACCTCATCAATATCGGCGGTGGGGGCTTCATCTGGACCACCTTAATCGCCACCATCGGCGCGATCATACTCCTCGCGATCTACCGTGCCGTCGCAGGCGGTCGAACAGCAAGGTAACGAATACGTTTCGAGGGCCGGGACTTCTACTCCCGGCCCTCTTGCTTTGTCCTACTTTTCTGTCTGCGCGTCTGCTGGCGTCCGAGCAGCACTCGAGGCGAGGGGTTGTGCTTGCGCGGGAATGACGGATGAGAGTAGGCCTCGGTATTACGTACCGTAGGTCAGCGCATCAACTTGACTCTACCGTCTCACTTTTCAGGCCGTGGCGTTCGACGGCGGCTTCGCGGAGCTTGTACTTCTGGATCTTGCCGCTCGCGGTCATCGGGTACTCTTCGACGAAGTCGACGTACTCGGGGACCTTGTAGTTGGCGATGTTCTCTCGGCAGTAGTCCTTGATGTCCTCTGCGGTGAGGTCGGAGTCATTGCGCAGATGTACGGCCGCGGCGACCTTCTCGCCGTACTTTTCGTCTGGGACGCCGTAGACCTGTACGTCGGAGATCTCCGGGTGGGTGTAGAGGAACTCTTCGATCTCGCGCGGGTAGACGTTCTCCCCGCCGCGGATGATCATGTCCTTGGCACGGCCCGTGATCCTGACGTACCCCTCCTCGTCCATGATGGCGAGGTCGCCCGTGTGCAGCCACCCCTCTTCGTCCAGGACCTCGTGGGTCTTATCCTCCATCTTGTAGTAGCCGCGCATGACGTGGTAGCCGCGGGTCAAGAGCTCGCCCTGCTCTTCCGGTCCGCAGTCCTCGTCGGTCTCGACGCTCACGATGCGTACCTCCACGTCGGGGAGCTTGCGCCCGACGCTGGATACTCGCAGCTCTAGCGGGTCGTCGGTGCGAGTCTGGGTGATGACGGGGCTCGACTCGGTTTGGCCATAGGCTATGGTGATCTCCTTCGCCCCCATGACGTCGACGACTTTCTTCATGACCTCCATCGGACAGGGGGAGCCGGCCATTATGCCCGTGCGCAGAGAGCTGGTATCGTAGTTTTCGAAGTCTGGGAGATCCAACTCCGCTATGAACATGGTGGGCACGCCGAGCAACGCCGTGCACCGCTCCCCGTCTACGGCCCGCAACACTTCCGCCGCGTCGAAGCTCTCTACGGGGACCATCGTCCCCTCGTGGGTGACGGTGTTGAGGGTGCCCAGAACGCATCCGAAGCAGTGGAAGAAAGGAACGGGTATGCACACCCTGTCCCCTGGCCCGAGCTTCATGCACTCGCCTATGTAGAAGGCGTTCTTGACGATGTTGGTGTGGGTTAGCTGCACACCCTTCGGAAAGCCCGTCGTCCCCGAGGTGTACTGCATGTTGATGACGTCTTCGGCGTCGAGCGAGTCCTGCCTACCTCGCAACTCTCCATCAGAGACGTCTTCCGCCCTTGCCAGGAATTCCCCATAGCTCATGACCGGCAGCCCCTCGGGCGATTCTCCACCCATCAGGACGACGTTCTTCAGGAAAGGTAGCTCTTCGACGGATAGCTCGCCGCCGTCGGCATCCATGAGTTCGGGGACAGCGTTCTGTAGGATCTCGAGGAAGTCTGCGTCCCTGACTCCCTCGGTCAGGAACAGGGCCGCGGCGTCGGATTGCTCCAACACGTACTTCAGCTCGTGGGACTTGTAGGCCGGGTTGATGGTGACGAGCACGGCCCCAACCTTACCCGTTGCGAACTGCAGGATTACCCACTCTGGTACGTTCTGTCCCCAGACAGCGACGTGGTCGCCCTTCTCTATTCCCAGCGCTATCAGCGCCCGGGCGGACTCTTCGACGACCCCTTTGAACTCCGTATAGGTGTAGCGCAGGTCCCTGTCGGCGTAGACGAGAGCCTCGTCGTCAGGGCGACGTTCGTGTACGAGGTCGAGCAGACCGCCTACGGTCAGGCCGTCGATGTCCTCAGGACGCATACTTTCCTCCTCAATTCGGTCCCCACATCTGAGTCATGAATTATGAATCAGGAAGGTGGAATTGTCCGCTCGCGTCACACTTCCCCAATTCCTAATTATCATCACGTGCGGCGACCGAGGCTTGCGGGACGAGCACGTCGAGGGCGTTGTTGGCGACGGAGAAGTCCTGCGGGGTGCGCGTCACAACTTCCCCGTCTATGTTGACGGGGAGGTCTGGGGTCGTCTCGAGACGGACTCGCGAGGTTCTGAAGTTGTGCACACCGTCGGTCTTGATGAAGTCCCCGCTCTTCAGGTAACGGGCGGCCCCGATGAGGTCGCGCCGCCTTCCCAGGTCTATGGCGTAGATGTCGAGGGCCTTGTCGTCTATGCCCGAGTCGAGGGCGACGACCATACCCCCGCCGTAGAAGCGTCCGTTACCGACGGCGACCTGCAGTAGGCGGTCGTACTCGACGGGCTCGTGGTCCCCGTCTGGGAAGGTCAGCCTGGCGGAGAACGGTTTGTGCCTGAGGAACGCCCTGACGGCGGCCACGGGGTAGGCGAGGGGACCCGTGCTCCTCTTCAACCACGGGGAGAGGGCTTGCGCCGCCTCCACCCCGAGCCCGACCGAGGCTACGTTCACGTAGTAGTTCTCGCCAGCGAGACCGAGGTCGACGTCGACGACCTTGCCTTTCGCTATAGTGTGGCAGGCGCCCTCGATGTCTTCAGGGATGTCGAGGGTCCTGGCGAAGTCGTTGGCCGTGCCGAGGGGCAGGAGACCGAGGAGTACGTCACGGTCGGCCAGGAAGTCGACCACGGAGCTCACGGTCCCGTCGCCCCCGCCCAGGATCACGAACCCGTAGCCGTCGTCGATGACCTCGCGCACGGTCTCTGGTAGCCGCGCGGGGTCCCTTATAGGGTAGGTCACGCCGAGCGGGACATGCAGTTCCTGAAGATGGTCGAGGGATTGGAAGAACGCCCGCTCCCCCGTGCGCGAGCGCGTGTTGACGATCAGGGCCGCAGGGCCACGATCCGGACCGCCAGACGGCCCCGTACTTCCCTGGTCATACTCTTCCTCAGGCATGGTTTGTTCTTACCTCTCCTCGAGTTTCTGGGAGTCCGTATACGTTCTGTAGTTGTCAAGGTTTCGCACGCTCCCTCAGGTTCAGCTCGTTCTGGACTCGTATACCATGATCCGAGACAGAAAGTTTGCCGGAGGGAGATCGCGGTGACCGAGAAGGTTGGTTTTGTAGGGTTGGGCATCATGGGCGGACCGATGGCCAGGAACCTCGCTGACGCGGGGTTCGAGCTTTCGGTATTCAACCGTACCAGCAGCAAGGCCGAGGAGTTGGCCGAAGGTAGTTCTGCCAGGGTCGCCTATGACCTCGGGGAGTTGGCACGATACAGCGACGTCGTCATCACCATGCTGCCAGGTCCGCCCGAGGTCGAGGCGGTGATAGCCGGAAGGGATGGGCTGCTGGACGAGATGCGCCGGGGAACGCTGCTCGTAGACATGAGCACCAGCTCGCCGGTCCTCGCACGGGAGCTGGCACGGGAGGCCGCGCAGTAGGGGTATCGGGATGCTCGACGCGCCGGTCTCGGGGGGCGACGTGGCAGCACGGAGCGGGACGCTCTCCATCATGGCGGGCGGCAGCGAGGAGGACTTTGCGAGGGCCAAGGGTCTCTTCGAGACGATGGGCGAGACGATCGTTCACGTGGGCGAGAGCGGGGCTGGGCAGGTCACGAAGGCCGCGAACCAGATCGTTGTGGCATTGATCCTGGAGGCCGTCTCGGAGGCCCTGGTGCTAGGCTCCAAAGCCGGCGTGGAACCAGCGAAGATCGTCGAGGTGCTCTCCGGGGGCCTGGCGGCGAACAAGGTCATGGAGATCAAGCGGGACAAGCTGCTCGACCACGACTTCGAACCAGGCGGCAAGGTCGAGTTTCACCACAAAGACCTCGGGATAGCGCTGCAGGCGGGCAGGGAGTACGGCGTGTCGCTGCCCGTAACGGCCATCGTCGACCAGATGTTCGGCGAGCTTGAGGCCAGGGGCAAGGGCGGTTGGGATCATGCCGCCCTCCTTACGCTAATCGAGGATCGGGCTGGTCGCTAGTGGACGCCGCCCATAAAGCCGGCGCCTACGAGGCCGATCCGCACTCGCACCCTCTGTGGCCGCCGTTCTCTACCCGATCAACCATTCGTGGTCAGGATCGTTCCTTATCTTCCACTCGCGTACCGGTCCTGCCATGACGTTGAGGTAGTAGAGGTCGTAGCCCGGCGGCGCGGAGACGGCGTGGTAGCCGCGGGGAACGAGCACGGTGTCACCGTCAGCGACGGTGAACGTCTCGTCGAGCGAACGGTCCCCGGTGTAGACCCGCTGCAGGGCGAAACCCCCTCCAGGTTGCAGCCTGTGGTAGTAGGTCTCCTCCAGGTAAGACTCCTCTGGAAGGTTCTCCCTGTCGTGTTTGTGCGGCGGGTAGCTCGACCAGTGGCCGCCCGGGGTAATGACCTCGACGACCAGGAGACGCTCGGCGGGCTGGTCCTCCATCAGGATATTCGTGATCTGTCGCTCCATGTTGCCCGTGCCGCGGGTGCTTTTCTCGGTCTCTTCGGGCTGGATCAGGCGCGGCTCTACCCCCTCCGCGGCCGGCGCGGAGCAGACGGCCAGCTCCAGGTAGCTCACGGCTTCGACCCGGTAGCCCGTGCCTGGCGGCAGGTACACCGCATAAGGCGGCCCCTCGAAGACGCTGTCGCGACCTCCGATGCCCGTCCACTCCTCCTGCGCGGTGGACACGGTGCAGAACCCGGAGAGGACGACGAGGCACACTTCCTCCCCGCCCGTGTCGCGCTCGACGGTCCGCCCGTCCGCGAGCCGCAGTACCTCGAAGCCCACGTACTCCCAGCCCGCAGACGGCGGGGTCACCTTCAGTACGCTGCCCTGTTCGTCGGGCCTAGTGCTACTTGTTACTACGAGATCAGGCACAGCCCCGACTCCCTTCTGAAGTCTAATACCGGTTCCGAGCGAGTTGCAGCGGCACGCCGGGGCTTGGCTCCCAGTAGCCCCCGCCTACTAAAGTCCGTGGATTCCCGCTTCCGCGGGAATGACGGGTATGGGAGCGTCTCCTGCAGAGCCAGCGCCCCAGGCGTGTCACCGTAGGGACGTTCCCGGTACGAAAGCTGAGGCCTGTACCCTGAAGCCCACTCCACAAGTACCGCCATTATCCTATCTCCGACACCGGGACGGGACGGTGTTCGGCGAGCGAGAGGTCTGCGGCCATCGCGACTCTGAGGGCCTCCAGTGCGTCGCGGGCCGTGCAAGGGTTTTCGGCCTCGCCGCGGACCAGGGAGAGAAAGTGTTCGATCTCGTTCCTGTAGGCTTCCGCGAACCGGTCCTGGAAGTTGGGGTAGGCCGGTTTCTCTGGGGGCGGCATGCCTGGCTCGACGGAGCGAAGGGGGGTGCGCCCGTCCAGGCCGACGGCGACGCTGTCCTTGGAGCCGAAGACCTCTGCCCGCACGTCGTATCCTAGGGGGTCGTGGCGACTTCCGGTGAGCACGGCGACCGCCCCACCTTGCATCGTGATCAGGGCCGCAGAGGTATCAACGTCGCCGTGATCGGCGAAGAAGTCGAAGCCGCGGACGCCGCCGGTGGCGTACACCTCGGCGACCTCTGTGCCCGTCAGCCAGCGAAGGACGTCGAAGTCGTGGATGTGGAGATCACGGAAGATGCCGCCGGAGGCCGGGATGTATTCCTCGGGCGGGGGTTCGGGGTCGTGGGTGGCGAGCCTGATCGAGTAGATGGTACCGAGGGCGCCTGAATCTATCAGGCGCTTCGCCTCTGCGTATCCGGCGTCGAAGCGTCTCTGGAAGCCGATCTGGAGCGTCGAGTCGGAGGACTCGACTGCGTCGACGACCTCGACTGTGTCCTCGTAGCCGAGCGCGATCGGTTTCTCGCAGAAGGCCGGTATGCCGGCCTCGACGCAGGCGAGGATCAGGGGCGCGTGCGCCGGAGTGGAGGCGGCGATGACCACAGCGTCGGGCCGCGAACCGAGCACGTCCTCTATCTTCCCGGCCTCTCCTCCGACCTGCGCGGCTATCTTCTCGGCCCTCTGCGGGTCGGCATCCCCGACGAATATCCCGTGAACGCCTGGGTCGCCGGCCAGCAAGCCGGCGTGGAGGGCGCCGATACGGCCAGCCCCGAGTAGTCCGACCTTCATCCGACTCCCTTCAGTCCTCGACGCCCAGCAGCGCGCCGAACTGCTTCTCTCCCTCTCGCCCCACCGAAACCCATCACCTAAGACGATGCTACTGGAGTGCCGATCCCGCGTCAACGGGCCTGCAGCTAGCCGGCCACGCCACTGCCGAGGTCAGAGGCAGCATCCTCGTCGAGGAAGAGACCAGCGTTGGGGTGTCGCTTGAGCATCGAGGCAGGCACGCTCTCTGAGACGTCCCCCTCCACCGCCACAGCGACGGCCCTGGCCTTGTTCGTGCCCGAGGCGAGGAGCAGGACCTCCTTCGACTCGAAGATGGTCGCCATGCCGACCGTCAGGGCCCGCTCCGGCGCGCGGTTAGCTTCGAAGTCGCCGGCGTTGACGAGGCGGGTGCTCTCGGAGAGCGTCACGACGCGGGTGCGTGAATCGAAGGGCGCCCCCGGTTCGTTGAAGCCGATGTGGCCGTTGCGCCCGATGCCTAGCACGCACACGTCTATGCCGCCGGCCTCCCTTATGGCCGCCTCGTAGCGTTCGCACTCTGCCTCGGGGTCGGGGGCTGCGCCGTCGGGGACGAAGATACGGGCCGGGTCGGCATCGATGAGCCCGTAGAAGTGCTCCTTCATGTACACGTGGTAGCTCGCACGGTGATCAGGCCTCAAGCCCAGGTACTCGTCGAGGTTGAAGAAGGTGGCCCTCTCGAAGGAGACCTCGCCCGCCCGATGCATCGTCGAGAGGTGGCGGTACATCCCGAGGGGGGTGGTGCCAGTAGGAAGCATGAGGACCGCGGAGGGGTCTTCCCCGAGCCTCCGCGCGATGACGCCGGCCGCCGCCGCGCTCATGGCCTCGTAGCCAGGGAAGACGCGCGCCCTCACAGGCTCGAGACTACCTTTTTGGCTCTCGGGATGGAGGGGGCGGCCATGCTGAGCTCGGTGACGCCCAGGCTCAGGAGTTTGGGGATAATTGCTGGGTCGCCGGCGGCCTCGCCGCACACGCCGACGGGGATGCCGGCGCCCTGTGCAGCTTCGCAAGTGTGCCGGATCAGGGCGAGGACGGCGGGATGGTCCGCGTTCTGGAGCCCTCGCAGGCGCTCGTTACCCCTGTCGGCGGCGAGAGTGTACTGGACGAGGTCGTTCGTGCCGATGGAGAAGAACGCCGCCTGCCCGGCAAGCTCCGCCGCGCAGAGCGCCGCCGCCGGGGTCTCGATCATCACACCCGTCTGGACCTCGCCTATCTCGAACCCTTCTTCTTCGAGCTCCTCGCGGCTCTCCTGCAGCATCTTTTTGGCGGCCTTCAACTCCCCGACGTCGGCGACCATCGGGAACATGACCTTCAGGCTGCCGTGGACGGCGGCGCGAAGGATCGCGCGCAGTTGAGGTTTAAAGAGGTTCGGCGTGTCGAGGCTCATTCTTATGCCCCGCCAGCCGAGAAAGGGATTGTCTTCGTGGCCCTGATCCACACCAGGCAGGTCCTTGTCTCCTCCCACGTCGAGCGTGCGGATGGTTACGGGCTTCTCACTAAACGCGCGGGCGACGGCGGTGTAGGCCTCGTACTGCTCGTCCTCGGAGGGCAATTCGTCGCGCTCCATGAACAGGAACTCGGTCCTGAACAATCCGACGCCTTCGGCACCCCACTCCAGCGCGGCCTCCGCTTCCGAGGCCGAGCCGAGGTTCGCGGCGACCTCGATGCGTCTCCCGTCGGACGTGCTGGCCTCTACGTGACGGTACTCGTCGAGGGCTGCACTCTCCTCGGCCAGTTTCCCGGACAATCTCTCGAACTCGGCGACCGTTTCGTGATCCGGGTCCGTTATGACTGCGCCTTCGGTGCCGTCGACGGCGACCATCTTCGCGTCCAGGACGCTCTCCAAAGCCGACCCGACGCCGACGACAGCGGGGATACCCCTGGAGCGGGCCATGATCGAGACGTGCGAGGTCCTCGACCCCTCGGCGGTGACGAACGCGAGGGCCATCCCCTCTTTGATGCGTGCCGTGTCAGACGGGGCGAGGCTTCTCGCCAGCACCACAGAGGGCTCCTCCAGAGCCTCGAAGCCGGAGGCGGCATGGCCCATAAGCTGGGCTGAGATCTGGCCCGTCACGTCACGCACGTCATCGGCCCTCGCGGCGAGGTACTCGTCGTCCATCGCCGCGAACTCGGCGGCATACTCCTCGCCGGCGGCGATCACGGCGGCCTCTGGACTCTTAAGGCTCTTCACGCGCTCCTCGACCGCGGAGGCCAGCTCGGGGTCTCGCGCCATCTCCGCGTGGAACTCGAAGATGTCTGCTTCGTCTTCGTTGCCCGAATCACGAAGCCCGTCGGCCGTCTTAGAGAGTTTGCCCGCCACGGCCTCGACCGCGCTCTCGAAGCTCTGCAACCCGGCCTCGACCTCGTCTTCACCTATCCGGGTCCTCTCGGGCTCGGGTTTGCCCGTGGCCGGCACGAACGCAGGACCCACGGCTATCCCCTCCGAGGCGCCTATGCCGGTCAGCTTCACGGTCCTGGCCTAGTGTTCGTCCGCCGATATGAGCTGAGCCAGGGCATCCACTGCCTGCTCGGCATCCTCGCCCTCGGCGCGGACGGTTATCTTCTCGCCCTTTTTGGCCAGCCCGGTTATCTTGATGATGCTCTTGGCGTTCACCTCCCGGTCACCCTTCACGAGAACGACCTGCGACGAGAACCCCCTGGCCGCCTTCAAGATCCGGGCCGCCGGCCGGCCGTGTATCCCCTCCTCGGGTCCTACTGTCGTCTCTCTCTCAGCCATTAAATACTCCTCTCACGCCGGCGCACTCCTCCGACTGTACCGCCCCATGATACCCTTACTCGCCCTTGAGGGCGGCGATGGTCTCTGCCGCCGCCGAGGCCAAGAACCGCACGTCCGAGGAGACGTTGACAAAGCGGAAGCCCTTCTCGACCATACGCGCGGCGTACTCGGGGGAGCCGGCGAAGATGCCGGCGACGAGGCCGCGTTCGCGCGCGGCGGCGAGTACGCCGTCGATTGCCTCGACCACCTCGGGCTCCTCGCGGTCCGTGCCTGGACCATACCCGAGGCTCTGGCCCAGGTCGGAGGGTCCGACGAAGATTCCATCCAGACCATCCACGGCGAGGATCTCCGTCAGGTTATCTATCGCCTCACGCGTCTCGATCATGGCCATCGTCACGACGGTCTCGTCTGCGTGCGCCGGGTAGTCAGAGCCGCCGTAGAGGGTCGCCCTGAAAGGGCCGTAGCTGCGGTATCCGGAAGGGGGGTAGCGGCAGGCCCCGACGAAGGCCTCGGCCTCCCGGCGGGTGTTGATCATGGGGCAGATCACCGCGTAGCACCCCGCGTCGAGGACCCGCATGATCAGGCCGGGATCATTCCACGGTACCCGGACGACAGGCACGGTGTCCGTCGTCGAGATAGCCTGCAACATGGGGATGAGGCTCTCGTAATCCACGGGCCCGTGCTGCATGTCTACGGTCAGGCTGTCGTATCCGGCGTGCGCCATGACCTCGGCCGAGAAGGAGCTCGGCACCTGTAGCCACCCGTTGACGACGGTTTCGCCCTCGCTCCAGATCTCCTTCAGATGGTTCTCCCTCACCCTTGATCCCCTCTCTCGTCAGCCGCACCTGTAAAGCGTAGCATCGCCTCCACGTATACCTGCCGGCCCGCCGGGGCCAGCCATCCTCGGCGGGCCTCCTACACTACAACCACCCCGACCGTCTGAACCAGAGGTAGAGGGCCCCGGAGACCAGCAGCATGAAACCTATCATCACCTCGAAGCCATGATCTGCTGTCGTCCACCACGCGTCGGTGAAGTTCATTCCGAACACGCCCGCTATCAGGGACGGGACGATGAGGATCGCGCCCCACGCGGAGATCTTCTGTCCCACCAAGGTGAGGTTCACCTCGAGGAGGCTCGAGAGGAGTTCGCGCGCGCTATCGAGCCTCTCCGTCACCCTTAGCGCGCGATGCCGGATCCGGGTCAGTCGCCTGTGGGTAAGGGGCGCGTCGCTGTCGCTCAGCTGTTCTAGGGCCGAGGCCAGGGGCTTGAAGGCCTGCTGCAAGCCAACCGCCTGACTCGTAAGATTGTGAATCTGGCGCAAGACGTCGCCGGATCTGCCCTCCATCACGGTGACTTCGGCGTCCCAGATGCGCCTATCGATCGCCTCGACCGCGTCCTCGTAGTCCCCTATGACCCCGCTCACCATCTCGAAGAGAACCGCCCTCGCGTCTTCCGCGGTGAGATCCAGCTTCACCTCCATCCTTCGGCGCAGTTTATCCAGCACCGCGGGATCGCCATCGGTGAAAGTGAAGATCATGTTCGGCTCTCCGACGGCAAGAGCGAGCACCCAATCCTTATTCATGGATCTAGATCCGGGCTTGTCCTTGATATCGGCCTCTTCGGCTGAAGTCCGCAGTATCGGCAGCACGGCGAGGAGCCGGTTCTCGTGCTTCTCTATGTCCGAGCGGTGCGGAAACCTTACGGCCTCCTCCAACAATTGCGGCTCCAATCCGAAGCTGGGGGCGATCACCCCGAAGTCTTCCTCTGCTGGCTCGACGAGCGCGATCCAGGCGAGGTTGCCGGGCTCCTGACTGGCCTGGTAGGCTTCGGCGAAGGAGGCGGAGGCGCTACCTCGACCTCGCGCGTAGATGGTACTATCGATGCTCACCGTCGCGCCACCAGCCTGTTCGACGGCCTCTCGCTCTCCAACCTCGTCCTGTCCATCCCTCCGTAAGCACTCACCTTACTTCCCTCACCCCCCGGCAGTATAGGCGACGTGCCGAGTATGCCTCAAGGCGGCTCACCTACCGGGAAGTTCGGGTTATCGTCCACGTCTGCTGTTGAAGAAGGCGTAGGCGCCGAAGGCGATCAGGGCCACGAGCACTATCGGGCCGAGTAAGGTGGTGAACAGCAGCACGAACAGGATCCTGATCATCCTGAAAGATCCACGCCCTCTACCAAACCCTCCCCTGCCAAAACCTCTTCTCAGATAGACTAGGAGATCTTCCCTCAGAATACTGACGAGTAGCGCTGCGGCCTGCAGGACCCATTCGACGTTGCCAGCCGCGATCTCGTGGATATAAGCCATAAGCGCCAGATGGTCCTTTCTCCGCCAACGCTGTTATCCTTCGGCGTTATACCAGAGCGGCGGGTACGTACCGGCGCATCCTCAAGACGGGTGGCGTTCGTGCCGCTCGGGGTCGTGCGGACCACGTACACCGATGCGTTACGACGGCAAGAAGAGGTCTCCCGTCACGTAGAACCAGAGAGCATCGAGTAAGAAGAGCGTCCCCACGAGCAAGAGGGCGCCCGTGACCACACGAACCATCCACGGGTCTATCCTCGCCCACCAGGTTTGGACCCAGATCACGACCCGCTCGCTCGCGCCGCTCAGCGCGAAGACGAGCACCAGGACCAGGGGGACGTGACTTACCAACGTCCACGTCGCGTGGGCGGCGAGGACCGACCAGAAGAGATCAGCCCGCCCGGCGATCACCACGAGAGAGACGAAGGCGGGGTCGATTATCGCCGCGAGCGCGAAGAGCGCCCCCGTGGCGGCCAGGGAGACCAGACCCAGGCCCCGCGGGGCGCCTGGCTTCGGCGGACGCGCGCCTGGCCTCCGAAGGCGCACGATCCCCCAGATCAACAACCCGACTCCCAGGATGACCTCCACCAGGGCCGCAACCCGGTCTTCGGTGGGGGTGTGGGGGAGTAGCATACCCCAGTCGATATCGGAGATGCGAGGACCGACTATGAGCGAGAGGGCCGTGCCGAATGCAACGGTGCCGAGGATGGAGATACAACCGAAGGCCAGGAGAGCGCGAACGCGGGCCCCCGCGCCAAGGGCTCCGGCAGCGAGCACGGCCGCCGTGACGTCGAGGCTCGCCAGTCCGAGGCCGAACGCGGTGAGCAGGAGTCGGATCACCCACCAATAGTACCCTCTTTGGATTCACGACCTTGCAGCGAACCGAACTGCTGGTAGACCCCTTGCATTCCGCTTGCCAGGAGCCAGCACCAGGTAAGACGCGGTCGCGCGTAGATCTCGGGGCCACCTCGGTGCGGCGGGAGGACATGGTTTACATAGAGCAGATGAATGTCTTCCGGGCAATGAAGCGAATAGCAGAGGTCAAGCACTCTGCTATTCGCGCACTTCAGCATTTCAACAGGTCAGCACTTCAGCAAGAAAAAGGACTGAAGTGCTGATATGGCGCGAAGCGCATCAAAAATCACTCATTTGCGGTATGTGCTCCGACCCGCCTCGGTACTATAATCAGCTCATTGCCAAGCCGGGCGCCCCTCTTCCCCCCTCCGAGGACGGCGACCCGGCTTTCCTACTGGCTAAAACACCCCGGTCCTATGCCCCAAGGGCACCGCACAGCTATTCTGCCTCACCTGCCGATGACATCAAGTCCGGGTGAATGCCAACGGTACGACGAAGCCAACGATTGCCCACGAGCCTCCTACTCCTCGTAGTGGATTCCCGCTTGCGCGGGAATGCCCCCTTTTCCCCCTTTCCTCTCAACTCACCTCACCATTCCACCATTCCTAACCTCCTCAAATCTCTCCCTAAACTTCCTCTTAACCTCTCGCGTGACCGAAAAAACCCCTATCCACGTAACAAACCAACCACCAAATTACTCATCCCAACCAATAACCCCTCCTTTACAACCACCCTCCCCCTATTACCACCAAGACAAGCCTAAATTCGTAAGATCCCCACATCTCCGAGCCGTACCCGCGCCACAGCGTACCCATCTACCACCTCCCAACCCACCCCACCACCTCCCCGCCAACACACCGAACCAGTCCCACCTCAAACCCCCAGCACCTTATACCCGCCAAACCATAACCCCGTAAGACCACACCCTAAACCTCACCGAGAGAACCGCCGAGCGAACCCCCAGCACTACGCCTCCCCCAAACCGAAGCCACTCTTCATCTCGCGTGGCACACCTCAACCTCCCACCGCTGCCACACCCAAAACAACAGCTCCTCCGCCTCGTAGGCAAACCCACCCCCCACCTACGCCCTTCTTCTAGCGTACCGCCGAGACCAACCAGTAGGCTGGCTTGCGCTCCTTCTGGCCCCTCTCTGTCGTTGTTGCCCGCCTTCCTCCTCACCGCTACGAAAACCACCTCTCCGCGCCCCCTCCAGCACGTAAACCCCTCCACCCGTGCGCCCCTATACTCCTTCCGCGTACCACGACTTCTGGCTCCACCCCCGCCTCTGTGCTAGCCACTCATGCCTTCTCGCCCTCGAACCGTACTTGCCCCCCTTACGGGGCTCCGGTCTCCTGCGCTCATACAGCTGGAGTAGCTGCCGTTCTTGCGCAGTGGGTCATCAGCACCACCCTCTCTCCCTCTGCAAGCAGCCCTCATCTTAGCCGCCGAGAACTCCCCTTCTGCCACCACCAACAGCCCTGGACTCGCGTCTTGCCGCGTCGAGTTTCTCCCTCAGCCACAGAGTCTACTGAAAATCGTCTCCACTGCTTCTTCGCTCTAAGCCCTCGGCTAGAAACGCCTTTTCGGGCCTCTCCATGCAGGGCAAGCACGAGAGTAGCGTTCCTGTTCTTGGGTAAAAGCATCAAGAAGAACGTGCGAGGTGCGCTCTGTACTGAACGCCGTGTCTAGAAGCTTTGAGACAGATATAACCGACATCCCCATACTATATCTAGATATACAACTCATACAACAACTCACTAAACCAAACGTAATCGGTCTCGAGAGACAAGACTCTTAGTCTTTTGCCCTCTCGCCAAGAGCTATAAGGCCCTCTAGTCGTGATCAGTGAGCCCCTGGAGAGTAGGGCCTGCGTGATGGTGCTCCTCTGCGGGGTTCAAAGAATATTGCCCTCAAAGATACCTCTCTCAAACACAAACTCTAACAAACACCAAAACTATCAAAAATCATTAACAAATAAAAATACTATAATCTCAACAAAACACCTCTAAATTAAATCATATATCACAAAAACATAAAAACATCCATATCAACCTACTAAAAAATTAAATCCCTCTTTCGCTTAACATGTAAGTGAGCCCCTCCCATGTGTGCTCGCTTGCAGCCAAGACGCGCTGCCCTTCGAGCGGACTCGGTATGATGCCCGACGTCTTATGTCCCTCCCTGTGGCCCTGGCCCGTCGAACTGGGGCTATGCGAACTTCCGCGAATCCACCTTCCAAACCCTCGGGTGAATAAGGACAAGAAGTGGAAGGGCCGAGGCGTTATGCCCCGACCCTCTATCTCGTCCTCCCCGCTGTAGCTAACAGTTACGTCCGTCCTCTTTGGGCCTCACCTCCTTTCCCCAGACCCCACAGGGGGGCGGCATTTATGCCGCCCCCTGCTTGGCCGGGGCCGTCGAACCTGGCGTAGGGTCCGGCCTACTTAATGGCCATCGGCCCCTCGTACTCCATCTTGCTGGCCGCTGTATTGGAGGCGTTGTCGGTGCCGGTGACCACCTAGGTCGTCTGGGCTAACGTCAGCGTTGCGTGCGCTGCGCCGTTCGGCCAAAGCCTTGGTTTGATCGACGATCTCGTGTTGAGGTTGTCGATGGTCGTCGCACGTCCTGGTGGTAGACACGAGGTCGTACGGCGTGCACCCGGCGTTCCGCCGTATATCGCTCGCCTGCTCGTCCGTCTTGATGCCCGCATCTCCGCTGATGAGGCCACCGGCTGGGATGCCTTCTTCTAAGAACGCTTGGTAGTCCGAGCGGCCGTCGAAGGGGGTGGGCTCTGTGGCGAGATTCTGAGAGGCAAAGTAGTCGAGGAAGACCTTCTCGATCTGTTCCGAACCGTTGGGTCGGGGCCCTGGGCCGTCGCCGTCGTAGACGAACCTGACGTAGTTCGGCGAGCCGATCATGTCGAAGTTCAGGTAGAGGGCGATGTCTTTGCGCTGAGGCTGATCCAGCTGCCCGAGCTGATCAACGTAGTACTGCGAGCCCCACTGTGGAGGGCCAGACTCCTCGGCGCCCCAGAAGGCGAAGCGGACGTGGTTGGTCGGCTTGATGTTGAGCTTCTTCATCTGCAAGGCGATCTCGAGGATGCCCGCCATGCCCGAGCCGTTGTCGTTTATGCCCGGCCCCTCCGGGACGCTGTCGAGGTGTGCACCCACGATGAGGGTGCGGTCGGTGCGCCCGCCCGGATAGTCGGCGATAACGTTGCTCGTGTGTGCGCTTCTCCGCGATGGTGTCGCGCCGAGATGCTGACCCGCACGCTGCCGGGTGATGCCTCATTAAGGTTGTAAAGTTCCTGGCCGACGGCGAAGCTCGTCATAAGTACTGGGATGTCGACCCCCAGCCCGCTGAGCCCGCCGCCGATGAGCCTCGGTGCGTCCCTCCTGGCCCTCGTTGAAGATGATTGCCGCGTCGTAGCCTGCAGCCTGGGCGTTCTGCGCTTTCGTGCGGAAGTTGCAGCCCACGGTGCCGCAGCTCCCCCGCGCTGGATCAGGGCGACCTGAGGCTCGGTTGCGGAGGCGGGTCGCGAAGTCGGCGTCTTCGCAACCGCTGCTCGACGAGTTGGCCGTCGGGCCGGGCGGGATCTGGATATCGTTGGTCGGCACGACCGGCGCGTCGACTAAGTTCCCGCTTCCTGAGTAACCCATGAGATTGAAGTGTGTGCCCCTGACGTACGACTCCTACGGCGGCGGGGCGGTGCGCGAGAAGGTAGTATCCGTGAGCTCTTGGAAGAACGGGTAGGCGAACTCCTGGCGCTTCACTTTGTACCCAGCGGCCTTCAGCTGTTTCTTCAACGTAAGCCGCCGAGGCGTCGTAGCCCGGGGTGCCTGAGACCCGGGTGCCGCCGTTCGAGTCGGCGATCTTCTGGAATGCGCGCTCATGTTTCATGATGCCGTTCGACCGTCACGGCGTTTCGCAGCGCTGTGGTATCCGTCGGAACCGCAGCTATGGCGACACCAACGACGCCGAAAGCTACCAACAACGCGAGCACAAGACCTAGAACAACAGTTATGCGCCTCATAGTGCGCTACCTCCTCGTCCGTGCAACCCCCGGTGGGTTGCATCTGAGAGGCACTCTAGAAGCGCGCCACATAGCTGGCACGTAGCTGGAGGGCCCTAAAAGCATAGGTGGAATCACCTATCTTTGATCTGTTCGGATAAAAACGGCTCTCGCTACGTCCCCAACGAGCCTTGGAGCTGGAAGCCTCGGGGACCGCCGCCTCGACGACTCCCGCCTCCGTCGTAATCGAACTACAAGCGCCTCTGTACAGAAATCACTCATTTGCGGTATATGCTCCGACCCGCCTCGGTACTATAATGAGCTCATTGCCAAGCCGGGCGCCCCTCTTCCCCCTCCGAGGACGGCGACCCGGCTTTCCTACTGGTTACTACACCCCGATCCTATGCCCCAGTGGCACCGCAAAGCACTTCCGCCTCACCAGTCGATGACATCAAGTCCGGGTGAATTAGGGCGAGAAGAGGAAGGGCCGGGGCTCCTAGCAGCCCGGCCCTCTCCCTGTGCGGCTTGCGGCGAGCCTACCCGCTTACTGGACCTTGAACTTCCAGCTCTTGCTCTGGTTGCCCGCTATGTTGGGGTTCTGATCGAGCGGATTATCCGCCAGGTCTTGTGCCCCGGTCGTAACCGTAGCCTTGTAGGTCCGCCCCGAGGTGAGGTTGCTGGACGGGTCGAGCTTCGCCTTCTTGGTTGCTGCGGCGTAGCTGACGGTGGCCGTAACCCTGGTGGTGGTGCCGTCCGCGTTGAGCCTGACCAGCTTGAAGGTCGTGCCGTTGATCGTGCTTGGATCCCCGTCGGCGGTGCTCGCGTCCATAGCCTCCGAGAAGGTAGCGGTCACGTTGGCGCTAGAAGCTACCCCCGCGAAGTTGTTGCCCGGGCTGGTGCTCATGACCTTGGGCGGGGTGTTGTCGACGGTGGTATCAGCGGTAGTTATCTCCAAGGACCAACCTCCCGCGAACTGGCCTGCCTCGAGCGGGGTGTCGTCTATGACGTAGAGCTTCCAGGTGCCGTTGGGGCCTTTGCCGTCAAACCCCGAGAGCTGTCTAGCACTCGTGGCCAGATCGGGCGCATTCGGAGGCCAGATATTCGGTACATGGTAGTCCACCCACTCAGAGCAACGATAATCGATCCAGATATTACAGACGGGGGTGGTTCCCTCGGTGGGCTTGTAGGTGCCGGTTGTCAGGTACCCGTTGTCGTAAAGTGAGTTCGCCGCCTCATCGTCCAGGGTGAGATTGATGTCACTGACGGGAGCGCTCCCGAAAGGAACCGCGCCCCCTACGTCGCTCATTATGAGAACGGATGTTCCATCAGGTCCGACAACCTGCACGGCTACGTCGTCCGGGAAGCCGTGGGTATAGCCGTTGAGCTTGACGTTGACGTCGCTGATAGTCCCGCTGATACCTTGAACGTTTGTCTCGGAGGGATAGGGGTTGGCCGCGCTGGCCCCCGCCGACGTGGCGTCCACGATGCTTATACTCGAGGTGTTGCTAAAGGTAGTGGGCGCAGCCAGCGCCACCCCACCATGCCAGCAGTGCGACGACCGCCATCGTGCTCACAAAAGTAGTGTTCGCCTCATAACGCGCTACCTCCTCGTTCGTGCAACCCCCGGTGGGTTGCTTCTGAGAGACACTCTAGAAGCGGCCACATAGCTGGCACGTAGCTGGAGGGTCTAAAAGCATAGGTGGAATCACCTATCTTTGATCAAATTCGGACAGAAGCGGCTCGCTACGTCCCCAACGAGCCTTGGAGTTGGAACGTTATCTCGCCTCCGAGGGGGGCGCTATCTTTGTGCCACCCAGGCAGCGATCCGGGATCGTGAAGAGAACCCGAGCTTCTTGAAGATCTTGCCGATGTGGTTTTCGACGGTGCGCCCGGAGATCGAGAGCTCTTCGGCGATCTGGCGGTTGGTCAGCCCTCGCGCCACGAGGAGCGCCACCTCTTGCTCGCGGGCGGTGAGCCTTTCGCTCGATTCATCTGCCGGTGACGGCTGCGGCTCGGACGCAGCGAGGAGCGTGGGAGCATCCTGTTCCTCTACTTCCGAGAGGGCATACTCGACGGCCTGCTCCTCTGTCATTGCGCGTCCTTCTTCCCAGGCAACCTGGAAGGCCGCTTCGTCGAGCCGAGAGCGGGCGGCCTTCAAGAAGGGCTCAAGCACTCTCTTGTCGTCGAGTGCCTGGGAAAAGCCTGAGGCCTCCCGCAGAGCCTCCGCGGCACCCCACAGCCGTGCCGCCCTGCCAGCGTATCCCTGTTGCCCGCATACCGCGGCCAGAGCGTCCAGGGACCAGGTGATCAGTTGGTGATCCAAGATCTCAACGCTTATCCTCAGGCTCGCCGAGGAGAGTTCCGCCGCCCTGGCGTATTCCCCCAGGCACAGCGCCACAAGCCCAAGGTTGTTGAGTGAGGTGGCCTGTCCCCTCCGGTTTCCGGTGATCCGGGTCGTTTCCAGGGTCGCCTCGAACAGCGCCTGGGCGCGCTCGTAGTCTCCGCCGAGCATCGCCGTTACCGCGAGATATTGGCTTGCAAAGGCGACTGAGGTAGTATCTCCGGCCTCCCTCGCTATGGCAAGGCTCTCCTCACCAAGGGCCTTTGCCCGCTCCAGATCGCCCCGGCACGCTTCCATATATGCGAGGTTGCTCAGCGCGTTGCAAGTATCCCTTATGCTTCCTGACTCTCGGGCCAGCGCCACGCCCTCTTCGAGTAACGCCTCTGCCCTCGCCCAATCACCTCGCTCAAACCTCATCCGTCCTAGAATACGGACGCAGTTCGCCGCACCCCGCCTGTCTTTGACCTGCCTGTACAGTGTCAGACCATCTTCGAGGCGCTCTCTCGCCAGCTCAGGATCGCCCAGCGAGACCGCGAAGAATCCCGCCCCGAACAGAGCGTTCGCCCGCACCGACGGTGGGGCCGAGTCTCCCTTCTTCAAACCCTCTTCGTACCAGCGCCTGGCCTCACTATAGTGGCCGCGCATCACCCAGAATAACCGCAGCGCCCCGGCGATCCGAAGACCGAGATCGGCTTCCCCACCTTCGAGCGCCCACGAAAGGGCGGCCCTGAGGTTGTCGTGCTCGGCCTCCAGCCTGTCCATCCACTGTGTCTGATCCTCTCCCTCGAGCTCGGGCTCCGCCTCTTGCGCAAGCGCCAGGCAGTATCGCGCGTGGCGCTCCCGGACCTGCTCCGCCGTCCCGCTCTCCTGCAGACGTTCCTGGCTGTACTGGCGCACGGGCTCCAGCATCCTGAAGCGCGGTACCCTTTCCTCCCCAGCCTCGACCACCACCAGCGACTTGTCCACCAGCTCAGAGAGCACCTCCAGAACGTCGTCTTGATCTACGCCGTCGCCCGAGCACACCTCTTCTGCTGCCTCGAGTGTCCATCCCCCGGCGAACACCGAAAGCCACCTGAAGAGCACCCGCTCGGCCTCACTACTCCCTCCTTTCCTTACCCACCCTCCTCCTCCACTATCCTATTCTTACTCTTACTTTCTCTTTTCTTATCACATATTACCATCTCACCCTATTATATAAAATCTCAATAAACTCTAACATCAATACCCTAACCACCTAACAAATAAAATAACAACTCACACCTATCTCACTTTTTAAAATAAAAACAAAACTCTCCTTTATAACTTTTTACAACACCTAACTCACATTACTCATCTAAAACACAATCACAACCTCCTCCAAACTCTTAACAAAAAAAAACAACATATAATACAAAAAACAATTAATATAATAAAAAAAAAACACACAAAAAAAAAAAAAAAAAAAAAAAAAAAAAAAAAAAAAAAAAAAAAAAAACAAAACAAAAAAAAAAAAAAAAAAAAAAAAAAAAAAAAAAAAAAAAAAAAAAAAAAAAAAAAAAAAAAAAAAAAAAAAAAAAAAAAAACAAAAAAAAAAAAAAAAAAAACAAAAAACAAAAAAAAAAAAAAAACAAAACAAAAAAAAAAAAAAAAAAAAAAAACAAAAAAAAAAAAAAAAAAAAAAAAAAAAAAAAAAAAAAAAAAAAAAACACAAAAAAAAAAAAAAAAAAAAAAAAAAAAAAAAAAAAAAAAAAAAAAAAAAAAAAAACAAAAAAAAAAAAAAAAAAAAAAAAAAAAAAAAAAAAAAAACAAAAAAAAAAAAAAAAAAAAAAAAAAAAAAAAAAAAAAACAAAAAAAAAAAAAAAAAAAAAAAAAAAAAAAAAAAAAAAAACAAAAAAAAAAAAAAAAAAAAAAAAAAAAAAAAAACAAAAAAAAAAAAAAAAAAAAAAAAAAAAAAAAAAAAAAAAAAAAAAAAAAAAAAAAACAAAAAAAAAAAAAAAAAAAAAAAAAAAAAAAAAAAAAAAAAAAAAAAAAAAAAAAAAAAACAAAAAAAAAAAAAAAAAAAAAAAAAAAAAAAAAAAAAAAAAAAAAAAACAAAAAAAAAAAAAAAAAAACACAACAAAAAAAAAAAAAAAAAAAAAAAACAAAACAAACAAAAAAAAAAAAAAAAAAAAAAAAAAACAAAAAAAAAAAAAAAAAAAAAAAAAAAAAAAAAAAAAAAAAAAAAAAAAAAAAAAAAAAAAAAAAAAAAAAAAACAAAAAAAAAAAACAAAAAAAAACAAAAACACAAGCAGCTCGTGGCTCCACTCCAGCGTGGCCCGCAAGGTCCGGTGGCGGGGGTCGGCCGTCGGGCCGCCAGTAAGGAGTTTCAGGAAATCTTCGAGCCTCGAGGCGAGCTGCTCCGCCGAGAGCACCCCCATCCGCCCAGCGGCCAGCTCGATGGCCAAAGGAATGCCCTCCAGGCGCCTACATACCTGCGCCACCGCCTGCCCGTTGCTGAGGGTCAACTCGAAGAACGGATCGCGCTGGCTGGCCCTTTGCACGAACAACCTGACAGACTCGTAACCCTCCAGCTCCTGGGGCGTGTACGCTTCTTCCTGCCGGGGATCGGGCACCGTAAGGGATGGCACCACCCAAGTCACCTCGCCCGCGGCGCTCAGCGTCTCCCGGCTGGTCGCGAGAACCCGCAAACCCGGGCAGTAATCTAGGAGGGTGTCCGCCAAAGTGGTCACGGCCTCCACGAGGTGCTCGCAGTTGTCTACCACCAGGAGCAGCTTACTTGAGCGCAAGGTGTCCTCGAGCGTCTCGAGGAGCGGGCGGCCAGGCTGCTCGCGCACGCCCAAGGCCTGGGCCACCGCCAGGGGCACGAGTTCCGCCTCAGAGAGTGGGGCGAGATCCACCAGCCACACCCCCTCCGGGTAGGCTCCAACGAGGTCCCTGGCCACCTCTACAGCCAGGCGCGTCTTCCCACAGCCACCCGCCCCCTTGAGGTTAAGGAGTTTCGTCATGGCCAGAAGCCGCTTTACCTCCAGCGTCTCGCGCTCGCGCCCTACAAAGCTGGTACGCGCAATGGGCAGGTTGTGCCTCCCGGCGGCTCCCGCAGGAGAGGTAGGAGTCTCTTCTTCGGGCGGGAAGCCGGCAGGCGGCAAATCGCCCGGTTGGAAGGTGCCAGCCCAGATCTCCTGCTGCAGACGGGTGGTGGCCGCATCGGGCTCTCTACCGAACTCCTTGAGGAGAGCTTCCCTAAGCCGCTCGTAGTGCCTTAGAGCTTCCCTTCGCCGTCCCGAGAGGGCGTACGGGCGCATCAGTCCTACGCGGGCCCTTTCATGCGTAGGCTCTTCGGCCACCACCCTCTCCAACGCTTCGATGACTAGCTCGAACTCCTTACGCTCCTCGTAGAGTGTGGCCAACTCCAAGAGCAGCGAGAGGTACAGCTCTCGCTGCTCAGCGCGCCGTTCCTCCACCCAGGGCTCGTAGCGGTCCTCTGGCAAGAGCTCCCCGGCGTACAGATCTATGGCCGCCCGAAAGGCCGCGGGCTCCAGGGGAGCGTGGCGGGCAGTGGTCCCCGCGTCCTCGAAGGCCTCGACGTCCACCCACAGCGGACTATCGGGGCACAGGGTGAGCTGCTCGCCCCGGAGGCGCAGGTAGCGGGAGGTGGCGCTGCTGCTATTCAAGGCCGAGGGTTCGAGGGTACGGCGGGCGACGTGCAGGGCGTAGTGGAGGTTGTTGAGGGCGGCTTTCGAGTCAAGATCGGGCCACAGCAGCTCCATCGCCTGCTCGCGGTGGAGGCGGTGCCCCGGGGAGAGGGCGAGTACCTTGAGCAAGCTACCTGCCTTCCGTAGGTGCCACTCCTCTCCCCCGATGCTCCGAGACCCCACCGAAACCCTGAAGCCGCCCAGCAGCCAGATGCGAAGGGTCTCCGGCGCTCCGCCTCCATTTAGGGTGGACGGGGCTCGCCGGTCGTGTTCGGCTTGCATACCTTAGAGACCTACGACTCTAGCTCTCCAAGACCTCGACGAGAGGTATGGAGTTCCTCACTCTCGAACCCATCAAGTTACACGACCTCGCGCACATGGCATGCCTCCCAACCCTACGCTCCCCATCAAGGCGATCACGCCCATTATATCGAAGGCTGCAAGAACGGCGCTACTTCCGAGGACCCCTTCGCGCCTACGGCTTCAGGCACTCCCCTTTCGGAACAGCCGGAGGCCATTGAGGGTGACGGCTATGGACGTGCCCATGTCCGCCAACACCGCCAGCCAGAGCGCCACCAGCCCGAAGGGGGCGAGCAGGACGAAGAGGCCTTTGATGGCGATCGAGACGACGACGTTCTGCTTGATGATCCGCTCGGCCGCCCGCGAGAGCCTTACGGCCTCGGCGAGCTTCGGTAGATCGTCCTGCATCAGCGCGACGTCGGCGGTCTCGAGGGCCACGTCGGTGCCGGCCGCCCCCATGGCAAACCCGACGGAGGAGGCGGCCAGGGCAGGGGCATCGTTGACGCCGTCGCCTACCATGCCGACGGTGCCGTGCTCCGAGACGAGTTCTCGAACGGCCTCCACCTTCTGCTCGGGCAACAGTCGCGCCCTGTAGCCTACGCCAAGTTCCCTGGCGATCCTCCTCGCGGGCGCTTCGGCGTCCCCGGTGAGCATCGTGAGCTCCCCAACCCCAGCCGCGCGCAGCGCCTCCAGGGTCGCCCTGGCGTCGGGACGCACGGCATCGGCCAGCCCGAAGACGGCCAAAGGGCCGTCCTCGCCACCGAGGATCACGGGGGTCTCGCCTTCGCGCTCGACCTCCGCGAGCGCCTCGCGCGCAGGGGCGAGCGAGATGCCCCGTTCCTCGAAGAGCCCTGGACTGCCGATAAGGTACCTTCGGCCGCCGATGTCGCCCTCGGCCCCCCGCCCAGGGACCGAACGGAAGCTGGCTACAGGGGGCAACCCGGCCTCGCCCATAGCACCGCTCGCGCCGGCGGAGAGGATCGCGTGTGCCAGGGGATGCTCCGAGCGGCGCTCCAGCGCGGCGGCCAGCGCGAGCGCCTCGGCCTCATCGCAGCGTTCCCCGAGCGCCACGGCGCGCGCGAGGACGGGCCTGCCCTCGGTGAGGGTGCCAGTCTTGT
Organism: uncultured Rubrobacteraceae bacterium; assembly: GCA_963840835.1. GTDB lineage: Bacteria > Actinomycetota > Rubrobacteria > Rubrobacterales > Rubrobacteraceae > Rubrobacter_D. The sequence goes on along the minus strand of CAWJAM010000016.1, from coordinate 94,721 downwards.
CGAAGGCCAGGGCTTTGAGCCTCCCCGCCGCCTCGAGCGCCGCTCCGCCCTTGATCAGGATTCCGCGCCGCGAGGCCGCCCCGATGCCGGAGACGACGGTAACGGGCGTGGAGATCACCAGGGCGCAGGGGCATGCGATGATCAGGAGCGCAAGCCCCCGGTAGAACCAGGTGTCGAACTGCCCGCCCAAAAGCGGTGGCACGACCGCCAGCACCACAGCCGCGGCCACCACGAGCGGGGTGTAGAGGCGCGAGAAGCGGTCCACGAACTGCTCTGCAGGGGCCTTGCTTGCCTGCGCATCCTCCACGAGACGCGTGATCCGCTGCAGGGTAGAGTCGCCGGCCTCCCGCAGGGCGCGAACCAACACGCCGCCGGAGCCGTTGAGGCTGCCGGAATAGACGGGGTCCCCTGGTCCCTTCTCCACCGGGGTGCTCTCGCCCGTCACCGGGGACTCGTCGACTGTGGTCCTGCCCTCGAGCACTTCGCCGTCGAGTGCGAGCCGCTCCCCTGGCCTGACGACGACCGTCTCTCCTACGGAGACCTCGCCCGCGGCAACAACCCTCTCCGCGCCGCCGCGCCTGATGAGCACCTCGTCGGGTGCGAGTCTGGCGAGGCCGCGCACGGCCCCACGGGTGCGGTCTATGGCGTAGACCTGCAGGGCGTTGCCCGCGGCGAAGAGCACCACCACAGAGGCCGCCTCGGCCCACTGCCCGATTGCCACAGCCCCCACCGTGGCCGCGCTCATGAGCACGTTCATGTCGAGGTGGCGGGCCCTGAGACCGGCAAGGGCGGCCCGGAAGATCGGCGCCCCGCCAACCGCGATGGCGGCAAGGTAGGCGCCTACTCGCGCAACCTCGGGCGACCCGGCAAGACCCAACGCCAGGCCGAGGGCGAACAGTAGGGCAGAGACCAGAACCGAGACCGCCCTGGGAGTGCGCCAGAACGGGGTCACCTCGGCCTCCCTGGTGCTACCCACGCCGTAGCCAGCGTCCCTGACGGCCTTCTCGATCTCCTGCAGGTCCAGATCGCGGTCGTGCTCGGCGTCCAGGCGGCCCGCCGCGAAGTTCACCACGGCCCGGTGCATCCCCGGAAGCCGCCCGACCCGCTTCTCCACTGTCGCCGCACAGCTCGCGCAGTCCATCCCCTCGACCCTCACGACGGTCCTCGCAAGGCCGCCCCGAGGAGTGCTTCCTTCTTGGGCCTGCTGGTTCGACTCACGCGTCCGCGGAGTATGCGAGACCACGGCGCCCGCATCAGCAGCGTTCTCCGAGCAGCAAGCGTCGGAACAGGCGCCGGTCTCCTCGTGTGTCGTCTCCGGTTCCGGGGGCGCCTGCCCGAAGACGGGGAGCATCTTCTTTTCCTTCACGCCGAGCCTCCTACAGGCTCACCCACCACCACGCCAAGGAGCGAGCGCCCCACGCTGGTGAGGGAATACATGACCATCTTGCCGTCCTTGCGCGAGCGTACGATGCCGCGGGAGCGCAGCGCCCCGAGGTGGTGCGAGACGAGGTTCTGCGAGCGACCCACGATCCACGAGAGGTCGCACACGCACAACTCCTCGCCCTCGCGCAGCGCTTCGGCCAACGTGAGGCGTGTGGGATCGGAGAGTGCCTTCGCACGCTCAGCGGCATCCCGAGCAGCTTCGCCGTCCAAAAGCCCCTCGCGTATAGCCTCGGCGCGTGGGGCGTCAATGCAGATCAGGTCGCACAGGTCCTGGCTCACGATTTACACTCCAACGTCCGTTGATACGTTGTAGAGAGCATAGCAGATCGGGAGGTAAGGTCCAGGACTGCTTGGGGCATTTCCAGCTTGTCAGCATTTCAGCTGGTCGGCTCTTACTTTGTTGAAGTGCTGAGTTGTTGAGAGCGTGCTAATAGGCCCGAGACCCCTTAGCACGCAACATTAGAGGAGAGTGTGCTTGTGCTGGTCGTGGGGGCACGTGTCTGTTCGTGTCGTGCTACTGTTTATCGGTCAAACGATTATGAACGGGCAGCCAACGACGGCGAGAGGAGTTCCATGGCCGGAACTGTTGATCCAGGACCGCAGCACGAGTCTTCAGAAGAGCGTCAGACGAAGATCGTCGACGTGCTGGTTGATGCTTTCTCCGGGCTAATGGACGCAGACCCCGATGCTTTTCGTCAGAAGTTCCGGAAGATGGCCGCCGACCCGTTCGCCTTCTATCGTGGCAGCGCGTGCCTGTTCTACGCGGACATGGAACGAGAGGAGGACCGTTGGGCGGATGAGCGCACCAGCCGCGTCTGGATCCAGGGAGATTTGCACGCGGAGAACTTCGGCACCTACATGGACGGCGATGGGGTGTTCGTCTTCGACGTCAACGACTTCGACGAGGCCTACCTGGGTCACTTCACCTGGGATATCAAGCGGATGGTCGCCAGCGTGGCCCTACTGGCCTGGATGAAGGCCATCTCGGATGCCGACATCGCGGCCTTGATCGAGACGTACGTCCGGGCCTACCTGGAGCAGGTACGCTACTTCGTCGAGAGCGACCGCGACCATGAGTACGCGCTGCGGCTGGAGACCACGGAGGGGGAGATCCAGGAGATATTGCTGGAGACCCGGCTGAACACCCGCATCGACCTGCTCGACAGGACGACCCTGGTCAACGAAAACTTCGAGCGGCGGTTCCGTCGCAGTCCCGGCGTCCGCGAGCTCGACGACGCAGAACGGGCCAGGGTGCACGACGCCTTCCAGGCCTACCTACAGACGATTCCCGAACCCAAGCGCTTCCGGAGCCTGACATACGAGGTGAAGGACATAGTCGGCCGCCAGGGTTTTGGGATCGGCTCCGCCGGGCTTCCCGCCTACAACGTACTGGTGGAGGGCCCGACCCAGGCCCTGGAGAATGACGTGGTGCTCTCCATGAAGCAGGGCAACGTCGCGGCCCCGAGCCGGATCGTGCACGACGAGCGGATCGAGGGTTACTTCAAGCACCATGGGCACCGCACGGCGGTCTCGCAGCGCGCGTTGCAGGCCCACGCCGACCCCTGGCTCGGCTACACCGAGGTAGACGAAATCGGCTTCGTCGTCTCCGAGCTCTCGCCCTACGTCGAGGACCTCGACTGGTCGGACCTCACCGAGCCCGAGCAGATGTCGCCGGTGCTTGACTACCTCGGTCGGGCGACGGCCAAGGTGCACTGTGTCGCAGACGAGGACTCCGACCCGACCATAGTCAGTTTCCAGACAGAAGATGAGATCATCGAGGCCATTAGCGGCAACGAAGAGGAGTTCGTCGAGGAGATGATAACGTTCGGAACCCAATATGCCGAGACAGTCCGCGACGACCACCGTCTGTTCGTCGACGCCTTCCGCAATGGCCAGATCCCCCGTCTCTCGGACAGCTGAGGGTGGCTCGCGGAAGGATTGAACCCAGGCAAGCACGATTTGCTGTGTCTCCGTTCGGCAAACCATACCAAGGCCGGTTGAATGCTAACGCCACGACGCAGAGATCTATTTCGGCCTGGGCTTCTCCCCGTAGCAGTGGGTTCCCGCTTTCGCGGGAATGACGAGTGCGGGAAGGGTCTCGGCATCACGCCGTAAAAACCCTGCTGAAACCTGATGCCTGTTGCCGCAGAGTCACAGCCATTCTGCAACCCGCTCTAAGGAAGCGGACTCGTGGTCTTCGCTAACAGACTGGGCCGGTGTCGGCGGCGGAATCGGCCAGCAGCTTGCGGACGACACCGGGTTCGATCTGGTCCACCCGCCTGTAACGGATGCAGCCCTTGCCCACCGAGAGTCCGTTCAGGAGTTGCGCATTCGCCTTTATCACATTCGTTCGCAGGATGTACAACGAGATGTAGTTCTTCTGGCTTGCGAAACTGACTTCCACGGTTGTGCCATCCCGCGAGTAGGACGGCATCCCGTAGTCGATACCCTCCTCATACCCGGCCAACTCATCCAGGCACAACTCTCGCAGGGTTGCGAGCGCCTGACGCCGCTCCTCGGGTGCCCCTGCGATGTACTGGTCGACCGTCGTGACACTACTCTTCACCATGCTATACATTCTACGCACGAGGAAGCCCGACACACCCACTGTTTTCAGCTCTCACCCCCTTTTTCCTCTTCCTTTTTTTTCTTTTTCCTCCCCCCCCCCCCCCCCCCCCCCCCCCCCCCCCCCCCCCCCCCCCTCCCCCCTCCCCTCCCCCCCCTCCCTCCCTCTCCCCCTCCCCCCCTCTCCCCCCCCCCCCCCTCCCCTCTCCCTCTCTTCCCCCCCCCCCCCTCCCCCCCCCCCCCCCCCCCCCCCCCCCCCCCCCCCCTCCGCTTATTGTCTTGGCACCTCTAGCGTGCCGCTCACGCGGGCGCCCTGTTGGTGCCGTCACTGGTGGACTCGCGCTACACGGACGAGGCTGACTTCTACACCTCGTGTCCCACGACCTCCTCCAGTTGCCTCAGTTGCAGCTTCGAGGGGATCATCGCCAGTGCTCGATCTCGCAAGCGGCAAAGCAGGGGGTTCTCGAGCTGGCCGACCCGGCCGATGCGCCGCGATTGCCTCACGATCCTGGCCGTCCTTGCGGCGCGTAGCTCCTCGTAGCGTCGCAGGGCATCGGCGACTCCGTCGACCTCTCGGAGGCACCGTGCCAGTACCACTGCATCTTCTATGGCCTGGCAGGCACCCTGACCGAGGTTGGGCGTCATCGGGTGGGCGGCGTCACCCAGGAGGGTGACTGCTGCCCACCCCCCAGCGGGCCGAGAGAGGCTCGCGGTCGAAGAGGTCATCGCGGCGTATCGCCTCCTCGTCAGTGGCCTCGATGAGTTTACGGACGGGGTGGTGCCACTCCCTAAAGAGCCGGAGTAGGGCCGTCCTGGCTCCGGTGGGGCTGCCGGGCGGGCCGTCCTTTCCTCCCTCCGCGGCGTTCCTGGTGGCGAACCAGTAGACCCTGCCCTTGCCTATGTGGGCGCACCCGAACCTTACGCCTCTCCCCCACGACTCGAAGCCGGTGCCCCACGGCAAGATCTCCCTCGCGGGTTTCGCCACCGCCCGCCAGGCCGTGTAGCCGGCGTAGCGGAGCTCCCCGGGACCGAACAGTTTTTCCCGGATCCTCGAGTGGAGGCCATCGGCGCCCACGAGGAGGTCGGCCCTCTCCTCGGAATCGCCGGCGAGAAGAACCGTAACGCCGGCCTCGTCCTGCTCGAATCCTTCCACCTCGGAGCCGAGGCGCAGTGGTCCCTCGCCAAGCTCCTGCAAGAGCAGAGCCTGCAGGTCAGCCCGGTGGACGGCGGCGCTCGCTGCACCGACCCTGTGCTCGATCTCCTGCGCCGGGATGGTCGCAAGCACCTCCCCACGCCAGGAGCGTATCTCGCCGGCAGAGGCAGGCGTGCCCAGGCTCACGACCGCCTCCTCGAGGCCGAGTTTCCCTAGCGCCTTCTGGGCGTTGGCGGCGAGCAGCAGCCCGGCGCCGATCTCCTGGAGCTCCTCCGCGCGCTCGAAGACGACGACCTCCAACCCCGCCCTTCGAAGCGCTATCGCCGCTGTCAGCCCACCGATGCCTCCGCCTACCACGATCACCTTGACGGGAACATTCACATCCTTGCCTTTCCCACTGGTCTGCGCCAGCGCCCGGCCTGGCGGCACCTTACCTTAGCCTCTTTACAGCGGTGTTCTTAATATTTTGACCGCCTCACTGTAGCCGCAATGCTCGAAGAATGCTCGCGCGTCTTCTTCCTTAACCTCAGAAAGCGCCGCCCCGATCGCCTCCACGAGAGCCTCCCGCGCCCTCGCTCCCGCTTTCCTTATCAGGTTCTTGATCTTCGAAACGCCTCCTCTATCGTGTTGAAGTCCGTTGAGTAGGGCGGCAGGTAGAGGACCTCCGCGCCCGCTCCCTCGATCATCTCCCCATCCCTCTCGCTCTTGTGGGCGGAGAGGTTGTCCATCACCACCACGTCCCCTTCCTTAGCGCGGGCACGAGCACCTCCCGCAGATAGCCCTCGAACACCGCCCCGTTCACGCTGCCCTCGACCACCATCGTAGCCCATCCCAGAGAGGCTCATGCTCTAAGCAGTGTCGTGTTCTTGCCGCGGTTGCGCGCCACCTAGCAGTACGCCCTCTCTCCCTTCTTGGAGTAGTCGTATAGCTCTTGTAGTGAGTTGTTCGATCCCATCTCGTCCACGAACACCAGCCTCTTGTCGCAAAGCTCCCCCGAGACCATCTCCCTCCAGTCCTCCCTCTCGCTCGTCGCGCTCGGAGGCTAGAGGCGACCTTTTTTTCGGCTGTGGCCCAGCCTCCTCACCAGCCGCCTCTCAGTCTAGTCGCTCATCGTAGCGCCCTTGAGGCGCTCCAGATAGCGCCGCCGCTCCGCTGCGGTCTCCTCCTGTCGCTCTTCTATTCTGCCGCAAGCAGCTTCTCCTCCCTTTCGCCTCCTTCCGGGGTCTTCCCGGAGGCTTCCTCGGGCCAGCTACCTCCCTCCGCTCCATCCTGGCGAGCGTTTCACCGGGCGAACTCCGGCCGCGCCTCTCTCTGGGTGCCTCGCTCAGCTCACTCTGCGTCTATCTCACTTCCCGTAGGCTTGGCGACAAGATCGACACTGCTTCGGATGGGATGAATTGTTCAGCGCCGACGGCATACCGAGAGCCATGAACAACGCGAGCACCGAGTAGGTGGCCGCCTCGTTCCTATCGCTAAGGTTCGTGAACACGCCTCAACACGGAGCCGAGGTCGTCAGGGACCCGGCCGAGAGCGTGATCCACGACGCCGTCGAAGCCGACCCGGACGATGACTGATGATACAAGTGCTCAAGAAGGCGGCTGACGCAGGTGCGGCGGCGTCTCGGTCCTCAAGTACTCTAGCTCTTCAGGCGTTGAGGTGCGCCCCAGAATCTCGTTGCGGTGCGGATGGCGTCCGAAGCGGGCTATCACGTCGCGTACTGCCCTGGCCTGAGAGATCCCGAACTCGGCCATCGCCCTCCGGTGGGGTGGGGCGTTGGCTGCTTCCTCCTCATGGTGGCTGACGTAGCGCTCCTGGAGGGCGGGGACCTCCGAGTGGCCGAGGGGCATCCAAAAGAAGATCCGCTCCATGGGACTCAACTCTCGGTCCATCCCCAAGTCGATGCCCCCTACGGCGAGCTCTAGGGACTTGGGATCCTGGGCATAGGAGAGGGGCGAGCCTCGGTAGATGTTGCGCGAGAACTGGTCCAGCACGATGATCAGCGCCAGCCTCCCTTGTGGTGTCTGGGCCCAGTGGTCGAGCTCTCCCCTGCGTGCCTGCTCCAGCACTTGGCCGAAGCGCTCGGTGATCTCTGTATCTACCTCAGGCCCTCCCTGGAACCACCACTGCATCTGGCGCCCCAACGTCTGTTGGTCTGCGTTGAAGATGTCATCTTCGGGGAACCAGTAGGAGAGGACCTCCTCGGGATCTACCGCTGCTCTACCTTCGTCCGAGCTCTCCGCTACCACGCCGATCCTTTCTTCCTGGACCACGCGACCCTTCCTGGCCGCCGACGGCGTACGCTGGCACCGCCGCGTCCAACACAGTTAACACCCAGGCCAGCGCGACCGCAAGGCTACTCCTCGGCATGGAACTACCCCCTTGTATGGAGATCGAAACTTGACCTTTTCTTGGCGCTCCGACGAGCGATGCCGCCAAAAAACTCCAGGAGGAGTGCGGTGCCGCGGGCTTGCCGGCGTCGATCTTCGGCCGCGTGGGCTTGCTTCAGGGAACCCTCGGTCAAGCTCCTGTACCGGGCCACCCAGTAACTACGTACATGCCGTGCGCCTGCACGAGCGGTCCCTAAGACTGGCCCGTGAGTTTGCTACCACGTTCAGCATCGCCTGGAGCCTCCGCGCCCTGGCGGACGCGGTGCTGATGCAAGGAGATCTCGGACGCGCAAGAACGCTGCTGGAAGAGAGCCTGGCTTTGTCTCGCGACAAGGAGCACGCCTGGAACATCGCGCGCACACTCGCCAGCCTCGGAAGCGTTGAGTGCGAAGCGGGCGAATACGCGCGGGCGTCGAGGTTGTACGAAGAGAGCCTTCACCTGGGAAGGCGGATAGGGATGAACCTTACCATCCTGCGCTGCCTGGAAGGGCTGGCCCGAGTAACGGTCGCGCAAGGGAGGATGGAACGGGCAGCGTGGCTCTGCGGTGCGGCAGCCGCCCTACGCGAGGACAAGGGCTGGCCGCCCCCGCCGGCCAGGCGCGCCGAGCACGACCGTTCCGTGGCCGCGGCCCGCGAGGCTCTCGGGGAAGAGGTGTTCGCGGCGACGTGGGCAAGGGGCCATGCGCTGCCTCTGGAGGAGACCATCACCGACGCTGTGAAGAACTACGAATAAGGAGTGGGACGACCGATGTGCTCTCTGTTCTCTCGTTCCTGCTAAAGTGCGCACTAGCCATGACCCTACCATCGAGGAGATCCTACGAGCGTTCCGTGAGGCACCGAGCGCGTCGGCACGCGAGGTTCCAGAGGCGGCGGCGCAGAGGCTGGACCCTGCTGATATTTGGCCTTCTGTCGTGCCTCTTTGTGGCTACCTACTCTTTGTGGGACTCTGGGCGATCGGCCAGTACTACAGCGATTGCGAGCGTGGATCGTCCAACCTCTGCGAAACCACCGCAACCTCCAGCACCCGCACGGCCCCAGGCCTTTGGGGAGCTGCGCTCCAAGCTCTTAGACATCTCCGAATCTCACTCAGGGTCCTATGGGGTGGTGGTCTTCGATCCCTATTCTGGCCAGACGGCTTCGCTCAACGCTGATCGGCAATTCGTGGCTGCGAGCCTTAGCAAGCTGTACGCTCTGCTGACCCTCTACAGGGCGGCTTCCCAAGGTGAGTTGAGCCTGGACGACGAGATCACCATGGGCCCCTCGGATGTCTGGGCCTACGGCACTGGGGTGCTCTACAATTACCCGGTCGGCTACACCATGACCCTTCGCGAATGCGCAGAGTTCATGATCCAGGAGAGCGACAACACTGCAGAGCTTATGCTCAACCGCCACCTCGGGGAAGAGAACATAGAGGCCGAGCTTCACCGAATAGGCGCGGACTCCACGCGCTACTGGAGCCCCATCAACACCACAACCCCAAACGATATCTTGCTGGTGCTGAAGGAGATTGCCGATCCCTCCTCAACTAGCCCGCAGCTCTCGGCCGAGATGCTCGAGATAATGACGAATACGTCCTTCGAGGAGCGCCTGCCCCGGCCGCTTCCCAAAGAGACCCGCGTGGCCCACAAGATCGGATCCTACGAGAGCACGTTCTCAGACGCCGGGATAGTGTTCCCTGATAAGAGCGGCGACAGGGGTCAGGAATACTACATCGTCGTCTTCAGCGAAGGTGCTACAGAAGGGGAGGCCATAGAGACGATTCAGGACAGCTCCCTGGCGGCCTACCAAGCCCTCTTACGCTAGAGCGGTTGGAGCAGTGAGGCTGCGCCTCACTGCTCCAACCGCGGCTACAGGCTTCAGGAAGTTTTCACGGCGAATCGCTTTAGGTATCAATTCATGAGGAGGAGCACCCTACCGGGCGCCTCGCCGCCCTCCACCCGCGCGTAAGCTTTCCCTGCCTGCTCTAGCGGGTAGCGTTCGGCGATCGCTGGTGCGCGCAGGGCTCCTTCGTCGAATCCCGGGCCAAGGCCCCCAAGGACGGCGGCACTACCTTCGGCGTCGAGGAACGAGGTCATCAGCCCGGAGAGGCGCAGTCCCTTGCGGTAGAAGTCGAGCAGGTTGAAGGAGACAAGTTGCCTGTCGGGAGGTGTCGTGATGACGACCATGTGTCCCTTCTCGCCGAGGCTGCCGAGGGCCGGCTCGAACAGGGGTCCGCCGACGGCGTCGAGGACGAGGTCAGCCCCTCGCCCGTCCGTAGCCGCCAGAGCAGAATCTGTTACGTTCTCGCTTGAGGTGTCGATGATGACCTCGACACCCGCACGCTCCGCCCTAGCCCGCTCTGATTCGTCCTTGATGGCCCCGATAACGCGGGCACCCTTCCAGCGGGCGATCATTACCGCCGCGCTCCCCACACCGCCGGCTGCGCCGGTAACGAGGAGCGTCTCCCCGATCGAGATATCTCCAAGCTCGATCAGCGCGGACCCGGCGGTGACGTAGGCGAGACCGGACGCGGCTGCTTCTTCCAAGGAGAGCGTGGCGGATTTCGGCGCTACGGCGTTCCTGGAGACGGCGAGGTACCTGGCATGGGAGCCATCTTGGATGAATCCGAGATCCCCGCCGCCCGTGCCCCAGACCTCCGTTCCCACGAGCTCCTGCGGCCCCTCGACCACGACCCCCGCGAAGTCGCGTCCCGGTATGCGTGGCGGAATGGTGAAAGGAAACGCGCCTCGCGCGTTCAGCACATCGCTGCGGTTTACGGCGGCGGCGTGGACCTCCACCAGAACCTCGTCTTCCCCCGGCTCCGGCCTCGGGACCTCCGTCTGCCGAAGCTCTGATGGATCCCCGAAGTGTTCGATCAGGATGGCCTGCATTTCGCGAAACACCTCCACGAGTTTGCCAGAGGTTCGACTTCCTGCCCACCGCTTCCGCATGCTGAGTAATGATACGAGATCCGATAGTTCGCTTCCGTCTTGAGGCGCAAAGCGGCTTACGGATCGTGGATTCCCGCTTTCGCGGGAATGACGGTAGCGCTTGGAGCAAAGGGTGGCCGCGCCAGTCCAGGTTCTTCCCCGCGGGACCGATCATGCGGATTCCGTATGAGAGGATTCCGCGGGCACCGCCCTCCTCGGGAAAGGAGCTCGATGACAGGCCCGTGTTCCGTCAAGTCAATGAACTTCTGTGGTTCGCGGCGTGGCCCAGTGCGCGGGGCGGTCGGCGTGCGTCACCAGGAAATCCCGCGAGTCCTCGGCCAGCCGGCGTGCTCGCTCGAGATCGAAGCCGACGAGTTGGCCGTCGCGCTTGAGGGCGCGGCCGTTAACCCACACAGAGTCCACGTTCGACGTGTCCATGCTACAGACGACAGTCCCTACAGGGTCGACGACGGGCGCCGCGTTGACGCGCTTGATGTCGAGCATCACTATGTCCGCTTTCTTACCGGGAGTGAGCGAGCCGGTCTTGTCGGCGAGTCCGCAAACACGGGCGCCTTCGATGGTGGCGAACTCCAGTACGTCCCGCGAGGACAACAAGGGTGGCGTCTCCTCCAGTTCCTCGTCGAAGACGCGCTCGTGGACCCGCACCCGCTCGGCTGCGAACAAGAACCTCATCTGCGTGAACGGATCTCCGGGCACGCTGGTCACGACGTCGCAGCTGAGGCTGGGACGCAGGCCGTGTGCCAGCAGCTCTCCGGTCGGGGGCATGCCGTGTCCCATCGTCATCTCGACCATCGGGGCGATGGAGGTGGTGCCGCCGGTATCCGCGATGAGCTGAAACTCCCGGTCTGTCAGATGGTTACAGTGGATGTAGGTGATGTCCGGGCCGAGCAAACCGAGATCATCGAGCTGCTCGACCATCCTGAAGCGTCCGGCCACGTTGCCCATCCCGACGTGCACGCTGATGGGCACGCCGATGTCCCTGGCGAGCTCCCAGTCGTGCCTGACAACATCGGGCACGCAGAAACCGGGACCGCGGGTGCCCATGGCAAGGGTCATGAGCCCGTTATCAGAGGAGAAATACCTGTCCCTCACCCGGCGGATGTCCTCAGGGGCCTCCAGGACGCTGCTGAACCACCAGTCGGCGAGCGAGGTGTTGGGGTTGCCGTAACAGTACACGGCCCTCGTGCCGAGCTCCGAAAGGGCCCGGATCGCCTCGTCGGCGTGGTCGGGCGTGTTGTTGATGTGCGACCAGTCGAGGAGCGTCGTCACGCCTGAGTCTATCGCCTCGAGCGTGCCGAGAAGGTTGCCGGCGTACACGTCTTGCGGGCGAAAGGCCGGGGCCAGGGCGTCGAGGACCAGGGCGAAATACCCGTCGAGCGTGACGTCCGGCGCGATGCCGCGGATCACGGTCTCCCAGGTGTGCCGGTGCGAGTCAACGAAGCCAGGGATGATGATCGCGCCCGAAGCGTCGACGACCTCGCAGTTTGAAGCGTCTATGGACGGGGCGACCGCCGCTATCTCCTCCCCCTCGATGAGCACATCCCCGCCCGCGATGTCGCCTACGTCGGGATCCATGGAGATGATGTGGCCGCCGCGGAGCAGGGTTCGTTCAGGCATCTTTGCTAGCCTTTCTGTCGTGGGACGCACCAACCGAGCCGGGTGGCCAACTCGCGCATCAGGCGCGGGCGGCGGACATCGCCGGTTTCAACGCGATGTCGAACTCGCAGGTGTAGAACGGGGCTTCGAGGCCGCGCCGCGCCGACTCTTCCTCGATCTCGTGCCTGGTTAGCGGCCTGATGAGGGAGGATTTGACCGCCCCTATTGTGTCGTCGTCCAGGTACGGATCATCCGGGAAGAAGACCTGCGTGACGAGGAGCTCGTGACCTTCCGCCTCCACCTTGAAATGTATGTGCGCCGGGCGCCACGGGTGCTGGCCCGAGGCCTCGAGCAGGCGCCCGACCGGCCCGTCAGTCGGGATCGTGTACGGTTTGGGCACCATGGTCTGGAACTCGTAGCCGCCGTCCTCGTCGACGCCGAACCTCCCCCTGAAGTTGTATTCCGGTTGCCTCTCGTCCCAGATGTCATAGCCGCCATCCGGGCCCGTCTGCCAGATATCCAGAACCGCGCCGCTCAACGGGGAGCCATCCGCGGAGGTAACCCTGCCGCTGACGAAGAGCACGTCCCCCTTCTGGGCGCCCTCATACTCCTCGTAGATCTTCACCGGCTTCTCGCGCCAGGGCGGGTTCTCCCTGTAGAGTGGTCCCTCGACGTCGCTAGGCGTGACGTCCGTCTCGCCTTCGTGGGAGATGGCATCCACCAAGACCGAGGTCTTCGTGACGTCTGAGAGCAGGACGAACTCGTCCTGCTTGCCGACCTCGGTGAGAAAGCCTAGCACCGCCATCCACTCCTCTTCGGTTACCCCATGACTCTCGATAACCTGGTGTATCGCCCGGATTGCCTCGGGCAGGATCCGCGCCAGCCTCTCGCTGTCTACGTTCTTCACCACATCAGCCACCGCCGCTAATCCTCCTTCGTCGAACACTGCAGGGCCTTGTTCACATGCGCACCGCAGGGCGAGACGCCGCCAGAAACCAACGCGCCATGTCTTCTCCTTTCCCTGACTCCCCAGCCCATTATGGTGGCCGTATCCCACTATGGTGGCCGTGTCCCACTATGGTGGCCGTGTCCCGTCCCATTATGGTGGCCGCGTCCCATTATGGTGGCCGGTTCAAGATGTGTCCACCGACGGAGGCGGGAGACGGTGCGCGGTTGCTATTGGCGGGTAAGTGAACGTGCGACGACCCTGTTGGTGATCCTTCCGATATCCGGGATGGTGACGGTAACCTCGTCGCCCGGGCTCAGGTATTCGGGCGGGGTACGGGCGTAACCGACGCCTTCTGGGGTGCCTGTCAGCAGTATGTCCCCTGGCAGCAGGGTCATCGCCAGGGAGAGTTCCTCTATGAGCCTGGCGATGGGGAAGACCATGAAACGGGTGTTGGAGTCCTGCTTCTGTACACCGTTCACGTCACACCGGACCGGCAGGTCCTGCGGGTCTGCTATCTCGTCGGCCGTGACGATCCAGGGTCCCAGCGGACAGCTTCCGTCCATGCCCTTGCCTTTGAGCCACTGGCCGCCGTGGCGTCGCTGGACGTCCCTGGCCGTAACATCGTTGGCGAGCGTGTAGCCGAAGATATGATCCATGGCCTCCGCGGCCGGTATGCTCCTCCCGGCGCGGCCTATCACGACCGCGAGCTCGGCCTCGTAGTCCATCTTCTCGGAGAAATCCGGATCGAAGGGGATATCGTCGTACGGGCCGACCACCGTCGTCGTCGGCTTGTCGAAGAAGGTCGGGTACTCGGGTAACTCCTCCTGGTTGTCTCCGCGGCGTCCCTGTCCTTCCTCGAAATGGGTCAGGTAGTTCCATCCCATGCAAAATACGTTTCTCCTGGGGTGGGGGATCGGCGCCCGCAACTCGACCTCGCTAACCTCGGCTTGCGGGTTGGCCTTTTCGGCGAGCGAGCGAGCCTCCTCGAGGGCGGGTTCTCCCTCCTCGATGAGCGTCTGCATGGAATCGAACTTTTCGCTCAGGTCGGCCACCCGGCCGCCTGCGACTGCGCCTACCCGCAGGTGGCCGTCGAGGTAGGTGATGAGTTTCATCGGATCACCCCCGTGGGTTGGCCCTGATCCGGGGCATGGCCGCGAGTGCGATCTGGTACTTTCACCATCCTGTGATTCCTCCTTCTATCGTTTCCCTGCGGATCATTCTGACGGCGGCAGAGGGATACGTCCAATACACTTACCTGATCGAAGGTGGCATGACGTATATAGAACGGGGGAGCACATGAGTGAAGCGCGAGGGCGCCCCCCCTCCGCCTGGGGACCCGACGCCTGCCGCGCTGCGGTCAGCGTGACCTTCGATAACCTGGGGGAGGCGGCCGACCTCGAGAGAGGGCTGTGGCCAGAAAAGGAGCCCCTCGGACGCCACTTCTCGGTGAAGCGCGCGCTCCCCCGCATCCTGGATACGCTCGGCGAACTCGGCCTGCGGTCGACGTTCTTCGTCGAAGGGCTCAACGCCGAGCTCTATCCCGAGGCGCTACTCGAGATCGCCACCTCCGGTCACGAGCTTGGCTACCACGGCTGGCGCCACGAATACTGGCCCGACCTCAGTCCCTCAGATGAGGCCCGAGCGCTAGAACAGGGCGTCCACAAGATGCACGAGATCGGCGTCCGGCCGCGCGGTTTTCGGCCGCCGGGAGGGAGGTTGACCCGCTCCTCGCCAGAGCTCCTCGAGAACCTCGGGTTCACCCATTGCTCGCTCGCGGGCCGCGGCATCGGCTTCCTCGATAACCTGGTCGTCCTACCGTTCGAGTGGCGGCTGATCGACGCTTACCACTACCTGCCGCGCTTCGGCGGTCTTCGGGAGGTCTTGACGGGATCGAGCGCCCCGCTGCCCCCGGTCCGCTTCAGGGAGACGATAAGCGCGGCACTGGAGGGCATCGTGCGAGACGGCGGACACCTGACCCTGCTCTTCCATCCGTTCCTGGAGGAACAGGAAGACCGATTCGAGATCATGCACGGAGCGCTCGAAGAGCTGCGCGTTCTGGTAGAAGACGGCGTAATCTGGTGCACGCCACACCGGGACGTGGCCTCCTGGGTCCGCAGGCACCCGGAAGATTTCGGCGACGGGCTTGAGCTAGATCCTACCGAGGCGTGAAGGCGCTCGCACTCCTTACCCGACTCTTAGAACCCTTCTGGCGACCAGGAGACTTGTGCCCAGCAACAGCGCGCTGGCGAGAAGGATAACAGATGGAGGTACGCCGCCGGTATCCGTGAGCAAGGAAGAGCCTTGCTGCTCGACGGCGTCTAGGACCTCACGAACCGAGTCGATCACGAGCTGAGGTTGCTCTTGGTGTATGTAATGGCCGCTGTCCGTATCCGTGATGAGCCTGGCCCCAGGCACCTGGCTCACGAGATCGGCCATGGCATCCTGCAACATGCATTGATAGAGCAGCTTGCGCGAACTGCTCCGCCTCCTCGGCCGTCATCGGCAGCGTGCCGTCCTCGACGTAGGGCGTAAGGTCGAAAGGTTCGTCCGATTGGAACACGATAAAGGGCATCGGCTTCAGCCTAGCTTGGCGTCCGAATGCCTGTTCGAGGTTTCGCTGATTGTCGAACCACTCCAGGTCCGGGTAAAGGTCCAGATCCTCCTCCGATGGAGGCCCACCCAGGAGCGACCTTCCAGTAAGGCCCACTGCTCATCGGTCAGTGCGTTACGCGCCTCGTAGGGGGTGTAATCGACGAGGACGAGCCCCGAGACATCCTGAGGGTATTCGCTCGCGTAGAGCTTTGCGATCGCGCCTCCCATCGAATGCCCTACCACAACGTAGGGACCGCGTTCTCCTGAGGCGCTCAGAAGGGCATGCAGATCATCGACACCGTCCTGGAGCGTGGTCGGCTGAGGCATCGGGTCGCTGCGGCTCGGCTCGAAGTCCTCTACGCCTTCACCAGTCGCGAGAAGAGTCCCTGGACGATCGTAGGCGCATACTCTGTTGGTCTCGGCTATGGCGGGCAACACCGCCTGCTTGGATGAGTCGAGCGTTTTGCTCCACGTTTCGGTGCGGTCTCCGGCCCCCGAGACGAACACGACCGTGGGAGATCCTTTGCCTTGGCACTCCATGTACATCTCGCGGCCCCCGCCTATATCGACCAGTTTACCGGAGTTGTTGGCGCTCCCGCTTTCGGCGAGCGCCGGGGCGGCAGCAGCCAGCACCAAGGCCACAACCGCTGCCAGCACCATCATCTTCCTCGACACACTATCTCCTCGTTATCGTGTCTTCGAGCGTTTCGCTGGATTGTGGCCCTATTTCCTGATGGGCGGGCAGCCCGGCCAGTCCGCTCCGAGGGCATCCCCTTCCTGTCTAGTGATAGGCAAAGTTGGTCGGGTTGCGAGTCCAGATCCAGAAAGCAGGGGCAAGTCAGCCATCCTGCGCCTTCACGCGAGGATCCCGTCTCTCCACACAACGCCGGTAGCATACATCCCTGTCGGGGCGTATGTATCCCCAAATGAACTAGATTCGGAGACTTCCCTTTCCCGTCGGCTTCTAGGTCCGCCCAGTGGGTCCAGAAACACGGTTTCGTAGAAGTCCTTCCAGCGCCTCGGCCGCAGTAAAGGTGGCAGCTTTGCGCTCTGTCTCCAGCCTTCTACGATCCCGTGAAGCCTAATAATCCCGCTACGAGGAGGGAGAACGCTGTTCGGTTACCCAGGCGGCGATCTGCGCTCGGGATCGGAGCCCAAGCTTGCGCAAAATCCTGGCCACGTGGTTGTTGGCCGTGCTCCTTGAGACCGAAAGCTCCGAGGCGATCTGGCGGTTGGTTAGCCCCCGCGCGACGAGGAGCGCGACTTCTCGCTCGCGGCGGGTGAGTCTCTCCGGTCGTTCGTCGGGCTGCTGTTCGGGCACGGTGACGAGCGTGGGAGGCTCCTGCTTCTCATCCGAGAGGGCGTATTCTATGGCCTGCTCCAGCGACATCGCCTTGCCTCCCGCCCACGCTAACGCGAACCCCTCCTCTCCCAGCTGCGAGCGCCCCCTGCTCAGTTGCTCCTCGTAGTTGGTGAGAGAGATCACGGGGGTGAGGTGCGCACCGTAAGCCTCCTCCATGCCTTCCACAGCCCCCCACAGCCTAGTGTCTTGGACCGGCTGCTCCCGGCAAGCTGTCACGCACGCCAGCTTCTAGAGGCAGTGTTCGATGCTCTGTTTGTTATCGAGCTCCCACGCCACCTTCCGCGCTGCGTTCAATTCACGGTCTGCTCCTTGCGCCTCTGCTCCTTCCGCAAGCGCCAGGTAGTATTGTGCGTGCGCTCCCTGACCCGCTGCGCCTCCCCGCTTTCCTCCAGGCGTTCTCGGCCGTACTGCCTGATGCGCTCCAGCATCCTGTGTCGCAAAGCCCCTTCCTCCCCCGGCGAATCCTCGGTTACTACCAGCGACTTGTCCACCAGCTTAGACAATAGGTCCAGGACGTCGCGTTGCTCGATTCTGTCGCCCGCCCCCACCGCCTCTGCATCATCCAACGTCAGGCCCCCCGCGAATACCGAAAGCCGTCTAAACAGCTTCCGCTCGGTCTCACCGAGCAACTCGTGGCTCCATTCCAGCGTCGCCCTGAGCGTCCGATGGCGAGGCAAGCCGTCCGCCCGCCTCCTGCTCGCGGGGAACGCCCCGCTCGACGAGCGCTCGGGTGGCCGTCGGTACGCTCTTGACAAGCCTACGCCCCGAGCGCCCGGGCGAGGAGTTCGAGCAGCCGAGGGTGCTGGTCCGGCGCGCCGCGGCGCCTTCTGGGCGTTGGCGGCGAGCAGCAGTCCGGCGCCGATCTCCCTTAGCTCGGCCGCGCGTTCGAAGACGACGACCTCGAACCCGCCCTTCGCAGCGCAATCGCCGCCGTCAGGCCGCCGATGCCACCGCCCGCCACCATTACCTTCGCGGGACCCTTCATAACCCGGTTCTCGCAGTAGATCCAGCGCTGGCCGTGACCTTTGCCCGCCTCGAAGCCTTTTGCGTGAAGTTCGAACCGAACACGAGCGCCACGGCTAGTGCAGCTGCGCCGTACACTGCGGCCAGCAGCCAGTACTCCCTCCCCGAGTCCACTCCGCCGAGGAACAAACCCTGCGACAGGTTGATGGCGCCGTGGAAGAGGGTAGCGATGAGCACGCTGCCCTCCGTGTGGACGTAAACCCACGCGATCAGGACCGAGTAGGCCACCGTCAGGAGCACGAACGCGGAGAACGCAGTCCGAACTGTGGCGCCCCGGGAACTAAGAACGTCTGCAGGTGCCACGCTCCCCAGAGCACGCCGAGGAACACGCTCGCAGACAACGCCGATCTCTGGCGAGCAGCCTGGCAGGCGTAGCCCGCCAGCCCAGCTCTTCACCTACGACAGACGAAGAGGAGTAGGTTGAGGGCGGAAAGCCCACCGAGCCGACGGTCTCGGCGCACCAAGCAGGAGGTGTAAGACCGCAGCTACAAGCGCAAGGACCATGGGTAGACCCAGTGCGAGCGCATACCAGCGTGCCTCGACGCGCCAGCGCACGGTTCGGTCCAGCAGATCTTTCAGACCAGGCCTGCCATCGGTGAGTGCAGCCACGATGATCGCGGCTAGCGCCGGCCCGAAGAGGGCCGGAAGCCCCAGGAGCGGCGATACGGACACCAGAGGGATCAAGGGCCACGTTAGAGCGTACGCAAGGACGAAGAACGTAACCAGCGGATGGCGTCTGATATGCGCCCTCATCGCTTCCGCCCGAATACGAAGTAGACGATCGGGCCGATGCCCATGCAGTTGACCGGCGCCGCTGCCAACAGTGCCAACAGCACGATCCCCGGAGCATGATGGGGGCTTCCTGACGGCCTGTAAGATCACTCCATTTCTTGTTGTGTGCCATGATGATCATCTCCGTGACCTGTCTCCCATTATCTTAGCTGTGTGGGCAGCCTGCAGCTGAGCCTATCTACCGCGTGAGTCGGGCGGTCCTCCAGGGAGGAGCCGGAACATGAATCGCCCGGCTCCCCTGGAGCTAGGCAGGCGCCGCAGGTGTCGCTTCTCTGGCCGGCACCGATGGCACCGTAGTCGCCGGTGCAGGTGCGGTTCCGCGCCAGGCCTTCCGGTCGAAGATGACCAGCCCGATCGACACGGCGCTCGCCACTACGCCAAAGAGCAAGTTGGCCTGCGCAAAGTCCGGCCCGGCTGACCACAACCTTCCTATCGTGATGGTTCCCTGGGCAGCGTGCGATACGAGCGTGATGAGCACCAACCCGTAGACGATGGATCGCTTCCAGAAAACCACGGCCAACGCCGCCAGGCTGCCCGGCACGAGCAAGCCCAGGAGGACCCTCGCCGTCGTCCACTCTCCGGCGAGGTATTCCCTCTCCATCGCCAGGAACTCGAGCACCCTGGGATCCGGCCGCTCCGGTGCGGGGAACCAGAACAGCCTTCAGTGAGAGCCTTGCCCACGGTACGGCCGGAGATGTGGGCATCGAGCAGGAGCCTCATTTGCCACGGACATTAGTTGAGGGCTGCACCCTATCCGTGCGCGGGCGGGGACGGTATCACGGAAGGCGAGATCCCATGCCACTCCTCCGGCGTACGGGCGTTCTCTTCGAGCGCCTCGACTATCTCGCGCGTGTACGCCTCGACCTAGCGTGCTCTGCTTTACCGCAGGAGGAGTCCGCTCCCAACTAGGATCGGTACTCGATGGTCCCCCAACTTAGGTTTCCTGGCTCTTATGCCAAGGGCTACCTCGCAGTAGCAGTGGGCATCGGTCCCCAATCGGGCGCTAACTCGCTCGACTCCGCCGGACCACCGACCACGCCGGGCTCGCCGGAGCCGTCGCTTTTCGCCTTGTAGAGATCCCCGTTGCGGTCGAATGCTATTCTCCTGCCGTCGGGCGAGAAGACCGGGCTATACCCGTCCTGGGCGATGAACTTCTTGCGCGTGCCGTCGGGCCTTATCGTGGTGACGCTCTCTCCCGAAGTCCTGGTGGAGCGAACGTAGGCCAGCCTGTTGCCGCTCGGCGACCAGTCGGGTGAGAACTCCTTGCCCGGGAAGTCGGTCACTTGCCTAAGCTCTTTGCCGTCGACGGTGATGGTGTACAGGTCCACGTCGCGCGGTCGGAAGGTTTCCTTGTAGAAGACTATCTTGGTACCGTCCGGCGAGTAGGCTGGGTCGTTCTCCCGGACCTCGTAGCCGTTAACGGGCGGTGTGTCGGTGAGGTTCTTCCGATTGGAGCCGTCGGCGTCCATGACCCAAACGTCGCCGTCCTTCTCGAAGGCTATCTCGGTGCCGTCGGGCGACCATGCGGGACCGCCTTCACCGACCTCGGAGCCGCTGAGGTTCCTCACCGCTGTACCGTCGGCCTTCATCACGTAGATCTTGTTGGCACCCGACCGAAGGCTCGCGAAGGCTATCTTCTTGCCGCTGGGCGAGAGGTCGGGCGCGTAGTCGTTAGCCGTGTCCTCGGTCAACCGCTTGCGGTCCGTGCCATCGGACTTCATGGAGTAGATGTCGTAGTCCCCTGATTCGGAGCGGTCGAAGTAGGCTATCTTGCCGTTCTTTCCCGGGAAGGCGGCTTTGGCCTTCTCCTCCGAAAGCACCAAAAAAGCCACCGAGCACGCCACCGCCACCGCGACCGCGATCATCACCGGTAGGTAGAGCGTCCGTCTTCCTGCCATGCCCCTCTCCCTCCTCTCGCGGGGCTCGTTCTTGCCCCGCGCCTCAGCTGACGAGGCTAGTGTAACCTCGGAGAGGGGTGGCGCCAAGGTCCGCCCGACACATCCCGGTCTATGCGATCTTCCCAGGACCCCGTACGGCGAAGTTCCGACTTGTTCAACCCTGCTCAGGAGCTTGGCGGTCTGCAGCCGCTAAGCTTCAAGGGCGCCGGTTACAGGGATCGTTCGCGAAGTTCCTGTCGCCCATGAGATATGGGTTGGCTTGTTCTCGGCTTGCGTCCCGCCGGTGCCCCTGGCGGGCGGAGTGACTCAAGAGAGGTATGGAAGCAGCTATTCGCCCATAGACTTTGGTACCGGGTCTGTACTTCATGGGCCGCAGTTGGCAGTGGACGCGCGGCTCGGCCCTGCTCGCCGGCGTCGGGGATGACCCCTCATACGTGGTTAGCCGGATCGACGAACGGCTGTCCGGGAATGTGGCTGAAGGGGATGAGCCAGCCCGGACCGTGCCGACTCGGGACCGGAGGAGAATCGCCGGCCACCTTCGCGCCACATCAGGAAAGCCATGACGAACGCCCACACGGCCAGCAGAGCGAGGCCGAGAAGCTTGACGATGGACGGGACGAAACCCTCGTAGGCTACCTCTACTCCGTTCCAATGCCACCCGATGCCACGGCCATCCATCCCGTCCAGCGCGGGTAGGACCCGCCGAGCGCGACGATCAGCCCGAACAGGATGAGGGTAGATCCCGTGAGGAAATTGGAGAGGCTGTTCATGCCTATCTCCGTCCACCTTACCGCCTCGGCCGCCGCGAACGCGGCCGTCGCCTGGTCGGAAGGGGCGACCACCCAGGCGTCCACAGCCCGCTTGAGGGCTATGCCGTCCACGGCCTGGAGAACCGTGTAGGAGGCCGCCGTCGTCACCGCCGCTGCGAGGCCGAAGGGGCGAGCCCCGCAGCCCTGCCAGGCCGCGCGGCCAGAGAGTAGTAGAGGGTGACCAGGCCGCCGAGCACGAGCAGAAAGCCGAAATACTGGCCAAGGTGGACAGTGGTCCAGATGTCGCTTTCGGCGTACTCCCTGAAGACGGCGGGGTTGTCCATGGGGTCTTTCCCCGAAGGATGAAAAATCTCCGAAACCGCGAGCAGGACGACCCCCAAAGGCAACGCCGCCGCCCCTACCCGGGTGGTGATCGTCCCGCTCATCACCTGTCTAGAAGTGTCTTCCTGTGCTTCCATCGCCTTCTCCTTTCCCGCTTCCTGCCCTGGTCGTTCGACGGTGTGCTGCAAGGGCCAAGAGGCGTTTCGTTTTCTTCCTCATTCCCTCGGGTTCGGCTGGTCGGCGAGGCAAATGCGGGAAGGAAACGGTCTGTGGGAAGGACGCGCGAGTGGCGCAAACGCGGGGGCGGGCCGCCCCTCTTCGCCTTCGAGGCCGCTGCCGGGGCGCCGCTCGTGAGCATCCTGAGGTTCGGCCCGGATCTTGCCGCTTCGGGAGGCCTGCCGGGAGCGCACTTCCACGACTACCTGGCGCTCGCCTACTTCGAGCGGGACGGTGGATCGCTACGCCTGGCGACCGGATCTGGGAGCTGAGATCGGGCGACGTGTTCGTGAGTTCGCCCGGCGAGGTCCATGACCCGAGCGGCCTCGCTGAGGCCGAAGGCTGGCCGTCTCCCCGCCGAGGTCCTCGCGCCCTCTGACTCCGGCGCCTTCTTCGCCTCGCGCTCCCACCCCTTGCTGTTCCCTTTCGTGGCTAGTGCCGATAGGCCTGTAGAAAGTGCTGCCCATCGACTTGGGCCCGAAGAGCAGCGCGCCTCCTGGTCCGCGCGTTTTCCGTATTGGATCTGTATCTCGAGAAGCGCTGGATGGGTATCGGAGGCGGCGTTGGCGCACCTGATGCTGCTGCTGGTGGGCATCTCGCGGCTCGCCGCCGAGGTGGTGGGGGATCTCAGGCTCAACGACGAGCCCGTGCTCGCCGAGGTCTTCGCTGCATAGAAGAGCGCTACCGGATCCCGTTTCGCTCAAGTACGTGGCCCGGGCGGTCAGCCTCACCCCGAGCTACTTGACCACCGTCGTCAGGCGCAAGACGGGACGCACGGTGCAGAGTGGACGCCGAGCGCCGCCTTGCGGAGGCGCGGCACCTCCTGGCCGAGACAGACCTGGCGGTGGCAGAGGTCGGGCACAGAGTTGGTACAAAGATCCTGGTACTTCGTGAGGATCTTCAGGCGCGCCCACGGTACGACGCCGCTGGGCTAGCAGCGGCCGGTCGCCCGTGAAGGGGAGCCCCAATGTCCCCGCGGGACGCCGTGGCACTCGAGAAAACCATCCGATGACGATACCAGTGTCTAGCGAGCTCACCCTCTCCTCACCTCACGTATTACCTCAGCCCCACCTCGACGTCCGGTTCCTCTCCAAGCGTGGCGGAGAAGCGAAGCTCAGGGATGCACTGCGTTTGGGAAGTTGATGTCGGTCGCCAACCGGGACAAGAGTGCGGTCGTGCTCATAGCGCGGAATGAAGATCAGGTTGCCAGGACAGGCGAGTCTCAACTGCCGCCTTCGACCTTGCCCCAACTCTGGACCACGGTGAACGTCGTTCCCCACCTTGCCGGGTCGGCCAACTCCGCTTCGGCAGCCCGGCGCAGGGACGCAAGCTCATCAGCACTCACGCTCTGCAACAGCGGACGCTCAAGCGACACGCTGAACTGAAGCGGCAGGCGCAGATAGGGGTGGCCAGGCTTCAGCGCGATCACGTGCGCATCGATCCCGGGGTCGGCGATGCCGATCTCGCGAAAAAGTGCAGGGAGCTCGCGGCCAGCTTCCCCGCCTCGGGTGGCGAAAATCTCGTACATCAATCGGATCAGCCGCTCGGCTGCGGGGGCGGGTGGATTGAAGTGCCAGGAACTCGTATCCCACTCCTCGAGAACCAGCCAACCACCGGACTTGAGCAGGCGCCGATGCGCGGCCACCTGTTCGCGACCATGGCCGAGAGGCGCGATCAGGAAACGGGCATGAACGAGATTGAAGGACCGCGGCTCCAAATTGCTGTCGAATAGATCATCGACCACCAGATCCACGTTTGAGATCCCTTCCGTCTCGAGAAATGAACGACTAGCATCCAGCAGGTGTTCGTCTATGTCGGTGCCCACTACCCGTCCTGAGGGGCCGACCCACTCGCTGAGGATCCGGAGCCAGCTCATGACTCCGCAGCCGACATCCAGAACCCACCCACCCGTGCCTCCATCGAGCTGCGACAGCAACTGTCGCCCGGTGGGCTCCCATACACGCGATTGCAGTTGCAGCCGCTCGAGTTCCGAAAGCTGCCCGGCCAGTAAGTAGCCTTTCCCTTCATCACTCATAGCAGACTCCTCCTTTCTCCGTGCGCTTGACGACCCCATCATCAGGAGGCCAGATCGTCACGACAAGGATGCAGTGGGGCTAATGTTCTGGTTGAGGCGGAAGAGGTTGTCGGGGTCATAGCGACGCTTCAACGACTTGAGCCGGTCGTACTTCCTGGTCCCGTAGGCTTGGCGGATCCGCTCCTCACCCTCCTCCATCAGGAAGTTTACATAGACGCTCGTATGGTAAGGTTCGAGTGCTGACCAGAAGTTCCTAACCCACTCCCGCTCTTCGTCGAAGCCCTCTGCCGACTCGGTGATGCCGGCGATGTTGAACGTATGCCCGGCGCTGCGTCCGCCGAAGGCTGTCTCCTCCTCGCCCACTCGTGCGACAGCCCCTCCGAGCTGCCAGATCACGAAAGTACTAAGCGGAGAATTGATCCGCAACGCGTGATCGACTGTGAAGTCGATCACCTCGTCTGTGAGCTCCTCGACGTCGCAGGCGCGCAGGTAGTACCACCACCCGTGCGGGAATGACGGATCGAACATCGCCTGGTGGGTGAGGAAGGGTTTGGGTACGCACAGATCGAGCACCGGAGATCCGAACTCTTTGAGGGGCTTGATGACCTTCTCCCCCTCCTCCACCGCTCCCGCATAACAGCACACGACACCCACGACCAGCTTGCCGTGCAATTCTCGGGGCACGAAAGGAAGTGGTGGCGCCTTCCGGTGGGCCACGATCGTCATGAGCTCGTCCGGAGCCTCCGCTATCCAATCGCGGTAGAAGCGTAGGACTTTCGGTGACTCCTCTATGGGCCAGAAGATCGGCCCGGCGAGCACGATCGGACCCACCGGGTTTAGGCTAAACTCGAAGTCGGTGACGATGCCGAAGTTGCCGCCTCCTCCCCGCACTCCCCAGAACAGATCAGCGTTCTCCGTCTCGCTCGCCTTGACAAGTTCGCCCTCGGCGGTGACCAGATCCACGGATTGAAGCTGGTCGATGGTAAGCCCGTACTTGCGCATCAGCCAGTTGATCCCGCCGCCCAAAGCAAGTCCCGAAAGCCCGGTGTGCGTTACGATGCCGGACGGGACCGCCAGCCCGAACGCCTGCGTCTCCCGATCGAGCTCTCCAAGCAGTACACCAGCCTGGGCCCTCACCGTGCGCGCTTCCGGATCGACACGGATGCCCTTCATCAGCGAAAGGTCGATGACGAGGCCGCCGTCACAAACGGAGTGACCAGGGTAGCTGTGCCCACCACCACGCACAGCAACCAGAAGGCCATTGTCCTTGGCGAACTTAACGGCCGCGATGACATCGGCCACGCCGGCGCACCGCCCGATGAGGGCTGGGAAACGAGTAATCGACCCATTCCAAACCCTGCGAGCATCCTCGTAGCCGGAGTCTTGAGGGCGGAGCAGCTCGCCCCTGAAACCGTCCTGCAATCCAGCGATGTCCAGTGCTCCCATAGGGGAAAATTCCGTAGTGCCCGGCATAGTTATCACTCCTCCTTGCTCCACGCTCCCCACCAGAGCGGTTGCACTCATTGTAGCGAAGGCTGCGAGGATAGCGCTACTTCGGAGAACACGTCGTGCACGTAGTCTCATGAGCAGCCCGCGAGTGCCTAACCGCTAGACAAGCTCCACCTCCGGCTCCTCTCCTAGCATGGCGGAGAAGCGGACCTTCAGGTCGTTGTAACTTTGCCTCTAGGGCAAGCGTTTGCCTTTCTTCGTGCTGCGTTCGATGGTGTCCACATCCTCGTATCCGCGCTACCGTCGTTCGCCTCGTCTCACGGTCCCCATCGGCTCTCGGCCCATCACCGCCTTCCGCGCCTCTGGCAAGGCGTCGTTGCTGATGGGCTGCATCGGGACATGGAGGCGCAGACCTACGAGCCTCGAAGGGGGCTAACGTTACCCCCTGTCTCTACCGTCATGCCAACGATCTTGGCCAACGAGGCGCTCGCCCAGTCATCCAGGCCAGCAGCCCGACCAGCATCGGTTGCAGGTACTCCAACACCGCCGCCGTCCCGGAGGGCAGATACGTCAGCCGGGGTCTGAACCCGACAAAGAGGACCACGTTGACGCTGCCAGCAGCAGGAGATCGGCCAGTCGCGCCTCAGATGCGGGCTCCCACCCCAACGACGGCCACGAGCAGAATCACGAGGCCACCTATCAGGGTTCTCAGCCGGCAAAGATCATAGGCGGCGAGTATCCAAACCGACCTTACGACCGAAGCCGACCCCAGAATAGCACCGCGAGGCAAAAGCAAGCACCACGTAACGGCGCTTGCCCGAAGCCGCAAGGTCACCCATCCAGCGCCGGGTTGTTCGCCGGCCTCGCGGACGATCCCGGACAGCCGCCTCCACCAGTCGACGAAGAACGCCCGGGAATGATCGAGGACTCCCCTGTCGCCCTCCAGCGCGCGCTGACGTAGGCGCCCTCCAGCACAACGAACAGACGCTCGGCCAACGTCGCAGAGTCCTCCGCACCGGCCTCGGCGGCGAGGTCCCGGAGCCGCTCTCGTACCCCGGCCTTATGCCGCCGATCACCGTCGCGCCGGATGATCGGGGCAGGGAACTCCGCGCGCAGTTAACGAAGGCGCAACCCCGCATCTCCCTGGCCGTGAAATACTCCCTGTAGGCATCGCAGACAGCCAGGAGCCTCTCGCGCGAATCCTCATGACCCGAAAGTTCCTCCTCCAGAAACGCCCGCCAGCGCAGGTCGTTGTCTTCCAGGTACGCCGCCACGAGATCGTCCTTCGAGCGGAAGTGGGCGTAGAGGGTCATCTTCGTAACCCCGGCCCTCTCGGCTACCGCGCGACCCCGGTAGCGCAGATGCCGTCCCCGTAGAAGAGCTCGCGGGCAGCAGCCAGTAACCTCCGCCGCGTCTTCGCCTTGTTCCTCGTCCGCACCGCTTCATGAGCCATGCTTAAATATACTGAGCGGTATGTATAAATACAAGATCTTCTCCGGGTCGCGAAGTTGGCGGGGTGAACTTATGGTCGAGTCACCAACAGTCCTTGTGGCGGGGAATGCGGCTCTGCTACTCACCACGCGGAGACTCCCGAGCCCTGCGAAGCATGGCTGTCGCCATGATGAGAGAAATTCGAGGGCGTTGAACAGAGTAGACCATGAATCCTGTTGCTCCGGCGGCCACGAGTACAGGTAGCAGATCTCGTCGCGCAGCTGAGGCGCGACAACACAGCTTATCCTCCCGGCTCGACGGCCTTGGAGGTGCCGAGTACTCGCCCCGAACGGTCTTTGGCTCGCGCGGCGACATACGGATCGGTGCTTCGCACCCCCATGGCCGTCTCGAACCCATCTCGGGGAATCGATCCCAACGACTTCAAGTTGCCTGGATTCGGTCCGACGAGCGCCTCCCAGCTTGCGACCTCCGTGGCACCATTCCAACTCGCGTAGACTATTACCTCCTCTTCTGAGGTGCGCTCTGCCACAGCCGTAGGCCGGTCGCTCGGTGCCCGTTCCATTGAAGCGGTAGGCCCGGTAGGACCTGTTTCCGGGTTGCAGTCTGGCGTCGAAGAGCAGCTTGCCATCATGGCTGAACTCCGAGATGGCCATTGCTCTGCCCCAACCGACGAACACGTCGCCGTTCTTCAGTACCTGGGTGTTGCCTGCAGCATCGGCGTACAGCTTGTCGGGGTGGGTGTACTCGCGCAAGAGCGTTGCCTTCATCTTCTGCTCGTCGAGCTCCAAGACAATGGCGCGGGACTCTTCTATGGCTTTCGGGGCGCTATTCTGGACAACCGTGGTACCGTTATCGAAGATGGAGATGGTGCCGTCGGGCAGGCGGCGGGCGTCGTGCTGGAAGGCGAACCGGGCGCCTTCTCCCATCTCGAAGTCGCTCTTCTTGCCCCCTAGGCGCCAGATGATCTCTCCCGTGTTGCGGTCTATCTTGTAGACGGCAGAGGTCTTACGGGCGGAGACGAGCAGGTTGTTGTCATGATCCACGTCCACGGAGTTGATGTGGAAGTAATCGATACCGGGGTAGTCTTCATCCTCTCCCGGCTTGCTATAAGTCTCATCGAGGCCTACATGGTCGAGGCTGTGCCATTCGAAGAGAACCTTTCCAGTCTCTATGTCCAACTCCTGGACGATGCCTTCCGTCGCCACGCTACCACTGGAGCCGCCGACAGAAGCGAGATCCCGTGGCACCGTATCATGGTTCGTAATCAGTGCGGTGTCCTGTGGGCTGATGAGGAACTCGTGGTGGTCCCCGTCGTCATAGCCGTTGGCGGGCTTAAAGCGGGCTATCTCATGGTAGGAGCTATCGAAGATCACGTACTCACTCCAGGACTCGCGCCCTAGGGGAGATTCTGTCCAGGTAAGGACGGACTCTCCCCTGTAGGTCTGCGTCCAAAAGTCCATCGCACGCCTGGAGGGTCTCTCAAGGGGACGGAACCACACGACCTGTCCCTTGTTGTCGATTATCAGCGAGCCGCCCTGGCCCACGTCGCCTTGCTCCGGGGCGATGAAGATGTAGCCGGAGGCCGTGTCGTGCACCTCCTTGGCCACCTCGACGATCGGCGGGCTGAGATCCGGACGCGAGCGGAAGGCCCATGTGCCACTCTCAGAAGAGGACCGTGATGCGTGGGCAACACCGCGAACGTGCTGGTTGGCTGATGGGGGCTTGTCGCTTGAGATACGTTCAGCCGGTTCGCAGCCCACCGCGTTTGCCAAAGCAAAGTACGTGGCGCCGGCGCCCCCCCAAGTGAGAAACTGGCGTCTTGTGAACCTAGTACCCATCGCCATACTCTCCCCTATCGAGATGGATTTTTCAAGGGCCCGGTTCTCGATCCAGCCAGCAACATGTGGAGCCCTGGTCAACAAGAACTCCCCTAGCAATTCCGCCAAGCACTCATCGCGGATTCATCGCCGCGACGTACGCTGTTCCCTGGTGAAGGCCATCTGGCGAAAGGGCACAATATCGCCCTTGCGAGTCCTGGTTCTCGGGAAGTTGCGAGGTAGCAAGTCGCACCAGCTTGTAATATATCGGGTGAATACTGCTTCTTGGAGTGGCATATTTCCGCGAATAGGTGCGTTCAGAGCTCCACGGAGGCGCTAGTGCCTAGGATCTCGCCAGTGCGGTCTTTGGCCCGCACGGCCAAGTATGAACCCGTGACCTGCACCAGCATGGCCGTCTCAAAGCCGTCTCGTGGGACGGATCCCAAGGGCTCCATCAGGCCCGGGCCAGGACCCGAGCAGACCTCCCAGCTCGTTACCTCCGTGGCGCCATTCCAGCTCGCGTAGACGGCCGCCTTTCTTTCGGGCATTCGCTCTACAGCCGCGGCCGGCGCGTCCGTGGGATGACCTTTCCACGGGAAGCGAAAGGCCCTGTAGGACTCGCATTCGGGCGGGAAGCGAGCTTCGAAGAGTAACTCGCCCTCATCGGAGAACTCCGAGACGTACGGCCCACTGCCCCAGCCTATCAACACGTTCGAGTTGGGCAAGAGCTGCATGTTTCCTTGAGAGGTGGAGAGACGCTTCTGGGGCGAGGTGTACTCGCGCACCAGCTTGGCACTCATCTTCTGCTCGTCGAGCTCTACCACGATCCCGCGGGATCGATCGTGCACCTTGGGGTGGGCGCCGTTGTCGAAGATGGTGATGGTGCCGTCGCTGTGGCGCCTAGCGTCGTGCTGGAAGGCGCTGTGGGTACCTTCTGCCATCTCGGAAGTCGCTCTTCTTGCCGCCCAGCCGCCACAATAGCTCTCCGCTCTTGCGCTCTACCTTGTAGATACCCCAGGTATTGCGGGCACAGAGGAGCAGGTTGCCGTCCGGCTCTACGTCTATGGAGTTGATGTGGAAGTAGTCGTAGGGGTGGTCGGGATCTTCGGACAGTTCGATGTAGGACTCCTCGACGCCGACGTGATCGAGGCTGTGCCACTCGAAGATGACCTCCCCGCTCTCGATGTCCACCTCCTGGACGATCCCTTCCCAGACCATGCCATCCTTCAGGCCGCCGATCGGGGAGAGGTCCCATCGCCTCTTAGCGTAGGCCACCAAGAGCGCGGTGTCCTCAGGAGTGATGAGGAACTCGTGCAAATCCCCGCGGTAACCGTTGCCCGTGCGCACCCTTGCCATCTCGCGGTAGGAGTCGTCGAAGATCACATACTCGCCGATGCCGTGCCCATCAAAGACCCTGCCCTCCCACCAGGTCAGTACCGGCTTGCCCCGGTAGCGCTGGACTTTGAAGTCCCTAGCTGACGTGTATTTGCTGTACCACACGAGCTGCCCCTGGTCGTCGACTATCATCGGGCCGTGCTCCCCGGCGCCCTCCTTGATGGCAAAGAAGATGTAGCCTGGGGCGGTATAGTGCGCTTGCGTGGTCACCACCACCGCGGCTGGGCCCAGATCGGGGCGGGAATGGAAGTACCACACGCCCTTCGGGTGCTTGGGCCTAACGCTAGGCAGGAGCCGTACTCTCGGGGAACGCAGGGGACCAAGCCTCGGGACGCGCAAGGGCCTGAGCTTCGAGCTTCGCCCGAGCGGCTCGCATCGCCCTACGTCTATCAAGGCGAGATAGACAGCACCGGCGGCTAGCGTCTTGAGGAAGCGGCGTCTTGTGAACCTCCTGGTGCCCATCGTGAGAGCCTACAGCATCCGAGTCCGTCCTTTGCGATCGGGCCTCCTCGTTCTGGGCGGCTCGAAAGGGGTGACCGGCTACCTGAGGGCTTTGCCTAGCGCTCCATCCGCTCGAACCACTCCGCCCGCTCCTCCGACGCCTCGAACGGTTCGGCGTAGTAGCGCGTTTCCTTGAAGACCTTCCCGTCGCGCAGCTCGAGGATGAGCTCGAAGTCCAAATCTCGCCCGCCGCCGTAGTCCACGCTCCCCTCCACCACCCACAGCCCTTCCCTCACCAGCACGCGCCGCGGCCACCTTGGGGGGCGCAATCCGGCGTTGGACTCTTGGAAGGCTCTCATCGTGTCGCGGCCCCTGAGTCGCTCTCCGGACTGGGGCCACTCCATCGTGTACTCATCGTGGCGTATGCGGTCTTCCGCTTCGGCGCTGAGGAGGGAGTACAGCTCGGTGAGGAACTCGTGGGCCGCTCGTTCGTCCATCTGATCGAGGTCGGGTACCCGCTGTCGCTCGGCCATCTTGGCTGCTCCTTTTGTGGGTATGGGGTCTCGTATGTGCTCTTCGGGGAGTCTCTCGATGGAGTCCCGAGAGGTACCCCAAGGGCGAGCTACCCTCGTATCACCGACTCGGCCGGCTGTGGGGTGGTTATGGGGTCGGCGTGGCGATGCACCACCTTCCACCCTCCCTCCTCGCGCCGATAGATCATCGTGACCCTAAGGGTGGCCGGGGCGACGTCCTCCCTTCCGCCTACCTTGCCCTCCGCATGCTCCAACCACAGGGTGTAGGCGAACTCGGGGGTTACGCGTTTCTCCACGATCTCGACGCCGACTAGCCGGCCATCCCTGAACTGAGAGGCGGCATGCTCGATGGTGGCAGCGACCTCATCCCATCCGTGCGCCGGGGGACCGAGGGGGTTGGCCAGGGTCACGTCTTCCCTATGGGAGAACAGCTCCTTGACAGGCTCGGGGTCCCCTTTCATGAAGTCGCCGAGCCCCAGCTGGTATCGCTCGATG
Organism: uncultured Rubrobacteraceae bacterium; assembly: GCA_963840835.1. Taxonomy (GTDB): domain Bacteria; phylum Actinomycetota; class Rubrobacteria; order Rubrobacterales; family Rubrobacteraceae; genus Rubrobacter_D. The sequence continues at coordinate 63,106 of CAWJAM010000016.1, read as the reverse complement.
AGTTCGTCTACGTCGTTTGCGGCGGACATCGGTAGGGATCACCTCCAAGGTTCGTGCATGGTCCTTTCCCCAAGGACACTCTATGCGATCATCCTACGCTATTCACCCAAGTGCGTCGAAGGAAGGGATTCTCAGAGTTCGCTTGCAGTATCTGAATAGATATCGCCTCTGAGAGCGACGGGCATCTTAGGCACGACTCTACGCTTCGACTGAGCTACTACATGTAGTGAGTCAGAATAAGTATTGATCGCTGTGCTCTGTGCCTGATTGACCCACTTGCGCAACGTCTCAGCGGAAACGTCCAGATCACCGGCTACCTTCGCTACCTCATACCTCTCGTCTGAGGAGCGGATCAGCCGGATGACCTCCCGCTTTAACTCCAGTGGATAGTGCCGTGTTGGTCCCGGCATGTTGTGTACTCCCTTTCCGAGAACTCCATCGTCCCCACTCTAGAGTGTCCGACCTATCGGGGGAAACCCAGCGATACGGAGGGTGCATGGAGCTCCGCTGCCTGCTACTCTCTTAGTAGTACCTCGGTGGTAAGTATACTTCCTAGTTGATCCCAGGGGATATGATGAAGGTTAAAGTGTGGCGCATATTGAAGGTGTCCGCTCTGATGTTCTTAGCGGCCCTGCTTCCCTTAGGATGTGCTGCACCCACGCCGGTCACCAGGAAGCCCAACATAGTCTTCGTGATGACCGACGATATGCCAGAGCAATTGCGCCACCGCATGCCGGAGGTCCACAAGCGTATCGTGGCCAGAGGGTTGCGCTTCCCGAACGCCTACGTTAGCGAGTCGATATGCGCCCCCTCTAGAGCCTCCATCCTCACCGGCATGTACCCGCACAATACCGGTGTCTGGATGAACGGGCAGCCGCCGTACCTGTATCACGACAGAGAATCTCATGGCGGTCTTAAAGTCTTCCGTGAGGAGGGCCTCGAGGAACACACTGTGGCGACCTGGCTTGAGAAGAGCGGCTACAGGACGGGCCTGATCGGCAAGTACATGAACGGCTACGACGCCTCCTACGTGCCTCCAGGCTGGACCTATTGGGCTGGCCGCGACACCGCGGGATCCGGTATAAATGAGAACGGCTACGTTAGGGATTACTCCGGCCAGTTCATGACGGATGTCTACAAAGATAAGGCCCTTGCCTTTCTCAAGCAGGCAACTGACCGGGCGGGGGACCCTCCCTTCGCGCTGTTTGTGTGCACCAACGCGCCGCACCTGCCCCCTGAATATGCCGCTCGGCACGCTGATCTCTACGAGGATGAGGTCCTGAACCCCCCGCCGAGTTTCGACGAGGCGGACGTATCGGATAAGCCGCAGTGGATCCGCGAGTTGCCTCGCCTCTCTGACGAGGATAGGCTCATGCTAAGCAAATTGCATCGCAATCAGCTGCGCTCCTTGAGGGCTGTAGACGAGATGGTCGGTGCGATACTCGACCTACTGCAGCAGCGAGGCGTGCTTGGGAACACCTACGTCGTGTTCACCACTGACAATGGTACGCATATGGGCGAGCATCGCTGGTGGGAAGACAGAGGGAGCCAAGCATACAGCCTATGAGGAGGCTGCAGGTGTACCCTTGGCTGTGCGTGGCCCCGGTGTACCCGCCGGAGAGGTCCGCTCTCAACTTGTCCTCAACAACGACTTCGCTCCAACCTTTGCCGACATTGCCGGCGCACATGTGCCTAAGGAGGTAGACGGAAGGAGCCTCCTACCGCTCATGGAAGGCAAAGCATCTAGCGAGGGCTGGCGCACGGCGCTTCTGAACGAGCGTCCGCTGGCAGGCGGCTACCAGGAAGGCCGCCGCATTCCCATTCCTGCCTACCACACCCTCATAACGAATCGATACACCTACGTGGAGTATGGGACTGGTGAGCGGGAACTCTACAACCGCCAAGAAGATCCCTACCAGCTCGAAAGCATCCACAAGACCGCCGACCCCGCTCTCCTACAAGCTCTACACGCCCGACTGATGACACTGAAAGCTTGTGCCGGCAAGTCGTGCGAGGCAGCCGAGAATGGACCATAGTCTGCAAAGAGGTGTATGAGGTATGCTACGAGGTAGGGCTGTCAACTCCAGAGCCCTCCCCTGATTATGGGGGAAGGGACGATGGACTCCCGATCCGGATAGAAGCCGATCCCGTTAATCCAATGAATCCTAATCGAACATGGGAATGACCTCGCGGGCAAAGCGCCGGACCGGCTCCTGATCATAGGCCTCGCGCGGAATCGAGACGATGAAGTAGTCGATCCCCGCATCGATCATCGGCTGGAGCCGCTCCCTTACCATCTCTGGCGTCCCCACTATGGTCCGCCTGACATATTCGTCATATGGCGTATCATCGCGGGCTTGCGCCGTCTCCTGCTCGGCGTTCGCTTCATTCTCGATGAGGTGGATCTCCGCGCCAGTGGATTTGATGATCTCTTCGTAGTCTCGCCCGACATCCTCGCAGTGGCGCTTGAGCACATCGAGCTTGTGCCGGATCGTCTTGATGTCGCCCATGACGTTGCAGGCGTCGCCCCACTGGGCTACCAGCCTGAGCGTCACTCGCTCGCTCCCGATCCAGAACGGCGGATGCGGCGGAATGAATCGGTATGGTCTACGAGGTTCGTAGGCCATCCTCGCCCGTCAACCTCGTCATGGCCGAGTGTAGACGCCCGTTGCTCGCCACTATCTCCCCTCCATCTAGGGCTAGCTCGTCGCCTCGGTAATCTGTGAGCTTGCCCCCGGCCTCCCGCACGATTTGGCTACCTCCCGCGAGATCCCACGGCCTAACACCCCGCATATAGTATCCGTCCAACCTTCCCGCGGCCACGTAGCAAAGGTCAAGCGCCGCCGCGCCCAACCTTCTCATGCCCCTGCTTAGAGCCGAAAAGCGTCCGAAGAGCTCTAGGGTCTCGGGTATCCTCTCGCGATCGTAGGGGAAGTCGGTCGCGATTAGTGCACCTATCGGCTCGTCGGCATCCGACACGCTTATGGGTCGCCCGTTCAGTATGGCGCCTCGGTCCCGCTCGGCGACGAAGGTCTCTTCCCGCATCGGGTCGTGTACCACCCCAAGGACCACCTCCCCGGCCGCCCTCTCGAGCGCTACGGAGACGCAGAAGATGGGCAGCCCGTGCGCGTAGTTGGTAGTTCCGTCAAGGGGGTCTACGATCCAGCGGGCGTCCCCTTCTCCCGCGAGCTCTCCTCCCTCCTCTGCCAGCATCCCGTAGGTAGGGAAGGTCCCCAACAGCTCCTCCCTAATCACCCGCTCCGCCTCCTTATCGACCTCCGTGACGAAATCCACCTCTCCCTTGTACGTGATCGTCGTGTTCGGCACCGAAGCCAGCGCGCAGCACCTCGCCCGCCTTCATGACTGCCGAGAGCGCGGTCTCTAGTTCGCTAGTCACGTTCTCGATCTCCTCCTGTGAGTACAAGTACGGTCAATGTTAACGTGCATGAGGGAAGCCGCGCGGTAGGGTGACGCTATAGAGGATCCAGAAATCCTTCAGAGCAGCCTCAAATGTCCTTCAAGTGGCAAGGATCTGCGGCGAGGGGAGAAGTTCCGCCGCAAGCCGTAGAAGTCCTTGAAACATGCTACTCGCACGCGCGCTAACGCCTACGATTGCATCCGCCGCCCTAAGGGAGGGAGTTGCGGCGGAATGAATCGCTTCTCTATGCACCGCGTCCAAGACGTCATGGTTCACCCACCGAGTAGCGTTGGACGGCTTCCTCGTCCCGGGATATCCCGATCCCCACCACGTCGGAGGTCGAAGCGTACCCGTCCTCTAACTTGAGTGGATTCTCAAGGATCGGAGTGGCCCAGTCGACGTACTCCAGCCAATGTGACCTTGCTCGAGCAGTGCACCGAGACGGCGGTCCAACCCAGCGAGAGGAAACCGTCCGGGAAGATGCGTTCGTAGAACGATTTTCCCGCCGCCAGCGCGAAGACGTTTGCTGCGCTACGCAGGTAACTCTCCGGCGAGCCCTCGACCAGGGCGAAGAGAGAGCCGAAGTCGTTCTGGGGCAGGTCGGTGTGGACGACCACTATCGGGGTGGAGACCGCCGTCCACCGTCGCATCTTCTCTACGGCGAGGCGCATCGGCTCCAAGGAGTTGCGGCCCTGCGCCGCCCCGAAGTCTGCTACCGTTGCGGGCTCCGACCCTTAGGCACGGTCATCTCCCCCACGGCCCGCTCCAAGAGAGGCAATGCTAGGCTGTCGGCCTTCTGCTGAGGACGGGAGTGCTCGTTGTAGAAACCGTGTCCTTTCATCACCGCGTCGGTTGACGCCGCGGTATTCTGTGCCGATCTCGGCGTCGGGTTAGGCCCGCTCATCTAACTCCTCTCCGAACCGTAGGCACCCATTGCGAATCTTAGAGGAGTCTCCGCCTAAGCTTGCGTTTTAACCATGAGGGGTTTTGCGATGGGCTTTATCTCCATCGCAAAACCCCTCACTTCGCCTTCTCTCGTGGACTCAGGCAGCCTTTTTGATCGCCGGGTAGCGTTTCGCCCGGCCCGAGAGGCTACCTTTGGGCCATCCGGGGCCTCCCGCAGGTTTCGGCGCGCTTCCCCGGGGTGCCCATCTGCACCAAAAGCGACGAACCGCCTGATGGACCCGTACCGGCGTCAGGCGACCCACATCGTAGCGCCGCTCCCACGGCAGCCTGAGGTCGGCCACATGGGCGCGCGCCAACCTGAGCTGCGCGTAGGCGGCCAAGACCAGCCAACGTCCAACGGTCGGCCTGCTCGGGGTGGCGCACGCGAGGGGCGCTCCATCCGAACGTCTGCTTGAGAAAGCGGAAGGTGTGCTCCAGGTCGAAGCGCCTGACGTAGGAGCGCCAGATGAGATCGAGGTCCGGCACCGTCCCCTCCGGCCCGTGCCACCACAGCCACAAGACCCTCGGCTCCCGCCGCCTCTCGCCCCGGGGCAGACGCTCGACCTCGACCAGGATGAGCGTGCCGACCACGATCGGCAGGGGTCCCCGAGTGCCCTTTCCTGCGTGGTTGTGGACCTTCGGGTGCAGCTCGGCCCACGCTCGTACGCGCACGCATCCGTGACCGGCGTCCTCGCAGCGATGCTCGGCGGAGGGTTCGGGCCAGGTGCTCGGGTCAGTGCACTTCATCTTGGGCCCGTGGCGACGGGGGCGTCCGATGTGTTCCGGCGGGTCGCACCCGCTCGGGTCGCCGTAGAAGCGGCGCCCGGCGCACAAGCGGAGGAGGATCCGGCACGGGCTCCCCTCCAGTCCCTGCTGCACCTTGACGGGGTCGTAGCCCGCATCGAAGACGAACAGGGGAACGGTCCTTCCTTTCCCGCGCCGGTCCAGCAAGGCTTTCACCTGCTCGGCGGCCACCTCGTTGGCGTCTTGGGCGGGTAGGACGCGCTCCACGTCCACGAGCGCGGTCCAGCTCTCGCGCACGAAGTTGAGCTGTGCGACGAACTGGTAGGCCCATCCTGCCACGATGGGCTGCCCCGCCGAATGGCGGGAAGGATGGTAGTAGTATCCTCGCTCGGGGCTGCACTCGGCGTCGCATCGGGGCCACACGCTCGTGTCCACGGCGTAGACGGGCGTCGCCTGCGCTCCCTGCCAGCGGATGGCCACGAGCAGGTCGCGCAGGACCTCCGCTTCCATGCGACCACGGGCCAGAGCCGCGTAGAAGCTGCCCCATCCGCGCCGGTGCGACGGGTCGGAAGCTCAGATGGCGGGAGAAGGAGCGGCAGTCGTCCGCGCTTCGGATCGCGGCTGTAGCCCGAAGAGGGCGTCGCCCCTTCGGTGGAGGCATTCGTAGAGAGAGCGGCGGAAGGCGCGAAGAGCATCGGGAGGAGGTTCCATAGTGTTCCCATCATGCACCCACCGAGAGCCTTCCGCATCCTTCGCCGCCAGTGGGTTAAAACCAAGCTAAAGCCCGAACAAGCGCCCTCAATCCGACTACCAAGGCTTGGGTGTAAGCTTCCTAAATGCCAACAAGCGAGGAGGCCAAGGAGCATGGAGCGCGATCGTAGATCACAAAATCCTCCCGGCAGCTCGGTCAGCGAGGTCATCACTCGCGACATCGTGCCTGGTCGCGAACGCGACTTCGAGGAGTGGGCACACCGCATCGTCTCCGCGGCGGCTCGCTACGGTGCCACCGACACCATCATCACTCCGGACGCCGCCACGCCCACACGTCGGGTTTTTGTTCAGCACTTCCCTAATGAGGAGGCCTCGAAGGCCTGGGCGGAGTCGGAGGAGCGCAACCGGCTGGTGCAGGAGGCCCAAGAATTCTCAACCCCGGACCTCCAACGGGCCACCGGCCTGGAGACCTGGTTTGTCCTGCCCGGCGAGGGGGCCATCGTCCCGCCCCCGCGCTGGAAGATGCTAGTGGTCACCCTCATGGGGTCCTACCCTCTGGTGGTTTTGTACTCTGCCTTCGTGCTGCCGTCGTTGGAAGGGTTGCCGCTGCTGGTGCGGGCGGCGGTACTTCCCATCGTGCTGCTGAGCCTGATGACCTACGTGATCATGCCTCGACTGTCACGTCTGCTAGGCGGCTGGCTCTACCCTCACTAGAGCCGACGAACTGCTACGACCTAGCCTAGAGCAACGAAGTAGCTGGTGAAGATACTGGCCACCGCTTATGCTCGGAGCGAATGCCGGAAGGCCGCCTTTCTCTCATCCAAGGTCGCCGATAAATGTTGGACTGTGGCTGAGCGAACTTCTCAGAATTCACCAGCGTGTTGAAAAAACCCCTTTGCGCTCACTTCGGCCCCCTAAACGGGGGCCGATTACGCTGTCTTGGTAGTGTTTCGGCCTTGTCTTGGGACGTCACCTTCCACTCCGGTGAATAGGCGCTATAGAGGGTCCTTCAGAGGACCCGTCGGTCCTCGCTTCTCCTGCGCCTCGACGAGTTCCCAGAAATCGCTCTGCCTGCTGGCGTCCGGCAGCCGGGAATAGAGCCGGGAGTACAGCGAGTAGATGACCCACCAGATCGCCAGGCCCATCACCACGAACTCCGGTATGCCCAGCGTCAGTCGGGTTAGGGCGTTCACCCGCGCCACCTGGGAGTTGAACTCCCCCGTGCCGAAGGAGGCGGTTACCATCCAGAGGTTGAGCAGGAAGTTGATCGCGGCGGTGGCGGCGTTCAATAATGCGAGTCCTGCGGTACTGATGAAAAGCGTACGGGCCAGCGGGCGTTCGGCGAAGAGGTGTTCCAGCGATGCCTCCTGCTGGGGGGTGCGGGGATCGAGGGCCTGGGCTACGAAGGCTCCCAGAAGAGGGTGGCCCAATAGTAGTGAGCCGCCGAAGACCAGGACGATCAGGATGCTGCCGACGGTGTCCTTGAGGGCGTAGAGCGCCCCATCGACGAACCAGAAGGCCAGCAGGCCGCGAACTATGGCGTTGAGGCCCAGAAAGGCGGTGATGAAGTTGAAGCGCCGGCTGAGAAAAAACAGGTCGACAAGCACCCAGCCGACGGGGATGAGGGCGGAGAGCAGGTAGGCAGGCACGGCCCCCAGCGGGTCGGAGAGGTAGGAGAGGATCAGGATCGGCACAACTGCGCCTAGCAGCACGTCGAGGGCGAGTTTCAGGGAGCGGTTGATGAATAGCAGCTTACCCCTCTATGGGGCGGGTCCGCATCACCCAAAGTGATGATCTACCACGACCTCGTAGTGAAGTTCGCAGAATCCACCAGCTTGTTGAAGAACGCCACTCTGGTCTCGCGCGAACAGAAGCATCGTGTCGCGGGCACCTGCATCCCGAACTTTGGAGGTCCCCAACGGTCAAACTGCGAGCCACCTCTAGACCGTTACAAATCTTGCCGGCATCAGATTAATGTGGGAGCGGCTTTGCAATTGCGATTGTCCCGGAGTCGAGGTCAATCTACACTACCTACGTCGCGCCATGAGTGACGTTGTGGGGAGAACCCGATGGTTGAGAAGCCATACCTCTTTGCCAACGACCGTCCAAGACGGAGAGCGGACGTCGTTGCGCTGGCCCAAGAGGCGGAGGCCCGAGATTTCCCAGGTCTCTTCTCGGAGAGCCCCGGTGACAACCTGGCGCTCTCACTCGCCATGCTGGATCGCACCAAGCGAATCGCCGTCGGCACCGGTATCGCTGGCATCTACCTGCGCCATCCCCACACCATGGCGACAGGGGCCTCCTTGATCGAGGAACTTCACCCAGGACGTTTCCTGCTGGGTCTTGGCACTTCACACGTGCCGTTTCACGAGGAGATGGGAGTGCGCTACGGCAAACCTCTGGACGACATGCGGCGCTACGTGCGAAATATTCGCTCTGTAACTGAAGGAGCACCGTGTCCTCCTATTGTGGTGGCAGCGTTGCGAAAGCGGATGAGCGCCTTGGCCGGGGAGATTGGGGACGGGGTGATGTGGGCGAATGCCGCGCTTTCACACCTGCCTTATTCGCTGGCCCAGATTCCTCCTGAACGACGATCTTCCATGATCTTGAGCAACTCGGCCCCAGCGTGTGTTGCAGAAGACCGCGGGGCTGCTCTCATGGCGATCCGACGCTACTTGGTGTTCTACCTGAAACTCCCCAACTACCAGAACTACTTTGTAGAGGCCGGCTACGAAGAGGAGGTGGTGGCCGCCCGGTCCGCCATAGGCAACGGTGACGACGAGAGCCTGATGGCCGCGATCCCAGAGAGGATGGCTTCCGATGTCGCACTCTTCGGCATGAAGGCTGAAGTGCTCGAGAAAGCCGAAGCCTGGGCTGCGGCAGGTATCACGCACCTCGTGCTCGACTGCACCTCCACGACCGGTGATCATCTCAAGGCTGCCTACGAGGTTATGGACGCCTTCGCATAGAGCAGTTTGCAGGGAAATTGCAAGCTTGCGACGTCGCGGATAAAGAGCGCCTGCCCAAAGTGCTTCAGGCTGAGGGTGCTCGGCGCCTTAGACCCTCCACCAATAGGTGACCTCTCACGGTCTAATGCGAAGGCTACACTCCAAACGATAGTGAGTTCATCCTTCGCGGATGACCTGCCCCAGGACGATGACCCCCTCGGAGAAAGCACACTCAAGAGAGCCGACGAGCGGACTCGAACCGCTTACCCCTGCTCATTGCGAGTGTGCGGTCAGTGATTGCTGAGCGTTGCACAGGATTGCGAATCTCGCATAAGTAGGCGGACTTTTGTTCCTTCGATTGCTCGGTATCGCACGGGGATGCGGCCGGTCTAGGGTCGAAGCAGGATCAAATCGTGTCGAGAATCCATGGGTTACATGTCGCCGCTTTCTGCTCGTCAAATTGTGCTAGATCTACCGCCGATTACCGGAATATCTGTGGCGTGCCAGGCCCGCGACGAGTCCCAGCGGAACGGCCACCAGGGCGGCCAGCGCGAAGAGCAGATCGAAGGAACCCGCCTCCGCAAGCGGCGCCGCGGCCATGGTGGCTACCCCGCTCCCGGCAAAAAGTGCAGCGGCGAAGAGCGAGATCACGGTAGCTCGCGCCTCCGGAACGACCTCGGTGGCCCAGGTCTGGAGAGTGGAGTGCATGAAGGCGAACCCCCCGCCGACGAGTATCGCTGCGACACTCACGCTGGCGAGCGACTGTCCCACGGCACCCGAGGCGTACCCCAGCGACAGCATGCCGGCACCGATAAGTATCAGCGCACTCGCCCCAAGGCGATTAGCGACGAGCTTGACGGCCCGGGTCCAGCCTAGCACCGCAAGCCCGTAGAGTCCGACTGCGAGCCCGGCAACCGCGGGGCTGAAGCCGGCACTCTCGAGAGAAGGGGCGAGGAAGGTGAGAAATCCCAGTATCACCGCCCCTTCTACCAGTGCAATCCCTACCACTATCAAGGCCCAAGGCTGAACGAGGACACGGCCGGCCTGGACAAGTGGCCCCTCTCGCTTCTGCTCGGAGAAGGCCTTCGGCTCCGGCAATCGGGCAAGCAAGACGGCGAGCGCAACACCAGCGAGGGCAGGAGCTGCAAAGGCGACCCTCCAGCCGTCGAGGTATGCAGCAAGTCCCCCGAATACCGTCGCCAGGGCCGTACCCACGGCCGAGGCGGCCATCAGATCGGCAAGCGCCTTCTGCCGTGTGCCTATACCGACCGTGTCGCCGATGTAAACTAGTGAGGCTGGTATCACCGCCGCGAAGAGCCCCCCCGCGAGCGCCCGTGCGATGATCAGCACGGTCAGGTTCGGGGCCAGCGACGAGAGGACCCCTGCAACCGCGGCCCCGAAGAGCGTCAAGCGCATCACCCGCACCCGCCCGAGCCTGTCCGAGAGCATCCCCCATACGGGCTGCATCAAGCCGTAGAGCAGGTAGTAGAGGCTGGCCGTCGCCGCAACTTCGGTTAGTGACGCTCCGAGGGAGGCAGCAATGGTCAGGAGCATTGGCGCGATGGCGAAGCGGTCGAAGCTGCTGAAGAATGCCGCCAGTTGCAGGAGCCGCGGCCCTCCGGAGGACTCACTGGGGGCACGCACTATCGTGGTCCTTGTTTCACTTATCCGACAGTCTCCATTTGCATCCGCGTGGACGTAGATCCCTCAAGGGCAAGCTCCCGCCTCATTCTCGAACCTGGCCATACTTGCGCATCTTACCCGCACTCCGAGACAAAGAAGCACCGATGAGCGATCTCGATCCGGCTTCAGTACCGAATCACCCGTCCTGCAAGCCCCATTGTGAGGGCAGCGACAACGGCTACCGTGGCTGGCAGGGCGTAGAGACTGGCCGCAAGCGCTGACAGGTCGTAGACCGCTGAAGAGAGAACATTCTCGGAGCCTGTTCTCGTAATGCCAATCAAGAGGATCCCGCATCCAAAAATCAGCAGCAGCATCGGCAGACTCGATAGGTCTTCTCGGCTTGGCACACTTCCTAGAGCGAAGCTTAAAGACAGATATACCCAGGTGGCGGCCAGCAATGGGGTATCGGTTAGAAACCCGCTTGAAAAGATTTCCTTTCCCATAACCTCAATTGAAGGGTGAGCGACCTCCTGGAGTGTGAGGGGTGTGAGCAAGGCGGTGACGAATAGGAGTCCCAAGGGGTTCAAGAGTATCGGCGCCAGCCCGATAATCGCTCCTACGGGGAAGGCGCGGCGCTCATGACGGACGTAGCCCAGCACGAAGCGACCATCGTTCGATCTGCCCGGCGAGAATGGTGCGAAGCGGGAGACCTTGGTTCTAGTGAGCAGGCACGCCAGAAAGTGAGAGCTTTCGTGAAGAACCACACCAGGAAACACCAGGAAGTAGAACACTATTCGGCCCAGCATACTCCCGTTGCCATCGAACCCCGAAATCCCCATCAGGTGGCTCATCATGTTGGAACCTGAGACGTACAGGGCGGCCAGTTCTATAGCAAAGAGGAGCGGTGCTACCAGCATCCCTCCGCTGTCTATCACACTCCGGTCACCTTCCTTCGAAGATCTTCATCGGCTCAGATTCTATGGTCTTGCGCCTCGGAGGTCCGAAAGTCGATTAGATTTGCGTGCATTTGTCCTAACTGCTCGGTGTGGTTCAATGAAGAGATGAGATTCGGTATTTCAACGTTCGTTACCGACGAAGGAATCGCGCCAGGAACCGTGGCCAGAGCGATCGAGGAGCGTGGCTTCGACTCTTTGTTTATCGCCGAGCACACCCACATTCCCCTCAGCCGTAAGTCACCTTGGCCCCGCGGCGGAGAGCTGCCGCGAAGGTACTACCGGACTTTGGACCCCTTCATCACCCTCACCGCCGCTGCCGCAGCAACCGAACGCCTGCTCCTCGGCACGGGGGTAGCCTTGGTAATCGAGCGAGACCCGATCATTACGGCCAAGGAAGTCGCGACCCTGGATCTCGTATCCGGAGGACGACTAATCTTCGGCATCGGTGTGGGCTGGAACCGCGAGGAGATGGAGAACCACGGCACCGACCCTCGCACCCGCGGCAAGCTGATGGACGAGCGCATCCGGGCGATGATAGAGATCTGGACCAAAGACGAGCCGGAGTTCCATGGCCGGTACGTAGACTTCGACCCTATCGGCATCTGGCCCAAACCTGTGCAGAAGCCGTACCCGCCGATCTACGTCGGGGGCGGGAGGAAGGCCTTCGAGAGGATCACCCAGTTCGGCGATGCCTGGCTGGCAAACGGGCTTCCGCCAGATAAGCTCGAACCCATGATGGGTGAGCTGCGAGAAGTTGCCGGGAGAGAAGTGCCGGTAAGCGTGTTCAACGCATCCAGCGAGCCCGAAGACCTGAAAGCATACGCGCAGCTGGGCGTGGAGCGCGTCTTGCTTGACCTGCCGACCCTACCCGAAAGCGAAACCCTAAAGCAACTCGACGATCTCGCTCAGGTAGCTACGGATACCCGCTGACGAGACTCGCCCGCAAACAGGAAGGACCAGTTAGCTACTGCTGCCAAGTCCTAGATCATCCAATTCCTGCTCATTGCGAGTGTGCGGTCAAGCGTTGCACTGTAATGCGCTCCCGGTGGTGTCAAAGTGGTGTCTCCCAAGGACCTTTGTATAGGAGCACAAAACCTAGGCAAGCTGTTGCAACCACTTTGTGGCAACCGGGCCGAAGACTCCCACACTTTCCCACCGTTAGCATGTGCCTAAATACCTTGAATATCTCTAGAGACCAGGAGCCCGATCGTCCTGAGGGGCGACTCTACTCGGCCGGCTGAGTAGAGTGCCGAGTCCAGCGGTAGGAGTACCCCCAGCGGATCCACGAACCGGAGGAGAGGACATTGAACCAGCAGACGGACGTCTCCATCCAACACCACTTCGATCAGATGGAGATCACGCGCGTCGTGGACGAGATTGACAACGCCGTCGATGCCAAAGACTGGGAGAGGTGCCGAAGCTATTTCACCAACGAGATCCACGCGGACTTCACCTCGCTCGCGGGCGGATCGCCTGGCAACATGCCCGCCGACGACCTCGTCGGAGCCTGGAGAACGAACCTCTACGCGGACAAGCTCAGCCACCACATGCGCTCAAACCACAGGATCGACATCGACGGCGACGAGGCCGAGGTGTTCTCCAAAGGCTACGCCCTCAACATCCTCTCCCGGCCCGTCGGCTCGGACCTCTGGGAGGTGTGGGGCAACTATACCCATACCCTCCGACGCACGAACGAGGGCTGGAAGTGTTCGGGCATGACGTTCGTCGTCACCCACGCGCGCGGCAACGAGATGGCCCGCGACTACCTTCCGGAGCGGTAGTGGCGCGCACGGCGCTCGTAACGGGCGGTAACCGCGGCATCGGCCTCGAAGCGTGCCGCCGGCTGGCCGAATCGGGGATGCGCGTCGTGCTCGGTACCCGCAACCCCGAGAAGGGCGAGGACGCCACCCGGGAGCTGCGGAACGGGGGACTGGAGGTCACGTCCGAGCAGCTCGACGTTTCCGACCCGCAGAGCGTCGAGGATTGCTTCCGGCGGCTGGCCGATGCCGGCACGGAAATAGACGTGCTCGTCAACAACGCAGGCGTCTACCCGACGGAGGGGGTGTTCTCCGTGAGCGAGGAGACCTTCGAGACGGCGTTAGAGGTGAACACGGTCGGCCCTTTCAGGACCTGCCGGGCCCTTGTGCCGAGGATGGTGCAGAGAGGCTACGGCCGGGTGGTCAACGTCTCGTCCGGCGGCGGTTCGTTCGGCGAGGGGTTGGGCCCGGCTGCCTACGCCGTCTCCAAGGCTGCCCTGAACGCCCTGACCGTCAAAATGTCGCAGGCGGTCCGTGGCGACGTGAAGGTCAACGCCATGTGCCCGGGATGGGTCAGGACCGACATGGGCGGTTCCGGTGCACCCCGTTCTCCCCAAGAGGCTGTGGACACCCTGATGTGGTTGGCGACGCTGCCCGCCGACGGCCCGAACGGCGGCTTCTTCCGTGACCGCAAGCCCATCCCCTGGTAGGCCGTCTCGAACGTCAATGGGCAGGCAGCGTCAGTACGCTTCATACCAGGTCCGGTAGAACAGAGGCGTTTATCACGCCGCCATGGCATCCTATCGCTCCCGACAACTACCCTGGAAGACGTGGATTCCCGCTTGCGCGGGAAAGACGGGTAGGGATGCCGATCCGATAGTTGGAGTCTACCCTACAGAAGTCGCTCGCCGTTGCGCTCGGCGGCTCAAAGCACGTGTCCGACGTAGCGGTCCTTCATAAGCGCGAGTACCTCGTCGCCGGGCATATCCCAGTACGTCTGGTTGAAGAGTTCGACCTCGATGGGACCCGAGTACCCGGTCGCGTCGATGGCCGAACGGATGCGCCGCAGCTCGATGACCCCGTCCCCCATCATCGCGCGCGACATCAGCGGGTCCTTGTTGGGCTCCGGCCAGTCGTCAATGTGGAAGCCTTCTATACGCCCTGCGGCGCGTTCGATCTGGGCGTACAGCTCCGGGTCCCACCAGACGTGGTAGGCGTCTATTAGGACCCCTACTCGGGGCGATCCTAAACGGTCCAAGAGATCGTTTGCCTGGCGCAGGGTCACGAGCACCGACCGCTCGACCAGCGCGGGGTGGAACGGCTCCACCGCGAGCTTCACCCCGCACTCTTCGGCGTGCGGTATGAGCTGCTCGACGCCCCTCTCCACCATCGCCCGGGCGGCATCGATGTCGCGGTCCGGCGCCGGTCCGGCGCGCAGCGTCAGGTTGTCGGCGCCCAGCTCCACGACCTCTTCTATGGCGCGGCGGTTGTCCTCGTTGCTTGCGCGCCTCTCGGCCTCGGTCGCACCCGGGAAATCCCCGCCTATATGGAGGCTGTGAACCCGCAAGCCCGACTCGCGCAAGATGCGGGCGGCCTCGGGCAGGCCGATCTCCGCCACCTTGTCGCGCCAGGGCGAGATGATGGGCACGTCCGCCGCGACGCAACCCTCCACCGCCTCGCGCAGGCCCCAACGCCGGGTGGTCACCTGGTTCAGGCTCAGGCGCGATAAATCTGCATTGGACTCGGGAACTCGCATTCCCGTAATCTCCGACTCGTTTGACACCACGTCTACCTTTCGTCTCGAAGACCCGGGGGCGGGAGGACGTCCACAATCGTGAGGTGGTGAATGCCCACCTCAGGCGTCGTGCTCATCCGGTACGACGAACCTCTTACGGCGTCCCTTCTATCCCCCGCCGAAGAGGCTGCCGACCTGGCTGATCACCAGCAGGACGGAGAAGAAGCCGTAGAAGAGTATGGCCAGACCCAGGCCCACGAGGCGGAACCCGCGGAGTTACCGCCTTCCCCTCCTCGATTTCGTGGCTCCGTATCCAACTTTCTTCTCCTTTCAGTTCCGGTCTTTTCCTTTCCCCTACCCGGTCCCGTTATCTCTTTTTCGGGTTCACTTGCCTCCTCTCGCTTTAAGGAACGAGCATCGCCTTGAGCGTCTGGCCCTTGCCAACCGCCTCGACGGTGCCAGAGAACTCGTGGCCCAGCGTGACCGGCGTCCGAACCCACTCGAACCCGGGGTCCGACCTGTACGCGTGCAGGTCGCTGCCGCACACGCCGCAGGAGGCTACTCGCAGCAAGGCCTCCCCGGGGCCGGGCTCGGCGACCGGCACGTGCGCGACGCCGACGTCCCCGGGTTGAGACCCCGTCTTCACGAACGCCTTCACGTACTTACCTCCTGCCTCCCTGAACTTGTCCGGGACGAAGGTCGGCCTGAAGAGCTCCTCAGTCATCTCTAGAGCTCGAAGAAGGCGGTTTGGTTCTCGCCTTGGAGGTAAATGTCGAAGCGCAGCGCGTCTCCTCCAGCGAGGCCCACGAGCGTGCTCCGGACTTCCAGATCCTCTACGGACGAGAGGACGGGATCGTTGGTGTTGGCTTCTTCCTCGTCCGGGAAGTAGATGCGGGTCACTACGCGCTTCAAGAGGCCCCGGGCGAAGACGGAGACCATTATGTGCGGCGCCTGCATACCTCCGTCTGGACCAGGGACGCGGCCTGGCTTGACCGTAACGAAGGAGAACTTGCCGCCGGCACCGGTCCCGGAGCGACCGAAGCCGGAGAAGGTTTCGGGGTCGAGCGGCAAGTCTTCCCGGTCGTCTTTGGGGTCGTTGTATCGTCCGGCCTGGTTAGCCTGCCAGATCTCGACCATCGCGTCGGAGACGGGCTCTTCTGCCCCGTTATAGACGGTGCCCTCGATCCTTACTCGCCTCGGGGTGATCCGGCGAGACCAGCTCCGAGCGGTCCTCATCGAGGAGCGCGTCGTGGAAGAAGGGTCCCACGGTCTGGGAGGGTGTTGGACCTATCCCGGGCTCAGGGGTCATCTGCGGCCCTCCATCGGCGTAGCGTCTCTCCCTTCGAGCACGATGTCGAACTCGTACCCGAATGCCCATTCCGGCTCGGTCGTTTCGAGGTCGAAGGTGGCGATCATACGCTTCTGGGCCTCGCTGTCGCGCACGGACTGGAAGATCGGGTCCTGCTCAAAGAGCGGGTCCCCGGGGAAGTACATCTGGGTTATGAGGCGGCTCCTGAAGGACGAACCGAACAACGAGAAATGAATGTGGGCCGGTCGCCAGGCGTTGTGGTGGTTTTTCCACGGGTACGCTCCCGGCTTGACCGTGACGAACCGGTAGCGGCCCTCGTCGTCGGTGAGGCAGCGGCCCGCGCCGGAGAAGTTGGGGTCCAGCGGGGCGGGGTGGCGGTCTAGGTGGTGAGTGTAGCGCCCGGCAGCGTTGGCCTGCCAGATCTCTATCAGGCTGTTACGGACCGGGCGGCCGTCGCCGTCCACCACTTGTCCCGTGACGATGATCCTCTCCCCCAGCGGTTCCCCCTCGTGCTGGCGGGTCAGGTCGTCATCCAGGTCCCCTATGGGGCCGCGCCCGTAGGTGGGGCCGGTGGTATCCGAGAGTGTCCTGGGGAGGATGATGAGCGGCTTCTTTGGCGCTCTGAGACGCGTCGAAACGTAGTCCGGGTACAGGTAGGGCGGCTGCTCGTTGTCCTCCGGTCGCAAACTGGCGGTTTCATCGGTGGGTTGCTGTCTCACCCTCGCTTCTCCCTTCTCGCTTGGGCCGGCTTCTCCACGACCATGGCGATACCCTGCCCGACCCCTATGCACATCGTGGCCAGCCCGTACCGAAAGTCATCGCGGCGCTGCATCTCGTGCACCAGCGTCGTCGGGCCTGACGGCGCTCAAGGAGCCGCCGTGCCTGCCAACGGGAGTGCGCATGGCCCCCACGATCCAGGCTTCCTTTAGCTGCATAGATCTCCCCTTGATCTCGTGTTAGGGTGTTCCGACGCCGCTTCCGCACACGACCCTATCCACCAGTGGCCGGTACCGGGCAACTTCTTTTCAGACCTTCTTTCGTGACGCCTCGGTCCTCGCTTTGAGGTCGCGCAGGATGCGCAGCTCATCTTCGGTAGGCGAATGGGTCGTCTCCGGCTGCTCCGCCACCTTCAAGTCCCAGCCAGTCGCCTCCTTCGCCTCTTTCACCGTAGCATCGGGGTGCAGAGCAACCAGGGTAAGCTCTCTGGTCTCGGGGTCGGGCCTCAAGATGCCCAGGTCCGTTATCACCACCGTCGGGCCAGCGCCACTGTAGCCAAGCTCCTTACGGGAGTCGCCGCCAAAGCGATGCCCGATCGAGGTAACGAAGGCGAGCTCCTCCACGAAGGCGCGGGGCTTCTGCCTGAGTATTATGACCACCTCCTTCGCCGAAGCCGCGATCTCGGGAGCTCCGCCTGCGCCAGGGAGACGCACCTTGGGACCCTCGTAAGGCCCGATAACCGTGGTGTTGATGTTCCCGTAGCGATCCATCTGCGCGGCCCCGAGAAAACCTACGTCCACGCGCCCGGCCTGCAGCCAGTAGTTGAAGATCTCCGGCACCGACACGACGGAGTCGGCGTGGTCGGCCAGCACCCCATCCCCTATGGAGAGCGGCAAGACCTCCGGCTTGGCGCCGATGGTGCCGGACTCGTAGATCAGGACGCAATCGGGGGCGTGGGTAGCCCTGGCCAGGTTGGTCGCCTCGCTCGGCAACCCTATACCTACGAAGCACACTGCGCCGTCGTGTAGTTCGCGTGAGGCGGCGACCGTCATCATCTCGTCGGTCGTGTACTCACGCGCAACGGCGTCGGTCACATTGCCTCCTCTTTCTCGATGCTACTGGTGTGCTCCGCAAAGTCCTCCACGCCCAGAACATGCTCCTCCATCCACGCCCGGAACAGCTCGCGGTCGCGACTGACGGGGTCCCAGGCCTCGTAGAAGGCATTGTCGCGGTCGTAGTAACCGTCCGCGTAGGACGGATGGGCGCCGTTCGGGACCACCGAGATCGCGTCCACAGCGACCCAGGGCAGGACTACCTGGAAGGGGCGAGGCTCGAACTCCTCTACGACCTCCTCCACCGTGACTATGACCCGCCTCGCCGAGAGCGCAGCCTCCTTCTGGATGCCGCTAATGCCCCAGATGGCGACGTTACCCCGCCGATCAGCCTGCTGAGCGTGGATGATCGCCACGTCGGGATTGAGCGCAGGCACCGCCATCAGTTTCTCCCCCGTAAAGGGGCACGTGATCGGGGCGATGGTAGACGTAACCTTCGGCAGATCGGTGCCGAAGTAGCCGCGCAGCACGGCGAACGGGAGGTTCGAGGCGCCGGCGACGTAGCGGTTCGCCATGCCGGCGTGGGAGTGCTCGTCTATCTCGATGGGTTCGGGCCAGCCGTGCTCGATGGCGTCTCTGAAGCGGTGGAGGGAGCCCACGCCAGGGTTGCCACCCCAGGAGAAGACGAGCTTCTTCGCGCAGCCCATCCCTATCATCTGGTCGTAGATCAGGTCCGGCGTCATCCGGATCAAGGTCAGGTTCCTTCGCCCCTGGCGGATGATCTCATGCGCGCCCGCCGTGGGGATGAGGTGCGTGAAGCCCTCCAGGGCTACCGCATCTCCGTCCCGCACCAGTTCCGCTACCGCCTCGCGCAGGCTTATTACTTTAGCCACTCTCGTGCTCCTTCATTGTCCTTCCCATTGGGGTGGCAAAACGTGTCTACGGAGGGATCGACCGTCGTCACAACGACGGATGAACAAGGACAAACGTGAGGTTGCCCAAGACGAGTTGTGGCCGCTTGCGATTTCGCCTTCCCCACTTCCTTTCGTTACAAATGTTATCGTGGACCATTAGCAACTATATCGCAAATACCAAAAAGATTGGGCTACTATACGATTCTGGTATAGTACCGCGATGGATCTGCGCCGATTGCGTTACTTCGTGGCCGTGGCAGAGGAATCGAGCTTCAGCCGCGCGGCCGAGAAGCTTCGCATCGCGCAGCCGCCGCTGAGCAATCAGATCAAGCAATTGGAACAGGAACTCGGGGTGCTACTGTTCGAAAGGAGCAACCGAGGTGTGTGGATGACCGAGGCTGGTGCGTTGTTGCTGGAGGAAGCGCGGCGCGTATTCGTGCAGCTGGATCAGACCGTTCGCGCGGTTCAGCGCGTCGGCCACGGTCAGGTTGGGCGGCTAACTCTAGGCTTCGTACCTTCCTCTTCCAATGAAGCCCTTCCGCCCATCTTGCGCGCCTTCCGAGAGCGCTTCCCTGGGGTCGATCTCTTCCTGCGCGAGATGCGGCCGGATCGCGTGGTGCAGCTGCTGCACGCCAGACAGATCGACGTAGGATTTCTGTACCTACCGTTCGAAGATCCTTCGCTCGACGTCGAGTGCATCACGCGCGAACCTCTCGTCCTCGCCCTGCCGGAAGCGCACCCCCTCGCTTCGGAGACCCTGGTAGAACTAAGGGCCGTAGCAGGGGAACCGTTTATTCTCCCCGCGCGCTATCAGAAGATGCCTGGATTGTACGGCCAGGTCACCGAAGCGTGCCGCCGGGCAGGATTCACCCCAAACGCGGTACAAAAGGATGTCTGGCTCATGCAGACCATCGTCGGCCTCGTCGCTGGTGGTACAGGCGTAGCGTTGGTGCCGTCCTCCCTGCGGAATATCCCCAGGAGGGGTGTTGCCTACAAAGCAGTGCATGGACTCTCGTCCACAGTAGAGTTAGGCGTGATCTGGCGTCATGATGCCCCAGGCATGGTTCTGAAGTCGTTTCTTGAAGTGGCAAGAGAACGGTCTGCAGGCCTAGGGGCAGTCGAAAAGGCGCACGAGCCGCCAGGGTCACCGGACCTAGTCGAGTAGCAGGCCGCAAACTGGCACTCAAAGCTTGGCAAGTAAGGCGCAGATCGTGCATCCGTCTCGTAGTGTAAATGCGAAAGACGGGATGATGTGAAGCCTCGACCTCCTGAACGCTTCACAAGCCGTTCCCGGTCCGGTCTTTAGGGGGTCTCGTCTCTTTCCTGGAGTTCGCCGAAGCGGCTTTTCACCAGATCCAGGAGCCGTTGTCTGAGGCCCGATCCGAGGGCTCTTATCATCCCCGGCGCCGAACCACAGACCACCATGCCGGCCGGGATCGAGACGGCCAAAACCGGGGTTCGTGTCAGTTCATGGTACATGTAGCCTGCTTCACCGTGGACCTGCGCCGTCAGGATATTGCCCAGGGAATCGGCCGAGAGAGAAGGCTGCTCGAACGGGACGACCCTGGCGAACGTGAGGTACTCTGCGAACACGAATGGCTCGGGTAGGTGCACGCTGGAGTGACTGGTCTCTTCTTCAAAGCCTTGATGAAATTTTTGAACAAACGTCTCAACGTCATCGGAGACCAGGCACGCGGCCAGGCTGCGAGCTACGCCGCCGAACGGCACGTCCGCGATAGGCAACAGCCCCAACTTTTCGAGGGGCCCCTCCGAGCCCTGAAACTGGTAGGAGCTACCTCCGAGCGAACGCGCCGGGACCGTGACGAAGTGGGCGGCGAGGTCCGACGTGACATCCGTGATCGTCGTCTCGTGTATCTGCGCGATGCTGCGGGCCGTCACGAAACCGTGCCAATGTTCCATACTCGGTGAGTATCTCCTATCCGCGCGCCTCGCGCATGGTGTACACCACAATGATATATGGAACCCCTAATCGGTATTGGACAGGGCGACGGAGGAGCCACCAACAGGGGACGCTGCGTTCGCCAACATGGATCCTCCACCACGCTCAGGACCCGGTCGCTACCCTGTCCCTTGGGGCGCGCTTCGGCGACCATCGCTAGTTAGGAACGTCCAGAGGCCACAAGGAGGCCACTTTGAGCGCGCCGCTCATAGTGTCCAGCGTCAGGTGCACCAGCTTCTCGACGCCGCTTTGCGTGCACAGTCGGAAGTCATTGCACACCGCCCGTTTAAGGGATGACCAAAGGTGAGTCAACGAGGACCTCGTGCGCTCAGTGGTGTCAGAAGTCTCGTAGTCTGAGGCAAAGGAATGCCTTCTACCAGGAGTATTCGCCTTATCTAAGCGGTTTAGAAAGAGCCGACGAGCGGACTCGAACCGCTGACCTCTCCTCATTACGAGTGATAATTAGGGTGTTGCAGGGATTTGCGCAGTGATACAAAACCCGCATAGATAAGCAGCTTACTTTTATCTGCCTGCCCTGCGTTGCACTATGTTGCGTTCCCGGTGGTGTCAGAGTGGTGTCAACTGGTATCCTGCTGATGGTTCGCAATTGATGATTTTAAACACGCCTATTCACCCTTAAGAGGATTAAGGTCCGGTTTCGCTGCGGCCGGCTCCCCTGATCCACGTCGGCAGGCCCCAGGCTGTGATGCTGGCGCCACAGGCGGAGAGGAACAACGCAGCATAAAGGACACGGAAGTTGTCAACCGACGGTGTCGATCCGCTTAGCACCGCTGCCATAACCGACGAGCCGAGGATGCTCCCCAGGTACCGCATCGTCGCGAAGAGACCCGCTGCCTGCCCGGCCTGACCCAGTGACACAGTTTCGATTGCGGTAGCCTGCATCGAGGCCATCGAGAGCCCTGAACCGATGCCCAGCAGAACCAGCGGGGCCAGATAGACCGACCAAGACCAGAACGGAGCGATAGCGAGGAAGGGGAGCGTGCCTAGCGCGATCAGGACTGTCCCCAAGATTGCCGGGAGGCGCCGTCCACTGCGGTCGGAGAGCCGGCCGCCCAGCGGCGAGAAGAAGACCATAGGTAGCGAGAGCCCAGCCAACAGGAGGCCGACATGCTCGTCGACCCAGTTGCCCCACCCAATCAGAAACACCGGCAGGGATAGCAGCAGGGTATACATGGTGAGGTTGCTCAACAGCACGGTGGTGACGGCGGGTGTGAAACCTCGCGCTCGAAACAGCGCGAGGTTCAACACCGGCTTCGGGGAACGGCCAGTGTGCAGGACCAACGCGAGGCTCGTTCCGACCGCTAGTAGGCCGAGCGCCGGTGCCAGCACGAGTGGCACGCCCAGCAGCCGCCAGACAGCTGGCCAATTCTCTTGAGAGATCTTGACAGGTCCCGATATTCATGTTAATTTGGTTATCATGATAATATTTATGATAATACAATTAGAAAATGAATAGCATGAATGAGCCGAACAAGGGCGCGACCCGCACCTACAACAGCCCGCTTCGTGCCGAGCAGATGGAGCAAACCCGCGAGCGGATCCTCGAGGCGGCTGCCGAGCAGCTCCTCGAAGAGGGGCTTGAGGAGCTCTCGCTTCCCCGCGCGGCTCAGCGGGCGCGCGTCTCCGTGCCCACGATCTACCGCCATTTCTCGACCAAGGAAGCGTTGATGCAGGAGCTCACGGATTGGGTCGACCGGAAGCTAAAGCTCAGCGAGGTGCCAGAGAGCATCGACGAATTCACGGAGTACATGCCGCGATTCTTCGCGTACCTTGACGAGAAGGAGCCCCTGGTACGTGCCCGGCTGCTCTCGAGGGTTCATCGACAGATCCACCAAGACACGAGGCGTCGTCGAGACAAGCTGGTCGAGAAGGCGATGGAAGACGTGACCGCGCGACTCGACCCACTCGACGCGCGACGCGCGTGCGCGGTGGTGCGCGTTCTCATGAACAGCGGAGCGTGGGAGATGATGCGCGTTAACTGGAACCTCACGGGCGAGCAGGCCGGGGAGGCGGTCGCCTGGGCGATACGCATCCTGGTCGACGAGCTTCGTAAGTACCCGAACAGCATGAAGGAGATCACCGGACACTCGAGCAGCGAAAAGGAGGATTTAGCATGACTTAGTAGTAACCGGAACAGCAGGGGTGAGGGGACACCATACGCTCAAGCAGCGAGAGGGAAGAGCAAAGGAGGAGTAACTATGAGCGCTGTGACGGAACTGAAGTTTGAGCCCCCTGGGCCGGGATCCTGGTCCCTCGACGACACCCACTGGACACGACCGCTGACCCGCTTCCAGGCCGAGGTCTTCCCCGAGCAGTTCGTTCGCGGATTCGGGGAATCCTTGAAGCGCTACGGGCTTCTCCTCGACTACCTCGATTGTGAGTTCGTCAACGGCTTCCCCTACTACTGCCCGCGGCCGGTAGGCGCGTCCAAGGATGCGGTCGGCCACCCACCGAAGCACGTCTGGGACGAGCTCAGGCGCACCGATCCGGAGCTCTCCGAGCGCCTGAAAACGAGCGCCATGGCCGTCGAGCGCAAGCTGTGGCGCGAGGACCTGCAAGTCTGGGATGAGCAGACGAAGCCTGCGGCGATCCGCGACCATCTCCAGCTGCAAGCGGTCGATCCATCGACGCTGACGACCGAGGAGCTCTTAGCGCACCTAGATCGATGCCGGGAAAACCTCAAGCACCAGATCTACTTGCACCACCTCTACAACGTGCCGGCACTGCTGCCGGTTGGCGACTTTTTCGTGCACGCGCAGCAATGGACCGGACGCTCCGCTATAGAGTTCTTAGGCCTCCTGCAAGGCGCCACGCCCATCTCCCGAGGATCCGCTGACGAACTCGACCGCCTTGCGCGGGCCATTCGGGCCGACTCCAGGGCACACGCGCTAATCGCCTCCCCCAATCCGGCCGGCGACGTTCTCGCTTCCCTGAGCGAACTGTCCGGTGAAATCAGCACGGCGCTCTCTGCCTACCTCCGATTCGTCGGCTACCGTCCCGTCAACGGCGAGGACGTCGGCGAGCCCTACGTACTGGAGATGCCGGAGGTTCTGCTCGGCGCGATTCGCAGCGCCGTGGAAGGGGTAAACGTTGGACCTATGAGAGACGTGCTCGCGCGGCGCACCGCTGAGGCGCGGGACGGCGTGCCGAAGCCCCATCGTAGCGCCTTCGACGAGCTTCTCGCCGAAGCGCGTACCATGTACCGGCTGCGCGACGAGCGGGGGCTCTTCTGCGATCTTTGGGCCGAGGGGCTCACGCGCCGCGCTATCCTCGCGGCTGGCAAGCCCCTGGCCGAGAACGGACGCATTGCGTATCCCACCCACCTCGTCGAGGCCGGATACGACGAGATGCGCTCTCTGATCCAGCACGACGACGGCCCATCTGCCGAAGAGCTGGCGCAACGTGCGCGCTACCGCGCGGAGGTCAGCTTCGTCGACGCGCCTCCGATGCTCGGGGCCGAGCCCGGTCCGCCCCTGCCCGCCGAGTGGCTGCCGCCCGCCGCGGCGCGTATGGAGCGAGCCTTAGGTGCGGCCATAGAGGCCCTCTTCATGGCACCGGAGGCGCGCAGCGAGGCGCGGAAGGTTTATGGCCTCGGGGTAAGCCCCGGCGTCTACGAAGGCTCAGCGCGCCTCGTCCGCAGCACGCAGGACTTTGCCCACATCAAGAAAGGCGACATCCTCGTCACCAAGGCAACGACCGCCGCTTTCAATACGGTGCTACCGCTGCTCGGCGCGATTGTGACGGATCGTGGCGGGCTCCTGTCGCACGCGGCCATCGTGTCGCGCGAGTACGGCATCCCGGCGGTCGTGGGCTGCACCGACGCAACCACTCGCATTCCGGACAGCGCGCGGGTGCGCGTGGACGGCGAGGCCGGCGAAGCGGCGATCGTGGCATGAGACCGATCGCGCTGGTCGAGAGCGTTGACGAGTCGGCGTACGGCGGAAAAGCGGCGCAGCTGGCGGCGGCGATCCGCGCCGGCCTACCCGTTCCGGGCGGCGTGGCATTGTCGTTCGGGTTTGTTGACGCGGTATCCGCCGGCCACCCGACCGCGATCCGCGAGCTGGCGGAGGTCTGCGCCACTCTAGACGGTCCCGTCGCTGTTCGCTCGTCGGCCGTGGGCGAGGACTCCGAAACGGCGAGCTTCGCCGGTCAGCACCTGACGTGCCTGAATATCCGACCATCGCCGCCGGCCCTGACCGATGCGGTGGGCGCGATCTGGAAATCGGCGTACTCTGGGTCGGCCCTAGCCTACCGGCAGCGCCTGCGGCTACCGAGCGAGCCGCGGATAGGGGTCGTAGTTCAGGAGCTGGTGGTCGCCGATTGCGCGGGCGTCCTGTTCACCCGGAATCCGTTTGACGGCGCCGATGAGATTGTGATCGAGGCCAATTGGGGGCTAGGCGAATCGGTGGTGGCAGGACTGGTTACGCCGGATCACTTCCGTCTGAGCCGCGAGGGGAGGGTGCTCGAGCGCACGCCCGGCACGAAGGACATTGAGGTTCGCGTCCTGCCGGAGGGTGGAACGCGGGAAGCTGAAGTTCCTGCCGAGCTCGTACGTGCACTCTGCCTCGGTGACAAGCAGCTTCGCGAGCTGCACGCGCTGGCGATGAGGTGCGAGAAAGCCTTCGGCGGCGCTCAGGATCTCGAGTGGGCATTCGCGGGCGGCACACTCTATCTGCTGCAGCGCCGTGCGGTGACGAGTGCGATGAAGAAAGGCACTCGCGGTATCACGAGGGCTCTCTCCCATCTCGATTATTCGGCTTATCTATGGGAAAAATAAGGAGCCGACGAGCGGACTCGAACCGCTGACCTCATCTCTTTACGAGTTTGCTTGCGTACGTTCTATCCCGTCCTACTGCATCCGGAAATAGCGCTTATCAATGGGATTTTCGGCACTTCGGGCAAGGCTGTTTGTCCACTGCGTACGAGGTTGTACTAGCCCGGTTGCAGTACATGCGTGGTCGGCAGCATTGACTGCTACTCCGCCAAAGGCATCGACCTGAGCTACTGTGGGCTAGGGGGTCAATGTCCCTCTCACCGGTGAGTGCAAACCCACCAAGGAGAAATGCCTGCTCCGAACCCACAGTCTCTAGCGTCGCAGTTGAGCATTTACGATTGCCGCATATCGATCCAGCACCACAAGATGTAGGATCCCTAACCGGAGGCGGATGCGCCGAGGAGCGAACCTTGTGGCTTTGAGCCGACCCCCCCACGATACGTACTACCGCGTTCGCCTCCCATCGGTAGGGCCTCGTCCACTCCCTGAGAAAACCCGTAACGACCTCGTGGAAGCGTTCGTTCGGGGGCGGCCCCGGCTTGTACTCCACGTAGTCGATACGCCCTAGCGCCATGGCCCGGGACGCCTCCACAAACGAGGCTCCGTCCATCGGGTCGATGAGGAGCAACCGCTTGGCCACGGGGTAGAGCGTCCACCTCTGTGGCGACCAAGGATGCTGGCATCATGGTTCGACCCTTGCGAAGTTGCCTGAGGGGACAGGATCGCCCTCGACGACGTTCGCCGCATCCCCCAAATAGGTAATCTTTGTGTTAAGTGTTATTTAGGTTGGTCGGAGGACTCCCCCGCATGTGCTGGGTGCGCAGAAGCCCATCGAAAAACGGGTCGAGCACAGGCGCGATGGAGAACCGGGTCTCGCGCGTCGCGGGGTCGAACACACGCCCCGAAATTGCTAACTTGCTTGCACGATGCGTTCTGGTCGGCTTTGTAGGATGATACGCGTGCCCGGCAATACACCGACAACGAGGAAGGAAGCGGTGTCGGAAGAAAACAAGGAGTTGGCTCGCCGTTTTCTGGAGGCGCAGGCGGGAGGCGACATGGAGACGCTCGACGAGCTGATGTCCCCGGACTTCGTCGACCGCAGCCTCCTGCCGGGTCAGAAGCCGAGCCGCGAGGACTACAAGCGCTCGCTTGCAGACATGCTCTCCGTGTACCCCAACACCGGCTTCACCGTCGAGGCCCAGATCGCCGAGGGCGACATGGTGGCGAGCAGGTTCACGGGAACCAGCGTTCACCGGGGCAAATTCTTGGGAGCCGACCCGACTGGTGAGGAGACGAACTATTCGGGCATCCACATCCATCGCATTTCCGGCGGCAAGATCGCCGAAGAATGGAGTGAGGCGGACAACCTGGAGGTGGTTCAATCCGCCCTTGAGCAGGAGATGCGCAGGCGCAAGCGCATCGAACAAGAGAAGATGGCGGCCCTGGGCAAACTCTCGGCCGGGCTTGCCCACGAGCTGAACAACCCAGCCGCCGCGGCAAGGCGCGCGGTAGTGAGACTGCGCGAGGTGACCCTCGAGGCGCAACTTCTCGCCCTCGAGCATGCCTGGCGCCTCTCCCCCGGGCAGCGAGGAGCGCTAGTCAGGTTGCTCGGTGAGGCGACCACAGGCGGAGTCGAGGCTCTCGATCCGCTCTCGCAGAGCGACCGGGAAGAGGAGGTCGCCGACTGGTTGGAGGAGAGGGGATTCTCAGAGGCCTGGGATCTCGCGCCGATCCTGGGCGCCGCAGGTCTGGATACCGGGCGCCTGAAAGAGTTGGCCGCCGAGTTGGGTAACGACCAGTCGCTCGTGGGCGTTTTGGAGTGGCTGGCGTCGACGCTGGAGTCGGCCGACCTTAGCGATGAGGTCGGGAGCAGCGTCGCCAGGATCTCAGAGCTGGTCGGGGCTATGAAAGTTTACACGTCTATGGACCAGACAGCGTACGCCGAAACCGACGTGCGAGAAGGCCTGGAAGACACGCTCACCATCCTCAACCACAAGCTGAAGGGTGCTAGCGTGGAGAGGGAGTACGAGGAAGATTTGCCGAAGATATGGGCCAACGCCGGCGAGCTCAACCAGATATGGACCAACCTCATAGACAACGCGGCGGACGCCCTGGGTGGCCGAGGGCGGATCGTGGTGCGGGCCTTACGCGACGGAGATCGGGTGACCGTGCAGATCGTCGACGACGGCCCCGGCATTCCGCCCGAGATCCAGGATCACATCTTCGACCCGTTCTTTACCACTAAGGAGGTCGGAGAGGGTACCGGTCTCGGATTGGATATAGTCAGGCGCGTGGTGGCCGGCCATGGTGGCGTGGTTTCCGTAGCCTCAAGACCTGGTGAGACCCGCTTCACGGTCCAATTGCCGCAGGAACCGGCACGACGCGATTAGCTTGGTTCTCTTCGAACCGGCGTCACTGCTTGCCGGGCGGCGCTGCGGGATCCCATGTGCTCGCGGTGCCATTCCCTAACAGGTGTCAGGGTTCGTGGGTCCCCAGAATATCTTCAAATGCCGGTAGGAGACCTTCTCGGGGTCGAAAACGAAGAACACACCTCAGAGTGTCCGGTTCGGCCGCTGCACACCTCCTCGTAGGGCGGGTTCGGTGTGAAGCCCCGCGTCCCATAGCACCATTAGCGTCTCCTCCTTCGTAGCTCTATTTCAGTTACACGGTGCCTTCGCCGGTAAGCGGGTAACCTGCGTGTGCCCACTCCTCGAGCCCCCGGCGTAACGGCGCACGCGCCCGTACCCGCGGGCCTTCAGGGTACGCAGATAGAGTACCGAAGCCAGGCCCCGGCTCTGCCCGATTCGGGGATGACTCTGGCGGTTCATCGTGCGCACCGCGTCCGCTTCCAGCCCTCACTTGCCCTTGGCCGACCGCTGCCGGAACATGCGGATGACCCCGGAGTCGTCCTCGGTGCCCATGCCCGCCTCTTTACCTGCCAGATACAGCTCCAACGCTGCGGAGGACAGCGGGGTCTCGAAGCCCTGCTCCTCGGCGGTCTTGCGTACCAGGTTCATGTCCTTGACGAAGATGTCCAAAGCACTCTTGGGGGGAACAAACTCCTCGTTAAGCATCCGCTCGCCGCGATCCTCGAGCATAAAGGAGTTGGCGGCACCGTGCCGGATCGTCTCGAAAACGAAGCGCGGGTCCAGGTCCAGAGCCTCGGCGTAGGCCAGTGCCTCTCCCGCCGCCGCGATGTGCACCCCGCAGAGGAGCTGGTTCACGAGCTTTACGGCCTGCCCGTCGCCCACCCGTGCGCCGCAGTGCGCGACGCTCGAGCCCATCGCTCCCAGGACTGGGCGCAGCTCCTCAAAGAGGTCTTCCGGTCCCCCGGCCATTATTAGGAGGTCCCCCTTCTCCGCCCGCGCCACGCCCCCGCTCACAGGCGCGTCCAGAGTCCGTAGGCCACGCTCGGCTAGAGCGTCGGCGAGCTCGCGAACCGCCTCGGGTCCTATGGTGCTCATGACAACTACGGCCGCGCCCTCGGGGAGCGCCTCGGCGGCGCCCCTCTCGCCGAAAAGGACACCCTCCGCCTGCTCGGCGTTCGCCACCATGAGGACGAGCGCCTCGGTGCCTTCTGCCACCTCTCCGAGGGAGGCGGCGCTTACGGCCCCTAGCTCGATGAGGGGATGGGTGCGCTCGTCGAGTACATCGAAGACCTTGAGCTCGAAGCCCACGCCTATGAGCCTCTTCGCCATGGGGGAACCCATCGCCCCCAGTCCCACGAACGCCAAGCGTTCCATAGCCTACGCCTCCTCTCTCGTCCAGCCGAAGGCGGAAAGCTTCGCCCCCACCACCTCCTGCACCGCCTCCACGACGCCGTCGCCTAAACCCTTGAGGTTGACCGTAGCAGCCTTCACGCTGAGATCCTCCCCGAGGCGCCGAAAATACGCCGTCCTGAGTTCGGTGTTGACGTTGAACTTGGCTACCCCTCGCGAGACTGCCCGCTCGAGATCAGCCTCGGGCAGCCCCGAGGCGCCATGCAGGGAGAGGGAAGCAGAGATCCGACCCCGCACCTCCTCGAGCCTACCCCAGTCGAGCTCAGGTGTGCCAGAGTAGTGGCCGTGGACGTTGCCAAACGCGACCGCGAGGCAGTCCACGCCGCTCTGCTTGACAAACTCCTCGGCTTCGCTCGGCTCGGTGGTCGAGCTGCACGAGGATCTCGACCGAGGAGGCTTTGGCCGCGGCTCCGAAGGCCCACACGAGACGCCCGCCGCCCTGAAGGACGAGGGGCTCACGAGTACGATCACCGGCGCACGATAGGACTCTGCCGCCCGGACCACAGCCTCGAAGCCCAGGAAGTCGTAGCAGGTGAACGCACCGACGGCCCGGCCTGTTTCTTGCGCCCGGCTCAGCATCGCTCCGAACCTGGTTTCCGTTGCGGTTTCCACCGATCTTGTGCCTCCTTCGCGTCCTCGTACACAGGCCTCTGGAGTCACTAGCGCTCTCCCCGCAGGATCTCTATTGCCTGGGCCAAAGAATCCGGGCCACCGACGTTGCCAGGGAAGATCACGTACGGTAGCCCCGGGAAGTCGTTCTCCTCCGGTAGGATCCAGACCGGCACGATCCCCGGAGGCAAGAGTGGCCCCGCGACCTCGGCCCTCCGTACCTCGAGCCCCTTCGTGGCGATGTCGCTGGACGTGATCCCGCCTTTCGCCACCACGAAGGAGAGCGGCAGCGCCCGGTCCACCCGCCTCATCACCTCGACCAGAGCGCCCGAGACTGCCGCCCCGATCTCGAAGTTCGAAAGACCTGCGCTCCCTGCCTTACCGGCAGTTACGAGCTCGCGGCTGGTGTAGACGACGACCTCCGACGAAGCCAGAGAACCGTTGACCTCCTCCGCCACCCGTCCCAGCTCCCCCTCCCTGCTCTCGGGCTCCAGGAGCCGCAGCACCGACATCTCCACGCCGCGTATCCCCTCGAGCGCGAGCGCTCCTTCGAGCTGGCGGGTGGTCGTGGGCACGTAGGAGCCGACCAAAACGAGCCCGTGTCCCTCTTTAGGCCTCTTGCGATACAGATCCTCGGGTCCGAGGACCTTCGGCTCGGTGATGCCCCCGCGCGCCCTCAGGAAGGACGGCCCTGTGCGGTAGAGGAAGCGTTTGCCCCCCTCCTCCGCCGCCAGCAGCCCCAGCACAAAGACCTCGAGGTCCGCGTGGGACGCAGCGTTGATCACCACCGGTATCCCTCCGCTCGCCTCCTCGAGGAGCTCCAGGACACGTTCGGGACCACCCTCGCGGAGGTCGGCGAGGCCCACGCTCACAACCTCGTGGGCCTTGATGCGTCCCCCGGTTTTCTCCTCGACCCACGCCTTGAGATCCGAGGCGTGGTAGCCGAAGGTGTGGTCGGAAGCGAACTCCGTTTGTCCCGCCGGGACCAGCTCGCCGTCTTGGCGCACCCAGTGGACGTCGTCCACCGTGATCCTGCCGGCTTCGAAGAACGCCGGACAGATGATGAGACCGTCGGGCCCGCGTCCACCCTCCTCAAGCGTCTCCGCCAGCGCGTCGGTCTCCGCCGGGTAGTGGCCGCGCAAAGTCGAGTCGCTGCGGCTCACGACATCGAAGTCCGTCCGCGGCTCGGCGGCCTCCGAGAGGTTCAGGGCGATCTCCCGGTTCAGGGCGACGGCCTCCTCCTCGGGGAGGCTGCGGGAGTTGGTGAGCACGAAGAACGTCGGGCTCGTCTGTTCAAGCGCCCAGCGCAGGTCTTCGACCACCCAGGTGGTAAGGACCGGCACGCCGTGCACGCTCTGAACGCCGGTCGGGTCATCGTCAAGGACGACCACGCGCCTCCCGCTCTCCACGACCCGCTTCCGGATCTCGTCCAAGGCCCCCTCGATGCGCAGCTCGGGCAGCTGCGAGGCCAGATACCCTCGCTCGTCCATCGGACGCCCCGAGGCTCCTTCCTTTGACGGACCACGCTCCATGTGGGCTAACCTCCCAAAACTGGGGACTCGTATCTCACGTAAGTGATTGAGGAGGTGACCGGTCCCACCTTCCTATGCAGATCTGCGGCTGCATAACAACGGCATCATACTCCATGGAGAGGGTAAGCTGCCCGAGTCCACTGTACTGTTCTTGAAGTTTCTTCCTGGACTTCGGAGAACACTCCTTCTGCTCGACGTTTCCCTGCAAATCGCAAGAAAAAGAGAGCCGACGAGCGGACTCGAACCGCTTACCCGTGCTCATTACGAATTAGTAGCGACATTTTCCCGGCGTTGGCTGGAGTTAGAAATCTGCTTATCTAAGAGCTTCCGTCAATAGGGAGTGCGTCTAGGTGTAAAACGGGCACGGATGCTCCATCATTCGGGGAGTTCTCTACGCTTCCCGAACGGAAGGAGCATACCCCGTGCCCGCACTCGAACCTTACCTCATCGAGCCCATCTGGCAACAGTTTTCGGCCCTACTTCCCGAGCACCGCTCCGACCATCCGCTCGGATGCCACCGCTCGCGTGTCCCCGAGAGGGTCGTCTTCGAGAAGCTGGTGCAGGTGCTCGTCTTCGGCTGCGCCTACCACAGGATCGCCGACGAGGAGTGCTCGGAGAGCACCCTGCGTCGCAGGCGGGACGAGTGGATAGAGCTCGGGGTTATGGATCGACTCAGGCGCCATCTGCCTGGAGGCCTACGACCGCCTCATCGGGTTGGAGCTCTCGGAGGTGGCGGTGGACGGCTGCATCACCAAGGCCCCTTGTGGAGGGGAGAAGGCCGGAAGGAGCCCGGTGGATAGGGGAAAAGGAGGCATCAAGCGCTCCACGGCGGTGGACGCGAACGGCATCCCCATAGGGGGCGTCACCGAACCGGCCGGCCGCCACGACTCGCCGCTTGTGGTCCCTACCCTTGAGCATGCCTCCGAGTCGGTGGGAGGGCTGCCCGAGGGGGCGAGCGTGCATCTGGATCGCGGCTACGACTCGCTTCTGACCCGCGAGCGCCTTCGGGAGCTGGGGCTAGGGTGGGAGATCTCTGGGAAGGGTAAGCCCGCGCCTTATTGGGCAACGATCCGATGGGTGGTAGAGAGGACGAGCGCGTGGCACAACGCCCACAAGAAGCTCGTATGGTGCACGGAGCGAGTGGGGAGGGTGATCGACTTCTGGGTGTCGTTCTCTGAGGTGGTCATCATCGTAAGGCGGCTCATCCGAGAAGGCTGGAGACGCTACCGCTGGGAGGGGCGACCATCCCGACGACCATGAGCCCTATTGACGGAAGCTCTAAGCTTTTCGCGCTCGCCTCTATTCACCCAGGTGATTCGGCTCCAGGGCAGCATCACTGTAAGACTCTCATCAAATTTCTTCGGACAAGACTTCTTCGGCCCAGCTCAGAGCCGCGTTGGTAGCAGGGAAACCGATGGTAGTGAGGGCGAGGACGATGGCATGCAGGATCTCCGCCTCAGAAACTCCGATGCCGAGCAGCTTGCGCACATGCGAACGCACGGCGCCTTCTGACTCTGCGCCCACGGCTATCCCAAGCTTGATCAGGCGGCGTTCCCTCTCACCCAAAGGTCCGGCGTCGTGCTCAGCAGCACCTAAGGCGTCGAAGGCTTCCTTCACCGCCGGGAAGCGACGCTCGAAGTTCTGGTAAACCTCAGGCAGGTAGTCTGTCATACTTTCCTCCTTCTTCAGACCACAGTAAGTGTCTCGCATGCTACCAGCCGTGAGGCCTCGCGGCCGTAAGCAGCTTAGTGGGGACCCGCTACATCAAATGGTAAGGAGCAATCATGACCGCACCACCTTCACGTACTCAGACCTTAGTCGCTCCTTGAGGTAGCGCAACACCCGCAAGAGCCTCGACACAATGCCGAGGCTTTACTTCTTTCGGCGTACTAGGCTATTCAGCCAATTGCGAAGTGCCGACGAGCGGACTCGAACCGCTCACCCCTGCTCCAGCTACGAGTGTGTCATGCTCAGGCGTTGCAGAGGTGTTGCAAAACCCGTATAAATAAGGAGTTTCTCTGTTCCCTGGATTGCCCACCATAGCAGGGTATTGCGTGCGGGTTAGGGTCAAGTAGGGTCAGGAGTCCGTGGATTGCGCGTAGTCAGTGTCTAGGTCCCTTCCATAGAGGCGGCGTGTCCGGC
Organism: uncultured Rubrobacteraceae bacterium; assembly: GCA_963840835.1. GTDB lineage: Bacteria > Actinomycetota > Rubrobacteria > Rubrobacterales > Rubrobacteraceae > Rubrobacter_D. The sequence goes on along the minus strand of CAWJAM010000016.1, from coordinate 29,460 downwards.
TGAGAGAACGTAGTACTAGAAGTTGACACGTCATCCGTGCGAGCTTCACAGAAATATCGTCGCGAGGCTGTTCTCGGACGATCGGGCTAGGAGCCACCTATCTTGAGGAGGATTTGCAGGAAGGTAGTGTCCGCGGAAGTGTGTAAAAGGGTAGGCCGTTGACAAGGACGGCCATCGTGTGGTTCCTAATTCGGAAGAGTCCAATCTACCGAGAAGGAGGCACGATGGCCGATGAGTTGAGGATAGGGTTAGCGGAGCTGTTGCGCAAGGCGCAGATGGAGCTCGACGCGGACTTCCTGAAGGAGGGCGTCCAGGCGCTCTCGCAGGCGCTCATGGAGATGGAGGTCGAGGAGCACATAGGCGCCGCCCGTCACGAGCGAACCGAGGGGCGCAGTGGCCAGCGCAACGGTTACAGGGAAAGGACCTGGGACACGCGGGCGGGCGCGATCGAGCTCAAGGTGCCCAGGGTGAGGGACTCAAGTTATTTCCCCTCGCTGCTAGAACCGAGAAGGCGGGCCGAGAGGGCCCTATCCGCGGTGGTGCAGGAAGCGTACGTGCACGGGGTCTCAACGCGCAAGGTCGACGAGCTGGTGAAGGCCCTCGGGATGACAGGCATCTCCAAGAGCCGGGTCAGCACGCTTTGCGAGGAGCTGGACGAGGAGGTTGGGCGCTTCCGCAACCGGCCGCTTGAGGGCGCCTACCCCTACGTCTGGATCGACGCCACCTACGTCAAGGCCCGCCAGGACGGCCGCGTGGTTTCCATGGCGGTGGTGATCGCTGTCGGCGTGAAGGCAGAGACTGGCGAGCGGGAGGTATTGGGCTTGGACGTGGGCCCGAGCGAGGACGGGGCGTTCTGGAGCGCTTTCCTGCGCTCGTTGGTCGCCAGGGGTCTCTCAGGGGTGAGACTGGTGACCAGTGACGCCCACCAAGGGCTCAAGAGTGCCATCGAGAAGGTTGTGCAGGGCGCCTCGTGGCAGCGCTGCCGGGTGCATTTCATGCGCAACGCTCTCTCTTTGGTTCCGAAGGCGGCTCAGCAGATGGTTGGCGCCACCATCCGCACCGTCTTCGCCCAGCCGGAGGCTGAAAGTGCCTGCGAACAATGGCGCAGGGTCGCGGACGGTTTTCGTCTGCGCTTCCCCAAGCTGGCCGAGCTTATGGACGGGGCCGAGGATGACGTACTGGCCTACGCAGCCTTCCCGGTCGAGCATTGGCAGAAGGTCTGGTCCAACAACCCGCTCGAGAGGCTCAACAAGGAGGTGAAGCGTAGGACGAACGTGGTGGGTATATTCCCGAACGAGGCGGCCGTCGTACGGCTCGTGGGCGCGATCTTGAGCGAGCAGCACGACGAGTGGCAGGTCTCCAAGCGCTACTTCAGCGCCGGATCGTTAGCGAAGCTGAAGAGGAAGGAGGAAGTGGCGGTCGAGCAGCCGGAATTGATGGCCGGCTAGAGGAAGCGGAGCTTACGGAACCGCACGAAGCGATTTACACACTTGACAGGACACATACTGCCGGAAGTTTGGATCATGCACCATTGGGTACAAGTTACTCATCGGCAAGCACCTTCGGATAGGAGGTGGGGACTGATGAACAGGACAGCCTGACGTAGCTTAGAGCACTCCGTTAGTTTCCACGGCGTAACATCGTGGCGCAGACCGGAGAAGCTCGGATGTAAGCGAAGTACTCCTTCGCGCCAATCAGGAGGTCTCACCAATGGAACCGTCTATTCTGTCACTTCTTCCGCCGGTCGTCACGATCGGCTTGGCTATCGCCACCAGGAGGGTCCTGCTGGCACTGGGGATCGGGGTCCTCCTCGGCGCACTGATGTACAGTCAATGGAATATCCTCAACAGCATCTCATTCATCGCCGAAGTGGCGGGAGGACTGATCATTGCCGAGGGCGCCATCGCAGAGGAGATGTACATCCTCGCATTCGTTGTGCTGCTGGGAGTGCTGACTTCCTTTATCTATATATCGGGCGGCCTCCAGGCCGTCTCTGAATGGGCGATCACCAAGGTCAAAACACGCTTCCAAGCGCAGCTGGTCCCCTATGTCCTAGGTATCGTTATCTTCTTCGATGACGCTTTCAGCTCTCTGGTGGGCGGAAACGTCAGCCGGACGATCACCGACCCCATCGCATTTCGCGGGCCAAGCTCTCTTACATCGTGGACTCGACGGCCGCGCCCGTCATCATCCTGGTGCCGATCTCCGGCTGGGCCGCCTTCATTGCCGCCACCATTACAGAGATCCTGAACAGAAACGAAATCACCGCATTTTCCGGCTACGAAGCGTTCTTGGGAACGATCCCGACGAACTACTACGCGATCACCGCGATCCTCTTTGTATTCTTCGTTGCATACTTCGGGCTCAACTTCGGCCCGATGCGCAAGCATGAAAGACGCGCGGTCGAGGAAGGGGAAGTGGTCGATACCTCCCATGGGTTCGTCCCTGGTGAGGCTAATCGGAACTTGCCGACGCGAGAGGATGGCAAGGTTAGGGACTTGGTCCTGCCGGTTGCGACGCTCATCGGCGTCACCCTGATCTTGGCGCTGTGGATCGGCATCTCTAACACCGACGGAGCGATAACTCCAATGCAGATCCTGGCCAACACCGACGTGATCATCTCCCTCTTCTATGGCGGCCTGGCAGCGTGTGTTCTTTCAGGAGCGATGCTACTGTTGAAGAGGACCCCCGCAAACCGGGTGGCAACGGCTGCGGTGTCGGGCGCCAGGTCGATGTTGCTGGCTGCCGCGGTGTTGTTTCTGGCGTGGATGACGGCCGAGATTATCGCCTCGCTGGGAGTTGGCGAATATCTGGCCGGACTGATCGGCGGTGGCCTGGCGTTCTCCCTGCTGCCGGCTCTCTTGTTCGTCCTGGCCTGTTTCATCTCCTTCTCATTGGGGAGCACCTTCGGCACCTTCGGTCTGATCCTGCCGATAGCCGCAGGGATCGTGGTCTCTATTGACCTCTCGCTGTTGATTCCCGCCTTCGGCGCCGTACTCGCGGGCGCCATCTTCGGGGACCATACATCCCCCCTGTCCGACACCACGATTCTGTCGTCCGTAGGGTCAGGCATACATCTCATCGATCACGTTACGACACAAATACCGTACGCGCTCGTCTGTGCTGGAGCATCCTTGGCCGGTTACATCGTGCTTGGGTTCACCAGGAACATCACGGTCGGCCTGCTCACGACACTGGCTGTCCTTGCCGTTGCTGTCTTCGTGCTCAGGGCCAGGTTTGCCAGCGAGATCGAGCGTGAGCCTGACGTGGAGAGGGTGGCCGGATAGCGTTGCTCGACCGGAGCGTCTAAGTCTCCACATACATCCATCGGAACTTACGACGCGGGCGGGGAGTTCCCGCTCACGTTCATACTGTAGAGGAACGGCGGAGGACAGCCTGATGAGCGGGTACCTACGTAGTAGGGAACCCATAGCCACCACGACAGGCGGCCGGCAGAGTGGACGCTACAGGCTAACTCTTCATCCAGACCCCGGATCGATGAGAACTCCACGCCTTGACAGGTTGGTGCGACTGACGCAGGGCACAGCCTGGCGGTCGGAACGCTACCTGTCGTGGATTCTACTGCTGCCAATCCCCCGTCATTCGCGCTGGGAGCTCTTAACATTTTGTGGAACTTTCAGGAAGAATAATCGGGCTCGAAACGGCCCAATATCGGTGCGTTTGGGGCCCAATCTAGAGTGAAAACGGTGAGCAAGGTAGTTTTTCAACAGGCTGACACCTCCCTACAGCATCAGTTAGCTCTGGCTTGCTCAGCGGTCTCGATTTTGACACCTTTCGCCCCCCTAGTTGAGCATCTTTATGATCTTTTCGTCTCCCAATACGCTAACGAAGCAGTGTTCAGCGGGTCGTTCCGTATAAGTGCTGCTGTAGGGCACCTTCTACGCACTCCGGTGAATAAGGGTCGAGTGAAAGGCCACGCAAGGCTCCCACCCGGCAGTGAGTTCATCCGGAGACCGGTAGGTAGACCCCTTACGTTTAGTCGAAAGTCACACCGGCTATATATGTCAGGGATGTAGCAACCGAGCAGTCAGCTAAGGAGGCTCGCTGTGGACGAGAAGCTCAAGGGAAGGGCCAAGGAGGCCGTCGGCGCCATAACCGGCGACGAGGACAAGAAGGTCGAGGGCCGGGCCGAGCAGAAGAAGGCCGAAGCCGCCGAGGAGGCCGCCAAGAAGGCTAGGAGGAGGCAGGAAGAGGAGGAGGCTAGGCAAGCCGAGAGGGAGCGCAAGAAGCAGGAGCTCAAGGACAAAGGGCTCTTGGGCACCGTCGAGGATACCTTGCCGAAGCTTTAGAGTGGGGCAAGCGCTACGGAACGCGTGCTTTTGTGTCCCAATAACCTTGCCTCAGCCCCGGCCTTGCAAGTCCGGGGCTTTATCGTTTCCGAGAAGACCCCAGCCTATTGAAAAACTCCATCTACGCCCGCTTCGACCCCAGAATGGGCCCCAAACACACCGTAGTTGGGGCTTCTTGGAGCTTCTGGAGCCCGATGCGTAGTCACTTTCAACTCAACGCCGACTTTTTCAACAGGCTGACCCCTTCCACGCACTACAGTGCATAAGGGTAGGATGCGCGATGGGTGGGCGACTTAGTACCGTGTGACGCTTGATGTGATTACTCAGAGACACAGTGGGTATGCTCCTCCCATTATGAAGAAGAAATATCCCGTTATCCTCACTGACACCGAAAGAGACAACCTCAAGAGCCTGATCGCCGCGGGTACTGCCCCTGCCCGCAAGCTCACTCACGCTCGCATCCTGCTCAAGGCCGACCAAGGCCCCGAGGATCCCTCTTGGGTCAACGATGCTGTGGCGGAGGCGGTGGAGGTGAGCCAGCCTACCGTCTCTAGGGTGCGCAAGCAATACGTCGAGGAAGGCCTAGGGGCCGCCCTCAACCGCCGCCCGCCCAACCGCGAGTACCATCGCAAGCTCGACGGGGAGCAGGAGGCCGCTTGATCGCGCTCGCCTGTAGCGAGCCACCGGAGGGTCAAGCCCGCTGGAGTTTGCGGCTACTGGCCGACAGGATGGTCGAGCTCGAAGTGGTGGATGATCTCTCCTACCAGACCGTAAGAAGGACACTCAAAAAAACGAGCTTAAGCCCCACCTGAGGAAGCAGTGGTCGATCCCACCCAAAGCGAACGCCGAGTTCGTCTGGCGCATGGAGGACGTGCTCGAGATCTACACCCGCCCCTACGATCCGCTGCGGCCCCAGATCTGCATGGACGAGACTTCCAAGCAGATGCTCAGGGATACCCGTGCCGCCCTGCCGATGGGGCCGGGGAGGAGCAGGCGAGAAGACTACGAGTACGAGCGGGGTGGGGTAGCCAACGTGTTCATGTTTATGGAGCCGCTTGCGGGCAGGCGTTGGGTGGAGATAACCGAGCAGCGCACGAAGGTGGACTGGGCGCACCAGATCGAGGAGTTGGTGGAGGAGCGTTACCCACAGGCAGAGCGGATAGTGTTGGTTATGGACAACCTAAACACCCATTCGCCCGCCTCACTGTACGAGGCCTTCGATCCGGAGAAAGCCAGACGCCTCTCGGAGAAGTTGGAGATCCACTACACGCCTAAGCACGGCTCGTGGCTGAACATGGCGGAGATAGAATTGAGCGTCCTAAGCCGCCAGTGTCTCCAGAGGCGAGTGCCTGACTTCGAGACGCTCGAAGCGGAGGCCCATGCCTGGCAGGAGCGACGCGATGCTGCAGGCGTCAAGATCGAGTGGCGCTTCAGAACGGAGGATGCACGCATCAAGCTGAAACGACTGTACCCTTCACTTCAGGAGTAACGGTGTACTAGGGAGCGGGTCAGGTGTTCGGGTACGAACTCGGCGAGAGCACGGAACTACGGTTGTTGGAGGAGCGACACGCCGAGCTGCTGGCCGAGCAGCTGGCCGACCTGACCGACCGCACCGGGAGCGCTTGAGGACGTGGCTGCCCTGGGTGGACACCAGCCGCACAGTGGGATAAGCAAGAACTTCATAAGGAGCACCCTCAAGCAGTTTGCGGAGAACAACGGGTTCCAAGCGGGCATCTGGCACGAAGGTCGCCTGGCAGGGGTGGTCGGTTATCACGCCATCGACTAGGAACACCGCAGCACCTCTCTGGGCCACGTTTGGGGACTCCCTGTCTCGGGTAAGCACGAAAAAGATAGTAGCAATGAAATCAATCAAGCTACCGAGGGGGAAGCGATATGAAGGCGCTGGCGTGGCACGGCAAGCGCGACGTCCGAGTAGACAACGTGCCCGACCCGAGCATCCGTGAGCCAACCGACGCGGTGATCCGCATCACGACCACGGCGATCTGCGGCTCCGACCTCCACCTCTACGAGGTCCTCACCCCGTTCATGCCCGAGGGGCTCATCCTCGGCCACGAGCCGATGGGCATAGTCGAGGAGGTCGGAAACGGGGCCACGAACCTCTCTGTCGGTGACCGGGTCGTCATCCCCTTCCAGGTTTCCTGCGGCCACTGCTTCATGTGCGAGCGGGGGCTTCAGACCCAGTGCGAGACCACCCAGGTGCGCGAGGAGGGAATGGGGGCTGCCCTGTTCGGCTACACCAAGCTCTACGGGAACGTGGACGGCGGGCAGGCCGAGTACCTGCGCGTCCCGCAGGCCCACTACACCCACATCAAGGTCCCAGAGGGCCCGCCCGACGAGCGGTTTGTCTACCTATCTGACGTCCTGCCGACGAGCTGGCAGGCGGTCGCCTACGCCGACATACCCGAGGGCGGCAGCGTGACCGTGCTCGGCCTGGGGCCGATAGGCGACATGTCTTCCCGGATCGCCAAACACCTCGGCTTCCGGGTGATCGCCGTGGACCTCGTGCCCGAGCGGATCGAACGTGCCAGGCGCAACGGGATCGAGGTGCTGGATCTGGGCGAGCACGACGACGTGGCAGGGGAGATCCGGGAGATGACCGACGGGCGGGGCACCGACTCGGTGATCGACGCCGTGGGCATGGAGGCGCACGGTTCGCCCGGCGCGGGCCTCGCGCAGCAGATGTCTACGTTCATGCCCGACGCGGTGGCCGAGAAGATGATGGAGAAGGCGGGCGCCGACCGCCTCAACGCCTTCTACCTGGCGATCGACGCGGTCAGGCGGGGAGGCACCATCTCCCTGATCGGCGTCTACGGCGGGATGGCCGATCCGTTGCCCATGCTCACCCTCTTCGACAAGCAGATAAAGCTCACGATGGGCCAGGCCAACGTCAAGCGCTGGGTAGAGGACATCATGCCGCTCCTCACCGGCGAGGGCGACCCTCTGGGTGTCGAGGGCTTCCACACCCACCAGTTGCCGCTCGATGAGGGGCCGCACGGCTACGAGATCTTCCAGAAAAAGCAGGACAACGCGGTGAAGGTTCTACTCAGGCCCTGAGACGGCCGGGTGGGTAGCCACGGCCGATGGCCACATGTCCAGAAGGGCGCGGCGGCGACCGGCTAGGGGGAAGAAGTGAATCACGAAGGCTCAGTGACGCTGGGACTGATACCTGCCCCCGACATCCCAGAGACGATGGCCAGGGAGCTAGCTCCTCAGCTGCCAAAGCTCCTCGAAAACCGGGTCGATGGAGACGTCTCGTGGGAGGTGCCGGTCGTGGTGGACCCCCTGACCGGAACAGACCGGGAGGCCCCGGAGATCCTCGACGTCTGCCGCGAGAGGATGCTGAGCGAGGGCTGGGACCTCGCTATCTGCCTAACCGACCTGCCCGTCTACAGGGACGGCACTCTCGTCGCAGCGGACGTGAGCGCCAAGCGCGGTGTGGCCGGTCTCTCGCTGCCTGCCATGGGCGCGATGCGGCTGCGTCCGAAGGCGCGGGACCCCACCCTCCAGCTCGCGGGCGAGCTGTACGAGAAGGAGCGGAGCACGCAGCGGATGCCACCCTCAAGCGAAGTCCACGCTCCACCGGTTTCGTGGGATCCTTCCGGAGGGTCGATCCCCCAGACGAGGACATGACGGCCATGGACGTCGACGCTCGCTTCGCCGCCCCAGGGCCGCTCGGGCATCTCAGGCTTTGGTCGGGGATGGTACTTGCCAACCGCCCCTGGAAGATGCTTCCGGCCTTCAAGGGAGCCATAGCCGCCGCCTTCGCCACAGGAGCCTACGTGTTGGCGATCTCCTCGATGTGGCTGCTTGCAGACGCGGTGGGCTTCTGGCGTCTTCTACTCCTGATGGTGACGGCGATAGTGGCGATGGTCGTCTGGATCATCATCGCCCACCACCTATGGGAGCGTCCCGAGGACCGAGAGCGGCGCGAGTGGGCGACGCTCTACAACGGGGTGAGCGTGCTGACGATAAGCGCAGCGGTGCTGTTGGCCTACGCTATCCTGTTCTTGCTGCTCTTTGTTGCGGCGTGGATATTCGTGCCTGGCGGCTACTTCCAGAGCACCCTCAAGCACCCTGTAGGGATTGGGAGAGTACCTGACCCTGAGCTGGTTGGGGGCTTCGCTGGCCACGGTGGCCGGGGCTTTGGGAGCCAGCCTGGAGGACGAGGAGAGGGTACGCGCTGCCTCCTACGGCTACCGCCAGAGGCGGCGTCACGAGGACGATGACGACGATCCCGAAGACGAGTCCTAGACGGCCCACCGAGCGGTGAAGTCGGCGGCGTATCCTGATTTAGCAAGCCAATAGCGAGTACCTTGGTTCGGTAGGCTCAAAGGTAGCGGGCCAGGGCTCTACTTCGTCAATGGCCTACGCAACGATCGTCACTCCCTCATTACCGGCGGTTTCGCTGATCTTGCGAACTTCCCTCGCGTTCTCTCCCTGGCAAGGTCCCGTACCTTTGTGGCCGCCGGGTGGCAGAGGCGTCCCAGGGTCCGGTAGGTCGGGATCCGCGCAAATCTACCCAGAGGATGACGCTTAGAGACACGAGTATCAGGGAGATCCCTACCAGTTGCTGCATGGTGTACTTATCCACCCCCACCAGGATCATCTTCTGGATGATCGCCGAAACCCCCACCTCGACCAGGAGGTTCAGGCTCACGCGGTGGTACCTGAGGTAGTGGACAGAGAGCCGGTAGAGCTCGATGGTGATCACCACGAGGATGATGTTCGAGAGACCCTCCTGAAGGTTGCCTAAGGCGAAGATCTCCCTCCACACCCTGTAGAGGAACACGAAGCCCATCCCGAGCAGCGTAACGTTCAGCAGGAGCACTGCCACGTCCTGCAACAGCTCCATCAGACGGCTTCCGATACGGTGGACGTCGGTGTGCTCGGGCCCGGCGGAATCCGCGAGCCCGAGCGTAAGCTTCCTCGGTCAGGTCGTCGGCGTTTCTCGCGCGCCCGTCCTCGTCACTCACTCGGCAGCGACAGTGGCCGCCCCCTGTAGGACCTCGAAGGTGAGTCTCTCCTCCTCGCCACCGACGAGCACCTTATCGCCCGGTTCCAGAGAGCCTGAGAGGACCATGCGGGAGAGCTCGTTGTCCACCCTCCGCTGGATGGTGCGACGCAAGGGGCGCGCCCCGTACTCAGGCTCGAAGCCTTCCTCGGCGATGAGCTCGACCGCCTCGTCGGTGAACTCGACCTCTATGTCCTGAGCCCGCAAGCGCCGCGTAGTCCGCTCAAGAAGTAGGCGTGCTATGTCGACTATCTGTTCCCTGCTGAGCGCTCTGAAGACGATGATCTCGTCTATGCGGTTGACGAACTCGGGTCTTAGATGATGCCTCACCACCTGCAGCATGTCTTCCTTGAGCTCTTCGAAGGTCTCCTCCCTTCTAGTGTGGGCCTGTATCCGCTCAGCTCCCATGTTGGAGGTCATGATGATGACCGAGTTCTTGAAGTCCACCGTGCGCCCCTGGGCATCGGTCAGGCGCCCGTCATCGAGGATCTGCAAGAGGATGTTGAAGACGTCAGCGTGCGCCTTCTCGATCTCATCTAAAAGCAGCACAGAGTAGGGCCTGCGCCGAACGGCCTCGGTGAGCTGCCCTGCCTCCTCGTAGCCAACATAGCCTGGGGGCGCGCCGACTAGGCGCGAGACAGTGTGGCGCTCCTGGAACTCGCTCATGTCGATGCGCACCATCGCCGCCTCGTCCCCGAAGAGCGCCTCGGCAAGCGTGCGCGCTAGCTCGGTCTTGCCGACCCCGGTGGGCCCGAGAAAGAGGAAGCTGCCGATGGGGCGGTTGGGGTCAGAGAGCCCAGCCCTGGCCCTACGGACGGCCTCAGCCACTGCCTCGACGGCCTCTTCCTGGCCGACGACCCTATCGTGCAGTTGCTCCTCGAGGCGCATGAGGCGCTCACGCTCCTCCTCTGTTAGCTGGCTTACGGGGATGCCTGTGGCCCTGGAGACGACCTCGGCTATGTCCTCGGCCCTCACTTCGGCCACGGGGCGGCGTCCCTGCTGGGCTTCCTCGAGCTCGCTTCGAAGCGCAGCTACTTGGTCCCTGAGCTCAGGAGCCTTCTCGAAGTCCTCATTAGCCACCGCCTCATCCTTCTCGCGCTGCACGCGCCTCAGCTCGTCCTCCAGCGCCTTTGTGTCCTGGGGCTTGGTCTTCGAACGGAGCCTGACCCGCGCGGCTGCCTGATCCATGAGGTCTATGGCCTTGTCAGGCAGGAAGCGGCCTGTCACGTAACGGTCCGAAAGCTCGGCAGCTGCGACGATGGCCTCATCCGTAATCTTGACCCTGTGGTGCGCTTCGTAGCGATCCTTGAGGCCCCGCAGGATGTCTATGGTGTCGTCCACGGAGGGTTCCTTGACCAGCACGGGCTGGAACCTGCGTTCGAGCGCCGCATCCTTCTCTATGTTCTTGCGGTACTCGTCGATGGTAGTTGCGCCAACAACATGCAGCTCGCCGCGGGAGAGAGCTGGCTTGAGCATGTTTGAGGCGTCCATCGCGCCCTCGGCAGCACCGGCTCCCACGACCGTGTGCAGCTCGTCGATGAAGAGGATCAAATCATCTGAGTTCTCCCGCACCTCATCTATGACCTTCTTGAGACGCTCTTCGAACTGGCCCCTATACTGGGTGCCTGCCACGATGCCTGAGAGGTCGAGTTGCACGACCCGCTTGCCCGAGAGGGTCTCTGGCACCTCGTCGTTGACTACCCTCTGAGCTATGCCCTCTACGATGGCGGTCTTGCCCACACCGGGGTCCCCGATCAGGACAGGGTTGTTCTTGGTGCGCCTGCTCAGGATCTCGATGGTGCTCTCTACTTCCTCGGCGCGCCCGATTACGGGATCGAGCTTGCCCTCACGGGCCATCTGGGTAAGGTCGCGGCTGTACTCATCAAGAGTGGGTGTTGCGCTCGCAGGCTCTCGCGCCTCTCCGCCGGTGTCCACGCCGCGCACGACCGCCCCACGTAGTTTGGTGTGCGAGAGCCCGAATCGAGAGAGGAGCCGTCCACCATCCGATTCGTCGTCTGCGGCAAGCGCTAGCAGAACGTGCTCGGGACCGATGTAGGAGGAGCCCAGATCGCGAGACTCCTCGTAGGCGGCAAGCAAAGCCCTCTTGGCGTCAGGGGCTAGCGATGGAGAGACATCCGTGCGCCCGCCTTTCTGTGCCTCTTCCTCCAGCTGGGCCCTGATGGCCTGTGGGTCTGCACCGACCTCCTCGAGCACGCGCCTGACCACCCTGTCCTCCAGCGCAGCATATAGTAGGTGCTCGCTCGTCAAGTCGAGGCTACCCCACTCGAGGGCCTGCTGGGCGGCCCGCTGCAAGAGGTTGGTCGTGGAATCGGAGAAGAACTGGGTTATGTCTACCTGCTCTGCCTGTCTCTGGGCTAGCCATCCCGCCCCCTGGGAGAACCCTCTGGGCTCTTCGTCGAAGAACCTGCCGAAGAAGTCGTCGAATAGGCTTCCTCCTCCCAGCGGGGATCTGCCCCCGAAGGACGAACGCCCGGCCCCCGCCTCCGCAGCGTGGATCTCGCAGAGGTGCTCGACCCTCTGACCTTCTCCGGGAACAACCCGCCTCACTGTGACGACTGCCGGCCTGATGCCGCAGACGTCGCACATTCTCGTTGCCATTTTGCCTCCTCAAGATCTACCCGCCGCGCGGCGAGGTTTTGTCCGTGGCCGAAAAGCGATATAGCAACATCCTCCCGGATCGGCGCCTCCTTCGGGAGGGGGAACAAGGGAGCGCCGATCCGGGAAGTAGACGGGGCAAAAGGAGCCCCGCCTCTTTTCCATCCTCGAAGTCGTCTGCTAGCTGCTCGGGCTGCCGCCGTCCGAGCTATCGGCTCCCCCGATCTGGATGCGCTTGGGTTCCTGGATGGCCGCCGCTCCCGGGATCTTGACCTCCAGGACGCCGTTCTCGAAGTTGGCTTTGATCTGATCTTCGTCCACGTCCTGGGGCAGCTGCAGGCTTCTGCGGAATGACCCAGAACGGCGTTCCCTGACCAGGTATCCGCTACGTTCCTCTTCCCTCTCTTCCTCGAGTTTGCCTGAGATGGTCAGGACCCCGTTGTGGACCGTGATATCCACGTCCTCGGGCTTAGCTCCAGGGAGCTCCGCCCTGACAACCAGATCCTCGTCCTCCTGGATCACGTCGATCGCCGGGGACCACCCGGCGTCCTGTGTCCTCTGCTCGTCCCCTGTTCGCCGGGCGACGCCACCGAACATCTGGTCGAACAGGCGGTTCATCTCGCTCAACGGGTCGTAGAACCCGCGGCCCCTGTGTCGGCTCATCATGGTCTGTATCCCCTTCTCTCGCGCTTGCCCCGCTTTCCGAGGCGGGACACATCGATCCCGTCTTTATCCGTCTTCGCCGGCTCTATACCAAACCTCCTTCCGCACCAGATCTTTCCAGGCTCCGCCGGACGTTATTCGACTCGCCGGGGCGTCTGCATCTCAGGCGCGCTACGTACCCTGAAGGCGAGAACAAGCAGCAACACTCCGAAGGCCAGCGCGTACGCCCCGATCAGCCACACCAATGAGAGCAGACCCGCGGGTGCTGGTATCACTACCAGCAGAACACCAAAGAGCAAAGAGAGAGCCCCGCTCAGCCCAAGCGCCCACTCCCCTTCTATCTCCCGCCTGAGCCTTATGGCTCCTGCTATCTCTAGGATGCCACTCACTATCGCCCACGCAGCGATGAAGTAGAGTAGCGCCAGCGCCGTAAGACCCGGCCAGAAAGCCGCCACCAGGCCTGCCAGCACCCCAAGCACTCCCTCGATCAACAAGCAGCCACCATCTAGCCTCTCGTCCCGCTGCCCTAACCGCGGCGACTATGGCGAAGATACCGTCAACCAGCATGTAGGCACCGAAGAGCAGGACGAGGGCAAAAAGGGTGATGTCTGGCCACACGAATGCCAGCACCCCGAACACTATTGCGGCCAGTCCTCGCAAAGCCAGCATCCACCAGTTCCTCGAGAGTACAGGTAGAACGGGACCGCCTGCCCCAGCGCTTGTGTTCGTCGTCATGAATACTCCCTTCTCCGTTTTCACCTACGCTCCGCCGACTCTCCTTCTTATTCGTTCTGGCTCAAAAGAGCAAATACATAAGCGTCAAGAACGCGGTCAAGGCCGCGGCGATGTAGGTGAAGGCAGCAGCAGTAAGCACGCGCCTTGTGCCTCCGGCTTCCGTGCGCGAGAGTATGCCGTAGCGGGTCAGGAGTCCGTAGGCGCGGGTGGAAGCATTGATCTCTACCGGTAGCGTCACAACGTGAAACGCCAGTACCGCCATAAACAGGATGGCCGCCAACTGGATGAACAGGGGTGTCCCGATGAAGATGCCCACGAAGAACAGGGGCAGCCAGATCTGGCTGCTAAAGGCAACAACGGGAAAGAGCCCAGACCTGAGCTTCATCGGAATGTAGCCTGTAGCGTCCTGGATGGCGTGCCCCACCTCGTGGGCAGCTACGCTCACCGCAGCTATGGATCTCTGCCTGAAGTTGTTTTCAGAGAGCCTGACCACCTTGCTCCTCGGATCGTAGTGGTCTGTTAGCCGTCCGGGCACAGGCTCTACGCGGACGTTTGTGAGTCCGTTACGGTCCAGGATCATGCGCGCCGTCTGGGCGCCGGTAAGACCGCTCGTACTCATCTTCTTCGAGTACTTCGAGTAAGAACTCCTCACCCAGAGCGCAGCGATCCCCGAAATGGCGGCCCCAACGATCATCACGAGTATGTAGCCTGACAACGGTGACTCCTCCTCGGAAAACCGATTACGGAACTGGTGTCCTGGTTATGCAACACCCCCTGCGCGGTATCGGATATGTCGATACGCCTCGCTCCTCTGCTCGATCTCGCGTGGCGACGGTCCTCGATCTGGCTCGCAGAATCTCCTACTGGCCAACAGGCGCCGAATGAAGCGTTTCCGATCCAAGCTCACGAGCCCTACGGTCCTGTCGACCACCATCTCCGGTAACGGGTCGAGGGCCACCTCCTTTACACCCGTACAAGGCCCATAGAGCATCGAGACCAGCTCCCCGGCTCTGCTCTCACTGACCTGCCAGCCGTCAGCGACACCCTCGAGCCGGAGGAACATCTCAGCTTCGTCCTCGTTACTGAAGACCGGTAGCGTCTTCTTGCAGTCGAGGGTGAGCACTTCTATCCGACCATGCCCGTTTCTCGCGATCAGCCAATACGCCAGACCCTGCGCTCGCCCAGTGGCTCGTTTCCCCTCGGTTCGTCGGGTCACTGTGTCTTCCTGCTCATTTTCTGAGCCACCTTCCCGAGTCGTCACACGTCAGGAGTAGTCCTTCAATGGACATGGCTCTCCCAAGCACTGTCTGAGGATGCCTAAAGTAGCAGGCAGCCAAGGTCCGGCCATCGTCTGAGTGCTTCATTTTTTTCTGAGTAATATGCTCTAGTTTTCCCGGTCCGCAGTCTTTGTCCCACTTGGAGAAGAGAGCTTGCGTCTACAGCGAGCAGATTTTGTCCCCGCCTGCCGCACCCGGCCCGTGCGCGCAGCCCCACTACCAGGGCACAGAGATCTTCCTCCTTGAGGCGTTGTGCATCGACAAGAGCGGCACTCAAGTCCTGGAGCGCCTCGTCGTGGAGGTCACGGCCTATGCGGCTTCTCTCAGCTTCCCTTACCTCCTCCAGCCTCTGCTGTGCCTCCTTGCGCTCGATGGCCGTGGCCAGCACGTTGGCTACAGCCTGCAAAAAGTTGATGTCATCCTCCGAGAAGGTACGGTGAGTTGTTGTGTGCACCCTCAGCATCCCGAAGGGTCCCTCTGAACCGGGGATCACTACGGTCATGCTGCTTACCACTGCGTGCTCTACCAGCAACGGGGTGGTTCAAAGCGCTCCTCCGTGCTCAGGGTCTCTACGATCACCGCTTCGCTTGCGACCAGGGCGGTATAGCCAGCCTGGGAGCCGAGGCCCGCTGTCTCTTTAGCCTCTCCTACGAGCCCTATCCCTCCAGCCTACCCCAGCCCTAAGCAGCAACTCCTCCCCACCGGGAAGTAGCTCAACGATCTTGGAGTACTCCGCTTCCAGGGTGCTAGCAACGAGAACGACGGCCTCGTCCATAAGAGCCTGGAGGTCCTCGTTGTGCTCCAGCGTCCTGAGGCCCAGCTCCGCCACGACCGCCTGCTGACGGGTGCGTGTCTCCATCTCCCTCTCTACCTGCTTGCGTTCGGTTATGTCCTGGGAATAAACAGACAAGCCCTCCTCAGACGGGTAGACGTGCATCGATCCACCTGTCAGTTAGCGGGGAGTGCGCTTCGAAGTGGATCGGCTTCTGCTCGGTTATGTCGTAGACGACAGCCATCCCCGCAACGATGCGCCCTTCATCGTTATAGATCGGAGAGGAGTTGTTGCGTGATCATAGGACCGTCCATCGGGATGGAGCATCTCGAAATTGTTGCTCTCCTGGAAATCGCGATACTCTCCTAGCTCCGAGGGCACACGCTGGCCCAATACTTGCTCGGTCCATTGCTGAGCTTCTCTGTTAGTAAAGACGATCTTCCCCGAAGGAGCCTCGACGACGATGACCGCAGCGGGCATCTGGCGGAGCACTTCCTCCAAGGCTGCTCTCTCAATTTCTTGAGGATCAGACACCCTTCAGAACCTACTTCCCGCTATCGACTTGTACACTAATAAATAGATACCCTGACTTGCTACAGGGATTTGAGCCAAAGTTGCAGCTATTATCTCTAGACTCTTCTTGGCAGCAAGGAGCCTCACCAGGTCAAGCACAGCAAGCTTCATCCCCCTGGTGCTTGCCAACATACCTAATGTCCATGTGTTGGAGTGATGAAAGAGATGGAGAAGGGGAGGTCCCGGTCGTCTTGGTATTCTTCCGGCGGGACATCCCGCCACACCCTGTAGTCCTCGAGCGGCAGCGTCAACCTGATGGTAGGACACGCGCTGCTTTAGGGCCATGCTTTTCCATAGTATCTTCCCGGTCGCGCTACGCTGATCGAACTCGTCGACCCTCGATCCCAAAAAGAAGTGACTCTCCTGTTTGGAGAACTCCTCGCTCACGTCTACCGGCTGATTCTGAAAGCTTACTGCGTATTCGCTCATTGGGTAAGCTCTCCTATATAAGCTTAGGTAAGGTCTTTCTATTCGGCTTACAGGGCCTGGATTCTTTCGCGCCCTTGGGCTGCAAGGCGGGCTTCCCATCGGCACCTTGGTACATTGCGATGAACGACTCTAGCACCGAGGTCGACGCATATCGTGCCCCCGCTCCAGGTACTCGGAGCCGGGACGGCTGCAGGCGATCGCGTGCGGATCGAAGCCCGCCAGCGCCTCCGCTATGGCCTAAAGGGCGACCGAGCACCCTTGCATGTGCGAACGACGGTTCTCTATTGCCCTGGCTATGACACTCTGGTAGAAGCAATAGGTTCGACCTTTCACCCCGCCAAGGGGGCCGCCGGGACAGTGCTGTGCTTCGGCTTTGAGGAGTGCAGCTTTCTGGTAGTCTGGACTCCTATTAGTGGCGCATGAGAGCAAGAGGAAGCATGACGTGAAGATTGCGGTTCTGACCAGCGGGGGCGACGCACCTGGCATGAACGCTGCGGTGCGTGCCACAGCACGCACCGCCTTCGCCCGGCGCTGGGAGGTGGTGGGAGTAGAAGCCGGCTACAAGGGGCTACTTGAGGGCCGCTTCCCGCACTTTGGGCAACCGTGGGGTAGGGGGCATCCTCCAACGGGGCGGAACGGTGTTGGGAACCGCCCGTTCCACACAGTTTGCCACACTAGAAGGACAAGAGCTTGCGGCCATGCGGCTTCAGAAGGCAGGAGTAGAAGGTCTCGTGGTGATCGGTGGTGAAGGGAGCCTGAGGCGGGGCGTTGAGGCTGCAAGAGCTTGGGGTCAATGTGGTGGGAATCCCGGCTACGATAGATAACGATGTCTTCGCCACCGACAACGCCATAGGGGTGGACACAGCACTCAACACCGCACTTGAGGCCATAGACCGCATAAAGGACACCGCGAGCTCCACCAGCGAGCCCACGTCGTCGAGGTGATGGGTCGCCGCTGCGGCTACCTGGCGCTCATGAGCGGCATAGCCGGGGGCGCAGAGGTCGTGTTGGTCCCGGAGTTCGAGGCGAATCCACAGGAGATCATGCATGCGTTCAGCAGGGCCTGGGAACAGGGCAAGCCACACTTCATCGTGGTGGCCGCAGAGGGAGCACAGCTCTCGGCCGAAGACATCCACAAGTACATAAACGACACCGAGGGGGCGTTCGATATCGCGCCTGACGGGGCTGGGGCACGTCCAGCGAGGCGGGAGCCCCACAGCCTTCGACCGGATACTGGCTAGTCGTATGGGAACGGCGGCGGTCAAGGCTCTCTGCGAAGAAGTAATCCGGAATGATGATTGGGCTAGAGGGCCGGCGGATGGAGCTTTCTACCGTTAAAGCGACGTGGTCGGACAGATCTCGCCCCCTGGATCCGGACCTTTCATGAGATGGCCGAGGTGCTAGCCGGATTTCCCGAGGAGATCTCCTACAGCTAGGGTCGGCAGGCACTCTACATCTATCGTCGGACGCTCCTTTCACAAGAGTACCTCGAAGGGGTATTATCTTGCCAGACACTTGTTGGGGCAGGCCATGATAACCACTCGCAGCCTTGACCGCTACATGGGCACGCAGCCGACAGTATGGACGAGGCGTTGGGATAAAGTCTACTGCTTCATTGGAGGCTTTAAGGTTAGTGGCATTTGCAGGTAAAAAGAGAGCCGACGAGCGGACTCGAACCGCTCACCCCTGCTCATTACGAGTGATCACTCAGGCGTTGCAGGGGTGTGCAGGAGATTGCAAATGCCGCATATTTAGAGGGGTTTCCTTTCCCTGCCTTGCTGAGTGTTGCACCGTATTGCGTTCCCGGTGGTGTCAGCGTTCTGGCGTAGCGTATCCTCATAGATCGTTCTGCTCGCTGCCCTCGAGCCTCTTCCTGCACCTTGCATCGCAGAACTTCTTATCGGAGCGGGCACAGCTGGGAGTGTGGGACCACACCCCGCCGCGCATTAGCGGAGGCCATCCGTCAATGCCGGCCACTTGAACTGCAACCACCTAGCCCCTAGTTGGTACGTAGATTCCCATGGTCTAGTAAATGGTGCTTGCTACCGCTTTTTACCTCCTACCGCCTCTGCACCGAGTCTGCTCCTCGGCTCTCTTCTCGAACGCCTCAAGACTATTACAACATGTCATCCACTTCGGCGAGGGACGCGGAGGCAAGTGGCATGTCTTTCGGAGGTTTCTTTGCCGACTTCTATAAACACCCTTCCGCGCACTTCGGTGAATAGAGCATGAAGAGGGGCCGGAGCGCTTGGTGCCCCGACCCGATGATCTGCTCTGGTAGACCCCGTCCTACGGGGCGCTTCTTCTAGGAAGATGCCACCGTCTTCGGGGCCGAGAACTCCGAGGTGTTGCCAGCAGGGTCGGTGGCGGTGGCTGTGATGGTCCGCCCCTTGGCGACCTTGCTTACACTCTTGAAGGTAAAGGAGGCGTTGCCTAATGAGCCTGTCGTGACGGACTTGCTGCCGATGAACACCTTGCCCTCGTCTCCGCCTGCAGGGTTGGAGAAGAACTGAATGTTGAAGGTCTTGCCTGGGGTGCTGTTCAGCTTGCCGGTTACTGTGGTAGTCGTGGCGTTCTTGGCCGAGGTAAGCACAGGAAGTTCTGCCCGTTGTTGGGGCCGGAGTCCGCGTCTCCGGTGTCGTTGGGGGTCTGGAACAAGTTGTTGCCGAGGACTATGCCAAGCCCTTCGTTAGAGAAGATGGAGTTGGAGAGGACGCGGTTGCCGTTGGCGTTGCCGCCTTGGCCCGATTCATGGATCGCCACCCCACCCGTGCCGCTGTTGGGAGTGCCGTTAAAGGCGATGGTGTTGGCCCCTCCGGAGGAGCCGTCCCCGACGGTGTTGTTGGACCCGCCGACGATCAGCACCCCGTTGCGGGTGTTGCCCAGGGCGGTGGTCCCGTCCTTCAGGGTGCCTATGAGGTTGCCAAGCACCTTGTTGTTTGACGAGCCGGAGATCAAGACGCCGTTAGCGTCGTTGCCGGAGACGACGTTGCGGGCGGCGGGAGAGGCGCCCCCGATGGTGTTGTTAGACCCGCTTACGACAGCCACTCCCTCGCTTCCGTTGCCTATATCGGGTATGTTAACCGGCTCGGTGCCGATGAAGTTGCCCGCGATCTTGTTGCCGTTACCAAGATATCGATTCCGCGACCTTTGAACTGGCCGATCAACAGTCCCCTGACCACGGTGTTGTCGGCTCTTATGTCGAGCCCGCTCCCAAAGGACGTTTTATCTCCGAGCAGATCGACCGCGAGCACCGCGTCGCCCCCTTGGCCAGTGTGTTGGGGTGCGTGCCGGGCTGGCTGTAGCCGTCTATGGTCACCGCATCGGTGATGACCGGCATGGGGGCGGTGGGGTGGAGGCTGACAAAACCGCCGGGGGCATTGAAGTTGATGGTGTCGGCGCCGGGGGTGAAGTTTGCCTGCTGGATGGCGGCCCTCAGCGTGCACTCGCCGTTAGAGGTCTTGCACAAAGCGTCGGCGCTGCTTGCGTCCGATTCGTCGCCCTGTTGGGAGTTGACGACGAAGGTGGTTGAGGCGTGGGCTGGCTGGGCTGCCATCAAGCACGCGGCCAACAGCGTCGCCACCGCCATCAGGCACGCACCAAGAAGCGTCTTCGTGCTCCACGCTGTTCCACTCGTCCTTTTGTCTATGGCCTGGTTCATCTGTCTTTCCTTCCTCTCTCTTTGTGGGGGGCAAGAAGCCCTCTCCGGGGTTTTTGTTGTCCTGAAGTGACTCTAGGGCGCACAAGAGGGCACCGAATCGGCAGGGTTGCCTATTGGGGGTACCTATTTCTTAGGGAGGTCCAGAGAGGGGTTGCCTAGGCAAGGTGCCTAAATCACATAGTCACAGGGGGGCTTTTGGGGGGTCTCAGAGGCAGCACATATATGGGCACGGTCGCGCCCTACTTCCTAGAACTCTGTAAAGGCGAAGTTCGATCGAGCCTCGGCACTAGGGTGCAAGATTTCTCGGGTAGTTGCGCTGTTGCCAGTCGCAACCCCTTCATACACGACCGAGCAACGAACGCTACGTGGTGAGCGAGTCCATGGGGCTCCCCTCGGCGGGGTTTTTCCGTGCCACGGGCCCGATTTAGGGTTTGTGCTGCGGTGGCTTCCTCGCTTCGGAGGTGCCTACGCTATAGGCGCTTCGTCAAGCTCCTAGAAGGGTATCTCGCAGGTACTCAGGTTGACGAAGTCGCCGGGATCGGCGTCGAAGAAGTCGCGCCCCGACCCGCAATCCACCATGTCGCGGTCGTCCCCGTCCACGCCGTTCACGAAGTCGTTGCCTGGTCCCCCGAAGAGAAGGTCCGCATCGCCACCGACCGGGTCTACTACGGTGTCCTCTCCCCTTTGGCCGAACACTTGGTCGTTGCCCGCCCCGCCGTCCAGGCCACCACCCTCGCCGGGAAGGTCCTCGCCCCGGCCGCCGAACACCACGTCGGGGCCGCCCCTGGCCTCCACGAGGTCGGGGCCGCCCAAGGCGAAGATTTGGTCGGTGCTGTTGGTGCCGATGATGGTGTCGTGGCGCGGCGTACCGAAGCATGCCGCGGGGCCGCCGGGGTTACAGGCGATGTTGGCCCGCGGCTGAACCTGGGCCGCGGCGGCCCCGGCGCTCACGGCGAACGCCGTCGCTATGAGCCCTACCAGCAGTAACGCTCTGACTTTCACAGCCCCGTTCCTCCCTTTTTCCGCTTTCTGGATCGAGGGTAGTACCCTTTCCCCACCTTACCTCACCGCGATGAATCCCGAATGAGTTCCTGGCGAACTTCCTAGAACGCCGTCAACAAGATTCACCAACCGATCCGAGCCCCCGAGGCCCAGGGAGTGCTTGACCGGGGCGAACTTCCTAGAACGCAGTAAAGGCGAAGTTCAACTTCGAGAATTTACCTTCCACGCACTCCGGTGAATAAGGGCAACAAAGTTGCTCATGACGTCTGCGAAGCTTGGCCGTAGCAACTCTGAGAGTCCCACACTCCCACACGCAACCGCTGTTAGTGGACGTCCGGGTCAAATGGATAGGTCCAGTCACGCCGACCGCGTCTGAGGGAAAGCCAAGAGGATTAGCACGACCCTGTGCAAGCCTCGCCGCAAACGGCCCACCGTACGCGTACCGGTGCGTCGGCGTTAACGGAGCCGTACCTCCGTACAGGCCAAGATCACGACTTCCGTACGATGGGCGGTGGTTTCCAGCCTTCTATCCTATGAGGTGCAAACGAGCGAATTAGGAAAATCAGGAAGGAAAATGGATAGACGTAAACTTAGTGCGAGGAATACCAGCGAGGGAATCCAAGGAGGACTAAAGATGGCCACGGTCAGCGTGCGTTACATAGTCGACGACGTCGAAGCGGCGGTCGCGTTCTACACCGAGCGGCTCGGGTTCGGTGTCGAGTTTAACCCCCCCGGTTTCGCGGTCCTCTCGCGAGAGAACCTGCGCCTCCTCCTAAACGAGCCCGGCGCGGGCGGAGCAGGCCAACCCATGCCCGACGGGCGCAAGCCCGAGCCGGGTGGCTGGAACCGCATCCAGCTCGAGGTCGATGATCTCATAAGCGAGGTCGAGGCGTTGCGCGACACGGGGGCGCACTTCCGCAACGAGATCGTCGGCGGCAGAGGCGGCAAGCAGATCCTCCTAGAGGATCCCTCCGGCAACCCTATCGAACTTTTCGAACCCCCAAGGAACTGACGCCGCCCCTCACAGGTATTGGACCGCGGCTGTGCGGACTTCCGAGAACTCCTGTTCTACGCACTTGGGTGAATAGAGCAAGAAGAAGGGACCGGAGCAGCTACGCCCCGGCCCCTTACTAAAGGCTCTGCGATATCTCTTCCTACTCGCTCCTCCTCACCTCTTTACCGTGAAGCTCCACACCTTCGGCTGGTTGCCGTTGGTAGGGTCTTGGTCCTGGTCGAGCTTGTTGTTCGCCAGATCCGTCACATCAGTCGTGATGGTCGCGCGGTATAGCATGTCCTTGGGCAGATCCTCCACTGGGTTGAGCACGGCGGTCAGGCCGTCTGCGCTAGGAGTTAGCGTAGCGTCGACCAGCACGTACTTCGGGGGATCTTTCTTCACGGCGATGTTGCGCTCCAGTATGAAGCTCTGGGTGCTCACGTTGGTCACCGGCTCTGAGAAGGTGGCCGTGAGGTTGTCCGACTTCTTCGGCACTAGCGGGGACGTAGCGGTCACCTTAGGCGGTGTGGTGTCCGCCGCTGGCACCGTGTAAGTGATCGTAACTAGCCCGTTACCAGAGCGTACGCCGCTATTGAAGACGACCCCGCTGGGGCCGAAGCCGGAGCCGCCACCGTGGCCACCCTCGCTTTCGGTACCCGCGCCGCCACCGCCACCGCCGCCGCCGTAGTGGCCGCCACCGCCACCGCCGCCGCTGACAGTAAGTCCACCTACCATGCAGCCGCCGCCGGCTCCGCCGGTGCCGAGGTCGCCTTTGATGCCCTCGTCGGCGAACTCGTTGCCGAGACCTTCCGCGCCGCCGGCAGCTTGGGTGTAACCACCGTTAAGAACACGAAGCGCCTCATGAGCGCCACCTCCTTGTGATCGAAGGCAGAACTCCTAAGCGCCACCTAAGTTCGTAGCTAACGTTGCCACCCTAACAGCGGCTAGCAGCCAGCGTATACCCCAAATGGGCTATCTTTGTATGCCACGTGGCTGTTTCTGGGAGCGCACTTCGCAGATTCCCCCTTCCACATACTCCGGTGAATAAGGGTGAGAGAAAGGGTGAATAGCCGCCTGAGACACCGACCAACTTGGAGTCAAAGGAGAGAGAGCCCGGAGCCTAAGAACGCGCTTCTCTACGTGCTCCGGGCTCTCTCTGTTCCGTTTCTACTTAACGCTCCTGCGGCAGCACTCCTCCTCAGAATAATCGGCCAGAGAGGGAGGAGCCTCTACGGCTGCGACGATTGGCTCTCAGGGCAAGGCCTCGCAAGGCTTCAATACCTCGACCATTTTTCCCCAGGATGGGTCCCTGTCGTGCGTGGTGTTGTTGGTGAGTCGGACCGGTTTATTCAGAGGCAATCCAAGGAGGCTACGGCCACCCCCGCTGGCGTTGATGGTGTAGATCTCGTAGTCGGCGTTGGGGGTGAGGGCATCCCGGCCCGCGTAGGCTATCTTCTGGCCGTCGGGTGAGTAAGATGGACCGTAGGCGGGTCCGGTGCTGTTGGTAACTCGGGACTTTTCTCCCCCACTGGGGCCGATGGTGTAGATCTCGGAGTCTCCATCGGAGCCAGAATAGGCTATCTTGCCGTTTTGGCCTGGAAAGTAGCCTCCGCAGGCCCCACCTCAACCACCACCAGCATCATTAGCACTACCAACCCCACCGCCACTAACGCCCCCGCCGCTGCTGCCAGGGCTCTGAAATGCTTGGTATTGGCCATTCGCTCTCTCCTATTCTCCGCCTAAAGCCGGCATCAGCCGGTAACTACCAGCGTGGGTACACACACACGTGTTTTCCAGCGCTCCTCTACCAGTCGACGTATCCTGCAAGGAGGGCCATCGCGTTGAGTTCACTCACTCAGTTGGCCGCTACAAACCATAGTGTCGATCACGCCTGGCCTCCTCTCACCGGACTCTCCGCCGGCCTTGATTGGCGCAGAGCCCGGTCAACACTGTGCGTGCGATGTTTACTAGCCAGCCGTGGGGGCTTTCGCCCTGCCAGAGGCGATCTCTCTAACCGCCTCGACTGTGGCGCCCTGCCCGCCGATACCCCAATCTCCGCTCTTGACGTCCTCCTGTACGAGGACCCAGGTCAGGGGGCGCATGTTCTCCCCTTCAACGGAGACCATGGCGTCGGTGACCTTCTCGATCATCTGCTGTTTCTGGTCGGCGGTGAAGATCCCTTCGATCAGCTTTATCTGGATCAACGGCATGAGTTGCTCCTTTCTCGCGTGCTCGTTGTCTGCAAACAACCTGGTTGCTTGCTCTGGCCGATTGTCTGTAATCCGTGCCCTCTACCCACCTCCTGTATCTCTCGCGTCACCGGATCTGTCGCCGAAACGAATCTCTTGCGTTGCCGCACACCTCCTTCTTCGCTCTCGTCACGTGCAACCGTTATCCACACACTAAGGTGCGCAGCGGTTGTGAACATCGAGAGCCTTACGCAGTTACTGGAGGGTGGATGGAAATAAGTAAGGTTACGTATGCGTAGTGCCTGCCAAGGCAGACAGAAAATCCTGAGAGAATTGGCCTAGAGCAGGTCTTGCTCTACGGCGCGCCGGGCTGCCGCCGCCCGGGAAGGCTCGCCGAGCTTCTTGTAGACGGAGCGCAGGTGCTGGCTGACGGTGCGCGGGCTGATGTAGAGCCTTTCGGCGACCTGGCCGTCGGTGAGTCCCTTTGCCACCATCCGCAGCACTTCCAATTCGCGATGTGTCAAGCCAGAAAGCGTCTCGCGGGTGCGTTCGGGTGTTTGCAGCCGCCGTAGAAGGGCGGCTGTGCGATCTGTTTCCTGGCTAGCCCCGAGTTTTCGAAACGACTCAAGGGCAACGCGAGCTTGCTTTTCGGCGGCATCCATGCGGCCGAGAGCAGGGAGAACGCTGGCGAGTTCAATACGTGCTCGGGCGGTTTCATACGGCGCACTGATCTGCTGGAAGAGGCTGACCGCATCCTCGAACCTT
Organism: uncultured Rubrobacteraceae bacterium; assembly: GCA_963840835.1. Taxonomy (GTDB): domain Bacteria; phylum Actinomycetota; class Rubrobacteria; order Rubrobacterales; family Rubrobacteraceae; genus Rubrobacter_D. The sequence continues at coordinate 4,442 of CAWJAM010000016.1, read as the reverse complement.
TGTCGAGCAGTCTCGTAATCACCGTCGGCGGCAGCGACGACGCCCTCGGAGAAGTTGACCGACGCGCACAGCGGCTGCGTCGCAACCGTGGTCGAGATCTCCCGCAGATCGTTCAGAGTGGCCGCAGCTCCTGCGCGGTCGCCGAGCGCACTCTGAACTCGTACGAGCAGTTCCAGAACCGCCGCTCGCTGGGTTTTGTTCTCGGGTGGCACATGCCGCAGGAACTGCTCCAGAAAGTCTTCAGCGCTCCTGGGGTCACCCCGATCCAGAGCTAGTTCGGCGTTACCCAGGAGCGCTAGAAGATGCCACTCGGTCTGCGCGAACAGCTCGGCTGCTTCGTCCAGGCGACCCTGGCGGCGCCTGAGCTCGGCCAACCTTACGATGCCTTCCGCTGCCATAGGGGGTCGGCTGCTTGCGAGAACCTCTATGGCGTGCTCAAGTTCGGCTTCGGCGTCTTTCCACGCCCCGCGCCCCATGAGAACCGCCGCATAATTGGTACGACAGATACCCAACCAGTAGCGGAAACTGAAGCGCTCGGAGAGCTCCTCCATCTTCTTGCACCACTGCGCCGCCCGGTCATAATCGCGCACGCGCTGACACGCATTGATCAGATAACAGGAGGTCCATCCCATTGTGATGATCTCTTCGACCTCACCACTCATCGCCACCGCCGCAGCTTCGTCCAGGCACCGCATGCCCTCATCTACCTGTCCCTCGCTCACCAGGGCGAGGCCCTCCATCGCCAGACCGAGCATTTCGAGGTCGATTACGCCCAGACGCCGACCGAACTCAGCTACCTCCCTACCCAGCCGCTTGCCCAGCGTCGGGTTCTCGTTCAACTCCAGGGCAACCTGACCCTCAATTAACGCGAGCCAGCCATGTTCGGGTACGGGATCCAAGCCTTTCAGGAGCCGGCGAGCTCTTTGGCGCCACCCGTTTGCGATGGCCAGCTCACTTCGGAAGTGGATGTAATCGTGGGCTATCCAGATCGCCATCCGGGCAGCCCCGCGCCGATCGTCCCTGGCTTGGTACAGGCGGTAAGCGCGCTCGCGAGAGTTAAAGGTGACCGCAGCGTCGCTAAGCCACCAGCCCGCCCAACTCAGGCCCTCCAGAGCCTCCGGCGTCTCCTCCCACTCTAGTGCCGCCTCAAAGTGGGCGCGGGCCTCCTCCCAAGCCGCCCGAGACAGAGCTTTCTGGCCGGCCTCGAGCGTCGCGGCGGGCTGCGCTCTAATTTTGGGCGCGTGTCCATAGCTTCGGTCTCCGCCGCTGCGTCGTCTACGTCCAGGCGCTCTCGTGTGGCCTCCGTGCCCTCTCTGGCGACTTGTAGCTTAACTCACATCCTGATCTTGTGCAGACCAGCAATCTTTTGAAGGAGGCTCCCTAGAGAGCTTCTACAGAGTCGTGGCTTGATCGGGGTTATCTCTCTAGAGGATAGGCAAAAACGCCCTCCAGACAAGCAAAAGGGTTGCCAGAACAGGCCACGGAGATCAAACTGGCGGACGGAGTAGACTCACAATAAACAAGGGAGCCGACGAGCGGACTCGAACCGCTGACCTGCTCGTTACGAGTGATCACTCAGGCGTTGCAGGGGTGTGCACAGACTTGCAAATGCCGCATATCTAAGCCTATTTCTTTCCCTGCCTTGCTGCGTATTGCACCGTATTGCGCCCGCGGTGGTATCAGAATGGTATCAACATCACCCGTAAATTCGCCTGACACTGTCACTCACCGGCGGCCAATCTCGGCGAGCGTTTGGTGTAGAGCTACCTCCCTTCGGGGCGCTAAGAGCTTCTAGCATCTTTCACGTCCCCTCGGCGGAAGTCCTCCTCCGTCCGTAGCGCTCCTCGTGCACCAGCTCCGAGAGCGGCCTGCGCCCCTTGGGCAGTGCCAAGCGTCCGCCCTCAGGCGGCGAGGCCGGGTAGCCTAAAGAGAGCACCGTCCTCACCATCTTGGACTGCGGTATCTCGAGAATCTCCTTGGCCTTTTCCCGGCCCTGCTCTTTGAACCAGCCCACCGAGGAGGCTACCCCGTAAGAAGCAGCTGTGAGCGAGATCCTCTCAGAGAGCCGCCCCTCGTCGAAGGTCTCCTGTTCAAAGAATTCTGGCTCCCCAGCCATCACCAGCACGATGCCGACCGCAGCGTTAGCCAAGTGGGCGGCACGGCCCTCACAGGCAGCCAAGCTTTCGAGCGTCTCGCGCTCGCCTACCACCATGAACTCCCACGGCTGGCGGTTGCGCGCACTGCCTGACCAGCGAGCCACTTCGAGCACGTCTTGCAAAACGTTCTCAGGCACGGGCTTATGCTGCTCGAAGAACCGCACACTCCTAAGCGACTTCAGAAAGCCGACCAGCGCAGAAGGGTCGGCGTAGCCGTTCGGCCTCCGGTCAGTCGCCATCCGCTCACTTCTCGGTTGATCCATTTGCCACTCCCCTATAGCTTTTGGGAAACAATTCTCATAAGCTATTGTGCGGCCATTGTGGTACGCATTCGGGCTCCGGCGCAAGGCGTAGTACATAAATTTGCTCTTCTCATACGAAGGCTTCAAGAATTCGCTTCGTCGCCGGTTGCAGAGCTTTTCAACCCTCGAGACGTGACTCCTCCAAGTCGAGGTCGCGCAAGACGCGGCGCATCACCTCCGGTCCGACCTCGCCACGATCCCGCTTGGAGATTACCGCCTCCCGCTCGGCCTTGATGAGCTCACGCCGCCAGGCGCGCCAAGCCGCGGAGCTTTGTGCGTACTCCTCGGTGGTGCCGCCGGCTTCGATGCCGGCCTCATAGCGGCGGATGCGCTCTTCGTATTGCTCGTGTGTGCGTTCCTGGGCGCTTGTAGGAACCTGCTCGTCATCCAGTTGTTCGAGCCTCTTGACGGCCGCGTGGGCTCCTTCCAGGCGGGTCTCGAGCTCCTCAACCTTGTCTGCCTCGTCCTCGCTCTTCAGGCGCAGCGCACTAATTAGCGGTCCGAGGGTGAGTCCCTGCAAGACGAGCGTCGCAAGGATCGCACAGAAGGTGAGGAAGAGGATTAGGTCCCGTTCCGGGAACGAGCTCCCTCCACTGAGGGTCGCGGGTACGGCAAGGGCAGCTGCAAGTGAGACCGCGCCTCGCATCCCGCTCCAGCTCATCAGCAGGCGTTCTTGCCACTGACTCTGCACGTACCTGTTGCGCAGAAGCCTATCAAAGACCGGGTTGAGAGAGGGCACGATGAAGAACCAGACAAAACGCGCCATGATGAGCGTCGCATAGACCAGCGCGGCGTAGAGCAGGAGCTCCCAGGCAGAGTACTCGCCGAGGCCATCGAGAATGGCGGGAAGTTGCTGGCCGATGAGGACAAAGAGCATCGACTCCAGGAGGAAGACCAGCACCTGCCAGAAGGAGATGTTCCGGATGCGCGTAGAGGCGTCGGGGAAGATCCTCGGGTCCCTCCAACCGCGGTAGAGGCCATAGGAGACGACGGCCAGCACGCCCGAGACGTGCAGCACCTCCTCTGCGACGACGTAGACAACGTAGGCCGTAAGCAGCGAGAGCGCAATGAAGATGGAAGAATCCCTTACGCGTGCCCACAGCGGTAAGACCGCCCAACCGAGGACCAGTCCGAGGAGTAACCCACCCCCACCAACTAGTAGGAAGTCGAGCCCGGCCTCCCAGATAGAGAACGCACCGGTGACGACTGCGGCGACGGCGATCCGGTAGGCTACGAGTCCCGTGCCGTCGTTCACTAGGCTCTCACCCTCTACGATCGTGCCCACCCGACCAGGCACCCCCAGACGCCTGAAGACGGCCTGGGCGGCGACCGGGTCGGTTGGCGCGAGGATCGCCCCCAGCACGAACGCCACGGCCCAAGGTATGTCGATCAAGTAGTGCACTACAAACGCGATAGCCACCATCGTAAAGAGTACGAGCCCGATGGCGAGAAGTGCTATCGGCCTGAAGTGAGCGCGAAGCTCGCGTGGCGAGGAAAAGAAGGCCGCGTAGTTCAGGAGCGGAGGTAAGAAGACCACGAAGATCACCTCAGGGGGGATCTGAAGGGCAGGCAGACCCGGAACAAAGCCGATGGCTAGGCCTCCGAGGACTAGGAATACAGGGTACGGTACGTTGAGAAACCGGGCTACTTGTGCCAATAAGGCCGCTGCACCGAGCAAGATGATGAGGGACTCTATAGCGTGCATCTATACCATGAGGGCTTGAGGGGACGGTTTCCGTTCTGAGGTTCGCCTACGTGCACGCTCATCTATTCCCGAATTGGTGGCGTCACGAACATCAGACAACTTACAACAGTCGCGATGTTCGAAGAACACGCTTACTAAAATGCTGCGTGAATAAGCACAGCGGGTACGGGAGTGCCGTGGGGCCTGGTCTGTCACCCTGACGAGCCGCGTCGCCGGTGCTCTTTCTTGAGTCTTAGGTACTCTTCGTCCTCAGCGACGTCACGCCACTTCTTGTAGAAG
>CAWJAM010000015.1:0-91919 GCA_963840835.1 uncultured Rubrobacteraceae bacterium | reverse complement strand
ATTCGCCGAGCGTCCAAGGGTGGCAAACGCGGACCGCCTTCAGGCCGTAAAGCTGGAGAGGAAGATTAAGGAGACCGACGAGCTGGAGGCGCGCCTGGAAGAGCTCGAGCAGACCGGCGAAAAGAAGGGAGGGAGCAGATGGGGCCTAGAGAGGAGGATTGGGCGCCTGGAGGCCGTGAGCCGCCCTCATATCCCGAGGCCGGAGAGGAGGGGACGTGGAGTATCCGCAACGGTTATCGCATCTGGAAGTACGGGAAGTGACGACAGAAAGGAACCCGAACATGGGCGAGAAGTTCACCAAAGAGAGGCATGAGGCCTTTCGCAAAGAGCAGGACGAGAAGGCGGCCAAAGAGGCCGAAGAGCTCCGGGAGAAGATGGAGAAGGAATCCGCCCGCCGCGCGAAGAAATGGAGCCCACGGGCCGAGCCGCATCTAGGAAGGGGAACCTATGGCAGCACGAACCATTATCGAAGCGGAGCGCCACGCGAACCTAGAGCCCTTCGAGGAGACCTTCCCCAAGCTCGAGGGCGTTACTGATGAGCACTTGACCACACTCCGCAGGGCAACCACCACGACGCCCTCGAGGTCTCGCTATCCCCAAAGCGACGACCCGCTAGGGCAGGCCGCCTACACTGCCGCCGCTTTGCGCGGGCTTGCTGAGGCCGTCGCTGCGCTTCAAGGAAACGAGGCGAAGCCAAGCAGGGCCGCGGAGTAGGCATGCCCCTCGGGGTGGGAGTGCCCAAGAGGCTCCGCCAATAGGGAGCCTCGATTCTTCTTTGTGCACCCCTACCGAATGACCACCGTCTCGCAGGTGTCGGCCGCTTCTACGGTGGCGTCCACCACGCACGTGTCGTAGCCCGGACCGCCTATGGCCCCATCCATGGCGTCGCCGTCATTGAGGCGGAGCAAGTCGTGGCCGCCGCTACCCTTGGCCACGTCGCGGTCGTTTGTGTAGGCTCGGGCGTCGAGGTGATCATGGCCTCCTTTGGCGATCATCCTGTCTGGCACCCCGTCGCCTACCCGCTCGAAGAGCACCTGGTGGGCTCCTGTGGCAACGCAGGGGATGGTGTCGCACTGGATCGCTCCTCCGATCACTTGTTGGGCAAAGGCCGTGCCGGCGCTGCCCACCAAAAGCGCCGAGAGCACCACCGCCAGCGTCAGCACCATCGCTATCCTCTTCTTCTTCTTAGGCATCGTGTGGTTCTCCTCCTTTGCGCACGAGGGAGCTCTGTGCCCCTCCTAGTTTGCTGCACTACCCCGCGCATCCTAACAGCGGCCGCAGAGCGGCGCACATAAAGCAAGGAAAGCAAGCTAACCCCTTCGTGGTGGGAGTGCCTAAGCCGTAAGGCCGGCGAGGGGCAACTGCCCGCTTGTAACGAGCTTGACAGCGCTTGACGGCCCCGTAGGACTATCGCGACTCCCGTAGTAGGGTAAGATACCCGCCGATGGGAGAGGACCGCAGAGAACCCCCGTCCGGACAAAGCGTTACCGTGGATGAGGCCACCCGCCATCTTGGGCTAACCGTCGACGCCGTAAGGAAGCGGGTACAGCGCTGGCAGATAGCCCACGAAAAGTACGGGGCCGGTCGTGTCTGGATAATACTGTACTGTCCAGACAACGCCTCGACACTACAGGACGAAAGTCCAGAGAATACAGGACAAGCGGACGCGCTAATAGCCGCAAAAGACGAGACTATCGAGGAGCTACGTGACCGGGTGCGGCGCTTTGAGCGCGAGGTTGACACCCGCAACGAAGAGATACGCCGCCGAGATCAACTGTTGGCCGCCGCCCTGGAGCGAATCCCGGCCATAGAAGCCCCGCAGGAGGCAACAGAAGCCACCGAGACGGTCGAGGAGATCTACGGAGGGTGCAGCGTGAGCCCCGGTCCGCTACGGGCGAGGCTCAGGAAGCCCGAGAGCGCCGCTGGTGGGAGTTCTGGAGATAAGGGGAGGAATGCAGGACGAAAAGAATCTAAGAGAAGAAGCTAAGCAACTGCTGCGGGTAGCCTACGAGCGGCAAGTGGCCGGTGGGGGAAGGGTGACGCAAGTGGACCTCGCAGCGGGAGCCGAGGAGCGTGGCCTAAGCCCTACCAGTCCCCGATTGGGCGTGCTGGTTGACTACATGGAGGTCATGGGGTGGGTCGAGGTGGACCTGTTTGCCCGCGGCACCGTGAGCGCCACCGCCCGCCGGATTACGGGCCGCGGGATGGAGGTAGTCCGCGAAGCCTCGGTAACGGGGCCGGAGGACTAGCTCGCCGTCTCTGGTGTGCGGTTCGTGTGATCGGGAGTCGTACAGAGCCCCCTGGTGGCGTAGGCTGTTCGGTAGCTGAACTTCAGAGAAGCCTAAGAAGGCGCAGTTCCGCTAATGGGTCTTCTGCGAACTTCGCCCTTATGGTGTTTTCATAAATTCGCGTCCGGCAGGATGGCTACTCCCGGCTCTACGAGCCTTAATGTAACGTTCGTCGGCGCTTAACCACCTCTGACACTCGGGGTGATAGGGTCTCGGTAACCGCGGGGTTCGGCTAGGGCTTCCCCCCTCCGTCCTGGCCGAATCCTCGCGCCAAGGAGAACCGCGTGTACGAGCCGATCACCGTGGAGGTCGACAGGGCTTACGGCGGGGGTGATTACCGTTCCTACAGCATCAATTTCGTCGGACGCCTGGTTAGGATCGTCGAAGATGGCCACACTACTATGAGGCTCTACGAGTGGGCGGACTTGGGCCGCCTGGTCTACTTGGTACACGTCGAGGAGCATAAACCCGGGTGGTCTCTCCGACGCACCCTCTATCCGTTCATCAACACCCACTCCGCCGGTGGCGCACCTAGGAAGGGCTACACAGCAAAGGAGGTCTCTCGGGCTTACCCAGAATTCGCCGTCGGGAAGCCTGTGGGGCTTACCCGGAACTCGCACTAGCGGGGTAGGGATCGTACCCAAACGCGGTAGTGACTTTGAGTAGCCGCCGAGCGCACCCATTAAAGATAGGTATGTGCTCCCTCTGTTGTTCATCATCAGATTGCATACCTATCCAGACCCCCTACATCTAGGATTACCTTCTATGCTTAGGACCGGGACCATCAGGCGTTTCTGACCCTATGGGACCGGTTTGGGACCGGTTTTATGCACGAAGGTGGATTCGTACTTCGGAGAATAGCCCATCTACGAGGTCGGGTGAATAAGGGTAAGGAGGAGGGCCGAGGCTGCTCCGCGCCCCGGCCCTCTGTTTGCGTGCGCTACTACTTCCCGGAAGGCGGGGGCGCGTCGACCTGGAGGCCGTGGCGCTCCGCCAACACGGGGATGGAACCCATGTCCATCTCCAGCCCGTACTTCTCCCTCACGGCACCCACCGCTTCCTCGTCCAGCGGGCCCTTGTTGGCAGGCGGGAACAAAGGCGCCAACTCGGCGAAATACCGCTCGAAGCCAGCCGGAGAGATGATCTCGAGCGCCCTCGCCGGCTCCTCGGCCGGGTTCCAGAAGGCGTGCGGCACACCCCTGGGCTTGAAGACGAGGTCTCCGGGACGCGCGAGGAGAACCTCCTCGCCCACCTGGACGCCGACCTCGCCCTCCAGCACGTAGGTGTACTCGTCCTCGTGGTGATGGGTGTGCATCGGCGCGGCCAGGGCTCGTGGTCCTATCGGATGCTCGACGAGGGCGAAGTTGTCCTGGGTCTCCTCGCCCCCGATCATGAACCTTATGCCTAGCTTCCTCAGCCACACCGTCTCGCCCTCAACAGGCGATAGCGCTGTGCGTACCTGCTGCGCGTTCGCCCCCTGGTTCATCGCTTCAGCCATCGACGACCTCCTCGCTCCCAATTTCGGCAAACACTATGCTTACCGAACGTGAGGTACCATACACCTCTCCACGCCGCGTGTCAATATCGTTTGGTATAGTGTTTATCGAAATGGTCGAGAGCAAACGTAAGTATGAGATGAAGAAGCGGGCCGAGCGCCAGCGCGAGACGCGGCGTCGGATCGTTGAGGCCACCGTAGAGCTACACCGCACGCGGGGGCCAGCCAACACTACCATTAGCGAGATAGCCAAGCGCGCGGGGGTCAACAGGCTGACCGTCTACAACCACTTCCCCGACGTAACCGACCTCCTGAAGGCGTGCTCGAGGAGTTGGACCGAGCGGCACCCGGCGCCGGATCCGACCCCCTGGGCGCGGATCGGCGATCCGCAACAGAGGCTCAGGAGTGCGCTAAGGGAGCTCTATGGCTTCTACGGGCGCACCGAGCCGATGAGGGGCAACGTGCTGCGCGACGCCGAGACGATGCCCGAGCTCGCCGCGCTGCTTGAGGGTTCGGTCGTGCCCTACCTCGGGGCGGTGCGCGACCTGCTCGCAGAGGGCTGGGAGGTCGGTGACGACAGGAGGAAGCGTCTGCTTGCCACGATCAAGCTCGCGATCGACTTCCACACCTGGCGCTCGCTCGAGCGAGAGAGCGGCTTAAGCAGGGAAGAGGCCGTGGAGAGCATGCTAGAGGCGGTGCGCTCGGCCGTCTCGCTAAGAGGAGCCTAGTAGCCGAAGGACGAACGCGCTAACCGGAGAATGTGGGATGGCCGAATTACGGCACGACGCGAGATCTGCTCCCGGCGACGCCAAGGCGAGGGAGGAGTACGTGGCGAGTCTACCGAGCGTACACACCTGGCGATCCCGCGCGGCCCGCTGTGATCGCTGGCGACATCCCCGTGTACTGGAAGCCGCTAATTTGCCTTCGACCTTTGACCCCAATCTTGACCCCAACCGACCCCAACAGAGCCCGACTCAGACCGACACGCCTCGACGAGCATTCCACGCAAATCCCGGTCCGGAAGGGCGGCATTATCCGTCATCAATCGGCGCCCGGATACCCATTAGCCTCCTTAGAGCAGAATCCGGCTTACGGGACGGCCCGAGCCAACGATTTGCCTTGAAAGCTGACCGCTGAGAGCCGATGGTGGATTGCGTTTGCGAAGGGATTCAACCCCTTCGCAAACTGCTCTTTTCGGGCGGGGGCTTGATCCTGCACGCGGGTTCCTATTATAGTTCCAGCTCTATAGTTCCAATCATAACAAGGTGGTCGAGTCCGAGCAGCGCTGCATCGCCGGCTACCGGGGGGAGATCATATCGATGAAGGGAGACGGATGTTGAGCAAGACGCGCAAGGCGGGGGCCGCTGCCCTCGTGGCGACGTTGTTGGCGGCGGTCGCGCTATCGGCCGGGTCAGCCTCGGCTGCGCTGCCGCGCCACCAGGAGGCAGAGCTGGCGCCGAACTTCTCCTTCGGCTCCCGGCACTACGACGCGGGCGCCACGCCGGACGTCGCCCCGAACTCATGGCGCTTCGTATCAGGTGGCACGATAAGGCACTTCTTCACGGTCCAGTCCGGCGAAGCAGGACAATCGGTCGTCGTGAGGGCGAAGCTCGGGGGCTCCTCGCCGAGTTCGGTCAGCCTCGGCGTCACGGTAAACGGCACGCCGCTCGGGACAAAGACGCTCTCGTCGGCGGGCCGGTTTGCCGAGCACTCCTACTTGGCGAACATACGGCCCGGCACCTACCACGTTGACATCGCGGCCTCAGACATGCAGACCGGAGACAAGCTGATCTACGACTGGGTGGAGATCAGGGGTAGCGGCGGCGGGACCCCGACCACCGCGGTCATCGTTGGCGCGGGCGACATATCCTCCTCCCGCTCCAACCGAGACACCCAGACCGGCGACCTCGTGCGTCAGCAGCTTGCCGCGGGGGCCTACAGCGTCTTCACCACGGGCGATAACGCCTACCCCGACGGCACCTACCTCGACTACAAGAACTACAACGACGCGTGGGGGTCGTTCAAGGCGAAGACGAGGCCCGTCTTCGGCAACCACGACTACGAAGCGGACCCCAACGCAGGCGGTGCTAACCGCTACTGGAACGAGTCCCCGGCAGTCCCGGTGCCTGGTGGGTTCACGAACCAGAACTCCTACTACGCCTACGACGTCGGCGGCTCCAACTGGCGCGGGATAGTCCTGAACTCGCAGGACACCGAGGGGCCGCCGAACCTGGCGCCAGAGTGCGCGAGCGGCTCGGCGCAGCATGACTTCCTGGTAAGCGAGCTCGCGAACGCCCGCCAGAACAACAAGAACACCGTCCTCTTCTGGCACCACCCGCGCTTTTCGCGCTCCGGCGATCACCCAACCCCCGAGGGCGCGACCGGATGCTCGAAGTTCTTCTGGGACAAGGCGCACGATGGCGGCGCCGACCTCGTGTTGGGGGGCCACGGCCACCTCTACGAGCGCTACAACGCGCGCGACAGGAACGGAAACGAGATCGCGGGGGGCTTGACCGAGATAGTCTGCGGCACCGGCGGCAACGGCTTCGACTCCATAGACACGGGCGTCAGCCCCGCCCCCGACAAGATATTCACGAACGCCTGGGGCGTGTGCAAGCTGACGTTGGAGGCGCAGCAAGCGCGGGTGAATTTCCTTCCCGCTGCGGGCTCTCCAGGCTCCGACTCGGCCATCGTGCCCGTGAGGCCGTAGGGTACATCACAGGCTTCAGCCCTGGCACCCTCCAAAAGCGAATAGCAGAGGTCAAGACCTCTGCTATTCGCGCATTTCAGCCAGTCAGCTAGTCAGCACTTCAGCAAGAAGAAAAGCTGAAATGCTGACGTGCTGAGCGGCTGAAATGCTTGCAATGGGGTTGGACCCCATTGCAAACCGCTCTAAAGCCCGGTGCGGGCGATGACGGTGGCCTTCCCAATCGGCAGGCCCGCCGCGAAGAGGTCGGTGTCGAACGTCTCGTTCAACGCGCCCGCCGCCGTGGCGGTCAGCCTGACGTTGACATCCCTCAGCACCAACAGCCCGGGGGCCGTCTTCACACTGCCAACGGCACCGAGGCGCAGCAGCGGTATCCGCGCGCCCGCTCCGGCTACCCTGGCGGTCAATACGCCCTCGTCGGGGTCGATCACGAAGCGCTTCACCACCAGCGTCGTATCCCCTGCGGTGATAGCGAGTCCTCCGGAGTGAATGATCTTTCCGCTGAGTTGCCTCGTGTTCACCTGGCCCCCGACTATCGGGAAGGCGAATACGGGGCTACCGGCGGGGCCGATGGCCGGCCCGGTCGCCTGGATGCTGATGCCCGCATCCGTGAGGACGGCCGCCGTATCGCCGTCCAGCTTTAGCAGGGTTTTTCCGCCGGTGACCGCGGTGGTCGCGCTCCGCTCGGCGCTCTTGGCGGGAGGTGCCGAAAGCGCCAGGGCTAGTAGCGCCGCGGCGAGCGCGGCGGCGATTGCCGTCAAGGCCAGCGAGCTCCTCCACGTCTGGCGCCAACTGGATGCGCCTATCGTCGTGGTCCTCATGTGGGTGTTTGCCTCCTTAGAACCGGTTTGCCGTTATCCGCCTGCGCAAGTCCGACCCGTCGCTACATCGTTCCCCTCCTGATCCACGTCTACTAGTCAGTATTGCTAACATGAAATGGCACTTCGTTCTGCGCTCGCAAACACACTTTCGAAAAAAAGCGGCGCGTGGTCGGGGCCAGACTGAATGCCACGAAGATTCGGCTGCACGGCAGATGTGTTAGCCTTGGCCGCGGATTACGATAAGCGTGTTGCGCGACGGGGAGGGGGGCTTCACCGAACTTTCCCCCGCGGTCAAAGAAGGGTGGTGAGAGTGGGAAGAACGGTTCGGCTGCTGGCTTCGGTGGCGACAGCGGTGCTCCTGGCAGGCTTGGTGGTGATGCTCACGGTGATCGGCTCGATGAGATCTGCGGCCGCGGCCGAGCGGCCCAACATCGTCTTCGTCCTCACCGACGACCTGGATAACCATTCCCTGAGGTACCTGGACGGGCTGCGCAACGTCATGTCCGAGAACGGCACGATCTTTAGCAGGGCGTACGTCTCCGACGCGGTGTGCTGCCCCAGCAGGGCCACGATTCTGCGCGGGCAGTACCCCCACAATCACGGCATAAGGGGCAACGTGGGGCCCGCGGGAGGACACGACAAGTTCCGTAACACGATGAAGGACCAATCGACGGCGGCTACCTGGCTGAACAGGGGCGGCTACCAGACCAAGTTCATCGGCAAATACCTGAACGGCTACAACGAGACGTACGAACCACCTGGCTGGGACGAGTGGTTCGCCTGGCTGGGCAAATCCGGGAGCCAGAGGATCAACGACAACGGCAAGGTACGCCGGGTTCGGGGTCACGACACCGACCTGTTTGCCGACGAGTCGGCGAACTTCATCCGGCGGGCCTCGGCCAAACGGGCGCCGTTCTTCTTGTCCGTGTGGACCAGGGGCCCCCACCAGCCGGCGAGCCCCGCCCCCCGCTACGCGAATCGGTTCAAGAACACGGCCTTGCCCCGACCTCCGAGCTTCGACGAGGCTGACGTCTCGGACAAGCCCCGCTTCGTCAGGGACCTGCCGCGTCTGTCGAAAAACAAGGTCTCCAACATGCGCAGCCTCCACCAGAAACGTCTGGCATCGATGCTCTCCGTCGAAGACCTGCTCGATGACGTAGTCGCCACGCTTCGGAGGACGGGGGAGCTTGACAATACCTACATCTTCTTCACCTCGGACAACGGATTCCATCTTAGGCCAGCACCGGATGACGCAGGGCAAGAGAACCGCCTACGAGGAGGACATCAGGGTGCCGCTAATGGTGCGAGGACCAGGCGTACCCGCAGGCCGCGCGCTAAAGCACCAGGTTCTCAACAACGACCTTGCCCCGACCTTCGCGCAGCTTGCGGGCGTGACGCCGCCCTCTTTCGTGGACGGCAAGTCTATGGTTCCGCTGCTGGACGATTCTCCGCCAAAGGTGGGCAACTGGCGCACGGGCATCCTTACGGAGAACTGGCGGACGGCGGGCGAGGGAGGACCGTCTGATGCTCCCACCTACAAGGCTCTTCGTACCCAGAGGAGGCTCTGGGTCAGGTACGTCAACGGGGAGCGAGAACTCTACGACCTGCGCAGCGACCCTAACGAGTTGAGCTCCCGAAATCCCAAGGATAGCCAGCGACTGGTGCGTGGGTTCAACAAGCGACTCGACCGGCTGGCGAACTGCGAGGGCGCGGGGTGCCGCGCCGCCGAGGCGAGCTAGCGCAGCAAGCACGACGAGAGACACTAATGCACGCCGCCACTAGGAGGAGGATTATGGACAGGGCAGAGTTCCTCAAGAGGGCAACAGCCGGGGCGGCGGGTCTTGGCACTAGCAACGGCCGCCCCCGCGCGGAAGAGCGCAACGGCGCGGGCGGCCAGGCCAAACATATTGCTGATCATGACCGACGATCAGCCCTACCACACCCTGGGGATCATGGACTCGGTCCAGCGCCGGTTAGTCGCCGAGGGCATGAGTTTCACCAACGGCTACGTGGCCACCCCTGTCTGCGGACCGGCGCGGGGCTCCGTGCTCACAGGCAAGTGGTCCCACAACACCGGACTGGAGACCACTGTCGGTGCCTGGCAAGACCTGGTAGATTCCGGCGAGCTGGCCAGCAACATAGCCAGGCGGCTCAAGGCCGTCGGGTACTCCTGTCACCTGACGGGCAAGTTCACTAACAACCTCAGGAACGGCCGGTGGGCATGCCCCGGATTCGATAGCTGGTGGGCTAGGCTAGAGGACCTCAACAACCAGAACCACATCTATTTCAGCAACGGGGGCGACGGCCGCATCGACATCCCCCGAGACGGTACCAAGGCGGGCAACGAGACTATGGTGGCGGCGACGTACACGGAGAGGTTCGTCCGCAGCCGCCGTGACGTACCCTGGTTCGCCTGCTTCTGGCCGCACGCCCCGCATGGCCCATACTATCCGCTCGACCGGTATGCAAGCACGCACCGGAGCGACAGGCCCCCGACCCCGTTCGGTGAACGCGGCAAGGACCTCTCCGACAAGGCGACCCTCGTACGCAAGCGCGCCCGCTTCTCGGCCAGAGGCGAGATGACGCGAGAATATCGGGGCAAGCTCCGCGAGATCGAGGAGGTAGACGACGCTGTCGACCGCCTGATGACCGTCCTTACGAACACCAACCAGATCGGGCACACGTGGGTCTTCTTCGTCACCGACAACGGCTTCCAGCACGGCGAGCACTACCTCGGCGGGAAGCTCTGGCCCTATGAAGAGTCTATCCGCACCCCCTTTGTGGTACGCGGACCCGGAGTCCCTGCGAACACCAAGAACGGGCACCTGGTGAGCCAGGTCGACCTTTTGCCCACCATCTGCGACCTCGCGGGTGCCGACGCGTCCGGGGTCGACGGTCGGAGCATCCGACCCGTTCTGCGCAATCCGGGTTCTCGGTTCCGCGAGTTTCTCCTCATCGAGGCCGAGGGTCGCGGCTGGCACTCGGTAAGGATGCGCAAGTGGAACAAGGCCAGGGCGGACCACGAAAACCTCCTGTTCGTCAGGTGGCGGGACGGCTTCGAAGAGCTCTACGACTACAACGATGACCAGCACCTCTTCAACGGACGCGCCAACACCCCGCGCGAGCGAGAGAACGCCGGCATGCTACGCAAGAAGCTCCTCGCCATGCGCAAGGCCGCGGGCAGTAAATACCGGGCGCTGGAGACGGGCTAGGCCCAGAACAGCAGCATCCCCCTCTACATCTATGTGCAGACTGGAACGGATTCACAACGGGCTTTTCTCCGATCATCTATACTCCCCGAACACAGCAAACGACTTTAGTTACAAGACGTTACAAGCATCTAGATGGGAGAACGAGTTTGTCGAGTATAGCCGCCGCCTGGAAGAGGCTACCGTGGTGGGTAGAGCCGGTGTCTGTCGTAATGGTATTGAGTATCTTCGGTCTCTACTCGTTCTCCATCGTGGCTTTCCTCCCCGGCGAGTACGGGGACTATCTCTCGCCCTTCTACTCGCCGCCGATACCGCATCCCGATTGGATACCGGCCTTCATAACGGCGCCGATGTTCATAATCTGGATGCCCCTCGGTTTCAGGGCGACGTGCTACTACTACCGCAAGGCGTACTACAGGGCGTTCTTCTGGGACCCGCCGGCCTGCCAGGCCGGGGCTCAGGCGAAGGAGCCGCGCAAGGCCGAGAACTACAGGGGCGAGCGGGCCGTCTTCGTGCTAAACAACGTCCACAGGTACTTCCTCTACGCCTCTTTCGTCGTGCTCGCCTTCCTGTGGTACGACACCGTGCTCACCTTTTTCCCCGAAGGTTCGTTCGGGGTGAAGGTGGGTTCCATTATCTGGCTCGTAAACGTGGTGTTGCTCTCCACTTACAGTCTCTCGTGCCACTCGCTGCGGCATTTGATCGGGGGTAACAAAGACTGCTACACGTGCGTGAGGGGCGGCAACGCGAGGCGCAAGATGTACAACGGCATCAGCAGGCTGAACTTGAGGCACCCGCAGTGGGCCTGGTTCAGCCTCTTCTCGGTGCTGCTCACGGACGTATATTTCAGGCTCATTCAGGCAGGCGTGATACCCGACCTGACGATTATAGGGTAGGTGGTGGAGTTGCAGAGAGACGGGCAGAACGGGGGTCGTGAAGCCTACGAGACGCGCGAGCACGATGTCCTGATCATCGGCGCCGGGGGCGCTGGCTTGAGGGCCGCGGTCGCCGCGGCGGAGCACGGCCTCTCGGTCGGCATCGTTACCAAGAGCCTGCTGGGCAAGGCCCACACCGTCATGGCCGAGGGCGGCATCGCGGCCGCGGTCGGGAACGTCGACGCCGACGACTCCTGGCGCCAGCACTTCATCGACACCATGAGGAGCGGCAAATTCTTAAACAACTGGCAGATGGTCGAGACCTTCACCAAAGAAGCGCCTGAGAGAGTCTACGAGCTGGAGCAGTGGGGCGCGCTCTTCAACAGGACGCCGCAAGGCAAGATCTCCCAGCGTCCCTTTGGGGGCCATACTTACAGGCGCCTGTGCCACGTCGGCGACCGGACCGGTCTCGAGCTCATCAGGACCATGCAGGAGAAGGTCCTCGCCACCGACGCCGAAGTCTACATGGAGACCACGATAACGAAGCTCTTCAAGAAGGAGGGGCGGGTCGTCGGCGCCCTGGCCTACACGCGGGAGAACGGAAAGTTCGTCCACTTCAAGGCCAGGGCCGTCATCATGGCGACCGGCGGCTGGGGGCGCATCTTCAAGGTCACCTCCAACTCGTGGGAGGGGACCGGGGACGGCGTCGTCCTCGGCTACGACGCCGGGGCCGAGCTCGTGGACATGGAGATGATGCAGTTCCACCCGACGGGGATGGTGTGGCCCCCGGGCGTGCGTGGGCTTCTCGTCACCGAGGGCGTGCGTGGCGAGGGCGGGCTGCTGCGTAACTCCGAGGGCGCGCGCTACATGGAGAACTACGACGCGGAGAAGATGGAGCTCTCCACGCGCGACGTGGTGGCCAGGGCCAACTACACCGAGGTCCAGGAGGGCCGGGGGAGCGAGCATGGGGGCGTCTACCTGGATATCACGCACCTCGGGTACGACGGGATCATGAAGAAGCTCCCGACCATGTACGAGCAGTTCCTCAAGCTCGCAGACATAGACATCTCCAGGGAGCCGATGGAGGTGTTTCCGACCGTTCACTATACGATGGGTGGGATCAAGATCCACCCGGAGACCGCCGCCTCCAGCGTGCCGGGCCTCTACGCCGCCGGCGAGGTCGCCGGCGGGCTGCACGGCGCGAACCGCCTCGGCGGGAACTCATTGTCCGACCTGCTCGTCTTCGGGAGGCGGGCCGGCGAGGGTGCCTCGGCTTACATCGAGGAGAGCGTGCACTCGGCGGAGATAGACGAGTCGGAGGTGCTGACGGAGATAGGGCGCGTGCTCGAGCCGCTGGAAAAAAAGGAGGAGGGCGAGAGCCCGTACCTCATCCAGCAGCAGCTCCAGGAGGTCATGATGGAGCACGCGAACCTGATGCGCGACGGGGACTCCCTCAAAGAGGGCCTGGGTAAGATCCTCGCTCTCAAGGACCGGTTGCCGCAGATAAGCGTTCCTGGCTCCAGGCTCTTCAACCCCGGCTGGCATACGGCCCAGGACGTACGTTATCTGGTCCAGATCTCGGAGATCATCATTCGGACCGCCCTCGAGCGCAAGGAGCGCCGCGGGGCGCAGTGGAGGCTTGACTACGACGGCCCCGACGAGGAGCTTGGCAAGATCAACTTCATAGTCACGAAGGACGGGCAGGGCGAGATCGGCATCGAGCGGCGCGAGATACCGCCGATGCCGGAGCACCTGGCGTCGCTCGTGGAGGAGGCGAAGGCGAAAGCATGAGCGAAGGCAACGGCAACAACCCGGGGGGAGTGACCTCGATGGCCCACTCCCCCGTACCTGACGAGAACCTCGGCAAGAGCGACAGGATGGCGAAGCTCAAGATCTTCCGCGGTGACGCGGAGGGCGGCGAGGAGGTCGACTACGAGATACCGCTGATCGAGGGCATGGTCGTCCTCGACGCGGTGCTGGCCATCCAGGCCGAGCAGGCCCCCGACCTGGCGGTCCGCTGGAACTGCAAGGCCGCCCACTGCGGCTCGTGCAGCGCCGAGATCAACGGCCGCCCCAAGCTCCTCTGCAAGAGCCGCGTCGAGGAGTACGACGGGGCCGAGATACACGTCGGTCCCATGCGCGCCTTCCCCGTCATAAAGGACCTGGTCTCCGACGTCTCCTGGAACTACGAGGTTTCCAAGGGCATCACGCCCTTCACCACCAGCGAACAAGCACCCTTCACGATGTACGAAGAAGATGTCGAGCGCCTCTACGAGCCGAAGCGGTGCATCGAGTGCTTCATGTGCCAGGACGTCTGCCACGTCCTCAGAACGCACCACAAGCACGCCCAGTTCGCAGGCCCCAGATTCTTCGTCCGAAACCAGTGGCTGGAGATGCACCCCATGGACGAGGCGGACAGGCTCCCCGACCTCAAAGAAGACAACGGCATAGGCTACTGCAACATCACCAAGTGCTGCACCGAGGTCTGCCCCGTAGACATCCACATAACGGACAACTCCATCATCCCCCTCAAAGAGCGCGTCGCCGACGAGTACTACGACCCGGCCAAGTGGCTGATGCGTAAGATCAGGGGTAATTAGGCATCAGGCTACAGGCATCAGGCTACAGGATTTCTCCCTGTAGCCTGACCCTCGCGGCCCGCCACCCACCATTCCCGCAGCCCCTCACCGTCATTCCCGCGAAAGCGGGAATCCACGACGCGGCTAGAACACTCCCGCCGCAAAACCTGAAACCTGAAACCTGAATTCACTACGCATGCTATTTACTCTGAGGCCTGGTGTACCGGGAAACGGGACAAAGCGAAGGGCCCCGGGGGACCACCCGGGGCCCTTCGTCCTCCTTACAGCAGCTTGCAATGGATTTGAACCCCATTGCAAGCATTTCAGCACTTGTTCTTGCTGAAGTGCTGACTAGCTGAAGTGCTGACTAGCTGAAGTGCGTTAGCTGCCAGCCGCCACTGGGGGCGGGCCTACTTGCTCATCCTCGCAGGTATCTTCGTCGATCTCGTCCAGCGAGTCCGCGGTACACACATCCGCGTCCCCTGGGCCTCCGGAGACGAAGTCGTTGCCCACGACCCCGTCTACACCGTTGACCGTGTCGTTCCCATCAGCGCCGAAGAGGATGTCGGCTCCGGTACCACCCTCGATGTAATCGCCACCGGTCCCGCCACGCACCTCGTCGCTGCCCGCCTGACCGTAGTGATCGTCGGCGCTCAAGCCACCGGACAGCGTGTCGGAGTTCGCCCCGCCGTAGAGCTCGTCGTTGCCAGGGAGCCCCTTGAGGAAGTCGTTGCCGGCGAAGCCGCGGATCGTGTCGTCGTCGGCGGTGCCATCTAACTCGTCCGGACCGTTGGTGCCGTAGATGTTGGCGGCCCAAGCAGCCCCGGCGACTACCATAGTCATGACTGCTATCACGGCAGCCAATAGAGTTACCCTTCTAAGCATTTCCTTGCTCTCCTTATCCTCGGGCGGAGGGTGATCCCCTACCGCTCTTTCCTCCAAGCGGACGTATTCGTTACACTAAAATTACGTGCCACGCAATACTTCTGAGTGAATCCTCTTCGAATCTTAACGATCTACCCCGTGTTGTACCGCGCAGAAAACAGTTCGGATGCCTTCCTCGACTCTTCGTCATCATCACCCCCTCCTATCGCTCTCTTCGCCGGCTGATGGCCGGCTAATGGCAGATATCCGGTATTACGGAGGGGAACCCCCGAACCTTCACCATGGCTGCACCAGACGACGATCTTAATATTTCTCCATGCAAGCAGAGATCACTTCAGGTGGACGACCCACGCAGCATGACGCGCTGCATGGAGAGAATGTTACCGGAATGCGCTGTAGGTGCTCCGATGTAGGCCTGTGATGTGGGCTAGAGGACAAAGCGAAAGGCCCCGGGGATTCCCGGGGCCTTTCGTCCTCCTTGCTGCCTGGAGTAAGTCAGCTGCCAGCAGCCTCTTACTCTGGAGTCAGGCTGCTCCTCTCTGGGTGCTCAGAGGGGGTTGGAGGACGGCCTATTCCCAGCATATACTACTTTATCTGCGTCTACCATTATGTGAGTCGCACTCGCAGCCGAAGTAACTTGTCGCCTCCATCCATGGCCTCAGTCTCATCACCAAAGCATTGGTCTTCTCTCGCCCTTACCACCGTAGGCAATGTCCTTACCGTCTTCGTCCACACAGGTCGATGTAGTCGTTGCCCTTATTCCCGTGCACCCTGTCCCTATCCCCATCACCCCTTGGGGTCTCAAGTGGGTCGTAAAGACCGGCATAAACTTCGTCGTTACCAGCGAGGGCCGTGATCGTTGTCGCCCCGCTGGCTCTCATTGAGGAAGTCTGCTTTTTCGGTACCTTGGATTTGGGCCGCGTAAGCCGCAGTGGCGAATAGCGCCACCATCACCGCTATCGCCGCCAGCAGCATCGGTGCTCTCTTGCTCATTTGCTTACTCTCCTTATTCTCGGGCGGAGGGTCCCCCCTACCGCTCTGTCCTCCAGCCAACGTATTATTACACCAAAATCATTCGCCGCGCAATACTTCTAAGTAAATTGTTACGAATCTTAACATAATCTCTTGTGTTGTACTGCGTAGTAAACAACTCCGATGTGCTCCCTGGCGTACTTCCGTGGATCATCACCCCCTCCCTTCGGGCACCTCTCTTGACTCTTCCCGTATCTATCACTCTCTTCGCCGGCTCATGGCATGCTGTCCGGTGTTACGTATGGGAGATCCTGAACGTTCACCATGGTTGGCACCACGCGACGATCTTAATATTTCTCCATACAAGCAGGGATCTCTTCGGGTGGACGACCCACGCAGCATGATGCGTGCACAACCCTCGTCGGAGGGTGTACCCGACTGCTCGCGGATCCACGAGAGAAGAGCGGACGACGGGCTTCGAACCCGCGACCTCCAGCTTGGGAAGCTGGCGCTCTACCAACTGAGCTACGTCCGCGTGGGGCGAGATTCTATCATGGCGGGTTGAGCCGGGCTATCCTGAGTGGGCTATGGAGATCGAACACTACTCGGCCGAGTACAGGTTCTGCCCGTGCTGCGGCGGCCGTCTGTCGCCGCGGCTCCTGAAGGACGGGGACCCCGAACGCCTGGTATGCGAGGACTGCGGGTTCGTCTTCTACCTGGGGCCGAAGCTGGTGGCCGGGGCGCTCTTCGAGCTAGAAGGGGGAGTGCTGCTCGTCCAGCGGGACATCGAGCCTGGGTACGGAAAGTGGACCTTCCCCGGCGGTTTCGTGGAGCGCGGCGAGAGGGCTGAGGATGCGGCACGGCGCGAGGTCCTCGAGGAGACGGGGTTGGGGATCAGGGTCAAAGAGATCGTCGGCCTCTACACCTACGAGGGACAGATACCTGCCATAGCCGTCTTCGCGGCGGAGGTTACCCGCGGCGAACCCGCGCCCCTGGACGAGACGATGGATGTGCGGAGCTTCCCAAGGGACGGCCTCCCGTGGGCGGAGATGGCCTTCCCGAGCACCGAGCACGCATTGAAAGATTACCTGCGAAAGTTCCAAAGCAGCTAGCAATTCATTGCTAGCTGCTCAGCGGTCAGCCAGTCAGCCAGTCAGCATTTCAGCAAGAACAAAAAGCTGAAATGCTGAAGTGCTGACCGGCTGAAATGCGCGAATAGCAGAGGTCTTGACCTCTGCTATTCGCTGTAGCGTCCTCCGTGCGTTAGTGCTTCTTCTGCGGCGGCCACGATCTCGGCTTCGTCTGCGAGACGGCCGACCCCTGGCTTCTCTTCCTCCGACGCCATGAGGCCTTCCGCTGGGCCGACGAAACGGTGGCCCCAGCTCATAAGCGTCTCGACGTTGCGGACGGTCGAGGGGCTGCTCCACATCTCGGGGTTCATGGCGGGGGCCCAGAGGACCCTCTTCGCGCCGGCCAGGACCGTCGCCGAGAGAAGGTCGTCGCCGAGCCCGATGGCGGCCCTTGCCATCGCGTCGGCGGTGGCCGGGGCGACGAGGAGGAGGTCGGCCCAGCGGGCGAGGGAGACGTGCTCGACGCGGCCCGAGTGTTCCCACCAGGTTATATCTGTGTGGACCCTGCCGCCGGCCGCGATGGAGAGCGTCTCCTCGGGGACAAAGCGGAAAGCCGCCTTCGTAGCCACGACGCGGACGGTATGATCGGCCTCCTTGAGGCGCCGGATCACCCCCGGCGCCTTGTACGCCGCGATCCCGCCCGTCACGCCCACGACTACGTTGGCCACGCCGGTAGTATACAGAGCCCTCACTACCTCAGGCCAAGACCAAAACAAAGTGCTGAAATGCTGAAATGCTGAAATGCTAGTAACATGCGCGGTGTGAAGTCCCCCCAGGTACATAGAAGGCCGTGGGCCGACTACGCGGTAGTGTTCATAGCCACTTTCGCGCTGGCGATGGGATGGTTCGCCAGGTTGTATCATCTCGGGTTCCCACCCACGCTTGTGTGGGACGAGATCTACTTCCCCGTCTTCGCCAGGAACTACTTGAACGAGGTCCCGTTCTTCGACCTGCATCCTCCCCTCGGCAAGTTCATCATCGCCATCGGCATCGCCCTCTTCGGGGACACGGCCATCGGGTGGCGGGTGATGCCGGCGCTGTTCGGTTGCGCCATGGTTCCTCTCGCGGCGGTCCTCGGCTGGTACTACTTCAAGGAGAGGCTCGCGGCCCTGCTGCTCGCCACCTTCATCGCCTGCGAGACGATCCTGATCGTCTACTCCCGGACGGGGCTCATGGACGGCATCCTCGTCTTCTTTATGCTCGCGACCTTTCTCGCGGCGTTGCTCGTCCAGCGGAGGGGGCAGGTCCTGTGGCCGATGGTCCTGCTCGGCCTGACGATCGCCGTGAAGTGGGCGGCCTTTCCGCTGGCCGCGCCCGTCGGTTACATTCTCTGGCGCAGAGGCCTGTTGAAGCCGTTCCTCCTGACCCTGTGGGTCCCCGCGGTCGTCTACCTCGCCGTAGTCTTCTTCGGACAACTCATCAGCCCGACTGGAGGAGGCCAGTTCTTTAACGAGAGTAACGTGTTCAAGAACGTGGTTCGGTGGCACCGTCAGGCCCTGGCGAACGTCTCCAATGCTGTTCCCAACGACCAGGCGTCTCCCTGGTGGAGCTGGCCGCTCATGACCCGGCCCGTACTGCTCTACCACCAGGAATACGCGACGGGCAAGGTGGCGACTGTTCTGGCCGTCGGCAACCCGCTCGTCTGGTGGTCGAGCACCGTCGCCGTAATCGCCGGCTTCTGCGAGCTGTGGTGGCTCCGCGCGGTCCGCTGGAGACCCATTGCGGACCACCCGCTGGTGCCCATACTGCTAGGGTACTTATGCCTCTTGCTGCCGTGGGTGCCTGGCACCCGGATACCGTACCTCTACAACTACTTGCCGATCTACCCCTTCGCCATCCTGGCCCTCGTCTACTGGCTCTGCCGGCTCTGGGGATACCGATCCTGGGGTGCGTGGGTCGTCGTCGCCTTCGCCGCTTGCGCCGTGGCCGCAGCCCTGTACTTTCTACCCGTAGCGACGGCGCTACCGACGAGCCCCGAGAGCCTGCGGCAGCACATATGGTTCGGGTCCTGGCATCATGTCCAGCTCGATTGACGGCGGTCCATCGGTATAGAGAGGAGATGCTCTCATACAAAGGACGAGTAGGTCTCTGAAATCCCTCTTGCCCGGCTCGGAATCTTCCCCTCCCGATTGGGCGGATCTCGTGGTCGTTCCTCTCATAGTGGTCCTCTCCATCCCGCCGCTACTCTGGTTCGGACAACACTGGACGATCAGCGGCAACGACACGGCCCGCTACCTGCTCGCCGGCTCGCAGCTTATCTCCGGCGGGGTCCTGGAGGACCTGGACACCATCTCGGAGTTCAACGGCGGCCACGGCCCCGGCCTGCCCGCCCTGGTAGGCTCCCTGATCCTCATCCTCGGGCGCGACACGGTGGAGCTGGTGTGGGCGTTACGCCTGCTGGCGCTGCTCAACCCGCTGTTGGCGTACCTTCTACTCAGGCGGATCTCGACCCCGGTGGCCGGTCTGATCGCCGCCGCGCTCGTCAGCCTGCTCGGCTACAACGTCGAGGCCACGGTCGGGATCAACATAGACGCCCTGCAGTTGACGTTCTATCTGCTCTCGCTGCTGGCCCTGCTTGGGGCCATAGAGAGGGGCGGCACCCTGCTCTCCCTGCTCTCCGGCGTGCTCCTCGGGATCGCCATACTGACCAAGGAGACCGCCATCGTCGACCTGCCCCTCGCCCTGCTCGCGGTGCTCCTGCTTGACTGGGAGCTGCGCGGGGCACTCTGGCACTACCTGGGCGTGACCCTCGTGTGCCTGCCGTGGTGGATCTGGGCTTACCTCGTTACCGGAGAGGTGTACCTGGTGGGCAGCTTGCCGGACGAACTGCGAATACCGATCCTGATAGCAGCCGTAATCCTCCTGATACTCGCCGTAGCAGCCTACGCCTCGGGGATGGTAGACCGCTTCCTGGCCGACGAACGCCGGCGCCGGTGGAGCGGCCGTCTCCTGGTACTCTTGTGGACCGTCGCACTGACCGGCTTGCTGCTCTCCACGGCCTCCCATGCCCTCGGCAAGGTGTCCTTCGTGGCCTTGAGGCAGTTTCTCGCCAACCTTCTGGCGCCCGGTATCGTCGTCGTGCCCGCTCTGCTCGCGGTCGTCGGGTACGCGGCCTGGATGGCGTTCCGGGAGAGAGGGGAGTGGACGATCCTCTCGCTCGCCCTGCTCTTCCAGGCGCCCGTGTGCCTCCTGCTTGCGGTGCAGCGCTGGGCCGCGCGCCAGTTCCTTGTCCCCCAGGTGCTGGTGTTCTGCGTCCTGGCCGCGCTCGTGGTGGCCGCCGCCGCGACGGCGTGGCGGGGACGCAGCCGTTCCTACCGGATGGCGGGCGCCGTGGCCGCCGCCGCGTTGTCGGTGCTGTTACTAACGGCCTCCGCCCAAAGCGTTCGGGCCCTGCTGCCCGAAAACCTCGCTCGTGGGTTGACTACGGGGCAACACAGGGTGGCGCCCCAGACCGCCCTGATGGTCGACTGGATGGCCCGGAACGTGCCGGAAGGGGAGCGCATCCTCGTCGTCTCCGAGCCGGCGATCAACGTGCCGCAGGCCAACTACCTGATGTTCCTGGACGGCGGGCGGCACGAGTGGACGAGACTGCGTCTGGATCAGGGTATCTGCCAGCCGCGGCCAAACGTCCAGGCCAACTGCGACCCGGATCAGAACGCCCTCCGAAGAACACCGCCCGATGCGCTCTGGGTCCAGAGGATAAGCGGCGGGTGCAGGGTTCTCTCCCTGTCTGCGTCGAACCTGCAACGGCAGTCGCGCCAGAGCGACTCCGCCTACCTGGCGGTATCAGGCAACTACGTGTTCCCCGCCATCCTGGGACTGCCGCCAGCCCTGCGGGCGAGCGGAGCCTTCGATCTTGCCCACGCCAACCTTCTCGTGGGGCGAAGAGTAGGCGTGAAGCAGGGGGTCGTGCTGCTGAAAGATGCCGGACAGGCGCCTGATGCCGCGCCAACCAGGATGAACGCGACCACGGCCTTCCTCCTGAAGCGCTGCGAGCAGGCACGAGGTCCGGGATACGAGGAAAGGCTCAAATCCAGGTTCCCGAACGGCATCACCGGCCCGAGGGCACGCTAACGCGTGACAGCACGCCTGCTTCGCAGGCTTGTCAGCACGGCGCTTCACGCCTTGTCAGCACGCTTCGGGCCTTACGGCCCTCGCTTGTCAGCACGGCGCCTCCCTCCGGTCGGCGCCTTGTCAGGAAGTCGTCCCAGAGCCTCGCTACGAGCTTACAACCCTACCGCCGTGGGCGGCGGTTCGTTGCACGCCGCAACGCGAGGCCGGAACCAAAAAGCTGAAAGCGGAGGCGAAGCCGAAGCGTTGCTGACAAGCGAGGGCGTTAGCCCGAGCATGCTGACAAGTGGAAGCCGAAGGCTGGAACGTGCTGACAAGCGGAGGCGAAGCCGAAGCGTGCTGAGGGGGAGGGGAGACTTTCTCCCCTCCCCCGAAATCGCTAGCCGATGAGGCGGTTCCTTACCACGATCAGCGTGCCGGCTACGGCGAGGATCATGATTCCTATCGACAACAACAGGGCCGAACTGCCGGGACCGCCGGTTTCCGGTAGGTTGCCCTTATCAGCTCCAGCAGACGCCGAAGCGCTCGGGCTCGCAGAAGCGCTCGGACTGGGCGAGGCGCTCGCGCTAGGCGAAGCAGCCGGGCTGGGCGAAGCAGCTCGGGCTGGGCGAAGCACTCGGGCTGGGCGAAGCACTCGGGCTAGGCGAAGCACTCGGGCTAGGCGAAGCACTCGGACTCGGCGAAGCACTCGGGCTCGGGCGCAGGATTCGGTGCAGCGCTCGGATTCGGGTTCGGGCTCGGGTTCGGTCCAGGGCTCGGGTTGTTCGGGTTCGGTTCGGGTTCGGTTCGGGTTGTTCGGGTTGTTCAGGGTTCGGTTCGGGTTGTTCGGGTTGTTCGGGTTGTTCGGGTTGTTCGGGTTGTTCGGGTTGTTCGGGTTCGACTCTGGGCTCGGAGATGGGCTCGAATCGGGGTACGGGTTCGGCTCGGGACTCGCGGTCGGGCTCGAATCGGGGTACGGGTTCGCAGACGGGCTCGCGGCTCGGAGATCGGGCTCGGGCTCGGAGTCGGGGCTCGGAGTCGCGGTCGGGCTCGGAGATCGGGCTCGGGCTCGGAGTACGCGGCTCGGGCTTGGCGACTCGGAGTTCGCGTCCTTGCAACAGGATCTGCGCTGAACTCGCTCCTCTGGTGTGGCTAGGACCCAGGTCTATGTCCGGATGAGTTCCTCGGCTGAAATCCGCCTCCAGGTGATTCTGATGCTTTCCATCCTGCGGACTGCCCGCATCTGCACCACGACGAGCACGTACGGGTTAGTATCGCTCCCCGTCCCGTGGCAGTAGCCGTGCTTTTCCCTGTGTCGGCCTGGGCGGTTGCGTAGCGGGCTCGACGACCAACATGGCCACCACCACGAGCGCTGCGACCAGGGCGGCCATTACCGCCAGCAGGCCTCCCCTGCCCAATCCATTCAATGCTGCTCTCATTTACCATCCTCCCTGTTGGTTCGGATTTCCACTACCCAACATCGCCTCGATAGATCGCCCATCACCACCAGGCTCTCCCGAATATTCGATCCATCAGTCTCGCGTCGCGTTCTCCCGCAGCCTTCCCTCCTTCGGCTAGATCCCCTCCAACCTTCTTAGTTTTCCTTAACGTGTCCTTAACACAAATCGAGCGATGCTAATTGTAGACGGCGGATGTTATCTTGTCTACACCTCTTGATCCGCACGAGACAACACGTCTGGGGTGCTAGTACCTGGTCGTGTTCTGGTAGAATCGCTGCGGGCCCCGTTCGTGTCGGAGGGGGCTTGCATGGACAGCAACGTGCGGGTGTGATCGGGGGTTCGTTTGGGGGTGGAGCGGACGGAGACGGGGCGATCGGTGGTCGGGCGCGAGGCTCTTGGCGAGTCCCTTGGCCTCGTCTGGATCGACTGCTCCTACCCGGTGGTGGCAGCGGGCTTGAAGAGCGTCTTCGAGGACACCGCGCGGGTGCACCTCGGGAGATCCGCTCCGCCTGACGGCGAGGTTCCTTTCTGCGCCATCCTCGACACGGGAGGCACGGAGGGCCTCTCGAAGGCGATACAGCGTATCAGGGGGTTCGACCCTGACATGCCGATCCTGGTCTTCGGCTTGCACGCCGATTTGCCGCTCGCCCGCGCCGCCCTGAGACTCGGGGCCAGGGGCTTCATCCACGCGGAGATGGAGTTGGATCAGATAGCCCGCGCCGCGGAGGTGGCCGCCAGGGGCGAGATCGTCGTACCGAGGAAGCTCCTGGAACAACTCATAGTCGACGAAGAGCCCGCTGACCTCGACGATCTCACCGCCCGCCAGAGGGAAATTCTGCAGCTCGTCGCCAAAGGATTCAGCAACGCCCAGATCGCCAAGAGCCTCTTTCTCTCCGAGTCCACCGTAAAGCAACACCTGCGCGCCACCTACAAGGTTCTCGGCGTGAGCGACCGCAAAGAGGCCACAAGGCTCATCAACAACCGTTAGCACGCTTCGGCTTCGCCTCCGCTTGTCAGCACGGCGCTTCGCGCCTTGTCAGCACGCTCGGGCTAACGCCCTCGCTTGTCAGCACGGCGCCTTCGGCTTCGCCTTGGGCGCCTTGTCAGGAAGTCGTCTTGGGGCCTCGCCTTGAGTGTCGACCCCGATCGCCGCGAGCAGCGATTCCACCTGTGAGCCGGGCGTGGCCGGAACCCAAGAAAGCTGAAAGCGAGGCCGAAGGCCGAAGCGTGCTGACAAGCGAGGGCGAAGCCCGATGCGTGCCGACAAGCGACCGCAGGGAGCGTGCTGACAAGCGGAGGCCGAAGGCCGAAGCGTGCTAACATACTGGCTCGCGAGGAATGGAAGGAAGGAAGATAGTGGTCAGCAAGATGCAGAGCCTACGCTGGCTGGAGAACTTGAAGCGATCCCAGAGGCTGACCGCCCATGAGGAGCGTCGCAAGGAGGAGATCATGGAGATATTCCGCGAGCTCTACGACATCTCCTTGTGTTATCAGGACCCTCCCGTTTTCCCGCCTTGGCGCCCGACCTGGTGAGGGGCCGTCTCCCGGGCGGAACACGCCCCACTTTTTTCGGATAGTCATCCGGTGGATCAAACTTTGAGAGGCAAGGTGGCAGTCGTCACCGGCGCTTCGAGTGGCATAGGCGAGGCTACGGCGAGGGAGCTCGCCGCGCGCGGCGCCTCGGTCGTGCTCGCATCGAGAGCCGTTGACAGGCTCGAAGCCTTGCGGCGGGGGATCTCCGCCTCGGGTGGCCTGGCTATCGCCGTCGAGACGGACGTTTCGGACAGGACCTCCGTCGGGGCGATGGTCCGGAGGGCCGTCGGGGAGTTCGGGTCACTGGACGTTCTCGTCAACAACGCCGGGCTGGGTCTCTCGGGCAGGATCTCCGAGGTCAGGGCCGAGGACTTGCGACACGTATTCGAGGTCAACACCGTGGGCCCGCTGAACTGCATCCAGGCCGCCCTGCCGCACATGGGGGAGGGGGGACGCATCATCAACGTCTCCTCTGTGGTCGGCAAGCGGGCCATCCCCAAGGTTGGCGCCTACTGCGCCACCAAATCGGCCCTGAACGCGCTCACCGACGCGCTCAGGGTGGAGGTCGCCGCCAGGGGCATCTCCGTCACCAGCGTCTATCCAGGCACGACCCGCACGGCTTTCAGGGAGAACTCCAGGCGCACCAAGAGCGAGAAACGCGGCTGGCGTCCAGGGGGCGTGACGCCAGAGAGGGTCGCGCACAAGATAGCCGACGCCGCCGAGAAGGGCCCCCGCGACGTGTACGTCACGATCCCTGACCGGCTCTTCGTCGCCGGCGTCGCGCTCCTCCCCGGTCTCGCCGACCGCGTGCTCCGTCTCTGGGTCAAGGACTAGACGGTTGGGTTTCGAGGAGAGCGCGCTCGCCCGCCTGCGCCGCTACCGCGAAGAGGCCGACCGCTCCCTCGGACAAATCCGTGAGGCCGAGGCGACGGCCCGGCGGTTCGCCGAACGTCTCTTCGCCGGGCTCGAGCACACCTCGGTGCTCGGGCGGCAGGCCGGCTTCGCTATTGAGACCGCCTACGCTGGCGGCGCGTTCGACCTGCGGGCCGTGGCGGAACCTGGCTCCGAGGCCGGCGTCACGTTCGGGGTCGTGCCAGGAGCTGCGGCCGAGACCGACGAGGACCTCATGCACGAGGAGCTGAGCCGCTACAGCCTGAAGCCTTCTGGCTACTCCGGCCGCATCCTCGGCTGGTCGGGAGAGGCCCCAGAGGCACCCTGCCAGACCTTCGCCGTGTACGCAGACGGGGTGTGGAAGACCACCGGGCTCTTCGTGGCGAAGGCCCGCGGCAAGGTAGACGATCCCGACGACATCATAAACGGCTTCTGCCTCAGGATAGTGGGGCGCCTGATCGACCTGGCTTCCCTCACCGGCGGCGCCGGCAGACGTTGGACCGACGAGCCGTATTCGCTAGGTGACCTGCTGGAGGGCCGGCAAGCTCCGACCGAGCTCCGCTGGCCAGGATAACGCCGTGCAGAAGTCTCGACGTTGACAGGAGAGGCATAAATGAACGAGCCAGTCCGCGCATGGGCGGTTTGGCGAGAGGCCCTCGCGATCGTACTCCGCCACCCCGTGGCGACGGTCGCCCCGGCCTTGTTACTGGGGGCGCTGACCGAGTCCCCCTACCTGCTCCCCGCTGACCGACCCTTCCTCGAACACGCAGGGGCGTTCTTGACGGAGTCGCTCGCCTTCTACCTCTACGTGGCGTACGCGGAGCGGCTGACGTCGGAGGCCCGTCGCAGCCCGGATTCGATTTCGCTGCCCAGAGTCTTCATAAACCTGGTCCTCGCGGCGCCCGTCGTACCGGTAGTTGCGGTAGCCTCGTTCGCCGCCATCGCTCTGCCGACCGCGGCGGCGAACCTGCTGATCATTCCCGGCCTCTGGCTGATGACCCGTTGGTCGTTGTTCGCGCCGGTGATCGTCAGGGAGCGCCTGGGGCCGCTTGCGGCCTTGAGGCGCAGCAACCAGCTGGCGAGGGGCAATTTCGAGCTGGTGTTCCTTACCGCCGCCTTCGCCGTGGTGCTGGAGGAGGCCGTCGCCGACGCGGGAGCGTTGGGAGGATTGGCGCTCACCGGCTCGGAGATCTGGGGAGAATGGATGGGGGGTACGGCCGCCCTCGTCGTGATACTGCCGGTGGCGTCCTTCGCGACCGCGCTCGTGTACGGCCGGCTGCGGCTCTCGTAGAGTGCGGCCGTCGCAGATTGGGCGGTTCGCGAACCGCCCAAACCACGTACCGTCTTCTCACAATTTACGTAACCGCACCCCGAGAACCCCATGATCGTTGCCCTTCTCAAGGATAAGGCGGGCGCGTTCCGAACTCGCCCACCGAACGCACCTCGTATCCCCGGGCCGCATCGGGGACGAGAAGGTCGTGACTGACTAGCTCTGCGAGGGCGCGCTCTATCTCCGAATCAGGATGGTCCTTTAGCGTGTTGCGGAGGTCTTTGCGATTGATCTCCCTGTGTCCCAGGAAGGAGCAGAGGCCTGCGTAGAGCACGCGGGCGTCGGGGGAGAGGGGGAGAGCCCAGACCTCCGGCTCGTACCAGAATTCCCCGATACCGGCGGCGTTTTCAGGGCGCTCACCGCGAGTATCCCGCAGCCGGATGACCTCGGGCAGTGTAGAGGCGGGTTTCAAACCCGCCCCTACAGGACGGTGCGGACGGTCTCGCCGACGGCGGGGGTGTGGATCTTGTGGTTCGGGGCCAGCCTGAAGGCCAGGTCGCTGATACGGCGCCTGGAGCCGTGTATCAGGATGATCTGGCGTGGCATGAGTTTCTCGGTGATGCCAAGCAACTCGTCCTGGGTGCAGTGCGCGGCGAAGCTCACCCGCTCGACCCGCCACTGCTCCTCCTCGCCCTCCGCGCGGTGCGTTCCGTAGGAGGCTGCGGCGTTGGAGGGCAGGATCACGGCGTTATCCGGGCTCTTCTGGAGGCGCCTGCGGTAGAAGGCGCTAGCCCCTCCCTGCATCGTCACCGGCGAGGCGATTATGGCGCAGGGGTTCGTGAGGATGCGCTCGCGCGCGCTGTCGTCGTTGGAGACGGCCCTGATGTTCTCGGAGAAGAAGATCTCCCGCGGGTCGCTGTGTTGCAGGTAGGGCTTCATGTACCCGAGCTGCTCGGCGTAGAGCCTCTCCGAGGTCGTGACCACGGAGCCGTCCACGTAGATGAAGACGTCCTTGTCCAGGCCATACTCCCTGCCGTAGTGCTTTATGCCGAGGATGATCTCCTGTGCCTGACCCAGGGCGTAGGTGGGGATCAAGACCGTCCCGCCCCGCTCCAACGTTGTCTCGTTTATGACCTCGACCATCGTCCTGATCGACTCCGAGAACGGTTGCGGCTTCTGGTCGGCCAGGGTGGCCTCCATGATGAGCAAATCTATGTCCCTGACCTCGGGGAGCCGCGCCGAGGGGATCGAGAAGTGGTTCTCCATGCAGATGTCCCCCGTGTGGAAGACGGTGGAAGGCCCCGAGGAGAAGAGCACGCTCGCCGCCCCCAGGATGTGGCCGCTCTCGGTCAGCGTGACTTTGGTACCCCCGACGTCGAGCGGTTTTCCGAAGGGCACCGGGACCAGCCGCTTTCTCACTTCGTGGATGGGCGCCCCGCCAGGCAGCCCGCCGCCCATGGCGGCGTGGTCGTTGAGCGCGCTGACTATGAGCTTGGCCGAAGGGGGCGTGCAGTAGATCGGCATGCCAGGCCTGTCCCTGACGAGCAGGGGTAGCGCCCCGCAGTGGTCGAGGTGCGCGTGCGTTATGACGGCCGCGTCGATGCCGTTCAGTCCGCCGAAGTCGGGCGTAGAGGGGCCGCGTCCGTCCGGTTTTATCCCCGCGTCAACCAGTATCTTCGCCTTGCCGAAGTCGAGGAGGTGGCTGCTTCCACCCACCTCCCCGGCCCCTCCCAGCGCCCTAAAGGAGAGTGTCGGCCTCGGCCTGGCGTAGCCCCCGACCGTGACGCTGCCTGCCGGCCGGCTAGCTTGAGAAGGGTCCTTATCGTCGGGGTCTTCCTCACTTGTCCTTGGGCCGGGTTCCCTGGGGCCGCCGCGCAGGTCGGCTTGCGCCTGGAGCACCTTGGCCATGAACTCCATCAGGCGGGCGGCCCGAGCGGTACTTTCGAGCGAGGTGGGCAACGACGCGACCTCGTTCTTGATGGCCCGTACCAGGAGCTCCCCGAAACCCCTGTCGGTAAAGTGCGCGTCCTGCAGGGCGTTCTTTATCCGGTCTCGCTCCTCTACCACGTTACCGAGCTCCTCGTGCAACTCCTCGACGCGCTCGGCCGCCGTGGAGTAGGCCTTGCGTTCGCCCTCGAGGGCCCTCTCGAGCTGGGCGCTCCGCTTTTCGAGGGTCTCGACGCGCTCCTCGAGCATGCCCCGTGCGTCCACGGCCGAAGCGGCCCTCTCCTCGGCCTTCCTGACCAGCTCGGAGGTGCCTGTGCGTTCGCCGGTCAGTACCTCTACCTCCTCGGCGAGGGCCGCGGCCCTCTCCCTGGCAGCCCTGGAGGCGAAAGAGAGCCTCTCGTTCTCCCCTTTAATGCGCTCCAGCTCGGCCTCGAGGTCCCTGACGTGCGCGTCCTCGGAGGCCTGCCTCTCCGCCGCGCCCCTCTCATCCCGCCAGGCGTCCACCAGCATCTCGACGACGCCCTCTTCGGGCTCCTCCTCCGTGCTGAGGGCGGCCAGCAGCAGGCCCTCGGTGGTGTGGGTCTCCCTGACCTCCCCCAGGGTATCCGGCGAGAGGCCCTCCAGGGCGTCGAAGGTCTCGGGTGGGATCTGTTCCTGGACGGCGGTACGAAACGCGCCCCAGGCGGCGGCGTCTTGCGAGACCCTGCGCGCGATGCCCCTGAGCAGCGGCGCGCCGCCGCCTGACTTGCGGGTCAGGGCGTCGGCCTGTATTCCCCTTGGAAGGAGGACCTCCTCGAGGCCAGGCACGTTCCTGCAAAGCTCCGCCAGGGCGCGCCTGGTGTCGAGCCTCCCGAGACGCCGGAGCAGCAACTCCTCGGGGAGGTCGTCCGGCGGCAGCCTGTTGAGCAAAGGTTCATCAGTGATATTCTCTGAGGGTCCGGCCTCAGTTCCTGCGTCTTTGGGAATGGGATCTGACATAATGACTCCCTCCACGAATATGAATGTCAAATGGTGTCTTCATGCTGTTGCGATTCTATCACGGCCCCCTCCCACCCCCGCCGGCTTCTCAGGCATCAGCTCTCAGCTTTCAGCCAGGACAAAAAGCTGAGAGCTGAGAGCTGACCGCGCGAAATGCTGAGGGCAAGACCTCAGCATTTCGCTGTTACAGCGGTAAACTATTCATATGGAAAGCAGACCGGCCGACGAAAAAGTAAAGATCCTGGCCAACTCCCCCGGTAAGTACCCCATCCTGGTGCTCGAGCTGCAGTCCGGCGAACTACGCGCGGCCTACTTCGAGACCGGCTACGACCTCGCGAGCGCCAAACCCGTCGAGAGAGACTGGCTCAAGGAGAACGCCATCGGCCGCCACAGCTTCGTCGAAGTAGACCCCCCCGTAGAGACGAACATCGACTCCCTCGCAGACTACGTAAACCGGGAACTCCTCGAAGGACTCTGACAGCCCGTCAGCTAACCCGAAACGCTGACAAGGCGCTGCAAGCGCCGTGCTGACAAGCGGAGCCCGTAAGGGCGTAGCGTGCTGGCACGCCGTACTACTCCTCGCTCTCCTTCGAGTCTTGCGCTCGGCCGCCACCGCCAGACCCGCCACCAGATCCACCGGTACCCCCACCGCCAGACCCGCCGGCACCCCCGCCGCCGGTACCGCCGGTACCGCCACCCCCGCCGCCGTTACCGCCACCGCCGGGCCCGCTGTTGCCGCCTCCGGGTCCGGAGGGGCCAGACCCGTCGGGCAGTCCCGCGTTACCGGTTCCTTCGCCCTGGCTACCCTGGCCTGGCTCTGGCGACGCCTGATCCTCGGGGGTTTCGGGTTCGGGTGTGGCCGTAGCGTCGGGCGGCGCCTGGTCCTCGGGGGTTTCGGTTTCGGGTGGGGCCGTATCGTCGGGCGGGGTCGAGGGCTCAGGCGTCGTCGTGGTGACCAGGGGAGGACCTGGGCTGAAGTAGAGGGTCACTGTGGAGCCAGGGTCCAGCAGCGTGCCTGCCTCTGGGTCGGTGGCGAGCGCGGTGCCCGCCAGCTCTTTGTCATCTCGACC
This sequence comes from uncultured Rubrobacteraceae bacterium, assembly GCA_963840835.1. Taxonomy (GTDB): domain Bacteria; phylum Actinomycetota; class Rubrobacteria; order Rubrobacterales; family Rubrobacteraceae; genus Rubrobacter_D. Next base: position 61,759 of record CAWJAM010000015.1, on the reverse strand, counting down.
TCAACGGGGTGGAGTTCAGCCCGGCGTTCGATGAGGGTCGCTTGCGCATCCTCGACGGTGAGGCCGTAGACCTCGGGGACCTGGACCTGCTCTACGCCCAGGCTGACCGTGACGTTGACCGCCGTCCCCGGCTCTACCCTCTGTCCTTCCGCGAAATCTTGAAAGAAGATGTTGCCCTCCGCGACTTGGTCGTTGTACTCCCGGCTCGTCGTGCCCAACTGGAGGCCGCGTTCCCTCGAGTATCGACCTGGCCTCCGCCCGGGTGGTCCCGAACAGGTTCGGGACCTGCACGCTGGAGGGGCCGGTACCGACGGTGATGGTCACGCCGGAGCCGGCCTCGATCTGCTCGCCGCCCCCGGGGTTCTGGCTCATGACCATCCCCTCCTCGTCGAACGAGCTCTCCTGTTCGTTCACCTGAACCTCGAAGCCGCCGTCTCTTAGTTCCTGTGCGGCCGCCTCGCTTTCCGAGCCGACGACGTCGGGCACCTGTGCCACCTGTCTCCCGACGACCGTGACCGAGATCTCCGATCCCTTCTCCGCCTTTCCGGAACTGGGGGTCTGACTCAGTATGGTGTCCTCGGGTCTCTCGCCGTCGACGCTCTTCGCCACCCTCAGGTCGAAATCGTCACCGACGCTGTCTCTCGCCTCGGCGAGGTCCATATCGACCAGGTTGGGGACGCCTATCTTGGGCGCTGGTCTGGTCTCTCCTGGAGCAGACGGTAACCGGCCCAGGCTAGCGCGGCCAGGACGAGGAGCCCAAGAAAAACGAGCAGGAGCGGCGCGGCATTCCCGCGACGCTTCTTGTTCCTCTCTGCCACCTGTGGGGGAGGCGGGGCGTTCATGCGCGTGGTCGCCGCCGCCGCTGGCATGGCGCGGGTCATCATCTCCGTGGTGGCGCCGGTGGGGTCCAGGCCGGCACAGACGCGTTCGAGGTCCTCTATAAGCTCGGAGTCGCTCCCGTAGCGGTCCTCGGGGGACTTGGCGAGCAGCCTGATCGTTATCGCGTTGATGCCGTTGGGGACCGAAGGGTTCAGGTCCCGCGGCGGGCGCAGGTGTCCGTTGACGTGCTTCATCGCGATCCCTATTGGGGTGTCGGCGTCGAAGGGCAGCTCGCCGGTCAGCATCTCGTAGAGGACGATGCCGAGGGAGTAGAGGTCGCTCGCCGGGCCGACGGGCTCGCCCATCGCCTGCTCGGGCGAGATGTAGTGGGCCGTACCGAGGATGTGGCCCGTCCTCGTCATGGCAGAAGACGAGGCCGCCCTCGCTATGCCGAAGTCCGTCACCTTCACGTCCCCTGAGCCCGTGATCAGGATATTGTGCGGCTTTATGTCGCGGTGGATCACATCCCGCTCGTGCGCGGCCCTCAGGGCCTCGGCCATCTGGAGCGCCACGGCGGCGGCCGTGCGGGCGGGGAGCGCGCCGCGCTTCAGGATGCGGTCCTTCAGGGTACCGCCGGGCAGGTACTCCATCGCGATGTAGTACGTCCCGTCCTCTGACTCGCCCCTGTCGAAGATGGAGACGATGTTCGGGTGCGAGAGGGCCGCAGCGCTCTGGGCCTCGCGCTTGAAGCGCTCGACGAACTCCTCGTCGCTCGCGTAGCGGGTGCTCATCACCTTCAGGGCCACGTCCCGATCCAGGATGTCGTCGTGGGCCAGATAGACGTCCGCCATGCCACCGCTACCCAGCGGTTTCAGGAGCCGGTAACGGTTGTCTACTAGTTGCTGCACAGAACCTGAATTATAGACGCGAGCGCTTGCATCGTTCAGACTCCATCTTCGAGATAGGCTTGCATCAGGCGGCCCGCGACCGGGAGGGCGCCCCTATCGGCCCTGCCACCGTTCTCGATCATAACGCACATGGCGATCTCCGGGTCGTCTGCGGGGGCGAAGGTGATCCACCACGAGTGCGGCGGCCCGTTGCCCGACTCTGCGGTCCCCGTCTTACCCGCCACCTTCATGCCCTCGATCTGGGCCTCGGTAAACCCCCCCTGGATGACGACCTCCTGCATCATCCCGTTCAGCGTGGCGGCCGTATCCGATGGCATCGCCCGCCTGCGGATGCTCGGGGTGGGCTTGTCGAGGATGATGCCGTCGGGGGAGCGGACCTCGCGCACGAGGCGCGGCTCCACGAGCCTGCCGTCGTTGGAGATGGCGGCGGCGACGAGCGCCATCTGGAAGGAGTTGCTCTGAACCTCGCCCTGGCCGAAGGCGGTCTGGGCCAGGGTGCCCGTGGTCCACTCATCGGGCGGGAGGCTGTTAACGCTGCTCCCCGAGACGGGGAGGGTGAAGTCATCGTAAGGATCCCCAAAGCCGAAGTCCAGGGCCATCTCGGTCAGAAGCTCGCCCCCCAGGATCTCGACCGCGATCTTCGCGAAGACCACGTTGATGGAGTACGCCAGCGCCCGCGTGAACGTCACCTCCCCGTAGTCCTTGCCCTCGAAGTTGTTGACTGTGTACCCCGGCAGCTCGTAGGCCCCGCTGTCGAAGAAGGTCTGCTCCGGGCTCACCCCCGCTTCCAGCGCGGCCGCGGCCGTTATCACCTTGAAAACCGAGCCAGGCGGATACAGGCTCTGGGTCGCCCGGTTTATAAGGGGGGCGTCGGTGGCGCTGAGGAGCTCGGGGTAGTTGTCGTCTATGTCGTTGGGGTCGAAGGAGGGGGATGAGGCCATCGCGAGGATCTCCCCCGTCTTGGGGTCGAGGGCGACCACCGAACCCCTGCCCGTAGTGCTTCCCTGGAGTTCCTGGTAGGCGAGCTCCTGGAGCCCCGGGTCGAGCGTGAGGACGACGTTATTGCCGGGCTGGGGGCCGCCCGTGGCCCGGTTTATGAGGTCGTCCAGCGTCTGCGGCTCCCCTGCTATGCTGGAGAGGTCGGTGTTGTTGGAGATCTCGATGCCTGTAGCCCCGTAGCGGGTGCTCCAGTAGCCGACCACGTTCGAGAACGGCGCGCCTAGAGGATAGATGCGGTCGTAGACAGGGCCCTGCGGGGTCTCGCGCTTGACGCTTTTGGCGAGCACGGTCTCGCCGTCGCCGGCCAGGATCAAACCGCGCGGCGAGGAGATGCTCCTCTGGGTCTGAAACCCGTTCTCGGGGTTGTTGGCGAGCGCCTCCCTGGAGTAGACCTGCCAGTAGGCCAGCATCGCCACGAGCCCGAAGAACCCGGCCGCGAAGAGGTAGAAGGTGCGCCTGAGGTGGGCGTTCACGCGGGCCCCCAGGGGTCGCCCTTGTACGCGAGTCCCTCGGCCTCCCTACGTCCGGCCCTCTCCGAGACGAGCAGGAGCAGGCCCGTCAGGATGAAGTTGCCCACGACCGAGGAGCCGCCGTAGGAGACGAAGGGCAACGTAATCCCCGTCAGGGGAATAGCTTTCGTGACCCCCCCGACGATGATGAGGGTCTGGAGGGCGAACATCGCCGTGAGCCCGAAGGCCAGGAGCTTGGAGGCGTCGTCCTCGGCGAGAAGCGCTATCTTGGTCCCCCTGTAGGTGAAGGCGAGGAAGGCGAGCAGGACCGCCGTAGCCCCGAGCAGGCCTAGCTCGCTGGCTATCGCCGAGAAGACGAAGTCGGTCTCGACCTCGGGGATGGTCTGGGCGAAGCCAGCCCCGAGCCCGGTGCCGAGCAGGCCGCCGTCGGCGATGTTGAAGATGCTCTGCAGGATCTGGAACCCCGTCCCGTCGGGGTCCCGCCACGGGTCGAGCCAGCTCTGCACCCGAACCTGCACGTGTTCGAAGAGGAGGAAGGCCACGAAGGAGCCGAACGAGAAGAGGACACCCCCAAGCAGTATGTAGGCGATTCGGCCCGTCGCCGCGTAGAGCATCAGCAGGGGCACGGCGAAGAAGAGCAGGCTCGACCCGAGGTCCTTCTCGAAGACCAGGAGGCCAAGAGAGGCCGCCCAGACAAGCGCCACGGGCCCGAAGTATTTAATCGTCGGGATCTCTATGCCGAGAAAGCTGCGGCTCGTCGCGGCCATCACGTCGCGCTTCTCGGCCAGATACCCGGCGAAAAATACGACGAGGGCGATGCGGGCGAACTCCGAGGGCTGGAAGTTGACGGGCCCGAGGTCGACCCAGAGTCGCGCCCCGTTCACCGTGTAGCCAAGAGGCGTGAACGTCGAGGCTATCAGCAGGACCGCGAAGATCGCGAGCAGGTACTTGTAGTCGAAGAGGCGGTAGTAGTTACGCAAAAACAGCACGAGCAAGAACATCGCGCCGCTCCCTACAAGGATCCAGACCGCCTGCGTCAGCGCGAGCTGCTGCACCCCCTCGACGTTGTAGGTGAGGCGGAAGATCATGACGAGCCCGAGCCCCGTCAGGAGCGTGACTATCGGCAGCAGCAGCACGTCGGAGTGGGGCAGGAGGAGCCTGACCCCGAGGTAGAGCACAAAGAGGGTCCCGGCGTAGTAGGCGCCGTAGACGAGTGGCGGGCTCGCCGCCTCCTGCACGAAGATGAGCGTCGCGAACCCTAGAGTGGTCACGAGCAAGGCCAAAACCATGGGCGTAAAGGCGCGTTGGGTCAAGGGGCGTGCATCCTAGCTCCCGAAGCTCTCCAGGACCTTCTCGGCCTGGTCCCTGGTGTAGAGCTTGTGGTTCTCTATGGGCTGCTGGTAGGGGTCATTGATCTCCGACTCCGTGACCCCCGGCCTGCGCCACTCCCGATTGAGCTCGAACCCCAAAGGGGCGTAAGGCAGACCCTGGTAAGCCACGACCTCGCCCCCTTCGAACCCGAAATAGTACCGGCTCGAGCCCCAGAGGTAGGCCGGTATCAGGGCGATCGCCAGTACCACGACGATAGCGAGCCCCCTGACGAGCTTGCCGATAACCCTCCGGAAGCCACCCCTCCGCTTGCGGCGCGCGCCCACCCGCCGCGAGCGGCCCTGGACGCCCCTGGAGGACGTACCGCTCCCCGTGGTCTGCCCCGCTGGTCCGACGGCGAGCATCTCGCTCGTACCGCCGGAGCGTTCCTCACGCCCGGTTCGAACGCGGCGGGGGGGCGCGGCCTGCTCCTTTACGTCCACGACGACGACGGTGATGTTGTCGTTGCCGCCGGCGTCGAGGGCCGCGGAGAGCAGGCTGTTGGCCGCCCGCTCCGGGTCGTCGGGGGACTCGAGGAGAATTTCCGAGATCCTCGACTCCGAGACCATGTCTGAGAGACCGTCGGAGCAGAGCAGGATTCGGTCGCCGACCTCTACGGGCAGCACGGTGGTGTCGACATCGACCTCCTCGTCCGCGCCCAAAGCCCGGGTGATGAGGTTCTTCTGGGGATGCTCGGCGGCCTGATCCCTGGTCAGGTCGCCGCTTCGCACCAGCTCGGCCACTAGCGAGTGGTCCTCGGTTATGGGTTTCATCTCGCCGACGCGCACGAGGTAGGCCCGCGAGTCACCGACGTGCGCGACCTCGGCTGTAGGCTCCCTCTGCGTGCCGCCGAACCTTATGGCGACGACCGTCGTGCCCATCCCCGAGAGCTTCTCGTCGCCGCGGCCCGCTGTCAGTATCCTGCGGTTCGCCGCCGCTATGGCCGTCTCGAAGGGTTCGTCAGGGTGTAGACCCTTGAGCACGTCCACGGCGAGGGAGCTCGCGACCTCCCCAGCCTCGAAACCCCCGATGCCGTCGGCGACGACGAAGAGCGTCTGGTCCTCGCCGTCGCCGACGAGCATGGCGTCCTCGTTGTTCTGGCGTACCTTGCCGGCGTCGGTAAGGCCGAACGGCTGCAGCTCCAGGAAAGGCATGGACCTACTCCTCGTACCTGAAGGTGGTCGAGCCTACCGTCACGGTGTCCCCGCTTCTAAGGGGCGTGGCCCCCACGGTCTTTCGCCCGTTGACGAAGGTTCCGTTGGTCGAGCCGAGGTCCTCAACGTAGAGCAGCCCCCCGTGCCTGGTGAGCTGCGCGTGGCGTCCCGAGGCGTAGTCGTCGCTCTTCAAAACAATATTGCTGCTCGACGAGCGGCCGACGCTGGTCTCGCCGTCGCCGATCTCGAAGCGGGTCTCGGGCGCCAGAATCTCCGAGTCCTCGACGACGAACTCGGGGACGCCGGAGACGGAGCCACGAGGCCTGTACGCCCCGCGCCCGTTGCGCTCCCTGCTCTGGCCAGGCACGTAGGGCTCGTCGTCGGGTATCTTCCTGAGGTCCCCGATGCTCCGGCTCATAACGGCGTAGATAAAGGCGAAGAGCAGGAGCAGGATCAAGGCCTTCGCCGCGAGCAGCGGCACCTGTAGCTCGAGCATGCCCTAGCGTCTCCCGCCAGACTCCTCGCCCGGAGAGTCTATGCGGCGGATGAAGTGGGCGGTGGTCTGGCCGAAGGTCAACTCGTCGCCGCCTTCGATCATCTCGCGGTCTATGGGGGCCCCGTCTAGCATGGTGCCGTTGGTGGAGCCCAAGTCCTCCACCACAAAGCCGTTGTCGGCGCGCGAGATCCTGGCGTGCCTCCTCGACACGTTCGGGTCGTTTATTACGATGTCGTTCTCCTGCGAGCGGCCAACACCCCACGGGCCGCGCCCCTCCAGCGGGTACTTCTCGTCCGCGAGGGTGATCTCGACTATCTCCCGCGCTAGGCCGTGACGCCTGGCCTCGTCGGCGGAGATAGCGGCCGTGCCCTCTTCCACCTCCCCGCCGGTCGACTCGTCGGTGCGGAAGATGCGGGTCTGGCCAGAGGTGTCCTGCGGAGCGCCCTTCTCGCGCGGGCCGTCGCCGCCGGTCAGCTTGGCGGTGACGCCGAACTCCCCGAAGCGGAGCGTCTCCTCCGACTCGAAGCGTATCCTCGGCGGGGTCATGAGGTGGTAGTTCTTGTTCTCGGCGTGGGTCGAGGCGTACTGGATCAGCTCGTCCCTCAAGGAAGCCTGGTAGGCCTGGATGGACTCGGTGTCCTCCCTGGAGAGGTGCACTGTAAAGTCGTTGGGGGCGTAGGTGCGCGAGATCGAGACCATCCTGCCCTCGTCCATCTGCTTGGTGAGGCCCTTGGCGATCTCCACGGGGTGGATCTGCCGCCTGAAGGCCCTTCCAAAGACGCCCTCGACCAGCGACTCCATGCGCTTTTCGATGTGTTTTAGGAAACCCAAAGAGACCTACCCTCTAACCCTCATCGCGAGGTACCTGAACGCCCCGTATATTATAGCCGCGAGACCAAGCGAAATCATATCCGAAACGAGCGTGCCGGGAGCGGCTTTCGGGGAGACGAGCAGCGCATACCCGGCGGCTCCCCCGACCACAGCGACCGCGAGGCCGACAAAGGGCCTGCCGGCCCACTCCGCCAATGAGACGACCCCGGCCATCGCCGCCCACAGCACGATGAGGAGCGGCAGTTTGGGGAAGTATTGCAAATACCCCTGCGAGTAGACGAGCAGGCTGTCGAGCCCCGATGCGATCGGCAAGACATCGAGCCTGGCCCCCGAATACGGAAGCTCGGCGTAAGGGCCGTCGTGCTGCGTGAGGTCGTAGCAGATCAGGGTAAAGGCCCCGGCCGCCGCCGAGAGGCTGGCCCCAAGGGGACGCATCAGCGCGCCGAAGAGCAGCGGCACCCCTGCCACCAGGGTGGTTCCAAGGAGCGTACCAAGCCCGAAGAGGAGGGCCAGAGGCACCGCGAGCGCGGGTCCCAGCGGCAGTCTTCTCACGTCGGCGTTGGCCGAGCCGGCGCCCATCACCCAGGCGCCCCCGAGGATGGGCACGAGCGCGGAGAACCCGAGGCCTGTGTTGTTCCGTATCAGCAAGACGGCGAGCGCGACTATGACCCCGAGGGCGCCGAGGCGTGGCAGCAGGTAGGCCAGCACCCCAAGCCCGGCGGCGACGCCGGCCGCCTGCGCGCCGTCGGCGAGGATCCGGTCCGCGAGGAGGTACCCGAGCCCGCCCGCCGCGAGGCCGTTGATAACGCGCAGCGTCCCGTCTTTGAAGCCTTCGGAGAGCCTCTCGGTCCCTTCGCGTAGCGCCGGTGAGACGCTACCCCGGGGCGCCTTCCTGCCCGTGAGGAGCTTGACGGCGGCCCACGCGCTCTGCGGGCGATGGGCCGGGTTGGGCGAGGTGGTGCGGTCCACGAACTCCTTGAGGCGCGGCGTCGGCTCGTAGGGCTGGCGGGCGAGCAGGGTGCGGGCCGTCGCCCCGACGGCGTAGATGTCAGACAGCGCACTCGGGTCAGCACCGTCTAGGATCTCCGGCGCGATGTAGCCAGGCGTGCCAACGGCGAAGCCCACCCTCGTGAGGCGCGTGTCCCCCGCCCTGAAAGCGACCCCGAAATCCGTCAGCTTGACCCGGCCCCTGGCGTCGACGAGCGCGTTCTGCGGCTTGATGTCGCGGTGGATAATCCCCTGCGCGTGGGCGTAGACCAGGGCTTCGAGAACCTGGGTCAGGGAGTTTACGATCCCATCGACGTCGTAAGACTTGGCCGCCTCGTCGAGGGGCATCCCGTCGACGTACTCGGTTACGAGATAGATCTCCTGCTCGCCCGGGATGACCTCGAGCGTCTCCACGATGTTCCTGTGCCTGAGACCCTCGGCGATCTGGCCTTCCCGCAAAGCGCGCGAGCGCTCACCAGCGCTGTAGACCGGAATTACTTTCACCGCCACGTCCCTACCCCTGAGTGAACCCTTGAGCGAGCGGGCGCGCCAGACGGTCGCGAAACCCCCGCGACCGACCATCTCAGCCAGCGCGTAGCGTCCCTCTCCCTCAATGTAGCGCGTCTCTGTCACGACACCTGAAAGGCTATTCTATAGCACTTCAGCTAGTCAGCTAGTCAGCACTTCAGCACGGCGCTTCGCGCCGGTCGGCAGTTCGGCCATATTGCGGGCGTCGTTCGAGCGACAGAGCGAGGCCCCCGAGCGAACCAGCCTGACATGCTGAAAAGCTGACTAGCTGAAGTGCTGCTACAATCTCTCGCAGTCGAGGCCGTATCCTGGGGGGACTGCGGGCGAGTGGCGGAATTGGTAGACGCGCTAGGTTCAGGGTCTAGTGGCCGAGAGGCCGTGGGGGTTCGAGTCCCCCCTCGCCCACGAGAAGTTCTTGGGGGTTTCGTATAGAGCGTAGATCTCACAGGGCAGCCCAGAAGTCTCGCCGTCCGAGACCGTCGGGCCGTCCCAGGAGGCCCCGCAGCGGCCCGAAGCAGCGCCGCCAGAGAACTCTCCCCGCTTGGTTCACCCTCGTCGGCTCGCTCCTTCTGCTCATCGTGGTCTTCGGGTTCATCTTCTTTGTGGCCCGCGGCTGCGTGGCGACCCAGCAGTCGACCCAGGTCCGCAAGTACGTGACTAGCGCGGACACCCTCCTCAGCGACTCTTCCAACGCTGGCAGGGGGGAGCTCCAGCGCGTCCTGAGCAACGCCGGGGGGGACCCGACGAAGCTGGACGACGAGGCGCTCTCCCAGGTGGCCAACCGCTCGGAGAACCAGTACCTGCAGGCGCTGAGCCAGCAGGAGATACCGCCCGAGTTCGATGACGCCCACCACTACGTCGTCACCGCCCTCGGCATAAGGTCCGAGGCCACCGTCAAGCTCGCGCAGGCGGCCTCGGGGGACGGATTCGAGGGGGACCTCGCGACGGCCGTCGAGGATTACAGGACGAGCGACAGTATCGTCGCGAACCATTACCTTCCGGCCGTCAGGCACTCGCTGGAGGTCGCGGGCCAGACGAGCGACCAGGCTTACCTCCAGGAGCCGCAATCCTTTATGGACTACGGGGCGCTGGGTTTCGACGCCGCGCCCGTCTCCGGCTCCGCAACGACCGACCCGAACGCCCTGCACGGCGTGCAGGTAACGGCCGTCAGAGTCGCCGGAAAACCCCTGTACGAGAACGACAACGTGGTCCTGACGGGGGCCGACGAGCCGACGTTCACCGTGACCGTAGGGAACGGCGGCGAGGTGCCCGAGACGAACGTGGACGTCGAGGTCGTCCTCAACACCAGCGCCGAGCGCCAGGCCCAGAGCGAGACCATAGCGCGCCTCGAACCGAAGAAGGCGACGACGGTCCAGGTCGGCGGCTTTATCCCCGGCGAGCTCGACGAGACCGCCAGGGTCACCGTCGAGGTCGGGCCCGTCGAGTACGAGAAAACCACTGCCAATAACACACTCTCGGGGACGGTGACGTTTGGGATCTAGAGGCGCTGTGCGGAAGGATCGGACCTTCGCATTTCAAGGCTTCAGGCATCAGGTTACAAACTTCAGGATTTCTTGGGGAATAGAGGCGAGGACTGGAATGTGTACTACTCTGATGATACTAGCGACCGAAGAAGGCTTTAGGGAGTCTACGTGGTAACGGCCATAGTCCTCGTCAGGACCGAGCGGGAGCGCGTACAGGAGGCCGCCCAGGCCATGCTCGCCATAGAAGGCGTCACCGAGGCCTACTCGGTAACTGGCCCCTACGACCTCGTCGTCATGGTCCGCATCCCCGACTTCGAGAGCCTGGCCGAGATCGTCCCAGAGAAAATAGCCCAGGTCCCCGGCGTCGCCCGTACCGAGACCATGGTCGCCTTCCGTGCCTACTCGAATTACGACCTCGACCGCGCCTGGAGCCTCGGCTTCGACGCGTAGCTACGCTACGCAGCACGCTGCCTGCGGCAGCTTGTCAGCACGCTTCGGCTTCGCCTCCGCTTGTCAGCATGCTCAGGCTAGCGCCTTCGCTTGTCAGCAACGCTAAGGCCTTCGGCCTCCGCTTTCAGCTTTTTTGGTTCGGGCCTCGCTCTGCGGCGTGCAACGGACCGCTGCCCAGGGCGGTAGGTGTACGACGCTCGTAGCGACGCCCCAAGACGACTAGCTGACAAGGCGCCAAAGGCGAAGCCGGAGGCGCCGTGCTGACAAGCGAGGGCGCTAGCCCGAGCGTGCTGACAAGGCGCGAAGCGCCGTGCTGACAAGCTGCCGCAGGCAGCGTGCTCCCTAGCTTTGTTCCTCCGCTAACGCCGGGCGTGTGCCCTCTATGAGGAACGCGACTACGTCGAGGAAGTTGCCGCTCTCGTTGTAGACCTGGCGCTGGCGCTGGCTGCCTGTGCCGCCCTCAACGATGTCGAGGACGCCTTCGAGCTCGTTCTCGCAGCCGAGGTCCTTGGCGTGGTGTTTCAGGCGCTCGACCATGCCGCGGGCGAGGTCTCTGGCAGGGATCGTGGTCTGGTCCCTGGCGTCGTAGAACGCCGCGTCCATGCCGTGCATGGCGGCGCGCCACTTGTTCTCCGTCGCCAGGTGCATGTCGTAGGCTTCGTGCGGGCCGACTTCCTCGAGGGCCTGGGTGACGAGGCACTGGGTGAGGGCTGTCAGTGACGTCGTGTACTCCAGGTTCGTCTGGGAGTCGAGGACCCTCAGCTCTATCGTCCCGATCCTGGGGTGCGGGCGTACATCCCACCAGCAATAGGAGTAGTCTTCCATCGCGCCAGACGCGACCATCAGGTCAACGTAGCCCTCGAACGCCTCGTAGTCGGGGAAGGCTGGGGGGAGGCCGGCGCGCGGGAAGGTCTCGAAGATCTTCACCCTGGACGACTCCAGGCCCGTGTCGAAGCCCTGCCAGAAGGGAGAGTTCGCCGAGAGCGCCAAGAGGAGCGGCGTCTGCTCGGAGAGACGGTTGTGGGCGATGATGGACTCTTCGGGCCCAGGGACGGCGACGTGGACGTGCTGGCCGAATATCACCTCCCGCTGCGCTATCCAGCGGAGCGTCTCGATTACCTGCCTGTAGCGTTCCTGGTCAGTGACCTTCTGGTCGCGGTAACGGGAGAAAGGGTGGGTTCCCATGGAGGCGAGCGAGGCGCCGCAGGCCGCGGCCCACGAGCCGACCCTGCCGCGCATCTCGCGCAGGTGCCTCTCGGCCTCGGCCGCCGAGGCGCAGGGGGGGGTCTTAATCTCCAGCACCGACTGGAACAGCTCGTAGGAGACGAACTCGCCCAGCCCCTCGGGGAGGCGGCTCATGATCTCCTCGATCTTCGGGACCAGCTCTCCCGTCGTGGCGTCGACGATGCAGAGCTCCTCCTCGACCCCGAGAGAGTAGCCCGAACCCCCTTCCTTGAACTCTATAGGCATGGCGTTCCTCCTCTCTCCTCCCGGGTCAAGCGGATGCCTCGCGATCAGCAATCATTAACGTAGGCCAACATGTTAGCACTTCGGCACGCCTGCTTCGCAGGCTTGTCAGCCCGGCGCTTCGCGCCTTGTCAGCACGCTCGGGCTCGCCCTCGCTTGTCAGCTCGGCTTCTTGGGGCGTCGCTACGAGCGTCGTACCCTACCGCCCTGGGCAGCGGTCCGTTGCACGCCGCAGAGCGAGGCCCGAACCAAAAAAGCTGAAAGCGGAGGCCGAAGGCCTTAGCGTTGCTGACAAGCGAAGGCGTCAGCCTGAGCGTGCTGACAAGTGGAAGCCGAAGGCGGAACGTGCTGACAAGCTGCCGCAGGCAGCGTGCCGCGAAGCAGGCTAGCCTGCTTCGCGAGAGGCTAGTGCTGCGCCGGAGATTACGAGCGCTGCGCCGAGTGCCTTGGGAAGGGTGAGATCTTCCCCCAGCAGCGCCACTCCGAGGGCTCCGGCCACCACGGGCTCCACGGTGGCGACGATGGCCGACCTCCCCGCCCCGAGGCGCCCGAGCCCGAAGGTGTAGAGTGCGAAACCGAGCGTCGTGTGCACCACCGCGAGCATGAGGAGCAGCGCGTAAGAGCCCGCCGGCAGGCCTGCCAGTGTGCCGAGTGTGGGGAGCGCGGCGATGACGAGCAGCGAGGCTCCGAAGAAGAGGGCGTAGCTCAGGATGACGGAAGGGCCGAGGCGTCCGGCCACGGGACGTCCGAAGATCGAATACAGGCCGTAGGTCAGGCCCGAGAGCAGCCCCGCAAGCAGGACCGTCGGGCCGACCTCGAGGTTCGCCGGGGCGTAGGCGCCGGCGACGAGAAAGATTCCCCCTGCGGTCAGGAAGAGCGCGAGTACCTTCGCCGCGTTGAGCGCCTCGCTAAGAAACAGACGCGCAAGCACCACAACGAAGGCGGGCGAGCTGTAGAGCAGGATCGCCGCCGTCCCGATCGTGCTCTCCCTGACGGTATAGAAATAAAGCAGATAGAACAGGCCGACCCCGACAAGCCCGAGAGGGACCAGAGACGCCAGGTCCCTGCCGGAGACGCGGAGGCTCCCCGCCCCGCCGGTGGCCAGGACGAAGATCATTACGGCAACCCATCCCACCGAAGCCCGCACCGCGACCAGCGACTCGAAGGAGACCCCCTGGGCGTAGAGGATCTTGGCGAAAAGCCCGAGCGTCCCCCAGATAGAGGCCGCGGCCACGACGGCCAGACCCCCCAGCAGTATCCGGTCTCCCTTGAGGTCCAAACGTCACCCTTCGTCTCCTGCCCGCGAGCGCTAGTTATACGGTAAGCCCAGGCGTCCCGCCGGCGCTACGATCCTTCGAAGCGTCGCGCACTTCAGCATTTCAGCAAGAACAGTATGCTGAAGTGCTGACTAGATGAGAGCCTGCAAAGAGATTTCAACCTCTTTGCAGGCTGCTTTAGTATCCTCTTCGTGGGTAGATCGGGAGAGAGCGGCTGTTGGTAAGGACCCGCGAAGCAGACGAGCCCCGTTACGTGAAGGGCGATCGAATATGGGTTCTGAGGGGACGCGGTTCGCGCGAACCCGGCGTGGTGGTAGGCCACTACGTCGACTGGAACCTCTACAGGATCGTATACACGGTCGACCTAGACGAAGGCCCAAAGGCAGTAGAAGAATGGCGACTCTCCTTCCGCAAAAAAGCTGAAAGCGAGGCCGAAGGCCGAAGCGCTGCTGACAAGCGAGGGCGTTAGCCCGAGCGTGCTGACAAGGCGCGAAGCGCCGTGCTGACAAGCGTAAGCCGAAGGCTGAAGCGTGCTGACGAGCGGAGGCCGAAGGTCGCAGCGTGCTAATGCCGGTCGAGCTTGCGGGCCACCTCGTTCAGGCCGATGCGGTAGCAGATGGACCTCCCGTGGGGACAGGTGGCCGGGAGGCGGCTGGCGAGCCAGCTCTTTATTAGCGCCTCCATCTCGGGTTGCGAGAGCCTGTCGCCCATCTTTACGGCCGAGTGGCAGGCTATGGTGGCCAGGATGTGGTCCTCGCGGCGGTGGCCTGGCTCCGTGCCAGAGATCGCCGAGAGGGCGTCCTTTACCGCGCCCGCGACGTCTCTGTCGGCGAGCGTGGAGATCACCGCCGTCACCCTTACCGACCTCGGTCCGAAGGGCTCGGCCTCGAAACCGTAGACGGAGAGCTCCTCCAGGCTCGCCGCCGCCAGCTCGGCCTCAGCCGGCGAGAGGTCGACGACCTCGGGGACGAGGAGGCTCTGCACCGTGGCCGGGCTCTCCGAGTCGTGTAGCCTGTCGAGGATGGCCCGCTCGTGGGCGACGTGCTGGTCCACCACCCAGAGCGACTCCGGTTCCTCGACGAGGATGTAGCCCGCCGCGAGCTGCCCTATGACCCGCAGCTCCTCCGGGGGAGCCTGCGGCAGCCCACCCCGCTCCGGCAACCCTCCGTACTGCTCGCGCTCCTCGGCCAGCGGTTCCTCTAGTGGCCTGGAGGCCTCCGAGAGGCGTTCGCGCGCCTCCGAGAGACCCCGCGCCGGCGGCGCGTCGTACGGGAATGGGTCCTCAGCGGCCTGGGAGGAGTAGTCTGCCCGCTGACGCGAGTAGCCGGAGAAGCGGTCCTGGGTGAAGGTCCTCTCGGGGTCGCGCGGTGTCGAGGGCGGGGCCTGGGGACGCCACTCGATCGCGGCGCGGATGGCGGCGGCCACGGCCTCGCGGGCCGCCCTCTCCTCCGAGAAGCGGACGACCTGCTTTGTGGGATGTACGTTCACGTCGACGCGGCGGGGGTCGGCGGTGATCTCGACGGCCACCGGCGGGTAGCGCCCGGAGGGCACGGTCGCCCTGTAGGCGTCGTCGAGGCCGCGCTGGAGGCTCTCGGCCCTGACGAAGCGGCCGTTGACAGAGATCGTCTGGTGGGCCCTGCTCCCCTCGGTCAGGCTTGGAAGCGCGGCGTAGCCAGAGACGCCGAAAGGCCCCGACTCGTACTCGACCCTGCGCATCGCGCGCGCCTTGGCGACGCCCAGGATCTGCGCCAGACGCTCCAGGAGATCCCCAGCCCCAGGTAGCGAGAGGTAGTCCCTGCCCCCATCCGTCAGACGGAAAGCGACCCTCGGGTGGGCTTTCGCCAGGTGCGTCACGACCTCTACTATCGCGGCCCGCTCCGCGCGAGCCCCCTTCAGGAAGGCGCGTCTGGCGGGGACGTTGTAGAAGAGACGGTCGACAAGCACGGTCGTCCCCTTCGGATGGGAGGCGGCAGTGACCTCCGCCTCGGCCCCGCCCTCGACCGCGACCTTCGTGGCGGCGCCCTCGCCCGTCGAGGTCGTAAGGGAGAAAGAAGAGACGCTCGCGACGGAGGGGAGGGCCTCGCCCCTGAACCCCAAAGTCATTACGGCCTCGATGTCTTCGACGTTCCGGATCTTGCTCGTCGCGTGCCTGAGAACGGACAGCTTCGCGTTCTCCGGGCTCATCCCCGAGCCGTCGTCCCTGACCAGGATGCGCGAGGTGCCGCCATCTCCCAACTCGATCTCCACCCTGGAGGCGCCGGCGTCGAGGGAGTTCTCGACGAGCTCCTTGACCACGGACGCCGGACGGTCCACGACCTCCCCGGCGGCGACCTGCTGGGCCACCCTGGGGTCGAGGACGTTGATGCTCGCTTGAGTGGTCTCCTTCTCGGTCATGGATCTTGGGGCATTGTACCGCCGGGAGTGGGTTTTCCCATCAGTGGACGTGTAGAATCCCTGGCTATGCCAGAGACGGACGAAAACCGGCGAGATCCGCCGCCGCTGAAGGAAGTCGAACAGCTGGTCGAGCTCCTTAGGGAGAGCGGGGCCGGCGAGATACGGGTACGCTGGGGGGAGACCGAAATCTCCGTCAAGGCAAGGCCGGAGGCCCCCGCCGCGACCCCGGCGGCCCAGGGCGCCCCCGAAGCGGCGGAGCCCGAAGGCTCTCCCGAGATGGACGGGTTGCACGCGGTGCGCTCCCCGGTAGTCGGGACCTTCTACCGGGCGCCGGCTCCCGGCGAACACTCCTACGTCGAGGTGGGGGATGAGGTCAGCGCGGGGCAGACGCTTTGCATCGTCGAGGCGATGAAGCTGATGAACGAGATCGTGGCCGACGTCTCAGGGGAGGTTGTCGAGGTTCTGGCCGAGAACGCCGGCGGCGTCGAGTACGACCAGCCGCTCTTCTATTTGCGGCCAGACGAACAGTAGTGATCGGCAAGGTACTCGTGGCGAACCGGGGCGAGATCGCCCTGCGCGTGATCCGGGCCTGCCGCGAGCTGGGGGTGCGCAGCGTCGCCGTCTACTCCACCGCCGACAGGGACTCGTTGCACCACGAGCTGGCCGACGAGTCGGTCTGCATCGGGCCGCCGCCCGCTGCGAGTAGCTACCTGAACGTCCCCGCGATAATCTCGGCCGCGGAGCTCACGGGCGCCGACGCCGTCCATCCCGGCTACGGTTTCCTGGCCGAGAACGCCCGCTTCGCCGAGATCTGCGAGCGGGTGGGCCTGACGTTCGTCGGCCCCGGCTCCCGCACCATTGCCAGGATGGGCGACAAGGCCGCGGCCCGCGAGGCCGCGGCCGAGGCCGGCGTCCCCATAACCCCCGGCTCAGTCGGTCCCTGCGAGAGTGTGCAGGAAGTGAAGCGCGTCGGCGCCGAGGTCGGCTATCCGCTGGTCATCAAGGCGAGCGCCGGGGGCGGGGGCAAGGGCATGCGTGTGGTCGAGATCGAGGCCGAGGTCGAGGCCGCCTACCTCGGCGCGAGCAGGGAGGCAGGGGCCACCTTCGGCGACGGCTCGGTCTACGTCGAGAAATACCTCGAGAGGCTCAGGCACATCGAGGTGCAGATCCTCGCCGACTCGCACGGTAGCGCGTTCACCTTCCCCGAGAGGGACTGCTCCATCCAACGCCGTTACCAGAAGCTGATCGAGGAGTCGCCCGCGCCTGGCCTTCCCGAGGACGTAAGAGCGGGTCTCATGGACGCCTCGGAGCGCCTGGTGGCGTCGCTCGGGTACAGAGGAGCGGGTACCGTGGAATTCGTCTACACGGAAGGGGCATTCTACTTCATCGAGATGAACACGCGTCTTCAGGTCGAGCACCCGGTGACGGAGATGATCTCGGGCGTAGACATCGTGGCCGAGCAGTTGAAGGTTGCCTCGGGCGGGCGGCTCGAGATCCCCCCCGACGCCCTCTCCCCGGAAGGCCACGCGATAGAGTTCAGGATCAACGCCGAGGACCCCGTCCGTAACTTCCTGCCCCAGGCCGGGCTGGTCGAGGTCTATAACCCGCCCGGCGGACCAGGCGTCAGGGTCGACTCGCACCTCTACGCGGGCTACAGGGTACCCCCTCACTACGATTCGTTGCTCGCGAAGCTGATCGTGCATGCCCGCGACCGCGAGGGCGCGATACGCCGCGGTTTCCGGGCCCTGGACGAGTTCGCCGTCTCAGGCATGGAGACCACGCTCCCGCTGCACCTGGCGGTGCTCGAGGACGAGGAGTTCCTGCGGGGCGGCGTCACCACGAGCTTCCTCGCCGAGAGAAACCTCGAGAGCGAGGGCGGTCTGCTGCGGCTAAACAAGGTGTCGGCCTGAAGCGATTTGCAGAGGTATTGACCTCTGCAAATCGCGCATTTCAGCATTTCAGCCGGTCAGCACTTCAGCACACAAAAAGCTGACTAGCTGATAAGCTGACTAGCTGACCGGCGCGGGATGGTGAAGGGGACCCTTCACCATCCCGCTGTAAGAGGGAGAACCGTGGCGAAAGACGACGCGAGGGAGAAGAACGGACGCCTGACCTTCGGCGGGATGGCCCGCTGGGACGGGCTCGACCTCTTCGGCCCCAACTACATGAGCGTCGCCTACCGTAGGAAGGGCGAGATCCACGTCAAGGTCGAGCCTACTCCCCTGCGCCAGCCCACGAACCCCACCGTGCTGCGCGTCTCGCGCTGGCCTGTAGTGCGTTCCTTCTTTCTCTGGGGGAGGGTCTTCGCCCAGCTTTTCGGGTCAGCCTGGAGCCTGCTCTTCTTCGCGGCCACGATGGCCGTCCTGTGGCTGTTCGTGCGCCTGATGCAGTTCGGCAGCGGGGCGGGACCCCTCGGCGGCGTCTTCGCCTTCTTCGCCGAGTTCCCTATCCTGCCGATCTTGATCCTCTTCTTCGCGGCCATGAAGTTCACCCCCATCGGCCGCTACCACGGGGCCGAGCACAAAGCCGTCGCCGCCTACGAAAAATACGGCGAAGTCACGCTCCAGAACGCAAAAGGTGCCAGTCGCGTCCACCCCCGCTGCGGAACCAACATCCTGCTCTACATAATCCTCGCCGCCCTCCTCGACCCGCTGATAGCGTGGTGGGGCTACGCCATCGTGCAGTTCATCCTGATCACCGAAGCCTGGTTCGTCTTCGGCCAGACCCGCCCCTCGATAGCCGTGGGCAACCTCCTGCAGAGATACCTCACCACGACAGAGCCACGCCGCCCCCAACTCGAAGTCGCAGTAGTGTCCCTGAACAATCTACTTTCGGCCGAAGAAGCCCTCGTCAGCACGCCTGCTACGCAGGCTCGTCAGCACGCTCAGCCCTAGCGGGCTTCGCTCGTCAGCACGCTCGGGCTAGCGCCCTCGCTTGTCAGCAACGCTTCGGACCTTCGGTCCTCGCTTTCAGCTTTCTTGCCGTTCAGGCCCCGCTCTGCGGCGTGCAACGAACCGCCGCCCACGGCGGTAGGGTTCTACGCTCAAGGCCGCGCCCCAAGACGACTAGCTGACAAGGCGCCGAAGGCGAAGCCGGAGGCGCCGTGCTGACAAGCGAGGGCGCTAGCCCGAGCGTGCTGACAAGGCGCGAAGCGCCGTGCTGACAAGCGTAGGCCGCAGGCCGAAGCATGCTACACGGGCTGTTGGGTGGGTCGGATCAGGATCTCGTTTACGCTCACGCGAGCGGGCTGGGTGACGGCGTAGGTGACGGCGCTGGCGATGTCTTCTGCCTGCAAGATCTCCAGATCGAGGAGTCCGCCGAGGCTCTCTTTGGCGTCTTCGTCGGTGATGTGGGTCGTCAGTTCTGTCTCGACGGCACCCGGCTCGATGATGGTGACCCTTATGTTGTCTTGCAGGAGCTCCTGCCGCAGGCCCTCCGAGATGGCGCCTACGGCGAACTTGGACCCGGCGTAGACCCCGCTCGAGTCGCGGGTGACCTTTCTTCCTGCGACGCTGCTGATGTTGACCAGGTGCCCGCCGCCCTGGCGCTTCATCACCTGGATGGCGGCGTCGGTGGCGTAGAGGAGGCCAAGCACGTTGACGTCGAACATCTGGCGCCACTCTTCGGAGAGGCCCTTACCGACGTTCGAGAGGAGCATCACGCCGGCGTTGTTGACCAGGATGTCCACGCTGCCGAACTCCTCTTCGGCCTTGCGGATAAGGCCGTGTGCCTGGCTCTCGTCCGTGACGTCGCAGACGGCCGCGAGCACGCGTCCCCCGCCGCCCCTGATACGCCCCACGAGGTCCGTGAGCCTGTCCTCCCTCCTTGCCGCGACGACCACCGCCGCCCCCTGCGCCGCCAGCGCCTCTGCCGACGCCTCGCCGATACCACTCGAAGCACCGGTGACCACTGCGACCTTACCGTCGAGCTTTGCCATACCCTTCAACCTTTCTCTTCGTATGCCTGTCCAGCTTACCCCGTGGTGGGGAACGGGCCTGGGGGTGTCGTGGGCGTTGCCGTGGTCGTCGCCGCCGGCGGGGCCGTGAGTCGCAGGTAGGCGAGCGTCCAGTAGGCGTGCGAGAAGGTGCCTATGGCCCCGGCGGCCACGAGAAACAGTACGAACCAGATCAGGCCAGCAGGCACGACAGCGATCCAGGCACCCGTGGTGTATCCGGCGAAGTACAGCGCGATCGCCGGGATAGCCAGGACGAGGCCGACGATCAGGGCTACCAGGATGAAGGCGATCCCGATCCCGATAGAGAGCCCGATCTGTATGAGCCAGAGCAGCAAACTACTGCCGATGTTGCGCCGAAAGAGGCCGTAGCCGCTACCAACGGAGCCAAGGACGCGCCCGCGGCGAACCACTATGTCCCGCAGGGCGTACTGCCCGATTATGTAAAGGGGTACGAAGACTACGATGAGCGAGAGGATGGCCAGAAGCCCGACCACCACGGCGACGGAGACCCGCGCGCCCGCCGACTCTGTGGCCGCGAAGGTGCCCCCTATAAGGAGCGCCACCGGAAGACCGATCGCAACGAGCAGCCCGAGCGCGACCAAAATGAACACGATGTAGTAGCCGAGCACGCGCCAGAAGTTGGCCATCCCCGTACCGAAGGCCGACCCGAACCGGCGTCCCTCGCCCCTGTCTATGGCCGCGACGCTATCAGCCAGTGCCCCCTGGGAGACTATCGCCATGAAGATGAAGAACAACGCGATCAGGAGCACGACCAGGACGATGCCAACGACCAGTACAGCGTTGGAGAATACCCCCTGCCCGACCTGGGCCGAGAGATCCGAGCCCGATTGTTGGAAGTCGTTGGGGTTGAAGTTGCCGGCACTCGTAGGGACGTTGCCGAAGAAGTTCGACCCCGTGCCGCCTACGAAGAAGCCGAAGACCCAGAGGTAGCGGTTGCGGAGTGTGATCCTGAACGCGTCTCCTATGAGGTCCCCATAGTTCATGGTTCGAGCACCCAGGTGTCTTTCATCTTGCCTCCACTCGAGATGTTGACGATGTGCTTGCCAGGGGCTGCGACCCTGCTGAGAGACCCGGGCACAGCCTCGACGACCTCGGGGTCCTCCGGGTCGGGGGAGAGGACGAGCACCCTGTAGTCAGCGTAGGAGTCGCGAAGGAGGAAGTCGTCTTCATCGGTCTCGCAGAGGACGTGGGTCGAGAAGTCTATCGTCTCCTGGGCCACGTACTCGACCGGGTTCTCCTCCACCATCTCGCGGAACCTCTCGACCGACTCTCTCGACTCCTCCGGTCCGATCATGACCTCCTTGCCCCCGTAGCCGCCCCGGCTCTTGACGACCAGCTCCTCGAAGTGGTCCATTACGTAGCGCCTGTCCTCCTCCACCGCGAGCGACCAGGTCCTGGCGTTCTGTATAAGGGGTTCCTCCCCGAGGTAGCGGCGCACCATCTCGGGGACGAAGGCGCCGACGCCCTTGTCGTCTATTATCTCCGAGTTCGGGGCGAAGAGCACGTGTACCTTCCCCTCGACGTGGGACTCGAGAAGGCCAGGAACCTCGGTGTAGAGCCTGTCCTCGTCGACGCGCTCGTAGATCACGTCTATCCCGCGCCCGGTTGGGCGATGGACCAGATACCCATCCCCATCTACCTGCAACTCTTTCGTCTCGGCGAGGATGGCGTCCATCTCCTCGGCGTAGATGTGGTGGTCGAGGTAGAACTGGTCGGAGGGCCCGCTGGAGACGACGGCGAGCGTCGCCTCCGCTCCTTTGGGGGAAGCGGCCCGCAGGGCGTCGCCGAGGCGTCCGAGCCAGCCTTCTAAGGGGGAGACGGGTAGTTTCCTCAGGGCTTCAGGGAAGAAGATTTCCCCGCTCATCCTTCGCCTGCGGGTCATCGCGGCGAGCCCGACCGGCATCTTGGCGTTCTCCTCGATGACGAGGTACTCCCAGCCTCCGGTCTGGCCGGATCCCCGGCCCTCCACGGCGACGACGTCGAAGGCTATCTGGCGCACGGGCACGGGACCGAAACGGTCCTTCCAACTCGTGTCATAGAGGATGCTGCTCTCGACGATCTCCCTCGGGACGACCTCTTCTTTGCCCGCTTCCAGGCGCCTCAGGAACACGTTTATAGCGCGCAGGCGCTGGGTCAGGCCGGCTTCGAGGCGTCCCCAGTCGGAGGCGGGGACGATGCGGGGGATCCAATCCGTAGGATGGGTCTTGTCGCCCTCCATAATGCCGAACGCGTGCTGCTCGTCGAGCAAGAGTCCGTGCGCCCGGCGAAGCTTCTCCTCCCACCGCTCCGGTCCCGTGCGCCAGAGCTCGTCGAAGACCGTCTCGTAGACCGGTCGCGGCGTCCCGTCCGGGAAAAAAACCTCGTTTGTGCCGGGGAGTGCGCGCTCGAACCTCACAGAACGGGCATTATACTAGGCCCCCGGCAGACAGGAGCTTACTCAGAGACAGAAGGAGGTGGGCGTGTCGGAAGACCACGAGGTACAGGACAAGAAGCAGCAGGCGAAGCTTCTAGGCGGCAGGATCTCCTGCGTCGTCGGACTACTTCTGGGAATCAGGCCAGGTCTTCGCCGCGCTACTCGGCGCTGGCGCCAACACCACCGCCGGCTCCCTTGGCATCGGCTTCTGTATCCTTGGCTACTTCCTTGACTCCAGAAAGCTCGCGACGGCGACCGTCATCCTCTGCGCCGCCGCCATACTCTTCGGCCTCGCCACGAGCCAGGGCCTCATAAGCTAGTCAGCACTTCAGCTCGTCAGCCAGTCAGCCAAGCCCCGCACACGCGAAGCTGAAATGCTGCCCTAGAGAGCCGGGCCCCCGGCCGGTATACTGGCCGGTAGGATGGAGAGAGTCAGGCTAACACCTCCTGGGGAGAAGAGGGCGCGGGGAGGCCGCGCCCGTCTGTACGTCCGCTGGATGCCGCACCTCGGGGCCGAGGCCGTCGCCCTCTACGAGCTGCTCCGCATCCTCCCCGACCTCGGGGACGACGACGTGGAGGTCGAGGAGCTCGCGGAGCTGCTGCGCTCGACGCCCTCAGGCGTTGGGGAAGCTCTCGAAACGCTCGTCGAGGCCGGCTTCGTCATCCGTAGGGACGGCTGGCTGGAGGTCGCCGAGCACCCGCCTTCGGCGAAGCGGCGATCATTTGACGCTCCGGAGGCAGAGGCGAACCAGCTTCCCGCCCGCGACGTCGAGGTCATAAGGGCCGAGCCGGAGGGCGTTTCGGCTGACGATTACTTTCGGTTCATGGGGTCTTTGCCCGCGCCGCACATCCTTGAGTTTTTGAACGGCTACTGCGAGCGGGACGGGCTGGCGCCTGATGCGGTGAGGGAGGCGTTGAAGATAGCCAGTGAGCGCGACGCGCGCAGGGTCGGCTATGTAAGGAGCATCCTGGAGCGGTGGGTCGAGCGGGGCGTCAAGACCTTGGGAGACGTGGAGCGCTTCGAGCAGGACCGCAAGCTCAGGCTCGTCGAGCAGAGCGGGGCCGTCAGGGGCGGGGCATTGAAAGTACGAGAGGGGGTGAGTGGTGGACCGGATCGACAATCTGCTGCCAGACGCCGGGAGGGCTATGAGTGGCTCTTCGGGGAAACGGAGTAGGGCCGAGGTACTGAGGCTCGACGACCGGGTCTGCCCCCACTGCGGGCGCGAGCTCCAGGCCGAGTGGGACGAGTTCCCGCCGGCGCTGCAGAAGAAGTACGGCAGGCCAGGGGAGTGGTACTACCACCCGTGCACGCCTGAGTGCGAGAAAAAGAACGAGCAGCGCGAGTGGGAGCTGATGCGCCGCAACGCCAGGGTCACGGCCCTCAGGGAGCGTAGCGGTCTGTCCAAGCGCATGAAGGGCTACGCGCTCGACAACTTCGATCCAGGGCTCAGCAAGAACTCCCAGAAGGCCTTCGCCAAGGTCATGGACTACATAATGGACTGGAAAAGTAACCAGGAAGAGGGCCGTGGTCTCTACTTCTGCGGACCGGTAGGAGTTGGGAAAACCCACCTCGCCGTGGCCGTCATGAACGAGATCATCACCAAAAAGCGGGTGCCCGCGCTCTTCGTCACGGTGCCCGAGCTCCTGGACAACATGAGGGGAACCTACAATGCCCCTGGCAGGGACATCGACCAGTGGATGGACTCCGTAAAGAATGCTGAGCTCCTCCTGCTCGACGACCTCGGCGCCGAGAGGGCCAACGACTGGGTGCGCGAGCGAATCTTCGTCATCGTCAACCACCGCTACAGGGAGGAGTTGCCCACCATCTTCACCTCTAATATAGGGCCAAGGGACCTCGCCGCCCAGCTCGGGGAGAGAACGGCGAGCAGGATCATCGCGATGTGCGATTGGATCTCCCTCGAAGGCGAAGACTACCGCGAGGCCGAAGTGAGGCGCGGCCTGTGAGAGAAGAGTTCATGATTACCAGGCAGGGAAAGCAGTACGTCCTGTTCCAGGGCCTCCTCGACGAGGCTCACAGCCTGGGGCTAAAAGGAATAGACACGGATTTGATCCAGATCCCCGACGAGTCGAACGGGAACGTCGCCATAGTGAAGGCCACGGCCGAGATGGACGACGAGCGACGTTTCTCTGGTCTCGGGGACGCGAGCCCCGAGAACGTGGGGCGCAACATCGCGCCGCACCTGATCCGGATGGCAGAGACTAGGGCCAAAGCCCGCGCCCTGCGCGACGCCGTGAACGTCGGCGCAACGGCCCTCGAAGAACTCTCCGACGGCGATGACGCTCCACCGGCCCAATCCTCGCGCGCCAGGCCTACCCCCATCCGCGGGGGTAGGCAGAACTCTACTCAAGACGCTGCCCAGGCCGCTCCCACGGAGCAGGAAGCGCCTCCTAATGGGCAGGCGGAGAAGCCCGCTTCCTCGGCGAAGCGGGGTGGCAAGGCGCGCAAGAGCCAGGTGGATCTCCTGAAGACGCTGGCCGTTGAGTGGCGGGGTGAGAACGGCGTCGAGCGCCTGGAGACCCGGGTCGGCAAACCGCTCACGGACATGACCCGCGCGGAGGCCGACGAGTGGATAGACCGCCTGACCCCAGAAGGACGCGAGTAACGATTGCGTTCGACGGTCGGTATAGCGCTAGGCGCGCTCGGCGTCCTGTGCGCGGCGATTGGCCTCCTCGTGATCAACGGCATCTCCATTGAGTTCCCAGGCATCATCCTCGGCGGCCTTGGCTACTACTTCTGTCTGCCGGGCGGCAGCCAGGGCGGTAGCAGGGCCGGGCAGATTCTGGGCATCGTCGCCGTAGTCCTGAGCGTGATCTCCATAGCCATAAGCGGCCTGACCGGCCCGCCTCAGTAGGGGTATCCAGACTCTTGGAGAGAGAGGACGCGGCGCTGGTCGACCAGGCGAAGGCGATCCTGGACCTCAACTGGACCGGGGAGTACACCCAGCCGGGTCCGAGGCTCTACCCGCACCAGTGGTCCTGGGATTCGGCCCTGATCTCAATCGCCTACGCCCACTACGACCGCGAGCGCGCCGAAAAAGAACTCAGGCACCTCTTCGAGGCCCAGTGGTCGAACGGTCTTTTGCCCCAGATCGTCTTCAACCCGCGCTTTCGGGATTATTTTCCCGGCCCCAACTTCTGGGAAGCCGAAGAGAGCCCGCACGCCCCCAGGCACCGCGAGACCTCGGGCGTGGTGCTCCCGCCCGTCCACGCCACCGCCGTGCTGGCCGTCTACAAGGGCGCCGGAGAAGATGCCAGAGAGTTCCTCGGGTACGCCTTCCGCAAGCTGGGGGCCTGGCATGAGTACCTCTACCGCGACAGGGACCCGCGGGGGGAGGGCCTTGTCTACATCCGCCATCCCTGGGAGTCGGGGATGGACAACTCCCCGATGTGGGATTCCATAATGCAGCGGATGCACCTCAGGGCGGGGCAGATCCCCGAGTACAAGCGCGCCGACACCAACTCTGTAAACCCCCTGGATCGCCCCACCAGCGCCACCTACGACCGGTTCGCCTACCTGGTCAAATTCTTCGCCGACCGCCGCTACGACGAGGACGAGATCAGGAAAGATTGTCCCTTCCTGGTCCAGGACGTACTCTTCAACTCGCTCCTTTGCCGCTCGGAGCACGACATGGCCGAGATAGCGCGTATCCTGGGCGAGGATCCGGCCCCCTACAAGGAGCAGGCCCAGAAGACGGCGCACGCCATCGAAGGGAAGCTCTGGGACAAGGAGAACGGCGTCTACCTCGACTACGACCTCGTCGCCGACAGACCCATACACGTCTACTTCGCCCCGAACTTCGTGCCCCTGTTCGCAGGCATCCCCGACGAGGCGAGGGCGAAGCGACTGGTCGATGCCCTGGAGAACGACGGGTTCGGCCTCTCCGACAAAGACGTCACGCCGGTGCCCAGCTACGACATGTACGGCTTCGGGTTCTCGCCCGTAGAATACTGGCGGGGACCGGTCTGGCTGAACATAAACTGGTTCCTGATGCACGGGCTGCAGGACTACGGATTCCAGCAGCAAGCCGACCGATTGCGGAGTGGCATCATCGGGCTCTGCCGGGAAGCGGGTTTTCATGAGTACTTCGATCCGGCCAACGGCCAGGGGCACGGCTCGGACCTCTTCTCCTGGTCGGCCGCGCTACTCATAGACGTGTTGGCGAAGAAAAAAGACTAGGAGGCCGGCGTGCGGCTCGAGAACAAGGTGGCGGTGGTCACGGGATCTTCCTCGGGGATAGGGGAAGCGATAGCGCGCGCCTTCGTCGGGGAGGGTGCCGCCGTGGTCATCAATTACGCGCACCATCCCGATGCGGCCCAGAAGGTGGTCCAGGAGATCGAAGACTCGGGAGGCAAGGGGTTGGTGGTAGGAGCCGATGTCTCCGACCCGAAGGAGGTGGAGGCCCTAGTCCAGAAGGCCACAGACGCCTTCGGTCGCCTCGACATAATGGTCAACAACGCCGGCATGGAACGCAAGGTGCCTTTCCTCGAGACCCCATTCGAGGTCTGGCAGGAGACCATCGCCATCAACCTCACGGGCACCTGGCTCGGCTGCCAGGCGGCGGCCAAACGGATGGTCGAAGGGGGCGAAGGGGGCCGCATCATCAACGTCTCCTCGGTGCACGAGGACCTGGCCATGCCAACGAACGCGCCCTACTGCGCGACGAAGGGCGGGGTCAGGATGCTGATGCGCACGCTGGCCGTCGAGCTCGCCCCTCACAGCATCACCGTAAACAATATCGCCCCAGGCGCCATCGAGACCCCGATGGATGCCCCGCTCGAAGAGCACCCCGACCAGATGAAGGAGCTGCTCTCGGAGATCCCCCTTGGCCGGATGGGCAAACCCGAAGAAGTGGCGAACCTCGCCCTCTTCCTCGCGTCAGACGACACCTCGTACGTAACGGGGAGCACACTATTCGTAGACGGAGGCATGATCCGCCACTCCGGAACCCTATGAAGCCTTCGGCACGCCTGCTTCGCAGGCTTGTCAGCACGTTCCAGCCTTCGGCTTCCACTTGTCAGCACGCTTCGCCCTTCGAGCTTCGCTTGTCAGGTTTTTTGCTTGCTGATGCCTGATGCCTGAAACCTGTAGCCTTCTCTATGTTTTCTCGGAACGGGCCGATAACCCATCCTATGGTCGCGCGTACCAGAGGAGAGCAGGGTGCCGGGGGATAAACCGGGGTACGTGAACCCGTGCTAGTCCGTCGGTCTGGTATGGGCCTCCTTGCGTCGCTCTTGTTGCTGGCTCTGAGCTTGCTGGCAACGTCCTGCGCGGAGCTGGAGTTGCTCACGCAAGGCTCCGGTGGTGGTCCTGGCCCACCACCTTCTGGTTCCTTATCCGTCAGTTTCATAGACGTGGGTCAGGGCGACGGCGTGCTCGTGCAGGCTGGTGGGGAGAGCTATCTCGATCGACGCGGGGCGGCCGGAGGAGGGGCCGAATGTGGTCGACTTCCTCAGAAGCAGGGGTGTCGATACCCTCGACGGCATCGTGGTGAGCAACCCCGACGCCGACCACATCGGCGGCTTTCTGGACGTGTTCGACGCCTTCCCGGTCGAGACCGTATTCGTCTCGGGGGATACGAACAGCACCCTGACGTACAACACGTTCTTGCGGGGTGTGCGCGACGAGGGGGCTGAGACGGAGGTCTTGCGGGCCGGGATGCTGATGGATTGGGGAGGGGTGCGGGCGGACGTCATCGGTCCGCCCACGGACCTCGAAGGTGGGCTGTTCTCGGAGATCAATGACAACTCCGTGGCCATCCTTCTGACCCACGGGACGGCCCGAATACTGCTCGCCGGCGACGCCGAGGCGAACGAGGAGGAGTACATGGCGAACGGACCCTACACGGGTCCATTGACGATCCTGAAGGTCACCCACCACGGCTCGAACACCTCATCGACCCCGCTCTTCCTCAGCCGCTTTCCGCCAAAGGTGGCCGTCATCCAGTGCGGCGCGGATAACCCCTACGGGCATCCTACCCCCGAGACCCTCGATAAGCTCCAAAGGGTGGGTGCGAAGGTCTTCCGCAACGACGAGGACGGGGATGTCATAGCCACCATAAAGGAGCAGGAGCTGAAGGTGGCCGTCACGAAGCGTTGAAGTGACAGCCACTAAAGCCGTTGCGCTTGAGAACCGAGAATGTTCCTGTATTGTTACCCTTGCAGGGCATACAGAAGGAGGAAAGAGAAGTGGTCAGTTTCAACCGCGTCATTTTGGCTGGTAATTTGACCAGGGATCCCGAGCTGAGGTTCACGCAGAGCGGCACGCCGGTATGCGGGTTCGGAATGGCGGTGAATCGGGTGTACTCCAAGAACGAAGAGGTCGACTTCTTCAACGTCTCGGCTTGGCGAGAGCTCGGCGAGACCGTCGCCAACTACAAGAAGAAGGGCGACCCCGTACTCGTCGAAGGTCGCCTGCAATACCGTACCTGGGAGGCCCAGGACGGCTCCAAGCGGAGCGCCGTCGACGTGGTCGCCGATAGGGTGGAGTTCCTCGGCGGCAGGGCCGACCCGGAAGACGGCGCCGTTTCTGGCGGGGGCGGACAGGCCCGCCGCGGCGGCGGACGCGGCGGCCAGCGTGAAGAAGTGGATATCGATGAAACCGACTTTGAGGATATTCCATTTCGCTACTTTAGTAACAAATCATTGATTGTCCGGAACATCTTGTGAGGTGAGCTCAAAGACCTGTAAGGGCTGCGGGGTAGAGAAAGACCTCGCAGAATACTACAAACACCCTCGAATGGCGGACGGCCACCTGAACAAGTGCAAGGTGTGTATCAGGTTGCGCGTACAAGAAAATCGCCGAGAACGCTTGGAGCAATACACCCAGTACGAGAAAGCCAGAGCAAACCTGACCCATCGGGTAGAGGCACGCCGGAAGTACGAGGAAGAACACAAGGAGCAGATATCCGAGTACAAGAAGAGATGGGCAGAAGAAAATGAAGCCGGCGTAAGCGCTTCCAAACGTAAGCACTACGAGCTTAACCGAGACGAAATAATCGCCCGCAGCAAGATGTGGGCTGAAGATAACCCCGAGAAAGTTAGGCAAGCCAAAGCCAATAACGGCCGCAAGAGAAGAGCCGCTAGGCACGCCAGTGCGGGCAGTTTTACTGCCGAGGAGTTCGAAGAGCTTTGCGAGGGTTACGGCAATAGATGTCTGGCTTGCGGTGACACCGAGGCCGTGTTGGAGGCCGACCACGTCGTGCCTTTGACCAGGGGAGGCTCGGACGACATCGGCAACATACAGCCGTTGTGCGGATCTTGTAACAGGAAGAAGTTCGTCAACGTCATCGACTACAGGTTGAAGGCATAGATTCTCTCGTAGTCAGATAAGCGCCGGGGCGGTAGGAACGCTTGGCCACCTCCAGCAAGGGCCGGGGCTATTGAGAACCTCGGCCCTTCTCTTTACCCTTATTCACCGAACTGCGTGGAAAGGGGAGTTCTAAGAAACTCGAAAACCCGACCGTTTGGACGGTACGAAATGCCGACAGGCGATGGGAGAATACTACCGGTCGCGCGTTGGCAGGATTCCGGGAGGCGTACATGGCGCAGAGGTTCGACCATGGAGGGGTGCTGCGCGTCAGGGACGGCGGCGAGCAGAGGGTCACGCCCTTGGAGCTGTTCTTCGACCTCGTCTATGTCTTCGCGATAACCCAGCTCTCCCACCTGCTCCTGACCCACCCGACCATCGGGGGGGCGCTTCAGACACTCTTCCTGCTGCTCGTGGTGTGGTGGGCGTGGCAGTATACGACCTGGTTCACCAACTGGTTCGATCCCGACGCGCTGTCGGTACGCCTAATGCTTGGGGCCGTGATGCTCGCTAGCTTGGTGATGTCGGTGGCGATTCCGGAAGCCTTCGGCGAGCGGGGGCTGATGTTCGCCCTATCCTACGTCGCGATACAGTTGGGGCGGACCGTCTTCGCGGTCCTTGCGCTGGAGGCGTCTCATCCACTTAGTGGTGCGTTCCGGCGGATACTCGCATGGTTCGCTGCGTCCGGTGTGTTGTGGGTGGCGGGGGGCTTGGCCGAAGGTGAGGCGCGCTACGTGCTGTGGCTGCTCGCCCTGGGCGTGGACTACGCTGGCCCGGCGTCCGGCTACCGGACGCCGGGGCTGGGACGCTCGCGCACAGAGGAGTGGACGATTGAGGGGGCGCACTTCGCCGAAAGGTGCCAGCTCTTCGTCATCATCGCCCTAGGCGAGTCCATCCTGGTTACCGGCACGACCTTCGGGGAGGCAGAAGTCTCAGCCGCCGCTGTGGCCGCTTTCGGGGTGGCCTTCCTCGGCAGCGGGGCACTGTGGTGGATCTACTTCGCCCGCAGCGCACACGACGCTAGCGAGACGATCGCCCACTCGGAGGATCCCGGCAGGCTAGCCCGGTCCGCCTACACTTATTTTCATCTGCCGATGATCGCTGGCATCATCGCCGTGGCGGCCGCCGACGAGCTCACGGTCGCCCATCCCGGCGACCCCGGCACGTTCGCCTCTATCTCGCTGACCCTCGGCGGCACGGCATTGTTCGTGGTCGGGCATGGGGTCTTCCTGTGGGCAGTCTCCGGTCGGGTGCCTTGGTCCCGCTTGGTGGCTGTCGTCGCCCTGGCTGCGCTGACACCGGTGGGCTTTGCGGCGTCGGCGCTCTCCCTAGCCGGCGCAGCAACCTTGATCGTAGTACTGGTCGCGATCAGTGACTCGTTGACCCATCGAAGGCGATAGGCCCGGTCCAACTGGCCATGCGTGTTCCGGATTCAGTAGTGAATACAGAGAACCTTACTACCCTTGCTGTGGCGGTCCGGGCGGACCGACTACCTCGGTGCCGTACCTGGCCAGGTCCTTGGCCATCGCCTCTAGTAAGTCTGGGTCGGGATCTGCTGCAGGCGGTGGCAGCGTCAGAGACTTGGCTGGGTCGCCAAACCGAGGATCCCGGAAATGTCTCTCCAACCCGCCCGGCGCGACGATGGAGAGCATGCGGACCACATCAGTCTCGAATGTGTAGGAGTGAGCTATGCCGTGAGGCAGGAAAACGAACGTGCCGGGGCTCGCTTCGTAGATCTCCTCTCCAACGTAGAAGGTGAGGTTGCCTTCGAGCACGTAGAAGCCCTCGTCGTCGGTGTAGTGGAGGTGGCGCGAGGGCTCGCGCCCTCTAGGAGCCACCATCTCCATCAGACCGAAGCGCCCATCGGTCTCTTCGGAGCCAGCCAGGACGCTAAACAGGCAGTCCATGTACAGCACCGAAGACTCCTGGTTCATGCGGCGTGCGTACTGCGCTTGCCCTTCTGGCAGTTCCTTGCGACGTTCGGTCGTCATGAGCACCTTCCCTTGCCACCGGTCGTCCACCAGCCAGTATACGAAACTGCGCCCCTGGCCTGTGCCCTCCTTTGCACCCGACTGCGTAGAAAGTCGAATTCTTAGAACTTCGCGCTGACGGAGTTCTAAGAAAATACTGAGCGGATGTGCGCTACGGCACTGCAGCCCCTCGGTCGACCGAGGGGCTGCGCGCTTAGTGAGCGAACTTCCCTTTTAAGTACATGCTTCGCGACGTCAGGGAGGCCCTCCGGATGGACGTCGCCTTCGTCTCGGAGTTCTCCGAGAACTGGCTCGTCTTCCGGGCCGTAGAGGGGGACGCCGAGTCCTTCGGCTGGCAAGAAGGCGCGAGCTTTCCGATCGACGAGTCCTACTGCAAGAGGGTGATCGACGGGCGAATCCCTCAGGTGGTCCCAGACGCCAAGCGTGAGGACGCTACCAAGGACCTCAGGGTGACCAGCGAGGCTGACATAGGCTCCTATTGCGCGGTGCCTTTGGTGCTCTCAGACGGGCGCCTCTACGGCACCTTGTGCTGCGTGAGCCACGAGCCCGACCCGTGGCTCAGGGAGCGCGACCTCGGGGTCATGGAGCGGACGGCGAGGTGGTTGGTCGAGCAGCTCGAGCGCTACGGGAGACTGTAGGAGTGCCACGGGCGGGCCTTAGGCGCACGAGGCCAAGCGCCCAGAAGAAGGCGCTTGGGGGAGCAGTCTGGAAGCCCCCGACGGCCCCGGGTATGGGTCCTCCCCAACGGCGGGGGCGTTAGCGTACTCGCCGAGCAAGATCCCCGGCGCTTCGGCAGGGCTCCTTTATGGCCCCACCCGGAGCCAGCACGATGTCCGGCTTCTGACTGTGCAACAATAGCGCCCGTTAGTATTGGAGGTGGTGCGATAGTGTCGATGCAACCGTCCGACTTCGGTGGGGCGTCTAGGCGGACCCGGCAGATCCTGCAGGAGAGTGAGGAGCGCTTCCGCCTCCTTGTTGAGAGCGTCAAGGACTACGCCATCTTCATGCTCGACCCCGAGGGCTACATAACCACCTGGAACGAAGGGGCCCAGCGCATAAAGGGCTACGAGGCAGGGGAGATCGTAGGCGAGCACTTCTCTATCTTCTACACCGACGAGGACGTTGAGAGGGGCCACCCCGATGAGGAGCTGCGCGTCGCGGCCGCCGAGGGCAGCTACGAGGAGGAAGGATTGAGGGTCCACAGGGACGGATCCACCTTCTGGGCCAACGTGCTGATCACCGCGCTTTGGGACGAGGAGGGCGAGCTCAGGGGCTTCGCCAAGGTCACCAGGGATACAACCGCGCGCAAGGAGGCCGAGGAGCGCGAGCGGCTGCTGGCTGAGGAGCGGGCGGCCAGGGAGCGTTCCACCGACATACTCGAAAGCATCTCCGACGCCTTCTATGCCGTCGATGGGGAGTGGTGCCTCACCTACGTCAACGGCAAGGCGGAGGAGCTGTGGGGCCGCTCTAGGGACAAACTGCTCGGCAAGAACGTGTGGGAGGAGTTCCCCGAGGAGGTGGACTCGGAGTCCTACCGGCAGATAAGGCGGGCCATGGAGGAGGGCGTAACCACCGAGTTCGAGGCCATGTGGCCGGGACGTGGCATCTGGGTGGCAGGGCGGGCCTACCCTTCGCGGGAGGGGCTGTCGGTGTACTTCCGAGACGAGACCGAGCGCAAGCGGGCCGAGGAGACCCTCAGGCGGGTGAGGGAGACCGAGCGCCAGCGAATAGCCCGGGACCTCCACGACGGCCCCTTGCAGGACTTCTCCTACACTGCTGCGGCCCTCGGCCTGATCATGCTGCAGGCCGATAACGCGGGACTCGAGGAGCGGCTGCAGGCGGCCATAGACGCGGTCAGACACGGCGCCCTGGGCCTGCGCGAGGTGGTCAGCGACCTGCGCATCGACGGCGAGGAGGGCCGCCCCTTCACCGAGATGGTCCGGTACGTGGTGGAGCGAAACCGGATGATGTCCCGCAACGCGGAGGTAAGCCTGGAGGTGGGAGAAGGGGTCCCTCAGGCGCCCCTGGGAGAGACGGGCACGCAGGTCTCGCGAATAATCCAGGAGGCGCTCACCAACGCCCGCAGGCACTCCGGGGCGAGGAGGATCACGGTCAGGCTCCGGATGGAGGGGGAAGACCTGCTGGCCGAGGTGAGCGACGACGGGGCGGGCTTCGGGCGGGAGGTCCCGCCGGGCGTGGGGCTTGGCAGCATGCGCGAGAGGGCCGCCCTCCTCGGCGGCAACCTAGAGATAGAGAGCGAAGAGGGGCATGGCACCAGCGTGCGGTTGAGGGTCCCGTTGCCACCAGGGACCTCCGAATGAGCGCGGAACGCCAGGCGAGACCGATCCGCGTCATGATCGTCGAGGACCACGCCGCCTTCAGGGATCTCATGGAGGTCCTGCTCGGCAGACAGCCGGACATCGATCTCCTGGCCCAGGCTGAATCGCTCGCGGAGGCACGCTCACACGCCGCGAGGTTCGAGCTCGACGTGGCGGTCCTGGACCTGGGGCTGCCCGACGGGAGCGGGGCGGACCTGATCGCCGATCTGCACCGAGCCAGCCCCACGGTGAGGGTGCTGGTCTTGAGCGCGAGCCTGGACCCCGGGGGCATCGAGAAGGCGAGAAGCGCGGGCGCCGACGAGATACTGGACAAGCTCACCCCCGTGGACGAGGTCCTCGCTACGGTAAGGCGCCTGGGGAACGCCTGAGTTCCCCGAAACCTTCCTGCACACCCGAGCGGCGCTTGGCCACGCGACGGACGGGGAAGCCAAGGGGACGGGCCGCGGGCGGCCATCGGGTGGGTTTGCGACGGCTCTCCCGAGCCGCGTTCCTTTCGGCCTTACGGCTCCTCCTAACGACTCTTCAGGACTTTATTCACCGAGTGCGCAAAGGGGGTTGCTCCGAACTTCGCCGTGACAGAGTTCTCGGAAGTCTGGGTTGATCATGCGGACTCATCGCCTATGGCGTTATTGTAATGCTTGGTACTATAATTGGTGGTAGGGATGCCTATCGAAGGGAGGTGATACTAGTGGCTAGGCAAGAGATCCTCGACCAGTTCGAGCAGAACTTCGGTCTCGTTCCTGACTTCTTGCGCGAGATGCCCGATCCCGTACTAGAACAGTACTCTACCACCCTCGAGTGGGTGACCAGCGACTCCACGCTTTCGGCGCGCGATAAAGCCCTGGTCGCGTTTGGGGCGGCTTCGGCCATCCATTGTGCCTACTGAGTGCCCTTCCACTCGGCGCAGTTTGCGCTGAACGGGATGGGCGATGAGCACATCAAAGAGGCCAGCTGGGTCGTACAGAGCGTTGCGGGCGCCAGCGCCTACATGTACGGAGTCGATTACAGCAACGAGAAGTTCAGGGAAGAGCTCCGGGCTATGGTCGAGTACATCAAGCGGGCGGCCGAGGAAGGTCAATAAGACTTCGGCCGGGTGGCTTGAGGGCCGGAGTTGCTAGGCTCCGGCCCCTTGTTCCGGCTCTGTTCGCCCGAGTGCGGGCAATGGGTTTTGTCCGAGGTTCGCTACCGCTACCCTCTGGGAGCAACCTAGCGAACCAACGACACCCCATATGAGGGATGCGCTCGGTGTCCCGTGCTTGCTAAGGTGGCCGTGTTGTACGAGGTAGGCCGGGACTTCTCGGCCCTAACCTTTGGGGAAAGGAGGATTGGCACGATGCCTTTGTTCATGGATCACCACAGGGGGGTGGAGGGGTTGACCGCAGAGGCGGTCGCCGACGCCCACAGGAAGGACGAAGAGATCCAGGACCAGTACGGGGTGAAGTACCTCAAGTACTGGTTCAACGAAGAGACGGGCGAGGTCTTCTGCCTGGCGGAAGCCCCCGACAAGGAGGCGGCCGAGGCCGTGCACCGCGAGGCGCACGGTCTGATGGCGGAGGAGATAACCGAGGTCGAGGAGGGCGCGGTCTAGGACGCTTCCTGGAGCCTCACGTAAAGGGCCGGGGCTAGAAGATGCCTCGGCCCTTCGCTTTGCCTGTATTCACCTACCTTCGGGGAAGGAGGATTCTGCGAACTTCGCGCTAACGCCTCGGAGCGAGCAGGGATACGATTAGGGCGGGACGACCAGAGGAGAGAAACGTGCCTTACGCGACCAACGCACTGGATGGTAGCCGCGTCTACTTCGAGGATGACGGCAGCGGCGGAGAGACGGTCGTCTTGCATGGGGGGTTGCTCGACTCAGTGGATCTGGTGCGAGACTCCAACATCGCTCGGGCGCTGCGCGATCTGCCTGAGGGGGAGTTCCGCCTAGTCTACGCAGATCACCGCGGCGTAGGGCGCAGCGACAAGCCACACGAGGCGAAAGCCTACGCCGTGGGGCTGCGTGTGGCAGACGCCGTGGCGGTCCTGGACGAGCTTGGCTTAGAGAGGGCACACTTCGTCGGTGCCTCTTGGGGAGGCAGGCTAGGCTTCGGGATCGGAGAACACGCCCCAGAGCGCGTCCTCTCGCTCGTGATCGGCGGACAGCAGCCCTACGCCATGAAACCAGAGGGACCGCTCGTGGGCGCCGTTACCAAGACGCTGGCAAAGTCGCGAAGGGAAGGTAGCTTGGAGCCCTTCCTCGCGGCCCTGGAGTCCCTCGCCGGCGGGCTATTCCCCGAGACGCTCAGGGGGCGTTGGCTGGATAACGACCCGGAGGCTATCGATGCGGCGTGGAGGGAGGCGCTCGCCGAGGGGGACATCTCCGAAGACCTCGGGGCATGGGAGCTAAGGTGCCTCATCTATGTGGGGTCGGAGGATGTCGACTTCCGCGAGCAGGCTCGGCGGGCGGCGAGCGAGATCCCAAACGCGCGGTTTGTCTCCCTCGATGACCTAGAGCACGTCGGTGCGCACCTGACGCGGGCTGACCCTCTGTTGCCCGCGATACTGGACACGCTACGCGGTAACAACTGAGATAGCCACCCGTTCGAGGCCGCTTGAGCAACCTATTCACCGGAGTACGTGGAAGGGTCTTCTGCGAACTTCGCGTTGACGGCGTTATAAGAAGTCAGTGGGTCGGCGCTCAGCGACACGGTGCACCGCCTCACGGGCTACGCCATCGGCGTGGTCCTCGGTATCCTGATCGGTATGGACTTGCGACCGCTCGTCCCCTTGACAAAGGTTGTAGACTGGTGAATGTAGTATACCCCATGGGGGTATAGGGAACGCTAGTGGAAGGCTACGGGCGGATCGAGATGTCGCGGGCGAAGTCCATCGGGTCCGTACTACTAGGCGGATGGTCTGGGAGGAGGCTCCTGGCGCTCCTGCTCTTGGGCGCGGTGCTCGTTTGCCACGGCTTTTTCGGCGCCTCGCACCAGATCCACAAGACCCCCCACTCCGACGCGCTGCCCGTAACGGGCCACGTTTTCCACGCTGGCATGCAAGAGGCGGACGAAGGGCTATTCACAGGCGTACATAGCGACCTGGGACTCGATGCCTTGGCCTACGCCGCGGTGCTGTTGGCGCTCTCGCTCGGGGCGCTCCCGTGGCTGCTGGGGGGCGCCCGTGCGCGGATCGCGGTCTCCGTGACGACGCCGGCCGGCGGGCGTTTCCCGCGCCTCGTTCCGCATCCGGCGCGAGGTCCCACACTGGCGGTCTTGCAGGTGTTCCGGCTCTGATCCTCTCCTAGGGACGCGCAGACGGGTTCGACCCTAGGAAAGGAACGAACATGCGAGCCTCAAGCAAGTACGGAAGGTTCTCGTTGCTCGCGCTGCTGGTCGCACTGCTACCGCTGCCCTCTTGCGGGGGTGGCTCCGCAACCGAGGGCGGCATGCAGGGTATGGATCACGGCGGCGAAAACGAAGCGAAGAAACCCAAGGGCGAAGCCAAGAGCGAGGCCCGGGGCGAAGAAGGCATGCAGGGCATGCGGGGCATGGATCACGGGTCCGGGGGCATGGCCTCCGGGATGTTGACGGAGGACGGCGAGTACTCCGACGAGCGCTTCATCGACGCGATGGTCTCCCACCACCAAGGCGCCATAGACATGGCGGAGGTGGCTTTGGGCAACGCCGAGCACCGGGAGGTGAAGGAGCTCGCCGAGGACATCGTCTCCGCCCAGGAGGCCGAGATCGAACGGCTCAAGGCCATAAAGCGGAAGGAGTACGGTACCTCGGAGGTCCCCATGGAGATGAGCGCCGAGGAGATGGAGGCCATGGGCATGACGATGGACCCCGAGGAGCTGGCGGAGCGGGACCCCTTCGACAAGGCGTTCATCGACAACATGATCCCTCACCACGAGTCGGCCATCGACATGGCCAACGCGGCGCTTAAGGACAGCGAGAACCCCGAGATACGGCAGATCGCCCGCGCCATCGTGGATGCCCAAGAGCGGGAGATCGAGCTTATGCGGGGCTGGCGAAACGAATGGTACCCGCAGGGATAAGGCCCCTCCCGGAGAAAGGAGCACAACGATGCACGGCAAGGACACGTCGCTGAACAGGTTGGCCTTCAGCGCAACGGCGCACTGCCTCACGGGCTGCGCCATAGGTGAAGTGTTGGGGATGGTCATCGGCACGGCCCTCGGCTGGAGCAACGTCGCCACCATAGCGCTGGCGGTCGTCCTGGCGTTCTTCTTCGGCTACTCACTCACCATGGTGCCACTCTTGAGGTCGGGACTCGCCTTGGCGGCGGTGCTACCGCTGGCCTTCGCCTCGGACACGCTCTCGATCACGGTCATGGAGATCGTGGACAACCTCGTGATGCTCGCCGTCCCCGGCGCGATGGAGGCCGGGCCGACGAGCCTCCTGTTCTGGGGCAGCCTCGCCTTCGCGCTGCTTATAGCAGGAGCGGCGGCCTTCCCGGTGAACCGCTACCTCATAGCCCGCGGACGCGGACACGCGGTGGTCCACCAATACCATGGCGGGCACCACGAGCACACCGAGGACTGAGACCGCGAAACGTTACAGGAAGGGAGGGCCGGCCTATGAGTTCACCGGCCCTCTTTCTTGCCGTTATTGTGTTGAGGGCGGAATGCGGAGGGAGGACATGATGGATGCTTACTGCGAACGGGTCGGGATGGGGGTGCTTGCGGAGCCGCTGAACGCGGTGTCCAACGTATCCTTCCTGATGGCTGCGCTGGCAGCCTGGATACTGGCTCAACGCACTGGCACTCTTTCGGCGGGAGTCCGAGTGCTAATTGTTTTAGGAGCCTCTGTCGGTATCGGGAGCATCCTGTGGCACACGTACCCGAATATGTTGACGCTGATCCTCGATATCGTCCCGATCCTGATCTTCATCTGCTGGTTCATCTGGCTCTATACACGAAACGTTTTAGGGATGCGGTCACTGTTCGCTGTTGCGTCTGTTGCGGCATTCCTGCTGGCGACCTTCCTTGCCTTTCCATTTTCTGGCGTTCTCCATGGAGCCATCGTCTATTCGCCCGGTTTGATAGTCACGTTGGTGTTGGGAGTGCTCCACGCGCGCGAGCAGAGGTCCGCCCGCTTCACCCTTCTCGCAGCCGCGGGTGTTTATCTGGCGGCTCTCTTTTTCCGCACGATCGACAACGAGGTATGTCCTGTGCTACCGATCGGTACCCATTTCCTGTGGCACCTTTTGATCGGGCTTGTTACGTACCTGGCAATGCGCTCCTTGATACTCAGTGCTGCAACGGGAGTTCGTGCAAGGGTGAGGTAACCGCCGCCCGAGCAACCAGCCTATTCATCCAACCTCGTAGAAGGTGAACTCTGCGAACTTCGCCCTAACGGCGTTCTGGGAAGGTCGCACCTAGCCGGACCACTGATGCTGTCCTTTCAGCGGCAGCGATCCTGCTGGTTGATCCGAGAGGGAGCGGCCAGCGTATACCCCCTGACAACTAAGAAACCAACGAAAGAACAAAAAAGGAGAAAGTCTTGTTTAAGAAAAAGCTAGGGCTGGTGCTGCTGCTCGCGGTGGCCGTCTCCCTGAGCCTCGTCTCTGTGGCCTTCGCCCAGGGTAGCACCGGCGTCCAGGGTTACTTCAAGGCCAACCTCAACCCGTTGAACCACTCGGGGGCAGAGGGCCACGCCATCCTGCACAAGGAGGGCGGCAAGCTCGACACGAAGATCTACTCGACCGGCATGGCTCCCAAGTTGCCCCACGCCCAGCACATCCACGGTATGGCCCAGGCCATAAGCGAGTGCCCCACCCTTGCCGCCTCCGGACGAGACAACCTGATCACCACTGCCGAAGGGCTGCCATCCTACGGGCCCATCCGGGTCTCATTGACCACAAGGGGCGACACCAGCCCGGCTAGCGCATTGGCGGTGAGCCGCTTCCCCGTGGCCAACTCCGGCGGCTTCATGGGCTACAACCGAACCTTCTCGGTGCCCGACTCGGTGCGCAAGAACCTCGGCAACTTCGCCATAGTCCAGCACGGAGTGGACCTAAACCACAACGGCCGCTACGACTTCAAGTCGGCTGGCAAGAGCGAGCTCGATCCTTCGCTGCCCCAGGAGGCGACCATCCCCGCAAACTGCGGCGTGATCAACCCGATACGCTAGGATAGCGCCATAAGGCATCCTCTCGTATAAGGAGGGGTGCGATGCCGAGGCCGGAGTCCCCAAAGCGCGGGGCTCCGGCCCTTCCTGTTGCCTTATTCACCGGAGTGCGTGGAAGGGAAATTCTCAGAAGTTTGGGGAGGGGCTTTATCCTCCCCCTACTACTTTTCGGTTCCATGAGCGTGCTCGCTTGCTAGCCCGGCTCCAGGCTGGCGCGAGGTGATCGGGTGGGCTACACCCTCCTTTGAACAGCCCCCGCCCGCCGAGCCCTTCTGGGGTATATCACCAACGGGGCATCCGGCAACGTATACGGATGCAGGAGCGCTGCTCTCTGAAGCGAGCGCGTGGGCTCCCAGGATCGACATCCCCCACCACCCTGAGGCCAGCAGCCCCACCACGACCGAGCCCTCGGCCACCAACCGCAGAACGATACGGCGGGGTCGTTGCCCCTCGCGTGGGCTTGCTCGGAAGAGGTCGTCGTCGTGGGGGCTCTCATGGTCCATGTGCACAACAGGAGAACACGAGGTGATGAATAACGGGTGAATCTTGTTGATATTCGCTCGGGCAGGTCCCGATGCACCCGAGTTTTGGCAGGCGTGGCGTCCGAAGTCGTACTTCCGGATTACGGAGTTCTAGGAAGTTCGATCTGCGCATCTTCTGAAGCGTGGCCTTGCGCCAAAAGATGCAAGAGGCGCCTTTGTCTGGCATCATGTACTAGACGAGCGAGAAAAGGAGAAGGGAACATGGAGTCCGGTGCCGCAAGGGACGTGCCCCAGTGGCATGTAGTAGGAGACTGGTTCGACGTCTGCAGGTGTGATATCCCCTGCCCTTGCGAATTCGCGCAGGCACCGACCGACAACTGGTGCCAGGGCGTGCTCGCCTGGCACATCCGCGAAGGGCACTACGGCGACATTTCGCTCGACGGCCTGAGTGTAATCGCGGTGGCCGAATTCGAGGGCAACATTTGGGCCGGAGAGACAAAAGCGACGATGGGCTTGTTCTTCGATGAGCAAGCCGACGAGCGTCAGCGCGAGGCATTGCAGATCGTCTTCGGTGGCCAGGCGGGAGGTTTCCCCGCAGGCTTCGCTGAACTGATCGGGGAAGTGCGAGGTGTCGAGTTCGTGCCTATCGAGTTCGAGGTGGCCGACGACCTGGCGTACTGGCGAGCAACGATCCCGGGTAAGGTCGAGGCGGCGGCGGAGGCGCTGACCGGACCCACGACTCCGGAGGGGCAGCGGGTGCAGCTCCTCAATGCACCCGGTAACGAGGTTGGTAGCGGTGTTGCTACTTGGGGCAGGGCGACAGCCGACAGGGCGGAGGCCTTCGATTTCATGTGGGAGTGGGATGGCAAGTCCAGCAAGCACATCCCCTTCGACTGGAGTGGCCCGTAACTCAACCCGCTCCGTCCCGCCCCCTCACGAGCCGTCTCAAGGTCTATAGCCGTGGATAGTAGCAGCGCATTCACCCCGTCAGTTCTGGAGATGTGGCGCAGGCGCGAGAACCTTCTGCCTGGGCTGGTCCTGATAGCGTTGGCCGCAGCCGGCTGGGCCTACGTCGCCTACCAGGCGGCTACCATGGGGAGCATGCGGAGCGTCGTGGGCGGCATGGCGATGGATGGTATCGGGGGAGCCGCCCTGTTCCTCTCGGGTTGGACGGCGATGATGGTGGCGATGATGGTGCCCGCCACGCTGCCCTTGATCCTGCTTTACTGCCACCTCGCCCGTAAGCGCCTTGGCCCCGCCCGATCGAGGATTGGCACGGTGCTTCTGCTCGTGGGCTACGTTGCCGTCTGGGCTGTGGCGGGGCTACCGGTGTTCGCTTACAACGTGTACTCTAGCGCCGTAGGCTCCTTGGCGGCGGTACTACCTGCCTTGCTCCTTATCGTCGGCGGGGCCTACCAGTTCACGCCGCTAAAGCGCATCTGCCACACCCGCTGCAGCAGCCCCCTGTTCTTCCTCATGCAGAACTGGAGGCCCAGAGCGACCGGCGCTATGCGGCTAGGAGTGATTCACGGGGTCGACTGCCTGGGTTGCTGCGCGGGGCTGATGGTGGGCTTGGTGGCCCTGGGGATGATGAACTTGGCTTGGATGCTCACCGCAGCGGTGATTATCTTCGCGGAGAAGACGATCCCGGGAAGTCACCGCGTCGCATGGCCCCTGGGGGTCCTTATGATAGGGGGCGGCGTCGCGTTGCTGGTGGTGCCCCTGGTGGGCGGGATGGCGCCCGGGATGGAGTCCATGTAAGGATCGCCTGCAGACTTCTATTCACCGAAGTGCCTAGAAGGTGTATTCTCCGAAGTTCGCACAGGGTCATCGGTGGTGCATCGCTGCTGACTACCCTACCATTCGGTCATAGAGCTGCAGTCTCACTATGACCGCAGGAGGAAGCGGGTCGAGAAGGAGGGTCCATGGAAGCCACCGACCTCGTACAGGAATACTTCGATGCGTGGAACCGGCACGATCCGGAGGCGATCGTCGCCACCTTCGTCCAGGGCGGCACCTACACCGATCCCAACGCCCCCGAAGGGCTTAGCGGGCGAGCCATAGCCGAGTACGCGAGCGGCCTCTTGGCGGCCTTCCCCGATCTATCATTCGACTTGGTCAGCCACAGCTCCACTGACGACGGAGCGGTAGCCGCCAGGTGGGTGATGCGTGGGACCAATACCGGCCCTTTGAGGGGAAACCCTCCGACCGGAGGCACCGTCGCCCTGCCTGGAGCCGACTTCATCGCAGTGGAGGGAGACAAAATCCGCTCGGTACAGGGATACTTCGACCGGAGCACTTTCGTGGAGCAGCTAGGGTTGCAAGCCATCGTGCAGCCCCGCTCCGTCGGGCCGTTTTCCTTCGGCTCCAGCGTCCGCGCCCAGTCGGGTAAGCGCACCAAGCCGGGTGCCTTCAGCCTCACCTGGATCGAGGTCCGTTCGGAGGAAGAAGCCCAGCAGGTTCGAAACTACAGCCGGGCCGCAGCGGCGGAGATGGTCGATATGCCCGGCTTTATCGCCTGGATAGGTGTCGTGATCGCCCAACGGCTGTTCACGATCACTGCTTGGGAAGACACCGAGAGCCCGCAGCAACTTAGGCACAGCGGCCCGCACGAGGAAGCCGTCGAGCGGTTCTTCAGCACGGACTTCGCTACCAGTGCGCTGACGAGCGTGTGGAAGCCAGAGCGCATCAACGCGCTGTGGGTGCGGTGCGAAGCATGCGGGAGCATGGAGGACTACGAGCTCTCTGGTGGGACGAGCCGGTGCGGGGAACCGCTGCCTGAACCACCACCGTACTGGTGAAAAGGGGTTGCGCCTAGACCTATTCACCCAAGTGCGTGGATGGGTTATTCTCCGAAGTTCGCAGCGTGTAGGGCATTAAGGAAGCCTTGGATTCCCTGGGCGTTCATCGAGGATTCACCGCCGCTCGCTATGGTACCTCGGTAGGGTAGGTCTATTCCTGAGCACCCCCCGCTCCTTTCCCGGGGTGCTCGCTGGTTCCCCTGGGCCTGCCCTTTCTTCATGCCGTATTCAGCCGAGTGCATGGAAGGCTTATTCTCGGAACTTCGCCCAAACGGCGTTCTAC
The DNA here is from genome assembly GCA_963840835.1 of uncultured Rubrobacteraceae bacterium. Taxonomy (GTDB): domain Bacteria; phylum Actinomycetota; class Rubrobacteria; order Rubrobacterales; family Rubrobacteraceae; genus Rubrobacter_D. The sequence continues at coordinate 18,387 of CAWJAM010000015.1, read as the reverse complement.
GAAGTTGCGCCAGATCTTGTAACCCCTCATACTTACCTTCGTGGTCAACCGAAGGCGGGGCTAATCCACCAGTGGTGTCCCGCCCTTTGGGCAAAGGGGGGAACAGGTGAGCCAACAAACTACCAACCGCTCCTTCGATGATCTGGCGAGAGGACTGGCTGAGGGCTCGATAAGCCGCCGTGGGGCGCTTAAGCTCTTCGCCGGCACCGCCCTAGCCGCGCTGATCCCCTCTACTAGGGCGATGGCGGCGATCACCTGCCCCCCGGGCACCGTCAAAATCTGCCACGTTCCCCGGAGAGAAGGCCGCTGTCGGCGCGGCGAAGCTGAAACACGTTGCGTCAGCCCGGAGGCGGCGGCCAACCACGCGGACCACCCTTGCGACTGCTGTGGCGGATGCGGTGGGACCGACAATTGTCGTGAGCCGAAGCCTCGGACGTGCTTCTCGACGAGCCCCACGACGAGCACTACGACGACCGCCGCCGCTACTACGAGCACTACGACGAGCACGACCTCGACTTCTACGACTACCTCGTGTCCACCTGGTACCGTCGAGCTCAGCAACGGCACCTGCGCAAAGATCTGCACTTCTTCTGCGAATTGTCCTGGCTGCGCAGGGTGTTTTGGGGGCAATACTAGTCCTACTGGAGGCTACTGCAGAGGTGGTATTGGCAGCCAGACTCCCTGTGCAACTGACAGCCCGTGTCCTCCCGGGGAGTTTTGTTCCGGCAACGCCTGTGTAGCTGCTTGCACGGGGTGATGACTCGCAGGGAAGCGTTCACACGCACCGCGCCCTTCGAGAAACGCTCCTTCTTGACGCTTGGGTGACTGAGGGCAAGAGAGGGCTGGGTTCCTACATCGGGAGTCCAGCCCTCTCTTGCCCTTATTCACCGGAGTGCGTGGAAGGTTAATTCTGGGAAATCGGCATGCGGTATCTTGCATAGGTCGCCGCCCTAGTGACCCGCGGGGCGTTCCATCCGCCTCCGGAAAGCTACGGGTCCAATACGAGATGTTGTGGTGTCGCATAAAGATGCGAAATCGTGCATAGGTCCGGGGAAACACCGCACACGAGAGAGCCCAACTACGAGCAGGATCCTGCCGAACTAAGACCGTCTACCTGCGCGGGGTTTGTGGCGAGGTAGGTACGCAGGACGATAGTCCGGCCTTTGTTCGCTGATACTACCGGTCTCTTGTTGAATCGGTCCCGCGCTGCTCCGGCTCCCAGTGTTGTACTGCCCGGCGAACGTGCCCGGCCATCAGATGTCCGGCGTCCTCAGCACGTCCCTCCGCCACCGCAGCGGCGATCTCGCAGTGCTCCTCGACGTCCTCGGACTGCCAATCCGACACCGCGGTGCGCCGCGAGAGCAACCGCCGGCCCACTTCGACCAGCCACAGCGATTCGAATATCCGCACTATCTCCTCGTTGCCAGACGCGCGCGCCAGGGTGACGTGAAAGTCGCGACTGGCGTCGTGCGCCGCGACCCCACCGCGCGCCCGCCGCTCGCGTTCGATCGAACCTTGCAGTTGTTCGAGATGACTTTCGGTGCGCCGCTCGGCTGCAAGCCGGGCGATGCCGGGCTCCAGTATCTCCCGCACCTCGAGACGCCGCAGTACCGCGCTCAAGCCCAGGTCAGCCACACGAAACCCGCGGTTGGAATGCCCCTCGACGAGGCCCTCGCCCCCAAGCCGCCTGAGCGCCTCCCGAACGGGCGTGCGCGAGATCCCTAGACGCCCGGCGAGCTCGACCTGCCCAAGCCTCGTGCCAGGCGCGAGCTCGCCACTGAGAACGAGGCCGCGGATGCGTTCGTAGGCAAGGTCCGCAACGGAATGGGACGGGATGGGCCCCGCGCCCTCAAAGGGATCTGAGATGCTCCTCATGTACCGATCATAGAATTCGTGGATACATTATGCAATACAAAACTGGGAAAACGTTGTTGACAAATATCCCCGCAATGGATAATGTATCCATAGTTGGGGTCAGGCTGATAGGCGAGGTATCTGAATTGGGATCTACTGAGGCTGCCGAGGGTGGACGGAGGCTGCGCGTGCTGCGTGATGGCGCGCCTGAGTGGGGGAGGCGCGAGGGGGCGGAGATCCTGCTCGAATCTGGGGAGCGTTTGCCTGAGGGCGAGGCACTCTACCTTGCCCCTGTGCAGCCGACCAAGATCCTCGCGGTCCACCTGACCTACCGCAGCCGCGTCGAGGAGTACGCGGCAAGCACGCCGCCGCAACCGTCGTATTTCATGAAACCCCCGACGACCCTCAACGGGCACCGCGGCGTGCTCAGGCGTCCGCGGGGGACGAAGTTCCTCAACTACGAGGGCGAGCTCGCGGTCATCGTCGGGCGCCGGATGAAGGGGGTAGCGGAAGAGGACGCTCTCTCCTACGTCGCCGGCTACACGTGCGCCAACGACGTGGGGTTGCACGACTTCAGGCACGCGGACCGTGGGTCCATGTTGCGCGTCAAGGGACAGGACGGATTCTTGCCCCTCGGGCCTGAGGTGGTTTCGGCGGACGAGTTCGATCCCACGAACTTCCGGCTTCGGACCTACCTGAACGGGGAGGTGGTTCAGGAGGGCGGGTCTGGGGACCTCATCTTCCCTGTTGCCTATCAGCTAGCGGATCTGTGTCGTCTGATCACGCTGGAGCCAGGCGACGTGGTCCTTACGGGCACCCCGGCTAACTCGAGGCCCATGGAGCCGGGAGACGTGGTCGAGGTGGAGATCGACGGCATCGGGCGTCTGAGCAACACCGTCGAGGAGTGGGACGTGGACCTCTCGGGTCCGGGCGAGCAGCCAGAGACATCGGCCAACACCCTGCACGTCGCGCTCGCCGTCCCGGAGGAGGAGGCCGAGCGAATGGTGGCGGAGGACCGGGTGTGAAGCCCGTTCTGGTCCGCCAGCACGAGGAGATAACGCCGCCCGGTCTGCTGGCCGAGTGGCTGGAGGAGCGCGGCATACCGTACGAGGTGCACCATTCTTACAGGGGTGAGGCAGTTCCTGACCCATCGGGCTACGCGTTCGTGGCCTCGCTCGGCTCCCCTTACGGTCCCAACGACGCGCACGAGCCGTCGGTCGTGGACGAGCTGGGCTTGATCGGGGCCGCCGTAGAGAGAGAGGTCCCCGTGCTCGGGCTATGCTTTGGGGGAGAAGTATTGTCTGCCGTGCTCGGCGGGCGTGTGGAGCATGCGCCGGTGCCTGAGCTCGGGTGGCGGGAGATCCAGACCGACGACCCTGATGCGGTCCCCGCGGGTCCCTGGCTGGAGTGGCATTACGAGCGCTTCACGACGCCGCCTGGCGCGGTCGAGGTGGCGCGCACGGCCGACGCCGCGCAGGCTTTCCGGCTGGGGCCGCACCTCGGCGTCCAGTTCCACCCCGAGAGCACCGTGGAGATCGTCGCCCGCTGGGCGAGTATGGACACGGAAAATCTCGCCGGGCTTGGAATAGAAGATGGAAGGGCGCTTCTCGACGTGGCGCCCGAGACCGAGAAGGCTGCGCGGGAGGCCGCGTTCCGGTTGTTCGACGCGTTCTTCCAAGGCGTGCGAGAGGATGCAAAGGCAGCCGGCGAGGCCGGCGGGAAGGAGTAATCGTGGTTCAGAGGGAGGAGCTTGTGGCCAGGCCGCCGGAGCTGTCAGACGAGTCCGTGAGGTGTGTGCGCGTGATCTACCCCGACCTTCACGGCGTGGCGCGCGGCAAGGACGTGCCTATAGACGAGTTCGAGCGGGCGATAGAGCACGGGCTCGCGTTCTGCTCGGCAGTGATGGGCACCGACCTGCGGCACACCCCCGTGGTTGGCGGCGAGGAGGGCTACCCTGACCTGATCGCCTTCCCCGACCTCTCGACGATGACCCTGGTGCCGTGGGAGGAGGGCGTCGCGTGCTGCATCGCCGACCTGCATCCCGTCGGGGAGCACCCACCGCCCGCCGACCCCAGGGGCGCCGTGCGCCGTGCCGTCGCCGGCTTCGAGGAGCTCGGTTTCGCGCCGGTCGTCGGGCCAGAGCTCGAGTTCTTCCTGTGCGAGCGGGACCCCGACTCGCCTGGCGGCATCAGGCGCTACGTGGACAACCTGAGCATGGTCTACACGGTGGGTCCCCAGGCCGACCCCCGCGGCATCGTGCGCGGGATCGCCGAGGCCCTCTCCAAGCTTGGTATGGGGACGTTCGCGGCCAACCACGAGTACATGAACTCGCAGTACGAGATCAACCTCCAGCACGCGCCGGCGCTGACGGCCTCGGACCGCGCCTTCCGCCTGAAGTGCGCCGTGAAGGACGTGGCCGCGATGCACGGCCTCGTCGCCACGTTTATGGGCAAGCCGTTCAACGACCAGGGAGGCTCGGGCTTCCACTTCCACTTCTCGCTCGACCGCGACGGCAGCAACGCCTTCGCCGACGGCGATGATCCGGACGGCGTCTCCGAAGAGTTTAGGCACTTCACGGCCGGCGTAATGGCCCACGCCCAGGCGCTTACCGCGTTCCTCAACCCGACCATAAACGCGTACAGGCGATTGGTGCCCGATTCGCTGGCGCCGACCCACGCCAACTGGGGCTGGGACAACCGCACGGCCTTCGTCCGCGTCCCGCCCGAGCGGGGTGGGGCCACGAGGGTCGAGGTGCGCGTGGGCGACGGCAGCGCGAACCCTTACCTGGCGGAGGCCGCGATCCTGTTCGCGGGCCTGCACGGCTTGCGCGAGAACCTGCCGCTCGGCCCGCCCGTCGGCGGTGACGCCTACACCCTGGCCGAAGAAGACGCCGGCGGCCAGTTGCCTGCCACCCTCAGCGACGCGCTGGACGCGTTGGAGGCCGACGACGTGCTGCGCGACGCGATGGGACCAGAGATCGTCGATACGTTCCTTACCGTGAAGCGCTTCGAGGTCGAGCGCCACCGCACGTGGGTCTCGGACTGGGAGATCGACGAGTACCTTCATCACCTCTAGGAGGCCGCCGATGACCGACACGACTGTGCCGCTCGAAGAGATAGACCTCTCCAGCCACGACGCCTTCGTCGAGCGGGTGCCCCACGAGTGGTTTCGCACCCTGCGCCGCGAGGACCCCGTCCACTTCAACCCCGAGCCCGACGGCCCCGGCTTCTACGCCGTCACGCGCTACTGGGATATCCGCGCGGTGCACCGCAACTTCATCGTGTACTCCTCGGAGGTCGGTGGGACCTCGCTGGAGGACCTGGATCAGGACCAGATCGAGGCGCGTAAGTCCATGATAGATACCGACCCGCCGCGCCACACCGAGCTGAGGAAGCTGATCGCCCGCCGCTTCACCTCCCGCGCCGTGATGGTCTGGGAGGAAGCCGTCCGCACGGTCTGCGACCGGGTCCTGAGTGAGGCCCTTCCGAAAGGCGAGTTCGACTTCGTGGAGGAGATCTCCTCTGAGATCCCCATGCAGGTCTTCGCCGAGATCCTGGGCGTGCCGCAAGAGGAACGCCGCCACGTCGTCGAGATGGGCGACCGCATCCTCGGCAACCAGGACCCCGAGTACGCGCAACCCGTAGACGACGCCAACCGCCTTCTGCCGTTCTCGAGCCCCGTCTCGCTGGAGATGTTCGAGTTCGGGCGCAAGCTGGCTGACGCGCGGCGCAGGAACCCCGGCGGCGACATCATCTCGTTGCTGATCTCCGAAGACCTCACCCAGAGGGAGTTCGACGTCTACTTCGTGCTGCTCGCCACCGCGGGCAACGAGACGACGCGGCATACGATCACCCACGGCCTGCTCGCCCTCCTCGAGTACCCGGACCAGCTCGAACGCCTGAGAAACGACCCCTCCCTGCTGCCCACCGCCGCCGACGAGATGCTGCGCTGGGCTACCGCCGTCCACTACTTCAGGCGAACTACAACCGAGGACACAGAGCTGGCGGGAACCGAGATCCCGGCCGGCGCCAAGGTGACGACCTGGCTGGTCTCGGGCAACCGCGACGAGGAGGTTTTCGAGAACCCCGACACCTTCGACGTCGGCCGCACCCCGAACAAGCACATGGCCTTCGGCCCAGGCGGCATCCACCACTGCCTCGGCGCCCACCTCGCGCGGCTGGAGGTCCGCATAGCCTTCGAGGAGATGCTGAAGCGCGTGGACGGGATCGAGCTTACGGGCCCGCCCGAGCGGCTGCGCTCCAACTTCTTCAACGGCATCAAACGCCTGCCGGTGCGGGTGACGCAGTGATCTCGCTCCGCCGCATCGACCACGTCAGCCTCCGCGTCACGGACGTAGAGGACGCCGCCCGCCGCTGGCGCGCCGAGTTCGGGCTCACGGAACGCGAGCGCGACGATCGAAAGGCCCGCCTCGCCCTCGACGATGAACCGTTCTCCCTGGAGCTCGTCGCCGCCGAAGCCCCTGGCATCGGGCACGTGGCCTACGAGCTGCTGCGCTCGTGTTCGATCGACGACGCGCGGCGCCATTTCGAAGAACTCGGCGCCGATTACGAGGAACGTGACGGCGGGCTCGAGGTCGCAGACCCGGAAGGGAATCGCGTGCTTGTCCTGCCTTACAGAGAGCCGGAGTCGCGGTGGACGGCCCACGCGCGGCCGGCGAAAGACCAGGTGGTCGGGCATCCGCGCAAGCTCGGGCACGTGAACTTTCTGACCGGGGAGATCTCCCGCGGCGTCGAGTTCTACACGCAGGTGCTCGGCATGCGCGTTACGGACTGGCTCGGCGACGGGGGCGTGTGGTTCCACATCAATAGCGACCACCACGTGATGGCGCTCGTGGATAAGGGTTACAGCCACCTGCACCACCTGGCCTTCGACGTCGTCGACATCGGGCAGATGCGGGTGGCCCTCGACCACCTTGGGCGGCACGGACGCTGGCTCGGCTGGGGTCCGGCTCGCCACGGCATCGGCGGCAACATCGCCTCCTACGTGCGCATCGTCGAGGAGGAGTGCTTTGTGGAGCTGTACTGCGACATGGAGCAGCTAGAGGCCGAGCACGAGCCGCGCCGCTGGCCGGACGACCGCTATTCTTCCAACACGTGGGGACCTTTGCCCCCGAGATCCTACTTCCGCTTTGACGCCGCGGCCGTCGCCTCAGAGCGAGAGAGCCTGGAGATGCTCGGCCGGCCACTTTCCGAGGAGGTCAAAGCATGAGGTTGCAAGGCTACTCTATACCCCGTACCAGAACAGGGCGGGCGAGCCTCGTTCCGCCGCCGCCGTGGCACTACGTCGGGGACTTCCTCGTCGTCGACTACTGGGCAGACCCCGACGCCGTCAGGGGCGTGCTGCCCGAGGGCTTGGAGCCCCACCCGGACCCAGGCCGTTGCGCCGCCGTCTTCGCCGACTGGCAGTCTTGCTTCCGAGGGTGGGGACGAGCTGGTCGACCCGATAAGGTCCCACTACCGCGAGTTCTTCATCGTGGTGAACGCCCTTTGGACGGGGAAGAGGTCACCGACCTGCCCGTTCATCTGGGTGGATCAGGACTTCGCGCTGGCGCGGGGTTGGATCCAGGGTTTCCCAAAGAAACTCGGCTCGATCTGGATGACCCGCACATTCGGCCTAGGGCTCCCCGCCGACCCCGGCCTTCGTCCCGGCGGCCGCCACGGCGCGACCTGCTCGGCCCGCGGCCGCGCCATCGCCGATATGACCGTCACCATCGAAGGGGAGAGCGAGGAGGGGCCGCGCCACAACGCCCCGCCCATCATCAACGTGCGCCACTTCCCGCGCCTCGCCGCCGGACGTCACGACGACCCGCAGGTGCACGAGCTCGTCCGCGCCGTCAGCCGCGACCGCGATCGAGCTCGAAGGTCGTGACGGGCCCGGCGACACTCACCCTCCATTCAGCCCCTGGCGAGGAGCACGACTCGCTCGCGCCTATCGAGATAGACCGCGGGTACCGCTTCACCTTCGGCTACACCATCGACGACCTCGAGACCGTGAAGGAGCTCGTATGACCACCGCCACGGACCGCATAATGGTCGCCGGTGTCGAAGTCTCACCCGACCACTTCATCGGCGGCGAGCGGGTGGCGAGCGAGCGCCGCTTTACGGACATCTCGCCCATCGACGGCGAGGTCATAGGCGAGGTCTCCCGTGCCTCCGAGGCCGAGGTCGACAGGGCGGTCCACGCCGCCCACGATGCGTTTCCAGAATGGGCCGCCCTGGGTCCCGCCGGCCGCGCCCCCTACCTGCGCCGCCTCGCCGACCTCATAGACGAGAACGTGGACCGGCTCGCGGCCGTAGAGAACGTCGACATGGCGATGCTGTTGCGTTCGCTGCGCGCCCGCGTCATCTCGCGCGGGGCGCGCAACTACCGCTCGTACGCGGACCTCGCCGCCCTCTACGAGGAGCGCGACTGGCGTTCGCAGGGGACGTGGAACCGCGTGCAGCGCATGCCCGCTGGGCCTGCGGCCGTGATCACCCCGTGGAACGCGCCTTTTATGCTCTCGACCTGGAAGACCGCGCCAGCCCTCGCCGCTGGCTGCACCGTGGTCCTCAAGCCAGCCGAGTGGTCGCCGCTCTCGTGCTCGCTCCTCGCCGACCTCTTTGCCGAGGCAGATTTCCCCCCAGGCGTCTTCAACGTCGTGCAAGGAATGGGGGAGGAGGCGGGCGCCGCCCTCGTCGCCCATCCCCTGCTGCGGCGCGTCTCCTTCACGGGTTCGCCAGCTACGGGGCGCCTGATCGGGGTCTCCGCAGCCAGGAACCTCGTCCCCTTCACGGCAGAGCTCGGCGGCAAGGGACCCCTAATCGTCTTCGAAGACGCCGACCTCGACGCCGCCGCCTCCAAAGCCGCGGGCCAGTACGACGACGGCGGCCAGGTCTGTCTGGCCGGGACCAGAATCCTGGTGCAGGAGTCCGTCAGGGAGCCGTTCCTGGAGATCTTCCACGCCGCAATCGACGAGCACGTCCTTGGTGATCCCCGCGAGGACGAGACGACCGTCTCGCCCCTGATCCACCCCGACCACCTCGCCCGCGTCGAGGGCTTCGTCGAGCGCGCCCGCGAAGACGGACAGAACATAGTACGCGGCGGACATCGCTCCGACGCCGGCCCCCTCTTCTACGAGCCGACCCTCATAGAACCAACCTCCAACGACGCCGAGGTCGTCCAGAACGAGGTCTTCGGCCCCGTCCTCACCTTCCAGACCTTCTCAGGCGAGGACGAGGCGATAGCCCTCGCCAACTCCACGCCCTACGGCCTCTCCGGCATCGTCTACACCAGTTCCATGGGCCGCGCCGACCGGGTCGGGCGCCGAGTACGCGCCGGCGTGGTCTGGGTCAACACCTTCCTCATCCGCGACCTCACCGCGCCATTCGGGGGCATCGGCATCTCCGGCATAGGACGCGAGGGCGGCGACTACGCCCTGGACTTCTACTCAGACCTGAAGACCCTCCAGATCCTCGAAGGCAGCGTAGGATGAGAACCGGGTTCACACCAGCGCCGCGGAGTACAAAAGCTGACAAGCTGACCGGCTGAAATGCTGACAAGCTGAAAGGGAGAGCTGATGTCCGACTCGACCATCACCCCGCCGGCGGGCGCCACCGAGAGCGCCAAGCTGCACAGGCGCGCCCTCGGGGTTCCCGACCTGATGTTCTTTATCATCGCGGCGTCGGCGCCCCTGACGGCGGTGGCCGGCGGCCAGGCCGCGACCTACCTCGTGACGGGCAACAGGGCCGTCGCGTTCATGTTCATACCGCTCGGGATCGTGCTCGCCCTGTTCACCGTCGGGTACGCGGCGATGAGCCGCCACGTCGAGAACGCAGGAGCATTCTACGCCTACGTCTCGAAGGGCCTCGGCAGGGTCTCCGGCATCGGGGCTGCGTTCGTAGCGCTCATCGCCTACAACAGCATGCAGATCGGGATCTACGGCCTCTTCGGGGTCGCGATGGGCGGGTTCATGTCAGGCTACCTTGGCCTGGACCTTCCGTGGTGGTTGTGGTGTCTCGTGGCCGGGGGTGTCATCGCGCTCCTCGGGCTGTTGCAGATAGACCTGAACGCCCGCGTGCTCGCCGTGATGCTCGGTCTGGAGGTCCTGATAGTCGCGCTCTTCGACATCGCTATTCTCGGCGACCCCGGTCCGCAGGGCCTGACGATGATCGGCTTCAGCCCGACGGTTGCGTTCAGCGCCGCCGTCGGCGCAACGCTCACGTTCTGCGTCGCCTCGTTCGTCGGCTTCGAATCGGCGGCTATATACAGCGAGGAGTGCCGCGACCCCAGGCGTACGGTCGCGCGCGCGACCTACCTGGCCGTTGGCCTGATCGCCGTGTTCTACGCCCTCTCCAGCTGGCTGCTCGGCGTCGCCGCCGGACCGAACACCATGGTCGACCCGGAAGCGCTCGTGAAGGCCGGCTTCGAGACGGACGGGGCCCCGGATCCAACGACCGTGCTCTTCATAACGGGGGCCGAGCGCCTGGGTGAGATCTGGGGCACGGCCGCGGCGCTCCTGTTCGCCACGAGCCTCTTCGCGGCGCTTCTCTCGTTCCACAACGCGGTCGCCCGCTACGCCTTCGCCCTCGGTCGCGAGGGCGTGCTCCCCTCCGTCTTTGGGCGCGTAAACGGCCGCACGGGCGCGCCATGGGTCGCCTCGCTGACGCAGTCCGTCCTGGCGCTCACCGTCGTCCTCATCTTCGCCATAGCCGCCGCCAACCCGGTGCTCACGCTCTTCACCTGGTTGACGAACCTCGGCGCCCTCGGCGTGCTGCTCCTCATGGCTTCGACGTCCTTCGCCGTCGTCGGGTACTTCCGGCGGCGGCCGCAGGAGGCGGTCGGAAGCTGGGCCGCAATGTGGGCGCCCGCGACCGCCGGCGTCCTCTTGCTTGTCCTTCTCGTGCTCGGCGTCGCCAACTTCAACGTCCTGATCACGGGCCTCACGGACGCGCCCGTCAACACGATGACGATAGTGCTTCCCCTCATCCTCTTCGGGGGCGGGATATTGGGCCTGATCGTCGGCGCTTTCCTGAAGCGCAGCCGCCCGGAAGTCTACGAGCGTATCGGCGGCGGCGCTGGCGCCGAGGAATAGGGGAGGGCCATGGGGTCGCATGGGGATGGGAAGGACTCCGCGCCGCAGCAGGCCGGCCTCCCAGCCCTCGCCGACCGCGAAGGGGTTCTGGCCGACCTCGAGCGTGTAATCTGCGAGGCGTGGGCGTCGTTCGACGCGCCGCGGGCCGCCGAGCCGCAGTTGGACGAGACCCTGATCGGACGCCTCGACGAGCCGCTCCCGGAGGAGGCCTGTGACGTAGAGGTGGCCCTCGCCGAGGCGGCAAGGGTCCTCGACGCCAGCATCTCGCCCTCCCGACCCCTCTACCTCGGCTATATAGGCTCGACCGGCCTGGAGATAGGCGTGCTGGCCTCGGCGCTCATGGCGACCTACGACGCGAACTTGGCCGTCGCGGCGGGCGGGGCGGACATGGTCGAGGAGCAGACCCTGCGCTGGGTCTCCGACTTCGTCGGATTCCCTTTCGCGGAGGGCGCGTTTACGAGCGGCGGCATGACATCGAACCTCACGGCGCTCCTGGCGGCGCGGGAGCGGGCCCTGCCTGGGTGCCGCGCCGAAGGCCTCGGGAACCGCAAGGCCGCGGTCTACTGCTCCGCGGAGTCACACCACTCCGTCGTCCGCGCCGTCGAGGTCTGCGGGCTCGGCAGCAACGCCGTCCGTTCGATCCCCGTCGACGACCGGCACAGGATGCGGTCCGAAGACCTGGAGGAGGTGTTGTCCATGGACGTCGCCGCCGGCGTCGTTCCCGTCGCTGTGGTGGCGACGGCCGGCACGACGCTCACGGGGGCGGTGGACCCGCTCGACGCGATAGCTGACGTCTGCGAGCGTCATGACGTCTGGCTGCACATCGACGGCGCGTACGGGCTTCCAGGGGCGGCGGCACCGACGGCGGCACCGCTCTTCGCCGGCCTCGAACGCGCCGACTCCGCCACTATCGACGCCCACAAGTGGCTGGGCGTGCAGAAGAGCTGCAGCGTTGTGTTGCTGAGCGAGGCGGGCCGCCTGCGGGCGGCGTTCGGCCACGAAGAGCGCTACATGCTGCACGAGGGCGACGTCGCAAACCCCGTGGACCGTACGCTCGAGTACTCGCGCCCCTTTCGGTCCCTGCGCTTGTGGATGGCCTTCCGCGTCTACGGTGCCGACCAGTACAGGGCCTGGATCGAAGCAACCCTCGCCAACGCCCGCCTCCTCGCCGACTCCCTGCGCGAATCCCCCGAGTTCGAGCTCCTCCACGACCCCATGCTCTCCACCGTCTGCTTCCAACACGTTCCGCCCGGAGTAGACGACATCGACGCGCACAACCTCGACCTCGCCCGCGAGATGCAACGCGACGGACGCGTCTTCCTCGCACCAGCCTCCGTCGACGGCCAAGCCTGCCTGCGCGTCTGCTTCGTAAACTTCAGAACGACGCCAGAAGAAGTAACCTACGCACTCGAAGTAGCCCGGGAGATCGGCCGCCGCCTGGCCAAGGGCTGAGCCCGAAGGGCACAGCGTGCTGATAGACTGAAAGCCTGGGATGCGCTACCGTCAGGAGGAGATCTGGTGAACGAGCGTTTGAGGAAGATGCGAGAGTTGGGGCAGGCGCCCTGGGTCGACGAGCTCTCGCGTGAGGATATACAAAACGGCGGTCTTCGGCGGATGATCGACGACGGCATCGTCGGGGTTACCTCGAACCCGGCCATCTTCCAGAAGGCCATCGCGGGCTCCGATCTCTACGACGAACAGTTGCACGAGCTGGCCAAAGAGACGGACGACCCGAAAGAGATGTTCTGGGAGGTGGCAGGCCAGGACATCAGGGACGCCTGCGATATCTTTATGCCCGTCCACGAGGAGACCGGCGGGGTTGACGGCTTCGTCTCCCTGGAGGTCCAGCCGGATATCGCTTACGACACCGGGGCCACCGTCGATGAGGCCACCCGGCTGCACGAGATCGTCGACAGGCCCAACCTCTTCGTCAAGATACCGGCGACGTTGCCTGGGCTCGTGGCTATCGAGGAGATGATCTCCCGCGGCAAGTCCATAAACGTCACCCTGATCTTCTCCCTCGAGCGCTACCGTGAGGTGGCCCGCGCCTACACCCGCGGCCTGCAGAGGCTGGTCGAAAACGGCGGAGACCCCTCGAACGTCCACTCCGTCGCGAGCTTCTTCGTCTCCCGTATAGACTCCGAAGCAGATAGCCAACTCGAAGAGCTAGGCGCCGACGAGTTCAAGGGCGAACTAGCCATAGCCAACGCCAAGCTGGCGTACCAGATCTACAAAGAAGTCTTCGGTGGCGCCAGGTGGAGCAAGCTCGCCGAGCGCGGCGCCAACACCCAGCGCCTGCTCTGGGCCTCGACCTCGACCAAGAACCCGGACTACCCCGACACCATCTACGTCGACAACCTCGTAGGCCCCGACACCGTAAACACCATGCCCAAGAAGACAATACAAGCCGTAATGGACCAAGCCGAAATAAAACCCACCCTAGAAGAAGGCGTCGAAGAAGCCAAACATCTACTAAAGCGCCTGAGAGAAGCCGGCCTGGACTACGAAGACGTAACAGACATCCTGGAGAAGGAGGGCATCCAGAAATTCGCCGACCCCTTCAACGAGATGCTTGAAGAGATACGAAACAAGAGCAAACAGCTAGTCAGCTAGTCAGCACTTCAGCACGCTGCCTGCGGCAGCTTGTCAGGTCAGCCAGGTGGTGGACGGCAAAGAGAAGGTTCACTTGAGGGGCGATTTATAGAGGCGAACGATCAGCAACCGCACACAGGCGGCGAACCCGAACGAAAAAGCTGACCTGCTGAAGTGCTGACTAGCTGAAATGCTGAGCGACCGAAGGGAGCGACGACATGGACATCGGAATCTGGGGCATGGGGCGGATGGGCTTCAACATGGTGCGCCGGCTCGTTGATAAGGGTGATCACCGCGTCATCGCTGGCAACCGTTCGCCCGGCAAGGTCGATGAGGCGGTTGAGCACGGGGCGCTGGGCGCCTACAGCGTCGAAGAGTTCGTAAACATGCAGGAGTCTCCGAGGGTGCTGTGGACCATGTTGCCGGCGGGGGACGTGACGGACGAGATGGTTCAGCAATTCATGGAGCTTGGTGACGAGGGCGACATCATTGTGGACGGGGCCAACTCCTACTTCAGGGACTCCGTGGCCAGGGCCAGGGAGGTCAGGAACGCGGGTCTCAGGTGGCTCGACGCGGGGGTGTCCGGGGGCGTCTGGGGCTACGACGTTGGGTACTGCACCATGATCGGGGGTGACCCGGACGCCTTCGAGCACGTCGAGCCGGCCTTCGCGACCCTGGCTCCCGAGAACGGCTATGCTTTCCTCGGGGACGCGGGCGCGGGCCACTTCGCCAAGATGGTCCACAACGGCGTCGAGTACGGGATGCTCCAGGCCTACGCCGAGGGGTTCGAGATCCTCCAGAAATCCCGCTACGACTACGACCTGAGGGCCCTCTCCAGCCTGTGGAACCAGGGGAGCGTCGTGCGTAGCTGGCTACTCGAACTCGCCGAGAGCGCCTTCGAGAGGGACGCCAACCTCGACAGCATCAGCGGCTACGTCGAGGACTCGGGCGAGGGCCGCTGGACGGTGCTCGAGGCGATAGAAGAAGACGTGCCCGCGAACGCCATCGCCGGTTCCCTCTTTGCCCGCTTCGCCTCCCGCCAGGAAGACTCCTTCGCCATGAAGGTCATAGCGGCCCTGCGCGGCGAGTTCGGCGGGCACGCGATCAAAGAAGCGGCTACAGAGCAAGAGAAATGAAGCTTTCAGCTTTCAGCCATCAGCTATCAGCTTTTTGCTATGAGCCGATAACTACGTATGAAGAATTTCAGGGAGCTTAAGGTCTGGGAGAAGGGCCACAGTTTGACCCTGGCGATATATAAAGCCACGGCGAGCTTTCCCAACGAAGAACGCTACGGGCTAACGAGTCAGATACGGCGCTCGTCAGTGCTCTGTCCCTGCTAACATCGCGGAGGGTTGTGGCAGGGGCAGCGACGCGGAACTGGCGCGCTTCTTCCAGATCGCGGCGGGATCTGCAAGCGAGCTCGAGTACCATCTCTTGTTGGCCAGCCAGCTAGATATGCTCAATGTCCCGGATCACAAACATCTCACAAAGGAAGTGACGGAGGTCAAGCGCATGCTCACGTCATTCATAAAAAAACTGAAGGCTGACAGCTGATGGCTGACAGCTTGCAGGCGGATAGCCTGCAAAATCTTCTCCGCGACGAGCAGCGACTTCCGCGCGTGCCTGAGCCCGGAGTCGTGGTGATCTTCGGCGCGTCCGGGGACCTTACGTCGCGCAAGCTCGTTCCGGCGCTCTACGACCTCGCCGCCCAGCGGAGGTTGCCGCTGGAGTTCGCGGTCGTCGGTATCTCGCGCACACCGATGAGCCACGACGAGTTCAGGGGCAGGCTCCGCAAAGGGCTGGAGGAACAGCGCTCCGGAGAGGTCTCCGACGACGTCTGGGAGTCCTTCTCCAACGGCATCTTCTACATGCCTGGCGACTCGAAGAAGACGGAGACCTACGACGAGCTCAAACGACTCTTGAAGAAGCTGGATCGCGAGCGGGGGACGCAGGGGAACAGGGCCTTCTACCTCTCGTCCTCGCCCTCGCTCTTCCCCGCCATCGTCGAGCATCTGGGTGAAGCGGGCATGAACAAGGAAGAAGACGGCGCGTGGTCGCGGCTGGTCGTGGAGAAGCCGTTCGGGCGAGACTTAGAGAGTGCCGAGGAGCTCAACACGGAGCTTCAGCGATACTTCGGCGAGGCCCAGATCTACCGCATTGACCACTACCTGGGCAAGGAGACCGTCCAGAACATCCTGGCCTTGCGGTTCGCGAACGGGATCTTCGAGCCTATATGGAACCAGCACTACGTCGACCACGTCCAGATCACGGTCGCCGAAGACATCGGGGTCGGCACCCGCGGGGCCTTCTACGAGGAGGCCGGGGCCATGCGCGACATCGTCCAGAACCACGTCATGCAGGTCCTCTGCCTCACGGCGATGGAGCCACCCGTCGCCTTCGACGCCGAGTCGGTGCGCGAGGAGAAGGTGAAGGTCCTGAAGGCGGTGCGCCCCATTCCCGAGGGCGAGGCCGAGACCTGCGCGGTGCGCGGGCAGTACGAGAGGGGCTGGGTCTGGGGCGAAGAGGTCCCCGGCTACAGGGAGGAGAAGAACGTAGACCCCGAGTCCGTCACCGAGACCTTCGTCGCGCTCAAGCTGTTCGTGGACAACTGGCGGTGGGCTGGGGTGCCCTTCTATATACGGGCTGGCAAGAGGATGCCGAAGAAGGCGACGGAGGTCGCGATCCAGTTCAACCCCTCTCCCCACACGCCGTTCGCCCGTGACGATACCGAGGGCCTCGAACCGAACGTCCTCGTCGTCCGCATCCAACCCGAAGAGGGACTATCCCTGAAGATAGGGGCCAAGGTCCCTGGCTCAGGCTTCGAGGTCAGCTCGGTGAACATGGACCTGCTCTACGGGACGGCCTTCCTGGAGGAGGCCCCCGACGCCTACCAGCGACTCCTCCTTGACCTGATGCTCGGCGACCCCACGCTATTCATCAGGGCCGACGAGGCCGAGGGCGCCTGGAGGATACTCGACCCCGTGATGCGTCACTGGTCACAGGAGAAGTACGTCTCTCTCTATCCAGCCGGGACCTGGGGGCCGCATGAAGCCGACGACCTCCTCTCGCGGGACGGAAGGCAATGGAGGAGGCCGTGATCGGGGAGTCTCGCAGGGTCCCCGGCGGCGGGCGGATGAGCGTCGAGCGGGTAGAGCACGAGCTTGGCAAACTGCGCACCAACGACGACGGCACGCTCGCCCTCCGCTCCAGCGTGCTTAACATGATCGTGGTAACCGACGAGGAGTCGGCCGAGGAGATCACGGCCTCCGTCTCGAAGCTGGCTGGCCGCTATCCTACGCGCGCCGTGGTATTTATCGCCGACCCCGAGGACGAATCGAACGTCGACGTGGGGCTCTCGGCCTTCTGCCACGCCAGGGGTGGCGGCGCCCAGGTCTGCGCCGAGCAGATCACCATCCACGCCGAAGGTCCCCCCGCGACGCACCTCGAGAGCTTCGCCGGCCCGCTCCTGATCCCGGACCTTCCCGTCTTCCTGTGGTACCCGGGCGAGTTCTCGCCGCGCTCGCCGGAGTTCGCCGCGATGGCGGAGCTGGCCGACCGCGTGATCGTAGACTCCGCGGCCTCGGAGGGCTACGAGGCCTGCCTGCGCGAGATAGCCGCCCTCATCGAAGACCCGGCGACGCCGGCCATCGGGGACCTGCAGTGGGTCGGCCTCTCGCCCTGGCGCTCTCTGCTGGCCGACACCTTCGGCGCCCCCGAGAGGGCGGGCGAGCTCGAGAAGATAGAGCGCGCTGAGGTCCTATACGCGCCGGGCGGGGAGAACAGGGCCCTGCTCCTCGTCGGTTGGCTCGCCTCCACCCTTGGATGGAAGCCCGAGAGCACGAGCGAAAAGGGCGAAGGCCAGAACATACGGTTCTCAGGCCCCTCGGGCGACATCACCGTCCACCTCTCCCCCGACTCGCCCGACGCGAGGCTGAGGCGCATCCGGCTCTACTCAGAAGACTACAGCTTCCAGGTCTCGCGCCACCGCGCCCTCTCCGAAGTAAGGACGACCGTGATGCGCGGGGATGATCTCCTCGCCGAGAGAACGGTCCATATCGGCTCCTTCGACCTTGGGGCATTGGTCGGGGAGGAGATGGGCTACCGCGGCCACGACGAAGCCTACGAGGCCGCCCTGCGTACGGCCGTGGAGGTGCTCGACCTTTGAGCGTCAACGTCTACGAGAGCCCCGAAGAGCTCGCGGAGGCCGCCGCCCGCGAGTTCGCCGCCAGGGCCGTGGAGGCCATCGAGGAGCGTGGACGTTTCGCGGCCGTGCTCGCCGGAGGCTCGACCCCGAAGGCGACGTACAAGATCCTGGCCCGCGATTACGCCGACGGGATAGACTGGAGCAAGATCCACGTCTTCTTCGGCGACGAGCGCACCGTCCCGCCCGACCACGAGGACTCAAACTACAGGATGGCCCGCGAAGCGCTCCTCGACCACGTCCCCGTCGGCAGCGTCCACAGGATGCAAGGCGAGCTACCGCCGGACGAGGCGGCGGAGGCCTACGAGGCCGAGTTGCGCGACTTCTTCGGGCCCGAAGACCTTCCGCGGTTCGACCTGATCCTGCTCGGCATCGGCGGCGACGGCCACACGGCGAGCCTCTTCCCGGAGACCTCGGCGCTGGAGGTCCACGACCGCCTGGTCGTCGCGAACCCGGTGCTGAAGCTGGAGACGACCCGCATCACGCTAACCGTCCCCGTCATAAACGCCGCACGGGCCGTGTATTTCCTCGTCGCCGGCGAAGACAAGGCCGGCGCGCTGAAGCAGATCCTCGAAGCGGACCCCGACCCCCGCGAGTACCCGGCCAGCCTCATCCAACCCCAAGGCGGCCCCAAGTGGATGCTCGACCA
>CAWJAM010000014.1:0-423176 GCA_963840835.1 uncultured Rubrobacteraceae bacterium | reverse complement strand
CGGTGCTCTCCAGCCTCTTCAAGCCGGCGATGAGCTCGGTCTTGCCGCCGCTCGTGTGGGACGAGGAGGACTTGGTCAAGGCCAACAGCATCTGGACCCAGATGGACTCGGTGTCGTTAGTGCTGGGGCCGGCTTTGGGCGGTGTCCTCGTTCTGCTCGGCGTGCCGCAGGCCGCCTTCCTGATCAACGGCCTCACCTTCCTCGTCTCCGCCGCGACCCTCCTCTTCGTGCGCATTCCCCCGCGCGAGGCCCCGGAGCGTCCGGAAGCCGGGGAGGAGGAAGGCTGGATGTCGGAGACGCTCGCGGGCTTCCGTTTTCTGTTCCGGGAGAACGAAGGCGTGCTCGCCTTCCTGACCCTGGCCGTCGTAAGCCTCGCGATGGTCGGTGGAGCCTTCTGGACCCTGACGGTCGTCCTGGCGGAGGAGGCCTACGGGCTCGGGGGAGAGGGGGCTGGCTTCCTCAACGCGGCCTACGGCGCAGGCGGGCTCCTGGGCGGCTTCGCGGCCGGACTCCTGTCCTCCAGGGCGTAAGCGATGGCATCCTCCAGAGTCATGGCTTGCCCCTCTTCCCACGCCGCCCTCCAGACCGTTTCGTCCACTCCGGAACGGACGGCGGCCAGGTAGGGCTCGTGCAGCCTTCTTTCCTGGGGCGCCCAGGGGGAGCCGGTGACTTCGCGCAGGGTGTCGGCAGCACCCCACTGCCGCGCCGCCCGTGTGCCGTCCCCTAATGCCCCGGCCATCTCCGCCAGTGTCTCCAGGATCTCGGCGGCGTTGACCATGCTCCCCAACTTCCTGCTCAGCACCAGGCCCTCCTCGAGCAGCATCTTGGCCCGCCCGTGCTCGCCCCGACGCGTCTCCACAATCCCGAGGCCAAGCAAGGCAGTCGTGTTGGTATACAGATCTTTCGACTCCCTGGACATTGCCAGGCCCTCTTCGAGGAGGGCCCCGGCCCGCTCGAAGTCACCCCGGGCCGCTGTGACGTACCCCATGTTGATGAGCACGGCCCTCACCCGTTGGCGGTCTCCCAGCTTCCGGCCCAACGCCAGGGACTCCTCCCACAACGCCTCAGCCCGCTCGTAGTCGCCCCGGTCGCTAATAAGGGCCGAGAGGGCGTTCAGTGCGAAGGCGATGCTCCAGGCGTCATTCGACTGCCGGGCAGCCGCCAGGCCTTCTTCGTAGAGCGCCTCGGCCTGCTCGTAGTCGCCCTGGTACAGGGACGCCCATCCCAATTCGCAGAGGGAGTCAGCGACGCCCTTTTGGTCCCCCAGTCCCTGGTAAAGCGTCAGGGCCTCTTGGGCGGACGTTCCCCCCCGCCCGAAGTCGCCCTGCTCCACCGCCAGGCTCGCCAGTACCCTGAGCGCCTTCGCCCGCGCCTCGGGCAGGGCCCCGGCGTTCCCCGCCAACGCCTCCTCCAGCCATCCGCGACCTTCGCTCCAGTACCCGCGCACGAACCAGAAGTACGAGAGCGCGTTTGCCAGCCTGAGCCCCAGCTCCGGGTCTTCGCCTTCGAGCGACCAAGAGAGCGCCGCCCTCAGGTTGTCGTGCTCGGCTTCGAGTCGCTCCAACCACCCCGCCTGATCCGCACCCGTCAACTCGGGCTCGGCCTCTTCCGCAAGAGCCAGGAAGTATTCCGTGTGAGCGCGCCCGATCTCCTCTGCCTCCCCGCTCTGTTGGAGTTTCTCGCGGGCGTACTCGTGGATGGTTTCGAGCATGATGAACCGGGGCTCGTCCTCCGGTCCTTCCTCCTTCCTTACGAGGCTCTTGTCCAGGAGGGAGGAGACGCCCTCGAAGGTGTCTACGGGTAGATCTCCTTCCGCGTCGCAGACTGCCTCCACGGCCTCGAGGGTGCGGCCGCCGGAGAAGATGGCCATCCGGGCGAAGAGCGACTTCTCGCCTTCGTCGAGCAGCGTGTGGCTCCACTCTATGGCGCCCCTGAGGGTCCTCTGCCTCTCGGGCAGGTCGCGCGCTCCCCCGGTCAGGAGCTTGAGGCGCCGCCCGAGCCTGCCGAGCATGGCATTTGGCGGCAGGAGCTTCACCCTCGCCGCGGCCAGTTCTATGGCGAGCGGCAGGCCGTCGAGACGGGCGCAGATCTCGGCTACCGCCGGGGCATTCTCGTTGGTGACCGCGAAGTCCACCTTGGCGGCCCGCGCCCTCTCTATGAAGAGCCTGACCGCCTCGTACTGGGAGAGGGCCTCGAGGCCGGGCAGGCGCTTCGGGTCAGGGATCGCGAGCGGCGGCACCGCGTACTCGTGCTCCCCGTAGACCCCGAGCGGGATGCGGCTTGTAGCGAGGACCTTGAGGCGGGGGGCGGACAGCAACTCGCCCGCCAGCGGAGCGGCTTCCAGCACCTGCTCGAAGTTGTCCAGCACCAGCAGAAGCCGTTTGTCCTTGAGGTAGTCTTTCACTCCCTCGATGAGCGTTTGGTCCCCGCTCTCCCTCACGTCGAGCGCCTGCGCGACGGTCGAGGCGACTAGCGTGGGGTCGGTGAGGGTGGCGAGCGCCACGAAGAAGACGCCGTCCTCGAACTCATCCAGGAGGTCCGCCGCCGCCTGCAGCGCCAGGCGGGTCTTGCCCGTCCCCCCCGGACCGGTGAGGGTAAGGAGGCGCACCTCGGGAGCCAGAAGCCGCCCTCGGATGTCCTCCACCTCCCTCTCGCGCCCAACGAGCGGGGTGGGTTGCATGGGCAGGTTGTTCGGCCGGCTCTCGAGCGTTCTCAGAGGAGGAAACCTGGCGGGCAGATCCGGCGCCAGGATCTCGAAGACGCGCTCGGGACGGGCGAGGTCCTTCAGGCGGTGTTCTCCTAGATCCCGCAGTTGTGCACCCACCGGCAGTTGATCACGCACCAGCTCCTGGGCCGGCAGAGAGAGGAGGGTCTGTCCCCCGTGCCCCGCAGACAGGAGCCTGGCGACCCGGTTCAGGGGAGGGCCGAAGTAGTCCCCGTCTCTCTCCTCGGCGCTCCCCGTGTGCAAGGCCATGCGCACCAGTGGGGCTCCGGCCTCACCCCAGTCTTTGTTTACCAGCAGTGCTCGCTGGGCAGAGAGGGCTGCCTCCAGGGCCTCGGGGGCGGTGGGGAATGCGGCGCAGAAGGCATCTCCCACCGTCTTGAAGACGTGGCCCCAGTGGGCTTCGATGGCGCTCCGCAGGATCCGGTCGTGGCGGGCGAGAGCGGTACGCATCCTCTCCGGGCTCTTCTCCCACATCCTGCTCGAGCCCTCGATGTCGGTGAACAGAAAGGTTACCGTGCCGCCGGGCGGAGCCGCCATCTGCTTACGCGTCCTCCTTCTCCACAAGCGACACTATAGCACCGGCAACGCTCCCTCAGAAGTCGAAGGCGTCTGTGTCTACGCCTGTACCATCGGTAGTATTGTCGAACAAGTACTCGACTGCGGCAAAGCCCGCTGTACGGGAAGAAAGAGGGCGGGGCCGCGAAGCCCCGCCCGAGCCGCACACTCTCTGTGGATGCGTTACCTGTGCTTGCCGATAAATCCCTGGGTGTCCTCTCCGCCCTGCTCCTCGATCCAGCCAACCAGGTCGTTCCAAACTGAGAACTCCTGCTCCGCGCGGAGGTAGCCTCCGGTATCCCCGCCCTGGGCGGAACCCAGGATGGTCGCCAGCATCGCCTGCTCGGACTCGTTCAGGGAGCCGTGGAAATATTCCTTGACGGAGGGCGAAGATATTGAGCGGAGATAGCCGGGAAGAGCTTGCGCGGGAGGAGATCTCGGACCTCAGACGCCGACTCGCCGACGAGCGGTTCGCCGAGGAGTTGCGCGACGCCCTGACGCTGGCCGCCGCGGCGGGTGAGGTCTCGGCCCCAGTCTCCCATTCGCGCCTGCTGGAGATGATCGTGAAGACGGCGGCGAGCGTCATTCCCTCCCGCGCCGCCGCCCTGTTCCTGATCGACGGAGAAGGCGAAGAGCTGATCTTCCAGGTCGCCCTGGGACCGGAAGCCGAGCGGGTGAAAAATCTGCGCGTCCCCCTGGGACACGGCGTCGCTGGGCTCGTCGCCGTGAGCGGGCAGCCGATGGCGATCTCGGACGCGAAGAGCGACCCGCGCCAGGCAGCGGACATAGCCAAAAGCGTCGGCTACGAACCAGAGAGCATCCTGTGCGTGCCCCTGTTCTACGACGAGGAGGTCCTCGGGGTGCTTGAGCTCCTGGACCGGGAGGGAGCACCCTCTTACTCGGCATCAGACATGACCACTTTGGGGCTATTCGCGGAGCAGGCGGCAGTGGCTATCGAGCAATCGCGCGCCCGGGGCAACCTCGCGGCGCTACTCGGCGAGGCGTTGAGGTCGACCGGCGGCGTGCCGGATTATCGGAGAGAGGGCCTGGCGGAGGGTGGGAGATCTTTTGCCGAGAGTATGGAGGAAGACGCCACGTACCAGCGTGCGCTGGAGCTGGCCGCGCTGGTGCGAGAGATCTCCCGCGCGGGCGAAGAGGAGCACGCCGCGTGCCGGACGATCCTCGAAGGCTTCGCCGGGTACCTGAGATCCCGGCCAGAGGAGCGCAACGACCTGGGGCTGGGGGACTTCGGGTAGTGGACGATCGTCCGGCGTGGAGCGCGCAGTTCGCCCCCGACGCCCTGCGGACGCTCACGCCCGTTCCGCCCCTGGACGAGATAACTCCGGAGTGGGCGTGGGGCGGGAGCACGGGGGCCGGGGTGAAGGTGGCCGTCATAGACTCCGGCATAGACGCCAGCCATGAGGCGGTCGGCGGTAGCATCAGCGGCTACGTCGCTTTCACCGATGGGCCTTTGGGGCTCCTGCACGACGCTGACCCCCACGAGGACTCCTACGGCCACGGAACCGCCTGCGCCGGTATCATCCGCTCTCTGGCCCCCGAGTGCGAGCTCTACAGCGTCAAGGTCCTGGGGGCGCGCCTGACGGGCAGGGGCACCACCTTTGCCGCCGGTCTAAGTTGGGCCATAGAGAACGGGATGGACGTGTGCAACGTGAGCATGGGCACCACCAAGAAGAACTTATTCGGAACGCTGCACAACCTGGCCGACAGAGCCTACTTCCAGAATACCGTGCTGGTCACGGCCGCCAACAACATGCCCGTCCCGAGCTTCCCGTCGCTGTATGCCTCCGTGATCTCGGTAGCCTCCCACGAGGGGCACGACCCCTACGCCTTCTACTACAACCCGGAGCCTCCCGTGGAGTTCGGCGCTCCGGGCATAGACGTGCGGGTGGCCTGGTCTGAAGGAGGTTGGATCACCGCCACCGGCAACAGCTTCGCCGCCCCCCACATAACCGGCGTGGTGGCGAAGATCCTCGGCAAGCACCCTTACCTCACCCTCTTCCAGATGAAGACCGTCCTCAGAGCGCTCTCCGCCAACATGGCCCGCGGAGCGGCCGATCGGCAGGTAGCCTCCCCCGACGGTTGATGACCTTCGTCCCTCGCTCGCGGCCGCCTGTCGGGTCCACGAAGAAGGTTAATAACCCTCTTACAGAGCCGCGCCCGCGTCGTTGGTCACCGACCAGAGGGTGAAGAATGCAAAGCACGCACAAATGATACCATGTGAACCGCACGGTCCACGCGAACTGAGAGGTTCCTCATGCAACCGAACAATCGCATCCCGCTCGAAACGCTGCGCAGGTCTCTGGGGCGAGTAGCCCAGGACGTGGAGCGTGGGGGCTCGGTGGTCGTCGAGCGCCGGGGCGAGGAGGCCTTCGCGCTGGTGCCGATGAGGCTCTATCGGCTCCTAGAGGAAGAGAGGCGGGCGCTCGTC
Organism: uncultured Rubrobacteraceae bacterium; assembly: GCA_963840835.1. Taxonomy (GTDB): domain Bacteria; phylum Actinomycetota; class Rubrobacteria; order Rubrobacterales; family Rubrobacteraceae; genus Rubrobacter_D. The sequence goes on along the minus strand of CAWJAM010000014.1, from coordinate 417,447 downwards.
GAGTCCACGCGGCAGGCGCGGGAGGCCTTCTCCGATTTGTCCGAAGGTGAGGTAGAGGAGCTGGTTGAGGGAGAGCTGGAGGCCGCCCGTAGTCGGTCCGTCCCTTCCGTCGACGGTGCTGCCGATCGGTAAGCCGTGAGGGTCGTCGTGGACGCCAACGTCTGCGTCTCGGGGGTGCTGAGCGCGGGGGGTAACCCGGCGAAGATCCTGGATCATGCCTTCGGAGAGGGACCCTATGACTTCGAGTTGTGCGCCCCGCCGCAGATGTTCTCGAAGGTCGAGGAGGTACTCGCGCGGCCCAAAATAGCGAGTCGGCTGCGGTGGGGACCGGCGGAGATCGGAGTCTACGCGAGGCGGCTCCGGCTGGCCGTCACGGAGGTCTCCACAGGGGATCCCGAGAAGATACCTTCTTACACGGGAGACCCCGAAGACGATCCGTACATCCAGGCCGCCGTCTTGGGCGGCGCGGCCTACGTCGTTAGTGGAGACGACGACGTGCTCAGGATGGAAGATCCGCCGGTGCCAGTCCTGAGTCCCGCTCAGTTCGTACGCCTCTGGAAGGCACGGCTCCTTTGAGGTGAGAATAGTGCGGAGTGTATGTGCTCGTCTCACGCGGCAGAACGGCCGATGACTCAGCTCGTATTCCACCTCGTGTCAACACCGCACTGCTAAGAGCATCTGCAAAGCAGCACATTTACCACTTCTGTTGGTATCTGTCTCTGGATCAGTCAGTCCTGGCTCGAATCCAGATCCGGCAGCCAACCCTGGTCCACGAGTCGTTACTATCGTCTCGTGAGCCACGCCAGGAGCTCGCTGCGCAGGTAGATGTAGCGTCGGTGGTCTTGGAAGGTCCGACCCCATCGTCCGCGATCAACGGTGGCTTCCGCGACCGTTGATCGGTCTCGTGGTCGCCCCTTCGCATTGCTGCCACCAAAACGTTCTTGTGCGCAGATCGCGAACTTCCTGGAAAGCCGGTAGGGCGAAATTCGCAGAACCAACCCCCGGCAGCAGCAACTGCCGGGGGGCTCCTATATGTTCGCCCCCTATCGGTAGTCGGACAGCGACAGGGCCCGGGGATAGGTCACGGGATAGCTCTTTCTCTCCGTGCGGGGCGTGCCCTCGATGTGGAGGTTCGGAAGTGTGCTCTTCTCCGGGTCGACCGAACCCGCCCACGTGTAGCGGTCGAACACGAACGGGAGGCTGTTGGAGGTGAAGGCGTTGGGCCCGGTGTTCAGTCCGAAGTGCAGGTGGGGCGCGAAGGAGTTGCCCGAGTTGCCCAGCTTGCCGATGAGTTGGCCCGTCTTGACGTGCTCCCCTTTTCGCACGTCGATGCTGCCAGGCTGCAGGTGGTAGTACAGGGCATAAACGCCGCGGCCCATACGCACCACGACCTGGTTGCCCCCGAAGTCCAGCGTCCTATGGACGCCCACGATAGTGGCATTTGGTGTCTGCTCCGGCAGCCCGTCCCGAACGAACACCACCTTCCCGTTTGGCTGGACCCGCTGCCAATCCATCCCGATGCCGCCGGATCCGATATCCATCACGACGGTCGGTGCATTTACTTCTTCTCCCGTGCAGTGGAGGTGCATGCTGGAGCCGCCAACGTCGACCATATCGCCGGAAGGGGGATACCACTTGTATGCGTCGATCTTGGTGGCCACGAACTGGTAGATCACGCCCGCAAGCAGCACGAAGACGACCAACCCGACGACCCCGACGAGGGCGCGCTTGGTCCACTTCCAAAGCCGACCACCCCGCTCGCGCGGGGCGTCGGGTTGCCGATGCGTTCCGGTCTCCGTCATTTCGCGTATCCCTGCTCTAAGGAGCGGGGTGGCCAGCCCCGCCGTGTCGCTCCTTCACCATTCGGAGTTCCTCTCTCCTCACGTAACGCTTGCAGCATCCCCCCTACGGAGACGAGCGCATCGCTCAAAGGAGGTATTTATCGTAGGTTTCTTCGTTTGTTTTGCGTTAATCGGCGCCTTTCACGTCGCCCACGGTTCTTTCGCCATCCCTTTCTGCCTCGACGACCTGGCGGATCGAATCGCTCACCAGTTGAGGGTTTTCGAGGTGGATGTAGTGGGTGCTGTTCGTGTCCGTGATGTGCTCGGCACCGGGGAACTTCTCGGCCAGCTTCTCTTGCGCCGCGAGCTGCGACGCCCACAGGTCGTCGGCGAACTCCTGGTCCACCCCGGCGGGGAATTGCCCCTCGGCCAGCGCTTCCTTCGTCAGTTGCGGTCGGTCGGCGGTGAGCACGACCGTCGGGACCGTTGGAGCGGGAGGCGACTCGCGCAGTTGCTTGAAGATCGCTGGGTGGTCGAGTGATTCGGCGCCGGTGCCGGGCGGTGGGGCGTTGATCTCCTCGTACACTTTTTCTTGCTTCGGGGTCAGCCCGTTCCACAGGTCTTCGGAGAGGGCGTCCACGAGGACGAGCCCGCCCACCTCGGCGGGGTGGGCGCCGGCGTAGAGCCTGATGATCGGGCCACCGAAGGAGTGTCCGACGAGCACGTACGGAGCAGGTTCCCCTGACGCCCCCAACAGGGCGTCGAGATCCGCCGCTGCGGGCTTGGCCGAGGTCGGCTGCTCTACCGGGGTGGAAGGGGACGGCTTGTCGTCTGCGCGTGTGGTTCCGGGACGATCGTAGGCGCAGACCCGGGTGAATTTGGCGACCTCGGCGAAGACGGGTCGCTCGTTCTTGGGATCGGCCGTCACGCTCCAGATATCGGCGGCGTCGCGGCCCCCCGAGACTAGCACGACGGTTGGAGAGCCGGTGCCGTGGCACGTCATGTACATCTTGCGGCCCCCGCCGATGTCTACCAGGCCGGAGAAATTAGCGGGTGGCGCGGAGGCTGCCATCGTGGTTTCGGCACGCTCGTCCGTGGAGTTCGTAGTGGAACTGGCGCACCCCACGATCAGCAGGCCTGCGCCGAGTGCGAGGACGGTGGCGAGCATCAGGTGCGTCGAACTACTCCTTAGCCTCATAAAGCTCACTTCCTTTTGTCGTGTGACGTTACGTAACCCGCGCGGGTTTCTGCGCGAGCCGCTGCGAGAGCGGCACCCCGCTCTCTGGCAGCCTGCGAACGTAGGCCCAGGTGCCGCGCGAGAAGATGTCGGCCGCGACGACCAGAACGAGCGCGGTGAGGATGCCCGCCTCCCCCATCCACAACGCGGCTCCGGCACCCGTGGTAGCCGCACCGAAAGACGCGCCACCACCGAGGCCTCAGCCGGGCTCCACATCAGGACAAGAATCCACGAAGCATTGCCGGTGGCGATGATGATCGCCTGGAAGATGGCGCTAAGCGGCACGAGGACGGCGAAGAACACGGCCAGCCCGCGGCGCGCCCGGCTCCGTGCATCGCCCTCGGCAAGGGACGTAGGCACTTGTCCATGAAGAGGCTCCCTCCCTTCTAATCTTCTCGCAGCCGGAGACTGGGATCATCGTTCTGTCCCGAGAAGGAGCAGATCGAGTTGGCGTGATCCGGACCTCTCTCGACCTGACCCTGGGCCAGGGCTGGTGCGGATGACATCGCCATCATGAGCAGCCCAATCAGCAATGTCGATGTCTCTTCATCATCTGATCTCTCCCCTTTGTAGCCCTTGGCCACCCCTTACTGTACGAACACAGCGTAGGGGGCTTCGTGCATCGTGGCTATCAAGCGCTTGACACCCTCGCTGTCAAATACCCAACACTCATGCGGCCTCGACTGGTAGCGCTCTTGCCGGGCTTACTCCCCTACCTACGCGGCGTCAACAGCGGCGTTTCTACAGATCGTCGGAGAGAACGGCGACCGCAACGAACTCCAGCTGCGCCTGCACCGGATGCTGGAGAGGGCCATCGACGACTCCCCCGAGGCCAGGAGAGAGCACATGCACGCGATGGGTTTCGACTGCGGCTACGACTCATTGGCGTTCGAACTCGTGCTGGAGCCCCTCAAGGCCGAGTGCGTGATACAGGAGGACGAAGGAGATCTCTGGCGCCTGTAGCGAACCCCGGGATCGTTACTGAATTCAACCCAGCGTAGCCGGTCGAAGAGGCCCTCATGGAAGTTTTCGCCATGGTGAATGACGAGAGCAGTCGACCACTTATCTTTTTCGAAACTGTCTCGCAGGCCGCCATTCGGGGTGACCGGCTCTCCCTGGATCCGGACGCTTGAAACGACTCATGGGTAGCCATTCAGTAGAGCTGCGATTGGTCTCATGACAGATCCTACGAAAGCAACAAGATCCCTGAAGCCGCATTTCTACGCTTTCTTCGAGATCCTTCAACCGCTGGCAATCGCCTGGCAGGATAACTCGGAGGTCTTCTGACCTGTCCAGCGAAAGCAGCCGCACGTTCTCTGATGAGCTTCTCGTCGATCCGATCGACCATCTGGGCACTCTGGCCAATAGAGCCGGGAGAACGTTTCTGAGCCCGATAGGACGAAGGCCTCGGTCAGCAAGCCGGCGCAACTAAGGATCGATGCCGAAGCGAGCCCTGGCCTCGGGGATGCGCTCGTCGTGCCAAGTGATCCCGTAGCGCTCCCCGATCCGGTCGTCCTCGCCGGCCATCGCGTCGCCGAGCACGGCCAGGTACCGCTTGGTATCCCGGTATGACGCGGGCCGCAGGGACGCCGACGCCGGGTCCGTCCCCACCCGGGCGACCACCTCGTCGAGCAGCTCCCGGGTGTCGGACTCTGTGCCGAGCATGGACCCGGCGCCTATCGTCGCCACCCCTCCCGAGACCGAGATCGAGCGAATCGGGGAGACGTCGACCACGATACCCTCGGTCGAGGAGCGCCCGGCGAAGCAATGGCCCCCGCCGCGGGCACCGTACGGAGCCCGCACCGGCGCGCGAACAGGATGGTTTCGGAGACGTCCTCGGCCGTCTCGCAGAGCACCACGGCCCGCGGCTTTATGCCGCGAAAGTTCGCGATGGCCGACTTTCGCGTTGATTCGTAGGCGGGCGAGCCGGGGAGGACGACCGCGCCAGCCACCGAGTCCCGCAGCCCTTCCCAATCGGGAGTGGCGTCCGTCACGACCCGCCCCCGGGCATTCCCGGCACGGCGGCGGCTCGGCCACGGACCCGGCGCGCTCACCCGCGCGCTTCCTCGAGCAGCCCGAAGACGTTGCCGTCCGGGTCCCTGACCTGCGCGTAGGCGCCGTAGGGGGACTCTTCGGGCTCCTGCTCGAACTCCACCCCCTTTGCCTTGAGGGCCTCTACGGTGCCCGCCATGTCCTCGACGGCGAAGATCTTGCGGCTCCAGCCGCCGACCTTCTCCGGGCCCCAGGAGCCGAAGCCGTGCGCCAGGATGATCGCGGTCTCCGAGCCCTCCGGCGCGACCTCGACCCAGCGGTGCCCCTCCTCGTCCACGGGCTCGTCGGCGCGCTTCTCGAAGCCGAGCTTGCCGACGTAGAAGTCGACGGCCCCATCCAGGTCGTGCACGTACATATCTGCAGAGTAGAGCCTCGTGATGCCCACGGTCAACCTCCTATCGATGCTTCGACGGCCAGCGGCATTCTCATCCTCTCGTTTTCGTCGCGGCCTCCGTCCCTTCCAGCAGAGGCAGGATCTCGATCCGGGGGTTCGTGTCCTCGAGCAGCACCTGCGTCCTCCTTCGTGCGTTCGGGCGCCCCTCGTGAGGCGTCTACTCAGACGACGAACGGACCGACCGCGGATCGACACCCGGGCCGAGGATCTTCTCGAGTTCGGGACAAGCGCGTCCTCGGGCGCCGACGGTCGTCGGTCGACCGGCACGATCGGGCGTTCGCCGCGGGTGCGATCGGCGTGGGACGATGACCTCCCTTGGGTGGGAAGCTCATCCCCGACCCGAGGTCTCGGCCAGACGCCGGGCCAGGAAGCGGCGTTCGGCGTCGGTGGCGGCCAGCCCGAGCGCCTCGCGGTACGCGTCGGCGGCCTCCGCGCGGCGGCCGAGGCGGCGGAGCAGGTCGGCGCGGGTGGCGGGAAGCAGATGGTAGCCTTCCAGATCGCCGGACGCCTCGAGCAACTCGAGCAACTCTAGGCCCGCGGCCGGACCCTCGGCCATCGCCACGGCCACCGCCCGGTTCAGCCCCACCACCGGGGAGGGCACCAGCCGGGCGAGCTCCCCGTAGAGGGCAGCGATCTGCGGCCCAGTCGGTGCTCGGCCGACGAGGCGGCAGTAGCGTGGCAGGCGGCGATCGCCGCTTGGAGTTGGTAGGGGCCTGGCCGGCCGCGCCGCGAAGGCCGCCGTCCAGGAGGCGGACCCCCTCGGCCATGGCTTCCGCCGTCCCAGAGGCTGCGGTCCTGCTCCTCCAGGGGCACCAGGTCGCCGGCCGCGTCGACGCGGGCCGGCGCGCCGGGCGTCGTGGAGCAGCATGAGCGCCAGCAGCCCCGAGCGCCTCCGGCTCGTCGGGCATCAGGCCGGCGAGCGGCCGCGAGAGGCGGATCGGCCTCGGCGCTCAGGCCCTGCGCGTACCAGCTCTGCACCGGCGGTGGCCGAGTAGCCCTCGTTGAAAAGCAAGTACAGCACCGCGAGCACCGCCTCCCGTGCGCTCCGGCAGCAGGTGGTCTGGGGGCACGCGGTAGGGGATTCGTGCGTTGCGGATCTTGCGCCTTGGCCCGCACCAGTCGCTTGGCCATGGTCGGCTCCGGGACCAGGAACGCGCGGGCGATCTCGGCGGTGGTGAGGCCGGCGAGGGTCCTCAGCGTGAGGGCGACCCGGGCCTCCAACCGCAAGGCCGGGTGGCAGCAGGTGAAGATCAGGCGCAACCTGTCGTCCCGGACGCTGCTCTCGTCGCTCGCGCCGGCCGGCGGGCTCGTCCGCGCGTGGGAGCATCGCCGCCTCCTGGTGCTTGGCGGCCCCGACGGCGGCGCGCCGGAGCCGGTCGCGGGCGCGGTTTCGCGCCACCGTGGTCAGCCAGGCCCCGGGCGGCGCGGGACGCCGTCGCGCGGCCATCGTCTCGAGCGCCCGCGCGAAGGCCTCCTGCGCGCACTCCTCGGCGAGGTCCCAGTCGCCCGTCGTGCTGGATGAGGTCGCCACGACGCGGCCCCACTCCCTGCGGAACGCGGCGGCGACCGCCGCCTCCACGTCCGAGCTCGCACTCCCAGAACGGCCTCACCTCTATGGCCCCGAACCTCGTCGCGGGGTGCTTGGAGGCCACCTCTATGGCCTCGTCAAGGTCCTCGCACTCGACGACCTCGTAGCCGGCGATCTGCTCCTTGGCCTCGGCGAACGGCCGTCGGTGAGCAGCACCTCTCTCACCGCTCACCCGCACAGTGGTGGCGTCGCGGCGGGCCGCAGCAAGCTGCCCGACCGGCGCACGCCCCGGGCCTCCATCTCCCGGTCCCAGGACATGGCTCCGTGCCCGCGCCCTCCCCGGGGTCCATCGCCACGAACTCCTCCTGGTCCATGTAGACCATCAGCATGTACCGCACGCCTTCCTCCTCTCTCGGGGACCCTGCAATGGTACGACGAACGGGGACTTCCCAAATGGAGGGTCGCGCCCAATCGCAAACCTGCGCGAGCAACGCCGAGGCACGTGGCCAGGGCTCGAGCCCCGGCACCTCAAGAACTCCCCGGCAGGAAGACCGACGTCAAGGACGCTGAATGGATCTGCCAGCTTGTGGAGTACGGGCTGGTGAGTCCATCGGTGATCTTGGTACGCGAAGGCCGCGAGGACCGCTGCCGCCGCCAGTATCCATTCTTCGTCATCGCTTTCGTTCTATTCTCGCTGCTTGCGTTGTGGCAACGCTGCCAGATGACGATGAATCACGGATGAGTAGAGCAACGATTCTCCGAGGGTTTACCTTCCACGCACTCGGTGTATAAACGCTCGGAAACCAGCTTCTGTGGCGGCCTTCCTAGACCCGGTTTGTCTTACCCTAGCCAGCTCCCAGACCGCCGGAGCGCCTACTGCCAGCTCGGAGGCCACCTTGCCCTCGCTGTCGACCAGTACCGCCGAAGGCGTGCCCGAAGCCCCGAAGGCTCGCCCAACGGCAAAGTGCCGGTCCACTACTACTGGGGAGTCGAGCCCCATGACTTCGTTTTCCTCTTTGGTACCAGCCGAGACGAACAAGAGCCCGGGAGCATCTTCTTGCATGTCCTTCTCCCACTCCCTTATGTCGGGGAGCATCTGCTGGCAGAAGCCGCACCCCGGATTCCAGAAGAGCACCAGGGTCTCCTTGCCCCAGAAATCTTTCAAGCTTACGGTGTCGCCTTCTAGGTTCTCAAGCCTCAACTCGGGAGCTGGCTCTCCTATCTCTTTGACCGCAGGGAGGGCGGGTGCTGCGGCGTTGGCCTTGCCGCAGTTAGGGCAGGGCTCTACCTGGGCTGTTGGCTGGTGGATAGCAAGCTCGGTGCGTCCGTCCGTGGCCTGGGCCACCAGGGTCCTTATGGACTGCGCACCGTCGACCACGGGAGTGGCTATGGTGCCCTCGGGCGTGAGGAGCACCGCGCTTGGGGTGCCAGCGACCCGGTAGGCTTGAGAGACCTCCCAATCTTCTTGCAAGAGGACGTTTGTGAGCCCGTGCTCTTGTGCCTTCGCGCGGGTCTCTTCGACCTCACCGCGGCTTATGAGCGAGATGGCCAGCCTATCTGGGTACTCTTGTTGCCAGCGGCCTATCTCCGGCAACATCGCCGTGCAGGGGCCGCAGCCAGGGTCGGTGAAGAGCAGCATCACTGGATTGCCCGATGAGCGCAAAGACTCCAGGGTGAGGGTCTCTCCGTGGAGCCCCTTCAAAGAGAACCGAGGAGCCTCGGAGCCCACGGGGAGGCCCGACGCCTGCTGAGTAACGTTTCCGGAGGACACCGCGGCACCATTCGTACCAAGCCCCGCTTCGAGCGCCTCCACCCGCACCAGGAGGCGTCCGTTCTGCCTGAGCACGTGCACGAGGAACCACCACTGCCCGGCGAGCAGGCCGAGCACCACCAGCCCACCGACGAGAACCGCCAGCTGCAACGCTCAAGCGCCCGACCCAGCTTATCGCGCTCGGGCCCACGTTGCCTTGCCATCCTCGCCACACGACCAGGGCCGCCACAGCGGCGAGGGCCGCGTTGCGGGCGAGGGTCTTCGGGCCCGCGGGGGCGGAATGGAGCTGTCCGAGGCAGCGGCAGTCGGGCTTGTGTCCCCGGGCCAGGTTGGCACCTATGCCCACGACGAACACGAGCAAGAGCACCAGCGCTCCGATGGCGCCCCACCAAGCCGTTGGTGGGGCTATCAGGGCAGCGGCTACCGCCAACTCGCACAGCGGCAGCAAGATGCCGAGTGGGGACGCAAGCACGCGGGGCAGGCCGAAGTCGATGATGGCCTGCCGAGATCCCGTGCGGTCGAGGAGCTTGGCGACCCCGGCAACGGCGAAGACGAGGGCTAGCAGCAAACGCGCTACGAGCAGAGCGGCATCCATGATCAGGTCCCTTCTAACCTATCCAACAATACCATTCCGCCTCCCGGCCTTCTTCCCCCTCCTTCGGGGCCCGAGGCGGGGTTCGCGCCCGGAGAAGCCGAGCGGCAATACCGGGTGGCGCTTGGATCTCGCGGATGAGTTAGGCGATGATCCGTCGGCGCGGAAGCACTGGAGCGGCTGGGAGGGTTGCTCACGACCACCGTCCGCTACGACGAGGCGTTCTTCGCCCTCGAAAGGGCGTCGGACATCCACCGCGCGCGGAAGAATCCGGAAGGCGCGAGCCGGGTGGAGGCGAGGATCGCGCACGCGCACTTCCGCCAGGGGACGAATGACGAAGGCGCCGCGCGGCTCTCGGCCTATTTATCTTCGCTCGACAAACCAGACGCGTCGGAGGGCGCGCGGCGCGCAATGGCCGCACTTTACTGCGCGCTCGCGCGGCTTTACATCGCCCGCCGCCGGTTCGCCGAAAGCCTGGACGCGGCGAAGCGGTCCGCGAGCCTCTCTCGCGAGGTAGAAGCCATCGGCCTGCTCGCCGACGCGGAGATGGTCCGGGGCACCGCGCTTCTGTGGTTGGACGCTCCCGACGAAGGGGTGAAGACCCTGGAGGAAGCCGTCGTGCTGGCGGAGGATTCCGGCGCCCTCGATGCTCTTGGCACGGCGTTGTTGCTCCTCCACCTGGTGTACATGGTGCGCGGGGAGTTCGACCGCAGCCGCGAGCACGCCGAGCGGGGGGCGGCCATCGCAAAGAAGACGGGCGACACGGATCTGCTCTCCATGCACACCGCCAACCTCGGCTTGCTGCACTTCTACCTCGGTGATTGGCAAGAGGCCCAAAGATACCTGGAGCTCGCCGTAAAGCTAGAGCGCAGCACGCAGCTATCCTTCTTCTCCAGCCAGCCGCATACCTACCTGGGCATGCTGTATAAAGCACGGGGCGCGTGGGAGGACGCATCCCGGTGCTTCTCGGAAGCCGTCGCCCTGGCGCGTGAAGCAGACGTCAAAGGTCAATTGCCCTACGCGGAGTGCCGGCTGGCGGAGATGGACGTGCTCCAGGGCCGCCCGACCGAGGCGATAGCCCGCCTACAGCCGCGCGTCTCGGTGATGCGGTGGCACTACGAAGTCGTGTTGCTCTCGATCCTGGCGGAAGCGCACGCGGATATGGGCGACTCGGCAAAGGCCGAAAAGGTCGTGGATCTCGCCCAGACCCGAGCCCAGCTGATGCATAATCGGGTAGACGGCCTGGAAGCGTCGCGCGTTAGAGCAAAGATCCTAGCCCTGCAAGGCCGCCGGGAAGAGGTGAGGGCGACGCTGACGAAGCCCTGTCCCTGTCGCGCTCCATGCCTTACCCGTATGCGGAAGCGAGGCTCTCGTGCGAGTACGGTATGCTCCACCTCCGCGAAAAAGAACCTGCAAGAGCGCGGGAGCGGCTCTGCGCGGCGCTGGAGATCTTCCGCCAGCTAGGAGCGAAGAAGGATGCCGACCAGACCAGGCGCGTGCTCCAGGTCCGAGCTCATCCGGATGCTCTACGGGTGGCTCGTCGAGGAGAAGGAGCTGGTGGCCAGCGCCAGGGCTAAGAGGAGGCGACGCTGCAACCCTCTGGAGAGCTTGCCGAATTTCTTCCTGGGATCTATACGCACGCGACAATCACGGGGCTCCGCAGCGGTCTACCTTTCATGAGGTGCCTCCCACGACGCTGGTGTCTTCTGACTGCAGCGTCATTTCGATGATTTCGCGCAGCTCCTCTTCGGGAAGGCCGGCGCGTCTTGCTGCCCCGACGGCTTCTCCTATTGCCCGCTCGAAGGGCTCGCGGCGGAGGGCCGCCATCTTCTCCTCGGAGATGTCGGCCACGACGGAGCCCATGCCCTGCCTGGTCAGGATGAAGCCCTCGCGTTCCAGGTCCTCGTAGGCCCGCCTCGCAGTGAGTACACTGCAACCCAGGTAGCTCGAGAGTGCTCTGACGGAAGGAAGCTTCGTTCCCGGGGGGAGCACTCCAGCCAGGATGAACTCCCTAAGCTGCGATTCGATCTGCTCGTAGATTGGATTGGGATCGTCCATGGAGAGCCTAAGCGGGATGTGCGGCCCTTGTTGTTCCTCGCTCATGAGGAGGAACCCCCCTCCCGGAGACGTTCGGCGATCGCTCGGGACAGGATCGCGAAGGCCCCGGCGAGGAGCGAGAGGGTGGCGGGAAGCGCCCCATAATCCCTAGCCAGCTCTGCTGAACCACCCACGAGGCCGAAGCCTGCTATCCATTCGAGGAGGGCCAGGGCGATGACGAGCTGGACGCCGAGAAAGATGGAGATCGGAGCGTACGCCCTGCCGCCCGCGGTGAGCCCGATGAGGAGCAGAAATCCGGAAGACGTCACATTCTCACCTTTCTATTACTACTGTGTTGTTGTACTAGATACAATCTAGCGGAAGTGAGCAACGGATGTCAAGGGGCTTGCATAACGTTCTTGCGGATAACTTCGTTTCGCCCCGCGGGTGGAGACGTTACTCGCTTCCGGCACTCGGCCGAAACCGAAGCCCTTGTCGTGTCTGCGAAGGAGGTAGCGACCTCCACAACCCTCTTAGGAACATCCTTGAAATTCATTGGCGATTCATCGGCTCATGTTTTCATAGGTCTCTAGCTTGACAGCAGACTAGCTTGCGTGAGCAAGGCATGAGGTGGGGCGAGTCATACGATGGAAAAAACGTGAAACGTTGGGTATTCATTCTTTCGCTGCTATTGATGATGGTGCCGATGCCCACACTTGCTCAGGATGGCTTAAATGTCGACGTCCACCCTGAGGACGAGAAGTTGAACTTCTACGGCTTGGCGGGTGAGAATGAGACCTTCATCGATTATCTCCAGTTGACTGCAACCGGCGGGGATGTAGAGCGCTTCCGCTTCACAATCCATGAATTGAAGAGAGTCGATGCGGATGGAGGGGAAATTCCGCGCACACGCGTGAGATTCACCGGCGACAAGACGCTTCGGGATGGCATACCTAAGGTCTTTCCGGTCACGATTATTACTCTCGTTGAGGAGCCTGGCATCTATGAGGGCACAGCCGAGATCGTACCTATAGGTCAAACGCAGTTTGAAACGAAGGAGATCGAGCTAAGGTTAGAGGCTGAAGCTAGACCATCGCTGTTGAGCGTAGCACAGGTTGGGTTCATACTATTCCTACTAGTCGCTATCTCCCTTCTTGCTATCCTAGTAATTCGGGCTGGCGTAGGCAGAAGGTCGATGCCCAAAGACGAGCGATCCTGGCTAGACTATGGGAACTTCTATGTTGTGACTTGGGGCATTGTGGCAGTTATCATCGGACTCCTTGCTATCTTGCTCTTTATCGATCGCTTCGAGGATGTGACTCAAGCACTCGGTTTCTTGTCCGCATTCTTTGGAGCAGTCGTTGGTTTAGTTGGCACCTTCTTTGGCATCAAGGCAAGTGCCGACGCAACAGTGGGGGCACAAGAATTAGCAGCCGCCAAAGGAGGGGACACGACCCCCCCGCAAGTACATTCGACTAACCCACAGGATAAGGCTGGCGATGTCCCGCCCGATATTCACCCTACTGCTACCTTCTCCAAAGACATTGACCCTGCCACCATCAACTCCAACACTTTCAAGCTTCTCGATCAGGTCACGGGCCAACAAGTTGAGCCTCTACCTCTTAGCGGTGTCGTTTACGACGAACCCACTAAGGTGGCCACCTTTATCCCGGCTAATGCTCTGGAAAACGACAGGCGCTACGGGGCTACGATCACCTCCGGTGTAAGGGACAAATCAGGCAATGTGTTGGCTCAGGACCATACTTGGCACTTCACGACCAGACCTTAGACGACGATCTTCCCAAGGATTAGTCTTATGGGCGTTCGCTCGGCGCGCACCTATTCCGGCTCGATGGCGAGCAAGGTACGAAACCCCAACTTATTCATCGGAGATTCATCGGCCCGTGCTTTTATGAGGGGGAAGTAGGCAAACCGTAAGGAGGGGAGATACGAGAGTTTGCAGATTCATGTAGTTATGTCAAGCGAATCTCGCCAAATCGTCGGCAAGAAAGGAAGGAGAATCCCCCATGTATCCTACCGGCGGTCACGAGGACACTGCAGCAGGCACCACCCGCGGAGCGACAATAACACTGCAGGAATTTCTCACTAGAACCGGCGAGTTCACCTTGGAGGAGCGTCGGCTAGTCGTCGATCAGGCTCTTGTGCTGATTGAGCAACTCTATGTACACCTCCCCCTCAAGCGGGCCATGCACGCCATCGACCCGGTCCAGCGACTGAAGCTCCTCAGGTACCGCCTCCATAAGCTGTCCCAGCCGCGGTTCCACGACGAAATGATCTCGATCTTCATGGAGCTCAGGGATCTGCACACCAACTATTTCCTCCCTGCTCCCTTCGCGTTCATGACGGCGCTCCTCCCGCTACGAATTCAGGAGTTCTTCGAAGACGGCGAGCGCCGATACTTGGTGTCCACGGTGATCGTGGACCGCATCGACGACCCGCACTTCGAGCCTGGCGTAGTGATCACCCACTGGAACGGAACCCCCATGGACCGGGCGGTGGAACTCAACGCCGATCGCCAGGCCGGAAGCAACCCCGACGCCCGCCACGCCCAGGGCCTCGACACGATGACCGCTCGCTGGATGGGGCAATCGGCTGCGCCGGATGAAGAGTGGATCGTCTTGACCTACGTCGCTACCGACGGCCAGGAGCGCGAGACGCGCGTCGAATGGCTGGTGTTCGAGCCCGATCCGTCGCCAACCGCTGTGGATCCGAATTCGGTGGAGAATCCCGTCTCGCGCGCTCTGGGCATAGATGTCCGAACCGAGAGCATTCGGCGCGCTCGAAAGATGCTCTTCAGACCCGAGGCCATGGAACTCGAGCGAGAGGTCACCGCGACCTTCGAGGCCAGGGGCGGCCTCGAGCCAGGGGAGGCCATTCCGGACCCCGCTATGGCGAATGTCAGCACGTTTCCGGACAAACTGCGGTTCGCTTCGAAGAACACGGCGCATGGAGAATTCGGCTACGTGCGTATCTCCTCGTTCGATGTGGGTAGCGCGGGGCTGGAAGAGGTCGATGCCTTCGTCGCCGAGGTCGCGCGCATCGTGCGGCTGCTACCCCAGAACGGGCTCATCGTCGACGTGCGAGGCAACGGCGGCGGTACGATCATGGCCGGTGAGCGCCTCCTTCAGCTCTTTACCCCGAAGAAAATCGAGCCCGAACGGCTGCATTTCATCAACACTCCCCTGACGCTCGAGATCTCCAAGCACCCGGGGTTCGAAGAGTGGCGTGAGTCCATAGAGCAGGCGGTCGAGACAGGGTCGCCCTTCTCGGACGGCTTTCGCATCTTCCCCGACGAGGAAGAGCACTGCAACCGCCTCGGCCAGCAGTACCACGGGCCCGTGGTGCTAATCACCAATGCCCTTTGCTACAGCACGACGGACATCTTCGCCGCGGGATTTCAAGACAACGGGTGCGGTACCGTCCTGGGCACGGACGGCAACACTGGGGCGGGCGGCGCAAACGTCATTGACCACGAATGGCTTAGCGATCCACTTCTTCGTCTCTCACCCCCTATCCAGCCTCTGCCAAAGGGAGCTGGAATGCGCGTCGCCATACGGCGGACCAGCCGAGTCGGCGAGCGGTCAGGCGATCCGCTCGAGGATCTGGGCGTAGTTCCCGACGAGATGCACCACATTACCAAGCATGATCTGCTCAACGACGACGAGGACCTGATCGAGCACGCTGCGAGTATTCTGTCCAGCCTGCCGGTGCGCAAGCTCGCGGTGGAAGTAACACCCTTGAGGGACCCGACCGAGGTCAGGGTATCGGCCACCACAGAGAACATCTCCCGGCTCGACGCCTACCTCGACGGTCGGCCAGTAAAGACCGTAGATGTCGAAAACAGAGCCGTGGATTTCGACCTATCAGTACCCTTACCAGGGTCCTACGCCTTAGAGCTCCGCGGCTTCGATGGCAGTCAACTCGTTGCAGCCAAGCGAATCGAGGTACGGTAGGCGGGTAGCGCTAATGGGCGCTATGGCTCGTCGTGGCGAGCGCGAGCAGCATGCCGCCCGCAGGCCGGAGCCGAGCAGCGACGGCGGTCAGCGGCTGAGCTTGGCCTCTTCGTCCAGCCGGGCGAGCTTGTGCGGGTTGCGGATCGCGTAGATGCGGGTGATCCGCCCCTCCGCGACCACCAGACTGACCGCCGTGTCGAGCTCGCCGGCGAGATCTATCCGTATGCCGGGCGCGCCGTTCAGCCACACGGTGCCGACCACCGCATCCGGCACGATCGTCCTGAAGCGGGAGAGGAGGGTCGCCACCCGGTCGCTGCCCACCACCGGACGCCGGACAGCGGCCACCTCGCCGCCGCCATCGGCAACCAGCACCACCTCGGGTGCGAGCACGTCGAGCAGCACCTGCAGATCGCCGGTCCGCAGCGCCGCCAGGAACCGCTCGAGCACCTGCTGGTGCTCGGCAAGATCTACCTGTATCCGCGGCCGCCGCGCGGCCACGTGCTCCCTGGCCCGGTGGGCGATCTGCCTGACCGCCCCCGGCGTCTTGTCGACCGCTTGGGCGATGTCGGCGTAGGGTACCTCGAAGACCTCGCGCAGGACGAAGACCGCCCGTTCGGCGGGCGCGAGGGTCTCAAGCACGGTCAGCATCGCGATCGAGACGCTCTCGGCGAACTCGACATCCTCGGCCACGTCGGGAGTGGTGGGCAGCGGCTCGGGCAGCCACTCCCCGACGTACTCCTCGCGCCGTCGCGCCAGCGTGCGCAGCCGGTTGAGCGCCTGCCGGGTGACGATCCGAACCAGGTAGGCCCGCGGGTCCCGCACCCCGGCGCGGTCGACGTCAGCCCAACGCAGCCAGGTCTCCTGCACGACGTCCTCGGCGTCGGCGGCCGAGCCGAGCATCTCGTAGGCGACGGTGAAGAGCAGGCTGCGGTGGGTGACGAACGGGTCGTCGATCATGCCGCCGAAGGCACGGCGATCGGCTTCAGGTCACAGGCCGCCGAGAACTCCTGCGACTCGATGCCGAACGCGGTGTTGGTGCGGGTGTACAGGTTCGCCAACCCGATGAACGCGGTGAGCTCGACCAGCGCTGGCGCGCCGAGCGCCTCGAGCAGCCCGGCCGACAACGCGTCGGTCACCGTGGGCGGGGTCAGCGACATCGCCTCAGCGTACTCCATGACGTCGCGCTCCAGCGGCGTGAAGACATCCGACTCGCGCCACCGGGGCACCTCACGCGCCTTGGTCAGGTCGAGTCCCTCGTTATGGGCCTGGAAGTAGCCGAGGTCCAGGCAGAAGCTGCAGCCGACCAGGCTGGCCACCGCCATGTGGGCGAACGACTTCAGGTTCTCGTCGCACTGGTCCCACTTCTGTGCCTTGCGACCGACGCTGAACGAGAAGTTCAGCACCTTCCGGTTGTGCCACGCCACCTCGACCGGCTCGGGCACGACGCCGAACATCTTGCGGGACATTCGCTTGACCATCGCGCCGTAGATGCCGGTCAGTTCGGCCTTCGGGATCCGGGTGTTGCTGGCCATGTCTCCTCCAGGGTTTCTCTTGGCTTCGACATGGAGACACCGGCCGGGCATCGGTTGTGACAGATTCGGCGGATTTTCTTGATCGCCGTGGTTAAAGCAGAGTTGCGGTACTCGGACCTTATCCCGACCGGTGCCGATGGCACTCCGTACCGCCTCGACCTCGTCGCCCAAGGCCCGGCGGTACGCCTCCGGGTGCGGCTTCTCGTAGGCGGTTTCGCAGCTCACCAGACAAGTTTACCTGCGTACTGAGGGACTATTCTCAAGCCCCGCGGGCGGGGACTAAATGTCGTGGGGGCGGGAGTGATTCTTCGGACGGTATGCCAAGGGCCGGGACGCCCCGAAGGAAACCCCGGCCCGGTTTGGGCTCTTAGAAAAGCTGCAGTACGAGCAACACCACCACGATTACCACCACAACGATTACCACCGTGCGGACCATCCCTCACCTCCTCGGACGCGGACCGGTTCCCCCGCGAGCCATAGTAACGCAAAGGCCGGGCCCCCTTAGGAGCCCGGCCTCTATAACAATCGCTTCTACTTCAGACGGTTCTTGAGGGCTTTCTCGGCCTTGTCCACGCCGCTATTCGAGCCTTTGTGGCCCTTGCCCTCCTTCTCACCGGATACCTTGTCCTTGGCGGCCTTCGTAGCCGCCCCTTTGATCTTCTTGCCTATGTCGGCCATGTTGGTCACCCTTCTTTGAGACGTGTGTATCTATTCGTGTCTTTACCCATCGGGGTATGCACCAAACCATCGAGGCGGTTACAGGTCGGTTTCCCGACCGGCTTGGCCAGTTGCCTCGGGAGCGACGCGCCGCCCTAAACCGCGTGGACCTCAAGACGCTGCGCGTGAGGGATCTCGACGACGCCGTCTCCCGGTACGAGCGGACGCTCGACTTCGCCGAACTAGCGGCTGCGGGATGCGAGCTCCTGGGCGAGATCACTCGCGTCGGGGGTTGCGGGGAACGAGTCCCCAACGGAGGACCTGTTTCAGCGCGGTGCATGACGGCGTGGATGTAACGAACGGTGCGAGGGCTGAGGCCGGATTCAAGTCGGGAGCGGCAATACCGGCTCAGCGTTTCGCGACCAGCAGGGACTGATCGGCGGCGCCGACGGGACCCTTTTCGGGGTCGTGGATGGTGGTGCGCGCCAGGCCGACGCCGCTGGGCTCGACGGACGCCGAGGACTCGAGGCCGACCCACTCGCCGCCGGGATAGGCGCGCAGGTGGACAGTGGTCTCGGGGTTGACGAACGTCCACGCGGATGTGTCCAGCGCGCCACCCACGCCGTTGCCGGAGTCCGCGGCGACGAGCACCCGCACGAGCGGCGAAGGCTCCTCGCCCGGAAGCAGGGTCGCCCGCATGCGCAACCAGGCCGCGGCGTTCCCCGGCTCGCGCCACGACCCCTCGACGAACCTGGCCTCTATTCCCCGATGGTATCCGACCTCGGGGGCCATCTCGAAGAAGGGTTTCTCCTCGCCCTCTCGGGGGACCGGGAGCACTGGGCGTTCGGGTTCGAGGTCGTCGGGCAAGGAGGTTGGTAACGCCGAGATGCGCCACGCCCTGCAGAGCATCACCGGACGCCCCTCCCCGTCCGAGAGGATGGCCTCGCGCAGAGAGATCCTGCGCCCGGGCCGTAGGATCTTCGCCTCGACGGAGAGCTCGCCAACGGGGATCGGACCGAGGAACTCGAAGGTCAGGCGCGCGAAAAGGCCGCCCTCCTGGGCCGCTTCAGCCTCCAGGGCGCGGCCCAGGAGCGCCGAGGGCGGGCCGCCGTGCTGCGAACCGGAGCCCCACGGGCTCGCCGTCAGCTCCGTCGCCCGGAAGCGGCCCTCGCCCAGCGCCGCATAGAACGAACCGGTTTCGGCGCTCATCCGACCTCCCTCAATGAGTCACGCTACGTTGGTTGCGCGAAGACCAGGAGGAGCCGCCCCCCTCTTCTCGCCGGCGCCCCAGCAAGGTTAGCCTACCGCGCCACCCTTCGCCAGGGCGACACCGCAGACGGCGGCGACGTGGTGGTGGTGAGCCACGGCTCCTGGCCGTGGTCTTCGCCGGCTCGCTGCCCGGAAGGTGGTCGTCAGCCTCTCGGTGAAGGAGGCCAGCGGCGTACGAGTTCGTCGCGACAAAACCCGTCCGTGTACTGCCAGCATGATAGCCGCGAGCCCTTTCCTTCAACGGCCAGGGCGGCGACGTAGCCAGGGTCGGGGGGCAGTTCCTGTAGGGTCCATTTGGTTGGTTCGAGCGGCTCCCCTTCGGTGTCCAGCAACATCGCCGTCTCCCCTGGGGCGGAGGTAACGTCGAAGCGGCTAAGGGGGAGTGCGAGACCTTTACCCTCGGCCTTCGCGAGGGCCTCTTTCCTCGTCCAAAGGACGAAGAACGCGCTCTCGCGTAGGCCGTCCCGGAGCGGGTGGAGCGTGGCTACCTCCCTGGGCGAGAAGCAGCGCGCCGCGATCCCTTCGAGGCCGAGATCGGCCCGCACGCGCTCGACGTCAACGCCGACCTCCCTGCCACGGGCGAATGCGAGGAGAACCAGACCGTGCGAGTGGGACGTGCTAAAGCGAATCTCGAAGTCGCCGGCAAGGTGAGGTTTCCCGTACGGGTTGTAGCCGAAGCCGAGACTGCCGGGATGCCGGCGCAGGTAACATCCCAAGAGGGCTCTCAGCATCCCTCGCGCGACGACGAAGCGCTCCCGGTCACCCTCGAAGAGGAAATCGGCTGCCTTCTGTCGTTCGTCGCCGGCCAGGAAGCTCCACAAGATGTCCCTGCGGGTGTAAGCGGACCCCACATCTACGCGCCACACGTGGACTTCGTCTGAGTCCAGCGCCAGCTCGGCCGGTGGTGACCTCCAAGGCCTGGCGTTCAATCGCTCGGGTAGTCCCACTCGTCGAAGCTCCGCCTCCAGGCCTGCGAGATCTCCCTGCGCAGCGAGGCTGGAAGTTCCTCGTGCGTGTTCTTGCGGTAGCTCGAGTTGGATCTCACGTAGTTTTCGAGCGAGGGCCGGAACGTCTCGAAGTCGGGGATGCCGAGGCTCTCGTAGAGCCCTCTCAGCTGTGCGACCGGGTCTCTTTCGAGGTCCTCGAAGCGGATCTCGTGGAATTGGTTATCGGGAATGAGAGCCCTCTCCTCGAAGAAGGCGTCGTACAGAACCTTGTAGCGCCTGATAATCCGGACGTTGATATCCTCCGGCGAGCGCGAGTTCTGGAGACGACTGGCCCTCTCCATGACCGGGATCCACCGCCTGGCTGACTGGAAGACGGCGAATGGATCGCGGTGGATGTGCACGAAGCGCGCGTCGGGGAACATCTCGAGTAGCAAAGAAATACGGCCCGTGTGTGGGGGCGACTTGAGGACGAGGGGCCGTCCAAACTTCCAGGTCAGCTTCTTGTAGAGCAACATCAGGGCCGCTTTCCATCGGTCTACCTCGACTTCCGGGACGGTTCGGAAGGTGAGGTACCTGTCGTAGTAGTCCGCCCGACCGGGGGAAGATCCATCCGACGCACGGCGAACACAAGGTGCCGCACGTCGCGAACTCGTCCTCGCTGGGGACGTCGTGGGCGAAGGCTACATTGTCGATGAGACGCGTCTTCGGGGCCGCCAGCTTCATGATCACCGAGTACCGCTCGGTGGAGAGAAAGGTGTGCGGGTTGAGCACCTGCCACATGTTGGG
Source organism: uncultured Rubrobacteraceae bacterium (assembly GCA_963840835.1). Lineage (GTDB taxonomy): Bacteria > Actinomycetota > Rubrobacteria > Rubrobacterales > Rubrobacteraceae > Rubrobacter_D. The sequence continues at coordinate 396,890 of CAWJAM010000014.1, read as the reverse complement.
GTACGCGAACTGTTCGTCCTGGGCGAGCAGATTGTGTAAGTGAGTCGTGCCGCTCCGCCAGTGCCCCAGGATGAACAATGGACGCCTGACCTCCACGTCGGCGAGTTTGGGACCGTACTTCCTGTTTTCGTAGGCCCTTATCACGGAAGTCAAGGCGCTTGTCAGGGTCATAAGCGCCGCACGGGGCAGATAAGGAGCATCCACGGCAAAGTCGTGCTTCCGGAGCAGTTTGATCCACTCGTCGGCGGACAACCCGTAGAAACTCGTATACAGGCGATTAGCCAGGAAGATACGGAACTTGTCGGCCCGGGAAGTCTTCATTCGGCCCATTCCTCGGCGTGTTCGGCCACGACCCTGGCCGTGCAATCGGGATTGATGTGTAACCTCCTACCTCGCCAGAGTATCTCGCTGGTCAGGCTGCTGTAAACAAGGAGCGGAAGCCTCAAGAACTCGAGCACGGGGACGACCCACAGGTAGCGCCAAAAGCCCTCGTCCCTGACGAATTTCGTGTTGATCACGGCGGCCGAGGCCACGGACGCGCCCAGGACCGTTGCAAGCAGGAAGACACCGGGGTAGGCGTCGGAACCGCTCGCCAGGGTCAGGGCGAGGTAGAAGAGCGCCCACCAGGGGGCAAGATCCATGACGCCCGTTATGAGGAAGTTGGTCGGCCAGTAGTGGCGGATGATCACTATCCACCGGTGAAGGTGCGACCACCACCTCTTGAAACCGTAGTGGCGGTTGACGACCTGCGCTGGCTGCTTCAAGAGGTGGATGCGGTAGCCCTCATCGCGTATCGCCCGGGCGAGCGGTAGGTCGTCGGTCACCTGGCGCCCGAACTGCTCGAGCCCCCCGATCTGCTCGATCACGCCCCTGCGTACCGCCATCGTGGTGCCGACGGCCCCGTCAAACGCCCCGAAGAGGCACATGGATGCCAACCGCAGAACGAACGAGTTCGCACACACGCTCATCAGGACAGCCCCCCAATCCTCCGAACCCTTGTACGCTGGCGCGCCGAAGCAGAGACCTATCTTGGGGTCTCTCGGTGCTCACGACCGTCTCTTTCAAGAAGTTCGGTGGAACGTAGGCGTCGGAGTCGCTGAAGACGATCACGTCGTACGAGCTGGCCTCGTAGCCGGCGATCATGTTCTTCAGCTTACCAACCGACCTCGTGTCGTCCGGATCGCTGAAAACAACCCGGACGTCTAGGTCAGGGTACTCCTGCATGACCCTCCGAATCACGGGGATGGAAGGGTCTGAGCTTCCCTCGACACAGAAAAGGATCTCGTAGTCGTTCGGGTAGTCCTGCACGCAGAAACTCCGGAAGTTGTCCAACGCCGACTGGTCGACCCCTTTAGTTGGCTTGATGATCGACACGGGCGGTGTGTGCCCTTTCGCGGGGAAGCGGCGGTCGTAGGACGCGAAGTAGTACCAGGTGAAGACGTGCGAGAGCAGGGTGCTCAGGAGGGAGAGCGTCACCAGGGCCAAGAGTATTGCCTTCAGGACCTCTACGGCTGTGTCGACCAAGCAGGTATCCTCAGCCGCCCGTAGGGGAGTCCAGGAAACCGCTCCTGACGAGGTAAACCAGGTAGTTCTCCATGAGCTCACCGTCTACCTGCGGGCACGAGATCCCTGTACCCGAGAGCGCCTCCGTGGTGTTCCGGCAATCGAACTCGGGCACCTTGCCGACGAGCGCCGGCCCGTCAGCCGCAGCGCTCATGGAGAGCAGGGGCGCCATGGAGTAGAGGGCGTCCTGCCGCAGGCCCTTCGTGGGCTTGAGCAGGTCAGCCCGCCACTCATCGTAAGGGATTCGCTTGATGGGGTAGCCGAACGCCTCGATCCAGGCGGCAAGGTCGCCCAAGCCTACGGGGTGGGGGTTAGCCAGGTGGAAACGCTTGCCGAGCGACTCTTCCCGCAACGACAGGCTAACGATCGCGCGGCTCACGTAGTCGACGGGGACCATGTTCATCTTCGTGTCTATCTCCGGAGCGGTACCGAGGCCGGCCCAGGTCTTTATCATCTTGCACGTGAAGTCGTCCTGGTTCCAGACCCCACTCCGGCTGTCGCCCGTGATCAGGGACGGCCGGTAGACGCTCACGGGCAGCCCTCTGGCACGCGCGGTCTCAACCAGCATCTCGGCGACCCACTTGCTCTGGGTGTACCCGTTGTAGAGGGACCCATCGTGGGTCAGGGTGTCGTCCTCCCTGACGACCTCGACGCTGGATCCGCCAACCAGGGGGAACACCCCGAGGGTGGAGATAAAGTGCAAAGGCTTAGCCCGATCCCTGGTCGCCAGCCTCAACACCTCTTGCGTCCCGAGAACATTGGTCGGCTTGAGCGCGTTGTACGGGTAGACCCAGTTTACAGAGGCGCCACTGTGGTAGACGACGTCGATCTTGCCCGCCAGCTCCTCGAAATACTCTAGCCCGAGCCCGAGGAGCGGCTCGGAGAGATCCCCTACGACAGGGACGATCCTGGACGATAGCTCCTCGTCCCACAACCCGTAAGCCTCGAGCACATTCCTGAGCTTCCTGGCGCCCTCTTCGGCGTCGGCCGCGCGAACGAGGCAGTAGATATACGTCCGCGTGTGCCTGAGTAACTCGGAGAGTACGAAAGAGCCGAGAAAACCCGTAGCCCCTGTCAGCAAGATACGTTCAGGCGCACTCCCGTTGGATGCCTCTTGGGGTTGGATCTCGGGGTCGAGCACGGCCTCTGGCTCGAGGTCCTCCACCTTGACGGCGATCTGGTCGAGCAGCTTGTCGAGGGCTCCGGACTTCCTGCGCAGCGTTTGCACGAGGAGGGCACGCTTCTCTTTCGCCGAGAGACCCGCGAGGCGGTCGTTCATCCTTCAGACCTCTCTTCTTTGGCCATCAAATCGCGCAGCATGGCGTCGACCTCCTCCTCCGTCAGTCCTTCCACCTGCGTCTCGAGACCATCCTCGGCCTCTTCGGGGGTTGACGATCCGTCAGCCCCCGGCGGGTCCAACCCTTCGAGCAGTTGCGCCGCCAGCTGGGAGAGGCTCGGCCCCTGGAGCAACACCGTCACCGGTAAGTTGGTCTCCAGGTCGGCCTCCACCCGGTTCTTCAGTTCGACGGCCATCAGGGAGTCGATGCCCAACCTGTTGAGTGGCTCGTGCGCGTCCACCCTGCTAGGAGAGCACTTGAGCACCTGGGCTATCTGCTCGACGAGGAACCCCTCCACCAGACCCCGGCGCTCTTCGGGCTCGGCGGCCAGGATATCTTTCCGTACGGAGCTATCCTTCTTGGTCGGGCCGTCCCCTGCCAGCACCTCTTCCGAGAGTCTGGAGAGCAGCGGAGGCGTGTAGGAGCCGAGTACCTTGCCCCAGTCCATGGAGATGCCCATGCACTGAACGAGGTCCAGCTCGAGCATCCGCCCCATGAGCCGCACCCCCTGCTCCGGGGTAAAAGGCATGATGCCCTGTCGCGTCAGGTGCTCGACCCTGTCTGACCGCGTCGCGAGGCCCACCTCGGTCCACGCGCCCCAGTTGATCGCCAGCGCCGGCATCCCGAGGGCCCGCCGATGGTGAGCCAGGGCGTCCAGGAACGTATTCGCCGCCACGTAATTACCCTGCCCTGGGGAGCCAAGCACCGAGGCCGCCGAGGAGAAGAGCACGAAGTAGTCCAGATCTTCCTCCAGTGTCAGCCGGTGCAGGTTCCAGGACCCGCTCACCTTGGGAGCCATGACCCTCGCGAAGCGTTCCTCGTCGAGCTGCAAGAGAACCCCGTCGTCGAGTATCCCCGCGGCGTGGAACACGCCGCGCAACGGCGGCATCGAGCGTCGGACCTCCTCGATCACGCCTGCCAACTGACGTTCATCGGAGACATCGGCCTTCGCGACCTCCACGCGTACTCCGTCGGTCGTCAACTTTGCTACGGCTTGCCTGGCCGCCTCGGAAGCGGCGCCGCTCCGGCCTGTAAGGAGCAGGTGGCGTGCTCCCTGCTCGACCAGCCACTCGGCCGTGGAGAGGCCGAGGCCACCGGCACCGCCGGTGACGAGGTACGTGCCGTCAGGGCTGATCGCCGGGCGCTTCGTGAGTGTGACGACCGGCACTTCGTCCTCTTCCAGCGACACCACGACCTTGCCGATGTGCTTCGCCTGCGCCATGTAGCGGAAGGCATCCACGGCCTGAGATATCGGGAAGGTTTTGAAGGGCAGGGGTTCGAGCGAGCCTTCATCGAAGAACTGTAAGGCCTCACGCAGGATGGTTCTGGAGAGGTCAGGTCTCTTCAGCAGGTGCTCGGAGAGATCTATAGCGAAGAACGAGATGTTGTTCTTGAGCAGCCAAAGGTCCAGACGCGTATGCTGCAAGAAGTCGACCTTGCCGATCTCCAGGAAGCGCCCTCCGGTCCGGAGCGTCGACAGGCTCTTGGGGATGAACTCCCCCGCCAGGGAGTTCAACACCACGTCTACGCCCTCGCCTTCCGTCAGCTCCATCACCTCGTCTGCGAAGTCGAGGGACCTCGAGTCCATAACGTGTTGGACTCCGAGAGACCTCAAAAATTCCCGCTTCTCGGGGCTACCCGCCGTGGCGAAGATCTCGGCGCCCGCCCGCCGGGCAATCCGCAGGGCGGCCTGCCCGACTCCTCCGGCGGCCGCGTGGATCAGAACCCGCTCACCCTCCGCGAGCCTGCCCAGGTGGTTCAGGGCGTAATGCGCAGTGAAAAAGGCTATCGGCAACGTCGCGGCCTCTTCGAAACTCAAGCGGGCGGGCTTGGGCAACACGAAGGAGGCGTCGGCCGTAATGTACGAACCCAGGCATCCGGGGGCGAAGGCGACCACGCTGTCCCCTACCTCGAGGCTCTCGATGCCCACCCCGACAGCCACGATCTCCCCGACGCACTCGAACCCGACGTCCAGGGAATCCTGGTACAGCGGAGGGATGAGGTCCATCGCGATCAGGACGTCCCTGAAATTCAGGCCGACCGCGCGAACCCGGATCTCTACCTCACCAGGGCCGGGTTCCCTGCGGTCGGTCTCCCGCAGCGTCATCTCGTCCAGGATGCCCGGCTTGGTAACCTCCAACCTGAACGGCTCATCCGTGGACACGGTCTTCTGCCTCGCTTCGACGGCGTCGGGCGAGCAACGCACCACCCTCGGCACGTAACGCTCAGCGCCGCGAAGCGAGATCTGGTCTTCCCCGTCGTCTGCCCAGAGCTCCCGGAAGAGCGAGCTGGCCTCCTCCGATCCGTCCAGGTCCACCTTCGTGCAGGCGAGCTCGGGGTGTTCTAGTGAGATGACCTTCCCCAGACCCCAGAGCGGTGCCTGCTCGACGGACACGGGTCCGTCCCCCACGGGCTGGGTCTCACGCGTCACCAGCCAGAGCCGGGGCGCGACCTCCAACCTCGCCAAAGCCTGCGTCAGGTGCAATGCGCCGGTACACCCAAGCGTCCGTGCTGTTTCGATGGGGGTATCCGGAGGCGGATTGAGGCCCCACAGATACGTGACGCCCCTGAGGGGTAACGAGTCAGCCTCCTCGAGGTCGGCGAGCAGGCGCCGGAAATGTTCGGGATTGGCGGGGTCGAGCCTATAGCGCCCCTGCCCCTCTTCCCTGTACTCGTCCCCGGCGAAGACCGCGATGCAGGCTTCGCCACGCTCTTCGAGCAATCCCTGGAGTGCCTGCCCAACCCCGCTGGCATCGGCCAAGACGAGCCAGCTCGAGCGCTGGTCGGGAGATGAGGGGACAGAGGCTTCGGTCTGCTCCTTCGGCTCCCATCGCACCTCGTAGAGCCAGTCGTCGAGGTCTTCCTGCTGGTTCCCACTCCGGGCATCGCGTTCGAGACGCTGGAGGCGAAGTCCCTGTGCTTCCAGGAGAACCTGTCCGCTTTCGTCGAGCAGGAACACGTCGCCTTCGAGATAATCGGCGTCCGCCGACGCGTCCGTCTTCAGGAGGGCGTGGGCCCAGAGCCCGGTATCAGGGAGGTCGTTGAGGTGGAGCCTGGCCAGGCCAACGGGAAGATAGGGGTCGGCCCCTTCCACACTCCCCTTTGGCAGGGCGGCGGCCAGTACCTGGAAGCATGCGTCCAGCAGGGCTGGGTGGATCTTGTGGCCGTTCCTCTGCGCGGCCACAGCCTCCGTTAATCGAAGCTGGCCCAGGGCTTCGCCGTCCCGGCGCCAGAGCCGCTCCACGCCCCTGAAGCTCGGCCCGTACTCGAGCCCGCGCTCCAATAGCCCCTCGTACAGATCGGCGCTGGCGACGGTCTCCTGGCACCGAGCCATGAGCTCCTCGGGGGATTCGTGATGCCGTATGGCCTGGTCGACATGCCCATTGGCCTGGGGGTAGTGGTGGCGTACTCTACCCGCCGCGTGCTGCGTCCACGACGCGTCCCACTGCGTGGCGCCCTCTTCCAGACTGAAGAACCGGAAGGAGGTCTCTCCGACACCCTGCGCGGAGAGGACGAGCTGTACAGCCCTGGCTCCTTGCTCGGGAAGGAAAAGCGCCCTCTCAAAGCCAATGTCCTCGAGCGTGTGATCCCCTTCTCCCATGGCTTCTTCCGCCGCCGAGAGAACCATCCCGGCGAATCCCGCGGCCGGCAGAACCGCTAGTCCCTGGACGCGGTGGTCACCTAGATAACCGAACGTCTCTACACCCAGGTCTGTCTCCCAGTGATGCGTTCCTGGATCGGCGGCGGATCTCAGGTGCAGACCGAGGAGACGTCCTCTGCCGTTCCTGTTTGATACGGAGTCCCTGTCATTCAGCCAGAAGCGCTCGTCTTGAAAGCGGTAGGACGGCAGCCGGACGCACCGGCCTCTCGAGGGGTGGAGCTTGTCCCAGTCCACTGGGTGCCCCAGCGTGTAGAGCGCCCCGAACGAGCCAAGGGGCGCCGCCCTACCTTCGTTCTCCCGCAGGGAGGGCAGGGTGAACCCCTCGCGGCCCCCGTGGCGCAGGCATTGCTCGACCGAGCCAAGGAGGACGGGGTGGGGGCTGACCTCCACGAAGACTTCGTGGTCGTCCTCGAGCAGAAGCTCCACGGCCTTCGAGAGCAGCACCGGCTGCCTCAAGTTCCGCACCCAGTAAGCGGCGTCGAGCGCCAGACCGTCCTCGACCTCACCCGTCACCGTCGAGTAGAGGGTCACGGACGAGGTTCTGGGGCTTATGCCTTCCAGGGCCTCTAGCAGGTCGGGACGCAGGGCGTCCACCTGCGGGCTGTGAGAAGCGTAATCTACCCGGATCCGGCGTACAAAAACGTCCCGGCGCTCGAGTTCGGCCAGGATCTCTTCGAGTGCCGCCACCTCTCCAGAGAGCACGGTGGTGTAGGGGCTGCTGTTAACCGCGACCGAGACCATGCCCTCGCGGCCGGAGATAGCGTGCTCCGCCTCCTCGAGCGAGAGCTGCACGACAGCCATGATGCCATGCCCGCTGGTCCTCTTCACCAGCTGGCTCCGGCGGCAGATCACACGCGCCGCGTCTTCGAGCGTCAGGGCTCCGGCCACGTAGGCCGCCGCTGCCTCGCCGAGGCTCTGGCCAACCACCGCGTCGGGCTCGATGCCCCAGGAGCGCCACAGGGCAGCCAGGGACACCTGCACCGCAAAGATGGCGGGCTGGACGACATCCACTTCGGCCAATCGGGAACTTGCTTCGTCGGCGGCCAGCTCCTCCAGCACGGACCAGCCGGTGTACTCTCGGATCGCCCGGTCGCAACGCTCCATCGCCTCCCGGAACGCAGGTTCCTGCTCCAAGAGCTCCCGTCCCATGCCGACCCACTGAGATCCCTGCCCCGAGAATACGAAGACGAGCTTGCGCCGCAGGTCGCCGAGCTTGCGGCCCGAGGACATGCCAGGGCGCGACTCGCCTTCGAGGTATGCCTCTAGATGCTCGACGAGCTGCTCACGTGAGCCACCCACAAGGGCCAGCCGGTGGGCGTGGTGGGTCCTCCTGACGCCAGCGGTGTAGCAGACGTCCTCCAGGGGGGAGTCAGCACCTTCCTCTCCGCGCAAGAATCCTACGTGGGCGCGCGCCGTGTCCGCGAGGGCCTCGGGGCTGTGCGCGGAGAGGGGCAACAGGTGGGCTGTGGTGCCCACACCTGTTTCCACTGGCGTGGTCTCGGGGGCCTCCTCCAGGACGACGTGGGCGTTGGTACCGGAGATGCCGAAGGAGCTCACCCCGGCGCGGGCGGGCCCCGGTGAGTCGGGCCAGGGGCCGAGCTCCCGCTGCACCGTGAGGGAGAGGTTCTGCCAGGGGATGTTGGGGTTGGGTTCTCGCAGGTGCAAACTGGGCGGTATGGTCTTGTGTTTCAGGGCGAGTGAGGTCTTGATCAGGCCTGCAACCCCGGCCGCCCCCTCGGTGTGCCCGATGTTCGTCTTCACGGAGCCGACGACGCAAGGATCCTCCTCATGCCGCCCCTCCCCGACCACGGCCCCGAGGGCCTGCATCTCGACGGGGTCGCCCACCGACGTGCCCGTGCCGTGGGCCTCCACGTACTGGACCTCGCCCGGCGAGACACCGGCGCTCCGGTAGGCCTCTTCGAAGACGGCCTCCTGGCCCGGGCGGCTCGGTGTCATCAGCAGGCCGCCGCTGTCGCCATCGTTGTTTACCGCGCTGCCCCGGATAACAGCGTAGACGGTATCCGCGTCGGCGAGGGCCGCGGACAGTGGTTTGAGCACGACCACCCCGGCGCCCTCGCTGCGCACGAAGCCGTCGGCGCGGGAGTCGCCGAACTTGCAACGCCCGTCCGAGGCGAGCATCTGGGCCGAAGAGAAGGCCATGTAGGGTTTGGGGCTAAAGATCAGGTTCACCCCCCCGGCGAGGGCCACGGTACTCTCCCCCGAGTGCAGGCTCTGGCACGCGAGGTGCACCGCGACCAGCGAAGTAGAGCAGGCGGTGTCCACCGTCATGCTTGGCCCCTGCAACCCGAGCGCGTAGGAGAGGCGTCCCGAGAGCACGCTCAAGGCGTTCCCCCCGGCGACGTAGATGTCTATGCCGGCTGGGTCCTCGAGCAGGCTTCCGTAGTCGCTGTTGCACGTGCCCGAGAACACCCCGACCCGGCCCGCGTCCAGCTTCTCGGGCACCAGCCCGGCGTCCTCGATGGCCTCCCAGGTCACCTCCAGCAACACCCGCTGCTGGGGGTCCATGGCGGAGGCTTCCCGGGACGAGATCCCAAAGAAGTAGGGGTCGAACTCATCGACCCCTTCCAGGAAGCCTCCCCATTTGGTGTTGAGCTTGCCCGGCATTCCCGGCTTCGGGTCGTACACGTCGCCGACGTCGAATCGGTCGGGGGGGATCTCCGTGATAGCGTCTAACCCCTCGCGCAGAAGGTTCCAGAAAGCCTCGGGACCATTCGCGCCCGGAAACCGGCAGCCGATGCCGATTATGGCGATTGGCTCCCTATTCGTATTCACCATCCTATACCTCCGTCTCAGGGGCTATGCAACGACCTTCCGTCGGGACGATTTTCTCGACCTTTCTCCATCGCGCACGTGAAGGAGCTTACTCGAGTAGCCTCTTCCCACATGTTCTACTTCGCTACTCTGAGAGCCCTACCGACCAGCGTCGACGTTAGTACCATGCCGGCTACGGTAATGACGAACACCACATTCTGGAGCAGTCCTGCGACACCGTCAACTACACCGTCGTCCCCGAGTGCATCCCAGAATTTGTCGCAACCGCGTCATGTGCAGGGGCATATTGCCCTCTTCCTTCCGTTTCGACCGGGGCAGATTTCTCCATTCCACCACGAGCATGATGCCAGCTATCGAAGCCCAACGCGAACTTCCTACGTGAAGGCTCTCAGTGAGGCCAAAGGAAGAGAGCCCACCCTACCCACAACTTTCTCCGCCATCGGATAGGCAGGAGCAATGATAGTATTTTCGGGTCGAGTCCGTTGATAGTGGGGTGTCGAATGCCGTTCGACCTTACCGAAGGCCGGGTCCGGGAGCGCGCATCCTCCGAGTCGTTTCGCAGGGGTGAGGATTACTACCGGCAAGGTGCCGTACTCTCCCTGACCCGGCGCGGCGGCGTACTACGGGCAGAGGTGGCTGGCAGCGAGTTCGCTCCTTACGAGGTCAGCGTCACCTTCGACGAAGCGGGCATCACGGAAGCGGCGTGCGGTTGCCCGTACGAATGGGGCGGCTGGTGCAAGCACATCGTCGCCGCCCTACTCGCCTCGATCTACGAGCCGGAATCGGTCCGGGACCTGCCACCCTCGAGGAGACCTTATCCGGACTGGACCGGGATCAGCTCCAGGAGCTCTTGCTGAAGCTGGCGGAGCGCGACCCTTCGTTGGCCGAGCTCATCGAAAGCGAGCTCTCGCTTTCGGCATCCTCGGAGGCTCATCCGGTAAACACGGAGGCTATCCGGCGTAGGATCCGGTCCAGCATCCACGACACAGACTACCGGCACTATGACGACTACTGGAGCTCCGGCGGGGACCTGGATGAGGCCCGCCGGGTGCTCGAAGGCGCGTGGAGCTTTATCCGGTCGGACGACGGTCGCAACGCCCTGCCGGTCCTGGAAGCGATCACCGAAGAGTACATGGAAGCCTGGGAGTTGTTGGACTGGGAGATGATGGGGGACGATGGAGGCGACCTCCTGGACTTCTTCGAGGAGGTGGGAGCGGCCTTGACGGAGGCGCGATCTGGCGGAAGGTATGGGACACCCCGACCTGGCCCTCCGGGCAGCCGTGACGGCGTGTCGCGCCGATCCGGGCCTCACCTCCTACCGGCGGGTCCGGGAGCTGTCCGGCGAGGCATGGCCCGAGCGCCGCGCTGAGCTCCTCGACCACCTGCGCCGGAACGTGCCCTATTACCCCCGGGGCCACGTAGAGGTCTTCCTGCAAGAGGGACTCAGCCAGGACGCCATAGACACGGTCGAGGAGAGCCCGGTCGAAGCCCTACTCGAGCAGGTAACGGAAGCGGCCGTCGAGTCCCAACCCAGTTGGGTCATCGAGACCAGCCGCGCCCAGTCCGAGGAGATCATGGACTCAGGCAGCTCCGGGCACTACGATGAAGCCGTGCGCTGGTTGGCAAAGGCGCGGGACGCCTACCTGGTCGATGGACTAGAAGAGGAGTGGCGGGCTTATCTCGACGAGCTGATCGGACTCCACCAACGCAAATACAAGCTGCGACCGATGCTAGAGAACCTCGGCGAGCGCTGAAGAGGCTCCAAAGCTACATCGTTTGCCACCCGGACATCGCCCTACCGCCGGCCGTGTAGCCGATCCTGCGTGCCACCTCTTCGTCGCAGGCGTCTGAGATTATCTTCAGGTCCTTAGTCCACTAGGAGGTGCTGGGGGCTCGTCGTAACGGGTTGGCGGACCCAGGGGCTCGATGCCCACCAGATCGCCTCCCCTTCGGAACACACAAATGGCAACCTCACTCTCCGATCGCGCCGCAGAAGGGTAGAGGATCCCCCTCCACCCACTCTCCGCCAAGGCCTCACCGACCGCCTGAAATCGTGGCCACTGTCTCCGGGAAGGCACCGGTCGGGGCAGACCCACTGCCTCCAGCCCTCCGACGTCGGAAAGATCGGCGATGCCTTCCAGGTCGACTTCGAAGCGCCATAAGTCACGCGGCATCTGGCGCATCGGGGGCACCGCCAACTCCGCGAGCGCCCGGTACCATTCCGCCCATGCCGTCTGCTCGTCCGCGGCCAGATAGAAGCCTTCGACCATCTCGCCGCGCTGCCAGCGCCCGTCGGCGGGGGGATCGGGCCGCAACAGGGGAGCCCCACCGGCGGGTACGTGGCGAAAGAACACCCCGCCGACAATCGCCGGCTCGACAAACTCCACACTGAACGGCGAACCGCTCAGGATCCTAAGCGAAAGTTGGCGACTCGAGCTCGGAGATCACGCGCGAAAGCCTGCGGTACTCGCCACTGGCCAGCACATCGAGCGGTTTCTCGTCGTCTAGAGCGATGATCGGCTTACGGAGCCACACCGGTATGTAGTCCGGATCTATCACACGCGCCAGACGTTCAACCACCGCCGACAACTCCGCCAATCGCTCCGCGCGCTCTCCGGTCGGCACCCGCGTGCGCCGCATCCAGGACCCGACCGTGCTCACGCCCGCGCCCGTGGCCCGCGCGATGTCCCGGTCGCTCAAGTGACCGACCTCCCTGATGTACGAAGCCTCTCTCGCCACTGAAGTATTCACGTTTCTAGTGTAGCATGAAAGTAGGAACAAACGATCAGGTTACTGGGAGCCCGACGCTCGAACCCACGGTGTAGCCACAAACCAGGATCATTCACCGAACGTCGTGGTTCACCCCTTCTACTGCATTGTAGTGGCGACGATTATCGTGCTCACCGCTGCTTCGGCGTTCCAGGGGCGGCAGTGGGAGTGACCGCTGAAGCAGCGGCCACGGCTGGGGGCCAGGGACCACCATCTACCGGAAGCACGGCCCCCGTTATTCAGGAGGCCTCGCCCGACGCCAGGAAGTGGGCCGCGTTGGTGAGGATCTCACCGAGGAACTCTCGGGCGAGGCCGGAAGAGCGACGGGCGCGGTCGGTCCGGCCCGCTAGTAAAGTCCCGGTCGGCTACTTACGAGGACGGGAAGATGTCGAGGTTGGTCAGGCGTCGTGGTGGCAGTGACTGTCGGGGGGCGGCACGTCTAGCGCGGGGTTCTCGTCGAAGAAGCCGACCGGCTCGAGCTTGAAGCCGGCGTGCTGCACAGGCATGACGGGCCAATCTTCGAGCCTTGCCACGTGGTGCGCGCCGAGCGTGTACCAGACGACCACGTCCTCACCCTCCAGCGGGCGGTCCTGCTCCACGTACTTCGGCAGGCCGTCGCCAGGGTTCTGGTTGGGGTAGGTACCGGCCGCGTGACGCTCGTCCTGTGAGAACCGGGTCGCCCAGAAATGCCTGGTCGCGAACCCGGCCCTGCTGGCCACCGCGCTGTCGGGCTGGAAGAACGGCAGGACGTTGGTGCTGAGCGGGATCAGGCGGTAAGCGCAGGGCTCCCCGACCTTGTTTTTCGTCCCGGTGCTCTCCACGCGCCAGTGACGGGCGGACATCGCATCGACGGTGTGCTGGGCCTCGGACTCGCGCTCAAGCAACGTGGACTTCGAAAGGTAGGCGTTGCCGTTCGGGTTCGCGTCGCCGGGAGGTACCGCCTCGGTGTGCACCTCGTAGATCCGGTTGTCGTGGCCGTCCACGTCGAGGTCGAGTCGGAAGTTCATGAAGTGCTGGTGGATAGGGCCGTAGAGACCGTCTTTGTTGAGGAGCTGGCCGTGGGCGGGCTTCACGCCGGGCTCGACGGCACCTGTTGAGACGATGCCTGTGAGCTTGCCGTCGAACTCGATCGTCCCGTCCTGGTAGAAGTTCCAGTAGAAACCGTACTCGTAGTTCGCAACGGTCGCGATAAACGAGACGACCAGGCGCCTGGAGCGCCTGACTTCAGCGGTATCTGCCCTCATATCGTAATGCTTCCAGCCGAGGCCGGCATCCTCCTCGTGCAGGCAGACGGCGTTCTTGATCTGTACGGGGTCGCCCGCGCCGTTGACCATGACGGCGTCGAAGTAGCGGATCTCGCCGAGGCAGTCGCAACCGAGCTCGAGCGAGTTGGCCAGGGCCCCGACGTTGTACTCGCCCGCGTCGAAAGCGTTCTTGCGCCACTGTCCCGGGCGCGGGTCGCCGTAGGGAACGACCATCTCCGAGAGGGAGGCCCGGTAGAGGACGGGCCGCACGCGCCCGCCATCCTCGTAACCGACAGTGTAGAGGACCAGCCCCTCGCGCGGGGTGAAGCCTATCCGGAAGCTCCACTTCTGCCAGCGGATCTCGTGCCCGTCTACCTCGAAGCTCGGGCCGTCGGGCTGGGTGATCTCCAGCGGCTTGAGACCGGCGCGCGTGGGCCTGCCGTTAGGCTCGTAGGCCCCAGACTCCTGAGGGATCGGGACGACGCCGTGGTCCTCTACCCTGACTACCTCCGTCTCGTTGAGGTCGACGATGGTGACGAGGTTGTCCACGGGGTGCGCGTAGGCGTTATGGTCGTCCTCGACGTAGACCCAGGTAAGCGCGCGGGATAGACGACGTCCCTCCTCGTCGCCGTAGCTCCCCGCCGACCACGGGTCCACGAGCACGCGGTCCATGTCCTCGATGCCGCGCTTGCGCAGGGCCTCCTGAAACTCGGGGCTCTCCTTGCAGGCCGCCTCGCACTCGTCGAACTCCTCGAGCACTATGGGCGGCTGGACGTTCGGGACGTGCGTCCACGAGGTAACGGCGCCGCGCGTCAGCGAGATCACGGCCTCGTAGGTGGACCCGTCGTTCCCGTCGAGGATGACCGCGAAGGCCTCGCGCTCGAAGGTATCTCCGTCCTCGAAGGCGAGCACGTCCTCCTTGGGCGGCTCGTTCAGGGTGAGGCCGGCGAAGCGGTGCCTTGGGCCGAGGTCGCGTTCCTCGCGCACTATGCCGACCGCCTCCCTTACCTCCTCCAACGTCAGCGGCGCCAGGGGATGATCGGCCACGGCGGCCGGTCGTTCTGTCATAGCCACGATCTACTCCTCTCTCATCGCGGTCTTTGTGCCATTATCTTCTCTGCGGCTCCGCGGAGCCAACCGCGCTGTCGGCATCGGGCCGCTCCATCGTATCCTCGTAGACGATCCTGCGGTACCTCTCGGGGTTTCTCGCGCGCAGGTAGAGCGCGAGACCCACGCCAGCCAGGAAGACGCCGATGATGATCCAGGGTATGAGCTTGAAGAGGATCGTCTCGGAGGCGTCACCGGCGGCGGTGGCCGAGTTGAGAAGTAGCAGCAGCACGACCGTGGCCATGCCGATGCCGCCGAGCAGCGGGGCGAGGAAAGTCTTGAACCAGTGGCGCGCCTCCGGGTGGTTGTTACGGAAATAGCCGATGACCGCGAACGAGCACAGCGTCTGCACCACCAGGATGGCGAACGTGCCGAGGATCGCCATCAGGGCCTGCCAGGGGACCGCCAGCCCTAGCTGATCCTGGAAAGTAGTCTGCGCGAAGGAGGAGGAGATCCCGATCAGGGAGGCCTCGAAGACTATGTAAGCGAGGCAGGCCAGAAGCCCTGATGCCATGCCCACCACCTGGCCCAGACCGTGGGAGATGTACCCGTAGAAGGCCCCGGTGGCGAAGATCTAACCCGCCGGAGCGCCCGTCCCATTGCCGAAACCGACGGCCACGGGCACGTTGCCTGTCATTGCGGTGATCGGGGCCGCCGTGGCGACCGCCATGAAGATGACCTCGAAGAGTCCTACCGCGTTGGGCTTGAGCCTGTCGTACCCTCGGGTGCCTACGCCCGACGCAGCGCCAACACCGGCCCTGGATGCTTCTCTGTGCTCCATACTCACCCCTTCTCCTGTCTCTGAAGGTTGCCTACGGCTCTTTCGAGGTCAGGGCGGTGAACCCCGCGGTCCCCGCCGACGATCAGCTATGAGGCAGAGTTGCTTTACGTCCTTGTCCCGGGCTTCGAGGCGGACGTGACGTTCTTGACGCCGGGCATTGGGGATCTCAGCTCGCTCAGGTAGTCCTGCCTCGCGCTACTCCTGGCCGGGAGAAGCAGGCTCACGCCCGGTACCTCCTCTTCCGAGGAGCCAGCTTGCGCGTCTACCTCCCCGTCCGCAGAGACGACGGTGCTCTCTCCCACGAAGTTCAGGGTTCCCGCCGGGCCGACTTGGTTGACGTAGACGTGCGGCAGCCGCGACGATGTGGCCTGGATGGCGAGCCCCGCGGCGAACTGGGCGACGACCAGGCCTGCGAGGAAGAACGAGGCGAACAGGTTGCCGCCGATCACGCGGGGGATCTCGAAAGCCGCGGAGTCCGGGTTCTCGAAGGAGGCGCCCGGATGGGCCAACTGCGTCGCGTAGGCGGTGACGACGAACAGAGCGCCGCAAATCAGCGCGGTGATCAGCACGGCCCGCGGGATGGTGCGCCTGGCGTCGCGGGTCTCCGACCGTACCGAGCCCGAGGGTGCGCTCCAGCGTCGCCTGCCCCCGACCGTTGCTAGTCATGGCTTTTCTCCCGTCCTCCCCCAGCGGTTGCTTTTCTTCCGTCGAGACCTTCTTCGCCAGAACGTGCCCTGCGCCAAAGCCGTGCGTAACGCGGGTACGTCGTAACCAATGCCCTCATCGCCACCTCCGGCACTTATTGTCTTCAATCGACCGGGGCGGCGCAATGCCACGAATATATGAACGGTTGCAAATCTCTTGTACCGTTGTACCGAGCCTATCCTCGATATAGGCCTTCAGCGCTCGCTATCAGCCAACTCAAAAACTACTAGCCCATAGAGCGCGTTCAGCCTATATCGGGGCGTGTATCGCAGACATCCTCTCCAGCAGATCCTCCGCCACCTCGCAGATGGCGTAGAGCTCGGCGTTCTTCGCCTTGCGGCAGGCCTCGAAGTGAGCCGCCTGCGAGATCGGCCCCGCGCCCAGCACCCCGACCCTGAGCAGCCTCTGTTCCTCGCTCATGCGATAAGGACACTCCCCACCAGGTATCTGCGGCACGATAAAGGGGGCACCGCGTAAGGGTAACGGCGCCCCCGGTCAGGTTCTAAGGGTTCCTGCGGAGCCTTAGGCGGCCGCGCGACCGTACTCCCCGCGGGCCAGCATGCGCTCGGCCTCGCGCTGCAGCTGCCTGACGCGCTCGCGAGAAATCCCGAGCTCGTCGCTCAAGCGCGCCAGCGTCGCCGTCTCCTCGTCGCCAAGGCCGTAGCGCTTGACGAGGACGTGACGATGGCGCTCGGGCAGGCCCTCCACGGCCTCGGCGAGCCAGCCCATCTCCATCTCGCCTATCACCGCGCCAGCGACCTCTGAGGCCCCCTCATCCTCTATGAACTCGCCGACCTCCGAGGCGTCGGCGTCGGAGCCGAGAGGCTGGTTCAGGCTGGTGGCATCCCACAGTGAGCCCTTCAGGTCGCGAACGTCCTCCACAGGCCAGCCGAGCCGCCCGGCCACTTCCTCATCGGCGGGCTCGCGCTCCATCTCGGAGGAAAGCTCGTTGTAGACGCGGGCCATCTTGCGAAGCTTGTCGCCCCTGTGCACCGGGATCCTGATGGTGCGCCCCTTGTCGGCGACAGCCCTCTGCACGGCCTGCCTCACCCACCAGGTAGCATACGTGGAGAACCTCCAGCCCCGGTCGGGGTCGAACTTCTCGACCGCCTTCATGAGGCCTATGTTGCCCTCCTGAATGAGGTCCTCGAACGGCAGCCCCATCCCCCGATACTTCTTGGCCACAGATACCACGAGCCTGAGGTTCTTCTCGACTAGCCTCTGACGGGCCCGCACATCACCGGCCCTGGCCCTCTTGCTAAGGTCAACCTCCTCGGCGCGCGTGAGCAGCTTGCCCTTGTCGATGCGGGCGAAGTAGCCGGGGAGGAGATCCGGCGTCTCCAATGGCCGCTCCTCGGCGCGCATCGCCGCAGTCCTTCTGTCACTTAGCGAAGTCGTAGGCATGAAAGTCTCTCCCTCCCTGGGGATTCCTATGTCACGTTCTCTTGAATTAATCACAGTAGTATTATAAACTATTCACTATATAATTGTCAAGTATATACAGCGGAAAGTAGCAGCAACGTAGTGAAAAAGGACGGGCCGAAGATGGGTAAGAAGAGGAGTTACGGGCAGCATTGCACGGTAGCGAGGGCGCTCGACGTGGTTGGCGAGCGGTGGACGCTCTTATTGGTGCGCGAGCTCTCTACGGGGCCGAAGCGGTTCAAGGACTTGTTGGGGGGGTTGCCGGGGATCGGGACGAACCTGCTCGCCGGGAGGCTCAAGACGCTAGAGGGGGAGGGGATGGTCCGGCGGGCAACCTTGCCGCCGCCTGCCGGATCGAACGTCTACGAGCTGACGGGGCTTGGGCGGTCGCTCGAGCCGGTACTCGTGGCCCTCTCGCGGTGGGGGGCTGGCCTCATGGACGCCCCGCGCGAGGATGAAGACCTGAGGGCTGGCTGGGCCGCGGTGGCGATGCGGGCGGCTCTCGGAGGCGGGGATGCCAGATCGGGCATCTACGAGCTCCGCATCGACGGCGAGGCGTTTCACCTGCGGGTTGGGAACGGCGGGGAGGCGGAGGCAAGGCAGGGATCTGCGCCGGATACCCACCTGGTCGTCACGGGCGACGCCGAGACCTTCCTCGCCGTGGCCGCGGGGCGTATGGACCCCGACGAAGCCGTAGGATCTGGGGCACTAAGGATCGAGGGTGAGCGAGAGGAGGACCGGGAGGCCCTGCTCGCGCACTACCGGCGTCCCGTCACGCCTACCGCCGATTAAAGCAGTTTGCACATGGCCTTTTGCAAGCTGTGAGCGGTCAGCCGTCAGCTTTTCATCTTTGGCTGACCGCTGATGGCGCGGTTTTCGGGAAAGGTTGAACTTCCCGAAAACCGCTTCAGTAGAGTGTTGCTCCGGGGCAGGCGCTCCAGAGGCCAACTCCGCGCTCCTCGGCCTCCTCGCGCAGGCGCTCGAACCCTCGGCGGTGGGCGTGGGAGAAGGTGGTGGTACGAGCGAGGCCCAGGGTGATGAGGTCCTCGTTGAAGAGGTGCTCGTAGGAGCCGTCCTCGTCCGCGTCGAGGTAGACGTAGGCGAGGGTGCGGCCGTATGCGTCCTCGGAGTCGCCTATGCGTGGGATCTCCAACCTTACCAGCTTCTTCGTCAGGGCCTTCTTCGTGTGGGCGCTCGCTTTCTTGCCGTAGCAGCCTATGGGTTGGCCCGGCGCCACGGTCTCTGGGGTGTCCACCCCTATGAGCCGGACGGGCTGGGTCTGGCCGTAGACCTCTACCGAGACGGTGTCGCCGTCCGTAACCTTCTTGACCTTGCCGTAGACCTGATCCGCACCCCCCAGGCGGTAGAGCAGGCCGTCGAAGCCTACCCTACTTACCGGGTAGAAGAGGAGTGCGACGACGAGCGCCACGGCGACGAAGACACGCTCAGAATTGGAGCCTGGGACGACGCGGTACTCGTCGCGGCCAGGGAACACTGCTATCGCGCGAGAGGGCCAGAATAGCTGGACCCCGCCAAGGGCCATCATATCCGCGAAGAGGTGTGATCCGTAACCCACGAAGACGGCGATTGCCAGGGTGGAGTTACCGAAAATCCACCACGAGGGCAGACCGAGTACGACCGTGACCAGTACCAGGGCCAGCAGCGAGTGCAGGAAGCTGCGATGGCCGACGAAGCGGTCGAGACCTTCCGAGACGGTTCTCAACCGGTTGCCAGGCCAGCTCTTCGGGTAGTCGGCGTCTGGTAGTACGGAGGTCACCGCGACGACGAGCATCGCCGGGACCTGGTAGTGAACGTTCAGGACGGCCGAGGTCGCGAACCAGCAGCTCTCGGCGAAGATGAGGTGGGTGGCCGTCCTCACCACGGGCCTTCAGTCCCTTGGACGCTGCATCTTGGAGAAGAACGGGCGCAGACCGTACATCAGGGCGAAGGCTATGCCGGCCAGGATGTAGAGGTCCTGGTCGTCGAGACCCAGAGAGACGTAGCGGACGGCCATGGCCAGGGCCGCCATCACGAAGATCGCCGGGGTCATATCTATGTAGCGCTTCTCGTCTTCGAGGCCCAGCTCCTCGACCTCCGCGCCGAGGCGCTCCAGGGCGGTGCGCCCGGTGCCGGCCAGATGACCCTCGACGGTCACGTGCTTGCCTTTGAGGATCGGTCCGAGGAGGTGCTCGATCTCCCCCATCGAAGAGCGGTAGAGCGCCCTCAGCATGCCGGCTTCGTCCACCTCACGGCCCCGAGCCTCGCCCAGGTCCTTGGAATCGAAGAGGTTCTCGCGCCAGGCGGCGAGTCCGAGATGGACGAGTGCCGCTTTCCTGGAACCCGCGGGTATCCTGAAAACCAACTCCTCCGATGCGACCTTCCGCAAGTAGCGATCCCTGTGCGACTCGCTTCGGCTGGCCGGCCCTTCCGCAGGCGGGTTGGCTGAGGCGCGACGGGGTGGGCGGTCACCGCCTTTACCGCTCGACGAGGTATCGAAGTCCATGTGCTTCCCTCACCCCATGCGCGTGCTGGACTTCACGCCCTCTGCCGCTCCCCGCCCCGGCGCAAGAGGTGGGAGAGTATCCCCTCCAGGTCAAACGACCGACTACGGACGATGCTTATGTTCCTGGCGAGGAGCGCTTCGGAGGTCTCTCGCCGGGAGTTGGTGACGATGCGTGCCGGGCTTCCGCTTTCGACCTCGACGATGCCAGGTACGGCCCCTTCCGGCTCCACGTCCACCCAGAGCGTCTTCCAGTTTTCCAGGAGATCGTCCTTCTCGTGGAGGCCGAGGAACTTCCCGTCGGCGAGAAGCACGACGTAGTCAGCGATGAGCCTCGCCTCCTCCACGACGTGGGTGGCGAAGACGACCGTCCTGTCGCCGCCGTGCGCGTCGTCGCGCACGAAGTTCAAGATCTCGTCGAGCATCTCGCACCGGGCGATGGGATCGACGCCCGCGGTGGGCTCGTCGAGGAGCAGCAGTTCGGGAGAGGTGGCCAGGGCCAGCGCGAAGGAGAGACGGCGCCGCATCCCCTTGGATAGCGCGCCGAACCTCTTGCCCGGATCTATACCCGAGCGCCCGAGGAGGTCCCGGTAGAGCCTCCGGTCCCACCTCGGGTACCAGCGGGAGACGAACTTGCCAAGGGCCACGGCGTTCATATCGTCGCGGCCCGTGGGGCGTTCCGGAACGTAACCTATCCTCCGTTTGATCGCGACCTCGTCGTCCGGGTAGCGACCGCCGAAGAGCGCGACTTCGCCGGAGTCGGGCCTGAGGAGGTTCATGAGCATCCCGAACAGGGTGCTCTTGCCGCTGCCGTTGGGACCCACGACCGCGACGACGTGGCCTGGCTCTACGGCCAGATCCACGGGTCCTAGCACGAAGTCGCCGCGAGACTTAATCACGCCTTCGAGCGAGATCACTGGCGCCTGGTTCATGGCTTGCTCCTCCGGGTAGTGGACTGGTCTGTACCGGCGCCTTCGGCCAGCAGCGCCTCTTCCATGATGTGGCGTAGCTCCTCCGCGGTGAGCCCGGCGCGACCTCCGGCCCTGACGGCTTCTCTGAACGCCTTCTCGACGGGCTCGCGGCGTCGGGCGGTGATCTTCTCCTCGGGGATGTCGGCGACAACAGTCCCCAGGCCCTGCCTGGTGCGGATGAGGCCTTCGCCCTCCAGGTTCTCGTAGGCCCGCCTCGTCGTGATGACGCTGCACGTGAGGTTCCTGGCCAGGGCCCGCATGGAGGGGAGCATCGTTCCGGGCGGGAGTTGACCGGACAGGATGAAGTCCCTGAACTGTGACTCTATCTGCGCGTACATCGGCTCGGGATCGTCCATGGAAAGGTACACGGGGACGTGAGGCCCCGCCGGTTTGTCGCTCACGTAGTGGACTCCCAGAACACGTCCCTCTCCAGGATGCGGCGAGCCGTCAGGCGGGCCAGCAGGGCGAAGGCCGCCGCCCCGACCAGGACCGAGAAGACGGCGGGGAGCGCCCCGTAGCCCCGTACGAGCCCCACCGTCCTCCCTACCAGGCCGAGGTTCACCGTCCATTCCAGGAGGGCCAGGACGACAACGAGCGAGATGGCCGAAGCGACGAAGATCGGGACGCGGGTTCCGCCGTCTGCGCTGAGCTCCATGAGCAGCCACAACCCCGAGGCCAGCAGGCCGTAGCCGACCCAAACCCCGGCGAACCACAGGTACGACGCGCCGAGGTCCCCGAGGCCCGAAAGAAGGAACACCGGCAAGAAGAAAGCCAGGGCGTTGACGAGGAGGGCGAACAGCATGGAGATCGCGCGCCCCGCGACAACGCCCGCAGCTGATATAGGCAACTCCCTAGTGAAGAGCAGCCTCGAGGAGAAGCCGTCCCTGTGGACGAGCACGTTCACAGCGAGGAAAGCGCACACCACCAGGAACGACGCGTCAGCGAAGAAGTCGTTGTAGAGATCCTCCATCCTGGAGCCCCCCAGGCCGAAGCCCTCGAGCTCGAACACGCCGGAGAGACCAGGTACGACGAGGATACCGAGGAACATGAAGGACAGGCCGCCCAGCGCGTACGAGGACCACGCCCTCCCGATCTCCCACCCCGCCACCCAGAGGGCTCCCACGAACACGCCAGCACCACCCCAATCTTCAACCCTCATGCCCGACCGGCTCGGCGCGCTCATCATCACACAAACCCTTTCTTCAATATACTGTGCTCCTACAACGTATACACTATAATATTGTAGGGTCGATGATGTCAATAGCGAAGCTACATTGCATTATTTCAGCAAGTGATCGGTAGTCTGTTGATCCAAATGAGAAGCGCCGTGTGAAGTCCCGAGAGAACCCGATCTATGGTTTGATTTGAGTGCGTTTACGGGATCGAGTAGTCGCATTTGAGGTCGTTTTCGTCCCCATACCCCACTCCAACAAACCACCGATTAGAGCAGCTTGCAAGGCGGTTGAACCTCATTGCAAGTGCTCTCAG
The DNA here is from genome assembly GCA_963840835.1 of uncultured Rubrobacteraceae bacterium. Taxonomy (GTDB): domain Bacteria; phylum Actinomycetota; class Rubrobacteria; order Rubrobacterales; family Rubrobacteraceae; genus Rubrobacter_D. The sequence continues at coordinate 374,549 of CAWJAM010000014.1, read as the reverse complement.
CTAATTGTCCTGATCCTGCCTACAGCGCGAGAAAAGGGTCCAAACGATGTAGTCGGGTCCAGTCCGAGCGGATGCTTTCGGGATTGAGGGACAGCGCTGGCGGTCCGGGTGCTGGCTCAGGGTAGGACGTTGGCTTTAGGGTGGGCGTTCATCCCGAAGCGATGCCTGTGTCAGGAGTGCGCCTGCTCCCGGAGACCATCCACTCCAGAAAGTCTTCGCGGCTCAAACCCCAGCGCCCCACGGCCTTCGCGTCGAGGACCTCCGTGGAGGGGTCGAGGGCCACGAGCCTCGCCTGCGAGCAAGGCCCGGAGAGCACGGACACCAGCTCTCCGCAGGAACTCTCGCGCACCTCCCAGCCGTGCTCGTGCGCCTCCCTCAGCCACAAGAACAGTTCGGCCTCGCCCTCTCCGCTGAAGACCGGCAGCGTATCCCCGGTGTCCAGGGCGAATACTTCTAGCGGGTCACCGCAGTTCTTCGCGACCAACCACCAGGACGACCGCAACACGACGTCTGAGGAGTCGAGAGTCACTTCGGTCAACACTTCCCTCTCCGTTCTGTCCAAAGGGTCACCCAACCTCCACTGAGCCCCACCGGCCAATGCGTCTGCACGAATTCGTCGCTCCTTCAGAGATAAGACCTCTAGTAAGGCTCGCAACAGCGGCCCGCGAGGCTTGTGTGATACCTACCCCACAGCAAGAGACGGCGCCCGACATCTCCCTGTCTACCGCCCTTCACGACGCTTATGATGCCACCTCCGCCCCCGTCGGTCATTACACAATTCGGGCCATCTTTGATCATCCCAGCTTTGGACCTCAGCTTTCTCTCGCGACGCGGCCGAAGGCGCCGCGGTGCTCGGGAATCCTACAAACGATCAGCGAACAGCCAAAACGAAAAACTGACCGCTGACAGCGCGGTTCGCAGTGAGCTTGCCCACTGCGAGCCGCATCAAGCCGGAGATGATGCGAGGTTCCCGAACTCTTTCGGGGTGTAGCGTTCGATCCACTCGCGGTACTCGCGCACCTCGCGTTCGGCACGTTCCTCGTCCCAGCCGAGATGTTCGACCGCGACCCGCGCGGCGGGTTCGACGACGTCGAGGCCGACCCTGGGACCGTAGCCCGCCATCGTACGTCTCAGCAGCACGTCGGAGAGCGTCTCGGCCATCTCTTCGCGGAAGGCCCAGATCACCTCGGCCCCGATTAGCGCCGTCTCGACGCTCTCTATCGGGGATAGGGGCGTAAGGAGGTCGGGATCTTCTTCACCGATCTTCAGGATCTCGGCCGCCCTGACGCCGTAGAGCTTGAGGAGCCTGTCGCGGAGCACGTCGGGTACCGTGCTCGCGGCCTTGAACCCGGCCACGAAGGACCCGAAGTCCGCGGTCTCGCTCCCGGGCAGCGGACTCTTGCGGGACGTGCTCTTCGGCCCCTTCCTCTCCAGCTTCTTGAACACGGCATCCGTGGTCTGGCGGCTCAGGTTCAGGTAGGTGGTCAGCTTGCCGCCGATGATCGAGAGGAGTCCGCCGACGTGCGGCAGCTCGGCGCTCTGGCTCTTGACCTTGCCGCCGGCGGCCGAGCCTCCCGTCGCGTGGTCGAAGACGACGTGGCTGCGGGTGACGCCGCCCGTCTCGCCTTCTGGGTTGAAAGGCAGCGGCCTTACCCCGGCGTAGGTGAACAGCACGTCCTCGCGGGAGAGGTTCGCCTCGGGGATCACGTAGTTGGTCTCGTCGAGGAGGTATTGGATCTCCTCCTCGGTCGCCTTGACGTAGTCGAGGTCCTCTTCGTAGCGGAGGTCGGTCGTGCCGATCAGGTACCTGCCGTTCCACGGCACGATAAAGTAGGGCCTTCCGTCCTTGCGCGCCTCGACGTAGAGCGCCTCGCCCTCCGGGGCGCCGGGGAAGGGGTCAACGATGAGGTGGCTGCCCTTGGTGCCGCCCATAAAGCGCCCGACGTTCTTGTCTGTGCCTGGTTGTTGAAGCTCTGCGAGCACCTCGTCTACCCAGGGACCCGCGACGTTGACCGTAACGGGAGCGCGGGCGGTGTGGCTCTCGCCGCTGAAGACGTCGGTAAACTCCACGCCCCCCACGTCGTTGTTCTCGATGAGCAGACGTTTTACGTTAGCGTAGGTAATGACCGTCGCGCCGTGGTCGCGGGCGGAGATGGCGTTTTCGACGGCTACTCTTTCGGCGTACTCGACCTGCGCGTCGTAGTAGAAGGCGGCCGCCTTGAGGCCCTCGGGGTTCAAGCCAGGCTCGCGGTCTTCGACCTTCTTGCGGCTGAGCATCTTGTGGCGGTCCATGCTCTTGTCGTAGGAGAGCGTGTCGTAGAGGTTCATGCCCATACGGATGAGGAGCGGCCCGTGGGCGTTCCTGTCGTAGATGGGAACCAGGAAGCCGAGCGGCTTCACCAGGTGCGGCGCGATGTGAAGGAGCGCCTCTCTATCCCTGAGAGATTCCCTGACCAGGGCGAACTCGTAGTGTTCCAGGTAGCGCAGTCCGCCGTGGATCAGGCGGGTCGCCCACTGCGTAGTCCCGCTGGAGATGTCGCCCTTGTCCAAAAGCAAGACCCGCAGGCCGCGCATCGCCGCGTCGCGGGCTATGCCCGCGCCGTTGATGCCGGCCCCGATCACGATAACGTCGAAGACCTGCCTCTCGATATCCTGCGGTATGCGTGACTCCATCTCTATCCTTTCCCCGCTCTGCCTTCGCCCCCGAAGAAAGTGCTCCAGGGCATGTCTAACGGCTCATCCAATGCTACAACAGAGTGCAGGTGGCGCATGAGTGGAAAGTCACTCTCTCCGACGATTCCACGCTCCACAAGCTTCGGAAGCGCGCTACCGATAACCTCGATCGCCGCAGCCCCCTCCAGCGTCACCCCCGGCATCTGCTCACGGGCCTCCGAGAACCGCAGCCCCGAGCCGACGAGCCTGCCGACCTTGACGTTTCGCCCTCCCATGCTGGTGACGAACATGTCCCCAACCCCGGCCAACCCGTGGGGGGTCTCCGGATCGCCGCCGAGCAACTTCATGAACTGCCCCAATTCCCGCGTCGCCTGGCCGAAGAGGGCGGCCCCGTAGTCGTAGTTGCGGTACTTCGCCTCCGACTCGCCCTCGCCATCGAGTATGCCCTCCATAAAACCGGCCCCGAGCGCGTAGCAGTTCTTGACCGCGGCGCACACCTCTACGCCCACGAAGTCGGTCGAGGTCCAGACGTGGTAGTGGGGGGTTCGGAAGAGGTCAGACAACTCCCCCAACACGCTGGTATCTCGGCCGGTGAAGACCACGCAGGTATCCCGCCGCACGGCGACCTCGCCGGCGATAGAAGGGCCCGCGATGGCCGACCAGGAGACCCGTCCGCGCACTTCCTCCGGCACCTCGGAGGCGAGCACCTCGGGCAGGATGAGCAGGTCGCCCTCCTCCGTTGCCTCCATCCCCTTGGTTACGGATAGAACGTGCATGCCTGGTTTCAGCAGTGAAGAGAGCTGCTCCCCGGCCCAGCGGACACCAAACGAGTTGACCCCGCTCATCACGACTTCGGCGCCGTCGAAGGCCTCCTCGGCCTCTTCCAGTTGGAAGGCGCTGGCCTCACGGGGGACCTCGAGGTCGAGGTTCGGGTGGACGCCCGTCTCCTTGATGCTGTCGATGATCTCACGGTCCAGGTGCGTCCCGATCAGGCGCACCTCGTGGCCGTTATACGTGAGCGGGAAGGCGAGGGCCGTGGCCATAACACCCGAGCCAAGAACGCTTACGATAGTCACGTTTTCTCCTGACGTGTTCGGTTTGTGAGCATCTTGGGCGCCGCGTTCTCGGGAAGCCCTCGGGCGATGGTCCTACGACGAGGACCCGGTCTCGAGGGCTTCGGCGAAAGCTGGAAAGAGCGTCGAGAGCCGGGGGTAGATCTCCTTGTAGACATCGTTGTAGACCCTGTCGTAGAACGCCGCCCTCCCTTCGTTTGGCTCGTAGGTGTTCCCCTCCCCTGACATGCTCGCCGCCGCGTCGCGGATCGCCACGGAGTCGTCCGTGGCGGCGACCGCCAAGATGCCCGCCCCGAGGCAAGTGGTCTCCACCTCCCTGCACGACGTCACCCGCCTTCCGGTGACGTCAGCGACCATCTGGCAGAAGAGCGGGCTGCGCGACCCGCCGCCCATGGCGAAGAACCTCTCAACCGGCTGCCCGAGTCCCTCCTCCATGGCCTCGGTCTCCAGGCGCTGTTCGAAGGCGAGCCCTTCGAGCACCGCCCGGTAGACGTGGGCTTTCTTGTGCGCCCCCCGCAGGCCGAAGAGGACGCCCCTGGCCCGCGAGTCCCAGTAGGGCGTGGAGGACGCGTTCAGATAGGGCAACAGGAGCAACCCGTCGGCGCCCGGCGGAACCCGGCTCGCGGCCGCCTCCAGGATCTCCTCGGTGCTCAGCCCGAGGCCGAGCTCGGCCGGCCGGACGCCGCTGAAGTTGTCGACGAACCAGTCGATGGTGTAGGTCCCGCCGCGCAGCAGGGTCTCGGGGACGTACGTCTCGGGGATGGGACCGGTGAGGGTACGGAACTCGCGGCCCCAGGCGTAGTCGTCGCTGTAGGTGCCCGAGACGAGCGCCGTGCCGAGGTTCAGGTAGGCCCGCCCGGCTTTGGTCACGTTCGCCCCCAGGCCCGCGGCCTGCCCGTCACCGGCACCACACACGACGGGCAACCCCGGGGGTAGCCCTATCTCCCCGGCCACCTCCTCCGCGAGCTCACCGACGACCGTGCCTGGCGCGGACAGCGCCGCGAGTTGCTCCCGCCCTAGGCCTACCTCGCCAAGCACCTCGTCCGAGTAGTCCAGGGTGCGCATATCCAACAAGCCGAGCGGGTCCGCCGAGGCCCAGCTCGTGCGCCACTCCCCCGTCAACCGGTGGACGAGGAAGGCGTGCACGTCCAGCACCCTGGCTGTCCGATCGAGCACCTCAGGTTCGTTGGCGCGCAGCCAGAAAAGCTTGTAGAGGGCGGGCGTCATGCTCGGCGGCTTACCCGTTATCTCGTGCACCCTGTCCGTCCCGTACCGCTCGACCTCGTCGTGAGACCTGGCGTCCAACCAGAGGATGGCCTTGCGCACTGGGCTGCCTCTCTCGTCCGTACAGACGAAGCTCTCCCGCTGGTGCGTTATGCCGAGGGCCTTGATGCGGTCCGGGTCCACCTTGGAGGCGGCCTCCTTCAGGGCGCTCCTGGTGGACTGCCACCAATCCTCGGCGTCCTGCTCGTACCAGCCAGGTTGTGGAGACGCAAGCGGGAAGGTCGCCCGACCCTCCGCCACGGGGTTGCCTTCACGGTCCCAGACGACGGCCTTGGTAGCCGTGGTCGAGCAATCGATCCCGACGACGCAGGCTCCCCCGGCCATACTAGTCGGCACCCCGTATCATCCCAACACCGGCCACCCCAAAAGTTGCGCATCCGACCTTCACCCGGTACCTCCTGTCGCTCCTTGCCGCACTATAGCATCCCGGCGTCCCGAATCACCCGGCGCAGGCCCCTGGCCGTTTGCTAGACTTGCCGTGCCGCGGTGGCGGTTCTCGGAACGCTCGATGAGGCTGGGGGTAGGTTTCCATGAGGGCAGCGATGTTCTACGAGCCCGGCGACGTCAGGATGGAAGACGTGCCGGAGCCGGAGGCGGGACCGGGCGAGGTCCTGGTGCGGATAGGGGCAGCCCTCACCTGCGGTACGGACGTGAAGACGTACCGGCGCGGCCACCCGACCCTGATCAAGGAGCTCCCCTCCCCGTTCGGCCACGAGTTCGGGGGGACCATCGAGGCGGTCGGCGAAGGGGTCGAAGGGTGGCGGCCCGGCACGCGGGTGGTGGCGGCAAACTCGGCGCCGTGCAACCGCTGCTACTACTGCAAGGTCGGGGATCAGTCGATGTGCGAGAACCTCTCGTTTCTCAACGGCGCCTTCGCCGAGTTCATCGTGGTGCCTGACCGCATAGTGGGGCAGAACCTCTACGAGATCCCCGAGGGCGTGGCGTACAGTCGGGCCGCGCTCTTGGAACCCCTAGCCTGCGCCGTGCACGGGGTCGTGCGCACCCCCATCTCCATGGGCGACACCGTGGCGATCATCGGGGCCGGCCAGATCGGGCTCATGTTCGTCCGCCTGGCTACGGAGCGCGGGGCGAGGGTGATCTGCGTCGACAAGAGCGACGAAAGGCTCGCGGTCGCCAGGGAGTTGGGGGCCGAGGAGACGGTGGAGGCCGCCGAGGGGGTATACACCACCGAGGCCGTTCGCGGGTGGACGCCCGAAGGACGGGGGGCGGACAGGGTGATCGAGGCCGTCGGCCTGCCGGAGCTGTGGGAGCAGTCGCTGCAGATGGTCCGCAAGGGTGGAGACGTCACCCTCTTCGGTGGGGCGCCTTCGGGCACCTCTTTCGAGGTGGATACGGTGTTGCTGCACTACTCGCAGATCACCATCCGGGGCATCTTCCACCACACCCCGTACACCGTACAGACGGCTTTCGAGCTCCTGAAGAGCGGACGGGTGGACCCCGAACCCTTTATCTCCGGCGTCAGGCCGCTGGAGGACGTCGTGGAAGCCTTGGAACAGCACGGCCGCCAGGAGGGCATAAAGTACGAGATACGGCCCCCCGACGGGGAATCCTCGTGAGCCATCAAAGTTTGCGGGAAGAAGTGGCCCGCGTCGCCAAACTGCTGATCGAATCTGGCCTCGTGACGGGGACCTCGGGCAACGTGAGCGCCCGCACCCCCGATGGCGACGTTCTCATGACCCCGAGCGGCATCGATTACGAGGAGATGGAACCGGGGGACGTCGTGCTCGTCGACGTGGACGGCGAAGTCTTGGAGGGCTCGCTGGGGCCCTCCACCGAGACCCCGATGCACACGGGGATCTACCGCGCCCGCGCCGACGTGGGGGCGGTGGTCCACACCCACTCCGTCTTCGCCACCACGCTGGCCTGCCTGGGATGGACCATCCCCCCTGTCCACTACATGCTCACCACGCTTTCTGAAGACGGCGAGATCCCCCTGGCCCCCTACACGACCTACGGCACCGAAAAACTCGCCGGTTATGCCGCAGAGGCCCTGGGCGAGGACCGCAACGCGTGCCTGCTGCAGAACCACGGCACCATCGCCGTCGGAGACAGCCCCGGTGAGGCGTTCTCCAGGACCGTGGTCCTGGAGGAGATGGCCGAGATCTACTACCGCACGAGGTCCGTCGGGGAGCCCGTACTCCTCTCTCCCGAGCAAGTCGGGGAGGTGGCGGCCAAGATCTCCGGCTACGGGCAGACGAAACCCGCCTCGCAGGACGACCGAGGGTAGCGTTGGAGAGGATGAGAGATCTGCAGTTCTCCGGAGAGGTGGCCTGGGTCACCGGAAGCAGCAAGGGCATCGGCCGGGCGATCAGCCTGGGCCTGGCAGAGAGAGGGTGCGACGTGGCCGTCCACTACAACAGCAGCGATGATGCCGCTGGGGAAGTGGGCGAGCGCATCGAGGCACTCGGCAGGGATGTCCTCCTGCTCAAGGGAGACGTAACCGACGCCGGAGACGTCCGGCGGATGGCGGGAGAGATCGAGGACCACTACGGGCGCCTGGACGTCCTGGTGAACAACGCCGGCTCCATGGTAGCAAGGGCGACGCTCGCCGAGATGACGGAGGATACATGGGATCGCGTGATGGACGTGAACCTGAAGTCCGTCTACCTGTGTTCGCAGGCCGTATTGCCCATGATGAAGCGGCGGGGCGGCAGGATAATAAACATGACCTCGATCTCCGCCAGGGACGGGGGCAGCCCCAGCTCCCTCGCCTACTCTACGGCCAAGGGGGTGTCAGCACCATGACCAGGGCCATGGCCAAGGACCTCGTGGCCGACGGGATCAGGGTAAACGGGGTCGCCCCCGGGCGGATCGACACCCCGTTCCACGACGAGTTCACCACGGATGAGAAGAGGGCGGAGGCCGCGCGGGGCATCCCGATGGGGAGGGAGGGCACGCCGGAAGAAATCGTGGGCGCGGTCCTCTTCCTCGCCTCATCGCAGGCAGACTACATCCTCGGAGAGATCATAGAGGTAAACGGCGGGATGCTGATGGACTAAAGCGAATAGCAGAGGTCAAGACCTCTGCTATTCGCGCATTTCAGCATTTCAGCTAGTCAGCACTTCAGCAAGAACAAGGGCTGAAATGCTGACTAGCTGACCGGCTGAAGTGCTGTCAATGGTCTTCCCTTGCCTGAACGTCGGCCAGGGCGTGGGCTGTGTCGCGCGTGGCGGGGTAGAGGTCTTTGTAGAGGGTGTAGAGCTCGTCGTAGACCTCGCGGTTGTCCGGGTTGGGTTCGACGGTTTCGGCTATGGAGGTCCAGTCGGTGTCCGGCTCCACCACGCCGCCCCCGATGCCGGCCATGAGGGCGTTGCCGTAGGCCGCGCCGATGGTCTGCTCGGGTAGCTCCTGGGGCTCTTCGACGACGTCGGAGACGATCCGGGGCCACAGCCCGCCCTTCGTGCCGCCGCCCACGGCCACGAGCCTCTTCGCATCCCCGCCCGCCTCGTGCACGGCCTCCAGGAGGTGCCGGATACCGAAGGCGGTGGCCTCGAGCATGGCCCGGTACAGATGGCCCCGGGAGTGGCGGAGGGTGAGGCCGCAGATCACACCGCGCGCGTTCGGATCGCTTATGGGGTTGCGCTCCCCGGCAAAGTACGGCAGGACGACGAGGCCCTCCGACCCGGGAGGCACCCTGGAGGCCTCCTCCGAGAGCTCCGAGAATGGCTTGCCGTCCGCTACCTTCTTGACCCATTCCGTGAGCGCCCCCGACGTTGCCATGCCGCCGGCGAGGACGCTGGTGCCGGAGAACGGCCCGGCGGTGCTCCAGAGGTTCGACGACGGGAGGGGCTCGCCCACTATCTCCATGGTGAGGGCCGTCGTGCCGTACATGACCATCAGGTCGCCCGGCTCCCGCACGCCGACGCTCGCCGCCTCCGACCAGGCGTCCACGGTCCCCGTCACCACGGGGATGCCCTCGGGAAGCCCCGTGGCCTCGGCGGCTTCGCGCGTGATCTCACCCGCAACCTCAGCCGGCCAACGCAGCTCCGGTAGCTCCAGACCGGGGGCTACCTCGTCGGCCCACTCCCCGATCCAGCGCAGCTGCTTATGGTCGTAGAGCGGCTCGCACATGCCGGCGGCCGGGTGGTCGAGGACGTACGCGCCGGTCAGCTTGAAGACGACGAAGGTGTGGGACATGAAGAAGTACCTGGTCTCCTCCCACACCTCGGGCTCGTTGCGTCGGAGCCAGGCGATCTTGGGCCCAACCGACTGCGAGGTCAGGGGGTTGCCGCAGCGCTCGACGATCGCCTCGTTTCCGTAACGTTCGGTAAGCTCCTCGACCTCGCGCGAGGCGCGGGTGTCGACGCCGTAAAGGATCCCGGGCCGCAACGGCTCCCCGTCCTTTCCGGCGGCGAGAAAGCAGGGCCCGATGCCGCTCACGCATACCGCGGCCACAGGTTCTTCGGCTCCTTCCAGGAGCTCCGAGCACACGGCCGCGAAGTCCTTCCACCAGACCTCTTCGGCGTCGTGTTCGACCCAGCCGGGACGGGGCATGGACACGTCGTGCGGTCGCTCGGTCGTCGCCACCACTTCGCCGTCGGGCCCGCACAGGACGCCCTTCGAACTCATGGTTCCAAGATCTATGCCCAGCAATAACCCCTCGCCCATAACGCTACCCCGATTCCGTGTTCGCCCACGTTCTGGAACAGACGCGTCCCGACGATCCGCGACGGTATACCCGGTCAAGCGTCGCGACCCGGTCCAACTCTCTCAAGAGCCCGAAAGGCTTCTTTACGATCTTGATGGGCCAGCCGAGCACCTCCAGAGGGTTGCCGAGCAGGCGGACGGCCAGGCTGCAAGGCAGGCGGAGCCCCCTCTCGGCCACGTCTCTTGCGTAGTCCGCGTAGAGCTGGCCCGTGAACATCCGCACGGCCCCGCAGCTCTCGCACCGGCTGGCGCTAACGTGGTCCGAGAGGTACAGCAACTCGTGCGAACCTTCCACGCCACAGGCCGTACAGACGAGCACGGCATCTGGTTCGATCTTCACGTCTCCCTCCTCGCAAGGTTTTGGACCACCCCTAACCATGGCATCCTTATGGACCCCTGTCCAGTGACGTCTCTTGCAGGCGTCTCAGGCTCGCCACAAACGAGTCCCGCGCCAACTCCACCCCCGACCTCGGTATGGCCTGACCGCGGGAGACGTTCCGCGTTATTCGGGCCCCAGATGCCAGCCCCAACGGCAGCATGTCCCTGGCATCGGAAGCCGCGTACAACCAACCGTGGTAGTCGGCCGAGCCGATGCTCCCTAGTTTTTCGCCGGCCTTCAGGTTTCGCTTCGCCACGGCCACGACCTCCGACGTCGGCGACGGACTGCAGGCGATCGTGGGCTCGCCGTAGATGGCGGCGCGGGCCACGGAAATGGGCAGGCCGACGCGGATGGGGGTCCCCTCCCGCTCGAGGTCCTCTAGCCTATCTCTGAAACCCATAATCCACTCCAACCCTTACCACGGACACGGGCCGGTAGAACCTTGGCCGGCCTCGATTATCCTGCGCATCTCGACCGTCGGGTCGCCTTTGAATACGGCGGAGCCGGCGACGAGCGCATTGGCCCCTGCCCCCGTCACCAGAGAAGCCGTCTCGACGTTGATGCCGCCGTCCACCGCTATCGGCAGGTCTGACATCTCTTTCAAGCGCTGAATCTTCTGTATCGTCTCCGGGATGAAAGTCTGACCCCCGAAGCCCGGGTCGACGCTCAGCACGAGTACATAATCGAGGTAAGGTAGCGTCCACCCGATGATCTCGGGTGGGGTGGTCGGGTTCAGCGCCACCCCGGCATCGGCGCCCCCGTCCCGGATCATCGCGAGGGTGCGATGCAGGTGCGTCACCGTCTCCGGGTGGACCGAAATGCTCGCTACCCCCGCATCCAGGAAAGCCGGAATGAGGTTATCGGGGCTCTCTACCATCAGGTGGACGTCGACCGGCAGGTCCGTATTCGGGACGAGCGATGCGGCGACCGGAGGGCCGATGGACAGGTTCGGCACGAAGTGGTTGTCCATCGCGTCGAAGTGTACGAATTCTGCACCACCGTCTCTAGCCTTGCGTACGTCGTCCCCCAGGTACGCAAAGTCGGCCGCGAGAATGGAGGGTCCCGCAACCACCCTGTCTCCCAAACCTGAGAAGAACCCCATGATTACCTCCCGGATAGATGGTTGTCCCAAGCTGGCGTTTTCTGCCTCGCGGCTAAGGTGCCGATCCACGTGTTCTCCTTTTCTCCGGTGTCAAACCCGGATCAAGGGCGGATGCCCGTCGGTCCCGCCCCCGATCCGGTCGTCGCTACCGGCTTAGCAGACCGGTCTGAACCCCTCGCGTGCGGAGCCTGTCCTGGCAGCTCCTAGGCGGTGGTGGCGATGGCATCTTCCTCCATCTCTCCTTCCTCACCGGGGTCGGCCGGGGACACGATGAACGAGGTCAGCACGGCGCTCACCAGATAGAGGGCGGAGTAGGTGATGACGACGCCGCCGTAGCCGATGAACGGGTTGAGCAGGGTGGCGACGAACGTCCCAACGAACGCGGCGCCGCCGGCGCCGGTGTTGAGGATTGCCAGGGCCGCGCCCTTATCGTGCCGCTCTACCATCGAGGGCATAAGGGCCGAGAGCGGGACGAAGCCGGCCAACAGGATACCGTACATCATTCCGAGCACGACCGAGACGACGTAGCTGCCGGTGAGCAGAGACCCGAAGTACCACAGAGGCACGGTTATCGCGCAGCCCACGCAACCGAACCAGGTCACCGTCCGCCGCCAGCCGAAGTAGTCACCGAAGATCCCGAAGAACAGGTTGGCGCCGATGTTCGCCCCGTAGACCAGGGAGACGAGGACCGAGTACTGACCGCCGCTCATGAAGCCGGCCTCGCTGGTCCCCGACACGAAGACGAAGGGCATGAAGTAGAAGAACCCGTACTGCGGCGAGGTGTTGACGATCCGGACGAAGCCGCCGAGGGCCGTCCTGGGGTCGCGCCACAGGATGTCGATGCCTTCCAGCAGACGCTTGTAGCTCCTCGGGTCGTCCACGTGCTCGTCGGCTATCGGCTGCAGGCCCTGGGGCTCGCGCACGAAGAAGGCGCCTATAACGCTGCCGATGGCGACGATCACGAGCGACAGCCAGAAGGTGTTGTACACGCCGAGGAGCGGCACGGAGATGGCGGCGACCACGGCGCCCAGGGTGGGCAGCCCGCCGGTAAAGGCGAACCAGAACCAGCCGGCCGCCGAGCCCCTCATGTGCACCGGGGTGACCGTCTGGGCCCAGACCAGGAACCCGAACGCGAAGAGCGGGTAGGCGAGGCCGCGGATGCCGTAGATCGTGGCCACGAGGTACAGGTTGCCTGAGTCGATGGCAAACAAGAGGAAGATGATCTCGAAGACTATCCAGATCGCCGCACCGAGCTGCATCACCCGCTGGGGGCCCCAGATCGCCGAGAGCGTGCCGGAGAACCACGAGGCGATCAGGACCCCGACGCCGTAGACGGTCCCGGTAACCAGCGTCGCTTGACCGCCCGCGAGCCCTCCTTCGCTGGTCAGGTAGCCCGGCAGACGGCTGATCTCCACGCCGTCGCCGATCATGTAGATAAAGACCGCCACGAAACCCCAGAAGAGGGGCCTGGGGATGCCGATGCGCTCCACGAAGCGCCCGAAGGTCCCGTACTCGGGTTGTGCTTGTTGATTGCTCACTTATCCAAATCTCCTTTGCTCTGGGTTCTCATCCGAGGGATCCACGAGCCCAGAATCCGCCGGGCGCGAACATCTCTTCGACGCACTCGTCAAAGATTCCGGTTTCGGCGGCGAGGTCGAGGACGGTGTAGCGCGAGCGGATCATTCGCGCCCTCGAATACGTCGCCTTGAAATCCTCCCAGCCCAGCCCGATCTCCTCCGGGCTGGTGGGACACCCCGCCTCCTCGAGCATCTCTCTTAGCTGCCCGGCCGGCATTAACTGCTCCGCTACCTTCTCGCGCAGATCCGGCCAGATCTCACGGAGCAGTTCCAGCCGTTCGGCCAGCTCGTCGTCGCTTATGTACTTCGAGAGGCTCTGATCTACGGCGGCCTCTGTCAGCCCCGGGGTCGTGTGCGCGGCCCTTACTTCTCTCTCCAATTCTTCCCTGGTAGGCCAGGAGGCGCGAGCGGCCTCGATGTCCAGGTCACCGAGGTCGCGATCGAGAACCCGTTCATAGAGTGCGGCGATGGCTATGGACCCCACACCGACCTTGAACCCGTGGGAGAGCGGAGGATCGTCGTCGCGGCCCAAGCCCTCGCCCTCCCACAGGTGGCTGAACTGGTGCTCGGCGCCCGAGGCTGTACGGGAAGACTGGTAGGACTGCATCGCCAGCCCGGACATGACCAGGCCTTCGATGAGCTGATCCATAGCCTCCCCGTCGCCGGCCTGCAACTCTGAAGGCTCCCCGATCCAACCGCGCAGATGGTCCTGCACAAGCGACCACCCTTTGGGGTCTATCTTCTCGACCTCCAGAACATCGGCTACCAACCAATCGGCCCCCGAGGTCACCTTGCCGAGGAGATCCGCGTACCCGGAAGCCGTCATCCAGGCGGGAGCCCCGACGAGTATGTCCACATCAGCAAGCACCGCCCTCGGTGCCGGGCAGGTTAACGTCTGCTTGTGTCCGTCTTTCTCGATCGAAGCACCGAAGGCCGTGTACCCGTCCATCGACGCGGCGGTACCGACGCACATGTAAGGCCTCTCGCACTCGTAAGAGGAGCGCTTGACTATGTCGTTTAGCGTCCCGGAGCCGACGGCGATGGGGATGGCGTCGTGTTCCCGGAGCGCTTCGACGAGCGTCTCGATATTGCCGTACCCGGCGTACAAAGCGGGCTCTCCGGGAAACACGTACGGCTCGACCAGCTTGTGGCCTGCCACTTCGAGTTGTCGCTGCACCTCTTTGCCCGCCACCTCAAACGTGTTCTCGTCCGCGACTATGACCGCCTCGATGTCTCCGAAGCTTTCCTCGAAGATATCGGCGACCGAGGCGAGCTTTCCCGCGCCGATCGTAACGGTTCGTGTCTCCGTCGCCTCTTGCAGGGCCGTCTCGATACGCTCATCGTTCATACGTCACCCCTCGTTCGTATGCACCCTTAGAACGTCACCCTCCGGCGGCTAGGTCTTCCGGATCTCCGGCCGGTCGTAGCCTACGTTCCCACCGCGCCCTCGCCGCCCGCGACGTGGCGCTCCGTCTTGTGCATCAGGTCTTTCATCTGGGGGTACGCCTCCAGATAGCGGTCCACGTAGAACTTGTACTCCTCGTGGCGCTCTGGGTCGGGCTCGATGGTATTTGCGGTGTGGACCATGTTCTCGGCGGCGGACTGGATGTCGGGGTAGATCCCCGCCCCGACGGCGGCCAGCATCGCCGAGCCGAGAACGGGACCGTCGCTCACTTTCGTAAACGATATCGGTACGTCCGAGACGTCGGCGTGCATCTGCATCCACAGGTCGCTCTTTGCGGGACCACCCGAGACCACGTTGAGCCTCGGCTCGAAGTCTTGCCCGCGCATGGTGCGCAGGATGTTCTCCGTGCCGTAGCAGATGCCCTCGATGATGGCGCGAAACACGTGTCCCGGGGTGTGGCTCAGTGTCAGGCCCCACATCATGCCGCGCGCCAGGGGGTCCGTGTAAGGAGACCTGTTGCCCTGAAAGTAGTCGAGCACGATCAGCCCATCCGAACCGATGGGCACGTCGCGCGCGAGCTCGGTCAAGACGTCGTAGGTGTCCAAGCCGCGCTCTTTGGCCTCTGCGGCCGCGTCGCCCGCGAACTGGTTCTTGAACCAGGCCACGATGGAGCCGGTGGAGGCCTGACCGGCCTCCACGGTGTACTGACCGGGGATCATGGCGTCCGTGTATGCGCCCCAGAAACCGGGGTCGTGGATCGGTTCTGAGGTCTGCCCGATCATGACGTGGGAAGAGCCGGTGATCAGGGCCATCTTCCCTGGTTCGACCACCCCGAGACCTATGGCCCCGACGTAGGCGTCTACGCCCCCCTCAGCCACTGGCGTGCCCGCTTTGAGGCCTAGCTCCTCAGCGGCCTCCTTGCTCAACTCTCCTGCGACCGTGCCGAGGTCTAGAACGTCTTGTGGGAACTTCTCGAGTAAATCCCCGGCGTCCACCGCATCGTAGAGACTCTGGGGGAAGCCGCCTTCGTCCCGGTCGTAGTAGTATTTCGAGCTTGCAAAGTTTATGGAGAACGTCCACTCGCCGGTGAGGCGGTGTATCAGCCAGTCGCCGCAGTCGCAGATCTGCCTGGCGTTCTTATAGACCTCGGGCTCGTTGTCTTTGATCCAGAGCGCCTTCGGAAGCCCCCACTCGGCCGAGACCGGCCCGTAACCGTTGTACTTCAAGGCATCGTTCTTGGTTTGCGCGATCCTGTCGGCCTGGTCGGAAGAGCGAACGTCCATCCACAAAATGGCCTGTCGCAGGTGCCTGTCTTTATCGTCGATCGCGAGGACGGTGCTGCTCATGGCGTCCACCGAGATGCCCGCTATATCCTCGGCCGCGACGCCGCTCTCGTCCATCGCGCCTCTTGCGGCCGCTACCAGGGAATCCCACCATTCATCGGGGTCCTGCTCCGCCCACCCCGGGCGCGGATGCTTCAGCGTAAACGCCCGCTCCGCAAAAACGACCGGCGTACCTTCGGCATCGAATATACCTACCCTCACACCCCCCGTTCCGAAGTCGATGCCCATGAGATACTGACCTTCGGCCATTACTCCGCTCCCCTCTCGAGCCAGGCCAACGTGGTGTATCGCAGCAAGGTTCTCATTCGTCCTCCCAGCCAAACTCATCCCACAAATCGCGCGGAATAAGCTGGTCTATCCTCTCCAGGATGTAATCCGGCAGGTTCTCCTCCGACTCCCTCTCCAGGTCCTCTGCTGTAGTCTCGCCGGTCAGGACGACGGCCGAGGGCATCCCCGCTCCCTTCGCCATAAGAATCTCCGTGTAGAGCCGGTCGCCCGTCATCACGCACTCTTCCGCGTCGAGGCCGATCAGGTCCATGATCGTTTCTAACATTATGGGATCCGGCTTGCCAACGTTGACCTCGCATTTGGCCCCCGTGCACGCTTCTATGGCTCCAACGATGGCCGCAGCGTCGGGCTCGCCCCTGCCGCCGGGAAACGGGCAGTAACGGTCGGGGTTGGTGGTTACGAGCATCGCCCGCTCGTAGAACCAGATGGCGTCGAAGGCGATCTGGAGCTTCCTGTACTCGAAACCACGATCGTAGCTGGCTATGACGATGTCGATCTCCTCCGGGTTATCGGACATCCTGATCCCAGCTTCCCTGAGCGAGTTCTTGAGCGGGTCCTCGCTTATAGGAAAGACCGTCGCCCCGGGATGGTTCTGGAGCAACCACTGGGTCATGGTGACGACGGTGTTGAGTATCTCGGACTCCGGCGTCTCCAGGCCGAGCTCGCCGAGCTTCTCGGCGTACATCTTCGGGTCTTTCGTGGGGTTGTTGGAGAGGAAGATCACACGCTTGCCGAGCTCGCGTAGTTTGAGCACGAGACGCTGCGCGCCGGGGAGCAACTCGTCCCCCAGATAAATGGTCCCGTCGAGATCGAAGACGTACCCCTCGTACAACCGCTCCGGTATCCCACGCCCGCCGGAAGATTCGGCTTCGCTACTTTGAACCATGCGGTCTTCTCAACCCCCCTACTACCAGCCTTACCCTTCTGTTACCGACCAGAAACGGTGGCCTCCGGTCAAGTAAGGGCCTCCTTCAGGTCTCCGAAGCGCCCCTACGAGCCGATCGGCTTACAGGCTGCCTTTTTCTTCGTAGTCGGTTATGACCTGCACCTTTTCGGCAGATGGGGAAGAGGGATCGAACTCGTACCCCAGCCACTGGCCCACGATGCGATCGGCGAGTTCTGGGGCGATCACACGCTCTCCCAAGCAAAGCACCTGGCAGTTGTTGGAGAGAATGGACCTCTCGATGGAGTAAGGATCGTGGGCGACGACGGCGCGTATCCCGCGCACCTTGTTGGCGGAGATGGCCTCGCCGAGGCCCGTGCCGCCAAAAAGCACCGCCCTGTCGGCCTCACCCCTCGCGACCGCCTCGGCAGCCCGTATGCAGATGACCGGGTAGGCGGTTTTGTCGTCCGCGTCGGCTACGCCGAAGTCGAGAACGTCTTCGACCCGCGGGTCGTCACTCAACTGGTCCCTAATAAAGTTCTTGAGGTTGACTCCGGCATCGTCGGAGCCTACCGCTACCACGTATTGTCTACCTTCCATCTCTCCTCCTCGGCGGCTACATCTCCAATGCTCATCTGCTTCTCCTTTCGGACGTGCTCGAAAATTCGTTGCCTATCTAAAGAGCTTGTCCGGGGTGATCGGGAGGTCCCTGACGCGTATCCCCGTCGCGTGATAGACGGCGTTGGCGACGGCGGCGGCTGAGCCCACAATGCCGATCTCGCCTATACCCTTGGAGCCCATCGGGTTGACGTAAGGGTCGTCCTCATCGATCCATGAAACGTCGATCTCGCCGACGTCGGCGTTGGTGGGGATGTGGTACTCGGCGAAGTCGTGGTTTACGACGTGCCCGAACCGGGGGTCCACGAGGCTCTCCTCGTGCAGCGCCATAGAGAGGCCCATCGTCATCCCGCCGATGAACTGCGAGCGCGCCGTCTTGGCGTTGATGATGTTCCCTACGGCGAACACCCCTGTCATGCGCGGGACGCGCACCTCGCCGGTATCTTCGTCGACGCGCGCTTCGACGAAGTACGCTCCGAAGGCGTGCATCGCATAGTTCTCGGTCTCGGGATTGTCCGGCGTCCCTGCCTCGGCGGTGTCGCCCTCGGAAGGATTTTCACCGTGCCTCTCGCGGAACACCCGGGCCGCCTCGAAGATGGCAGAACCCCAGACCGTGATGCCGGAGGAGCCGCCCTCGACGGAGGCCGACGGTAGCTCCGTGTCCCCGATCCGCAAGTCTATATCCTCTACGGAAACGTCGAGCGCGTCGGCGGAGATCTGGGTCAGCGCCGTCCACGTCCCCGTGCCGATGTCGACGGCCCCTATCTCCACGGCGTACCGTTCGTCTTCCTCGGACCTGATCCTGACCTTGGAGCCAGGCATCCTGAAGACGGGATACATGGCGCTCGCGACCCCCGTCCCCGCGAGCCATCGCCCCTCCCGCCTGGAGCGCGGGGTTGGGTCGCGATCCTCCCACCCGAATCGCTTTGCACCTTCCCGCAGGCAGGCGACGAGGTTGCGGCTGGAGTACGGAAGCCCCGTCTCCGCGTCGAGCTCGGGCTCGTTGCGGATGCGGAACTCTACGGGGTCGAGGCCGCACTTAATAGCCATCTCGTCCATAGCCGCTTCCAGGGCGTACATCCCAGGGGCTTCGCCGGGGGCCCGCATCCAGGACGGTACAGATACGTCGAGCGGGGCGAGGCGGTGGATGGTGCGGCGGCTCTCGGTGGCGTACATCGTGCGGGTCGCGTAGGCGGTCTGCTCGGCGAACTCCTTTATCTTCGAGGTCTGCTCGATCACGTCGTGGGAGGTCGCCGTGAGATGGCCCTCCTCGTCAGCCCCAAGCCTTATCCTCTGTACGGTCGGGGTGCGGTACCCGACGCAGGAGAACATCTGCTGACGGGTCAGCGCGAACTTTATGGGGCGGCCCTCGACTACCTGCGCGGCCATAACGGCCAGGATCGTGTTGGCGTGCGGCAGACCCTTGGACCCGAACCCGCCGCCGACGTGGGTCGCCACGACCCGCACCCTGGCTCTGTCGAGGCCGAAGACCCTGGCTACCGTCCTCCTGACTGTGTGCGCCCCCTGAGTGGACTCGTACAGCGTCAGTTCGCCCGCCTCCCAGACGGCGACGGTGGTGTGCGGCTCCATCGGGTTGTTGTGCTCCAGCGGCGTCGTATACGTCTCATCCAGCTTCACCGCCGCCGAGGAGAACGCCCCTTCCACGTCCCCCTCTTCCGTATCCGTGGGGAACCCAGCGTTGAGCCTTTCCGGGGTGTACAGGTCGTCCCTGTCGGGCCGAAACGACGCGTCGTGCGGCTCCTCGTCGTAGGAGACTTCGACGAGATTCGCGGCGTGGCGAGCAACTTCGAAAGTCTCGGCGACGACGGCGCCTATGTACTGGCCCCGGAAGGCGACCTCGTCGGACTGCAGGATCGCCAGCTCTCTATCGCCGGTATCAGCCAGCCGCGGCGCATTGTGGTGCGAGATGACGGCAATTACGCCGGGGAGGTTATCGGCGGCGCTCGCGTCGATCCGAGCGACCCGTCCCCTGGCAATGTCACTGTGCAGCGGATACAGGTAGAGGGGGTTATCGACGTGGTGCTCGTAGGCGTAAGGAGCCGCTCCCCTGACCTTTTGCGGTCCTTCGATACGGGACAAGGGCGCGCCGATGGCCCTGCCCGGAGCGGTCGTGCTCATCGCTCCTCCGAGAGGTCGAGAAGCGTGCGGGTGATGAGGTTGCGCGCGAGCGGAACCTTGAAGGCGTTATCCCTCAGCGGCTCGGCGTCCTCCAGCTCGATATCGGCGGCGGCGCGGAAGTTCTCCTCGCTGGCCGGCTCGCCCCGCAGGGCCTCCTCGGCCTTCGTGGCACGCCAGGGCTTATGGGCGATCCCCCCGAGCGCGATGCGCGCGTCGCGCACCACACCGTCCTCGACGTCGAGCGCGGCGGCGACGGAGACGAGGGCGAAGGCGTACGAGGCCCGCTCGCGCGCCTTGCGGTATTTAGAGTTCGACAAGAACTCCAGTGGCGGCAGGTCTACCGACGTGATCAACTCGCCGTGCTCCAGGATAGTGTCGCGCTCGGGCTCGTCGCCGGGCAGGCGGTGAAGCTCCTCTATGGGGATTCGTCGTTCGCCTTCCGGTCCTTGTACGTTGACGAACGCGTCGAGCGCCGCCATAGCGACGGCCATGTCCGAGGGGTGGGTGGCGACGCAATGTTCTGAGGCGCCAAGGATCGCGTGGTTCTTGTTGTGGCCCTCTATCGCCGAGCATCCGGAGCCGGGCTCGCGCTTGTTGCACGGCGTCGTCGTGTCGTAGAAGTAGACGCAGCGCGTGCGCTGCAGAAGGTTCCCGCCCGTCGTGGCGAGGTTCCGAAGCTGGCCCGATGCGCCCGCGAGGAGGGCCTGCGAGAGAGCCGGGTAGCGGGTGCGTATCTTCCGGTCGGCGGCCAGGTCGCTGTTCGGGACCGCCGCCCCGACGCGTAGACCGCCGTCGTCGAGGTCCTCTACCCTCTCCGAGGTCAGGCGCCTCACGTCGACGAGCAAGTCAGGCTGCACGACCCCAAGCTTCATCAGGTCGACGATGTTCGTGCCGCCTGCGAGGAACGCCGCGTTGGGCGCTTCGGCGAGCGTCGCGACGGCCCCGTCTACGTCGTTGGCGCGCACATAAGCGTAGGGTCTCATCGCTCAGAGACCTCCCTGATGGCGGGGACGATATTCGCGTAGGCCGCGCAGCGGCAGAGGTTGCCGCTCATGCGCTCTCTGATCTCATCGTCGTCGAGCGAGATCTCCTCGACGTTCAGATCCTCCGTAACGTGACTCGGCCAGGCCGCCCTGACCTCTTCCAGCATCCCGACCGCAGAGACGATCTGGCCAGGCGTGCAGTACCCGCACTGGTAGCCGTCGTGCTCGATAAACGCGCGTTGCATGAGGTGCAACTCGCCGTTCTCGGCCAGTCCTTCGGCCGTGACGATCTCCGATCCGTCGTACGCCACGGCCAGTGCGAGACAACTGTTGGCGCGCCTGCCGTCGAGCAGGACGGTGCACGCGCCGCACTGGCCGTGGTCGCAGCCCTTCTTCGGGCTTGTGATCCCGAGTCGTTCCCTGAGCGCATCTAGAAGCGTCGTTCGCGTATCCACGGTAAGGTGCCTCTCCGTACCGTCCACCCTGAGCGTGATATCCGCGTCCATGGCCCTCACTTTCCGGAGCCATCTTCTGCGTGGCCCGCCGAAACCCCAACTGTTTGCCGACGGACCCTTCCAGGGCCCCTGCTCCCGCCTGATGTCCCCAGGGAGTATGACAGATGGGGCGCGGCTAGGAGGCGCGGATAGATGTGGAGACCTCTATCAGGAGGCCTGACGGATCCGGCATGATACGCGCTACTCTCCTGCTGGTTCGTAAGTAAGAACTATGGCGCCCGAATCGAAAGTCTGCGTTCCGACAAGTTTCAGGGATCTCGTGTCGCCACCCTCGTTGAAGAGACGTTTCCCACTGCCGACAATGACCGGGAAGACCATCAGCCGGTATTCGTCGATGAGGTCATGCTGCATCAAGGTGTTCACGAGGTCTGCACTACCGAAGATCAGGATGTCTTTACCCGGCTGATCTTTGAGCCTGGAGACTTCCTCCGCGACGTCCCCTTCGACCAACGTCGAGTTGTTCCACTCAAGCGGTTGTTGAAGGGTGGTCGAGACTACGTGCTTGGGGTAGCCGTTCATCCAGGCGCCGTACTCGCCCGTCTGCTCCTCCATCTGGGGCCAGGCGGAGGCGAACCCTTCGTAGGTCACCCGTCCTAGAAGGAGCGCGTCGGCGGCGGCCAGCTCGTCGAACTTGAACTGATCCCGATCATCACTTTCGAACCCGAAGGTCCAACTCGGGTCCTCCATCACGCCGTCGAGCGACACGAACTCCGATGCGACGACTCTCCTCATGCTAATCCTCCTTTACGACGCGGAACGTCAGGTGCGTGACCTCCGTTCCTTCGACCACCCGCGTACGTTCCAGCTCTATCGGCCCGCCCAGATGCTCGAACAACCTGACACCATCCCCTAGCAGGACGGGCACGAGGTCTACGTGTATCTCGTCGAGCAGCCCGGCCCTTAGGCACTGCTGCACGATGCTCGCCGCGCCAACGGCGACGTCCTTGTCGCCCGCCACCGCCCTGGCCTGCTCGACGGCGCTCTCGACGCCGTCGGTGACGAACGTGAAAGGCGACCCTTCGTAGACCCATTCCTGGGGGGACGCCGAGTGGGTAACCACGAAGGCCGGTACACCAAGGGGAGGGTTGCCGCCCCACCCGTTGGTGATGTCGAACGTCCTCCTTCCCGTCACGAACGCCCCCATCCTTGTGTGCGCCTCCCGCAGTAGCTCGACGCTCTGCGGCGAGACCCTGAAAACCATCTCGGTGCCTGGCAGCCCGTAGTCGGTGTCGCCGGCCGAGTACCAGTCGAAGAGCCGCATCCCTCCCTCGCCCAGAGGCTGCTCCGGTCCGTCGTTCGGCCCGGCGATAAAGCCGTCCAGCGACATCGTGAGCCCCATCGCTACTTTCCCCACGTTAGTTATCCTTTCGGTAGCCTAGCTGCGGGCTGGTATCTGCTGTACGCACCAGCGGTTGCCGTCAGGGTCGCTGAAGAAGACGCACCCGACGTTGTCCAGGTTCTCTCCTTCCTGGGCCGGGCGGTAGGAACCGTCATCGAAGACCAGTATCTCGCCGGCGTCCACGCCCACTCTCGGCCAGATGGGCGTGGGCGGCGCGCACGTCGCTGACGACCAGGAACACGCCGTCGAGGTCGCCCGGCTCCATATCTATGGTCCTGAGTCCGAGGTGGATCGAACACGCCGACCCAGGAGGGGTCATCTGGACGAGGCGGACCTCGTCGCTGACCCTGTAATCTATGTCCACCGCGAAGCCCACCTTCCCCGCGTAGAAGTCTATGGCGCGATCGAGGTCCGAAACCGGGACCGTGACCACCTCTATCTTCCAATCCATGACGCACGCTCCTTTCTGTTGTCGTCTACCTCAAGAATGATGGCCCGCCGAAGGCCGGTAGGTCAGGGAGACGACGCCCGTGCCGAACGTCTTCGAGTCTACTAGCTCCAGAACTACCTCATCTTCACCATCCTCGAAGAGACGCTTGCCGCCGCCCAGAACCACGGGATGTACCATGAGCCTGAGCTCGTCGAGGAGGCCCGCTCGTATCAGCGACCGGACCAGCGTGATACTGCCCGTGATCGTAATGTTATTGCCAGGCTGCTCTTTCAGAGAACCTATCTCTTGCGCGATGTCGCCCTTGATCAGGGCCGAGTTATTCCACGCGAGGGGCTCCTCCAACGTCGTCGAAACGACGTACTTCCGCACGCTGTTTATGTAGTCCACCATCGGCGTACCGCCCGGTTGCTCCGGCCAGTAGGAGGCGAACTCTTCGTACGTCGCTCTCCCAAGTAACAATGCGTCTGACGCGGCCATCCCCGACGCGTTCTCCCTCTCCATCTCCTCGTCGGAGTAAGAGAAGGCCCACCCTCCCGGCGACTCCACGACGCCGTCGACCGACACCAGTTCGAACGCGACGAGTTTCCTCACTTCGGTCCTCCTTTCCCGACTTCCTCACGGGCGGCCTAGCTCTCTGCGACGGCTTCCGTGACGATACCGGAGATTCGTTCGGCTGCGGAGAAATCGGCGGTGAGCCTGTTCTTGGTCAGGGCGAACGCGACGCCAGTCGCGGTGTCTGCGTACGCGTAGCTTCCCCCGACGCCCCCCATCGCGATCACGGTCTGGGCCTCATGCGCGTCGCTCCCAAGCTGGCCGACAGAGTACCCAAGCGCCCAGGTGGCGGGGTTGCCCATGATCTGGTCGACGCCACTGAAAGCCGGCGCGGAGATCTCGCGCAGCCTCTCCGGAGAGACGAGCCTGACGCCTTCCACCTCGTCCATCAGCGCGGCGTACATGCGGGCCGTGGCCCGCGCTGACGTCTTGCCGCCGGCTGGGATGTCGGCCATCAGGATGTCTTTGCGGTTGCCGAACTCGGCGGTAGGGGTCGTCGCCCGCGGCCCCAACTTGAAGAACGGGCGCGTCATCGGGCATCGCGGCGAGGAACTCCTCGCTGCCTTCCATGTCCTCCAGCCGGGCCAACCGGTAGAGCTCGGACTCGGGCATACCGAAGTAGAGTTCGTCAGCGACCCCGAGCGGCCCTGCCACGTCCTCCTTCAGAACCTGCGAGATGGGCTTGCCCGTTGCTCGGCGCACGATCTCCCCGACGATGTAGCCGAACGGGTAGGCGTGATACGCAGTCTTCGTTCCCGGTTCCCACCAGGGCTCGGCATCGGCGATCGCGGCGCACATCTTGTCCCAGTCACACAAATCTTCAGGCGTCGTGTTGGCGGGAATTCCGGGCACGCCGACCGTATGCGTAAGGACGTGGCGCACGGTCGCGCTCTCTTTGCCGTGGGCGCCGAACTCAGGCCACAACTCCACCACGGGCGTGTCGTAGCCGAAGAGGCCGCGCTCCACGAGCACGTGCGCCACGGTTGCTGTCGCGCTCTTGCCGACCGAGTAGGCGTAGAAAGGAGTGTCCGAAGCGACAAGACGCCCCGTCTCCGGATCGGCGATACCAGCAACGGCGTCGACTACCTGCTCGCCACGCCGGTAAACGGCGACCTGCAGGCCCCGTTCAGTTCCTGACTCGACCAGCTCGTCGATGGCCCCCTGGACCTGTTGTTGAATGTCGTCTGTCATCGAGGTTCCTTTCTGCGGGGCGTCGGTCACTCGTCCTCCGGGCGCTGGGTCGCGCCCGAAGCGGGCGGCCAGGGATCTGGTTTGGGGCCAGCGGCCCCAGACGACCAGTCGGGGCATCCCGACGGCCAACCGGCGCCAGGTGCGGGCGCTTCAGCGATGAGCAACTGGCCGGTTCGGGCCGTGTCGCCCATGTCCTCCATGCCACCCCACTCGGCCGCGAGCATGAACAGCGTTCGCCCGTCCGGACCGCCGAGCATGCAGGCGAAGCCACCGCGGTCGAGCTCGATCCCCTGCAGCACCTCGCCGCCCTCGCGGACGCGCACGCAACGCCTGTTCGGCACGTCGGCGTACCAGACCGCCCCCTCAGCGTCCATGCAGATCCCGTCGGGAGGGCCATCACCCGTGTCGGCCCAGACCCGACGATTCGACAGACCCCCGTCCGCAGCGATGTCGAAGGCGCTCAGCCGTCTGGCCCAGGACTCGGCGACGATCAGCGTCGAGCCGTCTTCGGTGATGGCCATGCCGTTGCCGAAGTGGATGTTGTCGGCCACCTGTCGAACCGTCCCATCCGGTGTGACCAGGACGATCACTCCTGACTCCACCCCAGCGCCCGTCTCGAAGTCGAAGCTGCCGCCGTTGACATAAGCGTTGCCGCGAGCGTCCACGACGATCTCGTTGAAGATCTCGGCGAGGCTGCTCAGGTCGGCATGGGTCACCAGAGACCCGTCGGACTCCTGTCGCAGAAGCAGCGCCTCAGGTCCTGACACGACAAGCAGGCGCCCATCAGGCAGCCAGTCGATGCAAAACGGGATGGTCGTCGGGACGCGGGCCATCACCTCGCGGTTGCCCTCGAGATCTACGGCGACGATCTCTTGCGTACCCCAGTTGGAGAACCAGAGACGTTCCTCGTGCCAACGCGGCGACTCGCCGATCGCAAGACCAGTCAGCAGGATCTGCGGTTCGGGCATCGAAGACTCCTTTCTTCTATTCAAGAGCCGGACTCGACGAGCTCGTCAATGGCTTCCTGGACTTGTTGCTGAAGGTCGTTAATGGTCGTTTCCTTTCTTGGTGGTGGGTCGTGGGGAGGTCGAACAAAGGAGTGCGTTTGACGCACGTGCCACCGCGCCGCCTACCCTTCTTCCACCGCCGTAGATCACGTCGTTCTTCCCCTTCGAGCAGCATCGTCAGCCTCCTCTGTCTGTCATTCTGGCTTCGGTCAAGAACTCCGCCAGCACCGGCGCGAGTACGTCGGGAGGCACGACGTGTTCCTGGCCATCAAGGACGCGGAGACGTCCGTTCGGCAGACCGTCTGAGATCTGCCTTCCCACCTCGATCATCCACTCCGGGCTCGCCCCGCCGCACAGGACGAGCGCGGGGACGGTTACCGCGCCGATCAGGCCGGCCGGGATCGTGCCGCCCCCGCTGACATCGCCCATGATCTCCGAGTCGTAGGCGAGGGTGGGCGCGACCTCTTCCATCTTCGCCCACCACGGCTCGTTGCGCACGCCTTCGACCATCTCAGGCGGCATACCGACCGTCGTCATGAACAGCGCGACCGCGTCGCCGCGGCGGCCCTCTGCCAGGATGGCCCTGAGTTTCTCGCCGTACTCGCGCGAGATCCTGCGCTCCTCCTCAGTGTCGGGCGCGTAGGGCGGCTCGTGCAACACGAGCCTGGCGATCGGCAGACCGCGTGCCGCCGCGTGCAAAGCAAGGCCCGCGCCGGAGGAGTGGCCGTACACCGACGCCATGCTCCCGGCCTCGGCGATGAGGGCGCCTAGGTCTTCAACCTCGCGCTCGATCGCATAAGGCTGCGTGTCGCCGCTGTCACCCCGGCCCCTGCGGTCGTAGTTGATCACGGTAAAGTGCCGCCCCAGCTCTTCGGCCAGCGGACGGGTCATCGCCCTGTCGCAGGTCGCCCCGCCCACCACGATGACCGCCGGCCCACCACCAAAGCGCTCGAAGGCGATCGATGTACCATCCGCCGAAGTGACGTTCGCGACTCGCACCCGCATCACCAATCTACCTCTCGCCGGCCCTCAGGCCGCTTCACAATCAGCGGTCTCGGCCCGGATCTCTTCTTCCACCTGACGCTCTGGCTCCAGCACGGTAACGGCGACGATGATCGCAACCAGGACGAGGGCGGCCCCGATGCCGAACGCGAGGTGGTAGCCGCTCGTCAACGCCGCCGCGGTCGGCTCGCCGGCCCCGATCAGGACGCTGCTCCGCGTCGCCGAAAGGGTCGCGAGCACAGCCAGGCCCAAAGCTCCGCCGACCTGCGCCGTCGTGTTGATAAGACCAGAGGCCAGCCCCGCGTCGTCCGGCGTCGCGCCCGACATCGCGAGCGTCATGAGCGCCGGGAAGCAGAGCCCCGCGCCGATTCCCAACAAGGCCATCACGGGCAGGATATGGACCACGTAGTCGCCATCGACCGGCGCCCGTGTAAAGAGCGCGAGTCCCGTCATGAAAAGCATGAGCCCGGAGAGCACCATCTTCCTCGCCCCGAAGCGCATGACCAGGCGGTCGGTGTAGCGGACCGAGAGGGTCCCCATCAGGATGGTGACGGGCATGAACGCGAGGCCGGTCTGAAGGGCGTCGTAGCCGAGGATGCGCTGCAGGTAGAGCGCGCCGAGGAAGAACATCCCGAACATCCCGGCGAGGCTGAGGACCTGGATCAGGTTAGACCCCGAAACGTTGCGCGAGCGGAAAATCCGCAAGGGTACGAGGGGACTCTTCGCCGTCGCCTCACGGGCGACGAAAGCCGCAAGCAGCACGAGCGAGAGGGCTCCCAACGCCAGAGTTCGCCCCGCGCCCCAGCCATACTCGGCGGCCGGATTGACGATCGTGTAGACGCCCAGCATCAGGGAGGCGGTTATAAGGCCCGCTCCCAACACGTCCGCGCCGTCGCCGAACCCGATGCCTTTGTCGGCTTCGATCAGCCGCCAGGCGAGTACCGCCGTCGCGATTCCTACGGGTACGTTGACGAAGAAGATCCAATGCCAGTTGATCGACTGGGTCAACACCCCCCCGACGAGCAGTCCCACAGCCCCACCAGCAGAGGCGACGAACGCAAAAACACCGATAGCTTTTGCCTGCTCCCTGGGCTCGGGGAACATGGTGACGATCATGCCCAGAATCACCGCCGAGGTCATCGCCCCCCCGGCGCCCTGAACGAATCGAGCCCCAACGAGCAACACCTGGCTCTGGGCCAAACCGCAAAGCAGCGAGGCCGCCGTGAACACCGCGAGACCAGCCAGGAACATCCCCCTGCGGGAGATGAGGTCCCCGAGCCGTCCAGCGAGCAGCAGCAACCCCCCAAAGGAGATCAGGTACGCGTTCACGACCCAGGCGAGACCAGACTGCGTGAAACCGAGGTCATCCTGAATAGCCGGTAACGCCACGTTCACCACCGTGGCGTCGAGCACGATCATTAGCATCCCCGTGCAGAGCACGTACAGCGAAATCCAACGTTCTTTGTCCGTCATGTCCCCCTACTCCGTTTCCGAAGCTTGCAGTATCATTAGTTCGAGAGTACAAGAATAGTCCTAAAAAACAACCATCAATCCCCTAAAATGTAACCAAATACATAGACATCAGGACTTGCGATGATAGACTCCCATACATGGCAACGACACGCACATACGATGACGGATGTGCGGCGGCGCATGCTCTTGATCTTGTAGGAGAGCGTTGGGCGCTCCTTGTGGTCAGGGAGTTATTGCTTGGGCCGAAGCGGTTCACGGATCTACGGGCGGGTTTGCCGAACGCTAGTCCCAACGTCCTAGCCCAACGTCTGCGGGGTTTAGAGGCGGCCGGGGTGGTGAGGCGCAGGAAGCTCCCCCCGCCTGCGGCGTCCAGGATCTACGAGCTTACGGAGTGGGGTAAGGACCTCGAGCCGGTAATCATCTCGCTCGGGCGCTGGGGCGTCCGCTCCCCGTCCAAGCCGCCTGACGCCGAACTGGGCGTCGACTCGCTTATCCTATCTTTCAGGACGATGTTCGATGCGCAAGAAGCAGAAGGGCTCGAGGCCAGCTACGAGTTGCGCCTCGGGGAGGACAGCTTCAGGGCGGAGGTCGCGGAGGGGCGGTTGGAGATCGAACGCGGTTTCGCCGACGCCCCCGACGCGATCGTCGAGACCGACGCTGGCACACTGGCCGCACTCGTCTACGACGACCTCGAGCTAGACGACGCGCTGATCTCGGGAGAACTCGAAATGAAAGGCGACAGAGAAGCTATGAAGCATTTCCTCACGCTCTTTCCCCTGCCCGCAGCCGGCCGCCCTCAGAGCGTAAACCTGAAGCCTGATGCCTTTTCATTCTCGGACAGTTGCTTTCAGGAGATAGCCTGGTCCATCGCTCTTACGTTTGGATCGCGGCCCGTCCAGAGTTTCTGGGCCAACACACCCTGGTAGAGGAGCATCCGGCCGCCTGCGACGACGCGGGCGCCTCGCTCGCGCGCCAGCCGGACGAGAGGGGTCTCCTCGCCGGGTCGGTAGACCACGTCGCAGAGTGCCCTCTCCTTTCGCACGTACTCGGGAGGCAGGGGCATGGGGTCGTCTACTTTCATCCCCAGGGGGGTAGCATTGACTACCACGTCCGCGTCTGGCAGCCTCTGTTCCGGCGCTTCGAGGGGATGGACCGAGAGTTTTTTCATGCCGATCCGGTACAGCTTGTCCCGCAGGCGCGTGGCGTGTTCGATGCTCCTGTTGGCGATGTGGAGTTCGCCGATTCCTGCCTCGTAGAAGGCGACCGCGATGGCTGCTGCCGTGCCTCCGGAGCCGAGGAGCAGGACGTTCCTTCCGGAGAGTTCGATGCCAGCTTCGGCGCAGGCCTTGACCATCCCGCCCCCGTCGGTGTTGTAGCCGCGCGTTTTGGAGGCTTCGATCACGACGGTGTTCACAGCCCCCGAGATGCGGGCGCCCTCGTCCAGCTCGTCGACGAGTGGGATCATCGCCCGCTTGTGCGGCATCGTGACGTTGAAGCCCCGGAACTTCAGGGCCTCCAGGCCCAGCACAGCGGCTGGCAGTTCGTCGGGAGCTACATCCAGGCAGACGTAGACGAAGTCGAGGCCCTCTTCGGCGAAGGAGGCGTTGTGCATGGCCGGGCTCAGACTGTGGGTGACGGGGTGCCCGATCAGGGCCAAAAGCCTCGTCTTCCCGCTGATCTTCCCTCTCGACACGCCGCCTATTATAGGCTCTCAGCCCAGGGCCGCTCCGACGTAGTTCTCGGCGATGGTCGTCGCCGCGGCCCGTGAGCCCGTAACGTAGTCAAGCTCGGCCTGCTGCACCTTCAGCTGGAAAGGGTCGCTCCTATCGAAGCGGTGCAGCATGGACGTCATCCACCAGGAGAACCGCTGCGCCCTCCACACGCGCCTGAGGCAGGTCTCCGAGTAAGCGTCGAGTGGCTCCGTATCTCCAGACTTGTAGAACTCCGTCAGGGCGCGGGCGAGGACCCGGACGTCGGCGACGGCGAGGTTCATTCCTTTGGCGCCGGTCGGCGGGACGATGTGGGCGGCGTCCCCTGTCAGGAAGAGCCTGCCGTGCTGCATAGGCTCGCACACGAACGAGCGCATCTGCACGATGTCCTTCTGGAAGATGCTACCGCCGGTCAGCTCCCAGCCGTCGTTGGTGGCGAGCCTGGCCGAGAGCTCGTCCCAGATCCTCTCGTCTGGCCACCCTTCCACGTCGTCGTGGGGGTCGCACTGGAAGTAGAGGCGCTGGACCTCGGGGGAGCGGGTGCTGACCAGGGCGAAGCCGCGGTCGTGGAGGGTGTAGATCAACTCCTGCGTCGACGGTGGTCCCTCGACGAGGATGCCGAACCACCCGAAGGGGTAGGTCCTCGTGTACTCCGTGCGCGCGTCCTCGGGGATGGCGGTACGGGAGATCCCGAGGAAGCCGTCGCAACCGGCGACGTAGTCGCAGGAGAGCTCACCTTCCTCACCGTCAGCGACAAAGCGGACTTCGGGCGAGCCGGTGTCGAGACCGTGGACGCTTTCGGCTTTCGCCTCGAAGAGGACCTTTCCGCCGGCTTCGAGCCTGGTCCGGATCAGATCTTTGACCACTTCCTGCTGGCCGTAGATCGTTATGGAGAGCCCGTCGGTCAGGTCTGCGAAGTCGATGCGGTGCCCGCGGCCGTCGAATCGCAGTTCGATCCCGTGGTGGACGGAACCCTCCCGCTCCATCCTCTCCCCGACGCCGACCTTCTTCAGCAACTCGGCGGTGCCGTGCTCGAGCACGCCTGCCCTGACCGTCGCCTCCAGGTCTTCGCGGCTGCGACGCTCGAGCACGACGGAGTCGATCCCCTCCAGGTGCAACAGGTGCGAGAGCAGGAGCCCCGCAGGCCCGCCCCCGACGATTCCTACCTGCGTATGCATTAGCCTTACTCCTCCTCTCTACGCTCGGAGAGGACACGCTGGGCCACTGCGAACGCGGAGTTGGCCGCTGGCACCCCGCAGTAGACAGCGCACTGGAGCAGCACTTCTCCTATCTCCCCTTCCGTCAGGCCGTTGCGCAGCGCCGCCCTGATATGTATCTCCAGCTCGTCCAGGCGGCCCAGTGCGACCAGCGCGGTGAGGGTGATGCAGCTTCTCGTCCTGCGATCCAGGCCGGGGCGGGACCAGATCTCACCCCACGCGTATCGCGTGATGAAGTCCTGGAAGTCCGCGGTGAACTCCGTCGTGCGCACGACGGCACGGTCCACGCGGTCGTCGCCAAGGACCTCACGGCGGACCCGCATACCGCGATCGTAGGTGGAGTCTTCCTGAGTCATCTCCCCTCCCGGTGGCCGGCTCCAGGTAGAGTTTCAGAGCCCGGTCTATGAACTCGTTTGCCGATCCGAGGTAGCCAGCGGGGTCGAGCGCCGCGTCTATCTCCTCCTCGGACAACACTTTACCAAGCTCCGGCTCGGACAGTAGCTCCTCGCGCAGATAGTTCCCGCCTTCGAGAGCACGACGCGAGGCGGCCTCTACGAGGTCGTGCGCCTCTAGACGCCCGAGATGCTCGGCCGCGATGGTGGTCACGTTTTCGGCGAGGAGAAGGCCTCCCGTAACGTCGAGGTTCTCCCGCATTCTTTCCGGATAGACCTCCAATGCTTCGGTTGTCTCACGTACCGCGGCAGCAGCCCCGCCGGTGAGAGCCAGGGCGTCGGAGAGGGCCTCCCATTCGGAGTGCCAGGCACCTATCGCACGCTCGTGCTCCTGGAGCAGCGCCGCTTGCAGCGTATGCGCGAGATCCAAAACGCGCCGGACGCCCGCGACAGCGGTCACGGAGAGGATGGGGTTCCGCTTGTGGGGGAGCGTGGAAGAACCTCCGCGTCCCCCTCCTGCTGGCTCGGCCACCTCCCCGACCTCCGTCTGGGCCATCAGGATGACGTCCTGCGAGATCTTGCCCAGTACGCCCGCGGTGATCGAGAGAACGCCCCCGACCGCCGCGACCCTGACCCGATTCGTGTGCCACGGTAGCGTGGGCTCCGCGAGTTCCAACTCCCTCGCGAACTCGCCGAGGACTCGCGTGCCAGCAGGACCGAGCGAGGCCAGCGTCCCCGCCGCCCCACCCAGTTGCGCGGCGAGTCCGAACTCGCGCGCTTCGCGCAGCTTTTCTCCAACCTCGAGCATCGAGACCAGCCAGCCTGCGGCCTTCAGGCCGAAGGTCGTTGGGAGCGCCTGCTGGAGCAACGTGCGGCCCGGCATCAGGGTGTCCCTGTGAACGTCAGCGAGACGGGCGCAGGCAGCCGCGATGCCGTCTGTTTCGGTGAGGATCAGGGCCAGGGCGCGGCGGCAGACGAGCATCGCGGCCGTGTCCACAATGTCCTGGCTCGTCGCCCCCTTGTGGACGTGACGGGCCGCGTCTTCGGAGACTTTGGAGACCGCTTCGGTTAGGGCCCGGACGAGCGGCGGGACGGGATTGCCCTTGGCGCGCCCCCTGCGTCCGATCTCCCCCGGATCGAAGCGGGCAGCGTCGCAGCAGGAAACGATGGCGTCTGCGGCCTCCTGGGGGATCAGACCCGCCCGCGCCTGCGCGGCCGCCAGGGCGCCCTCCGCCTCGAGCATCGCCGAGAGCCACGCCCTTCCGGAGACGGCCTCCGAGAACCTCTCAGGGATGAAGATCGGGCCGAATAGATCCCCGACCATCCCTAGAACCCCCTTTCCCCACTTTACTTCCACCCCAATTTTGTTGCCTCCACGTCGATATGTCCAATACTAGCTGTCAGCGGTCAGCTATCAGCCTTCAGCTTTTTGTCTGCTGGCGGCTGAAACGTGCTGCTCTACGCGCTGGTCGTCCCTGTATCGTCGCGTTCTCTCAGGATGTCTTCTATCTGCCGTGAGGCGGTCGAGATCACGGCCCTCACGCGCACGAGCTTCTCGCGGTCCACTTTTCCCTCGCGCATCTGCTGACCGAAGAGTTTGCCGAGGCCCGCGAGATCGTGACGGATCTCATGCAACTCGGACGCGACCTGGGGATCCCAGCCTCCGCCGCCGAACTTGCCCCAGATATTCTCGACGGAGCGCCGGTTCTCCTCCAGGAACTTCCGTCCTTCGTCCGTGATGGCGTAGACTTTCTTCCCGTCCCGCTGCGTGGCGGTAACGTGGCCCATGTCCTCGAGTAGTTGCAGCGTGGGGTAGACCGTGCCTGGACTGGGAGAGTAGAACCCGCGGGACCGCTCTTCGAGGTTCTTTATGATCGCATACCCGTGAGAGGGCTCATCCTCGAGCATGTCGAGGATGACGTACTTCAGATCCCCCCTCTCGAACGTCCGTCCCCGCCTCGGACCGTGACCGAACCCGTGCCCGTGCTTCCCTCCGAAGAACCCCTTCATCGCCTTTGGACCGAACATGTTCTCGATCTCCTTTCGCAAACGCTCTACCTTGACACTAAGCATCTTCCGTCAACTGCCGCCGGTCGTGCTCCCAGAGCGCGTACCCCAACCTTCCGTCGTGCGCCCTTACCTCCACGTGACCGCTCTCCGCGAGATCCGAGAGCATCCGGTCCGCCTCGGCGACGGTGAGCGAGGTCTCAAGCGCAGCCAGCGCCGCCGAGAGCTCCCCCCGCCGCGCGAGCGCCCCCAGAAGCTCCCGCTCCTTGCTCTCCTCAGCCGTCGCCTCGCCCGCCCGCTTCCAAGCCCGGTCCTCGGCAAGCCCCGCCAAACCCATCGCAGCCGACGCTAACACCGGCACCAGGAAGAAGACGGCGACCCAGATCAAGAAGAAGGGAAAGAATTGAAAGGCGGAACCAGCCAAAAAGAACAAGAACAACCCTCCCACCACCAACCCCACCACAAACCTCGGGGGAGAGATCCTCCCGTATGGCACCATCGCCCGCCTCCCGCCAGCGTAGCCCATCATGCCCCGACCATACATCTCGCCTCCTTCGTCCAGACGGCTGTTGTAGTCTCGCAGTATATCACGATATATCGTGATAGTACTTTCTTTTGAATCAGGAATTCGGAGTCGTAGCCCTTTCCTACTTCCTGACTCTAAATTCACGACTCAAGAGCACGAGGGTGAACGCGAGAAGGGCTGAGCAGAGAGAGAAGGACCAGGAGAACCCGACCGCGGAGATCACGAACCCGAACGAGAAGGCTCCTATGCCGGTCCCTGCGTCGAAGGCCGCGTTCCACAGCGTGCTACCCAGCCCGTACTCGGACTTCGAGACGCGCCCCATCATCAGGATGAGGGTCGCGTTCTGGATCATCCCGAACCCGGTCCCAAAGAGTGTGGCCCCGGCCAGCATGGGTGCGCCCCCATAGGGGAGTGCGGCCGTTCCGAGCGCGCAGGCCAGGAGCCCGGGGACGAGCAGGAGGCGCGGGTCCCTGCGGTCGCCGAAGCGTCCGGCCCACCAGCGGCTTACGGTCGAGGTGACGCCGACGACGAGGAGCGCGCCCGCCGCCGAGAACACGCCCGAGCCGGGCACCGCCAGGGGCAGGAAGGTCACTATGACCCCCGCGGCCATCGTCGTGGCCGCGAAGAGTAAGAAGATGCGCCGCAGGGGAGCCCGTCCGAGGCCGGCGAAGAAGCCGGCGCCGTTTTCGCCCCCTTCTTTCGCCGACGAGGCGAAGCGTATGCCCGGGATCATGACGAGCCCCAGCAGCGGGGCCAAGCCCCCGAGCAAGAAGACGACCTCGAAGCTGGAGTGTTCCACCAGCCAGAGCCCGAGCGCGTTGCAGAAGATGTTGGGCAGCGTGATGGCGAGGCCGAGCAGCCCGAGTGCTTCTCCGCGGCGACCGGGAGGGGCAAGTTCGACGATAAGGGCCGCGAAGACGACGGTCACGATCCCGAACCCCACGCCCCGCGCCAGCGTCACGGCCAGTATCGGCACCAGCGTCCCGGCGTACGCGTAGAACAGCGCAGGAACCCCGAGGAAAAGGAGCCCGGCGGCGAGGGAGCGCCGGTAGCCGAAACGGTCTAGTACGCGTGGCATCTGGATCTGGGTCAGCACCGTCGAGAGCATGAAGGCCGCCGTCGCAAGCCCCGCGCCCGAGCTGCCCCCACCCGCCTCATCCGCATAGAGCGGTACGACAGAGAGCAGCAACTGGAAGCCTAAGAGCGCAGCAAAAGTGACGAAGATCAGCAACACGACCGGCCGGGTCAGCAAAGCTTCCCGCTCCGGTACTCCGGCAGCCTCCGTGGGTCTGTTCATGCCCCTTACTCTACCTGCCAGATCCTCCAGTTTCCCGACGAAAGCGCTCGGTATGATTGCTCGCCGTACACCAGTTGGTTCGACAGACGGTGGGCAGTGCGGTCATCGCGTTTCGTCGCGATGACCGCACTGCCCTGGTGGCGCTCAGCCGGGGCCAGAGCCGGCCGTCTGCCTGACGGTAACGGTGATGCGGTTCCAGAAGTTGATCATGGCGATCTCGATGATCAGGGCGGCTAGTGTCGGCTCGTCGTAGTGCCTGGCGGCCTCCTCCCAGACCTCGTCGGGAACGGGGTCGGGCCGGTCGCTCAGGCGCGTGGCGGCCTCGGCGAGCGCCAGCGCGGCGCGTTCGGTCTCGGTGAAGTAGGGCGCTTCACGCCAGGCCGCCACAGCGAAGAGCCTCTCGTCCGTCTCGCCCGCCTTCTTGAGGTCGCGGGAGTGCATGTCTACGCAGTAGCCGCAGCCGTTGATCTGGGCCGCCCGCAAGTGTACGAGTTCGGCCGTGTTCTGGGACAATCCAACCTTTCTCGTGGCTTTCGCCAGGTCCAGAAGGGGCGAAAGGGCGTCGGGAACGACCATAACCGGGTTGTCCATCCGTGGTTGCATGATCGGTGCTTGCATGATTCATTTCCTCCGTGGGTGTCTGTGTTCTACAGGTTGTTTTCCGTCAAAGCCGATCTCCTGGTCACCTCCTCGTCACATCGGCCGGGTTTCGTCGGTCACTACTTCAATGACACGAGACCACGGAGGTATGTGACAGATGGACGAACGCGACTGGCTGACGCGGCGTTTCGAGGAGCACAGGACCCGCTTGAGGGCAATTGCCTACCGTATGCTCGGCTCGTCCAGCGAGGCCGACGACGCCGTACAGGAGGCCTGGCTACGGCTCTCTCGCTCCGGCGCCGAAGGCGTCGAGAACCTGGGCGGTTGGCTGACCACGGTCGTGGCGAGGGTGTGCCTGAACATTCTGCGCTCGCGCAGGTCGCGCCGCGAAGAGTCCTTTGAGGAGACCCTGGACGCGCGCATGCCCGACCCGGTCGTAGGCTACGCAGACGGGGACGATCCGGAACAAGAGGCGCTCATGGCCGATTCTGTGGGCCTCGCGCTGCTCGTGGTGCTAGAGACGCTCACCCCGGCCGAGCGGCTGGCGTTCGTGCTACACGACATGTTCGGGATGCCGTTCGGGGAGATCTCACCCATCGTCGAACGCTCGCCCGCCGCAGCGAGACAGCTTGCGAGCCGGGCGCGACGCCGGGTGCGGGGAGCGGCCCCCGTCCCAGATGCCGACCCCATCCGCCAGCGTGAGGTTGTGGACGCCTTCCTTGCCGCGGCGCGCGGTGGTGATCTCGGGGCGCTGCTCGCGGTTCTGGACCCAGACGTCGTGCTCCGCGCGGACTACGGTGCCACGACTCCGGTCGGATCGAGGGTGGTCCACGGTGCCCGAACGGTAGCAAGGCAGGCGCTCACCTTCGCCCGGTTCGCTCCCTCGGCACAACCAGCCCTCGTCAACGGGTCTGCGGGGGCTGTCTCGCGGGCTCCTGATGGCCGGCCTTTCTCGGTCATAGGCTTCACGGTCGTGGGCGGCAAGATCGTCGAGATCGATATCCTCGCCGACGCCGAGCGCCTCAACCAACTCGACCTGTCGGCCCTCGACGACTGAATATTAGGGCGCTTCGCGAAGCGCCCCTACATCCCTGTTTGCCGTCCCTATCTTAGAATCGGCCTCTGGGAGGGTGTACGACGTAGACTACGCGTCCCTGTATCTTTACGTCATGCGCAGGCACGACGAGGTCCTGGTGGTCGCCGTTCTCGGGTTTGAGCCGCAGGATGTCTCCCTCCCTGTAAAGACGTTTGACGGTGACCTCTTCGCCGTCCCCGATCAGGGCGGCGACCACGGTGCCGTCGGGCGGGTCTTCGTCCTCCTCGACGATCAGGAGGTCTCCGTCGGCTATGTGAGCCCCGATCATGGACTGCCCCACGACCCGCAATAGATAGCGCCGCCTCCCCGAACGCGACCCCACGAGCTCCGCAGCCAACGAATAGGCCTCGTCCCCCACAGGCACGGCCTCGAGCCCGCGCCCGGCGGCGATCCTACCCAACAGCGGCATCTCCCCCGCGACCCCCCAACCCTTCTGCGTGAGCCGAACGCCCCGCGCCCGCCCGCCCTCCCGCTCGACGTAGCCGGCCTCCTCCAACCTCTTGAGGTGCTTGTACGCCGTCTGGGAGCTCCTGAGACCTACGGCCTCCCCCACCTCGCGCACGCTCGGTGGTCCCTTCCCCCTCGCGTCGAGGCGGGCCAGGTGCCTGAGCACCTCCATCGTCGTTTTCCAGTTCTCCGGAACCATCCAGGTCTCCTCAGAACGCCTCGCAGGGACATTTTATACGCTTTTGCCGTAGACTGCAAACAACTGTTTGTGGTAGCTTGAATAGAGAAGAGCTAGAAAGCAGGAGCGCCCCCACCTTGGGCCTCGTGGATCGGCCGGCGCCAACCAGTACCGGTCTGCGAGGGTTTAGGGAGACGAGGACGCCCGCTCCCCGGATTATATCCGGTTGGGCGGGTTTCCCATCCCCCGGCTCGGGCGCTCCCCGGAGGGAGGAGTGGTTTTATGGAGGCGAGCGTCTCGGAGATACACTGCTACCCCTTGCGGCCCGACGGCTTCGAGGAGCCGTTGTTTCCGACCAGGGAATCGAGGCGGGCGGTCGGGGATCATCTGCTACAGGCCCCCTGGCTCTCGCGAGCCTCGGAGATGGAGGGCCGGGGGGGACAGGCCGCGCACGCCCGACGGGAGCCGGTCGAGGTGGAGAAACAACATGGGCGCGTGCGGGTGGTCCTGACTTCGCGGCGCCACGAGAGGCGGCAGATCGTCGAGATTCTGGACCGCTGGCGGGAGGTCCGGTCGTGGTGGGACGAGGCCAGGGCGACGGACAGGAACCTCTTCAGGGTGCTCCTCTCCAACGGCGCCGTGGTCGACCTGGCGCGGGAGAGCTGCGGGGCGTGGGCCCTGGTCGGGGTGGCGGATTGAGCGAGACCCCCTTCTTACACCTGCACGTCAGGAGCGGGTTCTCTTTCGGGTTCGGGGTGGCAAGGCCCGAAGAGCTGGTGGACGCCGCGGCGAGGATAAGCATGCCGTCCCTGGCGCTTACGGACAGGGACGGGCTCTACGGCATTCCCCGCTTCCTCGAGGCCGCGGATAGGGCTGGCATCCTTCCTATCGTCGGGGTCGAGGTCTCGACGGCGGGGGGGCACGTCGTGTTGCTCGCCGAGTCTATAGAAGGTTATCGTTCTCTGTGCCGGCTCATCACGGAGTACAGGACCTCTTCGGAGGATCGGCGCCGTCCCGTGTGCCCGTTATCTACGGTGGTCGGCCATGCGGAAGGCGTGATCTGCCTTACCGGGGCCGTCCCTTTCGGGCTCCTGCCGCGTCTCGTCCTGAACAACCGCAGCGAGGAAGCGGTCAGGACCTTACGCTCTCTATCGAAGGCCTTCGGCAGAGGCCGGCTCTACGTAGAGCTGACCGACGACCAGACGGCGAACGGAAAGCGGAACATGGGGAGGGTGGCAGCTTTCGCGCGAGCCTCCGGCGTGCCTGTAGTCGCCACGGGCGAGGTGGCCTACCTCACGCCCGCCGACCACAGGTTGCACGAGGTCCTCGTCGCCGCAGCGAACCTCACGGATCTCCCAGGCCCGGAGTACAGGCCGACCGACAGGATGCACCTCAGGTCCACGAAAGAGATGCGGCGTCTGTTCGCGGGCTACCCCGACGCCCTGGCGAACGCGGCCACGGTCGCGGAGCGGTGCGCCGGTATGGTTGCGTTGTCCGGCGCCGTTCACATGCCGCAGGCGATCCTACCGCCGGGCAAGACGGCAGGGAAGGTGTTGCTGGGGCTGACGGTCGCGGGGGCCAGAAGGCGGTACAGGGGGACGGACGGTCCCACGACGGAGGAGATCAAAGCCCGGCTTAGGAGGGAACTATCTTGCATCGAAGCCCTTGGGTTCGCTCCCTACTTCCTGATCGCGCACGAGGCCAAAGAGATCGCGAAGTCGAAAGACATCCCCGTCACGGGCAGGGGGAGCGCCGCGAACAGTCTGGTCTCGTACTGTCTGGGGCTGAGCCAGCCCGAGCCGTTCTCCAACAGGCTGCTCTTCGAGCGCTTTTTGCACGAGGGGCGCAGGGACCCTCCCGACGTTGACCTGGACTTCTGCTCCGTCAGGCGGGACGAGGTGCGCTTCGAGATGATCCGGCGTTACGAACGGCTTGGGGTCGCGGAGGCCGCTACGGTGCAGACGATGTCGCTGCGGGGGGCGGTGAGGGTCGCGGCGCGGGCGCTCGGGCACCCGCCGGGCGAGATCGACGTTCTCAGCAGAAACGTCCCGACCCGCTTTTCGGACCGCAACCGGGTGTACGCTGGCCTCTCCGGCTGGGATGAGTCTCTCGCGGAACCCGCGATGAAAGGCCATCCGTTGCAAGACAGGGAGAGGTATCGGCTCCTGCTCGAGCTCTCGGCGGGGCTCGCCGGGCGCATAAAAGAGGGGGGCACCCACAGCGGGGGGATGGTATTCGGGACGGCGGAGCATCTACTCTCGGAGTTGGTGCCGCTGGAGCCTTCTGGGATGGAGGGGCTCCTGCGCTGCCAGTACGACAAGGACGACCTGGAGCGGGTGGGCCTGCCGAAGCTGGACCTGCTCGGCCTCAGGATGCACACCGCGCTACACAAGGCCGGGGAGTTGGCTTCGAGGAGGCTGGGGCGCAGGGTGGATCCCTACGACCTGCCGCCGGGGGACAAAGAGACCTACGCCCTCATCAGGACGGGCAGGAACGCCGGGGTTTTCCAGCTCGAGTCCCCGGGCCAGATGCACCTGAGCCGTAGGCTCGGGCCGAGGAGGTTCTTCGACCTCGTTGCGCAGATCTCACTGTTCAGGCCGGGTCCTGTGAGGGGTGACCTCATCACCCCTTACGTGATGAGGAGGAACGGACGGGAGAGATACCGGGCGATCCTGCCCGAGGTGGAGGAGATCCTCAGACCAACCTACGGCCTGCTCATCTTCCAGGAGCAGGTCCTCGCCGTGGCCAACGCCGTCGCCGGCTTCACCCTCGCGGAGGGAGATTTCCTGCGGCGCGCCATGACCAAGGACAGGGGGCCTGGGGCGATGCGGGACCTGCGCCGGGAGTTCCTGCGGCGGGCGCGGGAGAACGGCGTCCCGGC
This sequence comes from uncultured Rubrobacteraceae bacterium, assembly GCA_963840835.1. Taxonomy (GTDB): domain Bacteria; phylum Actinomycetota; class Rubrobacteria; order Rubrobacterales; family Rubrobacteraceae; genus Rubrobacter_D. The sequence continues at coordinate 334,254 of CAWJAM010000014.1, read as the reverse complement.
AGCCGGGGCGAACGAGGTCTTCTCGTGGATGGAGGGGTTCTCGGTCTACGGTTTCTCCGCCGCCCACGGTGCCAGCTTCGCGGAACTCTCCTACGCGAGCGCGTACATGAGACGCTACTACCCGGCCGAGTTCTTCGCGGCCGTCCTCGACTCACAGCCGATGGGCTTCTACAGCCCGCGATTGCTCCTGAACGAGGCGAGAAGAATAGGACTCAAAACACTCCCGCCGGACATCCACCTCTCGGGCGAAGACTTCACCGTCGAGGAGGATGGCACGTCCCTCCGCGTAGGATTGCGCTACTGCAAGGGGCTATCGGAGAGGGCCATCTCATCCATCTTCGCCGGGCGGCGCAAGAGGCCTTTCGTCTCGGTCGCTGACCTTTACGGGAGGACGGCCGTCGAGAAGGACTCGCTAGAGAACCTCATCAAGGGAGGCTTCCTCGACTCCCTGGCGGGAGGTACGGAACGCTCTCGACTGCTTGGCGAGAGCGGGACGCTGCCGAGGAAGAGGCGTGGGAGGCAGCAGGAGATCCCGATACAGCACCCGGCGAGCTGGTGGGCATCGAGGGAGAGGAGGAGCGTCGAGCATCTCCCCCTCACGGACACGGCCAGAGAGAGGATGGAGTGGGAGGTACTAAGCCTGAACGTCCACCGTCACCCTCTCGCGCCGTACCGCGACGCCCTCAAAGAGCTAGGAGTCGTTCCGAGCGACGGGATCATGGACCTGCCGCACGGGAGTAGGGCCCGCGCGGCGGGCCTGATCGAATGCCTCCAGAGCCCCCCGACGAAGAGCGGCTACCGCGTGTACTTCCTGCTACTCGAAGACGAGTGGGGCCTGCTCCAGGCGACCATCTTCCGCTCCGTCTACGAGAGGTGCGGCGACATCCTGCACCACGAAGGAGCTTTCCTGATCGAAGGCAGAGTGGAGCAGACCATCGAAAAAGGCTTCGCCTTCCTGGTCCATCGTATAGAGAGTTTGCGAGACATCCTGCTCGAGGCCAGGGTGCCCGTGCCAAGGGTAGCGTCTTCTCCCGGGGCTTTCTTGCGGGCCGGGAGGCGTAGTAGGAAGGCCGGGTAGAAAGCACTTCAGCAGTTCAATAGCCGATGGCGATCCCTTGGGCCCTTGGATCGGCGCCACCGGTGAACCGGGTAGGCTCGCCGGCTTTGCCCGGGCCGTACTCAACGGTCAGGCCGTGGGCGTTGCCGAGCCCGTACTCGTCTACATAAACATCGTGGCCCGTGGCCTCGAGCCCACCCCAGACAGAGGCAGGCATGCCGGCGTCCACCGCGAACGAGTTCGGTGCGGTGAAGCTTATGCGGGGAGCGGCTATGGCCTGCTGGACGTTCATGTCGAAGTCGATGAGATTCATGATCATCTGCGGCGTGGTCTGCAAGATGTAGTAGCCGCCGTGGGAGCCCAGGGCGATCCGGGGCCTGCCGTCGCGCATGATGATTGTCGGCGCTATCCCGACGAGCCTGTGGCGACCGGGGAAGACGTCGAGCGGGTTGCCCTCGGGCTCGAAGTGCGAGTAGCTGATCGAGTTGTTGAGCCAAATACCCGTACCCTCGGGCATGACCTTGCTCCCGAAGATGTTGCCGAGTGTTTGCGTCATGCTGACCACGTTCCCCTCCCTGTCGGCCACCACGAAGTGCGTGGTATGCCCGCGCTGCTCGGTGAGATCCAGCGCCACGGGCGAGGATCTCGCGGACGAGCTTGCCGACGGATCTTCTACCGCGGCGGCCTCCTGCTCCCAGTAGTCTTTGGAGAGCAGCAGGTCCAGGGGTGTACGCGCGACCTCCGGGTCGGCGGCGTACTCGAACCGCTCGTAGTGAGCCCGTCGCGTCACGGCCGCGTACGTGTCGAGATACGCCACAGTGTTGTGGCCGAGGGCCACCGGGTCGAGCCGGCTCATGACACCGAGGCGGGTGAGGGCGTTCCACGCGGTCGTCGGCGTGGGAGAAGTGACGATCTCGTTACCCTTGTAGCCCACGCTTATGGGCTCCTGCCACTCGGGACGGTTGGCGTCCAGGTCGCCTTCGGTCAGGAAGCCGCCGTTTCGCAGCGCCTCGGACGCCATCGCCTCGCCCAGCTCGCCGCCGTAGACCGCGTCCGCGCCCTCTTCGGAGATCCGGCGCAGAGAACGCCCCAGATCCTCCTGCACGAGGCGCTGTCCCGCGACGAGGGGCTTCCCATTCTCGCCGTATATCTGCCGGGCGTGCGGGGGAAACGTGTAGAACTCGGAGCCGATCCAGGCAGAGTTCTCCTCGTCCAAAATGAACCCTTCCTCAGCCTGTCTTATGGCGGGCTCGAGGAGGCGTTCCCACCGGAGCTCGCCGTACTCCTCCCAGAGGGCCTCCCAGTCGTTTACCGCGCCAGGCGTCGAGATAGCCGGGGCGCCCTGTCTGCTCTGCAGGTAACCCGGCGCCGGCGGGCGGAACACGGCCGGGTCGAGCGTCTCCGGCACCCTGGTGGCGGCGCTGAGAGATCTCGCCTCTCCGGCCTGCGCGTCGTAGATGACCATCGCCCCGTAGCCGCCCACGCCGCTCATGTACGGCTCCACGACGCCCAGGGAAGCCGCGACGGCAACTGCTGCGTCGTAAGCGTTGCCCCCGTCTTCGAGGACCTCCAACCCCGCCCGCGTGGCGAGGGGGTGAGCGGAGCTGACCATGCCGTTCGTACCGAGCGCCGGTCGGGTCGGCGTGCTGCTGCTCGCCGGTCCTTGACGAAGCTCCGGCTCCCCCGCGCCGCCGGTCTGAGCCGTCGCTTCGCGCCTGGTGGTCTCCTTCGCCACGGCTTCCTCGGTGGCTCCCGCGACGGGGGTCGTCTGCCCGCCTGCGGTCGTTCTCCTGGCGCCCGCTTCCGGGGGAGTCGCCTCGGGCTCCGTGGGCTCACCACCGCAGGACGCCAAGATACACGAAAGCACCAACACCCAGAGTACCCTTTTCAAGGCGTGCTTCTTTTCCCGGGGTAAACAATGACCGTACCGAGAACTTGGGCAGCGTGGGCATCGTCGCCCCTTCGAGTGTCTCGAGTGCCAGCGCCGCGAACTGCTTCTGGAGTGTCGTGGCGAGCAGCCGCAATCACGAAGGCTTTCTTCACAGCGGCTCTGTCCCCTCGTTGAGGATAGCGACGTAGCGCGAATATGCGAACACCCGCTCGCGCTTGCGGCCGGTGATCTCGCGCACGATGCCGAGGTTCTCCAGCGCCTGCACCGCGCGGGCGACGGTCGGGTAGCTGACCCCAGTACTTTCGGTCAGGGCGTTCAGGGTGGCGAGGGGCCGGTTACGGAGAGCGTCGAATACCCGCAGGGCATTGGCGGCGGCTCGCCCGAGCGCCTGCACGCGGGCGGCGTCATCGCGAAACAGCGCGAGCAACCGGTGGGCGGTGTCCACAGCGGACCCGGCGGTGATAGTGACGCCTTCGAACCGTCGTTCGCGGTATGGATGAAGCGCTCGAGCGACGCCATGCAATCTTCGACGTGCTGCGGCGGGGGCGGTACGAAACGGGCGTTGCCCAAGCTGGTGCCGCCGATTCAATTCTGGCTGCGGCGGAATTCGCCGGGCTGCCTGTCGGCGCCGCGCCCGCGTGCTAGCAACTTTTCGTGCATTTCGCGCAGCAGGCGGTTGGATAGCGGGAAGCCTCCATGCAGCCTGGCCATGCCGTGTTCGAGGGCGGCCACGTAATTGGAGACCTCCACAACGTCGTCGAAGGCAACGCCCGGCGCCTCGTCGAGCTCGAAGAGCAAAAGGTCGGACAGGGAAGATTGGGTACCCTCGATCTGGCTGGAGAGCACAGCCTCGCGCCGGACGTAGGCGTAGAGGAACAGGTCGGGGTCAGGGAGCAAAGCGGTGACACCATCCAGCCGCCCGCAGGCGAGCAAGGCCCGTTCCAGAGAGCGCTGACGTTCGCCGGAGAGATCTAGCGGCGGGTCGGGAGGCAGCGGCGCAGGCATGAAGGCGCGCACGGTCTCGCCCCCCGTGGCGGTGATCTCGTACTGTCCCGCAGGTCCGCGCTTCATACTATTCTCACTCGTGTGAACAACGCCAACAGCTATTAACGAAAAGTGCCTGTTCGTTAATAGTGTACCCGAGCGTCCTCAGCCAGGCATCGCCTCCCGCAGCACACGCTCGCGCAGGCAGGCTTTGAGGCCGCGTATAGTAACCACGTCGAACCTCCTGCATAACATGGCAACCCGAGCTATAGACCGAGGCGTTCGAAGTTTTCCTTGATCCCGGCCTCCAGCCGCGCGGACAGGAATCTTACGACCTGCGTACCGGCGAAGAAGGCGAACGCCCCGAGGTACTGGAGAACATCCGCGACGTCCCCTTACCAAAGTCCGATCCCCTGTTCGGTGAGAAAGGTCCGCTGACTCAGCGCTGGTCGAAGTAGCGCGGATCTCTCGGCACTCTTACTCAGAAACGTCGAATGGGTTGAGCAGCCGCACGCCGGTTCGCGCGACGTCGGACGTGTTGCGGGTCACGAAGGTCATGTTCCTGACCTTCGCCGTTGCCGCCATTAGCGCGTCCCTTGTGGAGATGGGATCTGGCACGTTCATCCGCCCCCATTCCTCAGCAGCCTCCAGATCGACGGGCAGAATGCGATCGGCATAACCTCGGCACAACCCAGCGAGCCAGGACTCGAGGTGGCTGGCCTGTAAGGGATCTCGTCTCCTCAATCCCTCGATGCCCTGCCTGATCTCACCAATCACCAACACGCTTATGTACAACTCGTTCGGATCTACGGAAGAGAACCATCGCATGACGTTGGTGTCAGCGCGCCGTCCTTTGCGTGGCTCGGAGACGACGTTGGTATCCAGGACGAAGCTCAAGACTCGTCCGTGAGATCCACGTCCCGCGGGAAATCGTTGGGCGGACGCTCCAGGATTATGTGCTCCAACCCCTCCGGCGCGCTCATCAGGTACTCCTTGAAGTCCATCTTCTTCTCGCCGTCATTGCTCATCCGCCGGAATTCCTCAACCGGGACCACCACGACGACCTCCTCGCCGTGCTTCGTAACCACCTGCGGTCCCTCCTCCAACGTACGCCTCACCAACTCGCTGAACTTCTGCTTGGCTTCCTGCAGTTGCCAGGACACGACTTATCTCCTCCGAACAGATATCTGGTCAGTCTAGATTGTACGCCATCTCCTGCCACTCCCTCGCCGGATTCGACCTCTCCAAGCACCTCCGAGACCAGGAAGAGCAAGCCGGTGGAATCGGTGAGAAGCGCCCTGCTGGATTGCTTGTAGACGAAGTGGCGCGTCAGGATCTCGGCACCGCTGGCGTAGGCGACCTCGCCGGGGCCGACGCTCTCCGGAGCAGTGCCATCAAGCGGATGGAAGGCGTCTCCCGCGCGGGTCAGCCTGCCAGGATGAGAAGTGACTCGCGGCGCACCCGATCGGGTTTACCCTCGTGGTCGCCCATGTGCCGGATAGTAGTCGTGCTGGATCTTCATCCGACGGATCGGCTGTTGCGCCCGAACCCGCCGGTGTCGAGGCCCCAGGCCACGATGCGCTCGGAGTGAATGCGGATCACGGGCTCCGGCTTCTCGATGGCCTCGGCACGCCCGCGGACCTCTATTCCCCGTGGCCGCCACGGCTTTGTGGAGGCGAGATCGTCCATGACGAGGGCGCCGCGTCCGGAACGCGCAATATCGCGGAACTTCTTGGTGTTCGTCAGGTCGTGCCCGCGGATGTCCATCGTGTCGAGATGTTGGTTGTGGGAGATCATTCCGACAGGCGCGACGTGCGGGGTTCCGTCCTGGCCCACGGTCGCGAGGCGCCCGAGGAGGCCGCTCCCGAGGTACTCGATCTCATTCTTGGTGAAGATGCTCATTCGTCTCGGGAATCCCCGGACTCGACATCGTAGAGCTTGAGCTCTATCAGGTAGCCGTCAGGGTCCCGAACGTACAGGGCTTCTCCCGATCCTCGGGCGCCAATGACGTTCTCCGACCTACTTTCGATCTCCACGCCAGCCTCCGTAAGGCGTTCGGCCAGCGCATCCGGGTCCGTACCCTCGACCACCAGGGCGAGGTGATCGTAACCCCCGGTCGAGACGGTCTCGAAGGTGGGATCCGGCCTCAGATGCAGGATGAAGGCAGGCGTTACCCGCAGCGAGACGAGGGGATGCTCTCCGCGCTCATACTCCTCTAGCCCGAACGGCTCGAGACCAAGGACGTCGCGGTAGAAGCCCAGAGACCTCTCGACGTCTCTTACCCGCCAGTTTGTGTGGTCAGCATCGGTTATCTTCATCGGTCTTGTCCTTTCGTGGTGAGCCTCGCAAGTCGGGGTGTCGTATCTTTCGTCGGTCAGGTGACGAGCAGCGTCTTGCCCACGGTGGCGCGAGACTCGATGGCAGCGTGGGCATCAGAGGCCCGTTCCAGCGGGAACCGCTGCCCGATCACCGGCCGCAACCGGCCCGCCGCCGCCTCGGCCAGAGCGTCCTTGGTGAGTGCTCTCGTCTCCTCCGGCGCCAGCCGCGAAAGGCCGATCAACTCCACCCCGCGCCCGGCTGCCGCCTCGCCAGATATCCTCGCCCATTCGCCGCTCGCCATCCCGAACCGGATCATTCGGCCACCGCGGTCGAGCAGCCCGAAAGCGGATTCTCCGACGTCGCCGCCAACCCCGTCGAAGACGACGTCTACACCGCCAACGGCCTCCCGTACCTGCTCAGCCCAATCCGGCTCCCGGTAATCCACCGCCACCTCGACGCCAGCGCCGCGTGCCACCTCGACCTTGCACGCGCCGCCGGCGGCCGCGACGACCCTGGCGCCAGCGGCCCGCGCGAGCTGAACCAGCAACGTGCCCACGCCGCCCGCAGCGGCCTCGACCAGCACCCTCTCTCCTTCGCGCAACCTAGCCTTCCGGATCAGCATAATCGCTGTTCGCCCGTCAGCCAACAACGCCACCGCATCTTCGAGTTCGAGACCTTCGGGCACCTCTACGAGCCCTCCGGCATCCACGGCGGCGCGCTCGGCGTAGCCGCCCGAACCGCCAGTGCTCGCGACCACCCGCTTGCCTATCAGGCGTTCGTCGGCCTCCACGCCGACCGACGCGACCCAACCGCCGACGCCGTTGCCAGGTATCATCGGCAACTCCGTCTCGAACGGCCCGAAACCGCTCGCGCGGAACATGGTCTCGACGAAGGTGATGTTGGCGAACACCACCTCGATCAACGCCTGCCCGGGACCGGGAACCGGGTCGGGGGCGTCCGCCGCGACGAGCATCTCAGGCCCACCGAACTCCGCCAACCACACCGCTTTCATCACCGTTCACCACCCTTGGGTTAGTTCCGCGCGGACCCGGACAAGCCCTTCACAGGGGCGGATTCATCGGTGGCCGGGTGATCATTATCCGACCTTCGCCACCGGACCGTTTCGGTCCTTTCTTCGCTCATAGTTCATGCGGAAGAGTTCCAGGGCTCCTGCCACGTCTTCCGGGCTTCCTATCCGGTAGCTCGCCGTCGTCCGGCTGTTCGGAAACGCGGGGTGAGGGATCGCCCGCCCGGACCGGATCAACTCGTCCCTGACCTCTCTGGGGAACCGGAAGTCGGCGTGACCGTCGTCGTGGACGTGCCCGATCTGGGGTCCTCCAGTCTCGGGGTCTCCGTACCTGTAGCCGGTGACGCCGATCCCACCGGGACCGTCTTCGTCCCTCTTCTTGAAAACCCCGTCCCACCCCAGAACCTCGCGCTCTATCTGCGCCAGCGGTTCGTCGTTCATTTGCTCCCTCTCGTCGCCTGCCTTGTGCGCTTACATCTTGCGCCGGGAAGGAGGCTCGCACATCGGGCGTGGGGACGGTTTTTGGCCTGAACCTTCGTACAGGTCGACCGAAGGGCCGGGGATCATCGATCCGTGAACGCGAGTTTGGCAGCGAATCCGATCAAAATAGTCGGTTCTCTGCTTATACCAGATGAACCGCTCGAGATCGTGTTCCTGAAAACTCGCCTTCCGACGAGCTGGCCAGATGATTGGGGGTCATACCAGGTCCGGGTAAACGCCGGCGGCTCGACGGGGACCGCCCGGACCCTCTCCCAAGGTCCGTAGATTCCCGCTTTCGCGGGAATGACGGGCACGGGAGGTCGCCGCTCTCTCTACGTGCCCGCAGCCCGAACGCGGTACCGTTCTAGCGGACTCGGTATCAGGCGAAGAGTGGCAGCTTGCTCCTGCGCACCTGGACGGGGAGGGAGCGTTGTATCTTGTCGAACTCTCTGACCTCGGCCTCGCCCACGAGCGTCGCCGCCACCCCGTCTTTGCCTGCCCGCGCCGTGCGGCCTATGCGGTGCACGTAGGTCTCAGCGTCTTCGGGGAGGTCGTAGTTGACGACGTGCGAGACGTCGGGGATGTCGAGGCCGCGCGAGGCGACGTTGGTCGCGACCAGGATCCTGCTCCGGCCCTTGGTGAATCCTGCGAGCGTCTTGGTGCGCTGCGACTGCGACTTCCCGCCGTGCAGGAGGGCCGCCTTGTAGCCGTCCCTCTCCAGCTGGCGGTGCAGCTTGGTCGCCCCGTGCTTGGTCCTGCGGAACACGATCGCCAGGGGGTTATCCTCGGCGTCGATCAAGGCCCGTAGGGCCCGCGTCTTGTCCCTGCCGTCCACCCGATAATAGACCTGCTCGACGGTGTCCACCGTGGGCGCATCGGACTCCACCGTCAGGTATCGCGGAGAGCGCATGTGGCGCTTGACCATCCCGCGTATGGCGTCAGGCATCGTGGCCGAGAAGAGGGCGGTCTGTCTGCTATCGGGGGTATCGGAGAGGATGCGTCCGACGTCGGGCGCGAAGCCCATGTCGAGCATCCTGTCCGCCTCGTCGAGCACGAGGTAGCGCACCGAGCCGAGGCGCAGCGTGCCCCGCTGCAGGTGGTCGATAATGCGTCCTGGCGTACCGACCACGACGGCGGCGGAGCGGTTCTTGAGGGCTTTGATCTGGGGCCCTATCGGCACGCCCCCGCAGAGAACGACGGGGCGGACCGGGGCGTGACGGGAAAGGTTCGAGATCTCCGCCGCGGCCTGCGCGGCCAGCTCCCGCGTCGGTGTGAGCACGAGCGCCTGTACGTTCCGCGCCTTGCGGTCGAGGCCCTCGATCAGGGGTATGGCGAAAGCGGCCGTCTTGCCGCTTCCGGTCTGCGCGAGCCCGACCACGTCCTCCCCGTCCAGATAGCTCGGGCAACGCCAGAGCCTGGATGGGCGTAGGGGTCTTCCAACCCTGGTCGGCCACGGCCCTCTGGGACTGTTCGGATAAGGGCAGATCCGCGAAAGAGGTCTCCTGGACCTCGGATAAAGTACTTGCCATGATGTGCTGTTTCCTCTCTATAGTTGTGGTCGCCACCATAAGGAGCGTACGTCGCGGGCTACCACTCAACGGGAGAGGACAGGCACAAGACACAAAAAAAGAGATGCTCTTCGACATCCGGCATCTCGATGATCATGGACGTATGTTCTTTATCACGTAGCGTCGCGAGTATACCGGACGCGCGTCCGTAGTCAAAGCAACGGGGAAACGACCAGGGGAGCTCGCGTCGATGTCTGAGTTCCCCGCCCCACGCTCCGCAACGTACTTTCACTGTCAGTCCTGCGATCGCTCCTTTATTATGGTACCGGAGCCGGTGGAGACGGGCGGGGGTTGACGGACGGTGGTGCGCGAAGGGTTGGCGCGGAGGCGGGCGGCGAGGAGGACTTCCGCTGGCGCGGGGAGGACGTCTCGCGCGTAGAGGGCTTCTCGGACGCCGTCTTCGCCTTCGCGGTGACGCTCCTGGTGGTGTCGCTGGAGGTCCCCAAGACCTTCGACGAGCTGCTCGCGACCATGCGAGGTTTCTTCGGGTTCGCGATCTGCTTCTATCTGCTCCTCATCGTGTGGTACGAGCACTACAAGTACTTCAGGCGCTACGGCCTGAACGATTTGCCGACGCTGTGGCTGAACGCGGCGCTGCTGTTCATCATGCTCATTTACGTCTACCCCCTGAAGTTCCTCTTTACCTACCTGATCGACCTGCTGTTCGGCTTCGCCCAGAGCGAGAAGATAGAGGCGTCCCAGGTCCCGCTGCTGATGGTCGTCTACGGGGCCGGCTTCGTCGCCGTCCAGATCCTGTTCTTGCTGATGTACCTGCGGGCCTACTCGCTGCGCGACGCGCTGGAACTCGACGCGCGCGAGCTGTCGGTGACGCGCGAGGAGATTCAGTCCTGCCTCCTGAACATCTCCGTCGGTCTGGCCTCGATGGCCATCGCCGTCCTCGGGGGTGTAGCCACGATCTCCTGGGCAGGGTACGTCTACATCTTGCTCTTCCCGCTACAGACGATCAACGGCCGCGTTATGGGCTCCCGCAGGAAGAGTATGGATGCCCGGTGAACGACGCGTTTGACAGGCATCCTGATTGGTATGACAATATCCGCAGGTGAATGAGCGGGCACGACGAACCAGGCTCAGGGATCGGGCGGCGGACCAGTTGCTGGAGATGGTCATCTCTGGCGGGCTGGAGCCGGGGGAGCGACTCCCGCCCGAGCGTGAGCTATGCGCGCGCCTCGGGGTGAGCAGGACGGTGGTAAGGGAGGCTCTGAACCTGCTGGAGGCACGGGGCCTGATCAGCATCGAGCACGGCCGCGGCGCGGTGGTCAGCGGCGGCAGCCCGCGGGCCGTACGCGACACGCTCGGCGTGCTCTTGCGCGTCCAGCCGAAGACCCTGTGGGAGCTCCTGGAGATACGCAAGATCCTCGAGGTCGAGGTCGCTGGCCTCGCGGCGGAGCGCGCCGGGTCCGACGACGTGGCCGCGATGCGGCTCCGGCTCGACAGGATGCGGGAATCCATCGAGGCGCCGGAGGGCTATGTGGACGCCGACGTCGAGTTCCACGCGCTGCTGGCGCGAGGGGCCCGCAACGAGGTCTTGCTGACGATGCTCGAGCCCGTAGTCGACCTGCTGCGGGCGAGCCGCAGGGTAAGCGCATCCAGGCCGGGCAACGCGCTGCGGGCGCTCGGGGAACATGAGCGGATACTACGCAGGGTGCAGGAGAGGGACGCCACGGGAGCGCGGGAGGAGATGCGCGCGCACCTCTCGAAGACCTCGGAAGACATCGAGGCAGCCATAGGCGAAGGCGTACTCGAAGCCGGGGAGATTCGGGAGAAGGAGGGAATATGAAGGCCAACGAGCTATTGTCCGGGCTGGGGTTGCCGGGGCGCGACCTCTATGATCTTCCCGACTCGGGCAAGCGTTTCCCCGACGGGGCGCAGTACAGGGTCGAGATCCCGAGCGTCGAGGGGCCACGGGTTCTCGAGGCGGTCATCGAGGAGGCCGAGAGACGAGAGGTCCAGATCCACCGCGTCTCCCAGGGGTCGGGGATCATGCTCCTTACGGACGCCGAGATCCTGGAGATGTGCCACATGGCGCGCGAGGCCGACCTCGAACTCTCGCTCTTCGTCGGGCCACGCGCCTCCTGGGAGACCGGCGCGGCAGTCGTCTCCGGCGCCGGTAAGGTGCTCGGGGCCCAGCACCGCGGCCAGGACCAGCTCGCCTACGCCCTCGAAGACGTGCTGCGCGGCGTCTCCCTGGGGCTGCGCGGCGTCCTCGTCGCTGACGCCGGACTCCTGTGGGTCCTGCGCGACCTCAGGGCGAAGGGAGAGCTGCCCGCTGACCTCGTCCTCAAGGTCTCCGTGCAACTTTCGGCTGCCAACGCGGCGGCCGTAAAGGCGATGGAGGACCTGGGGGCCGATACGTATAACGTGCCGACCGATCTGTCGCTCGCACAATTGGCGGCGATACGCGCCGTGACCGATCTTCCGCTCGACGTCTACGTCGAGGTTCCCGACGACTTCGGCGGGTTCGTGAGGCACTACGAGATCCCCGACCTCGTAAGGGTCACCTCGCCCGTCTTCGTCAAGTTCGGCCTCAGGAACGCGCCCAATATCTACCCGAGCGGGACCCATCTCCAGGAGACGGCGGTCGCGCTCGGCAGGGAGAGGGTCAGGCGGGCCAGGATCGGCCAGGAGATGCTCCGGCGCTACTACCCCGACGCCGAGACAACCCCTTCGGGCACGACCTTCCCGGGCTTACCGGTCGACGCAAAGGAGATGGCATGAAGATCACGCACGCCGATACGTTCGTCGTCGGCACGGAGTGGCGCAACCTGACCATCATCCGCGCCCACACCGACGAAGGGCTTACCGGCCTCGGCGAGGCCAGGATGGTCAACCACACGGACGCTCTCGTCGGGTACCTGGCCGAGGCGGTCCCGAGGCACCTCGTCGGGCACGACCCCTTCGAGATAGAGGAACTCGTCAAGAAGATGGGCCGCGACGACTTCTCGCGCGCCGGCGAGGTGATGAGCAGCGGCATCGCCATGTTCGAGACGGCCTGCTGGGATATCGTCGGCAAAGCCCTTGACCAGCCAGTCTACAACCTGCTCGGCGGTCCCGTGAGAAGTAGGGTCAAGGCCTACGCCAACGGCTGGTATCGGGTCGAGCGCACACCCGAGGAGTTCCACGAGGCCGCGAAGAAGGTCGTAGAGCGAGGATACAAAGCCTTGAAGCTCGACCCCTTCGGTCCCGGACACTACGAGCTGGAGTACGGGGAGAAGATGCGGGCCGTCTCGCTCGTCGAGGCCGTCAGGGACGCCATAGGCCCTGAGGTCGAGATCCTGCTTGAGATGCACGGCCGCTTCTCCCCCGCCACGGCCATAGAGATGGCGCGTATGCTCCAGCCCTTCGGGCTCGGCTGGGTCGAGGAACCCGTGCCGCCGGTCAACCTAAAGGCACTAAAGAAGGCCTCTGATGGCATAGAAGCCACCGTCGCCACGGGCGAGCGTATTCACCAGCGCCTGGAGTACAGGGAGCTCTTCGAGCTACAGGCCGCCGACGTTATACAGCCGGACATAAGCCATATCGGCGGGCTGTTGGAGACGAAGAAGCTCGCGGCGTGGGCCGACGCCTACTACATGACCATCGCGCCGCACAACGTGGGGGGTCAGATCAACACCGCGGCGGCCCTCCACCTGGCCGCCTGTACGACGAACTTCCGCATCCAGGAGTACTTCAATGACTTCGCGGACCCCTGGGTGCGCGAGACCGCCCCAGGCCTACCCGACGTGGTGGACGGCTACTTCGAGCTGCCCAAGGGACCAGGCCTCGGCGTCGAGCTGGACGAAGAGGTGATCAAAGCCAACCCCAAACGAGATGTCCACTTCAACCTCTTCTCCGAAGGCTGGGAGAAGCGCGAAGGCGCGGGGGTGGACCGGTGAGCGACCTCTCGGGGAAGAAGGCGCTGGTAACGGGTGCTGGCATGGGTATCGGCCAGGGCATCGCCGTCGAGCTGGCCCGCCGCGGCGCCGAAGTCGCGGTCCACTACGCCCACACCGAGCCCCAGGAGACCGTAGCGCGGATAGAAGAACTCGGCGGCAAGGCTGTCACGGTACAGGGCGACTTGAGCCAGGTCGAAGCGTGCGAGAGGACCGTGGATGCTGCTGCAGAAGCCCTCGGGGGCCTCGACACGCTGGTCAACAACGCAGGCGTCACGCGGGCACTCGACTTCCTGGATACCGACGAGGAGACCTACGACTCGGTCTTCGACCTAAACATGAAGGGTTACTTCTTCCTCGCCAGGAGGGCCGTGCCCCTCATGACGCAGAGGGGAGGAGGAAGTATCGTCAACATTACTTCGGTCCATGGCTTCGCCGGCTTTCCCAACCACACGGCCTACGCCGCGACCAAAGGCGCGATCATCGCCTTCACCCGCCAGCTCGCCATCGAGCTTACGGACCGCAGGGTCCGCGTGAACGCCGTCGGCCCCGGCATCATAGAGGTCCCCCGCTACTTCGACATGCCGAACTACACGACCGAGTTCGGCGACACCCTCGTTCCCTGGGGCCGTGTGGGCCACCCCGAGGACGTGGCCCCCGCCGTAGCCTTCCTCGTCTCGGACGCGGCCGATTTCGTAACCGGGCAGGTCCTCTACGTGGACGGTGGTACCACAGCCAGGATGGGCCTGTGGTGGGATCAAGGCAACCCCGAGTAGAGCACCGCGAGGCCGCACTTGACACGGATACATATTGGTATAACAATGTTGGCAGGGGAAGGGCCGTTGAAAACCGACAAACGGGGGTGAGCGATGAGCGACCATGGATCCGGGACAAAGGGGCTCGGGGGCTACAGGCTGGGCCGCAGGCAGTTTCTCGCGGGGAGCGCGCTGGCGTCGGCCGGGCTATTGCTCGCGGGATGCAGGCGCGAGGCGGCGCAGCAGGCCAGTCAGGGCGGTGGCGGCGGGTCTGGCGGCAATTTTCCCGACACGCCGGAGTGGAACTTCGTCTTCGTCAACCACGTGACGACGAACTCGTTCTTCGTGCCGACCCAGTACGGCATCGAGGACGCGCAGGCTCTGCTCGGGACTACATCACAGTGGACGGGCTCGGAGAAATCTGTCGTCTCGGAGATGATCGACGCGATGAACACCGCCATCTCGGGCAACGCGGCCGGCATAGCCGTCTGTGTCGTCGACCCCGTGGCATTCAACGACCCGATCCAGAAGGCCCTCGACAACGACATCCCCGTCATCGCCTACAACGCGAACGGCAAGGGGCCTGGAACCAACCCTGCGCTGGCTTACGTGGGACAGGACCTCTTCCAGTCCGGCGTCGAGATGGGAAATCGGATCGTCAGTCTCGTCGACGAGGGTCTCGTGGCGCTGTTCATAGCCACGCCGGGTCAGCTCAACATCCAGCCACGAATAGATGGCGCCAAGCAGGCCATAGAGGATTCCGGGGCGAACATAGAGATACAACAGGTCACCACGGGCGCTGAGATAACGGAGGAGAGGTCCAGGATCGAAGCCTGGTACAACGGCCATAAGGATGTGGCTGGGATGTTCGCCGTGGACGCGGGGAGCACCCAGGGTATCGCCCAGACGATGGAGCAATTCGGCCTGCACGAGCAGGGCGTCAGGGCCGGCGGCTACGATCTCCTGCCGGAAACCCTCAAGCTCATGAGAGCCAATCACATAGACTTTACGATCGACCAGCAGCCTTATCTGCAGGGCTTCCTCCCCGTTATGCAACTCTACCTGTACAAGATCTCCGGAGGGGTCACTGGGCCGGCCGAGACGAATACGGGCTTGATCTTCATCACACCTGACACGGTGGCCCGCTACCTGGAAACCGAGTCCCGCTTCGAAGGAGACTCCGAAGTGCAGAAGGTCGTGAAGGCGCCCACGTAGGCCTCTAGGATCTCGGAGAGCGGGAGGAGGAAAACTTGAGCGAGACCACCGGCGAGAGCACAGCGCAGAATGGTGCCGGTACTCAGGAACGCGGTCTTGGCAGCAGGTTGTTGGGCAGCCTCATCCGGGTGCGGGAGGTAAGCATCCTCATCGTCCTCGTGGGTTTGGCGCTCTACTTCCAGGCCGCGAACAGCGCGTTCCTCTCCCCGCAGAACCTCCTCTCGCTCGCCCAGTTCGCCGTGCCTTATGTGGTCCTCGCGTCGGCGTTGTGTCTGCTGCTAATCTGTGGTGAGATCGACCTCTCCGTTGGCCAGTCTTTCGCGTTCGCACCGATAGTAATGTATCTAGCCTACGACGAGCTCTTCCTCATCTTGCCGCTCGCGGTGGTCGTCGGACTTCTAGCCGTGGCCCTGGTCGGCCTTGTAAACGGCCTGATCACCGTCTACCTCGGCGTATCCTCGCTGATCACGACGCTGGGTATGTTCTTCCTTCTCGCCGGCCTCAACGTCACGCTCACAGGAGGTTTCCCCGCTACCACGCCGGAGACGAGCTCTATCACCCAGGTGCTAGGTGAGTCCGCCTGGGCCGGGACCATATGGGCCCTGATCATCGTCGCCGTCTTGCAGCTCGTCCTCTCGCGCACCCGGTGGGGACTGCACACCTACGCCACCGGCGGCAACCCGCTAGGGGCGAGGGAGGCCGGCGTTAGCATCGCCCGCATCAAGATCGGCAACTTCATACTGTGCGGCGTGCTGGGCGGTTTCGTCGGCATCATCGAGGCCTTCCGCATAAATTCCATAGACCCGCTCGCCGGCGGACCCGACATAGTGCTCCTCTGCATCGCCGCGGCGGTCATCGGGGGTACGGCCCTCCTCGGCGGGGTCGGGACCGTAACGGGCGCGTTCCTCGGAGCGCTGGTGCTTACCATCCTCCGCAACGGTTTCACGCTGCAGGGCATCAGCGCCTACACCTTCAACATCATCCTCGGCGTCGCCATCCTTATAGCCATGATCCTAAACGTCTACGTCGCGAGGCTTCGCGGCGCGGGGAGAGCATGATGGAGAACGGCTCGAACAACGGCTCCGCCAACGGCCAGGACTTCCTGCAGGTGGATGGCGTCGTCAAGCGCTTCGGCGCCGTCGAGGTACTCAGGGGCGTAGATCTTCACGTCAGCGAGGGCGAGGTGCTCGGGCTCATCGGGGACAACGGGGCCGGCAAGAGCACGCTGCTCAAGACCATAACGGGCTTCCACCGTCCCGACGGCGGAAGAATCCTGATCCAGGGCGACGAGGTCAACCTCCGCTCCGTCTCCCAGGCACGCTCTCTGGGCATCCAGACCGTCTACCAGGACCTCGCGCTCATCAACGAGCTCTCGGTCTTCCACAACATGTTCCTGAACGGCGAGATGACCGTAGGTCCTTTCCTCAACAACCGCAAGATGAAGGAGAAGACGGCCGAGTACCTGGACGACATGGGCGTGAACATCCCGTCAATAGACACCGAGGTAGCGAGGCTCTCCGGCGGGCAGCGCCAGGCCATAGCCGTCGCGCGCGCGGTCTACTCGGACGCGAAGATGCTCCTCCTCGACGAGCCCCTGGCGGCGATGGGCGCGAAGGAGGGGGCCTTGATCCTCGACCTCATCCAGCGCCTCAAGGAGGAGCGGGGCATACCCATGATCCTGATCGTCCACAACTATGCCCAGGTCTTCGACGTCTGCGACAGGGTCAACCTGCTCAGGAACGGCCGCATAGAGTACGACAAACCGGTCGCCGAGAGCTCCGTCGAGGAACTGACCGAACTCGTCGTCTCCGAGTACCGAAAGGCCCGAGAGACCGGGGGCAAACGGGGCCAGACGGAGCGAGGAGGGTGATGGGGTAACTACAAACTCGCTTCTTACCCGCCGGATTCGGGTCTGCTTGCCTGAGCGGCTAAACTGCGGCCACAGGGACAGTCGAAGGAGTAGCGGTGGGCAGACCCCGAGCCTCGGGAAGCACGGCGTACACGGTCATCGGGCTGGTCTTCGCGCTGCTATTGGGCGGGTATTTCGTCTACCGGATCAGCGGCGTCGTGCTGGCTTTCCTGCTGACGATACTACTCTCTATCATCCTGAGCGCCCCGGTCAACTACCTGGCCAAGCGGGGATGGCCCAGGATGTGGGGGACCCTTGCGGTGGTGGCGGTGCTCGCTGGGCTTCTCTGGCTCTTCGGCCTCGCGCTGGTACCCGCGGTCGAGACGCAATCCCGCCAGTTCGCCGAGGCCTTCCCCACGCTCCTGGACGAGGCCCTCACCCTGGCGAACCAGGCCCAGAGCTTCTTCGGGCTGGGAACCCAGATCGGCCTCAACCCTGAGAACCTGTCGACGGTCGGGCAGGAGTTCCTCACGGGGAGCACGGTATCGACGGCGGCGGGGGTGGGGCTGACGGTGGCGACCGCGCTCTCGCTCGGGTTGGTCGTGTTCATCTCAACCATCTACCTGGTCATCCGGCCCGCGCCCTGGGTCGACGGGTTCGTCTCGCTCTTCCCCGCGGAATGGCGCCCGAGGACGCGGGAGGTGCTCGATGCGATGTACCACACGGTGCAGAGGTGGTTTCTGGGCCAGCTCACCGCCATGACCTTCATAGCCGTTTTCTGGGCCATCTCCCTATACATCATCGGGGTGCCCTTCGCGTTGCTCCTCGGTATCTTCAGCGGTCTGGTCTCGTTCGTCCCCTACGTCGGCGCGCTGATCTCGGTCGTCGTTCCCATGCTCCTGGCCCTGATCTCCGACCCCTTCACGGTCGTCTGGGTGATACTGGCCTTCGTAATAATCCAACAAATAGAGGGCAATATCCTGCAGCCGATAGTGATGAGCCGGGCCGTTGACCTCCACCCCGCCCTGGTGGTCTTCGCGCTCCTCGTGATGGGCACGCTCTTCGGCCTCGTCGGGGTCTTCCTCGCCGTCCCGCTCGTGGCCGCCTTGCAGGTCCTGGTGCGCGAGCTCTGGGTGCAGAGGATGGACCAGATAGGAACCGACCCCGACCCACCCTCCAGGGAACCCCAGAGACGTACGCTCCCCCGCCCAATCAGCCGAATCCTGGAAGCCCTCCGAAAGAAGCGGTAATGTAGGGGCGGTTCGCGAACCGCGGTTTCAGGCTACAGGCATCAGGTTTCAGGTATTGCGGCGGGAGTGTTGGCCGCGTCGTGGATTCCCGCTTTCGCGGGAATGACGGTGAGGGCTGCGCGAATGTGACAGCGGGCTTCAGCGAACTCGACCCACAGCGCATGATGTGCGTGCGCGCTTTGAGTTGCCCGCAGGTCGACGCAACATCGGCCAACCAAACAAGCCCCTCACCGAGTTTCGATGCAACCCACTGTGACGGGTGAGGGGCTGCGGGAATGGTGGGTGGCGGGCCGCGAGGGTCCGGATACAGAGAGATATCCTGATGCCTGTTGCCTGAAACCTGATGCCTGTAGCCAAAGGTCCATCCTTTCTGCACGGCGCTTCAAGGCCTGGCGTCGGTGCGTTCGGCGAGGGCAACGATCTCGGCGGCGAGATGCCGCAGGGCCTCGCGCAGCTCCGATGGCCCGCGGACGACGAAGGGGAACGAGAGTCCGGCCAGCACCCGGGACATCCACGCGAGGTCTGAGGTCGAAGAGCGCATGAGGACGCCTTCCTGCGTCTCTTCGAGCGAGACACCCATCTTGGGGAGTTGGCCCCGCGCCTCTGCCAACGTCGTCTCGAGCAACACCTCTACGGACCAGCGGTCTTCGCGTATGTCAGCGAGCGCGTCGAGCACCCCCTGGGGCGTATCGAAGCCGGGCGGGAGATCGAAGGTCCTATCGAGTGTCTGTACCGAGAGAACCCGGTCCAACCTGAACACGCGTCTTGCTCGCCGCAGGTGGCAGTACCCAAAGGTGTACCAGAAGGCATCGCCCTGGACGACGGCGTAGGGGTCAACGGCCCTCTCCGTCTCCCCCGAGCCCCCCGACCGGTACCGCATCCACACCCGCCTTCGCTCGCGCACGGCGCCGCTCAACGTCAAGACGACCTCCCCAGCGGGTAGGTCCGCGGGCACGACGGTCGCGGGGACGACAACCTCCTCGAAGGTCCTGATCCGCTCGCGCAGACCCTCGGGCATGACGCGCTCCAGCTTGGCCTGGGCGCCCTCGACGGCCGGGGCCGCGCCGGAGAGGCCGAGCCTGCGGGCCGAGAGCAGCCCCAGGGCCAGCGCGAGCGCCTCCTCGTCCGTGAACATCATCGGTGGCAGCTTGAAGCCAGGCCGCAGAACATAAGCGCCGTACCTGCCCCTCTCGGCCTCCACGGGCACGCCCATCTCCTGCAGCATCGCCACGTAGCGACGCACGGTCCTCTCGCCCACCTCAAGCCGCCTGGCAAGCTCGGGACCACCCATCCTCCCCCGCGCCTGCAACAACTCCAGCATCGAGAGCAACCTCGTCGTCGGACGATACCCGTACACGCCTGCGCTCCCTTCGGTCGCTCGTTAGCACTTCAGCATTTCAGCTAGTCAGCCTTTCAGCTTGTGTGCCGCCTCGAGTCGTTCTCTTTCGTAGGTTGCGTCTCGAGAGACACTTGCCTCCGCGCTGCGCAGGCTGGCCCACAAGCCGCCGGCAGGGCGTGCTGAAATGCTGACCGGCTGAAGTGCTGAAATGCTGTTCATCAGGAAGGATTATGACCGCTTTCGCCTGTACTCTCATCGGGTAGTCGAGAGAGGGAGATGATCGACGTGCACGAGTGGTTTTTTGTGGAGCTTTCGCGGGACAGGAACGCCAGGCTTCTGGCCGAGGCCGATGAGCGGAGGCTCGCTCGGCTGGCCCCGCGCAGGCCGGCCTGGGCCGTTCTGCGGGCGCGGGTGGCGCGGCGGGTGTTCGCGTTCGCGTTGGCCCTAGAGAGGGAAGAGACCTGGCGGGCCGTGTGGGAGAGGCTAGAGGCGCCTCGGCACTCGTAAGACCTCGCGCCAGCGCCTCGCGCTCTTTTTGCTGTGCCTGGCCCCTCCCCGTGGGTAAGAGGTTCCAACTTCTTTGCAAGCTGCTTTAGATGGGGCGGGCGGCTTCTAGCCTGGTTTCTGGATCGTAGTCGGCGGGGACGGGGACGAAAGGCGGCCTGACGGTTCCCATTCGCGCGCCGTGGCGGGCTCCGGCTAGCTTTTTGAGGACGGCGGGAGAGGCGTACTCCTTGGTCATCGCCCGCGCCTTCTGGAGCCGCTCGGAGAGGTCTGTACCTCCTGCCTCGTCGCCTTCCTCGTGCTTCTGGTACAACGCGAGCACCTCTTCCGGCATGAAGTTGGCCAGGGCGGAGATCACACCCTCAGCCCCGGTATCTAGCCTCCGCCAGAGATCATCCTCCGTCCCTAGCAGCACGCCCTTCCCGCCTTCGAGAACGGCCTCTGCGTAGCCCTCCTCCCCACCGGAGTCCTTGACGCCCCAGACGGGAAGGTCTCTCACGACCTCCACAGGCACGGGGACAGCGTACTTGGGGATGTGGTAGACGATGACTTCGTGGCTCGTCGCGCCGAGCGCGGCCTCGTAGAAGCGCACCAGTCCCTCTGGCTCGACCGGCTTGAAGTAATACGGCGGCAATACGAGAACGGCGGTCGCCGGGTAGACTTCCAGTGCGCGCAGCATCTCCAGGGTCTCGGGCAGGTTGTTCTGCATGACGGCCGGGATGACCTGGATCGGAAACTCGCGCTCGAACAGACTCTCTAGAACCCGCAACTTCTCGCCGAGCGTCACGGAGGGCCCCTCGCCATTGGTGCCAAAGGGTACGACGCCCCGAACGCCCTTCCCGGCCAGCCAAGAGACGTGTTCGACGTACGCTTCATCATCCACCGCCAGAGAGTGGTCATCCCTGAACGGTGTGACGTTCGCGACGTACACGCCCTCTACTTCTCGCATCCTCCTACCTCCCGTGTTTTGAGTTGGGAATTGAGAATTAGGAATTGGTCCATCACCTAGCCCTTTCCCAATCCACCATTCCAACTTCACAATTCTGTATCATCTTCCTAGAGATTCTTCGCCTTCGAGAAAGGCCCTTAGTTCGTCCCTGTCAGGCAGGCCCTCGTAATCTCCGAGGGTCGCGACGCTCAGGGCGCCCATCGCGTTCGCCACGCGCAGGCGTTCCTTCGGCGGCAGGTCCCACACGTGGCCTGCCAGGTACCCGGCGGCGAAGGCGTCGCCGGCTCCTACGGGATCCACCTCCGTCACCTCGAAAGAAGGGCGTTCCAGGACCTCGTCCCCGATCAGCGCCAGGCTTCCCGCCCCACCCCTCTTGAGAACCACTTCCTCGGGTCCTCTGCTTGCCAGCTCCCGTGCCAGGGCCTCGTCGTCGCGGCCCCAGAGCGCCCTCGCCTCCTCATCCCCGACGAAGAGCAGGTAGACGTCGGGCAGTATCTCCTCGACGAACTCCCTCGCCTCCTCCGTTCCCCACAGCTTCGAGCGGTAGTTGACGTCGAAGCTGACGCGCGCCCCAACCTCCCTGACGGCCCACAGGACGAAATCGCGGCAACCTTCGGAGAGGGCAGGCGTAATGCCGGTCAGGTGCAGGAACTTCGCGCCCGACAGGTAATCCAGGTCGAAGGCTTTTGGCTGCATCGTCGAGGCGGCCGAGCCTTGCCTGTAGTAGTAGACCCGGACGTCCGTGCCGACCTGCTCGCGGAGGTAGAGGCCGGTCGGATGGTCCTGCACCCTGCGTACCCGGGTCGTGTCTACCCCTTCGGCGCGGACGCGGTCGAGCACGAGTTGGCCCGGCTCGTCGTCGCCGAGGTAGCTGGCCCACCCGGCGGAGAGCCCGAGGCGGGAGAGCGCTATGGCGAGATTGGATTCGGCGCCCCCGATCTTGAGCTCCAGGCCGGTGGCGTGACGAAGTCGCCCGGGCCGCGGGGGAACGCCTAGCACCATCGTCTCGCCGACCGTGACCACGTCGTGGTTCTCTGCCAACTCCGGGCGCTCCTCTGCTTTGCTTCTCCTACGACCGGGCATTATCCTATCCTGACGGCGCCCCCGCGAGCCCTGATACCGGCCCGCCTCATGAACGTCCCCCCCAATCTTGCGCAATGGGACCCCGATCATGATAGTTTGTCCTACGAGGAAGGAGGAACGGATAGCATGTACCTTACCTGCCACGGGACAACAGAAGGACCGCGCTGGGCCCTGGACGGACGCTACCTGCCGCGGGACTTCACGCTGGAGCGGCTCTTAGAAGCCCCCGCCGCGGAGACTCTAGGCTTTGTCGAAGGATACTCTCTAGAAGAGGCGGCCGAGGGCCCTCTCTTGCCTCCCTTGGAGCCTGCGCACGAGGTCTGGGCCAGCGGGGTGACCTATTTGCAGAGCCGGGATGCCCGCGAGATGGAGTCGGCTGATGCCGACGCCTATGAGAGGGTCTACGACGCCGATAGGCCCGAGCTCTTCTTCAAGGCCTTGGGCTGGCGGGTCGTTGGACACGGGGACGGGGTACGCGTCCGCGTGGACAGCCACTGGAACGTGCCAGAGCCCGAGCTCGTGCTGGTCGTCAACAGCCGGATGGAGGTCGTCGGCTACACCGCGGGCAACGACGTCTCCTCGCGCGACATAGAGGGCGAGAACCCGCTGTACCTCCCGCAGGCCAAGATCTACGACGGCTCCTGCTCCCTGGGACCAGGCATCGTCCTCTGTGGCCCAGACGCGATGCGGGACCTCCACATCACCATGAGCATCCGGCGGGGGGGCGAGACCGTCTTCGAGGACGGGGTGGATACCTCGCAGATGAAACGGCTGCCCGAGGAGCTTGCGGAGTATCTCGGGAAGGAGCTCACCTTCCCTGCCGGGGCCTTCCTGATGACGGGGACGGGGATAGTCCCTGAGGACGATTTCACGCTGAAGGTGGGGGACGTGGTCAGGATCTCGGTCGGGGACCTCATCCTCGAAAACGGGGTGGGCCCGTAGGAAGGCCCATAGAATAGATGGAGATCGGGTAGAGAGAGAACAGGCGTACTTCCAGGAGGAAGATCTTGATCGAATCGCAGATAGAATCCATGAACTTTATCGGCGGCGAGTGGGTTCCCGCCGACTCCGGCGAGACCTCGCAGATAGTGAACCCATCGAACCCATCGGAGGTGCTCGGGACCACCCCGAAGTCGGACAAGGCCGAGACCGAACGCGCCATAGAGGCCGCCTCGGAAGCCCTGCCCGATTGGAAGACCACGTTGCCCGCGGCCCGCGGCGCCGTGCTGATGGAGGCCGCAAACATTCTAGAGTCGCGCGAGGACGAGCTGGCGCGGCTCATGGCGCTGGAGGCGGGCAAGCCGATGAAGGAAGCCCGCATGGAGGTGGGGCGCGCGGCGAGCATCTTCCGCTACTACGGCTCCGAGGGCTGGCGCATGCCTGGCATAGCCCCTCCCTCGGCGCGGCCCGGCGTGAGCCATAGCTCTATCAGGGAGCCCTTAGGGGTCGTCGCCCTCATAACGCCGTGGAACTTCCCGCTCGCGATACCCTCGTGGAAGATGGCTCCGGCCCTGATCTCCGGTAACACCATCGTAATGAAGCCAGCCGGCAACGCCTCCCTGAACGCCGCCGCCCTTGTGCGCATACTGACCGAGGCTGGCCTACCCGACGGCGTCCTGAACATGGTGACAGGACCGGGCGGCTCCGTCGGCGACGCCCTCGTCACCGACCCGCGGGTCAAGGGCCTCTCGTTCACGGGCTCGACGAGCGTGGGCCTGGGTATCCAGGGTAGGGCCGTTGGCAAGAAGGTGCAGCTCGAGATGGGCGGCAAGAACCCCTACGTAGTCATGGAGGACGCCGACCTCTCCGACGCGGCTGCCAAGGTCTCCTTCGGCGCCTTCGGGTTCGCCGGCGAGAAGTGCACGGCCTCCAGCCGCGCCATCGTCGTCGAGGAGGTCTACGACGCCTTTCTCGATGAGCTCAAGAGCGCGACAGAAGCAATGAAGGTCGGAGACCCGCTCGAAGAGGACACCGACATCGGTCCCGTCGTCAACAAGAGCCAGTACGAGAGCATCCTCGAAGCCCTTGAGACGGCTAAGAACGAGGGGCGCGTCGTCCTCGAAGGCGGGGCCACGGGGTCTGAGGACGAAGGCTACTACATCGCTCCTGCCATCGTCGCCGACGTGGATAACGGGTCTGAGACCGCGCAGGAGGAGATCTTCGGCCCCGTCCTCGCCGTTATAAGGGCGAGCGACTTCGACGACGCCGTCGAGCTCGCGAACGACACCCGCTACGGCCTGACCGCGGGCATAGCGACGAAGTCGTTGCGCTACGCCCACGAATTCGCGCAGCGCTCCGAGACTGGCCTCGTGAACGTCAACCTGCCCACGGCGGGCCTCGAGTTCCAGGTGCCGTTCGGGGGCAACAAGGAGTCGGGCGTAGGCGGCAGGGAGCAGGGGCCGGCGGCCATAGACTTCTACTCGTCCTGGAAGACCGTCTCCATCATGCCGCTTTAAGGGCGTAAGCATGCGGGCGAGAGGGTTCACCCACGTCAGCGTAAGCGCCACCGACCTGGAGGAGTCGGTCCGTTTCTACACCGACTTCTTCGGGATGGAGGAGGTTCCCTCGCCCGAGTTCTCCGGGCCCGTGCGCTGGCTGCGGGTCGGGAACCTCCAACTCCACCTCTTCCTCGACGAAGACCCCGCGCCGGCCAGTCACCACTTCGCGCTCGACGTCGACGATTTCGAGGCGGCGTATAGGAGGGCGGAGGAGCTTGGTGTGAGAGACGAAGGCCGCTTCTCGTCCGTCAGGGAGTTGCCCTGCGGGGCCGTCCAGATGTACCTGCGCGACCCGGCGGGTAACCTCGTCGAGGTCAACTGGCCAGACGTAACGACGCTCGACCGCGGGCTCATCCCGGAGATACACAAGATCGGCGGCAGCAAGGACGCCGTCCTCTACCTCGATCCTCCAGCACGGTAGCCCGGAGAACGGGAAGGAGACACCCATGACACAGGAGCAGACGGAGCGCTTGATCGCGGATCTTGGTCTTCCCGACAGGGCAATACAGAGTGATGAGTTGCCCTGGGTGCCGCAGGGGGAGCGAGTCTGGTTCAAGCCCTTGAGGTTCGACCTCGCGACGGGGCGTTGGATCAACGTCCTCAAAATCGAGGGCTCTGGCAGGGTCAATCGCCACCGTCACACGGGTGGGCAGGTCATAGGTTTCTGCCTGAAGGGCTCCTGGCGCTACGTGGAGCGCGACTGGGTCGCGAGGCCAGGCACCCTCGTCTACGAGCCGCCGGGCGACATCCACACGCTCGTTGTGGACGAGGGCGTCGAGGAGATGCAGACGCTCTTCATCCTCGAAGGCACGGTTCAGTATATCGACGACAACGACGACCTGATCTACCAGGACGACGTCTTCTCCAAGCTGGAACGCTACCTCAGGTTCTGCGACGAACAGAACATCGAACCCAAGGACCTCCGCTACTAATGGGCGTCCTCGACGACTTCAGCCTCGACGGCAAGGTCGCCCTCGTAACGGGGGCGGCCCGCGGCCTCGGGCAGGGCATCGCCTCTGGCCTCGCAGAGGCCGGCGCAGACGTGGCCGCGCTCGACATCGAACCGGTGGAAGAGACCGGAGACCTCGTCCGGAACGAGGGTTGCGATTTTCACGCCATGAAAGTGGACCTTCTCGAAACCGACGCGGGGCTCGCCGCCGATGTAGTAGAGGAGTGCGTAAGCTCGCTCGGTCGCCTCGACATCCTGGTCAACAACGCCGGCATCATCCGCAGGGCCCCGGCTCTGGAGTTTGGCGAGGAGGATTGGGAGAGCGTCATAAAGATCAACCTCAGCGCCGCCTTCTACCTCTCCCAGGCCGCCGCCAGGCACTTCGTCGCGGAAGACAAGGGGGGCAAGATCGTCAACACCGCCTCCGTCCTCTCTTCTGAAGGAGGCGTGATCGTACCCTCCTACTCCGCCTCGAAGGCCGGCATCGCCAACCTGACCCGCGCCCTGGCCAATGAGTGGGCGCCCCTGGGCATAAACGTCAACGCCATCGCCCCGAGCTACTTCACCACCGAGCTGACGAGCGCGCTGCGCGAGGACGCACAGAGGTCCGAGGCCCTACTCGCTCGCCTCCCCGCCGGCCGCTTCGGCGAGCCAGAGGACCTCAAGGGCGCCGCTGTCTTCCTCGCCTCCGACGCCGCGGATTACGTCCACGGCACGATCCTTCCCGTAGACGGCGGCTGGCTGGCACGATAACGGCTACATAGAGACGCCGAGCAGACCGCGGGTGAACTGGAAGTCGGTGTTGCCAGCCTCGAATAGCTTCGGGACGTACTCGCGCGAGGCGACGGCCGCGACGGCCTGGAGCATCTGTTCCGTCCATCCAGATGCGTCACCTTCGAGGAGCACGTCGAGGTCCTCGCCGTGCTTTCCGAACGTCTTTGAATCGGAGGAGGCCTGGAGGAGTGGGATCATACGGTGCGCCTGCAAGGGATGCCCGGCGACGTGCGCGAGCATGACCTCGACGCCCGTCGCCCCGAGCCCCGTCGCGGTCTCGACCCAGTGGTCCGTCGGCGCCTCCATGACGTGCAGCCCAGACTCCGTCGCAGCCTGCCCGTAAGCCAGGGTATTCTCCACGGAACGGCCGCCGAGGACGGCTTGAAGGTATGCCGGCGAAGAGAGTAAAGCGGCCCTCTCGGGGACGACCACCGTGCCGCCCGAACCCACGACGGCGAGAGTAACCTCGGCGAGACTCCGGGCGGCCTCCTCCGAGACGGGACCAGAGGCGTACAGACCTAGCCGCAACGCTTCGGGGCCAACGTCTTCGTACTCCAGGTCCTCTGCGTCGGCCAGGGTCTCGGTGAACCAGTCTTCGACTTTGGCGACCACGCTCTCTATGCCGCCGTCGAGCTGGACGCTCGCCCACCCGAAGCGGGCCGGGTCGAGGCCGGCCTCTTCGAGCCGGTTTCGGAAGTAGTCGTTGTGGGTCTTCTCACAGCCGTGCTCCAGTAACAGGCCGAACCGGACGGTGGGGCTGGCGAGGTGGCCGAGCACGGTGCGGGAATAGATGGCCTCGGCCGAGCCGGCGGAGACGCCGCAGCCCTCCGTGTGGGGCAGGGCGACGAAGCGGGTAACCTTGCCCTGCGTGGCGCCGCGCTCGTTCAAACGGTCGGCTATGCGGCGGGAGATCTGGCCCGAGCAAAGGCTCGTCGGCATAACGAGCCCGACCTGATCCACGACCGGCCCCCTTCCGCTCTTTAGAGCCTCGAAGGAGAACTCTACGTCAGGAACGCCTTGCTTTACGGGCAACGGCTCGCCGTCTGGCTCTGGCGTGTTCCTCAGCCGGTCGAGGTTCTCGTCGCCGGTCTGTTTCCAGTCGCGCCAGATGGAGACTTGGGCGTGGCCGGCGCGTTCTCCGACCGTCCTCTCGCCCGAGGCAGCCCTGAGCGTCCGCTCGAAGGTCTCGCGGCCAAGTTCTTCCATCGGGGCGCCGTCTAGGTAGGCGCCGGCGTTCACATCCATGTCTTTGGAGAGGAGCTCGTAGCGGCCCGTGGTGGTGACGAACTTTATCGTGGGGACGAAAGGGAAGTTGGTGATGGAGCCGTTGCCGGTGGTGAAGAAGATCATGTTCGCGCCAGCGGCGACCTGTCCGGCGACGCTCTCCAGGTCGTTGCCGGGGCTGTCCATAAAGTAGAAGCCGCCCTCTTCCATCCTCTCCGAGTACTCGATCACGCGGTCGATCCGCACGTCGGGGTGCTTCTTCATCGCGGCCCCGATGGACTTGATGGAGATGTTGTAGAGCCCGCGGTAGTTGTTGCCCCCCGAAGGGTTGTCCTCGGCCGTATGACCGTGCCACGAGACGCGCTCCTTGAACCGCTCGACCGCGGAGAGGAACCGTTTCGCCGTCTTCAGGTCCCTGACGTTCTGCAGGACGTAGTGCTCGGCCCCGATCAACTCGTCCGTCTCGGCCAGATTGGCGATGCCGCCGTTCCTGACGACCTCTGCGCTCACCCACGCCACGAGCGGGTTCGCGGAGACCCCCGAGAAGGCGTCCGAACCGCCGCACTGCAGCCCGATCTTGAGCTCTGAAGCCGGCTCCTCCGTGCGCCGCGCCGCGTCCACCTCCCCCAACCATCCGCGCACGACGGACTTGGCCCTTTCGAGATCTTCTCTGAAGTTCCCCTCCAGGCTCATGAACTCGTGCGGCACGTCGTCTATCGGATAATCGTGCTCCCCGAGATAAGCCCGTAGCATCCGGTTCGTTACGGCCTCCTCGCCGCCGTGGTCGAGCACGAGCACGGCCCCGACGTTCGGGTTGACCATGAAGCCGCCAAGGGTCCGCAGGAGCACGTCCAGGTTGTTCGGGGTGCGCTCCTCCCCGCCCTCCGTGTGGGCGACGCACACTATGCCTTCCACGTTCTCGCAGGCGTCGGCAACACCCCTCATCTCCAGCTCCAGCGCCCTGACAAACCCGGTGAGCCTCGACGTCACGCCCATCACGACCACGTAGTTGCGCGTCCCAACCCCCCTGCCAGGCCCGCGCCTGTAGCCCATAAAGGTGCGCGCCTCGTCGTGGAGCGGCACCTGCCGAGCTGGCCGAAACCTCTCCTCGTCCAGAACGTAGGGTTCCAGCTCCGCGTCGCGGAAGTTCGGCCCCTCGGGCAGGTCGAGGCCGGCCTTGCTCTGTCCTCCGGGGACGCGTCCCCCACCCTGGTCCGAAGTTCCCTCTGGATCTTCCTCGCGTCGGGGCGAGGTCGAAAAGCGTTCGCGCAGGACGCGCAGGATCTTCTCATTGCACGCGTAGTCGCCGGGTTCGATCTCCCTCGTGGCGCGACCGAAGCGTAGGCCCCAGGAGAGCAGGTCCCCCCCTTCTGCTATCGGCTCGACGGCGAAGCGATGGCCCTCGAGGACCGTGTGGGCGATCTCGAACTCCGAGCCTTCGTAGGAGACCCGCGTGCCCGCCTGCAGCCTGCGGGTCGCCATGGCCACGTTGTCGCCCGCTGCGGGAAGCCGTCCGACCTCACGAAAATCCCACGCCCGTCCCTCTCCGTTCTTCAAGGCCCGTCCCCCAGCAAATCGCGAGTCCGAATTCTCGGTCATTGTACCGTAGGCCCGTCAGCACGCTCCAGCCTTCGGCCGCAGCGTGCTGGTCAGCTTTCGTCCCTGAGGAGGCTCGCGTACAAAGTTCTGGTCTCCGGCGAGGGTGAGGTACCGTACTCTTGCCCGAGTACTTGCTTGCACATCCTGTACTGGTGCATAGCCCTTCCGCGCAAACCGAGGCACGCGTAGCAACGCATCAACAGGCGGTAACTATCCTCATGGCAGCGGTCCTTCTCCAGAACCCTGTAGCAGCCCCTGATGCTCTCCTGGTATTGCCCGGTCTCCATGTAGTGCACGGCGAGCCGGCCAAGCATGTCCATGTAGGCGTTAGACAGGCGCTCGCGCTCGACCATCGTCCAGTCTTCGTAGAGGTCCTCTATCAGGTAGTCGCCCCGGTACAGGTCGATGGCCCTCTCGTACTCGACGGCCGCCGCCGGCATGCGGCCCTCCCTCTCCAGGCGCCGGCCCTTCTCGTAGCGTTCGTCTAGCTCGTCAACGTCGGTCGTCACCCGGAGGGTCGGAGAGAGACGGTAGTACCCGTCCTCGAGCGTGACGCAGTTCGAGGAGAGGGACGAGGAGCAACCGCCAAGGAGTTTGCGCAGGCCGTGGATGGCGGAGTTCAGCGACCACCTGGCTTTCTTGAGGTTCGACTCGGGCCACAACCAGCCCATAAGATGGTCCTGCGAGACCGGCCTCCTCCGGTTGGCCAGCAGATACTTCAGGATGGTCAGCGCCTTGCCGTTGCGCCCGAGGGGCACGGCGTTGCCGTCGCAGACCACCTCGAAGTGCCCGAAGAAATACACTCCCAAAGCGGGCTGGTAGGCCTGGGTCTCCGGGAGCTGGGCGGAGGGCCCCTCCCCGACCGTCTCCTCGACCATCCGCAGCACGGCTTCGGGGGCGGCGGCGCGGGCCGAGAGGGCGCCCACCATCGACCCGTCGAGCCGGCGCAAGATTAGCACATCCGGGTCCCTCTCCAGGTAGTAACCGGTCGGTAGATCCAACGATAATCCCTGCATGTCGTTCTCCAAACCGCTGATCCTCGGCCAGAAGGCCCAGGCTAGTTTCCCTCACACCATGCTTGTCGCCGTTATGCGCGAACACTCTGTGGACAGCCCATTGCGACTCCTTTCCCAGTGGGCGAAACGTGAAGACCCGCCTCGCCCGAAACCACACTCCACCCCCAGCATATTACGGTGATGGGGTCGCCCGTATCACTCAAATGAGTGATTCTTGGTCTTCTTCGAGAAATTTAGGTGGAGGCCGGTAGGGGCGGAGCGTGCTCCGAAAACGCGTCGTCAGCCGACGGAACCTGCCTGGCCTTCCCCCGGGGCGTGCGCGACCTTCAGCAGCGCGCCCACGATCCTGGGGTCGAACTGGGTCCCCGAGTTTTCTTCGATCTCATTGAGGGCGGCTTCGCTCGAGACGCCGTAACCGTAAGGTCTGGCGCGTATCATGGAGTCGAAAGCGTCAGCCACCGTGACTATGCGCGCGATCAGGGGTATGTCCTCCCCCCTTAGCCCATTGGGATAGCCCTTGCCGTCGAAGCGCTCGTGATGGTGTTCGACAGCCGGCAACGCCGATGCCAGCTCCTCTACAGGGGTAAGTATCCCGACGCCCAGCGCCGGATGCTGTTTTATCTCGGTGTACTCTTCCTCTGTCAGGCTGACGGATTTTTGCAGGATGCTGTCCGGTATTCCTATCTTGCCCACGTCGTGCAACAAGGCCCCGTTGGCCAGGGCATCCATCTGCTCCTCGGGCAAGTCTATCTCGCGGCCGATGCGCAGGGCGAGGTCGGACACGGACCTCAGATGTTTCTTGATGTAGGGGTCCTTGGCCTCCATGGCCTCCACCAGCGTCCTGGTTATCCCCGCGACCCGCCTCTCGCCTTCGAATACCTCGAAGTCTTGCGCGCCTTCGGCCGGCCCGGAGATGCCTTCGGGTCTGCCCCTGGCCCTCTTCAGGGCACGCAGGGCCGCGTCGAGGGCAGATGCCTCGTCCCCCGTCTCGGCGAACACCCAACCGACGGCGGCCTGGGGCAGGTTGCCGGTCTCCTCCGAGGCGTGTTGCTGGAGCGCGAGCGCCACCCTGTGGGCCCTTCCCTCGCCCGAGCCGCTGAGGACGACGACGAACTCCTCGTCCCCGTAGAGGAACACGCGCTGCCTGCCGTCCCCAAGCCTCTGCCCGACCCTCCGCAGGAGGGCGTCACCGGCGCCCTGGCCGTGATCCCGGGCGTAGTCACGAAGTCCTCTCAGGTGCATCGCCAGGATCGTAAGCGACCTGCCGGAGGAGAGCTCCCGCCGCAGAACGCGGCGGAGCGAAGCGCGGTTCGGTAGTCCCGTGAGCTGGTCCAGCCCGCCAGGTGCCTCCCCGGCGTCCTTTAGGGCAGGGGCAACTTCCGCGGCCAGGAGCTTCAGGGCACGCTCCTCCTCAGCCCCGTACTCCCCGCCACCCACGATAACCGCCCCCCAGCTCTCGTCTCCGTCCGCGCCAAGGGGTACGGCCATGAAGCCCCCTATACCGTGGATCTCCTCGTCGCTGCGCACGGTGTCGCCCCCGCGGGTGCTCTGCAGCACGAGACGTTGGATCGCGGGATGCCACCAGCTCGGGCAGACGTCGAACTCACCCTCCATGAGGGTGCTGTGATGGTTGCCTTTGAGCGCGGCAACATGAGAGTACGGCCCCCCTGCAACCACGTGGGCCGCTTCGACGGTCCACCCGATTATGCCTTCCAGGCTCAAGACCTTCATCACCGGCCCGAACTCCGAGATCAGGCCCTCGTCGCTCTCCACGCGGTCTATCTCGTTTGCGAGGGTCGATGAGAGCCCGACGGCGAGCCTCCTGATACCCTGAATCTCGGAGGCCAAAAACGTGACGACCAGGCAAAATAGCGCCATAAATCCGGCCTGCAGGGCCACGGGGGTGGAGGCGAGATCCCCCAGTCCTCCCGAGGCGACGACCGCGACCGGGTACCCGGCAACCAGCACGGCAGTGGCTACGGCGACCCTGGGGCGGGTCTCGATCCAGGCTATCTCCAGCGCCGCCAGAAGATAGAGCGGGAAGAAGGGAGAATCCGCTCCCCCGGTACTAGCGACGAGCACCCCGAGGAGCGCGCAGTCCACAGACACGC
Organism: uncultured Rubrobacteraceae bacterium; assembly: GCA_963840835.1. Classification (GTDB taxonomy): domain Bacteria; phylum Actinomycetota; class Rubrobacteria; order Rubrobacterales; family Rubrobacteraceae; genus Rubrobacter_D. Next base: position 301,923 of record CAWJAM010000014.1, on the reverse strand, counting down.
GCACGAGCCTCTCCCGCAGGAGTATCGCCGGCCGGCCCAAGATCAAGATTATCCCGAAGAGGAGCGCTAGCCCCGCCGCCAGATAAGCGCCTTCTATCCTGGCAAGAGGCCACCCCTGGCTCAACAGCAGGCCCACGACGGCCACCAGCGCCACGCGGAGCAGTCCGGCTCCCTGAGAGGCCGCTATGGACACCTTCCTGGTCTGGCGCATTCTCCTACCTCACCTCCCCTTCTAGAGATGACCGACGGCTATCGGGGGAGGGCTTGGCCGAGGTTTTCATCGGCGCGGGGATCAGACGCTCCCGGCCTCGCGCCACCAATGCTCTGCAGAGAAGGGAAGACGAACCTGTGGTCGTCCGCCATGCGGTACCCCTCCGACTCGGTGTCGAGGAGCCTCAAGAGCGCCCGCACGACGACCCCGTCGAACTCCGTATCTATGCCCGCGCTCAACTGCTCGCGCGCCTTTGCCGGCACCATGGCGGGGCGACGGGGCTGGTCGAGGACCATGGCGGCGTAGGCCTGGGCCACCGCTAGTATCCTGGCTTCGAGCGGTATCCAGGGACCGCGCAACTTGTCGGGATATCCCCGGCCGTCGGGGCGCTCGTGGTGCCACCGAACCCAGGACGCCATCTCCCCGAACTCCGAGACGGCCGCCAGCGCCTCCTCGCCGCGCGCGGGATGCTCGTCGAGACGGCTCCTGGCGATCGAATTCGGCCTTCCGCCCGCCAGCAGTATGTCGTCCGGCAACCCGAACAACCCGATGTTGTGCAGAAGGCCGGCCATACGCAACCGCTCCGCATGGGTGTCATCCAACTTCATCTCGCGGGCGAGGTCAGCCGCGTACGTCGCCGTGGCCGCCGCGTGCCGGTGGGTATACCCATCCCTCTGCCCCAGGTCACGGATGATCATGGTCCCGAACGATGTGTTGGAAGTGGCGAGGGCTCCCTCGAGAGACTCCACCCGCGCCAGGAACTCGCTCGTTCTCTTTCACCTGCTCCCGCGAGCGGTACACAAGCGCCTGGCTGCCGATCGAGCCCGCTACTACGATCACCGCCGCTATCTGCCCGTAGGACAACAGCGCCACTACGCCTAGCCCTGCCGTCAGCACATTTACAATGTCGGAGAATAGATATGGCTGCCAGGATTCTTTCCAGGTCTCAAAGAAGGATTGATCGTATTTGACCTTCATCAAAAGGCTGTTGATTACCTCGTTCGCCGCCAACAACGTCGTTCCGGCCACGAGAGTCCCGTAGAGAATCGGCATCGTGAACCCAGGCTCGGCGAGCAATAACGGCCCAGACACGAAAGAAAAGACGATCCCCGTCAGGAAAGCAAGCACGATGCTATGACTGATCTCATAGACAGTCCGCAACGGAACTTTGCCGCCTACAACGAACGCGGAAGGGAGGCCGCCAACGCAGCCCAGGTAGGACCTAATACGATGACCGCCCCGATAAGCCCGATGTCCCAGGCACCAACGGTAAACTGTTCATTGATTCGTACCGACAGCAGGTCGCCAAGCAGGATAAAGCCAGCAAAGACCGCCGTTCCTATGACTAAACGCCGATCAACTGCGAACCCCTCCCAGTAGATCCAAGAGGCAACAAGCATCGCGGCAACGACCGTTAGAGCCGCAACATAAGTTGCAAGCCGGACTTTGCCTGGGTGTTGTCCGCTTTGTACAGACCCCACGTTCAAGGCGCTTTATTCTCGCACACAATGTAGGCTGTGCACAATGCCCTTTACACGGGCGCGGATCTGGTTCACCAACCTCTCTTACCCATGCTCCACCTCCTTCGTGCTCGTCGCTCTGGTCCGCCGGGTAGATCGTCAGGATCTACTACCAACCTCGCTTGGCCATCTCACCTCTCCTACTCTGCAGTCTGGTCTGTCTCCACTGTCGATCTACCGAAGCCTCTCTATCATGGCGAACCTCCCCCTCTAGTGCTGCCTCTGCCTTGCTCTTTCTGATACCTGGATACTACCTGAACTCGTACCCACTCGTAAGTAGTCGGTACGACGAAGTGCTAGCACGCGCGGCCTGTATCGCCTCTACTCCTCCAACGTCGTTTCCTTACTATGAGTCTGAGACTACCGCGAGGAAGACGAGGATGACGAGGCCTGCCGCGCGGTTGCTGCTCCTGCCAGGAGGTAGGTGAAGCGTGCTCCCGAGGCGTCCACGATCGCGCCGCCCACACCGTAGGCGAAGGCCTCCCCGACGCCGAAGCCGAGGAACCTCACGGAGAACACGCGCCCCAGGAGGGCGTCGGGCACCCTCTTTTGTAGGATGGTGTCGGTGGTGACATTCTCGGTGCCGTTGGCCACGCCGGCGACCACCAGCGCGCCGAGCGCGAGGGCGAAGGTGGGTGAGAGGCCCGTTCCGGCCAGCGCCAGGGCCGTTGCGAAGACCCCCGCGAAGTAGAGGGGTAGCAGCCTAACCCGGTCTCCGAGCGCGACCATCAGGACCGAGCCGAGGACCATGCCGCCCCCGTAGAGGCCGACGAGGAGACCGTAACCGGCGTCTCCGGCGTCGAAGGTTTCTTTGGCCAGGAACACCTCGGCCGGGATCGTGATGTTGACCGTCAGCACGGTGAGGAAGGCCCCGACCACGATCGCGAGGGGGACGCGCTCGCCCGCAAGGTAGGTGAACCCGGCTCTGAGGTCCTCTCCGAAACCGGTGCCCTCTTCCTCCCTCTGCGGTCGTGGCAGGGGGGTGAGCGAGAGCAGGGCCGCGGAGACCAGGTAGGTCGCGGAGTCGACCACGAAGGCGGCTTCGACGCCCACGGTGGCAATCAGAAGGCCACCGAGGGCGGGACCGGCCGTCTCCGAGACGCTGAACGTGCCGCCTATGAGGGCGTTGGCCCGCGTCAGGTCCCCCCCACCAACCACGCCGGGGAAGGCGGCCCGCACCGTGGGGTTGAAGAAAGTGCGGGCGAGGCCCATTAGGAAGATCAGGACGTAGATGGTCGTGAGGTCCCTGGCGAAGATCAGCCCCAGAACCAGGACCGCCCGAACGAGGTCGCTCGCCACAAGGACGAGACGGCGGTCGAGACGGTCGGCGAGAACGCCGGCGAACGGGCTGGCCAGGGTGGGCAACAGGCGGGCGATGAGCGCGCCCCCTACGGCCGAGGCGCTGCCCGTGATCTGGACCACCAGCACGACGAGCGCGACCATGGAGACCGCGTCGCCCAGGAAAGAGGTGCCCTGGCCGATCCACAATCGCAGGAAGCGAGCGTTCTTTAGAAGAGCGTCGTTGGTGGAGTCCATCTCCGGCCTTCCATGACAAAGTCTCGCGGCGAAGGGGGCATGCATCCAGCTTAACCGAAGATGCTACCTTGCTCTAGCCCGGACTACTTGGACCGTAGCAAGATGCCGACCCCGTGGGCAAGAACGGGGTCCAACTTTCGCGAGATACCCGGCTCCTCACATACCAGCTCCACGGCCGAAGGGCCTTGTGTTGTCGTGCCTGAACCCTGGGCCGGAGAGAGCACGCAAGCGCCGAGCCGCACGGAGGCTTCCGTATCGTCCGTGGCTCCGACCAGCGCGGCGAGGGAGCCCGCTGCCTTTTCCGCGTCGGGGGTCGAGATACCGAGCCTGGACACACCGGTCGCGCCGTTGGGGTGCCTGGCCGCCGCACCGCCCGGGACACGCAGCCCGCGGGGGGTGAGGTCTTCGATCAGGAAAGGTAACAGCCTGCCCTCCTGGCGTATCCTGGCGCTGCGCCAGCTTATCTCCGCGCCGTCAGGAAGCCGACGCCCGCCGTCGTCGGGACCATCTACCTCGAAACCCAGGGATCTCAGCTCCGTTACCTCGGAGTCGAGGTCGTCCGAGGCCGCGCAGAAATCTATAAGGCCCTCACGCGGAACGAACTCTCGCCATCCCCAGACGTTGTCCGTGGGATCTTCGGGGTCGATGAAAGAGACCAGCTCGAAGTAGGTTCCATCCTCGAATGGTACGAGGGCGTTGCGTGTCAGGCCGTCGGCGTGCTCACCACCCGGCGTCACCGCGAAACCCAGTCGTTCGTAATCGGCTGAGGCAAGCTCCAGGTCGCGAACGAGTATCACAAGGTGGTCCAGCCGGGTCAGCATGCCAGACTATCCTCAGGCTCGGACTCCGCAGGAGCCCCGCTTCATGTCGCCGGGTCTGACGCTACGGTCCCGGTTTCCAGGGCCCTTCTGAACGTCCCGGACCCGTGGGAGGCGTTGACTTCCCTTTAGCGCGACCGGGACGCTGATCCTCCCACCGCTCCAGGGTGCGTCCAGGAAGATAGACGACGAAGAGCCACGAAACGGCGACGACGAAGAACCCCAAGATAAAGATCAAAAACTGCCAGACCTCAGACCCCAAAACCTTCCTCTCCGTCACGCTGGCGCTGCCTTGTAGATTACGTAAGGAGTATCGTACATCACGACTGCTGACGCCGTAACGAGATTACCTTTCGTCTTACGGCGTCGTGATCGGGTGCGCGACACTCCTCCAGTAGCTATGATGTATCGGTTGCATGAGAGCACGGTCCAGGGTTGCTTCTGGTGGCGTGGGCCGGCTGGCATAGATGCTTCCGTCGAGATCGGCATGAGGATGGGACGATACCGTAGAGCACCAGGGGAAGCAGAGCTGAAGTCTCTGAACACGACCGCCGAAAAAACGGAGGTCGTCAGGATAGGGTTGCTCGGCGGCTTCCGCGTCTCGGTTGGCGGGAGGACCATCGGGGAGGACGCCTGGCGCCTGAGAAAGGCGGCGAGCCTGACCAAGCTGCTCGCCCTGACCAAGGGGCATCGGCTGCACCGCGAGCGGGTAATGTTTCTTCTCTGGCCGGATCTGGCGAAGAAAGCCGCCTCAAACAACCTTAGGGGGACCATCCACGCCGTCCGCAAGGCACTGGGCGAGGCGGGCTCCCGCTGCCTGGTCTCCGAGGACGAGTCGCTGGTTCTGTGTCCTGGGAGCGACCTCTGGGTCGACGCCGACGCGTTCGAGGAGGCCACGCTCGCCGCCAGGCGCTTCCGCGACCCGGCGGCCTACCGGGCGGCCATCGACCTCTACGCTGGCGACCTGTTGCCAGGGGACCGCTATGAGGATTGGACCGAAGGCAGGCGTGAAGCACTGCGACAACTGTACCTCGGACTTCTCATAGATCTCGCGGGGCTCCACGAAGAACGAGACGAGTACGGGCCGGCCATCGAGGCGCTCAGGATGGCGGTGGGCGAAGAGCCAACCAACGAAGGAGCGCACACAACCCTCATGCGCCTTCACGCCCGCTCCGGGCGGCCCGAACAAGCCCTGGCCCAGTACGAACGGCTCCGCGATGCTCTCTCTAGAGACCTCGGTACACAGCCGTCCCCAACGACCCGCCGCCTGCGCGAAGAGATAGCCTCGGGGAGGCATACGACTGGATCATCAGCCACTCCCTCGTTACGGGAGGAAGAGGCATCAGGTGCTGGCGGGCACAACCTGCCCGCTCCGAGGACCAGTTTCGTGGGCCGCGAGATCGAGATGGTCGAGGTCAAGCGCACCCTCGCCATGACCCGGCTATTGACCCTCACGGGTCCAGGTGGCTCCGGCAAGACGCGGCTCGCGCTGGAGGTAGCCAGGGATCTCGCCAGCTCCTATCCGGACGGGGTCCGTCTGGTCAAACTCGCGCCGCTCTACGAGCCCGGGCTCGTGGCCCAGGCGGTGGCCGGTGCCCTGGAGGTCTCGGAGCGGCCGGGTCAGGGGCTCGCCGATACGCTCGTGGAGGACCTGCGGGACAAGAGGCTGCTCCTTGTCATGGACAACTGCGAACATCTCGTAGAGGCATCGGCGCGGCTGATAGACGACATTCTAGACTCGTGTCCGCGCCTGAGGGTGCTGGCCACCAGTCGTGAGCCCCTGGGAGTATCCGGCGAGGTCAACTGGGTGGTGCCGTCCCTCTCCCTGCCGGACAATGGAGAGTCCACCATCGAAAGCCGGATGCGCTACGAAGCTGTCAGGCTCTTCGTTGACCGCGCCCGACTGAGGTTGCCAGACTTCGAGTTGACGCGGGAGAACGCGGGGGCTGTGGTTAGAGTGTGCCGGAAGCTCGATGGAATTCCCCTGGCTATAGAACTCGCCACCGCCAGGATGGGGGCACTGGCGGTCGAGCAGGTCGCCCAGAGGCTCGAGGTCTCGCTCGATGTGCTCAAGGGCGCGAGCCGGAGCGCAGCGCCGAGGCAGCAGACCTTGAGGGCGACGGTTGACTGGAGCCACAGGCTGCTCTCCGAGACCGAGCGGACGTTGCTCCGGAGGCTCTCGGTGTTTGCTGGGGGTTGGACTCTGGAGGCTGCGGAAGCGGCGTGCTCTGGTGAAGGCATCGAGCAGGACGACGTCCTCGACCTTCTCGGCGCCCTAGTAGACAAGTCGCTCGTGGTGGCCAGGACTGGTACGGACGGTGCCATGCGCTACTGGATGCTGGAGATCATCCGCCAGTACGCCAGGGAGAAGCTGGCAGAGAGCAAAGAAGCCGGGGAGACGCTGGAGCGACACGCCGCTTTCTTCCTCGCCCTGGCCGAAGAGGCCGAGCCCGAGCTGGCCGGAACTCAGCAGGGGCTCTGGGTGGATCGGCTGGAGAGGGAGCACGACAACCTCAGGGCGGCGCTCTCGTGGGTCCTCGAGCGGGAAGAAGGAGAACTCGGGCTCCGGTTCGGAGGGGCGCTCTGGCGGTTCTGGCATGCCCGAGGCTACATCAGCGAAGGACTAGGGTGGCTGGAGAGCGTACTGGCGAGCGGCGGCCCACGAGCGACGCCGCCACGGATGAAGGCGCTCGAGGGGATGGGCTGGCAGTTTCAGTTCTTGGGCGATTATGAACGAGCCCGGTCCACATACGAAGAAATGCTCGGGCTGTCCCGAGAGTTGGGCGACAAGGGGAACGTCGCGACCGCCCTCAACAGCCTGGGTACGGTGGCGGCGCAACAAGGCGACAACGAGCGGGCAAGGACTCTGCTGCGGGAGAACCTGGAGGTGATTGAAGAACTAGAAGAGGAAGGAGATCCTGCCACACCGATCAAGAAGTTCTACGTTTTCAACCTGCTGGGGTACCTGGCGATCTACGAGGAGGGCGACCACGCTCGGGGAATAACCCTGTGGGAGGAGAGCCTGGCATTGGCCAGGGAAACGGGAGACGACTATCGCGTAGGAATAACCCTCGCCAACCTCGCGCACCCGTCGCTGATGCGCGGGGCCTACGAGCTTGCGCGCGGGTATTGCGAGGAAGCCCTGACGCTCGCCCACGAACTCGGGAGCGCGGGCGTGGCGCTCATGCCCTCGTCCCTCGTCAATCTGGGCCTTGCCACTCTGGGCCTCGGCGAGCACGAGCGGTCGATGGGGTCCCTCGAAGAAGCGCTGATGAGGAGCCAGGAAATGGGCAGAAAGCCGCAAGCCATCGAGGCTATGGAGGGTATGGCCAGCCTGGCTGGCGCTATGGGAGAGGCATCTCGGGCGGCACGCCTGTGGGGAGCAGCGGAGGCCGCGCGCGAGGTTACCGGCATCAGCCCTTTCACACCCGACGAGTGGGCGCTGCACGAGCCGTACCTGGCCTCGGCACGTTCGCAGCTGGGGGAGACACTATGGGAAGTAACGCTGGCCGAGGGGCGGGCCATGTCGCTCGAAGATGCCGCCGGGTACGCCCTCTCGAAGGGGGACGATCAGGCCGAGCCAACCGTCCCGCAAGAGCCACCGGCCTGCGAACCGCCCGGCAACCTTACCCGCCGCGAGCGGGAGGTGGCGGTTCTCGTGGCAAGGGGCCTCACGAACCGCCAGATCTCTAAAGAACTCTCTATCTCCGAGCGCACCGCCGGTAACCACGTCGCGAAGATCCTCCGCAAGCTGGGCCTCCATTCGCGGACCCAGGTCGCCACCTGGGCCGCCGAACGCGGCCTGTTCGGATCGGGTCAGGCCTAAATCTCACCCACTCGAAACGTTCCCACAGCAAGCCGCCTTCTTGGGATTGGGCCGCAAATGAGTAGAAATACTCATGCCCCGAGCACTTCCAGCTAACGGCCAGCTAACGCCCGCCTCCTATTCTGGTTCCCGTAGGCAAGGGACACGGCCCAGACGAAGAAGGGCTACAAGCGAAAGGAGTGCGGGAATGAAACGTGTAGTGTTAATGGTGCTCAGCGTCGCCCTGGCGCTGGTCCTGGCCGCGCCGGTGGTGTCCGCCCAATCAAATGGAGGAGCACACCCGCAGACGCTTCGGGAACCATCGTGGTAAATCCCGGCGACTACCCCGGCAGTTGCGACTTCCCCTTCAGCCTCGACCTTAGCGGCAAGGGGAAAACGATAGAGCTTCCTGATGGCAGCCTGATCCTCACCTCGCCAGGTCTCGACGTCACCGTAACGAACCTCGACAAGCCGGAGAACCAGGCGACGTTCAACATCACCGGCTCCGTCCATCAGAGGAGTACGTCTGGAGAACGGGAGCGTAGAGACGGTGATGACTGGCAGGAACTTCGCCATCGATCCGGTGGCTGGCACCACGGTTGTAATCGGGACGGTATCAGCTTCGTCTTCGACGCGAACGGCAACCTCATTCAACCACAGACGGGCAAAGGGCAGCGTATCGACGTCTGCGAACTCCTGTCATAAATACTGCGGAGCCGGCGCAACGATCGCCGGCTCCTTCTTCCGCCCTTAAGGAGAGAATGATGAGACAGGTAACGATAAACATTCACCGCCGGGGAACGCTTGCTGGCGTTGTTCGCGGTCGGCGTTCTGGTGGTCGGACTCCTGGCCCTGATGGGCGCGAAGCCGGCCTTGGCGGTTTCCCGGAGCTTTGAATCAGCCTCCGAACAGCCCTTTTGCGGTGGGATCTACCCCCACCACCGTAACGAACGCGGACTTCAATGCCGACGGCAAGATGGATCTCGCGGCCCAAAACTCCGGCTCCAACACAGTCTCGGTACGATTGGGCAACGGCGACGGCACCTTCCAGGCCAAACCAGACGTTGCCGTAGGGTCCGGTCCCACCTCCGTAATCAGCGCGGACTTGAACGAGGATGGCAACGCCGATCTTGCGACGGCGAACTGGTCCTCTCGCACGGTCTCTGTCTTGTTGGGCAAAGGTGATGGCACCTTCGATCCAAAGCAAGACTTTGCGGCGGGGTCAAACCCCTCGTCCGTGATCAGTGAAGATTTCAACGACGATAGCTACACGGACCTTGCAGTTGCGAACTTTACTTCCAGCAACGTTTCTGTCTTGCTGGGTCAGGACTTGGACGGCGACGGCAAGGCAGACGGTACCTTTCGAAGTGGCGGGAACTTTTCGATCGATTTGCCCTGTGGTGGAACCTGTATCCCGGCTGCGGCAGGTCCCAACCAGGTCGTAACCGCGGACTTCAACGGAGACACTAGGCCCGATCTCGCCACCGCGAACATGGGAAGCTGCGGCTTCTTCTGCACCCCCGGCGGCGTCTCGGTGTTGTTGGGCAACGGCGACGGCACCTTCCAAAACGCCAGGCTTGCGAAGAACAGTGGCACGATCACCTCCATCGACACCAACGACTCCGGTGACATCGTGGCCACGGATTACAACTCGAACATCGTCTCGATGCTGAGGAACAATGGCAACGGCACATTCTCATCGGGGCAGAGTTTCACGGTGGGGTCCAACCCATCCGCCGTAACAAGCGCGGACTTGAACGGCGACACAAAGGCTGATCTCGCGGTGTCGAACTTCGGCTCCGACAACGTCTCTGTTTTGTTCAACGATGGCAGCAGTGGCTTTCAACCCGCCCAGAACTTTCCAGCCGGGGATGGTCCCGCCTTCGTGATCGACGCCCGTCTGAACACCGACGCCTTCCCGGACCTCGCCGTGGCCAACCAGAACTCCAACAACGTCTCAGTGCTGCTGAACACCGTGCCGGCGCCGGAGACGACCATAACCAGGGGCCCGCCGGACCCGGACAACAACACCACGGCCACATTCGAGTTCAGCTCTTCTGAGCCTGGATCTACCTTCCAGTGCGCGCTGGATAATCCGACGGCATACAGCCCTTGCACCTCTCCCAAGACCGTTCCCGACGAGGGCGTTCTGGCCGACGGCCGCCACACTTTCTACGTGAAAGCCACCAGTGCCACCGGCAATAAAACAGATCCCACTCCTGCCACGCACAGCTGGATGGTGGACGCCACAGCACCAACGGTCGACACCGTCTCTCCGACTAACGGAGCGACGGGTGTTGCCCTCGCGACCAACGTGGATGCGACCTTCTCCGAGGAAATGAACTCGAGCACGCTCACCGCAAGCAACTTCACGCTGAAGACGCAGAACGCTTCCACCACGGTCGCGGCCACGGTGTCATACGATTCCGCTACCAGGAAGGCCACGCTAGATCCTAACTCTAACCTGGCTCCGAACACGACCTACACGGCTACCGTCGAAGGAGGGTCCGGTGGTATCAAGGACCTGGCAGGCAACGCGCTCGGACAAGGCCACAGTTGGACTTTCACCACCGCCCCACTGCCAGAGAACACTGCGCCCAGGGTGACCGGCGCCACGCCGACCGGAACGGGGGTCGGCCGCGCCACCAACGCTAGGGCCACCTTCTCGGAGAGGATGGCCCCGTCCTCCATCTCCAAGTCAACCTTCAAGCTCTTCAAGTGCGCGTCGACCACCTCGACCACCTGCACCACCCAGGTGACCAACGTCACCGTGACCTTGAGCGCCGATGGTCTGAAGGCGACCCTCAACCCTTACGGGACGTCTTCGACCCTGCTGGCAACCAGGACCAAGTACAAGGCCGTGGTTACCACCGGGGCCACGGATGTTGCGGGCAAGGCGCTGGATCAGAACACCACTACCTCCGGCAACCAGCCCAAGACATGGACCTTCGTCACCGGAAGTAGTTAGGGCCAGCGGATAAAGAGAGGGCCGGAGCGTAGAAGCTCCGGCCTTCTTGCTCAACGTTCCCAGAAGGGTGGATCGAAGATTTTGGGAGCCCACATCTTAGTGTACTCAGGCCACAACATACTGTAATGATTCGCCCCTTCGACAAGTATCTCCGTGCGTACGTCGAGGACCTGCACCATCACGTCGCTGACCTCGTCCGAGATGAGCGGGTCGCTGCCAGGGAAGAAGCCCTGCGAGGCACGGACCAGCGCGACGGGACAAGCAATGCCGCTCAGCTCTTCGGCGGTGGGGCTAGTCTCAGAGACCGAAGGCGCGTCTTCTTCCGCCGCCGCGCGGGAGGCCTTGGGGTTGTAGCCGCCATCGACCTCCCCGAGGTCGTAGAGGTAGTAGTCGGCGAGATCTGGCGGCAGGTCGTCCATCGTCAGGTCCCGATCCGGAAACCAGAAATCCAGGTAAGCCTCGGGGCCCTCGAAAACCATGTCCAGACGCCGGAAGGCCCGCGCTAGCCCTTCCTCCAGGGCCTTCGCTTCTCCTTTTTCCTCGTCCGTCATCTCCTCAGGCCTGGTCTCGACGCGGGGCCAGCCGCCGTCGAGCAGGACGAGGGCTCGCACGCGGTCAGGAGATGCAAGCGCGGTCTTCAAGGCGACGAAGGCGCCCATAGAGTGCCCGGCGAGAACCGCCTGGTCAAGGCCGAGATGATCTAGAACGCGGACCACGTCGGAGGCGTGCGTTTCGAGGCCGTAGCCGGACTCCGGCTTGTCCGAGTCGCCCCGGCCGCGAAGGTCGACCCCGATGAGCCCGCGCGATGGCCCAAGGTAGCGCGCCGCCGCGTTGAAGGCCCTGTGCTGGGCCGTGATGCCGTGCAGGCAGACGACGGGGTCAGGGCCCTCTCCGGCGCGGCATATCGCGAGTTCTACCCCGCCGGGTACCCGTTCGCTCCTCCAGAGGTTCGTATCCATAGGCGGGGATTATACGCGAAGGCGTTGGAGGGGCGGGTGATGGTAATCTACCGGGATGGACTATTTCTAAGACTACCGTTCTTGCAAACAGGTATCCCGCTGATCTCTAATGTAGGCTCATCATCTTGATAGACCTCGACCTTCAGCTTCATCCTCCTGTAGTAGTCCTGACGCTTCTCTGGGGTGATCCAGTCGACCTGATCTTGATCCTCCGGGGTCAAGAAAGTATGCGGAGCGAAGAGAGCGTGAGTGGTAATCCAATCGATCGCCGGTCCACTACCAAAGAGGATATAGCGATTATCCAGGAGAAACCGTCGGAGGTCCTCAGCTACCTGTATGGTCTCATCTATGTTCTGGATCTCGTCCAGCTCACTTTTGATGGCCGCGATCCCCTCATCGATCTCTTTTTTCTTGCTATCGAACCTCTCCCTATCTATGACCTCATCGAAGTAAAGCTCTTCAACGCGGGTTAGCTTGCCCTGCAGAGTCTCCACCTGTTTGTAGAGTCTCTCCCTCATCTCTCCTGGCCCCCCCTCCTCATATCTTCGAGGTCTCGGACCTTCTGGTCGAGTGTCCTGTTGACCAGAGATTCCCAGGTTGAGTCCTCCATTGTATCTGCCAGCCTCTCTCCAACCTTCTGCTCCAGCTCCTCCTTCCGATGAAGCTTGGTGTGGGAGCATTTATCCTTCGCCTGTGGGCAGGAGTAGTAGCGATACCTCTTTCTCTTAGCATTGGATTGATTGCAAGTTCGTAGCCTATGATCACACTCCCCGCAGACTGCTACACCACCGGACAGCTCCCAGGTAAGTCCATCGTTATTGGATGGTTTCCAGGCAACGTTGCTTTCTACACGCTCTCTGGCACGAGCAATAGTCTCGGGTGGGATACCGCTGTCGGGTACCTGAACTTCAATCCATTCGGTGCGGGGGCGAATCTCCCTAGTCGAACGTCTCTTGTAGACCTTCTTACCGTTTTCGATCTCAGTGACGTTGAAATAAGTTCGCTTCTCTTTGCCCCAGTAGTATGTTCCGGCCACGTGGTCGCCACCTGTCAGGCTAGGTCGGATGCCCGAGGCGGAGTCTACTACCGCAAGAAGATCGCGGAGGGCAAGTCCCGTAAGGAGGCGCTGCGGTGCCTCAAGAGGCGCATCTCAGATGCTGTCTTCAGGACCCTCATGGCGGACTCGCAGGCGCCTTCTAGCAGCGCCGCTTGACAAAGAGGAGCCGAGAACTCCGTTAAGCACAAGTTCACAGAATGCTCATTCCACGCCTTCGGGGCTGTTTATGCTTTCGTCAGTTCCAGCCGCTCGATACCGTTGTCGGTCAGGAACGCGCGGAATCCGATCCCATGCGTTCTGTCAACTTGGGGGATTCGTAACGGTCAACGTTCCAAGCGGTTCGTTTCGCCGGTCGGAGGGTATATCGACGTATGTACCAGAGTGGCGAACCTGTCGTCTAAGAGCGCCCGCGGTTCGTTATCGGGAAGGAGGGTCAGCCGATGGCCGAGATGGGATACGTGCTCTCTAGCGAGGAGATGACACCCAACGAAATGGTCCGGAACGCCCGCCGGGCGGAGGAAGCGGGCTTCACCACCGCCTGGATCTCGGACCACTACCATCCCTGGATCGACGCGCAGGGCGAGAGCCCGTTCGTATGGAGCGTAATCGGGGGTATCGCCACCGCTACCGAAGGTATCCGCCTCGGCACTGGCGTCACCTGCCCCACCATACGCATCCACCCGGCGATAATCGCCCAGGCCACGGCGACCTCGGCGGCGATGCTGGAGGGTCGCTTCTGGTTCGGCATCGGCAGCGGCGAGAACCTCAACGAGCACATACTCGGGGACCACTGGCCACCGACCGACGTGAGGCTTGAGATGATGGAAGAGGCGGTGCAGGTGATCAGGCTGCTGTGGGAGGGCACCAACAAGCGGCACTACGGCAAGCACTACACGGTGGAGAACGCGCGCCTCTACACGCTGCCGGACGAGCCGCCTCCCATCTACGTCTCGGCCTTCGGCCCCAAAGCGATCGAGGTCGCAGCCCGGATCGGGGACGGCTACGTAGGAACCGCCCCCGAGCCGGATCTCCTCAACCACTTTATCGAGAAGGCCGGCGAGGATAAGCCACGCCTTGGAGAAATGAAGGTGTGCTGGAACGAGGACGAATCCGAGGCCCGGCGCATGGTCCACAGGCTGTGGCCGAACATGGGCCTGCCGGGTGAGCTCGCCCAGGAGCTTGCCACCCCGAAACACTTCGAACAGGCCGCCTCCAACGTCACCGAGGAAATGGTGGCGGATACGCCCCCCACGGGCCCGGATCCCGAGCCCTACCTGGAGTCGATACGCCAATACCAAGAGGCGGGATACACCGAGATCTACATGCACCAGATCGGCCCTGACCAAGAGGGCTTCTTCCGGTTCTTCGAGCAGGAGATCGTACCGGAGCTCCGCTGATCCGGCGCTCCGTAAAGATCAGGGGGTATCTGAACCCCGGTCGGCGGTCTGAGGGTGCACACACGCGCCTCGGGGATCGCCCACCCGAAGGACGTCCCCGCTGGTACTGGTGCACGGGCTGGTCGTCTCCAGGCGCTACATGGTCCCCGCCCTCAAGAGCCTGGCTGCCTACCATCGGGTCTATGCGCCTGACCTGCCCGGCTTCGGCGAGAGCGAGAAGCCCCGTCGCGTCCTGAACGTGACTGGGCTCTCCGACTCTCTCGCCGCCTGGATGAGGGAAATCAGGCTGGAGCGCGCGGCGCTCATCGGCAACTCCTTCGGGTACCAGATCATAGCCGACCTGGCGGTGCGCCATCCCGAACGGTTCGAGCGGACCGTGCTGCAGGGCCCCGCAATAGATCCCGGGCGAGAACCGATCTGGAACAGGTGCGGCGATTCGTGCTCGACGTGCCCCACGAACCCCTCTCCCTCCTTCCGATCGAACTCCTCGACTACCTCTCGGCAGAGGTGCAGTGTTGGTTACCTGCGGTTTTCACACTGTTGGGTGAGTAAGGCAAGGACCGGAACTGAGGCGTGCCGGCCCTTCGCTGACCCTAGTCTTCCTCCAGAAGCTCTGACCCAGGTTGAGGATGGTCGGGGCCTACAGGCCAACGAAGATCGCCGACTCGCGCCTGCCCGTAGCATATAGCGCGAACGAGATCAAGATAGAGACGAGCGTCCCTCCGACGTAGAGCCCCTTGCCACCGTTCACGATCTACCCCTCACAATTTGGGTTCGTTGGGTCTCTACCTGGTAGTTGCTCGTGTCAATCGGGAAGGTGTTACTACCTCCCCTACAGAAGAGCGAAGTTCGGAGAAAGCCCCTTCCACGCTGTGAGTATCCTGGAGAATGGCTGTGGGCGACGCCTCGGAGCGGCCTGACCCTCCTTCCACGTGGGCCCTAAAGGTGCCTTGCAAGTGACTCGTCGACCGGACGCCCTGGTGTCGCCCAAAGGCCGCCCGGGACCGGAGCAGCGTCGTGACCTAATAGGAGCTCGCCTGTAGCGTGACCCCTCACAGTATCGTCCGTCCTCTCCCGCTCCCCGAGTCGTGAACTGACCGCGACATCGGAAGGAGCTGCGCGAACATGACGACGATCTCTGCCGAGAGGCCGGACACCACCGAGGTCGCGGTGATCCTGGGTGTGGACACGCACCTGGACTTCCACGTGGCCGTGGCCATGGACCATCTGGGCAGGCGCCTGGGCAAGTCCAGGGTGCCTACGACCGCGAAGGGTTACGAGAGGCTCCTTATCTGGGCGGAGGATTTCGGACCCGTGAGGTGCGCCGGGGTAGAAGGCACCAGAGCTCCTACGGGGCCGGGCTTGCCCGCCACCTGAGGGCCAGAGGGATCGAAGTGCTTGAGGTGGAGCGCCCCAAGCACCGGGGGCGAGGCTCGCGCCGTAACCTCAAGAAGTCCGACCCCTCGGATGCCTATAGCGCCGCACGAGCAGTTTTGGCCGGAGAAGCGGCGGGTGTGCCCAAGAGCGGCGACGGGCGCGTGGAGATGATCAGGGCCCTGCGCGCCGCCCGTCGCTCCGCCATCAAGGCGAGGACTTAAAGGCCGCCAACCAGCTGCATGCCTGCGCGTGACGGCACCGGAGGAGCTGCGCCACCGCTTGCGCGGGCTCCCGACGAAGGAGCTCGTCTCGGTGGCCGCGCGCTTCCGCCTCGGAGACGGCCCCCGCGACGTGCCCACGGCCACCAAGCTCGCGCTCCGTTCGGTGGCCCGCCGCTACGAGGCTCTCTCCGAGGAGATCGCCGAGCTTGAGGCGCACCTCGACCGGCTGGTGGCGCAAGCGGCCCCTGAGTTGGTCTCTTTGGCGGGCATCGGTACCGACAACGCCGCGACGCTGTTGATCGTGGCCTTAAAGACAACCCCCAGAGGTTGAAAAGCGAGGCCTCCTTCGCCAGCCTCTGCGGGGTCGCCCCCATCGAAGCCTCCTCCGGCAAGGTCGTGAGGCACCGTCTCAACCGCGGAGGCAACCGGGAGGCCAACCACGCGCTGTACATGATCTGCCTGTCCCTGATGCGCCGAGATCAGCGCACGCAGGAGTACGTCACGAGGCGCACCGCGGAGGGCAAGAGCAAGCGAGAGATCATCCGCTGTCTCAAGCGCTACGTCGCCAGGGAGGTCTACCGCGTGCTCATCTCTTGCGGCGCCCGTTCCTCGGCGACAGGGACATAAGGCGAGGCCCACATCGCCGCTGAGAGCAGCGCCGCTTGACCATAGGAGCGTCACTCGGGTGAATAGGCTTTCAGAAGTTGTCTCAGCGGGTGAGCGCCGCAAGACCTCCGCGAGCTTCTAGCACTCGGAGGGTGAGCCGTCGCCCCGCGGCGCCTGCTTGTGGCTGGAGTTCTTCGTGGGTCCCTCGCCTCGGAAGTGCTCGAGGATCCTCTCGTTGGCCTGCTCCTCAGGTACGAGTATCGCGTCCCCGTTCGGCAGGATCTCTGGCTTGCCCTTCAGCTGGTAGGACCTCATCCCGCCGCTCTTGCCGCGCCCCACGAGGGCCCGCCCAAGCGAGATCGTCTGATCGATGCCCAGATTCGTATCGACGTTCTCGTGCGTTACTTTGACGATGCCGAGCAGCTTGGTGATGGTGTTCCACCCGACGGCCTGTTCGCGCAATGCGGCGATCAACCGTTGCTGCCGCCTCATGCGATCGAGGTCGCCGCAGGCGGTGCCCCGGTAGCGGGCGTAGGCCAGCGCCTCCAGCCCGTCCAGCTCCTGCCTTCCGGGAGGTATGTACACGCGGCGACCGTCTATCCCGATTCGTATCGGGTGCCCTACCTTTAGTGTGACACCTCCCCCGGCGTCGATCACATCCTCGAAGCCGCCGAAATCCACGATTGCGTATCGGTCTACGGTGATGCCGGTCAGGTTCTCCATCACCTCTGTTGCCCGCTGTGTGCCGCCGTAGAGGTAGGCGGTGTTGATGCGGTCCTCCACCCCCGGCTTTACTTCGACTAAGAGATCTCGCGGCACCGACAGCAACCGGATGTCCCCCGTTTGCGGGCTTACACGAACGAGCATCATCGTGTCCGAGTGGGATCTCGAACCCTCGGCGTCGCTGGGTCGCCGGTCCACCCCGAGGACGAGGACATCGAGCGCCTCCTCGGGGGCATCACTGGAAGACCGCGCCTCCCCCGCTTTAACCGCGGGATGATCCGCTTCGGAGCCGCCACCTTCCCGGACGATGCCGGCAAATGCCCCGGCGGCAAGAAAGAGTCCGACCAGGACCGCAACGACCACGCGTCGCCTGCGGAAGCGCCCCCATCGGTAGCGCCCTGCGCGAGGCTTTGAGGCCAGTACGCTCATGTGTGTTGGACCGGAGACCGCACGATAACCTGCAGACCATCTATGGCTCGCGCCCCTCATTATTAAGCCGCTCTCGACTCCTCGGTCACCCGTGCCGGTAGGACAAGCGCCAGGGGTGGGGGGAGGGAGATACGCGCACCCGCTTCGCGGGCCACCTCATGCCCACAGCACGGCGGGCCTCCCAACGAGCCTCCCTGTACTCGTCCTCGGTGCAGACCCAGATGAGCACCTCGCCCGTCTCGGCGGTCGAGGGCGCGCAGAGCGCCCTGAAGCCCTGTCGCCACGACCCATCTTCCACGCGCAGGTCCACCATCTCTCCCGGATCGGCGACCTGGGCGGGCCTCCTCAGTAGAGGCAGTCGCCTCGTGTAATTAGACATGCCTCCTCCGCGTCCATCCTCCGCTCACGGCCATTGTAGCTGGCTATAACCAGGCGCGTACTCGACCGCTAGATGGGGCGGTGGCATGAGTGTGACACCCCAACTCATCGAAGGTGGGCGAGACCCCAGAAGGGCTTCTGTGGCCCCAGACGATAAGGGTAGGGCTATACGAGAAGCCGAAGCTCAACGGGACGGGGTCCGGAGATTGCTACGCGGTGGAACTTCGGGGAACTCCGTCAACGCGAAGTTCGCAGAATTCACATTCCACACACTCCAGTGAATAAGGGCAGGAACACGTCCTAGTGGCACTCGTCGGTGCCGGAGTCCGTGAAGGTCTTGCCCGCTACATGAACAAACCTCCAGCGGTAGAAGCCCGCGCCGAGGTTCAGCCTCAGGACCCCGGGGGTGCCGAGCTGCACGCGTTTCAGTCCGGGTGCCTGGCCGCGGTAGATCTCACCGCCGTCCGTGGGCCCCCCGGTCCCCACCACGAACTGGCGGATGCCATTCTGTCGGTCTACCGCGCCCCCGGGGCTTATCGGGGCGTAGCGCTCGTAGCGGTGGGCGTGTCCCGAGAGGATGACGTCCGCGTCGTGGTTGTAGAGGATCTCCCAGAGGGGTTTCACCTTGGTGGAGGTGGTGTTCTTGCCCGTGGCGTAGAGCGGGTGGTGGAAATAGGCGAGGGTGCACTGCGACCCGTGGTTGTTCAGGTCGTTCCTGAGCCAGCGCCCCTGAGGCGAGCGCCTGTGGCATCCGCCCACCCCTTCCCTGTCGCAGTTGCTGTTCAGGGCCACCATATGCCAGCTCCCGCGGTCGTAGGAGTAGTAGCCTCCTCCGGCCACCCCCGCTCGCGCCCCGAAGTAGTCGTAGTAGGGTTTCGCCCCCGTGGTGCCATAGTCGTGGTTGCCGGCGGTGGGCTTGGTCCGGTCCTTATACTTCCCCCAGGTGGGGTCGTAGCAGTCCCTGAACTCGCTCCGCGCGCCGCGGCCCTGCACGTTGTCCCCCAAGGTGAAGACCGTCCCCTCTATCCTGCCCAACAGCCTGGCCGTGGCGCTGTCGTTCGTCTGAGAGCAGCTGGCGATGTCGCCCGCACCCACGAGCGTCACCGTCGAGGTTTGCGCGGCACCCGGCACGGCCGCGAGCGCCGCGGCCACGCATGCCAGCACCACCGCCAGGGCTATCGAAGCCGTCAGGGGAGCCGTCTTCCTCATACTCGTGCCCCTCCTCTAGGAGCGGGACTCGTCTGTGCCGCCGCGTCGATCAACGAAGCGTAGTATGCCCGGATACGACGCTTGGCACATCGTCTAAACAGCGTATCTTTGCGGTTGCTTGGGGTTGCTTGCGGGTAGCGAACTTCGGAGAACGCCGTAGAGGCGAAGTTCGCAGAAGGCACCTTCCACGAACTTGATTGAAGGTGCATCTCTCTCGTGCTCGAAGAGGAGAATCTTTAAGAAGGGAGTTGAGCATATTGTACCTGCAAATGGAGCCTTTATTCGCCACTGTCTCCCTGTGGGGTGGCGTGGACCCTCCGGAGGTGCTTGCAGTCCCTTAGGATGGATCCTCGTGCCTCTCGTGGGGTGCATATTACTAGAGATCTCTCAGGAATGGCAGCTAGAGCTCGCTGCGATTGGCGCAACGTTTGCCTTGCGGCTGACCTCTTTGCTCGTCTATCCTTACGCAGGTTGTTAACGCATCTAGAGAGAAGGGTGACGATTGATAGCTTCACCACGTTATCTCCCTGTGGTCTGCCCTAATCCTGATAGTCAAGCTGTTTGCTAATTCGTATGGACTATTTCGAGAACGTGCTCGAGGCCGTCGGGGACACGCCGCTGGTTCGCCTGGGGAGGATCGAACACGACGAGGGCATAGAGGCCACCCTCCTCGCCAAGCTCGAGTACATGAACCCCGCCGGGTCCGTAAAGGACAGGCCGGCCATCAAGATGCTGGAGGTCGCCGAGAGAGAAGGGCTGCTGAAGCCTGGCGGAACCGTCGTCGAGCCGACGAGCGGGAACACTGGGGCTGGCCTAGCGCTGGCCGCGGCGGTCAAGGGCTACAGGTGCATCTGCGTCATGCCTGACAAGGTCAGCAAGGAGAAACAGGACCTCCTCGTGGCCATGGGCGCCGAGGTGATCGTCACGCCGACCACGCCACCCGAAGACCCCGAAGGCTACTACGCCGTCGCCGAGAGGCTGGCGGATGAGATCCCCGGCGGCTTCAAGCCGGGACAGTACGAGAACCCGGCCAACCCCCTGGCCCACTATGAGACGACGGGCCCTGAGCTCTGGCGCCAGACCGAGGGCCGCATAACCCACTTCGTCGCAGGGATGGGTACCTGCGGGACCATAACCGGCACCGGCCGTTATCTCAAGGAACAGAACGCGGACGTAAGGGTCGTCGGCGTAGACCCCGAGGGTTCCATCTTCTCCGACCCTGACAACATCCACCAGTACGCTATCGAAGGCGTCGGGGAGGACTTCTACCCTGGAAACCACGACGCATCCGTTGTGGACGAGGTGATACAGGTAGACGACCGCGAGTCTTTCCTCATGACCCGACGCCTGATGTCCGAGGAAGGACTCTTCACCGGGGGCTCGTGCGGGATGGCCGCGGTCGGCGCCCTTAGGGCCGCGAAGGGACTGCCCGAGAGTGCCGTAGTAGTCGTGCTCCTGCCCGACACGGGTCGCAACTACGTCTCCAAGGTCTTCGACGCAGACTGGGTCCTCGCCAACTCGGACGCCACAAAAGAGGACCTAAAAAAACCCTACCGCGTCTTCGAGGAGGGGGCATGACCGGCAGAGACTTCGCAGGCAGCGGGTTCTCCACGCGCGCCATACACGCGGGGCAGGACCCCGACCCCGCGACGGGGGCTACGATAGTCCCCATCTATCAGACCTCGACCTACACGCAAGCAGCGCCAGGACAAAACAAGGGCTACGAGTACAGCAGGTCCGGAAACCCGACGCGCACGGCCCTCGAAGAGTGCGTGGCAGCCCTCGAAGGCGCCGATCACGGCCTCGCTTTCGCCTCCGGTCTCGCCGCGACGACCGCCGTTATGAGCCTGCTCTCACCAGGCGACCACGTCGTCGCCGGCGACGACCTCTACGGCGGAACGTATCGACTTTTCGATAAGGTACTCCCCCGCGCGGGCGGCCTCGACTTTACCTACGCGGACACCTCGGACCCAGCCTCCGTCGAGAGGGCGCTCAGGCCTGAGACGAAGCTGCTCTGGATCGAGACGCCGACCAACCCGATGCTGACACTCTCGGATATAGCGGAGCTCTCGGAGATGGCGCACGAGCGGGGCGCGGTCGTCGCCGTCGACAACACCTTCGCCTCGCCGTACTTCCAGAACCCGTTGTCTCTAGGCGCGGACATCGTGGTCCACTCGACGACCAAATACATGGGCGGTCACTCCGACGTGATAGGCGGGGCCGTCGCAACGTCGAATGAGGAATTTTACGAGGGGATCAAGTTCTACCAGAACGCAGCGGGGGCGGTGCCAGGCGCTTTCGACGCCTGGATCGTGCTCCGAGGCCTGAAAACCCTAGCTGTCCGCATGCGCCAGCACGAGGAGAACGCGCTGGCTGTGGCACGGTTTCTAAAGGATCATCCACAGGTCGAAACCGTGCACTATCCCGGCCTGTCGGACCACCCCCAGCACGAGTTGGCAAAGAGACAGATGAGCGGCTTCTCCGGGATGGTCTCTTTCACCCTAAAGGGCGGAGCCGAAGCTGCTTACGCCGCCGTGCAGAAAACCCAGGTCTTCCACTTCGCCGAGTCTCTAGGTGGGGTCGAGTCCCTCCTGACCCATCCAGCCACCATGACCCACGCCGCCATCCCCAAGGAGCAGCGCGAGGCAAGGGGCGTCACAGACGGCCTCATGCGCCTCTCCGTCGGCATCGAGGACAAGGAGGACTTGATCTCCGACCTGAACACAGCTTTCGAATTATGAATGAGGAATTAGGAAGTCGGAATTGCCCGCTTGCACCACACTTCTCAAGTTCCTAATTCACAACTCCTAATTCATAATTCATACGTTGCGTTCCCTGTAGTCGTCGCGCCAGGCGATTAGTTCTTGCAACGGGCCGAGGTCGTAGTCGGGGCCGCCGAAGCCCAAGATGAGGTGTGTCAGGCCCCTCTCGGCGTACTCGTCGGCGTCCTTGATGTTCTCCGGCCTGATCGTTACGGAGCGCTCTATCTCGGCGGGGTTCCTTCCCACCTTCTCGCACCAGTCGTCGAGGATGCCACTCTTGCGGGCTGCCCGCTCGGCATCCCCGAAACCGTTCCAGATGTGGGCGTGTTCGGCGACGATTCGCAGGGTAACCTTCTCGCCACCACCACCGATGAGGATCGGGATCTCACGCGTAGGCGGCGGGTTCAGCTTCCCGAGCCGCTCCTCGATGACGGGCATCGCGGCGTCGAGGTCGCGCAGCCTGCTCCCCGCGGTTCCGAACTCGTAGCCGTACTCGTCGTAGTCCTTCTCGAACCAGCCTGAGCCGATACCGAGGATCAGACGCCCGCCCGAGATGTGGTCCACGCTCCTGGCCATATCGGCGAGCAGGTTCGCGTTCCTGTACGAGTTGCAGGTGACGAGCGCCCCGAACTCTACTCTTTCGGTGACCTCGGCCATCGCCCCGAGGAGCGTCCAGCACTCGAAGTGCTTGCCGTCTGGGTCTCCGTAGAGCGGGTAGAAGTGGTCCCAGTTGTAGAGCGTGTCGGCCCCCATCTCCTCGACCCTGAGCCACGCGTCGCGCATCTGCGCGTAGCTGGCTTGCTGCGGTTGAATCTGCGCCCCTACTCTTACCGCCACTCTTCGCCTCCTGTTATTGGACAACCGGGAGATTATGCCACGCGAGCACGCAGGGGCGTGCTCGAGATCCCACACGAAGAGATGGCCTCGCTAGCCGCCAGCAGCGGCGCGAGGTTGGGATGGTTACAGCAGCGCCCACGCAGCGGTAGCGACGCCTAGAGTTCCGGTCAGGATCACGAGTCCCAAAGTGACGGCCCGGAACGCCTTCTCGGAGACGTGCTTCAGGAGCGCCGTGCCGACGGCCTTACCCACGATGGCGGCCGGGACGAGCAGGAGCCCGAGGGGAACTTCCGAGGAGTCCACGAGGCCGCGGAAGGCTAGTACGGCGAGCCCGGCGATGCTAATGGGCAGGAAGTACAGCGCGCTCGTGCCACGGAACTCGTGTTTCGGGAGGCCGCGCGAGGCGAGGAGCAGGACTATCGGGGGGCCGGCGAGCCCGGTCGAGGTAGTGAGTACTCCGCTTGCAGAACCCGCGACGAGGGTCCCCCAGCGCGTGTCAGCGCCTGGCAGCCTGACGTCCCTGACCAGGAGCATGGCCGAGAAGATCACGATCATACCAACCCCGAGGCGCACGTAGTCGGGGTCGATCACACCTAGTAGCTCGGCACCGACTACGATGCCAAGAAGCGCCGGCACGAAGAGCGCCAGCGAGAGCCGCCGCCGCGCCTCATGCCACGAGTCCCACACCACGGCGGCGTTGATGAAGATTGAGAAGATGGCCGTAAGCACGACGACCGTTCTCGGCTCGTAGACGAAGAGGAGTATCGGCGTGCTGATCAGGGCGAGCCCGAAACCCGTGAGTCCCGTAACGATCCCCGCAAGCAACGCCGCAAACAAAGCCACGAGCAAGGCCGAACTCAGCAAAGGAGCCGCCCCCCAAGACCTGATGCCCGAAACCTGATGCCTGAAGCCTAAATCAGCGCAAAATGCCGGCGTAGAGGCGTTCCCAGGCCTCCATCTCCGGCGTGAAGTAGCGCACCCGCGTCTTCTTGTACTCGCGGGTCGAATAGAGGGAGGTGTAGTCCGTAAGGCCCGTCTCCTCGGCCATCGCGGCGAGGACGTTCTCGCACTCCTCGACGCTGCGGCCGTGGACCATGGAGAAGACGGCGTAGGGCCAGTCCTCGTAGGTCGGCCGCTGGTAGCAGTGGGAGACGGCCTGGTACTGGGCGAAGGCGTTTCCGACCTCCTCGATGCGCTCGTCGGGCACCATCCAGACCCCCATCGCGTTGGCCCTGAAGCCGGCCTTGCGGTGGTAGAGGACCGCGGAGAAGCGGCGCATGATCTTGCGGTCTCGCAGGTCGTAGGCCCTCTCCAGGAGGTCCTCGTAAGAGAGACCGACCTGCCTTCCCCACAGGTCGAAGGGGCGGGGCGTCAGCGGGACGTCCTCCTGCAGGGCCCTGATCGCGGCCTTGTCGTCCTCGGAGATGTTACGGTCGGCCGACTGCCGGTCCGCCTCCCCGTACTGGGGGGCCTCCTTCTTCGCGGTGGCTCCCTTGTTCATATCGAGGGTCACCCCGATCTTGAACAGCTTCAGGGTGGGCAGGATGCGGGTCTTCTGGGAGCCGCTAATGTGGTGCAGCACGTCGACGGTACCCTCCAGCCCCAGGCGGGAGTCGGGGGGGATGGCGACGGTGTACCAGAGGTTGAACTCGTTGTTGCGCTCGTAGTTGTGGGAGACGCCGGGATGGGAGTTTATGGCCTTCGCGCCCTCATTCAGCTTGTGGGCCGGTATCGTGGCGGCGACCAGGCTCGACTCGTAGCCAAGGACGCGCGTGTCGAAGATGGCGCTGATCTGGCGTATCACTCGGGTTCTCTTGAGCGTCTCTATGCGCCGGATGACCTCATCCCCGGCGATCCCAAGCTCGCGCCCGATGGCCTCGAAAGGCTCCCTCTCCAACGGGACCTCGCGCTGGATCCGGTTGAGTATCTCCCTGTCGGTGCTGTCTATCATGCGACTGCCGGTAGTTGTGCTGACCACGCTTTACGAGCCCTTCTCGACGATTTTGCTACTGTATGAACGCACTATATCAGGCGAAACCAGTACACGGTATGAGAATGTTTACGTTGTTTCGAACTTTACGGACAGGGCGGCGCAAAGCCTGCCTTACGCCCCCCGCGCCTCCACCGCATTCTGGTACTCGGCGTAGACGTTCTGGATGTCCCTCCAGACGAGGCGCTTGGTTTTGTCCAGGTCCTCTCCGCGTTGCCTGAGGACGTAGGCGGGATGGAAAGTCGCCATCGTCTTGACGCCGTCTATCTCGTACCACTTGCCGCGGTCTTTGGTGATGCGGAAGTCCTTGTCTATGATCGTCTTCGCGGCGGGACCGCCGAGGCAGAGGATGATCTCCGGCTTGACGGCCTCGATCTGGCCCTGCAGGTAGGGATTGCAGGCCTTGATCTCGCCGGTCTTCGGCTGGCGGTTTTTCATCCTGCCGCCCTCCTCGACGGCTGCGCGGCACTTGACGATGTTGGTCAGGTAGATCTGCTGCCGGGTCAGGTCCACGGCCGCCAGGATGTCGTCGAGTAGCTTGCCGGCCCTCCCGACGAAGGGCAGTCCCGTGGCGTCCTCGTTCTCGCCGGGTCCCTCGCCTACGAGCATCAGCGGCGAGTAAGGGTCTCCGGTCGCGAAGACCGTGTTGGTGCGGCTCTTCGCCAGGTCACACCTGGTGCATACGGAGACCTGACGGGCGAGATCCTCCAGCCGTCTCTCGCGGTCCTCGCCACCCTCCGCGACGTCGAAAAGACTCTCCAAGATCCCTCCAGGATGTAGCGTGCCTATGCTATTCTACACTGCGCGCTTCGGGCCTTGGAGACCCGGGAGTAGAGAGGTGGGAGCAAGACTTGCAGCCAAGGGCCGCACTGGACGCCATACGCCCTTACCAGCCGCCGAGGATGGCCTGGGAGCTGGCGGCCGACCGCGGCTCCGGAAAGTACGCCAAGCTGACCATGAACGAGCTCTCCTTCGGCCCGCTCCCGGAGGCCAGGGCCGCCGCAGCGGAGGCCCTCTTGCGGGCGAACCGCTACCCCGAGCGGGACGCGGATGCGCTGCGCGAAGCAATCTCGGCCTCCAACCCTGGCAGCACACCGGAGCACGTGATCCTGGGCAACGGGTCGAGCGAGGTGCTCGTCGACCTCTTGCAGACCCTCGAGCGCCCGGGAGAGGTGATCTTCCCCTGGCCCTCGTTCCCCTTCTATTCGTCCGCCGCCAGCGTCGTCGGCTTGGGGCCGCACACGGTCCCACTCGACGAAAGCCACACGGTCGATCTCGACGCCATCTCCGCGGCCGTGGGTCCCGCGACCCGCGCGGTAATCCTCTGCAACCCGAACAACCCCACTGGGACCTACCTGCCCCTGGAACTGGTGCGGGCTTTCGCAAGGGCGCTACCGGAGAGGGTCCTTTTGATCCTCGACGAGGCCTACTACGAGTTCGTCGACGACCCTCTGTACGCGGGCTCGCACCGGCTCGTCCTGGAGTCGAACAACGTCGTCTCGACCAGGACCTTCTCCAAGGTCCACGGGCTCGCAGGGCTGAGGATAGGCTACGGCATCGCGGCGCCCGAGGTCGCCGAGTATGCTTGGCGCGCGCACGTCCCCTTCAGCGTGAGCCTGGTGGCCCAGGCCGCGGCAGAAGCCTCGATGCGCCAGACAGGGGCCATCGCCGGACGGGCGCGCTTCATACAGGAGGAACGCGAGCGCCTCCAGGCGGCCTTCGAAGAGACGAGCCTGGAGTACACGCCCTCGCACACCAACTTCATCCTGGTCCACACGGGCCCTGAGGTATTCGAGAGAACCGGAGCCCTCGTGCGCGAGGGAGAGGCGCTCGGGTGTCCAGGATGGAGCCGCATCTCGCTCGGGAGCAAGGAGGACAACGACCGGGTAGTCGCCGCCCTCCCCTACAGCAGCTTGAAAAGAGGGTGAACCCCATTGCAAGCATTTCAGCGTCAGCACCTCAGCATTTCAGCTTCCTCTTGCTGAAATGCTGACTAGCTGAAATGCTGAAGTGCGCGATTTGCAGAGGTATTAACCTCTGCAAATCGCTCTAGCGCGTGACTAGCACGGGGCAGGGCGCGTGGTGCAGCACACTGTAGGCTACGCTGCCGAGCACGATGGCTTCGACCGCCCCCTTCCCCCTGCCGCCGAGGACGATCAGGTCGGCTTCGAGCTCGTCCGCAGTCCGGATGATCTGGTCGGCGGGTGCGCCGGCGCGGACGATGGTGTCCACGTTCGGAGTCATGTCCCGGAGCTCCTCAGCGACGCGTTCCACGGCCTCCTGCGCCGCCCGCTGAAACGAGTACCTGCCTGGATCTTCGGCCTCCTGGGCGGCGTGCTCTTCTTCGCCGAAGTCGCTCGCGAAAGGCACGGCGGCCAGGGGTCGGACCACGGCTATGATGCTGACACGCTCCAGCGAGGCGGGATCCAGGAGCGAGCGCAGGTACCGCGCCGCCTTGAGTGACTGCTCAGAACCGTCGGTGGCGATCAAGACGTGGGTCATGTTTCTCCTTACTATTCCCGGCCGTCACGCCCGGCGTCCGTCCGCTCCGGGTCCAGCCTGCGCTGCGCCAGGTTGTTCACGAAGTACAGTCCGCCGCCTATCAGCAGCATCACCAGGCACACCACGACCACGCTCTCCCTGAGACCCGTGTCCCCCGCGAGGAGACCCTGCAGGTCGGTTATGAGAACGTAGAGAAGGAGCGCAACGTTCACCACTACCCCGAGGGCGAGGATCGCGGTCGGCGCCGTGTAGTGTTCCTGGGGCACGCTGTCGCGGCGCAGGACGAGCGCGCAAAGGCAGACCAGCGCGAAGACCGCGAGGAGGAACGCCACGGTGGCGCTGGCCAGCGTGTTGACGCCCGACTCCCCGACGCCCACGATCATGACCAGCGCGATGATCGTCGTGAAGACGATGGCAACCCAGGGCGTGCGTCGCGACTGGTGGGTGCGGGCGAAGATGCGCGGGACCACGTCCTCACGCGCCATGCCGTACATGATCCGGGAGTTAGTTATGAGGGCGACCAGGCAAGTGTTCGTTACCGCTATGCACGCTATGATCGCGAACAGCCAGGCCGGGAAGGCTGGGAAACCCTGCCGCACCACCTCGAGCAGCGCCACGTCCGAGCCGGCGAGCGTGCTCGTGGAGGCCACCATCGAGGCGATAAACGCGATGATCAGATAGATGAGCCCCGCCGCCGCCATGCCGCCGAGCAGCGCGCGCGGGTAGACCCTGCTCGGGTTATGAACCTCTTCGGCCACGTTCGCCGCGTTCTCGAAGCCGGTCATCGCGAAGAACGCGAGCGTGGCGCCGGCCAGGGCCAGGAGCGCGGGGTTACCCCCCTCGTTGAACTGGAAGGGCCGACCGAGGTTCGCGTCACCAGCAAGGAACACGACGACCCCTATAACGAGTACGAGTGCCAGGCCGGCGATCTCGGTGATGCTCATAGCGAGATTCAACTTTACGGACTCCGAGATGCCGCGGAAGTTGATGAACGACAGCACCACGACGAAGACGAGGGCCGTCAGGAGCAGCGGCAAGCTCACGAACGCCACCAGGAGCTCCAGAAAGTATCCACCGAACGCCAGCGCCAGGGCGCCCGTGGCGGCCAAGCTCGCGGCCACCATGCAGAACGCGACCAGGAAGGTAAAGAAGCGATTGTTGAACGCGCGGCCGGTGTACATGGCTGCGCCCGCCGCGTGGGGGTACTTGGTGATCAGCTCGGCGTAGGCGAAGCCGGTGAGCATGGCGGCGGTCACCCCGACCACGAACGAGGTCCAGAACGCACCCCCGACCTGGGCTGCCATCACCCCGATGAGGGCGTAGATGCCTGATCCCAAGACGTCGCCAAGCACGTAGAAGAAGAGCATCGGCGCGCTTATGGCCCGCGCGAGTTCCTCCGATTGCCCCGCCACGCTACGGGTGATGGTCGGCTGCGAGCCCGGTGTCTCCAATGTTCTCCCACCCTTCGGTGATGCTACGCCAGATACGTACACGAAGTGTAATGATAGACCAACCCCCGGGCAACAACCCGAACGGGGACAACTATTCCTCCACGCCGCACCAGTCGGCCAGCAGGCAGGCGACCGTACTGGTCGCGGTCAGGAGCTCGGTGATGTTTATGTGCTCGTCTGGGGCGTGAGCCACCTTCACGTCGCCCGCGCCGTACATGACGCAGGGTATATTCCCGAAACGGATAAACAGGCGCATGTCCGCGCCATAGGGGACGCCTTCTACGGTCGGTTTCTCCCCCGTGACCCGCTCGTGGGCCTTCTCTACGGCCCCGCAGATCGGGGCGTCGAGTTCGACCTCGGCGGGGTCGAACTGGCCGCCGAACCAGTCGAGTTCAGGGGGATGTTCCCTGAGCCAAGGATCGCGCTCGGCCACGGCGGCGACACGTTCACAGACGAGGTCTTTGAAAGGTTTCACCTCCTCGCCGGGGATCAGGCCCACCCTACCCTCGGCGACGAGCGACTCGGGGACGGTAGAGGCCCAGTTGCCGGCCCGCACGAGGCCCACGTTGATGGGCACCTTGTTCTTTATCCCGTCGTAGAGCGGGTGGCTGAGAACGGCGTTGCGTTCCCGCTCCAGCTGGCGCAGGTCCTCGAAGATCAGGACGAACTTCTCCAGCGCTGAGACGCCCTCGTCGCGGACGGCGGCGTGGGCCGAGCGGCCTGGGACCCTCAGCCTGAAGACGAGCGAACCGCCCTGGGCCGGCACGAGCCGCAGACGGGTCGGTTCGGTGATCAGGGCCGCGTCGGCGCGGTACCCGCGCAAGACGGTGGAGAGGGCGCCTAGCCCCCCGTTCTCCTCCCCCACCGTGGCGGCCACCGTAACGTCGCCGCCCGGTCTCAGACCGAGAGCGTCGAGGGCGTCGAGGGCGACGAGGTGGGTGACGAGCCCGCCCTTCATGTCACATGAGCCGCGTCCGTAGAGCAGGTCGCCCTCCACGGTGCCCGAGAGCGGGTTACCCTTCCACGCGGCCGGGTCTCCAGGGTCCACGGTGTCGATGTGGGCGTTGAGCAGGATCGAACGCCCGTCACTGCATCCCCTCCTGATCCCAACTACGTTCGGACGGTTCTCGTAGGAGTCCTGCTCGCCTACATAGTCGCGGTAGGGTTCCATCTCCTCTGGCGTCGCCTCCCAGGTGTCCACGTCGAGGCTTCGCGCCCCCATAGCCCGCTCGACTACCGCTGCAACCGCGCCCTCGTCGCCGGTCACGGAAGGGGTACGCACCAACTCCCGAAGCAGGGCCACGGCGTGTTCGCGCCTGGCCTCTACCGCGCCGCGTATGGCCGCAACAAGTCCGTCGTCGAGCTTTACCACGTGTCCTCCTCCCGGTTGGCGGTAACGTAGCATGGACCCGTTTTCCCGGCAACGTTCGGCCCGCTTGATTTGGCGGCGACGTGTAACTAGAATTGTTCTTTTGGAGGGGGCTAATGGAGTGTCCGGACCCCGCGCGAAGAGACGCCGTACCCAGCTAACTCGCCGGCGGCCGGGTCTGTCCGCGATCGTCCTTTCTGTCGCGGCCGGGTTAGACTACAAAGCAGGAATACGGAGGGATAAGCCACGGTGACAGAACGATCGAGGAGCCCTTTCTTGGCGGTGCTCGTCCTCGTCGTCGCCACAACCATCGCGCTGGCACTCCTGGCCGGTTGCGGGGCGGGGACCGACGATTCCTTCGAGGGAAGCTCGCGGGGGGACGAGACTACAGGTCAGGTCGGGGTCGTAGGCGGGAAGTTCACGGTAGCCTCCAACGTCGCCTACCCGCCCTTCGAGTTCTCCCCCAGGAAAGGTCCGAGGGGCTTCGATATAGACCTCATGAACGAGATCGGGAAGAGGGCCGGCTTCGAGGTCGAGTACGAGAAGGTCCAGTTCGACAGTATCCTGCGGGGTCTCAACGCCGACCTCTTCGACGCGGCCATCTCGGCGATGACCATAACCAAACAACGCGAGCAGCAGATAGATTTCTCGGAGCCCTACTTCAACGCCGACCAGGCGCTCCTGGTAGTGAGCCAGTCGGAAGCCCAGACGGTCGGCGACCTCGCCGATGCCCCCGTCGGCGTCCAGGCCGGTTCGACGGGCCAGATCGAGGCAAAGGAGCTCCTCGACGGCGGGCAGATAGGGGAGATCAAACCCTACAGGACCATAGGGGAGGCCTTCACGGCGCTCAAGGACGGGGAGGTAGAAGGGGTGATCTACGACCTCTCCGCCGCGCACAAGAAGGTCGTGGAGGGCGACGGGAAGATCAGGTTCGTCGAGCCCGTCCCGACGGGCGAGCAATACGGGATAGCGTTCCCCAAAGGCAGCCCGCTCATCGACCCCGTCAACCAGGCCCTGGCCGAGATCAAGGACGATGGCACCTACGAGAAGCTCTACAAGAAGTGGATCGGCATGCCCCCCGAGGAGATCCCGTAGAGAGCTCCAGCCTTCGGCTTCCGCTCTCAGCACGCTACGCGCTTCGCGCCTTGTCAGCAACGCTTCGCCCTCCGGGCTCGCGGTTGGCTTTTTTGGTTCGGGTCTCTCTCTGCCGCACACGAAGAATCGCTGCCTTTGGCGGTAGGGTTCGATGCTCATAGCGACGCCCCAAGACAACTTCCTGAGAAGGCGCCGACCGGAGGGAGGCGCCGGGCTGACAAGCGAAGGCGTTAGCCTGAGCGTGCTGACAAGCGGAAGCCGAAGGCTGAAGCGTGCTGACAAGCGACCGAAGGGAGCGTGCTGACAAGCGGAGGCGCGAGCCGGAGCGTGCTGAGATCGATAGCATCGATCTCAGTGGCGACCGTGCTTTCCAGGGTGACGGGGTACGGGAGGTGGATGGCCCAGGCCGCCGTTCTCGCTGGTGGGTTGGTGGCAGACGCCTTCACGGCCTCTATCCTGTTGCCGAGCCTGATCTACGAGCTGTTCATGGGCGGGATACTGTACTCTATTTTTATCCCCGTGCTGGTGGACAGGATCACGACGCACGGCGAGGAGGACGCCCGCCGCCTGACGAACGCCCTGTTCACCCTGGTGCTGCCGCTCATGGTGGTTCTCTCGGTGGTGGGCATCGCCTTCGCCGGGCCGCTCGTGGGTTTGGTGACCAACTGGCAGTCCGCGGAGAACCTCTCCCCGGCAGAGGTCGAAGAGGTCCAGGGTCTCGCGGTGCTCTTCTTCCGTATCTTCGTCCTGCAGATGTTCTTCTACGGCATTAGCACCGTCGGCACCGGCGTCTTGCAGGCCCACAGGCGCTTTTTCCTGCCAACCTTCGCCCCTGTGCTGAACAACCTACTGGTCATAGGTTCGTTCGCGGCCTACTACTTCTTGCGGGAGAACGATCCGCGGCTCGCGCTCTACGTGCTCGCCTTCGGCGTGACGGCGGGGGTCGCGGTCATGGCCCTCGCGCTCGTTCCGACGATGTTGGAGCTCGGCTACAGGCCGCGCCCCCAGTTCGGCCATCCCGCTCTGCTTCCCACGGCGAGGTTGGCCGGGCCGATGGTCGTGCTGGTCGCGGCCTCGGTCGGCTTTCAGTTCTTCAGCGCCTACCTGGCGATGGGGTTCGAGGCCGTCGCGGAGCTCACCTACGCCTTCACGATCTTCTCGCTCCCCTACGGCGTCTTCGTCGTCGCCATCACCACCGCGCTCATGCCCGAGCTCTCCGAGAAGTACTCTCTCAGGGACGCCGACGGCTACCGCGATACGTTCTCCTTCGGGCTCAGGACGATGGCCTTCGTCGTCGTACCGTCGGCGGTGGGCATGATCTCGCTCTCCGAGCCTCTGGTCGGCGTGCTCTACGAACACCTGAACTTCGGCCCGCGGGAGACCGATCTAGTCGCCGGGTTGCTCGTGGTCTACGCCGCAGGGTTGCTGGGCTACTCGGTGTACTTCTACCTCGTGCGCGCCTTCTACTCGCGGCAGAACACGAAGACCCCGGCCGCGTTGAACGTCGTTATCTTCCTGCTGTACGCGGCCCTGGCCTACGGGCTCTCCCAGGTCTGGGGCCTCACCGGCGTGGTGGTCGGGCTCACGGTGGCCTACTCGGTGCTCGCCGTGCTGAGCCTCGCGGCGATGCGCCGGGAGACGGGGCGGTTGGACGGCAGGCGTCTTCTCGACTCCGTCCTCAAGGCGCTGGTCTCCGGGACGGCCATGTACGCCGTCGCCAGGCTCGGAACGTCGCTCCTCGGGGTGGGCACCAACTTCGCGGAGCGCCTCTTCGTCCTCATCGTGGTCGGAGGCGTCTCGCTCGCCGCCTACCTCGGGGTGGCATTCCTCCTCGGCGCGGAGGAGCCGAAGTACGTCGTCACCCTGCTGCGGCGACGTTCCGCCGGAAAAACGGCGAGATAAGGCATCAGGCTACACATCTTTCAGGTTTTGCGGCGGGAGTGTTGGCCGCGTCGTGGATTCCCGCTTTCGCGGGAATGACGGTGAGGGGCTGCGGGAATGTGACGGTGTTGGGAAAGCGGGAATGAGGGGTGGCGGGCCGCGAGGGTCCGGAACAGAGAAGTCTTGATGCCTGTAGGCTATTCCTCTTGCGACCCGGTCTGAGAGTCCCAGACACTCTTCGAGAGGTTCTTGATCAGGTCCTGACCCCCGTACACGTCGGCCGAGCCGTGCTTGGTCATGATCGCTACGGCGTAGCGGTGGCCGTCGTGCTCGACTATCCCCGCCTCGTCGTAGACCCTGTAGAGCCAACCGGCCTTGTTCGCGGCGTCCACGCCGGCGGGCAGTCCGGCATCGAGCCACCAGTCGAGCCTATTCTCGTGCATCAGGTCGATCATGTACCCGCAGCTCTTCTCGCTCGCGGCCTTGCCTTGGGCTATCTTCTGCATCATCGTCGCCATGTCGCGGGGCGTGCTCCTGTTGTCGATGGCCGGAACGGCGCCCCTCTCGCTGCTCACCTTCTGGTAGAGCAGCGTATCCTCTGCCCCCATGGAACGGGCCACCTCGTTTATGTGTTCGGGTCCCCCCACCGTGCGCACGAGGGCGTTTGTGGCGACGTTGTCTGACTGGGTCATCATCAGCAGCAGCAGGTCGCCGACGGTCTGCCTGGTGCCGGCCTTCTCCCACTGCAGCCACCCGGCTCCGGCGGCCCAGTCTTCGTCTTTGATCTCCACCTGCTGCGAGAAGCTGAGCTTCCCCTCGTCCACCTTGCGGTAGACGGCCACCATTATGGGCACCTTTATTACGGAGGCAGTGAAGAACTGCTCGTCTGGCCTGACTCCGTAGCCGAAGCTTCCTTCGAGATCCCACACGTAGAGACCGGCGATTCCGTTGTAGCCCTCGATCTCTCGCCGCGTCTCTTCTAGCACGTTCTGTACCCGCTCGCGATCCGCTTCGGGCACGCCGTCCATAACCGGTTCCGTCGTCGAAAACACCGGCTCGGCGACGTCGGGAAGATCCCCTAGGGTCGTCTTCTCGACCGTCGGCTCGGGCACTTTGGCCGCGAACGCGTTCTCTGAGTAGAGGTACTGGATGAGGTCATCGGGCACACCGGAGAGCGGGACCACGTCGTTCTTCGCGTAGTTGGGCTCGTCGGCGCGGACGGACTTCTCCGCCCTCCACGACTCGCCGTTCCGGTGGGTAAAGACCACGAAGGGCTTCCACTCTCCCTCGGGCTCGACGCGCACGGAGGCCCACGACTTGTCGATCTTGCTCCTGTACACGCCCTTTATACTCTTTGGCTCTGTCCCCGGCAGCTCGGGGGCGAGGGCGGCGTAAGCGGCGGCCTCGGGTGTGGCCTGCTCGGGGTCGGGCAAGCTCTCCTCGGGCGCGGCCTTATCGGGTTCCCTGGCTGGTGCCTTATCCGGGTTGGCCTCCTCGCCGGACCGGGAAGGCGCCTCTTGCGGGTTGGCTCCTTCTTCTGAAGAGCCAGAAGCGTTGGCGAAAAGGCCGCCGTCCGAGGCCAGGACCGTCACGTAAGCCGTACCGGCCAGGAGCACCAATACTAGCAAGAAGACCGGCAGCCGGCGACGGCGACGCTTGTACGACAGCTTTTTGCGGCGGGAGAACAAGCTCAGGGCGTCCTAGTGAGGGTCAGCCCAACCGGTGGTGTTCGTGGGGTCTGCCCACCCTGCGACCCGCGGGGCCGTGGTCTTGTAGTGCGGCGCGTTCTCCGGGACGGGCGGGTTGTAGCTGTAGTTGTACGTGTAGAGGTAGCCGTCACGGATAACCTCGCCGTCCTGGGTCACCCTCTTGTAGGTGGTCCACTTGATGCCCCTGACGGGATGCTCGTAGATCTTCTCCGTGCTCATCTCGACCTTCTTGCCCGTGTCCTGGCCGAGGATCTGGGCGTTGAGGATGCCTTTCTCGTCGACCCACTCGCGGATGACCACGTAACCGTCGGTCGTGTTCTCGAACCGCATGTCCAGGGCGCCCCAGCCGTTCTCCCCGAACCACACCGTCGCATCGAAGCCTGGCTTTATGTAGGGGAGCACGGCGTAGTGCGGGTGGCGCTCGACGATCTCGAGCCCCGCGTAGTTGGCGGCCATGTATACCGTCGAAGAGACCTGGCAGAGTCCGCCGCCGTTGGCGATGCCGACGCCGCCGTTGGAGAAGGTCTTCGCCTCTTTGTAGTCGAGCGTCCTGGTCAACTTGTTGAACGAGAACACCTCGCCGGGCGCGAGAACGGTGTTGTTAACGGCGCCCGCGGCCAGCTTCATGTTGAACTGGCGGTTCGGGTTCGAATCCCACAGGAAGTCGGTCTGGTACTCCCCGATAACCTCCTCGGGCTTGTAACCCTGGACCTCGGCCGTGGTGACTTCGGGCTCGGGGGGCTGACCCTGGGCGATGGGGACGCGGCCGCTCATGTTCTGGAGCGCCCCTTCAAGGTTGGCGAGCGTCGCACCCTGGTCCAGTACCCGGCCGTTCTGTGCCTCCTTGACCTCTACCTTCCCTTCGTCGGTGACGCTGAAGGAGGCGTCCTGGGGCTTCTGGTCATACCCCTCCGCCGCTCTTCCGAGGGCGGCCCTGGCCTTGTCCTCGTCGTAGGCGGCGACGAGGTCTACATCCACCCCACCCACAAACGAGCGCGAGGTGTCGGAGAGGTGCTGGAATAAGCCCCCCCTCCGTCCGATAGCGTAGGCTTTATCTACCGCCGAGTCCGCGTTCACGCTCACGCCGAGGTCGTCGCCGCCCACGGAGAACGCCTCTTCGCCGGTGCCGAAGGAGATCTTCTGGAAGGTCGCGGAGGCGTCGCTCTCTACGGCCTGCCTGGCCTCCTCCCTACTCATCCCGCCCACGTCGACGGAGCCGATGCGGACTCCGCGGCCGATCTCGTCGTCTCCGCCGGCCAGGTAGTCGATGAGCGCGACCCCGATTAGCAGGAGACCCACAAGCAGGGCAATACCCGCGATCCCGCGCCTGCGGGCGTAGCTCATCCGCTTGGGCTTACGCTTCACCCGCGTCGCCTCCCTGTCGGATCGCCGGGTGGCGCGCGGTCCACCCTGCTTGCTTATCTCTTTCAAGTAGTCGCCCCTCCTGCGATACCAATTAGCGCCACCGGCCCTTGCGGGGTCCCTTGCGGGGTCGCGGCGGCGCACGAGCGCTAATTATTGCGGTAAGTGGTCGAACCTTCAACCTCTACCGGGAAAATGTTGGAAAACACCCACGACTCCGGGTAGAGCCAGCGCCAAACAGCGAAGCCGCGGCGAAGGGTCCCGTTTGGCTTTTTCGGACGGCTCCATTACACTCTGCCCTTTGGACCCGCACCGAGAAACCCTACAGAGTGGAAGGTTCCTTGCGCCACGGATTACAGAGAAAGAGGGCGAGACACGGGGACCCGCTGCCCTACCAACAGGTATCGGGGCGATGAAGACGGCGGTCCAGCCCGTCAAGGGCCCGGAGATGGAGGACGAGATCGCGCAGTTGCGCATCCTCTCGTATCCGGATTTCCCCGAGGTGCACGACGTGGGCTACTACTCCAACCTCTACCGCTGGTACCGGGACCACCCGCTGTCGGACGAGTTGTACCGCTGGATCTCCGTGACGGAGGAAGGAGAGGTCGTCGGCCACCTGACGGCGTTCCCGCAGTTTTACAGGATCGACGGCCGGCGGGTCGTCGCCCACACGCCGGGGGACTACATGGTGCTTCCCCAGCACGGCTTCCAGGCCATCATGCTGATGCGCTCCTTTTTCCGCCAGACCGAGAACTGCGTGGTCTGCGACATGGTGCCAGCGGTTATAGGGGTCGAGACGCGGCTCGGGGCAGGGGTCGTCGGCGACCTGCGCTACGAGGCGAAGCTGATGAACGTCTCGCGGCTACCCATGCCCTCAGTCCCTGCGCCCCTGCGCAGGCTCCTCAACCTTCCGCAGCAGTTCGCGCCAGCCCGCGGGTTCACCGACAGGCCAGGCGCCGATACACACGAGGTAGAGGAGCACGTCGCGCCGCCGGCCCCACGCCCGCGCGCCCCGATCCCACGCCCCCTACAGGCGCTTATGAACAGGGGCCTCGAGGCGGTGGATGAGGCTCTTGGCAGCAGCTTTGGTGGGGATCTCGAGGTCGAGGAACTCGACTCCTTCGACGATTCCTTCGACGACCTGTTCGAGAGGGTCGCCGCTGTGGTGCCCTGCACGGCCGAGAAGGACGCTGCTTTCTTGCGCTGGCGCTACGGTCCCGGTTCACCCCAGGCACCCGTAGCCGTGCTCGTGGTAAGGTCGGGCGGGAGGATGCTCGGCTACGCCGTGCTCAGAACCGCCTTTCACGGCCAGGACGGCTACATACTCGACCTGACGGCGCTTCCGGGGCGTCAGGACGTCGTGCGGGCGTTGCTCCGCGAGACGGTGCGTTCCTTCAGGCGGATGGGCGTACAGATAATAAGGTACAGGTTCGTGGAGTCGCCCACTTCGCCGAGGTCCACCGACCTCAGGCAGCTTGGCTTCTTTCGCCGCAGGGGAAGAAGCCACAAGCTGCTGACCAAGTTCACGGATAAGGGCCTGCGCCAGACGACGGACGACCTCGCCAACTGGTCGATGTCTTTCGGCGATGGCGAAGCGGGTTTCTGGCTCAGATGAGGAGGCTTGAATGGTTTCTAGCAACGGAGACGTGAGGGCCGCCATACGCGGATGGCTTCAGGAGAACGTTACCGGCGGGCGCGACGTTCCCAACGACGAGCCGCTAATAGACAACGGTGTCATGACGTCGCTCCAGACAGTCGAACTCGTCGTGTTCCTGGAGGACACCTTCGGCATCGTCGTCGAGGACGAGGAGTTCGACGAGGAGAACTTCGGGTCCGTCGAGGCCATCGCAAGCCTTGTGGAGAGCAAAGCGGCGTGAGACCCCGCCCCGAGTTCACCCTCCACGACCTGCTCTACAACTCCCTGGCGAGCACCCCCGAGAAAGCGGCGGTCGTGGACGGCGACGCCCGTTACACCTACGAGGACCTGGAGCGCGAGAGCTCCGCCCTCGGCGCCGCGCTCGCGGACTCCGGCGTAGGGAGGGGCGACAGGGTCGGCGTGCTCCTCGAGAAGTCCTGGGAGGCCATCGTCGCAATGGTCGCCTCCTCGCGCATCGGGGCAGCCTACGTCAACGTCAACCCGCTCTTCAAGGCGCCCCAGGTCGAGTACCTGGTGGGCGACTGCGACACAAGGGTCATGATCGGGGACTCCCAGAAGCTGGAGGAACTGGGCCCCAAGACGCTTCAGACCGCCTTCTACAGGGGAGCGAAGCCCGAAGGACACGCCGCCGGCTCCTACGTCGATGTCGCGGAGGCCATGAAGGGCGACGGTCTCAAGGAGGACAGGAAGGTCTCAGAGTCGGACCTCGGGACCATCCTGTATACCTCCGGATCGACGGGAATGCCCAAGGGCGTCGCAACGAGCCAGCGCAACCTCGTCGTCGGCGCCCAGATCGTCTCCACGTACCTGGAGAACACGCCAGAGGACCGCATCCTCTCGGCACTCCCCCTCAACTTCGATGCCGGGATGAGCCAGTTTACGACCTCGCTGCGGGCCGGGGCTGCATTGTATCTACTTCGCTCCAGGCTGCCGGGGGACCTCTTGAAAGCGTTACGCAGGCACGAGATCACGGGCGTCACCGGCGTGCCGCCGTTGTGGGCGCTCCTGATCCGGGGCGCCAGGTCCCTCAGGGAGAACCCCCTGAAGCACCTGCGGTACATAGCCAATACCGGGGGAAGGATACCCCAGGCCAACCTCGATGAGCTCAGGAACCTCTTGGAACCCTCGGGGACGAAGATCTTCCTTATGTACGGACTTACCGAGGCCTTCCGCTCGACGTATCTCGCCCCCGAGGAGATCTGGCGCTCCTCCCCGGAGCAGGGCAACTGCATCGGCAAGGCGATACCGAACACCGAGATCATGGTGATAACCAGAGAAGGTAGAGAGGCGGCCCCGGGAGAGCCGGGTGAGCTGGTCCACAGGGGCCCGACCGTGGCGATGGGCTATTGGGGCAACGAGGAGGCGACGCGGAAAGCATACCGCCCGAACCCGCTAGCCCAGCCGGAGCTGTTGGACGTGGAGCGGGTCGTCTACTCCGGGGATACCGTCGAGCGAGACGAGGAAGGGTACCTGTACTTCCTGGGGCGTGAGGACGCCATGATCAAGAACCAGGGCTACCGACTGAGCCCCGAGGAGGTCGAGAACCTCCTCCTCGGATCCGGCCTCGTGCACGAGGCCTGCGCCTTCGGCGTGGAGAACCCGGCCGTGGGACAGGACGTTATCGCCGTGATCTCCCTCCGGAACGGCGGCGAGGACGGGGCCGTGGACAGGGTCAGGGAGTACGTTATAAAGAACGGACCGCCCTACATGGTGCCGAAGGAGATACTCATCAGGGACGAGCTGCCCAAGACGGGTTCAGGCAAGATCGACCGCAAGGGGATCAGCAGTGCTTACTCAACCGGATAAGGCCAGAGACCTGGCGGAGCGCTTTGGCGGTGGGCTGGGGGGCGAGTTCGCCCCCTCGGGCATCCCTATCTCCCGGATAGCAGAGGAGTACGGAACGCCCTTCTACCTCTACCACGCAGAGATGATCTCCGAGAGGGTCAGCCGCGTCCACGACGCTTTAGGTACGGAGGTCTCCTACTCCGTGAAGGCGAACCCCAGCCTCGGGGTGTGCCAGCTCATTGCCTCGGAGCGGGAGACCGGGGCCGAGGTCGCCTCCTCCGGGGAACTCGCGGTGGCGCGGGCCGCCGGCTTCGAGCCCGAGGATATCGTCTTCGCCGGCCCTGGCAAGACCGACGACGAGCTCGGGCGCGCCGTCAACGAAGGCATCTTCGCCGTCAACGTCGAGTCTCTGGGCGAGATCGACCGCCTCGCCGACATAGCCAGGGAGGCGGGCAAGAGCATCGGGGTGGGACTCAGGATCAACCCGGAGGCCCAACTCATGGGCTCGGGGATGCGCATGGGCGGGACGGTAGGCCAGTTCGGTATGGATCAGGCCGAGCTTGGGGAGGCCGTCAGGAAGACGCTGGGCAGGGACGAACTGACCCTGCGCGGCGTGCACGTCTACACGGCGACCCAGGTCTTCGAGGTGGAGCCCTTGCTCGAGCACTGCCGCAACATCCTGGAGATCTCGCTTCAGGCGGCGGACCTCGCCGGACATCCCCTTGAGATGGTCGACTTCGGCGGGGGCTTCGGGGTCCCCTACTTCGAGAAGATGTCCGAGTTCGACCTCGACACCTTCGCCGGGGGCTTCAGGGAGCTGCTGGCGTCCTACCGCCCCGACCCGCGCCTGGAAGGGTGCCGCTTCCTCTTCGAGCTCGGGCGCTACCTGGTGGCCGACGCCGGCGTCTACATCACGCGGGCCGTGGACGTGAAGGAGACGAGGGGCAAGACCTTCGTCGTGACGGACGGCGGCATGAACCACCACCTCACGGCGACTGGGAACATGGGGCAGGTGTTCAGGAAGGCCTACCCGCTGCTCAACCTGACCCGCATGGAGGGTGTACCGGAAGAGGGCGTCGCCGTGGCCGGCCCCTGCTGCACGCCCCTTGACATGTTCGGCAACAACATCCCCCTTGCCGCCCCCGAGGTCGGGGACCTCATCGGCGTGTTCTACAGCGGGGCCTACGGCTTCTCGGCCTCCAACCTGGGCTTCCTGAGCCACCCCTCGCCGGCCGAGGTGCTGCTTTGGGGTGGCGAGGCGCACCTCCTGCGTCCCGGCGGCAGGCCCGAAGACGTCCTGAAGGGACAGGAGGCCCTCTCGAGGCCTGGCCGGGAGTCGGGCGTCCGGGGCTAGATGGCCGTCCCGACCACCTACGCGGTGAGGGAGGTAGGCGACGTAGTCCCGTCCCAATGGGACGCCTGGCTCAGGGATTCACCGGGGGGCGGCCACGTCCTGCAGAGCTACGCGTGGGGTGAGTTCAAACGGCGCTTCGGGTGGAGACCCCTGCGTCTTCTCCTGGAGAGGGACGGCGAGGTGGCCGGGGTGGGACAGTTCCTCCTCTACGACACCCTGCCCGTCCCCGGCGCCCTGATGTACTGCTGTAAGGGTCCCTGGCTGCCGTGGGAGGACGAGGAGGCCGTCAGGGCCTTCTTCCGGGGCACGGCCGGCGTGGCCGGGCGCTCGGGCGTGCACACCGTAAAGATCGAACCCGAAGTCCGCGAGGACGACCCGAACGCGAAAGCCTTACTCTCGGACATCGGCTTCTACGAGGCCCGCTACGATCTCAACTTCGATACCACCGTTACCGTGGACCTGACCACCACCGAGGAGGAGTTGCTCGCGAGGATGAGGAAGTCCACGCGCTACGGCGTCCGCAAGGCCGCGAAGGAGGGCGTCGAGGTGGTCGAGCCCGAGGACTTCGAGGGGGCCTGGAGGACGTTCTACAGCTGGATGGAGGACACGGCCGAGCGCAAGTCCGGTTTCACCATAAGGAGGCCGCGAGCTTACCTGCACGACATGATGCGGACGATGCACGCCGCGGGACAGGGGCACCTGTTCCTGGCGGTTCACGACGGCACGCCCCTGGCCGGCGTCTTCGTCTTCACCTTCGGCGGGAAGTACTGGTTCATGCACGGGGCCTCTAGCACCGAGAAGCGCACCTACAACCCCAACCACCTCCTGCAGTGGGAGGTGATGCGCTGGGCCAGGCAGAGGGGCATCGACTACTACGATATGGTGGGCATCCCCAAACCCGAGGACCGCAACGAAGACGACCCCTACTACGGCGTCTACAGGTTCAAATTAGGCTTCGGCGGGGACGTCACGGACTTCGTAGGGTGCCTGGACCTACCCATCAAGAACGCCCGCGCAAGAGCCTGGTACGAACTAGAGCCGGCATACTACCGCCTCTACTACAAGCTCAAAAACAACGTGTTCTATTAGCGTGTCAGCACTTCAGCTAGTCAGCATTTCAGCTTTTTGTTCTTGCTGAAGTGCTGCACGCGGAGGCGAAGCCGGAGCGTGCTAGTCTGATGATGGGATTGGGTGTCCGAAGTAGTCTCCGTTGACTTCCGCGATGGGCACGTCTGTCGTGGCAACCGTCTTTCCGTCTTCGAACAGGGCGTCGTAAGACGTATTCCACTGATCCCTGTAGACGACCTTGCCGTCCTCTTTTCTGGTGTAGTAGGTGACCCACTCGGAGGCGCCGTATTCCCTGTAGACCGGCTCCGAGGACATCGTCACGTCCACGTCGTCGGGGACGCCGTAGACATCGGCGTAGATGTAGTTGTCGTTCGACACGTACTCCTGCAGGAGGATGTAGCCGTCGGTGGTGTTCTTGAACTTCATGTCGAGGGCGCCGAACCACACCGTCGCGTCCATCCCCGGCCTTATGTAGGGAAGCTGCGTGTCGTGCGGGTGGCGCTCCACCACCTCGAGGCCGGCGTAGAGGGCCGCGTTGTACAGCGTCGAGGTCACCTGGCAGAGGCCGCCGCCGAGGCCCGTGCTCGTCGCGCCGTCGATGATGACGTGCCCCTCGTTGTATTCGAGGCCGGAGACGGTGTCGTTCATCGAGAAGACCTCCCCGGGGGCCAGGAAAGTGCCGCTTATGGCGCGCGAGGCGATGCCGAGGTTTTCCACGCGCTCCTGGGTGTGGTCCGAGGTCGCACGGTAGTTGGTATGGTAGGAGCCGAGGAGCTCGGTCGGCTTCTTGGCCTGGAGCCCCGCGGTGGTGTATTCGGGCTTCTCGACGGTCGTCGACACCTCGTACGCGCGCTTGTCGTCGAAGATGCCGCCCTCGATGGCGTCGAGGAGCTTCTCGCCCTCTACGCTTCGCCCGAAGTGGGCGGGCTTGACGGTGATGTCGCCGTCGGAGTCGAAGCCGTAGCTGGCATCGACGGTCTCGACCGTGAGGTCGTTGTAGACGCTGGTGAGCACACCGTCCATGCGGTCGCGGTTGAGGCTGATGTCGATCCCGCCGTCCTGCTTCGTGACGTCGAGGGCGGAGCCCACCTTATCTGGCTCGACCGTCCAGCTTTCGCCGTCTTTGGCCGTGATCTCGAGCGACTCGGAGAGTGCCCCACTGGCCTTTTTCGCCGCCGTCTCGGCCTCGGCCGTCGTGACGTCGGGGTCGAGCACGTCGCCCTCGATGCTGGCCTTCCCGGTCATGTCGTCGATGGCGCCGTCCACGCTCGCCAGGGTGGCCGCCGGGTTCAATTCATAACCGTCTCTTGAGTCGGTGACCTCGACCTCAGAGCCGTAGACCTTTACGTCGGCCTCTTTGGGCTGGTGGTTTACCTGGGTCGCGATCTCTCGCACCTGGGCCCTGGCCCTCTCCGGACGGTAGTCGATGTCGGGCGGTATCGTCGCGCCCCCGAAGGAGGCGCGCAGGCGCTCGGAGAGGCGCTCGAGGACGTTCCCCTCGCGCCCGACGGCGTAGGCCTGGTTCACGGTCCTGGCGACGTTGAAGCCAACGCCCATCTCGCTGGCCGTGCGGGTGGGACTCTCGGGGCCGCTGAACTCGATCTCCTCGAGCGGGCCCATGACGTGGTCCTCGACCACCCGGCGCGCCTCGGTCGGCGTCTTGCCGCCCAAAGCGACGTTGCCGACCTCGACTCCGCGGTGTATTTTGCCCGAGTTCAGCCAGAAGTCCGCCGCCACCAACACGGCGACGATGGCGCAGATGATGATTATCGGTCCCGCAAACCCCCGGCGTCTGCTACCCTGCTTGCCGGAGTCGAACGGGCTCAAACTGGAAGTACCGTAGTCGGGAGAGATCCCCCTGCGCCTGTCACTTCTCTTTCTACGGTTCTTGAGACTCAACTATCTGCCCTCCGCGTGCGGCCTTTCACGCGCCCAAACGACATTTCCTGGAGAGGTCCCCCCTCTCTCATTCTGGCTGGCGACATCTCGTCCTGGCCCGAACGAGCGCCGCCCGGAAAGCCTAACACGGCAATGGTAAGTACGCCACCTCGCCTCGGATGTTTGTGGGGCGCACCGCCACAAGGGATGGTACCTCCCCACACGCGTCGGCACAACCTCTGGCCTCAGTCCTGCTGGTCCGTGGCCTCTTCCGCTCCTTCCAACGTCACCACCGGGGTCCCTAAAGTGGCGCCCTGGCTCACCAGCAGACGCCGCTCGGAGTCGTACGCCTGGACCATCAGCGCGAGTTCGAGCCGGTCACGCTCGACGGGAAGGGTACCGGCCTCCTGTTGTTTGGCCAGCTCCGCGCCCTCCACGCCGAGCGCACTCTCGAGTTCGCCGATCCTGCGCCGCATCTTGAGCCGCCCGCCCGGCGTGAGGCGCAGGTAGGTGCGCTCGTCGGGACCCTCGAAGGGGTAGACCCAGGCGCTACGCAACCAATTCTGCAGGATCTCGCTCTTGATCTCCTCTTCGTTTCTGAGCTCCACTACACCCTCTTCCGTTTGTCTTCAGTCTATCCGCCCCGAAACTCCACCGCTCCGCTGGCGTATGGGGAGGTTACCATGAGCCCCATGCGAATCGAACCCGATCTGAAACCCTGGATAAGTCTCGGGGAGACCCTCGCCGGCTCCTTCGCAGCCCGGGCCCGAGGATTCCTCGCGTCCGACTTCGCCCTGCTGGACCGGCACGGCGAGGAGATAGGACGGCTGGAGGTCCACGGCCACCAGGGCGCCGGGTTCGGCGCCGGAGACCTGCGGGCGAGGATCGAACGCGTCCCCCCGAACCGCTACAAGATGATGTCAGGCAGCACGGAGTTCCCCACAGAGGTCCTCACCTCGACGGGGGACGCGAGCACGCCCGAGATAATGTGCCTGGGCCATCCTTACAGGGCCAGGCTCTCCCTCCTGCGCAACAG
The DNA here is from genome assembly GCA_963840835.1 of uncultured Rubrobacteraceae bacterium. Taxonomy (GTDB): domain Bacteria; phylum Actinomycetota; class Rubrobacteria; order Rubrobacterales; family Rubrobacteraceae; genus Rubrobacter_D. Next base: position 256,973 of record CAWJAM010000014.1, on the reverse strand, counting down.
GGCCGAGGCCGGTCCGCCGGGAGGCGAAGCGACCGTGCGCATCACCGGAGGCCTGACCAACCGGAGGTACGAAGTATCCTTCGAAGCGGGAATCGAAGGCCCATTGCCCGTCGCCCTGTTCCTCCTCTACCGTATCGTCGCGCTCAGGCGCGAGGCCTACCGCGCGGGCCCGGGGAAGGGTTGACAAGCGGAAGCCGCAGGCCGTAGCGTGCTGACCGGCGCTAGCCGGTCAACACAGTCTTGGCCGCTGCGGGAGGTCCTGGGGCGTGGCGTAGACGGTAACCGTGGAGCCTTCGCGGGCCAGGCTTCCCACGGCGGGGTCCGTGGCCCAGGTCACGCCGCAGGCGGCGAAGCCTTCGCGGTAGTCAGGGCGAGCGTAACTCACCTCGAAGCCTCTGTCGACCAGCTTCTCCTTCGCGAAGTAGTCGTAGAAGGGAATCACGTCGGGGACGCGGATCAAATCCTTCGACCGGGCCGGCTTGTCAGCCCTGGAGGACGTCTCTCTGGTCACGGCTGCGACGTTCCGGCTACCCGACTCGCGTGAGGACCCGCCCGGCGGCGGCGGCGGGGTTTTCGTGTCGACGGGGTTCATGCGGCTCAGCGCGTCGGCCACGCTGCCGTCCTGAGGAAGGCCTACGAGCCCCGAGGCGAGCGCCCCTCCTCCGCCGAGGAGGAGCAGCAGAACGAGCACCGAGGCGACGAGGAGGGCGCTGGAGCGGGCCTTGCGGCGGGCCGACCTGGGCGGCTCCGTCGTCCCCGGCTTGGGCTGGACCTCTATCCCTATGTCGTCGAGCATCGCGTTCGCCGAGAAGTACCGGTCCCTGGGCTCCTTTGAGAGGGACTTCATGATCACGGCCTCCATGCCTGGCGTGATCCTCTTGTTGAGCTTGCGCGGCGGCGTCGGGTCCTTGTGTATGTGCTGCCTGGCGAGGCTCCGCACGTCGCCCGAGAACGGTAGCCTGCCCGTCAGGCAGTGGTAGAGAAGCACGCCGACGGAGTAGATGTCGCTCCTCGGCGTCGCGTCCTCCCCTTTGAGCTGCTCCGGGGACATGTAGCGGGCGCTGCCCACGATCTCACCGGGCTCGGCCGTCGGGTCATCCTCATCGACGAAGCTGGCGATGCCGAAGTCCGCGACCTTGACGGACCCCTCCCGCGTAAGAAGGATGTTGGAAGGCTTGATGTCCCTGTGGATGATGCCCCGTCTGTGGGCGTAGGAGAGCGCGAGCAGAAGCTGCTCCGCTATCCTCCTGACGAACTGCTCGTTCAGGCGCCCACCCCGACGGTTGGCGAGTAGGTCCCCGACGTCCCTGCCTGGGACGCACTCGACCACGATGAAGGGCACCTCCCCGTCCTGGGAGATGTCGTAGACCTTGACGATGTTCTCGTGGTCCAGGGAGGCCATCGCGCGGGCCTCCTGCCTGAAGCGCCGCCGGAATGAAGGCATCTCGGCGTAGCGGTCGTGGAGGGTCTTCAACGCGACGGTGCGACCCAAGACGTCGTCTTCCGCCCTGTAGACGACCGCCATCCCACCGGAACCGAGCGTGCTCTCTATCCTGTAACGCCCTGCGAGGACCGTTCCAACCGACGTTTCCAGCCTCATACCACCTTCGACCGTAAAGACCCCAGGATGCAATAAGTATATATGCCCCAAGACGCTCCAGGTACACTACCAGAGGGCGACCATGACGTTACCCAACATGCTGGAGCATGTCAAACGCGCGTGCTACATCTAGTGGCCCTTTCTCGTGAGAACGGGCCAAAATCGGCCGTTTTTGGCGCTTCGCCGGGAAGGAGAGCATGAAGACGAACTTCGACGCCTACCTGCGCTACGAGGAGCTCGCGCGGACGCTGCGCGAGCTCGCGGAGGAGTACCCCGGGTTCTGCAAACTCCTGTCCATAGGCAAGAGCTACGAGGGGCGTGAGATCTGGCTCGCCGAGCTTACCAACCAGGAGACGGGTCAGGCCAGCACGAAGCCCGCCTTCTGGGTCGACGGCAACACCCACGCGGGAGAGGTCACGGGCTCGATGGCGGCGCTTTACCTGATCGAGTACCTCCTCGAAAACCACGGCAAGGACGACCTCGCGACCCGTCTCCTCGATGAACAGGCCTTCTACGTGCTCCCCCGCCTCTCGCCCGACGGCGCCGAGCGCTACCTGAGTACGCCGCACACCCTGAGGGCGACCCCCAGACCCTGGCCCGAGCCGGAAGAAGAACCGGGCCTCCACCCCGAGGACGTGGACGGCGACGGCAACATCCTCCAGATGCGCGTCGAAGACGAAAGCGGCGAGTGGCTCGTCAGTCGGAAGGACGCGAGGCTCATGGTCCCCCGCGCCCCTGACGAGGCAGACCCGAAAACCACGTACTACAGGCTCTACAGGGAAGGGGCCTTCAAGGACTACGACGGCTTCGAGCGGAAGATAGCGCCTCCCCTCTACGGCCTTGACATGAACCGCCAGTACCCCTACCAGTGGAGGGCCGAGGACGAGCAGACGGGGGCGGGACCCTACCCGCTCTCGGAACCGGAATCGAGGGCGCAGGTCGACTTCTTGCTCGACCACACGAACGTCTTCGGCGCGCACACCTACCACACTTTCTGCGGCGCGATCCTCAGGCCCTACTCGGACAGGCCCGACGCCGAGATGCCCGAGCACGACCTCGCCGTGTTCAAGGCGCTGGGCGAGAGGGGCACCGAGATCACCGGCTACCCGAACATCTCCGTCTTCCACGACTTCCGCTACGACCCGAAGAAGTCGATAACCGGCGCCTTCGACGATTGGGCCTACGACTCCTATGGCGTCTTCGCCTTCACCATCGAGTTCTGGTCCATGGCAAGAGCCGCCGGCGTGGAGGTAGAGGACTTTATCGAGTTCTTCCGCGACCCACCCGAGGAGGCCTCGCTGAAGTTGCTCGCCTGGAACGACGCGGAGCTGGGCGGAGAGGGCTTCGTGCCATGGAGACCCTTCGACCATCCCCAGCTCGGGCGCGTCGAGATCGGCGGCTGGAAGACCAAATTCACGGCCCAGAACCCGCCGCCGAAGTTCCTGAGGGCCGAGTGCGAGAAACTGACCCGCTTCGCCCTCGCCCACGCCTCCACGGCCCCCCGCCTGCGGACCAGCCTCGAAACCGAGGAACTCTCGCCGGGTCTCCGTCGCATCGGGCTGATCGTCGAGAACGCGGGGTACCTGCCGACCAACGTGAGTAGGGTGGCCACAGACAAGAAGCTCGCCAAACCCGTCGAAGCCACGATAGGGCTGCCGCCCGGCGCGAGCCTGGTTTCAGGAGAGCGCGAGGTAGAACTGGGACACCTCGCGGGGCGCTCCGCGCTCACCGGCAACAAATGGAAGAGCCCATCCTTCTTCCAGGGCCTACCCTCCGATTACGCCCGCCGGACAGTCTGGATCGTACGCGGCGAAGGCCCCATCGAAATCGAGGTGCGCGGCGGAAGAGCCGGCACAACCCGCCGCACGCTAGCGTAGCACGCTGCGCCCTTCGGGCTCCGCTTGTCAGCACGGCGCCTTTGGCGCCTTGTCAGCACGCTTCGCTTGTCAGCAACGCTTCGGCCTTCGGCCTCGCTTTCAGCTTTTTGGTTCGGGCCCCGCTCTGCGGCGTGCAACGGACCGCTGCCTTTAGCGGTAGGGTTCTACGCTCGTGGCGACGCCCCAGGACGACTTCCTGACAAGGCGCCGACCGGAGGGAGGCGCCGGGCTGACAAGCCTGCGAAGCAGGCGTGCTGATCTGCTGAAGTCGGAGACTTCAGCAGATCACTTCTATGACCCAGGCGGCGACCCAGCCTTCTTCGGATCTCACGTAGTCGCCCCTCCACGAGACGCCCTTCAGCCGGTCGAAGACCCTGGCTGCTTCGAGTGGGTCGTCGAGCCCGATCTCTTCGCCGAGGGCTTCGATCTCGCTTCTCGGAACCTGAACGGGGATGCTCTCGAATCTGTCCTTCAGGACCTCGCGCATCCTGATCTGTTGCTGCCTGTCGGGGGTCCGGTATCTGCCTTCTCTGATGGCCGACCTCCTCTTCGTATGGAGACAGTCTGCTCCTCCGCCCGGAACCAGACTGTCGTCAAAAACACTACTAGGGTCTACGTCCTAGTTATCACCCCCAGCACTGCCTCGACGGGTCGCTCTCCCTGGTAGGAGAGCGCACCGCTCCGGATCTCGTCCAGGATGACGATGTAAGTCTCCGTGCCAACGGTTAGTCCTTCGCTAGATCTTCTTTCCGCGCCTCAGGCCGCCCCTGAGCAAGGAGTAGCCGACGGGCACCACGAGCAGCGTCAGGAGGGTCGAGGTCGCAAGCCCCCCGACGACCGTGATGGCGAGGCTGGAGGAGATCAGGCCGTTCCCGCCCCCGGAGAGCCCAAGCGCTAGCGGCATCAGGGCGAAGACTGTGGCGAAGGCCGTCATCAGGATCGGCCTGAGACGGGACCGGCCGGCCGCCAGGATGGCCTCGTCGGCGGTCTCGTAGCGATCCTGTGCCTTGATGGCGAAGTCGACGAGCAGGATGGCGTTGGAGACGACGATTCCGATGAGCAGCAGGATGCCGAGCAACGAAGGAACAGAGATGGCCGTGTTCGTCAGGAAAAGCGCGCCGAAGGCCCCGACCGTCGTGAGGGGCACGGAGAGCAGTATCACCAGCGGGATGCGGAGCGAGCCGAAGAAAACGACCAGGAGCAGGTACACGAGCACCAGCGCGACGATGATGGAGAGGAACAGGTTCCTGAAGCTCTCGTCTATGTCCTCGTTCTCCCCGCCCACCTGAACCGTGACGCTGCCGGGCAAGTCGAGGTCAGCGATGGCGTTCTGCGCCTGCGTCGAGACGGTCTGGGTGTCGGTCGAGGTGATCTCACCCGTCACTGTGACGGCCCTCTCCCCGTCGACGCGGCTGACGGCGGCGGGGGAGGCCACCTCGCTGACCCCGGCGACGTCGCCCACGGTGATACCGCTCCCGACGGGTAAGCCCCGCACCTCCTCCAGTGAATCCACGGAGTCCTCGGGCACGCCAACGACGACGGGGGCGTCCCCGAGGGTCGTGACGGTGCCGCCGCCGAGGAGCGAGCCGAGCGAGGTCGAGACGAGCGCCGGCGAGAGCCCCGCCTTCGCTGCCTTCTCGGGGTCGACTTCGATCTCCACCTCCGGGCTGCCGCCCGAGAGGTCACTCTCCACGTTGTTCACGTCGTCGAGCGTGCGAAACTTCTCGGTGATGAGGTCCGCCGCCCTGGCGAGGTCCTCCCTGGAACCGCCCGTAAGGACAGCCTCGAGGCCGCCCTGCGGCGGACCGTTGGAGAGTATCTGGACCTGGAAGTTCTCCCCGTAGAGGTCGTCGCCCTCCGCGTCTATCCGATCCAACACCCGTCTGACGTTCGCACCCTCCTTTAGGTTGATGAAGGCCTGGGCTTTGTTGCCGGGCCGGACCGGCGACTCGGGGTCCTGGGTATCCTCACCGCCAACGGAGACCTGGTAACTCTTTATCCCCTCGGCTTCCTGCAAGAAGTCCTCGAAGGGACGCAGCTTCCCGCTCGTCTGTTCGAGGGCGGTGCCAGCGGGCAGCTCCACGTCGGCGATGAGCAGACGCTCCTCGCTCGGCGGGAAGAACGTGACGGGCAGGAAACGCACGAGCCCGAGTCCCCCGCCGAAAGCGAGGAGCGCCAGCAGCAAGACCGCAAGCCTGTGCCGCAAACTCCAACGCAACACCGGAGTGTAGACGCGCAAGAGAAGCCCCTCAGACTCGCCGCCGGACCGCTCGACCGCCCTGACGACGAACACAACGAGCCCCACGAGGAGCAGGGCCGCAACGACGCCCAGAATCGCGAGGAAGACGGGGGAATCGAGGCCTATCCCCGAGACGAATCCGTTCACACCATCGACGAATCCGGAAGGAAGGCCGGGTACGTCGCCAAGAACCCCGGCCCCCGAGGCGACGGCGAGCGCGAGGGCCGACGTGATCGAGAATACGACCACACCGACCAGGAAGCGGACGGGGCCACCGGCCCTCCGGGTCCGTCGGTCCCCGTTCTCGGGGGCTTCGCCAAAATCTTCATCTGTGGTCTGCGGCGCGCCCTCTCCGGCACGAGGCTTGAGGAAGATGCTGACCAGCACGGGAATAACCGTTACGGCGACGATCAGGGAGGCTATCAGCGCGAGGGCCACGGTCAGGGAGAGCGGGACGAAGAACCTTGAGACGATGCCGCCGACGAGGGCGAGCGGGAGGAAGACGGCCGTCGTCGTGAGCGTCGATGAGGTGATGGCGCTCGCGACCTCCGTGGTCCCCTTGAGGGCGGCCTCCTCGGGCTCGTAGCCGCCCTGCACGTAGCGGTAGGAGTTCTCGAGCACCACGATCGCGTCGTCAACCACGCGTCCTACCGCTATCGTCAGTCCGGCCAACGTGATGATGTTCAGCGTCAGGTTGTCGGCCCAGGAGAACAGGAGGGCGGCGAGCACGGAGGTGGGCAACGAGACGGCGGTGACGAGCGTGGCGCGCATCGAGCGCAGGAAGGCGAAGATCACGAGTATCGCGAGCACGGCCCCGACGAGCGCCTCCTCTACCAGCCCGTTCACCGACTCCTCGACGTCGGTCGCCGTGTTGAGAACGACCACGACCTGATCCCGACCGATCTCCTCCCGCACGTCCTCGAGCACCTTCTCCACGTCGGCTGCGACCTCGACCGTATTGGCGTCGGTCTCCTTGATGACGCTCAACCCCAGGCTCGGCTCCCCGTTGGTGCGCGAGATGCCAGACAAATCCGAGCCGACCTCCCGCACCTCGGCCACATCCCCGAGCAGCACAGGCTCAGGCGCCTCCACAGGAGGAGCGCTCGCCGCGGCAGGCGGCGCAGAAGCGCCGGTCGGAGACCCTGCCGGGACGCCACCGGGAGGAGCTGAAGAACCGGCCGCGGCCTGTATGGCACCGCTCGGGACCCCGCTGGGGACCTCGCCAGACGAGCCGACGGGAAGGTCTTCGAGGGCTTCGGTCCCCCCGAGCTCGCTGGTGGCATTGACGGGTGTGTCACGTCCGCCCACTGAGATGCTACCGACGGGCGCATCCACCTGCGCCCCGCCGATCGCGCCGACCACCGCGTCGGTCGTGAGGTCTCTCTCCTTCAACTCCCCGGGGTCGAGATCCACCTGTATTTGTTTCTCCGCGCCCCCGATGACATCGACGCTCGCCACACCCTCTACCTCCTCGATGGAGGGGACGACATCGTCCTCGGCGTACTCGGTGAGGTCGGCGAGGTCCCGGTCCTTGGCGGCCAGCGAGAGCGAAAGGATCGGAAACTGCGCGGCCGACTGGCTCTTGACCTCGGGTTCTCCGGCCTGTGAAGGGAGCTCTATGCCGTCGAGCGCCGCCTGGAGGTCGGCCTCGGCCTCCTCGGTGTCGGCGTCGAGGTCGAACTCCACGAGCACGACGGAGAACCCCTGCGCAGAGGTGGACTGGACCGACTCTATCCCCTCCACGCCGTTTATGGCGTCCTCGACGGGCTGCGTGACCTGCTCGTCTACAAGGTCAGGCCCGGCGCCGGCCAGGGGCGTTGAGATGGTTATGATGGGAAACGAGATGTCGGGCAGGAGCTCCTGGTTGAGGCGCGTCGTCGCGTAAGCCCCGCTCCCAACGAGCAGTATGGTTGCCAGGATGACGACGGACTTGCTCTTCAGACACCAACGGACGATCCTCTCCATCAGTTCTCCTCCGCCCCGGCGCCCAAGCTCTCGGCCAACAGCCTGAGCCCCTTGACGAAGGCCAGGGCCTCTTCGTCCGTCAACTCGCTGATGGCCTCCTGCAGCGGACGGCGTCGGTCCTCCACGATGCGCCGGGCCACCTCGTGCATCCCCTCCACGTAGTCGACGAGAACGACCCGCCGATCCGCGGGATCGTTGTGCCTGCCCACCATCCCGTGCTCGGCCAGCGTGTCGACGAGCTGCGTCGCCGCAGGGGGCGAGACCTCCAACTCCTCCGCGAGCTTCCCAACCGACCGCGGACCACGCGTCAGCGCGATCAAGACCTGAATGTGCCCCGGCGATACCTGAACGTCAGTCGCCAACCCGCGGCCCGCGATCTCCCCCATCTCCACAGGACTGGGCCGCTCGACCAACCGCATCAAGGTCGGTAGCAACATCAGCGTCTCGTCGATGAGCTTCTCCCTGTCCACGTGAATTCTCCTACAAAATTTAAGCTGCTTACATAACTGACTCAAATGCTATCCTGGGCTTGCTGTTTGTCAACAAGAAACTAGGCGTACGCTTTCGGGTACGATCACCGACGGCTGAAGTGCTGAAATGCTTCCAATGGGGTTCAATCCCATTGGAAGCTGCTGTAAGGAGGCTGGATGAAGGCAAGGACTGTGGTGGCTGTAGGGGGTGGCATCGGGGGTCTGGCGCTCTACAACCGGCGGTTGGAGAAGAGCGGCGGGGAGATTCCGGAGAGGCTCGGTGGGGAGAGGCGAAGTTACCGGTGGAGGGGCTATGATCTCGCGTACGCGGTGGCCGGGGAGGGCGAGCCGCTGCTCCTGATTCACGGCGTCTACGCGGGGGCTTCCTCCTTCGAGTTCCGGAGGAACTTCGGGGAGTTGTCGAAGAGCTTCAGGGTGTACGCCCTAGATCTCCTGGGGTGTGGTCTGTCGGAGAGGCCCCGAAGGCGTTATGAGTCTGAGGACGTAACGTCGCAGGTCGAGGACTTCGTGAGGGAGGAGATCGGGGGTCAGGCCCACCTCGTGGCCAGCTCGCTCTCGGCGGCGCTCGCCGTGCCAGCCGCCGTGCGGAGCCCGCGGCTCTTCAAGAAGCTCGTCCTCATCTGCCCGACGGGCTACGGGACCCTGGACCGTCCCTCGGGGAGACTGGGTGATGTCATCTACGGCCTCTTCCGCGCGCCGGTCCTCGGGAACACGCTCTACCACGCCATCGTCTCCCGGTGGGGGCTTCGGTACTACCTCGGGGGGATGGTCTACCACGATGCGGGTCTCGTAACCGGCCAGTTGGTCGATGACTACTATCGCACGAGCCACAGGGCGGGGGCGAGGTATTTTCCGGCCGCTTTCGTCTCGGGCAGGCTCAACCTGGGGGTCGCCGACCTCTGGCCGCGGGTGCCGCACCGGACCCTGATCTGCTGGGGACTCGAAGCGAAGACGGCCCCCGTACACGAAGCGCAGCGTTTCGTGCAGCATAACCCCCGCTCAGAGCCGCGCCTGTTCAAGGATTCGGGCCTCCTGCCCCACGATGAGCGGGCGGAGACCTTCAACGAAGAGGCGAAGGCGTTCCTGCTGTAGCGGTTTGCTGTCGCAAACCGCGCTGTCAGCCTTCAGCGATCAACTTTCAGCTCTTTCTTCTTGGCTGAACGCTGACCGCTATTTCACGGCGACTCCGCCGCGGTTGGCACGTCTCGTCTGCAAGAAAGCGGAGAAGCCCTCGACCGCGAGCGAGAGACCCAACCACGCCCATCCGACGCCGAACATCATCCAAAGCACGGCACCGAAAGAGCCAAGGTCCCGCGAGAAGGAGATCAGGCCGCACAACGACCCGAGTACGAAGGGCAAGAGGCCCCAGGAAGGCAGGGCGCCGCCGCGGGGGGAGGTGACGGCGAAGAGGATCGACCCCACTGCGGCAACGAGCAGCCCGAGTCGGAATGCGCCGTACGCCGGCGCGGTCACGATAAAGATGTCGTCGATCCCGAGCCAGTACAACCCGATGTCGCCGGCTATTACCATGACAAGCCCCACGCAGGCCACGAGGAACCCGAGCTTCTCCAGAAGGCCGGAACGTTCCGACTGCCGCAACTGGAGACCGATCAGCCCGAGGAGGATGAGCAGCGGCGCGGGCCAGAACAGCTTCCAGAAGACGTTGGGGGTGTGGAAGGCGAAGTTGGAGATGTAGACCCCCGCCGGGGAGAGCGCCCACAGCGCGCCGCCGGGCACGCACAGTATGCCGCTCCACCTCAAGAGGAATGACAACAGCCTACTCAAAACCTTCCCTCCACGCTAGCGCCGGGACGCCATCGACTAGTAGTGGGGCAGGGGGCCGCCTGCGTCCTTGACCACGTACTCTTCGAACATCTTCTTCACCACGGCGGGGTTCGCCGAGGCGATGTTCTTGTCCATCTTCGGATCTTTGTCCAGGTCGAAGAGGTGGGCGTTCGAGCCGTCGTAGAGGCTGAACATCGCGTACCTCTCGTCGCGGGCCCAGACGTGGTCGTGGTACCCGGCGGTGAAGTAGGGCCTCTGGTCGGGTTCCTTCCCTTCGAGCACGCCGGAGAGGTCCTGTCCCCCCATCTGCGGGTGGCGCGCGACGCCCATCGAGCCGAGGATGGTGGGGGCAACGTCGTGGGTGGAGGCGTAGTGGTCGCTCCTCTCCCCCGCACCCTTCCCGCCTGGGTGCCTGATAAAGAAGACGGTGTCCATAAGCTCGGGGTAGAGCGCGCTGACGACCTTGCCGGCGTAGCCGTGCTCCCCGAAGGCGTGCCCGTGGTCGGAGAGCACTATCAGCATGGTGTTGTCCAGGAGCCCGAGCCCCTGCGCCTTGTCCAGGAAGTGCCCGAGCCAGTGGTCGGTCATCGTCACCTCAGCCGAGTAACGCGCGTGCATCCGCTCGAGCTGGGCCTCCGTCAGCCACTCGGAGGAACCGCTGCTCGACGTGACGGGCTCGGGGCCGTCGAAGCCGTCGCTGTAGAGGTCGACGTACTTCTGCGGGGGGTCCCACGGCTCGTGCGGGTCGTAGTTGTCCACCAGCATAAAGAAGGGTTGGGCCTCCTTCGCCATCTCCAGGTACTCGGCGGCCCTGGTGAACACTTGCGGGGCGAACCAGTCCTCCTCGCGCTGACGGCCGATCGTGTTCGCCCAGTACTGGCGCATGATCTCCTCAGAGTGCGCGGCGCTCGGGCCGCCGATCAGGGTATTCTTCATCTTCTTCTCCGAGGCGGGCGAAGGCGGCCTGAAGAGGTCCCTCTCCTGACCCCGGATGAAGTCGAAGGCATGAAAGCCGCGGTGCATGTCGTAGAAGGGCCTGAACTGGTGCAGCGTGTCCGTGACCATCAGGTTATAGAAGCCCTCCCCGAGCAGGATCTCGGCGAGCGTCACCTGCCCCCTCGGGATGGGCTGCCAGCCCCAGAGCGCCACGTCCTCGTCGTACCACTTCTGCCAGTCCCTGAAAGGGAAGGTCCTTATCCCCGTGTGGATCGCCCGCCGCGCCAGGATGGTCGGCAGCGATTCGGGGTACGAGCGGTCGAAGCGCAGGCTCTCCCCGGCGAGGGCGTCGAGGTTGGGGGTCTTGATCCAGTCATTCCCGTAGACGCCCAGGTGGTCCCTTCTGAGGCTGTCTATGATCACCAGTATTACGTTCATTCTAGATCCCCCGCTCGGAAGGTACTCTTCGGGCACTTGCGTCAGACTGTTGGCCAGGGGGCCGCACCCGGCCGCGCCGAGCATGGTAGCCCCCGCGGCACCGGCGCCCGCAACCTTCAGGAAGTCCCTGCGCGTGAGGGTGCGGTCTCTCACCGTAACTTCGTGTCCATCTAAGGGAGCCTTCCTTATAGCATCGAATCAGCCGCCGGAGATTGTAGCGAATAGCGCCTCCGTCCGCAGGATTCTACTACGTCGCCCCTCGAACTCGCGCCTGAGTGCAGGTTGGTCTAATGTATGCGCGGCAAACAACGATCGACAAGGACGAGTATGCATCCAATCATAATAGAAAGCTCGGAAGGCGATCTCTACCGGACGCGGTGCTCGTGAACTGGCTGGTCACGGGCGGCTGCGGTTTCATCGGGACGGCCCTGATCCGAACCCTCATGCAAGAGGGCGGCCACTCGGTCAGGGTCGTAGACAACCTGGCCGTGGGGACCAGAGAAGACCTGGCCGCCGCGAGCGACTTCGTCGAAGTCTCGCCAGAAGAACCCGGCCCTATATCCCCGGGCGGGCGGGTCGAACTTCTGGTCGGGGACATAAAGGACGAGGACCTCGCGCTCCGCGCCGCCGAGGGCGCTGACGTGATCGTCCACCTCGCGGCCAACACCGGGGTGATGCCCTCAGTGGAAGACCCCAGGGCCGACTGCATGAGCAACGTCTTGGGCACGCTCAACTACCTGGAGGCCGCCCGTCATAATGGCGTGGGACGTTTCGTCTTCGCCTCCAGCGGGGGAACCGTTATAGGCGAAGCAGAGCCACCTATTCACGAGGAGATGGTAGCGCACCCCGTGGCGCCTTACGGGGCCAGCAAACTCGCTGGCGAGGGCTACTGTTCGGCGTACTTCAAGACCTTCGGCATCGAGACCGTAGCCCTGCGCTTCGGCAACGTCTATGGACCACTCTCGGGCCACAAGAACAGCGTCGTCGCGCGCTTTATCAAGCGGGCGTTGGACGGGGAGGTGTTAGAGATCTACGGCGACGGCACCCAGACCCGCGACTTCATCTACGTGGCCGACCTGGTCGGGGCCGTCCGCCTCGCGGCGACAGTCGATGGCGTCGGCGGCGAGGTCTTCCAGATAGCCACGAGCGCCGAGACGACCGTACAGGAGCTGACGGACAAACTGCTCCCCGCCCTCGCCTCAGCCGGCCTGAACAACATCGAAATCCGCAAGACCGCGGCCCGCCGCGGGGAGGTCCGCCGCAACTACGCGGACACCTCGAAGGCACACCGCATGCTCGGCTGGAAGGCCGCGGTCGGCCTCGACGACGGCCTCGCGCGCACCGTGGATTACTTCGTGGACGTGTAAAGGTCCGGGCGGCTATCGACCTCAGGCTCCCGCCCGTCCGCGCATCGAGAGGTAGAACGCAGCCTGCATAACGGCGGCGACGAAGGTGCCGAGGGCCAGGGAGTAGGAGACCCTCTCGACCACGCCCACCCCGAGCATCGCCAGGCACACGGCGGAGGCGAGCAGGCCGGCGAACCACCCCAATGCAGCGAGGCGTCCGCACCCGAGGGCGAAGAGGCTCTGGCTCACCGTCTCGGAGACCAAATAGAAGGCGGCCATCGCCGCCAGCACGACGAGCACAGCCCGACCCACCACGAACTCCTCTCCGGCGAAGAGCCTGAGCCCCCACCCCCCGAGCAGCCACGTACCCCCGACCATGAGGACACCCACGAGGCCGACGACCCCGAGCGCCCTGAGCACGAAGCGCTCGAAGGCAGCCTGGCCCTCGGTCGAGAGCACGCGGCTCGCGCGGGGCAGGAGCGCGCCGATGGCAGGGCTCAGCACGTACTGCGGGATGCGCGTAAAGATGAGCGCCGCGGCGAACAACGACACCTGAGCCCTGGTGCCACCTATCAGGTCGGCCAGGATAGGGCCGCCGTTCATTAGTGCCTGGGCGAAGGCCATACACGCCAGCACCGGCGCGGCGAACTGGAGGGCGTGACCGGTCGAGAAGGGCTCTCCATCCCGCTCCGGCGGCGGTACGGGCGCTGGCCTGACGGCGAGGACCCCGATCAGGGGTGCGAGCACGATGGCGAGGGCCGGCCCGAACACGCCCCATCCCACGATGAACAAGACGGCGGCGATGAGCACCCGGCCCGCCGACTCGGCTACGATCTGCACCCCGAGCCTGAGCGGCTGCCTGTGCCCATTGAAGATGCCGCGCCTGAAATACTCAGGCGCGTAGAGCAGGACGGCGGCAACGAACGCGACCGTAAGCCACACGCTGCCGAACAGGCTTGTGAGCGCCGGGCTCGCCAGCAACGCCCCAAGCACGAACACCACAGCGAGCCCGATCTGCCAACGCCTCACCGAGGCGACCACAGGTCCCCAGTCCGTGCCCTGCGCCTCCCGCTCGGCGACGTATCGCCCAAGCGTCTGGGTTGCCCCGACCCACAGCACCTGCACGGTCAGGAACGTAGCAGACCACAACAGCGCGAGCGGCGCGAACCCCGTCTTGCCGAGGACGTGGGTCGAAGTGCTCTGGAAAGCGAAGGTAAGCACCCCGGAGACGCCGAAGGAGACGGCGATGTACAAGCTTCCCGCCCCCGCGCCTTGGCGCACTTTGAATGGGTTAGGCATCAGGTATCAGGCTACAGGTTTCAGGTCTGCTCTCACAGACGAAAGTGTATTTCGTTAGCGCCGGTCGCACAGGGGGAGCGCCCTGCCGGACACGACCGGCCGCCCTGGCAGTATACCTGAAGCCTGATGCCTGTAGCCTGAAACCTCTACCTAAGCCACGTCGAGATTATCACCCTGAAGACCCCAAGCGGGTAGGCCAGCTTGGGGGGCTTCTTGGTCTCGCCGGCGGCGCGGGTCAGCATCGAGACCGGGACCTGCTCGAAGCGCAGCTTGTGTTTGAGGGCTTCGAGAATGATCTCGTTGGCATTGAAGCGGTCCTCGCGCAGGTTGAGCTTGTGGAGCTCCGAGACCCTGATGGCGCGGTAGCCGTTCGTGCAGTCCGAGACCTTCACGCCTGTGAGCAGCGAGATCAAACGCGAGAAGAACACCACCCCAACGTGGCGGGCGCTCCCGGCCTCCTGGTAGTAGCCCAGAAAGCGGGAGCCGAGCACGAAGTCTGCATTCCCTTCTAATATGGGCTTGACGAGACGGTCGAGCTCCTCCGGCTTGTACTGGCCGTCGGCGTCGAGGTTGACGACGACCTCAGCCTTCTCGGCCCGCGCTATCGCGAAGCCCGTCCTGAGGGCGTCGCCCTGGCCGCGGTTGACTACGTGGGTCACCACGGGCACGCCCTCCTCCCTGGCGATGTCGGCCGTCCTGTCGGCCGAGCCGTCGTCCACGACCACGGTCTTGACCTCGTGGCCGAGGACTTCGTCGGGGATACGCCGCAGCACCTCCTGGATACCGCCCTCCTCGTCGTAGGCTGGCACGATTATGAGCACCTCGCCGGGATGCCCCTCGGCCCTCTCTTCGGACGAGAGGTACCTCTCGGAGTACGCCCTCACGGCGAGGCCGGTGACGATCTCACCGCTGCGACGCCCTGACTCCCGCACGCGGCCAAGAAGGTTTAGAGAGAGCCCGAAAAGCAGCAGCACGGCGATCGAGAGCAGTGCGAAACCGCGGTCCTCGAGCCCGAGAAGCCGCGTAAAGATCCCGAAGATCTGCGGTACTACCGAGACCAGAACGACGCCAAGGGCTATGAGAAGGGAGAGGACCAGGTCGAGCCTGCTCCCCCCACTGCGGTACCTGACGACACCGTACGCCGCGAAGAGCGCGGCGATGACTACGCCTGCGAAGCTCACGTTTTCCGCGGCGAAGCTCACAGCGTGGAAGGCTCCGCTGGCGCCTTGTGGACGCGCTGTCTGACCTTGCCGGTTTGCCAGCTCACCCTCGGCATCACCACCTCCGGGTCTACTCTATCCCGATGCTCCAGAGCCGCGTAGTAGAGAGAAAGGTCCACAGTGCTTACCGATGGCCATCCTGCTGGTGTACGCTCTCCTCCTGCCGCCTCCACAGCGAGGTGGCGGGAATCTTCGAGGTGTCGCAGCGGTGGGCGTACTTACTGGCTATCTCGGTGACCTCCTCCAGCAGCCCTTCGCTCAGGGTTGTCGGTTGCAGGCCAAGGTCCAGGAAGCGATCGTTGCGGACGTGCAAATCGTTCTCGGCGGCCTCGTTGCGCGGGTTCTGCACGTAGTCTATCTCTGCGCCCGTGCGCTCGGAGACCAGACTAGCAAGGTCGCGCAATCGGTGAGTCTCGGTCATCTGGTTGTAGACGTTGACCCTGTCGCCCCTCTCGGGCGGGTTCTCCAGGGCGAGCTGTATGCAGCGCACGGTGTCCTGGATGTGGATGAAAGCGCGGGTCTGGCCACCCGTGCCGTGGACGGTGAGCGGATAGCCTACGGCGGCCTGCATCAGGAAGCGGTTGAGGACGGTGCCGTAGTCGCCGTCATAGTCGAAGCGGTTTATGAGGCGCTCGTCCAGCCTGGTCTCCGCGGTTTGGGTTCCCCACACGATGCCCTGGTGCAGGTCGGTGACGCGCGTCAGGTCGTTCTTATTGTAGTAGGCGAACAGGAGCTGATCCTGGGTCTTGGTCATGTGGTAGATGCTGCCCGGGTTCGACGGGTAGAGGATCTCCTGCTCTACAAGATCGCCCCCTTCGGTCTCGACCTTGACCGTCAGATACCCCTCGGGGATCTGCATCCCGGCCGTGCCGTAACCGTAGACGCCCATGGTCCCCAGATGCACCACGTGGGTGTCGAGCCCACTCTCGGTGATCGCCGCCAGCAGGTTGTTGGTCGCGTTGAGGTTGTTATCTACGGTATAGCGCTTGTGGTAGCTGGACTTCATCGAGTAGGGCGCAGCCCGTTGCTCGGCGAAGTGGATGACCGCGTCGGGCTGCCACCCGAGGAGAAGGTCCAGAAGCCGACGATAGTTCTCGGCCACGTTGATGTTGTGGAAGTCTATCCTGTTGCCGGTCAGCTCCTCCCAGACACCAAGGCGCTCGCCCATAGGACGGATCGGGGTGAGGGACTCGCATTCCAGCTCGATGTCTATCTTGCGCCGGGAGAGGTTGTCGACAATAGCCACCTCGTACCCCTGCGCCGAGAGGTGCAGCGAGGTGGGCCAGCCGCAGAAGCCGTCGCCGCCTAGAACCAGTACCTTCAATGTTACCCTCACTTCCTTCTTGCTCTACGCTTGTCTTGCCGTTCGGGATTCAACCCAGCTCGTACGTACCAGCAGCCGATTGTAGCGGAAATGCTGTTAAACGAATGCAAAATCGGCCCGAACGCTCTGTTTTGTCCCTCTCGCGGTCCTGCAAGCCGGCCCCTCGGGTTCATTTCCAGGCACGGCTCTGACGGCTCAGCGGACGCTATATTAACGCAAATTAATGCAAATTAACATCCTGGCCCTCTCTGGGTACAATAGCCTCCGCAACGAAGGCACGCAAAGGACGTCCCGGAACGTGGCGCTGGAAAAGGAAGAGGCTACTCCCCCACAAACGAAACCATTTCCGGAAGGGGGAAGATCGGCGGGTGTCGCGCTCGCCGGGCTCGGGGTCTTCACGCTCCTCATCTTCCTCTACCTGAGGACGCTCTCTCCGACCGTGCTCTACCTCCAGGACCCGAAGCTGCTCGACGCGGTGATGGTGCAGATGCAGGTCGCCGTCCTTGGCATCACGCACCCCACGGGCTACCCGACCTACCTGATGCTGACGCACCTCTTTACGTATCTGCCTTTCGGTGACCCCGCCTACCGCGTGAACCTCGCCTCCGCCGTCTACGCGGCGCTGGCGGCGGTGGTGGTCTACCGGGCGGGGCTCCTGCTCAGCGGACGGGTGGTGGCGGCCGCTGCCGGCTCCCTGGCCTTCGGGCTCGGGGCTTCCCTCTGGTCCCAGGCAGTCATAGCGGAGGTCTACACCCTGAACGCCCTGCTCGTGTCGGTGACGATCATGGTCCTGCTCTTCTGGCGCGAGCACCGGAGAGACCGCTACCTGTTGCTCTCGGCCTTTCTGGTGGGGCTCTGCCTGACCAACCACCTCACCAGCGGGCTGCTCCTACCGGGGGGCCTTCTCCTCGTCGCCCTCGTGGACCCGCGCAAACTGGTCGACGTCGGGCTCGTTCTCAAGGGCGCCGGGCTCTTCCTGCTCGGGCTCACGCCTTATCTGTATCTACCCATAAGGGCCGCGATGGACCCGCCGATGGACGCGAACAATCCCACCAACTTCGAGCGGTTCTGGTACGTGGTCAGCGGGGGGAACCTGACCGGATCGTTCTTCTCCTTCGGGCCTTCGGAGCTGCCGGGAAGGATGCTCTTCTATTGGGGACACCTGCTCGACAACATGCACTTCCTCGTGGTGATGGTCGCGCTGACGGGCGCCGTCGTCGTACTACTCAGGGATCGCGCGTCGGGCATATTCCTCGGGTTTCTCTTCTTCGGCTGGCTCTTCTATGCCGTCGAGAACGACATCCCCGACGTGGAGCTGTACTTCATCCCGACCTACCTCGTGCTCTCGTTGTGGGCGGCGACCGGGTTCGGGGCGCTGCTCGCCGAGGTCGAATCCCTCACCACCGGCTCTCGTAGGCTAATGAGGCGGGCCGTTCTCGGCGCACTCTCGGCGGTGTTGCTCACTATACCTTTCCTCGGCGTGGGCGAGACCTACTCGAACAGCGACATGAGCGGCGTCTACCGGGGACGAAAAGAGATCGAAGCCGTCGCGGAGAACGCGGCGCCGAACGCGACCGTCCTGCACCACCGCAGCAGCATGTGGTACATGGTGCTCGTCGAGGAGCGCCGAACGGACCTTACCCTGGTTGACCCGTTCTTCCACAATACGGAAGTCTCTTACGCTGACCTCGTTTGGCCCGACGATTTAGACCTCGCGACCACGGACCGTCGCTACGGGACCGATGACCTCTCGGGGGTGAGCGCCGCCGCAAAGGCCGCGAAGAAGGGCCGCGTGTACCTGCTCGACCAGGACGTCGCGCGCCTCGAATCCTTCCGGAGAGCCGGCTTCGAGGCCGTCCCCGTGGAGGCGGGCCTCCTCTACGAGCTGGTGCCCCCTGGCAGAGAGCCCTACACTGGGTCGGGCTAGCCCGACCCAAGCACGTCAGCTTGTCAGCAAGTCAGCATTTCAGCCAAAGAGCTGACTAGCTGAAGTGCTGAATCATCCGCCTTCGCCCGCCAGGCACTCCTCGGCGGAGCACTTCCTGAGCGAGTCGAGCTGCGCCTCCAGTCGCCGTCTGAGGTCGGGTGATGCAGTTTCGTACACGTTGTGAAGTTCGTAAGGGTCTTCTCTCAGGTCGTACAGTTCGTGTTCGTCTGTCTTGTATTCGACGTACAGGTAGTCTTCCGTCCTGAGGGCCTTCATCCAGGGCCTTCCCCACTCCTCGCTCAGCTGGGCGCTCGCGGCCGAGGTCCTGCGCCAGTTGTTGGGCAGGGGGTCTCCCGTGAGCAGGGGCGCCACCGTGCTCTCGGTGATAAACGGGGGCTGGGCCACCCCGCTGCGCTCCGCGACGGCCTCGAGGGCGAAGCGCTGGCGCCAGTCTTCGGGGGGCGGTGGGTCGTCTTTCAGCAGCGGTTTCAACGAGCGTCCGTCCACGAAGGAGGGCGTCTCGGCCCCGGCGAGGTCGGCGAAGGTCGGGGCGAGATCGTTGTTGAGCACCATGTGGTCCAGGGTCTTTCCCTCAGGCACGCCGGGACCGCGCACCAGCAGTGGCACCCTGATGTCCTCTTCGTAGGGCGTCCACTTTCCGGCACCCAGGCGGTGCTGGCCCAGATGGAAGCCGTTGTCTGAGGTGAAGAATATGTACGTGTTATCCAGCTCGCCGCTGTCATGCAGGACCTTGACGAGGTCTCCCACCATGTCATCGACGGCGAGCATGGACTGAAGGCGTTTGCGGTGCAGCTCTTCCATGTAGTTCTTCTGCTCCTGGCTCAGGGGCGGGTTGTCGGCGACCCAGTCGGGCTTGTCGGAGACGTTCTCCTCGTCGAACGAGGGCGGGCGCGGCAGCGAGGCGTCGGGGTAGGCGTTCTCGTCGCGGGGGGCAGGGGCGGCCGGCTGGTGGGGGACCTTCGTACCGATCCACATAAGGAAAGGCCTGTCGGCCGTGTAGAAGGGCGGGTCGGCGCCGGCCGTGCGCGTGACGTAGTCGGTGGCCTTGTCCGAGATCACGTCGGTGTCGTAGTAGGAGTCGGGGGCGTAGTCGACCATACGGCCGTTCTCGTTGAACGTGTGGCTGAGGTAGTTGCCGGCTACCGCGTACCACTCGTCCCACCCCGGAGGGATGTAGGTCTCGTTGTAGCCGTTGAGGTACTTCCCGAAGAAGGCCGTCCTGTAGCCCTGCTCCTTGACCCAGGTGGCCATCGTCGAGTCCTCGTGGCCGAGGAGGCGGAACTTCTCGAAGCCCCCGAGCGGGGGCTCGTTGTGGAGGATCTGGTGGTTGTGGGCGTACTGGCCCCTGAGGATGGAGGCCCGGCTGGGACAGCACAGCGAGTTGGTGACGAAGGAGTTCTCGAACGTGGTGCCCTTCTCTACGAGCAGCTTCCTCAGGTTGGGCATGTGCTCGAGCGAGTGCGGGTTCAGGTCGGCCGAGGCCAGATCGTCGGTGAGGATCAGGACCACGTTGGGGGGCTTCGGTTCCTCCTCGGTTCGTTCCGGCTGCTGGCCCTCCGCCGAAGGAAAACAGGCGGAGAGTGCGCAGGCCGCGGCCAGCCCCAGGAGCGTGTAGATCGCTATCGAGAGTATTCTCTTCGTCTGGTCCACTGCCTTCGCGTTCGTATCGCCGTACAGAACGCCGTCGGGGCTCGCCCTGGCTATACCCTGGAAAGGGTCCTTACAAGCTGCTTCGAGTCACTCGGCCTTCCTGGTCTGTGTTTCGTTCAGGTTAAGTGTTATACATTCCCGCGATGAACGAGTCCACTTTCAGAGTACCGGCGCGGCGGGGAGAGCGGGCCGCCGGGGTCCGGTTCCGGCGGGGCGGCGCTTGATCCTCGACCTGCTACAGATCCTCCCCGCGGCGTTCCTGATCTGTGTCCTGCCCGGGTGGTTCTGGACGGGATGCCTGCTGGCATCAGGGGACCTCGCCGAGCGGCTCGCCTACACCGTGGCGCTCTCTATTACGCTGGTACCCACCGTCGCGCTCGCTCAGACCTACCTCTTCGCGACGGGCGTCACCTTCGCCGTGAGTGCCACCTCGGCGGCGCTGGTCTGCCTGGCGGGGCTGGCAACCTACCTGCTGTTCGGGCCGGCCAAAGGACCGGGGGAACCGCTCTCCAGAGCGCCATCGCCCCCCAGCCTCCCCACGCTCGTACCCCTCGCCGGAGCCCTCGCGCTGGCACTGGTGATGTTTTTGGGCCTGGCGCCGGGCGATTGGTTCATGATCCCGATAGCCGTCCTCGTGCTCACCGCGGGGGGAGCCTACCTGTGGACGCAACGCGGGGGTGGGGCGGAGCCTCCCGAAGGCACGAGGCCCGCCCCAGCGGCCCTCCGCTACGGGCTGCTCTCTGTGGTGTCCGTGCTCGTGCTCGCGCGCGGCTACCTCGGTCCCGTCGCGGACGGCTGGCCCTATCCAAGGGGGATTGACCGCTACGAGCATGCCGTGATGGCCGGCATGATGATGAGGGAAGGATCCAACGAGTCGTTCATGCTGTACCCGCCTGGGTTTCACCTCCTTACGGCCATGATCTCGCGCTTCAGCGGCTTCGAGCCGCTGGCGGTCTTCCCTCTGCTCGCCCCCACGCTCCCGCTGCTGTGCGCGCTGGCCTGTTACGCGCTGGCGAGACGCCTGTGGGGCTGGGAGTACGGGGTGGTGGCCGCCCTCACCTCAGGGTTGCTCCTCGGCAGCACGTACTTGCAGTTCGAGGAGGCCCGGCTGCCGAACTTCATCGGCGAGTACTTCCTGATCGTGCTGGCCGTGGCCGCCCTGCTCGGGATGTACGCCTCGCCCTCGGCCCGCGGCGGGCTGCTGCTGGCCTTGCTCGGCTCCTCGACGGTGCTCTACCACCAGATAGCGGGCTACAGCCTCGCCGTACTCCTCGGGGCGGTGTGCGTACTCTTTCTGCCCTACCTGCTCCTGCACGACCGCAGAAAAGGCGTCTACCTCACGCTCTCGCTCGCCCTGCTCGGCATCTTCTCCGTGCTCTACGCCTGGGACACCTACGACCTGCCGAGCCTGGTGGCGGGGATGCTCGGCGGGCCTGAGACGGGGAGGGGCGGGGAGGCGGTGGTGATGGCGATTGGGACCAAGCCGGCGAACGGCCCTGGACACTTCCTGATGACCCTCTCGCACCCCGTTCTCTGGCTCGGCCTGCTTGGCCTCGCGTTCTTGCTCGCTGGCAAGAATGTGAAGGGGACGCCAGATCTCCTGGCGCGCCTGACCCTGCTGGTGTGGACCCTGCTGCTGTTCTTCGGCAGCCTGACCTCCTACAGCGGCTTCCCCGACCGCTTCGAGCGCGACCTCGGCGTGCCGCTGGCGCTGCTCGCGGCCCTGGCCCTCGTCACCCTGCTGCGGACACCCCTCTCGCTCCAGCCGAACGGACGCGCCACCCTCACAGCGGCGGCAGCGCTCGCGGTCGTCTTCTCTATGACCCTCGTGGGCGCGCAGTCCGTGCTGAGCCTGGAGGAGGCCGCTGGGCCGAGCACGCGCCTCAAGGACAGGCCGGCCCCCGCCGAGGTCGTCGCCGCCGGGGCGTGGCTAGAGGAGCACAATGCCGGCGGGAGCATAGTCGCGACCCCCTACCTGGACTACGTCCCAAGCCGCGCCATGCTCGCGATGGGTGGGTACACGAGGATGCAGTCCTACGACGCGGCCAGGATAGAGCGTGCGAGGGACCTCCCGCCCTTCGGGGCAGACCCGCTGTGGGACGCGCTGTGGATGCTAAAGAACCCGACGGGAGATCGCACCGCGCGGCTCATCGAGAAGAACGACGTCCGCTACGTCGTATTCCACAAACTCTCCCCTGACGCGGACTGGCACCGCTACGCGACCCACGAGAACCTCTACACAACGGTCTTCGAGAACGACGGCGTCATCATCTTCGCGCCCCGGAAAAGCTAGCGACCACGGGGCCGCAACGTTGACCGGATCTCGATGGTGCGCAAGGGTCGGTTCGATATCCCAGGCTTCAGACCGCTGACCTTGGACGAGAGAGAACCCGGCAAGGGTTCAGGTCTGGGCTTCGTGCTCGCAGTCTACGCCGCGAGCCGCCTCCTGTACCTGGTCTGTGGCCCCATCCTCGCCAGGGTCGTCCCGACCTCGGCCTTCCAGAGGGTGACCCTGGATGTGCCATCAGGGAGCATGAACATCTGGTCGCACTGGGACGGGGAGCACTACGTGACGCTGGCCCTGGGCGGGTACCTCAACCCCCCAGCCGACGTCTCCCCGGCCTTCTTCCCCATGTACCCGCTCCTGGTGAGGTCCTTCGCCGAGCTCTTCGGCGGCCCCGTCTCCTTAGAGACCCTCTCTGTGTGGGCTCCCTTGCTCTCACTCCTTTTCTTGCCCTTCGCCCTCTACTTCCTCTTCCAAATAGCCCTTGAGGGCTGGGGAGAGCGGGTGGCTAGGGGCACGGTCCTTTGCCTCGCTCTGTTCCCCACGACCTTCTTCCTTAACGCGGCCTACACCGAGAGCCTGTTCTTGGCGCTCTCTGCTGGGTCTTTGTGGGCGATGAGGGTGAGGAAGGATCTGTTGTTGGCATGCGTTTTGGCTGGGTTTGCCTCGGCTACGCGCAATGTGGGGGTATTTCTGCTCGTGCCGCTCTTCTTGGAGTGGATCAAGGGCGGGGGCCTGGAAGCCGGGCGCGAGAGGTGGCGGGGGGCGTACCTGGCTTTGGTCCCTGTGGGTCTCTTCGCGTACATGGGGTATTTGTGGTTGCGTTTCGGGGACCCCTTCCTCTTCTACTCCGCGCAGAGAGACTGGGGAAGGCAGGCCACGGGGCCACTCGCCACCGTGGGCCGGGCGTGGGCGTCGGCCGTCGAGGGGGTAGGCAGGCTCCTGGACTCAGGCCTCTGGGCCGACCCCACCCCGGGTAACCTGGCGAACCACCTCGCCGGGGCCGTCAACTTCTTCAACCTCGCGTTCTTCGTCTTCGCCGTGGTCGTGTTGATCGCGGGCTCCAGAGACCTGCCCCCCTCGCTCACCCTCTACGGTCTCTTGCTCATCGCCCCGGCCACGCTCTTCGGGACACCGCAAAGTCCGCTGATGGGCACCCCACGCTACGTGCTCGTCGCGTTCCCCATCTTTATCGTGCTCGGCCTCCTTCTCAGAAACAAACTACTCTTCGGAGGATGGCTGGTCCTCAGCGCCCTTGCGTCCCTGCTACTGTGCGCCCTCTTCGTAAGCTGGCGATTCATCGCCTGAGAGCACGCTCCGGCCTTCGGCCTCCACGTGCCAGCACTTCAGCATTTCAGCTAGTCAGCTTTCTCTTCGAACGGCGTCGCTTGCGCTCGCGAGGCGGATACTGGACGGAAGGAGCCACTTCTTTCGGACGGTGGTCGGTGCGTCCACACCTGCTGAAATGCTGAAGTGCTGAAATGCTGAAAGGTGCGAAGCACCGTGCTCTATAATGGCGTGACTGTTGTGGAAAACATTGTGGGGGAGGAGGTCTCGGGGTGGCGGAGAGGGAGTTTCGGCTTCCCGGCTCTTCCTACGAGGAGCTGGTCAACATCATCGTGGCTTACGGGACCCGCGACGAGTCGGCGGGGACTGGGGACGTGGGCAGGCTGGACTCGGTACACCAGTCGAGCGTCAGCCGCAACAACGCCTTCCTCGCCGAGATCGGGGTCTTGCAGGGGGAGGACAAGAAGCAGATCACACGCCGCGGGCGCACGCTGGCCGTGGCGCTCGCGCGTAAGGACCGGACGGAGATCCGGGGCAACTGGCGCGCGATAGTATCGGCCAGTGAGTTCTTGCAGAACGTGGTCTCGGCGGTGAAGCTGCGCGAGGGGATGCTCTACCCGACCGTCCAGGCCTATATAGCGCACGCCGCCGGTCAGCCGCGCAACAAACCCGTGATGAACGGCGCCGGCGCCATCGTGGAGATACTGAAGGCCGCGGGTATGCTGAGGGAGGAGGCGGGGGAGCTGGTCGCCACCTTCGACGAACAACAGAGGGACCCCGCCCCCGAGAGCGGGACCGGTGAGGCGGTGGTCTCTGCGACCATGGACGTTCCCGCGGATACACGGGAGGGAACGCGTCCTTCGGTAAGCATCCACGTCCAGGTGAGGTGCACGGCCGACGAGATCGAGGACCTCGCCCCGCGGCTGAAGGCGTTGCTCAGGGAGCTCTCTACGGAGGACTAGCGCACAAGGAGAGGATGTCAGAGAGCTGGACGTCCTCGAGCGTCCTGCGTTCCCCGCCGACGCAGAAGGTCGAGTAGGGCTTGTTTTCGGGGTAGAGCTCGACCCAGTTTGCGACCCTCTGCCTGACCGTGCAGGTCACGCGGCTGCAGATCACCAGGTCGGGGCCGAGGCGGAAGACCTCCCGGTCCAGGACCTCCGACTCGGCCTCGAACACCTCGACGTCCGGATGCAGGTCCCTGATGACCAGCGCGATCGTCTGGCGGTACGAGGCGAGTTCGTTGGCCACGAGAATGCGTCTTGCGCCCATACGTGGATGTTGGCCGCTTCGGGGATCTCGGGCATCACGAAAACGGGGGATCTTTTCCTAGCCCCGTTGGGCTAGTTCGTCCCCGCCAACTCCTCGGCCTTGTCCACGATGGAGAGCAGGTCGGAGAGCTGTATCTCCGCGTACTCCATGCGCCTTCCGCCGATGTACGCCACCGACAGCGCGTCGTTGTCCGGGTAGAGCTCCACCCAGACCCTCACCCCGCCCTTCAGCGCGTCCGTGGCCTTGCTGCAGATGACCATGTCGGGGGAGAGGCGCTCTATGGAGGAGTCGAGGTCGCCCGGCTCCACAGTCTTTACCTCGACCTCGGGGCGCAGCTGGCCGATGACCGCCGCTATGCCCTCGCGGTAGGCGCGGGGCTCGTTGGCCATCAAGACCCGCGGCCTTCCCCACCGGCGACGGGCCGCTCCCTCTACGGGGGCTTCGGGGCGATTATCGGGCGGCTTCGGCAAGAAGTCCGTGCCTCCTCGGGTAGCTTCGTGCATGGAACCAGACTCCGCGGTCGTCGGCGCGAACCGCCCCGATTCTAGCACGGTGCATCCCACGAATCGTCGGGGTAACGGCGTCCGCAACGAAGACCCAAGATGGTGCCACGGGCGGAGCACTGGCGGCTACCGGATCTCGACGAGGCCGTGGCGGGCGGCGAACACCAGGGCCTGCAGCCTGGAGTGGACGCCCAGCTTGCCCAGGATGTTGACCATGTGGGTGCGTTCCGTCTCAACGGTGATGTGCAGCTTCTCGGCGATGTCCCTGCTGTCGAGGCCCTCGGCGAGGGCCTGAAGCACCTGTCTCTCGCGGGGGGTGAGCTTCTCTATGGCCCTCCAGGCTTCGTACTCCTCCTGGCGCCTGCGGTTCACCATGCGCAGCATATCTATAACCTCGGCCGGCGAGAGCAGCGCCTCCCCCGACTTCAGGCGCCGCACGGCGTCTACGATCTCGCCTATCGCGGCGGACTTATGCAGCACCCCTGAGGCGCCGGCCTCGACGGCCCGGGCGAACCTGGCCGGCTCCAGGCTGGCGCTCAGGACCAACGTCATCACGCCGGGGCGGGAGGATAGATCCTCTATCAGCCCGAACCCATCCCCGTCCGGCAGCGCGAGGTCAACGACGGCGACATCGACCCCGTCTGGCACCTTGCGCAAGAACGCATGCGCCTCGGCCAGCGACCCGGCCTGGCCGGCCACGACGAACTCCCCCTCCCGCTCGAACATGAAGACCAGGGCCTGACGAAAAGACGCATGGTCCTCGACGAGCAGTATCCGGGTCGAATACTCTTGCGTGTGGTTCTCTATGACAGTCACCCTTCTTTCCCTTGCGTCCAACCGCGACTACGCACCTATCTTATCTTAGCCCGGGAGGGGTCAGGCGCGGGCCGGCTACTCCTCGAGAAGGCGGGAGAGGGGTATCGAGAAGCGCACCCGTGTCCCCTCACCCGGCGCGCTGTGCACGCCGAGCCGTCCGCCGAGCTCCAGCGCGCGGTGGTTCATGGACTGCCGGCCTATCCCGGTCCTGGCCCTCTCCACGTCGAACCCACGGCCGTCGTCGGAAACCTCGAGGTAGGCGAGGTCGCCGTCGAGTCCCAGCTCGACCCTGGCGTGGTCGGCCTCGGCGTGGCGGCGGACGTTCGTGAGCGCCTCCTGGACGAGGCGCGTGATCTCCTGGCCCGTCTTGTCGGGAAGCCTGGCCGGGAAGTCCTCCCCTACTATCAGCTCGAACTCGTACCTCCCGCGGGACATCCGCCGGTTGAGATCCACGAGGTTCTCCAACGACGAGACGAGCGAGCGGTCGAGCGCATCTTTGAGGCGCAGCTCGAAGATGGCGCCGCGCAGCCCCTCTACGGAGCGCCTGAGGGCCTCGGCCGCGTCCTCCAGGGCGGGGTCCCCGTCGTCCCCGGCGACGACCTGCATGACCTGTATCTCCTGCAGCGCGTAGACGATATCCTGGAGGGTGCTGTCGTGAAGCTCCCTGGCTATTCTGTTGCGTTCCGCCTCCCTGATCTCCTCTAACATGGCCTCCGTCTGCTTGCGCTCCGTCACGTCGTGGGCGACGACGCACATGGCCCTCTCGCCGTTGTAAGGCACGACGCTAACGTTGACCTCTACGTCTGCCAGCGAGCCATCCTTGCGACGGTACTGCCTCTCGCCGAGGTGCGCCGTCCCTTGCTCCATCGTGCGCCAGATGTTGAGGTCTACGCTCTTTGGATCGTGGGCCACGATGTCGTAGAGCGACATCCCCTTTAGCTCGTCATCCGTGTAGCCCAAAGAGTGGAGGAGGGCGTCGTTGGCCTCGAGCACACGCCTGCTCTGCGCGTCCACGAGGAAGATGTTCTCCGCCGCCTGCTCGACCACCGTGCGGTAGCGCTCCTCGCTCATGATCAGGGCCTCCTCGGCCCGCTTGCGTTTGCCGATGTCCTCGACGACCGCGATGAAGTAGCGGGGCTCGTCCGACTCGTCGTGCACCAGGGAGACGGTCAGGTTGATCCAGACCCGCCTCCCGCCCTTGCCGACGATGAGTTTCTCCTCCGTGTAGTCCCTGAGCTCCCCGGCGAGCATGTTCACGCCCCGCTCGAAGTCCCTGTCGAAGTCTTCGGGGGAGATGAGGCTGAAGACGCTCGCCGCCCCAAGCTCCTCGCGCTCGTAGCCGACGATGTCGCAGAACTTGTCGTTGAACCTCAGCCACCCTCCGTCGAGCCCGACCTGCAAGATGCCAACGGCGGCCTGCTCGAAGGTCGCCCTGAAGCGCTCCTCGCTCCTCCTGAACTCCTCCTCCGTCCGCTTCTGCTCGCTGATGTCGTACTGGACGCCCAGCCAGTAAAGAGGACGGCTGTCCTCGTCCCTGACGAGGGTCGCCTCGTCGCGCACCCACACCACGTGCCCGTCGCGGGCGATCAGGCGGTACTCTACCCTGTAGGGCTCGCCGGTCTCGTCGGTCCGAAGCTCTTCGGCGAGCACCCGCTCGCGGTCTTCGGGGTGGATAATCCTGAGCCAGTGTTTCTCATCTATCATCTCCGCGTGTGCGGGGTAGCCGAGCATGGCCTCGTACTGGGGGCTCATGAACGTGATGGCCTTCGGGTTGTCCGACTCGATGGGCTCCTGCACGTAGGTGACGGCCGGTATCTGCTCGACGAGCGTCCTGTAACGCGCCTCGGTCTCCCTGATCTTCTTCTCAGCCTCCCTCCTTACCCGCGCCTCCCTGAGCTCGCGCTCGATGGCGGGGCAGAGCCTGCTCATGTTTTCCTTGGTCAGGTAGTCGTCGGCCCCGGCCTTCATCACCTCCACCGCCGCTTCCTCGCCTACCTTGCCGGAGACTACGATGAAGGGCACATCCTGGCCCAACTCCCGCAGCAACTCAAGGGCCTCCGGCGCCCCGAATCGGGGCATGTAGTAGTCGGAGATCACTATCTCGAAAGGCTCTCCCCGGGCTTCGGCTTCGCGCAGCACCCTCTCCATGTCTTCGGGGGTATAGACCCGCTCGAAGAGGGGCTGGTATCCGCCGCGTCTGAGCTCCCGCAGAAGAAGAGCCGCGTCGTTCTCGGAGTCCTCGATGAGCAACACGCGCAGGGTCTGGGCCACAGGCGCTTTCTTCGTGCGGGTCTCACGCAAGTTCGGCCTTCTTCGCCGGTACTGTTCGGTCCCCGAGGTCCCTGCCGCCTAACGTGAAGTAGAAGGTGGCCCCCTCGCCCACCTCTCCCTCCGCCCAGACCCTCCCGCCGTGCCTGTGCACGATCCTCGCCACCGTCGCAAGCCCTATGCCCGTTCCTTCGAACTCGTCCTGCCCGTGCAGCCTCTGGAAGGCCCCGAACAGCTTGTCCGCGTACTTCTGGTCGAAGCCGGCCCCGTTATCCCTGACGTAGTAAACGGGGGCTAGAAAACCGGGACCAGGGTTCCTGTTTGCGCCGAACTCTATGCGCGCTCGCGGTTCCCTGGCTGTGAATTTCCACGCGTTGCCGAGCAGGTTCTCGAGAGCCACCTTGAGCAGGCTGATGTCCCCCCAGGCCTCGATGCCCTCCCCGGCCACGAACTCGACCTCCCGTTCGGGCTCCGACACCCTCAGGTCCTCGACTATCCCCTCTGCCAGGCCCGTCAGGTCGACGGGTTCCCTGCGCAGCGGTCTGCGTCCCACCCTGGAGAGATCTAGCAGGTCATCTATTAGCGTGGCCATGTGCCCGCTGGCGGCCCTTACACGGCCGAGGTAGCCCAGTCCCTCGTCGTCGAGCACCCCCTCGTAGTCCTCCTGCAGGATCTGGGAGAATCCGTCTATGGACCTCAAGGGTGCCCTCAAATCGTGGGAGACCGAGTAGGAGAACGCCTCCAGCTCCCTGTTGGTCCCTTCGAGCTCCCTGTTGGCGTCCTCCAGGTCATTGCTCGCGCGCTCGGCCAGGATGCGGCTACGCACGAGCATCCATGAGATGCCGAAGAGCAGGATGCTTACACCTATGCCGCTGGCGAGCACGAAGGCGGGCAGGTTGCTCTCGGCGCCCTTGTTGAAGGCAGGCAACGTGGCGAAGTACAGGCTCCACGGGCGCCTCGCCACCCCGCTGCGACTCTGCTCCTCGAAGAGCGGCTGGTACTCTTCCTCCCCTGCGCGCTGCACCCCGTCTGCGTCGTAGAGGAGCGAGCCAGACTCCACGTCGGCGCCGTCGTATACCTCGAAGTCTATGGCGGGGTCGAAGCCGCCCCCGAACACGTCGTCGAGCAGGCCGTCCCGCCTGAAATACCCGACGACGAACCCCTTCAGGGCACTCCGCCGCTCCGCGACGGTCTCGACCGACTCCCCCTCGGCGTACACCGGAAGGTACACGGCGAAGCCAGGCCCGAGGGCGAGGTCGGCCTGCGAGCCCTCGGGGGGTGCCGTGAGCACGTAGACCATCCTGGTGGCACGCGGGGATCCCGAGTCGCGCGCCAGGTCCATGGCGACCCTGTGGGCTTGGTCCGTGTAGTCGTCGCGATTTATCATGTCGAGGTTGGCCTCGTCCAGGGGGGCGACCAGCGCCAAGGGAAAGTAGGCGGAACGCTCGCCACCGGGGTCGAGGTCAGGCCGTATTTTCGGCAGCCCCTCTTCTTCGGCGTTCTGGACGAACTCCTCCCGCCCCTCGGGCGCCACGTACCGGGCGAAGCCGAGCGCCTGAAGACCCTCGAGCCGGCTCTCGGTCTCTATGCTCCTCACGTAGCTCTCCCACTCTTCGCGCCCCACCGCCTTGCTGGCAAGGAACACGCCGCGGGCGCCGAAGAGCGCATCGAGGTAGGCGTCCGTCCGCCGGTCCACAGCCGCCCTCGTGGCCTGCACGGTCTCGTCGAAGCGGACCTGGGTCTGCGCCTCGACCGTCCCACGCACGTAGTACCAGGCCAGCCCCGTGACCAACAGCGAGAGCAACAGCACCGCGTAAGCCGCCACCGCTTTGCGCAGGTGCCGCAGGAGCCTGCCCAGCCCGGACCGGAGAACGCCCACCCTCGCCCCGAACCCGCCTATGAGAGACCACCGCCCACGAGCAACACACAGGACACGGCGACGGAGGCACTCGCCACCGACAACGTCGTGCTCACCGCCCTACAAACCTTTCCCTTTGACAGTCGATGCCCGGACAAAGCAATGTTACCCGGCGTACAGACAACCCGCAAGAAGCACGCCTGCTTCGCAGGCTTGTCAGCACGGCGCCTTCGGCGCCTTGTCGGCACGCTCAGGCTAGCGCCTTCGCTCGTCGGCACGCTTCGGCCTCGCTGTCAGCACGGCGTCGGGCTTGGCCAGGCACCTTGTCGGCATGCCTCGGGCCTTTTCGCTTGTCAGCTCTTCAGCGAGGGTCGTTCTTGGGCTACTGTCCTACATACGGATTACCGCAGGAATCCGCGCCTCCGGCGCCCGACCCCAAGCATGCCCCGGAAGGCGTCGGCGAGGCGTTCGCGAGCGGTGGGGAGGTCGGTCTTCAGCCACGCGTCGAGGTCAGCCGCGGCATTTGTGTAGGCCCTCTCGAAACCCGGATCGTCGTAGCGACGGGGGAGGAGGTCAAGCACCCTCAGATGGGTGCGGAAGCCCGAGATGAGGTTCCCGAGGGCGGCTGAGGATCGGCGGTCCAGCCACATCTCCTGCTGCGCGAGGTATTTCTCCAGACCGTCTATGGAGCCTTCGATCTCCTCGACCGGCAACCCTCCAGACGGGCCAGGCGCCCTTACGTACTCCAGGGCAGCCTCGAACTCCTCGACGAGCGGGATCACCATCCCCTGAATGACCTCGGAGACCTCCACGCGGTGCCTGTAACCGACCTCGTATTCGGTCCGCTTCCTCGCGAAGTAGTACCCGACGACCGCGCCCACGAGGGCGAGCACCAGGTACGAGAGCGGCCCGTAACCCATCGAGGGAAGCTGGCTCACGCCCGGACGCCGCCTCCCGACTTTATCCCCGGAGGATGCAACACGTAGACCACGCGTCCCTGCACCCGCGCCTCCTCCGCCGGCACCACCAGCTCCTCGTACTCTCCCCGAGGAGCGTCGGGCCTCAACCTCAACCTCTCCCCCTCCCTGTACAAGCGTTTTACCGTCACCTCCTCGCCTTCCCGAAGCAACACCACGACTATCGAACCGTCCGGCGGACTCTCATCCTCCTCCACGACCAGCAAATCCCCGTCCTCGATCCTCGCCCCCACCATGCTCTGCCCCACCACCCGCAACAGATACCTGCGCTTCCCCGAACGCGACGCGAGCAACTCCGCCGCCAGCGAATAGGCCTCGTCGGTCGCCACCGCCTCCAGCCCACGCCCGGCGGCGATCCTGCCCAGCAGAGCCCCCTGCCCGACCGCCTCCCAGCCCTTGTCCGTCAGCCCGAGCGTCCTAGCACCCCTCCCCAACCTGGCCACGTATCCTTCCTCCTCCAGCCTGAGGAGGTGGTGATGCACCGTCTGGGAACTCCTGAGTCCTACCGCCGTCCCGATCTCACGCACACTCGGCGGTGGCCCCGCAGACCCCGCCCGCCGCGCTAGATACCGCAAGATCCTCTTGCGCCTCGGATGTAGAGACCCTTCCATCCATCAATACGTTAGCGTACCGTAGATCCATTGTCAAACATTTGTTTGATACCGGGAGCCTCGCGGCGAGGGCGGTTCGCGAACCGCCCCTACAGGGGTTCGTTCTAGGACCTCGTACCGAGGTCTATGCCGGGGCGAAGCTCTTTGAGGTGTACGGCGTAGCTCTCTCTGACGCGCATGCCGGCGCGTCCGTAGAGCCTGGGGGCGCCGGTGATGCTCTCGGCGTCCACGCTTAGGGCGACCTTGCGGACGCCGCGACGGTGGTACGTGGTAAAGGCGTGGCGAAGGAGGGCGAGCCCGAGCCCGCGGTTTCGCCACGGGCGCCGCACCCCGACGACATCGACCCATCCCCCGCCCGCGAGGGTCTTGCCCAGGGTGAGGCCCGCTATCTCGTCGCCATCCATCGCCAGGAACCACAGGGAGGGATCGAAGCTCTCCCGGCCCGTGATCTCGACGAAGCGCTCGAACGTGCCGCGCGGCCTTCCCCACATGTCCCTGAAGGCGTCCTCGACGGCCTCGAAGACTGCCCGCTCGTCCCGGTTGGGGGCGAAGGCGCGTACGGAGATGCCAGCGGGCCAGTGTGGCTGGGGCTGTGCCTCGTGGAGTTCGGTCTCCATAACGTAAACCCCGCGCACCGGCGTGTAGCCGAGAGATTCGAGGAGGAGGCTCGCACGCTCGTTGGCGTTGTTGACGTAGTGCTGCACGACGACGCGGGCGTCCTCGGGAGCGCGAGGCATGCGGTCACGAGCGAAGCGCTCGCCCCACGCGATCAGGTAGGTGCCCAATCCCAGGCCTCGGAGATCTGGATGTACGTAGCCGTAGACCGAGACGGTCACGAAGGAGCGGTTGATCACATCGGCGTAGGCCGCGATGGTGCCGTCGGGCGCGAGGACAGCAACGGCCTCCTCGGTTAGGTTCAGAGAATGCCAGTCGTCGAGCAGCTCGTCCACGCTCATGTCCGAAGCGCCGGTGTCGGCGAGCTCGCAGGCTGAGATCAAAGCCGTAACCGCCTCGGCGTCCTCACGCCCCGGTACCCTCGTCGTATAGCCATCCGGTAACCCCATCATGCCGACAAAGTTAGCATAAGCAAGGATTTCCCGGGCATAAGGTGCACCCACAGGATGCCGTCAGCCGCGTTGGTCCGCCATCTCCATGAGCTTACGGACGGTCCGCCAGTTTCGGGCGGTAGTTGGGATGCCGAGCAGCTTCTCGGCGTTCGCGGCGAGCTTTGACCTGCCTATGCCTTCTGGCGCGTGCAGGTAGAACACGCCGTCGTCGAGAGCGAAACGTTCCCTATCGCCCCTGATCTCTCGGAGGCCGTCGAGATCGGGATGCCGCGGCGATGAGGCCAGGAAATATACGTGCAGCGTCCTGGGTTCCGATTCCGCTTCGGGGAACGGATTGGAGTGAATGGTCCTCTCCAATTCCTCCGATCCCAGCAGGAGCACCATGGGCTCGAAACCGTGGCTCTCCTTGATCGCGGCCTTGATCCTATCCGAGAGCAACGAGGTGTCCGTCTCCTTGCTCTGGAAAACCGCGTTACCGCTCTGGATGTAAGTCGCGACGTCCTGACACCCCAGGCTCTCGAGCGCGGCGACGAGGTCCTTCATCAGCAGCAGATTGTTCCCGCCAACGTTTATCCCCCTGAAGAGCGCGATGTAGGTTGTCATCCGATCCCCTCTTCTCCCATGCCCAACCTTCTCGCCGACGCCCGAAGATGATTCTACCTATGGAGTGGGCGTGCCCCACCACCCATCTGCCGGACTCGTCGCACCCATCGGTCAGGTCGGGGAACGTCCCCGGCGCTCAGCCTTCGCCGAGAACGGCGTTTGTCTGGAGGGTGAGGTTCGGGAGGGCTTCAGAGGTAAGCGAGCGTCCCTGGCCGGCCCGCTCCATGCGGCGGTAGCCGTCCTCTGAGGGGTCACTGTGGCGTTCTATGGCCCCGTTTGGGAGGTCCACGATCCAGCTTTCGGCGATGCCTGCTCTGCCGTAGAGTGGTAGCTTGACGTTCCGGTCGTAGCCCAGGGTGGTGTCAGACACCTCGACCGCGAGCAAGACGTCTTCGGGGCCGGGCAGCGATTCCCTGTAGTCGCGCGACCAAACCACCGCCAGGTCTGGCTGGGGCTCCATGCCGTCGTCGAGCCTCACCGGGTTTTGAACGTCGAGGAGTAGATCGTCGCCCAGGCTCCTGCCCAACAGTCTGGTGAGCACCTTGACGCATGCCGCGTGAAGGCTTCCGATCGGGTTCATCTGTACGATATCCCCCTCGATCAACTCGACACGCTCGTCCTCGCGCAGGATGCCCGCCTCGCCCATGCGATGGTACTCCTCGACGGTGAAACGCCGCCTCGCTGTTTGTTCTCTCGTACTCGTCTCCATGAAAGCCTCCCGTCTCGCCCTCGCTAATGAGTATACCGGGGGAACACGGCACAAAAAGAGGCTCCCCCGACAACGGAGGAGCCCCGGGTATTGCTATTTTGGGGTCCCTACGAGGAGACCGTCTCCCTGACCGCGAAGGTCAGGCCGTCTTCGCCGCGGTCGACGACGATGGTGTCGTCGGGCCCGAACTCGCCGCCGATGATGCGGCTGGAGAGCGGGTTCTCGACGTAGCGCCGGATGGCCCTCGCGAGCGGACGTCCGCCGAACTTGGGGTCGTAGCCCTCCTCGGCGAGGAACTCCTTCGCCGCGTCGGTGACCTCGACGTGGACGCGCTGGCTCTCGAGGTGCTTGTTCAGGCGCGAGAGCATGATGTCAACGATCTTCAGCACGTCCTCCTTGGTGAGGGGCTGGAAGACGATGATCTCATCCACCCTGTTGAGGAACTCGGGCCTGAAGGCACGCTCCAAGGCTTCCCGCGCCCGTCGCTCGGTCTCGCCGAAGTCCACGCCGTCGCGCGAGGTGAAGCCGAACTGCCTCGTGGAGACGAGGTGCTGGCTGCCCACGTTCGAGGTCATGATGACGACCGTGTTCTCGAAGATGACCGTCCTGCCCTTCGCATCTGTCAGACGCCCGTCGTCGAGCACCTGAAGCAGCGTGTTGAAGACGTCGGGATGGGCCTTCTCGATCTCATCGAAGAGGACGACCGAGTATGGGCGGCGCCTTACCTGCTCGGTGAGCTGTCCGGCCTCCTCGTAACCGACGTAGCCGGGAGGGGCTCCGACGAGCCTGGAGACGGTGTGGGCCTCCTGGAACTCGGACATGTCTATCCGGATCATGGCGTCCTCCTCGCCGAAGAGGTACTCGGCGAGCGTACGTGCCAACTCGGTCTTGCCGACCCCGGTAGGACCGAGGAAGATGAAGCTGCCGACGGGACGCTTGGGGTCCTTGATGCCGGCCCTGGCGCGCCTTATGGCCTCGGCCACCGCCTTGACCGCGGGCTCCTGGCCAACGACCCGCTCGTGCAACACGGCCTCCAGGCTGAGAAGGCGCTCGGCTTCCTCCTGGACAATGTTGGTCGCGGGCACGCCGGTCCACTCCTCCAGGATGCGGGCGATGTCCTCGCGCGTAACCTCGGGGGCGTTGGACTCGCGGCTTCCGGCCCAGCCTTCCTGCTCCTCGTCGAGCTTGGCCTTGAGCTGCTCGATGCGCTGCTTGAAGCCGGCGGCCTTCTCGTAGTCCTCGGCCCTCACGGCGTCTTCCTTCTCGCGCTCGAGGCCGGCTATCTCCTCCTCGATGCGCCTGACGTCGACGGGCGGCACCGTCGAGCGGAGCCTTACCTCGGCCGCGGCCTCGTCGAGGAGGTCTATCGCCTTGTCAGGCAGGAAGCGGTCCGTTATGTAGCGGTCGCCGAGCTGGGCCGAGGCGATCATGGCCTCCTCGGTTATCTTTACCCTGTGGTGCGCCTCGTAGCGGTCCCTGAGGCCGAAGAGAATCGCCACGGTTTCGTCAACCGTCGGCTCATCCACGAGCACCGGCTGGAAGCGCCGCTCCAGCGCCGGGTCCTTCTCGACGTGCTTGCGGTACTCGTCGAGCGTGGTGGCCCCGACGACCTGCAGCTCGCCGCGCGCGAGGGCGGGCTTGAGCATGCTCGAGGCGTTGACGGCGCCCTCGGCGCCACCGGCCCCGACGATGGTGTGCAACTCGTCTATGAACAGGACGATGTCCTTCTCCTCCTGCTGCAGCTCCTTGAGCATCTGCTGCATCCGCTCCTCGAAGTCCCCCCGAAAGCGGGTGCCAGCCACGAGCCCACCGACGTCGAGCGCGAGTACGCGCTTGTCCTTGAGGGACTCCGGAACGTCGTCGGAGACCATGCGCTGGGCGAGCCCTTCGGCGACCGCCGTCTTGCCGACGCCGGCCTCACCTATGAGCACGGGATTATTCTTCGTGCGGCGGGAGAGGATGCGAATGACGCGCGAGATCTCCTCCGCGCGCCCGATCACGGGGTCGAGCTCGCCGTCGCGCGCGAGCTGCGTGAGGTCCCTGCTGACCTGATCCAGGGTCGGCGTGTTGCTCGTCGGCCCCTGCTGCCCGCCACCCATTCCAGGCCCACCGGCAGCGGCGCCAGGCATCCCCCCAGACGGACCCATCTGCGCCCCACGCTGTTGCATGAGGCGAAGGATCTCACGCCTCAAAGCCTCGGCGTCGTTCGCGCCGTGCTGCTGCAATATCCTGTAAGCGTTCCCGTCGCCCTCGCCTAGCAAACCGAGCAGCAGGTGCTCGCTCCCGACCTGACCGACACCCATCTGCCTGGCCGCGGCGAAGGAAAGCTGCAAAGCCCGCTTGGAGCTCGGGGTGAACGTGTAGATCTCTTCCCCCGGGTCGCCGAGGAATTCCTGGAAGCGGCTGCGCATCCCGCCAACGTCGGCGCCCGCGCGCTGCAACGCCTCGGTCGCCACGTTGTCGCCGGTAACGATGCCCGCGAGCAGGTGATCCGTGCCAATGGCAGCCGTCCGCGTGGTACCAGCCGATGCCTCGCGGGCACGCATGACGGCCTGCTGCGCCTCCCCGGAGAGCGCGTCGAACAGGCTGCCCTGCCCGCCCTGCTGCTGCTGAACGAGGTTCTGGAGCATCGCAAACGGGTCATCCCCGCCCTGCGCGCCCCCGATCATGCCCAACTTCCGCGCGCACTGCGTGCACAGATAATTGGTCACCCTCCGATCCCCCTGCTGCTGGAAGACCTGTACGCTCGCCGGCCTGATCCCACAGTTCTCACATATCATTCGTCAAAAGCCTCCTGGTAAAATCCTTGTACTCCCTCATTCCCCATTCCGGGACAACCGTAACAGCAAAAATCTAAGCCTGTCATGCTCATATTTTATTACTCTCTCGCAGCAGATCAAGGCAAAAGCATCCGTTCTCATTGTCTTCGCCGATCGACTGGCGCGAACCGGGCCTTCCCTGCTCCATTACCGTCACCAGGAGTTACGGCGAGTGCTGCCGTGTGTCACACGGCGTAGAGTAGCTACCCGCTCCACCTGTTTTCCGAACTTCTGATGTACGGAGTTCTAAGAAGTTCGAACCAAGATTGTCACCCTAATGTGTAGTAGGCTGGGGGAACCCCGCAAAGCCGCGCCAACCGAGGTTGATCTCGCGCTAGCTCGTGCTGAGGGGAGTCGTGCGGTCCAACGCAAAGGAGAGAGTAGAGAATGGCGACACTATCGGTGCTGAAGTTCAACGACCCTGGCGGAGCAGACAGGGTGCTCATCGCCCTACAGGGCCTGCAAGAACGGGAGATGATAACCCTTGAGGACGCGGCTGTGGTCAGGTGGCCCGCGGGCGACAAGAAGCCCAAGACCCACCAGCTGCACGGCACCGCAGGCGCAGGCGCCACCTGGGGCGCTTTCTGGGGCTTCCTGTTCGGTCTGATCTTTTTCATGCCCTTCCTGGGAGCTGCGATCGGCGCGGGGATGGGTGGGCTAACGGGATCGTTGGCGGACGTCGGGATAGACGACGATTTCATAAAGCAGGTGCGCGATAAGGTGACGCCGGGACCTCGGCGCTGTTCGCCCTCACCAGCGGGGCGACGGCCCCCGACAAGGTTGTGGACGAGCTGAAGGCCTACGACTTCGAGATCATCTCCACCAACCTGCCAGAGGAGCAGGAGCAGAAATTGCGCGAGGCCTTCGCCCAAGAGTAGTAAGAGGAGCGACAGCGCCGCAGAGCGGTTATCTGAGTGACCGCTCTGCGGCGAAGAGGGTCGGGCGCATCGCAGAGGCGGCGTAGGCAGAGACGAAGGGGTGAAGGATGCGCGCAAGGCTCGCAAGCACCGTGATGTTGTCCATCGTGGTGTTCATCGTGGTGACGCTGTTCGTGAGTGTGGGCGTGCTGTGGTGGACCGGTGATGGCACCCGAAGCGTCCTGATCGGGGTGATCTGCGGTGTGGTAGCGGTCCTTACGGTCCGCGCTGTGAGCTGGTACGGACGATCGGGGGAACGCTCCGGCGACGAACACGAGCGATCCCGGGACGGACACGATCGCTGAGCAAGTCATGCTCTTAAGAAACACGATGCTGCTTCTCTAATCACCCGAGTGCGTTACCAGCCAGCGTAGCCGCCAGTTCGGTCGTTCTGGATGTTCTAGGCTTGTGATCTGCCGGCTATCCACCGGACAATTACCGAAGCTATGACAACTGCAATTACTGATACCATCGCATGAAATACTGTTTCCTTGGTATCGTCTGCAAGGGTTCTTAGTTCTGGTGGCGGTGCCTCTTTGGTTATCTTATGAGCATAGTGGCGTAGAATGCTAGTTAGTAGGGCTGTCAGGACAGTGGCCAACCTTTTCTGGGTTCTATATTTCAAGCTTCTTCCTTCCGTGGGGTTGCTCCATGCTGCTTTTATCCCCAAAGCAGGTCAGCGATCCTAGTCCTCGCCCGACTTCGTCGGGTACGCTCCCGGACGAGTCGTGCGTCTAGTTCTTCTCCTGGTGGTCCTGCTGGTGGGCTTCTACCTTCTTTTTCAGCTCCTTTAGCGCCTTTTTCAGTTGGTTTATCTGCTGATCCTGTTCCTTCTGCTCTTGGGCGTGTATCTTCTTCTGCAGCTCGGTTACTTCCTTCTGCAGGTCGTTTACCTTCGTTTCCAGATCGTCTACCTTCTTCTTTAGCTCTTGCTTTTTGGTGTCGACCTTCTCTTTCGCCTGTTGCTTTTTGGCCTCGACCTTTTGCTTCGCTTCTTTGTGGATCTG
The DNA here is from genome assembly GCA_963840835.1 of uncultured Rubrobacteraceae bacterium. Classification (GTDB taxonomy): domain Bacteria; phylum Actinomycetota; class Rubrobacteria; order Rubrobacterales; family Rubrobacteraceae; genus Rubrobacter_D. The sequence continues at coordinate 217,860 of CAWJAM010000014.1, read as the reverse complement.
CTGAGCTTTGTTCTCGGCTTTTTTCTTAGCCTCCTGCCGGGCCTGGTCGGAAGCCGACCCGCATCCTGCCACAAACCCCACGAGCACTAGCAAGGCCAGCACCCAAACCGACGACCGAACTTTCGTTGTTTCTCGGATCGTCCTCTCCTTCGTCTCTCGGCCCTCGTGGCCTTTCTTACGTTGCGGCCTGACGATCTCCACCACTTCTTCTGCGCGTTCGTCCCATCGGCGGGTGTTCCCCAGAGGCATCGATGTGCGCCTCTGAGTACTACCCGCCGCACACGGCTTTGCGCGCGTCCCATTTTCTCATACTGGCGGACGACGATGAACTAGCGATGACTTTTTGCCGACGGCGATGGCGCGGCATCCTATTCAGCCGAGTGCGTGGAAGGTTTATTCTCCGAAGTTCGCAGATGCTCCTCGGTGTTCGGCCTGCTACATTAGTCCTCGCCCCTCGGAGCGGGTATCCTACGCAAGAGCATGGGCCAGTTCTTCTCGGACTTGAGAAGCATCCTCGGCTTCCGGTTGCTTTGGGAAGTGCTCCTCGGCATGCGCCGCAACGACCTTCTGGGACTCGCCGGCCAGCTGGCCTACTTCTTCCTGCTGTTCTTCTTCCCGTTCCTCATCTTCCTGGTCTCCCTCACCGGCCTCGTGATCGGCAACCCAGAGGCCGGCCTGAAGAACCTGTTCGAGGTCTTCACCGGGCTCGTGCCCGCGAACGCCCGGACTCTGGTGTTCGACTACGTCAATCGCACCCTGCGCACCGCGAGTACCGACACGCTCGTCCTGGGCATCGCGGGCGCATTGTGGCTGGGCCAGGCCGCGTCCATCTCCATCACCAAGGCGGCGAACCGCGCCTACCGCCTCCAGGAGAGCCGGCCGTTCTGGCGGTTGCGGGGTGCGTGCCTGGTCATGACCTTGGGATTCACGCTGCTCGTCGCGGTCCTGAGCCTTGCGGTGTTCAACGTGGGAGCCTACATCTCGTCCATAGCCATCTTGCCGGAAAGCGCCGCGAGCCTCGCTAAGCCATTGAGCTGGGTCATGGTCTTCGTCGCCGTCACCCTGGCCCTCGACCTGCTCTACTACCTGGCCCCCGACGCCGATCTGCCGTTCAAGTGGATCACGCCCGGCGGTTTCATCGCGACGGTGCTGCTGTTCACAAGCGATGGCGCCTTGAGCTACTACGTGGCGAACCTGGGCAATTACGGGCAAATCTACGGCCAGCTCGGGGCGATTGTAGCCTTTATGCTCTGGCTGTATGTGACGAGCCTGATGGTGATCTTGGGCCTCGAGATAAACGCCGTACTGGCCCGCACGGCGGAGGAGAGGATGGACATCGAAGTCGTCCGTACAAAGGAATAGTCGGGCGATAGGGCGAAAGGTTAGAAGGAGAGCATCGGCCCCTCTCCTTGTCCTATCCACCCAACCTCGTAGAAGGCGGATTCTGCGAACTTCGCGTTGACGGAGTTCTAGGAAGTAGGGCTTATCGCTGCCCCTCGATCGGTGCATCGAACAACCTCTCGATCGCCTCCACCGTTTCGGGCATCGAAACCACCTTGGAAAGCGCCCCCCTCGCACCCGCCTCCATCGCGCGGCCTGCCACGGAGGTCTCCAGGCTCGCCGTCAACACGAGGGTCGGGATGTGGTCGCCTACGCCACCGTTGTTGATCTCTCCCACGAGGTCTAGCCCGTCGCCGTCGGGTAAGGTGACGTCGATGAGCGCGGCGTCCAGTCCTCCCTCCCTGAGCCACGTGCGTGCTTCGGCTAGGGTGCCTGCCTCAACGAACGCGACGTCGAGTCGCTCGGGGGCAAGCGCCTCCCTAATCAGGCGAGTGAAGACTTTCCTGAAGTTGGCGTCATCTTCGACGAACAGGACACGCCTTTCCAATAACGCCCCTTTAGGTAGAAGTAAGTGGAGACTACCATTGTACCCCACCGCATCGTGCGAGGGTGGTGGCTGGTAGGCGAGCCGTCAGAGCGAGGAAGGCTCGGAGGAGCAGCTTGCTTCTCTTATTCACCGGAGTGCGTGGAAGGGGCATTCTCCGAAGTTCGCTTTCCTCAGGGCTGTTCATCGCAGACGGGCACTAGGTCCACCTTGCGGAAGCTGCCAGGGTGACGAAGGTTATCCGGTATGCTCCAGACCATCTGGCTCGAAAGCCGCAGGTGAAGTGCACGACCTTTATTCAGCCTTCACCCCTTTAGCTCTAAGCGCGCCGCTCCTGCGAGTGGAGCGGATCCAGAGCTCCGCCACACCGGCGTGCACGACGAACGCCACCGCCAACGACACCACCAAGAGCGTCCCGAACAGCTTTTCGCTCGGATCGGCCATGCTGATCAGGAGCGCGGGGAAGAAGATCAGGCGCGCAGTGGCGATGGCCAGTCCTACGGCGAACGCCCGGATCATCCACTCCCTGTGCAGCGCCACCCGCCCCGCACGGATGTTGAGAAAGCCTTCGACCAGGGCGAAGAGGAAAAGGCTCCCAAAGAGGCCGATCACAACCCTCTCGGGCCAACCGCCCTGTGGGATGACCAACCCCATGAACAGGGCACTCAACCCGATCACCAGCCCGATGGAGACAAGCATCCTTCCGACCCAGCGGTGGTAGTCGAGGTGTCGCGAGCGGATGCGCCTCACGAACTGGAACGGTGCGAGGGCCAGGTAGACTCCGCCGAGAACCACGTGCAGAGCTACGACGGTCGGGAAGTGCACGAATCCGGGGTTGTAGGGCTCCTGAAGGTAGTGAGTGGCAGAAGCTCCAACGCCGATAAACGCCAGGAGGCCGACCGTCACAGCCAAGATCCATCGCGCGCTCTTACCCACTATCGAAGCTCCTATCCTGCGCCCAGGCAACAGACCTCGCCATAGACCCTGGGACACATAGGCAGATTTGGGGTGGCAGTAAATCGGGCCCGCGAAAAGCGTGAAACCCCCTAGATATCGGGCCCGGACGCTCTCTACCCCCGGATTTTTCTGCCAACACCATCCTCGCTATGTGTCGCGCACTACTTAATGGCGAGGTCGAGGTCTGCTGCGTCCGTCCTTCTTTCCTATTCGGATACGGTACCATTTGCACGTAAGATATGCAGCATACGCCCCGCTGGGACACAGCGTATCGCTCAAATGGGCTAGATTTGCGATGTTTTGCACTTTTGCCGAGAGATTGGCTTATTCACCGGAGTGCGTGGAAGGAAAATTCTCGAAAGTCCGGATGCAGGATCTCGCATAGATCGCACTGCTGAGACCCTCAGGATGGCCTGAGAGCGCATCTACCACGTAGGCCAGAGTCCTACATGTTGGGGTGCTGGATTAAGATGCAGGGAGACGAATAAGCACCGGCCCGGAGATCGCCCCACCGGTTTCTTATGTATTCCCTGGCGAGGGGTTGGGTGTAGCGCACATAAGAAGAAGCCACCGGGAGGATGGGGAGATGAGCGGCCCTTCTATGAGCGGATTGTACCGGGGCGGGTGCTCGACACGAGCCTATGCTGTTTCCAGGGATCGTCCAGTATTCGTATACTCCGCTCATCATGGCGGGTGAGAGGAGGCGGGTATGCGGATAGGAGTATTGACCAGTGGGGGCGACGCGCCGGGGATGAACGCCGCGGTAAGGGCCGTGGCGCGAACGGCCTTCTTCAGGGGTTGGGAGGTGATGGGGATATGGGCCGGCTACAGAGGACTTCTGGAAGGCAGGATCTACCCGATGGACAGGCGCCGCCTCGGGGGCATTATCCACCGTGGGGGGACCGTGCTTGGGACGGAGCGTTCGGCTGAGTTCGCGACGCCGGAGGGACAGAGGATGGCGGCAGGCAAGCTCGCCGAGGCCGAGGTCGAGGGGCTCGTGGTCATAGGCGGGAACGGGAGCCTCACGGGGGGATTGAGGCTTGCCGAGCTCGGAGTCAAAGTGGTCGGGATTCCGGCGACCATAGACAACGACGTGTGGGGCACGGACACGGCCATAGGGGTGGATACGGCACTAAACACGGCGCTTGAGGCGATAGACAGGATCAAGGACACAGCAAGCTCCCACCAGCGGGCCCACATCGTCGAGGTGATGGGCCGCGACTCGGGCTATCTGGCGCTCATGAGCGCCATCGCCGGCGGGGCCGAGGCGGTCGTCGTCCCCGAGTTCGAGGCGCGCCCTGAGGCGCTCTTGATGTTCCTCAAGAAGGCCTACGAGCAGGGCAAGTCCCACTTCGTGGTCGTTGTCGCGGAAGGAGCCGAGGTCTCGGCCGAGGAGTTGGACGAGTACGTCAACGGGGCGGAGGGCACCTACGATTCACGCCTCACGGTCGTTGGTCATATCCAGCGCGGTGGGATTCCCACGGCCTCTGACAGGATACTCGCGAGCCGGCTCGGAACCGCGGCTGTCGAGGCTCTGGCCGATGGAGAGTCTGGGGTGATGGTAGGACTCAGGGGACCACGGGTCGAGATCGTGCCGCTCGAAGAAGTGGTTGGCAAAGAGCAACCCCTGGACCCGGACCTCTACAAGATGGCCGAGGTCCTGGCCGAGCTGCCGGAGTAAGCTCCCGAACACAGGGTATATCTCTCTAATTGGATAGAAGCTATTTCGGAGGGCGACTTGCAGGAACGAGGTCTTATCGGGCTCGAAGCGCGGGCGGCGGACGGCACGGAGGTCGGCCGCATCGCCGAGGTGGTGACGGACGAGGAGAGTGGGGAGGTCACGCACGTCGTCGTCGAGACGGAGGACGGAGAACGACTAGAGGTCCCGATCCCAGACCTCTCCCTCGATCCCGACGCGGACTTCGCCACCTTCGAGGCCGACGCTTCTGACGTAGAGCCGGGCGATCACATAGACGATGAGGTCGAACCGGAGGATTACGCCCCCGATGAGATCGACGACGAGAGTGAAGAAGATTACGAGCACGAAGGCCAGCTCGTCACCGATCCTGAGGACGAGGACGAGGCCAGGCACGTGGAAGACCTGAAGACGCGCGAGGACTGGGAGGACGATTCTTATACCCCTGACTCCGGATACCCTCGCAACGACGCCTACGTCGACCCTGATACCGGCAAGGTGGAGGTAGACCCTCTCCTGAGCGACATCGAGGGCGTCCAACACGACGTGGCCGGTCTGCTAGATGGCACGAACCTCGGGGTACGCTCCGTCAGGGAAGGCGTCGTGGAGCTGACCGGTGCTGTAGCCACGCAGGAAGACCTGGAGGAGGTCGAACGCGAGATCATGGGTCTCGACGAGGTCCTCGAGGTCGATACCACGGACGTCGACGTGGGATAGCGGTTCGTCGTTGGGCGGTTCGCGAACCGCCCCTACAGGTTGTGGGTTTCGAGGTGCGGTTCGGCATAAGCGTGAGGGCGATGTTCCGGCTCGCTGATCCACGCCCTACGGAATAGGTCCCGGTGCGCCGGGCGGCGTGTTTTTCGGCCTACGAATCGCGCCGTGAGCCTGCTGATGCCTGTTGCCTGATGCCTGTTGCCTCGATCCAACCCTGCTCCGCGAAGTAACTGGCGTACGTCTCCATGAGCGTCACGTCGATGGCTGGCCTCGTCGGTCCGTCGTGGTCAAGAGCGTGGCACGTGTTGCGGTCTTCGTAGGTGTTGTCTTCCCTGAGCTCGTCTGAGGCGGGCGCGGCGGCGCCAACGATCTCACCGGGGGAGCCCTCCTCCGGAGGAGCGGCGTCTACCCTCTGCAGCCAGTCCTCGTAGGGGAGACGCTCCAGCTGGTAGCCCCCTTCCTCCAGCAGATCGAAGACCTCGTCCGCTGGCGGAGGATCGGGGTTCGCCAGGTGGTAGGTTCCCCCAAAAGCACCAGGATCTGACGCCACGTGCATAATGGCTGCTGCCACGAAGTCGACGGGGGTCATCTCCATCCGCCAACCCTCTATTTCGGGTGCGCACCCGAGCCGCAACGACTCCACAATGAAGGCGCCGAGCAGGTCGCGCTGGTTGGAAGCCCCGGTCTCGCTGTGGCCCGAGACGTTCCCTGGGCGGTAGACGCGTACCGGCAAGCCGCGCTCCCCGGCCTCCCGCACCAGCTTCTCGGCGACCCACTTGGACCGGCCGTAGCCGTCCTCGCGGGCTCCGGCGAGATCGTCGATATCTGTATCTTCCTCGCAGAGCCCCATTCCAGGCGGGAAGATGCCATTCGTGGAGACGTAGTGTAAGGGCTTCGCCCCGTGGCGGCACGCCAGGCGCAAGACCTCGCGCGTGCCGCCCACGTTAGGCGCCTTCAGCTCCGAGTAAGGGTAGACGAGGTTCACGACCGCCCCGGGGTGGAAGATCAGATCCACCCCGCGGGCCAGCGCGTCGAACTCTCCCTCGTCCAGGCCGAATAGCGGCTTCCCGAGGTCCCCTTCGACGGGCACGATGCGCTCCGCCAGCTCGGGCCGCCACAGCCCGTAGCCCCGCAAATTGGCCTCGATGGACTGCATACCATCAACATCCCCGCGGGGCCTGACGAGGCAGTGGACGCGGGCGTTTGTCGAAGCGAGTAGCCCGTCGAGCAGAAAGGCCCCGAGAAACCCGGTCGCCCCGGTCAGGAAGACGTCGCCGGCGTCCCGTAGCGTCGGCGTACCGTCAACGGCGGGCTGCGGGGCGATCTCGGGGTCAAGGACGGCCTCGGCCGTGAGGTCCTCGGCGGTCATCACTTCTCCCGCTGTTCCGTCGCTTTGCAGCGCCTCGATCCTGTCGAGCAGCCCTCCTGGCGTCGGGTCCTCCATGAACAGCGGCATAGAGACGTGGACGCCGAAGCCCTGCTCGACGCGGCTAGAGAGCTGCGCGGCGGCGAGCGAGTGCCCTCCGAGATCGAAGAAGTCGTCATCGGTCCCGACCTCGCCCTCGTCCAGACGCAGCACGTCCTCCCAGGCCCCCACGAGCAGCGCTTCCTTCTCCGAGCGGGAGGCCGTTTCGGGGAGCCTGGCGACGTCACCCGTGTCTCTTTGTGCAGGGCGGGGTGGCGGGGGCGGGAGTTCCGAGCGGTCGACCTTGCCCGAGGTAGCCTGTATCGGGAGCGACTCGAGCTCGACGAAGACGGAGGGTATCGCGTAGTGCGGCAGGCCATCTTGCAGGATGCTCCTGATCTCCTTGCTCCGCCCCGTCTTCGGGTCGAGGCTCCAGCCCGAGTAGCGTTCGTCGTCATCGGGGTCTGGCACGATATAGGCGACGAGGCGTTTGTCCTCGCCCTCCTCACCCTCAGAGACCACGACGCAGGACTTTACGGCGAGACCTTTCTCGATGGCGGCCTCGACGGCGCCGAGCTCGACGCTGTAACCCCGGATCTTGACCATAAAGTCCACGCGACCCAGGATCTCCAGACTCCCGTCGGAGAGGATGCGGGCCCTGTCACCCGTGCGGTACATTCTGGCACCGCTCGCAGAAGAGAACGGGTCTTCAGGAAAAGTCTCCTCAGTCTTCTCGGGAAGCTTGACGTAACCGCGGGCGAGGCAGTCGCCGCCGACGAAGAGCTCTCCAGACTCACCCTCGGAGACCTGCTCGCCTTCTTCATCTAGCAGATAGAGGTGCTCCCGGTCCATAGGAACGCCGACTGCACAGTACGTAGACTCGGGGTTCTCGACCAGCTCGCCGAGGTCCCCGGCGGCGACATCGTGGGACTCGCTGCAGCTGTAGACGTTGAGTAGACGCGCGTTGGGCAACAGCTCCATGGCGCGTCGAGCTAGAGTTCGGGTGACGACCTCGCCGTTCAGCCACAGCGTCTCTAGTTTCGAGAGCCTCTCGCTTATCTCGGGCCCACTCGAGTTCAGAACCGTCTCCAGCAGGGAAGGGGTTATGAGGGTCTCCGTGATCCCGTACTCTTCGAGAAACCGGATCAAGGTCCTCGGATCGTAGATGACGTCGTCTGGGATGACGACCGTCGTCGCCCCGCACAGCAGCGGCCTCAACATCTCCCAGATAAAGAAGACGTTGCACCCCACCCTGTCTCCGGGTGCGTAGTCGCTGATACCGAAACGCCAGAGGTAAGACCGAACCGGCGCCCTGTGCGGGTTCGCGATCCCCTTCGGCTTCCCCGTCGTCCCCGACGAGTACGAGACGAAAGCCAGGTTGTCCTGACTGACCTCAGGCCCGTCGTCTACGGCCGGAAGGTCCTCCAGCCTCTCGTCCCAGCCCTCATCGAGTGAGAACGTCTGTGTCCCTTCTGGCAGGCGATCCGCATACCGCTCCTGCGTGAGGACGACGCGCGGTCCCGCGTCTGCCACGACGTCGGCGAGCAGGGACGGCGGGTAGGCTACCTCCAGAATCAGGTAGGCGCCGCCCGCCTTCAAGGCGGCGAGGCAGGCGACCACGTACTCTGCCCGCCGTTCCAGGTAGACGCCGACAGGCTCGTCCGGTCCTATCCCCATAGTCCTCAGATACGCCGCTAGCCTGTCGGCGAGCCCGTCCAGCTCACGGTAGGTCAGGGAGATTCTGGTGTCCTCCAGCGCGATCGCGTCGGGCGTGCGGCGCGCCTGCTCCTCGAAGAGCTCGTGCAGGCAGTGGTTCGCGGGATCCTTCATCATGTCGCCAGCCAGGAGAGCATGCTCACCACAGAACCCGTACCAGAGAGGCTCTCCGTGAAGAATGCCCACCAGAACACGAACACTACCGAGATGCCTATACAAATTCTAGATGCGCCCACATCTACCATTGGGCCAGACGACCTTCGCATAACGATCAACCTCTCCTTGCTTTTCCTGATCTGACAACGCGTTGCTGTAAAACCTTGCGGGGTGCGACAGAACGCCGCAGTAGAGACGATGCGGACCATGCTCCGGTCGATGACCCGGAACGAAGCAGCCCGGAAACGTTGCCCGACATACTAACCCGCCTGGATGTTAGTTCCAGCAGCTATTCCGAAGATAGGTTTAAAGTTGTATTAAGTTTTGTTAAGGGTGGGAGGGTCTGGCGGGGCAGATTCGTCTCCCGTTCAGCCTCCCAAAGCGCCGAGAACCTCCTGGACGCCGACCACGATGAAAGGTATTACGGAGACAGCCAGCAGGATGTTAGTGACGAGGCGGTTACGGTATTCGGGGGCCACGCGGCTGGAGTTGAGGAGGAGGATGAGTGTGATCGCGAGGAACGGCAGGAACAGGGCGCCGAGGGAGGCGTAGATGATTACGAGTGCCACGGGCTCCCCGAAGGCGTACAGGATCATGGGTGGGAAGGTGATCCAGAAAAGCATCGCCCGGAACCAGACGCTCTTTTCGGAGAGGTATTCTTCGGCCTGCTCGTCAGGCACGTCGCGGAAGGTCCGCATGCTGTCTGCGAACAGGTAGGCCGCGCCGTTCCAGGCCCCGATCATTGCCCCTGTCGCGACGGCCCAGAAGCCGATGAGGAATACCCAGCGGACGGCGAGTCCGAAGCGATCCTGTATTGGGTCGGCGAGCGCCACGAGGCCAGCCTCGTCCTCGATGCTCGTGCCTGTCCCGAACAGAAACTCGGCCCCGATGACGAGCATCGAGATCATGAACAGGCCGGTCAGGACGTAGCCTACGGCCGCGTCGGTGCGCATCGTCGGAATCCAGGAGGCCTGGCGCCATCCGCGCTCGCGCACCCAGTAAGTGTATGAGGCGAGCGTGTACGTTCCGCCGACTCCCCCGATAATCGCCAGCGCGTTGATGAGACCACCCTCCGGTATCCTGGGGACTAGCCCGATGGCCAGTTCGGTCAGGGACGGCGTCAGCAGGATGGCGAGCAGTATGATCGCCCCGAACTTGACTGCCGCTATGGCCTTCATTATCTGCTCGAACAGACCGTAGCGGCCGATGCCGACGATCACGAAACCAAGGATGCCGTGCAGCGCGGCCCAGGCCCACACGGGCAGCAGGTTCGGGAACATGGCATCGACTCCCAAAGCCGCCGTCGAGGTCACCGCCGCTCCGAACACGAAGGTCACGACGAAAAGGTAGACAAGGAAGTACCAGGTCGCGCCGCGGCCGAGCATGTGCCAGCCTTTCAGGATGGTCTCGCCCGACGCCATGTACCAGCGACCTATGCCTTCGGTCAGGGTGAACTTCAAGAGCGCGCCGATCACGATGGCCCAGATCAGGACCGTCCCGAAGTTCGTGCCGGCCACGAGCGAGGAGATCATATCCCCAGCCCCAACACCGGTAACCGCGATGACTATGCCTGGGCCCACCAGCCTGAGCCGCTGTCTCCAGGTAGACGGAGCCTCCCCAGCAGCCCCCCTCGGTAACGTTCGCCATCCGGACCCTCTCCCTTCCTCACCAGACCCTACCGGGTATTAGACACCAATAGACCTCTCGAGGCAATCCCGCACGGCTCTCGGGGTGCGGTTGCGTCGATTGTGAGGGAGGCGTTACGTTTTTGGGCGGTTCGCGAACCGCCCCTACACCGTTGTGGGGTGGGCCCTCATGTGGGTATGGTGGTACGCGGGTGGTATGTCATGGTGCGGCGGACCTGGGTTCGTGTTCACGTGGGCGCGACCATACGGATACGTTCTCGGGCGGATCACGCCTTTCGAGGCGGTAGGTCATCGGGCGAAACCTGTAGGAACGGTTCGCAAACCGCCCGAATGACGAATCGGTCTTCCTCGGGTGACGTTACCGCCGGGAAAGCGTATATCGTTCCGACATGCTCAGACGCGCCGCACGAGCAATGCGTTTCCGAGGAGGAGCAGAATTACCTCAGAGACGGCGACCGAAGCGAAGGAGGCCAGGTAAGGCAACCCGGCGCTGACGGTGAGCACCACCCCGACGCCGGCCGCGGTCCACAGAGCATAGACGAGCGAGGCGAGGTAGGTTCCGAACGTGGTGCCTATTCCTCTTGCCACGAGGTAGCAGACGGCGCCGCCGGTGACGTCGACGAGGGGCATGAAGATAAGCTCGAGTGGGCCGGCGAAGGGGCTGAAGAAGTTGATGATCACGGTTCCTATCCCGAAGGCTGGGATGACCGCAGGGTACTTGATGACGAGCGGCTTGAGCGCCTCCCCGATCCTGAACTGCACGGGACCGTACGAGAACGGCGTGATGCTCAACACGACGTAGAGCGCCCCGACTACTCCTGCTATCGCCACCCTGCGGGCCGGGCTCTGTCCGATCATTATTGCTTCTTACTGGGCGAGCGCACAGCCATCTTTGCGCGGGTCGCTGCCGCAAGCCCTAACGCCGTTTTCGAGGATGCGGATGAGCTGGGCGCCCCCGGCCGGGATCATGTAGTCCTCTTTCACCTCTAAACGATGCCCGCGTTCGCGCAGGCGCTGTATCTCACGATCTGGTACGCGGCCCTCGATCAGGAGCAGGCCGTTCTCGTGGCGGTGGCGGGGATGGTCGGCTGCCTCCTGGGGGTCCATGCCGTAATCGATGAGGTTTATCAGTAACTGCGCCTGGCCCTGGGGCTGCATCGCGGCGCCCATCACCCCGAAGACGGCCCACAGGGCTCCTTCGCGAGTAGCGAGACCTGGGATGATGGTGTGCATCGGACGTTTGCCTGGGGCGATGGCGTTGGGATGGCCGGGTTCGAGGCTGAACGAGTTGCCGCGGTTGTGAAGGCAGACGCCCGTGCCTTCGGCGACGACGCCGCTGCCAAAGCGCCTGTAGAGGCTGTTTATGAAGGAGCAGCCGTTGCCCCTGGCATCGACGGCGCAGAGATACGTCGTGTCCCCGCCGGGCGTAAGCCTGGGGCCCGTTTCAGCGGCGCGTTCCGGCGAGATGCGTTCGCGCAAGCTTGTCGCGTATTCTTTCGAGAGCAGCTGTTCGGTCGGGACATCGGCGTGCTCGGGGTCCCCGATCTCATCGTGCAAATCTCCGTAGGCCAGCTTCTTCGCCTCGACCTCGAGGTGGATGCGGTCCGCGCTCGTAGGGCCCGGGGAGGAGAACTCGAAACCTTCCAGGATGTTGAGCATCTCCAGGGCTGCGACGCCCTGGCCGGGAGGTGGGATCTCATAGACCCTAACACCCCTGTAGTCGGTCGAGATCGGCTCGACGAACGTCGACTCGTGTGCCGCGAGGTCTTCTTCGGTGAGGTACCCGCCGGCCTCCTGAACGGAGCGCGCAATTCTCTTTGCTATCTCGCCCCTGTAGAAGGTGTCCGCCCCATCTTCGGCAACGGCCGAGAGCGTGGCCGCAAGGTCCACCTGGGAGAAGATCTCCCCCGCAACAGGGGCCCGACCTGCTGGCAAGAATGTCCGCGTTGCGGTGTCGTTTTCGCGGAGCATATCTTCGTTCTCTCTCCAGTAGCGGGCTACGACCTCGGCAACGGGATGGCCGTTCTCGGCCAGCTCCCAGGCTGGCTCGAGTAGACGCGCCAGAGGCTGGCTGCCGAAGCGGTTTGCCGCGTCCTCCCAGAGCCTCACGGCGCCGGGGACCGTGACCGTGAGACCGCCGTGCTCGGGCATCTCACTGAGACCCAGATCCAGGAGTTTCTCCAGGGTGACAGCCTCGGGGGCCTGTCCAGCACCGTCGATGCCTGTAACCTGGCCGGTCTCCTCCTCGTAGAAGAGGAGGTAGGCGTCGCCGCCCATGCCCGTCTGCATCGGCGAGAGGACGGCCATCGCGGCGGCCATGGCCACGCACGCGTCGGCGGCCGTACCACCTGCGTCGAGTACCCGGAGGCCGATCAGGGCGGCGATTGGATGTTCGCAGGCGACGGCCCCCTTCGTCCCGAAGACCGTCGAGCGCCCGCCAAGATCCGGGCGGCGCGGCTTCTCGTGCCTGGCGAAGTCTTCCTCGCTGCGGAACATGCTATTCCCTTTCGTCAAGACGCTACTAACCTATGATCGCTAACACAGTTTACAGAAGGGGTCACCGGGTATAGTTCGGTGAACAGGAAACAAGCCGAACAGGAGGCAACATATGGGCACGGGCAAGGCCATCTATATCGGGGCGACACTTATTTCGATCCTGATCTCGATCACGCTATATCGCCGCGACCGCCAGAACCTGGCAATCTTCGTCGGCCTCTGGGCCCCGACGATTCTGAACCTGGGTCAGACCCTCGTGGACGAGGACTAATACTAAGTCCGAGGCGCGAGACGGCAATCTTCGTCGGCCTCTAGGCCCCGACGATTCTGAACCTGGGCCAGACCCTTCTGGAAGACGACTAGAGCGTTTGCAAGGAGGTGGCACCTCCTTGCACGCTTTCAGCAGTTCAGCTTCTCTTCCTTGCCGATGGCGCGGTTATGCGGGATCGACCTCCCGCGAGCCCGCGCTTGAGCGGTTTACGGAGGTATTGATCGGCTGCGAGCAGAAACAACCGTAGCTTGAGGAGGCGAAGGCGGAACAGGCAGGCGCCGAGTCATAGTACCCTGGATCCTTCCCGGAATTTTCAGCAGTGAGGGATAGTCCCCGTATTTTCCAGGAACCCTTGTAGGCTAAGGTTGCTCTTTTCGAGCTGACTCGCGTGCTCTACTCCCACATAGCGATAATGCCAGGGCTCCCACTGGTAGCCCGTCTGCTCCTCCTTACCCCTGGGATAGGCCAGAATAAATCCGTACTCCCAGGCGTGATGCTCGAGCCACCAGTAGGCACTCGTCTGCGCGAATGGCACCCACAGCTGGTAGCCTGCGGCCGCGTTCGTGAAATCCACCGCGGTACCGAGCTGGTGCTGGCTGTGTCCCGGCGGGGCGCTCATCCTACTGGCGTCCGCCCCGAAGACGCTTATCAGCCTTTTGTGGGAGAACTGCTGATCCTCGTAGGAGCGGTAGGCTGAGGCCACCACGAGCTCCTCCCCTGCTGCAGCGGCGTCTTCCACGAGGTGTCCCAGGTGCTCGGCCGCCTCGCGCCTGAGCACGTCGCTACCCAGGGTGGGAATCCCGTAATCTTGCAGTGGAACGAGGTCGCCTGGCACGTAATCTGAGGGGAGGGAGTGCGAGCGGTCTACGAGAACTTTCATGTCATCGCAGGACATCGCCGAGCCAAGTGGCTTCCGCGTCTGCTCCTTCGTCTCCAGGCCCGTCGAGGCCTCATCCTCCTTGGCAGGGGAATTCCTAGTGTTAGAGTAGAAAAGTCGGGCCCATCCCGAGTCGGATGTTGAGGGCCCCATCGGCACCGCTATCGCTTCCTCCACGGACCCGAACAACGAACAGCCCACCCCGAACACGAACACAAGAGCAAGGATTATCTCCAGCCGGCCTTCGTGGCAACGATGCTTTCTGGGATAGCGAAGGAGCCGTTCCGAGATGCTCTTCCTACCTGGCCCCGCCTCGAACACTGGTAAAGACTACTCTCTTACCCTCTAGTTTTCTCCGCTCGCGTACTTCCCACGCGATCCCAGGGCACCCTCCATGCCCACATATCGCTGAGACTTCATGAGACCCTTATACCGGATCCGTCGAGTGGCGACTACAGATTTCACAAGCGGTCAATATCGACCCCCTACATATTGTGGTTGCCGTCCGACGAGGTTCAGGGATCTCCTCACCGATTAAGTTGCACATCGGGTTGACGTACTCTAGATCCTCCCGAACTCGCGCAGCAAATCGGGGAGAGCCACACGCTTTACGATAGGCCTCCCGTGGGGGCAGATCTCTCGGAACTCGGTCGAGGACCACTCTCTCAACAACATCTCCATCTCTTCCCTGGAGAGGGCCTCCCCGAACCTGGTCGAGCCCTTGCAGGCGAGCGCCTTGGCGAGGTCCTCCCCGCCAGCCAGCGCGTGTAGCGCCGCGAGGAAGGCAGCTTCCGGGTCTGTTACGGTCCCTGGCACGGCCAAGACCCGCACGGCGGCATCCCCAAACGGCTCGAACCGGAAGCCCAGGGCCTCCATCTCGGCTTCGAAGTTCCACGCTTCGGACGCAAGGTCTTCGGGCAACTGTGCGACGACGGGGCTCGGAAGCAGGACCGCCTCGGCCCTCGGGTTCCTGGAGAACCGCTCGTACAGGATGCGTTCGTGCGCCCCGTGCTGGTCGAGGATGATGAGCTCCTCACCCTCCTGGGCGATAATGCACCGCCCCGCGAACTGCCCGATGAGCGTCAGCTCGTGGCCTCCCTCCTCGGGCGGGGCGTCGCCACCCACCTCCCGCCCCTGGGAGAGCGCCGCCCTGATGGTCCCGACGACGAGAGGATAGGCCGAGCGTCCCCCGCGCAGCCGCACCGCGCTCTTGGCGGGATGCACGTTCACGTCCACCTCGCCGGGACCGAGCTCGAGCCGCAAGAACGCGGCGGGATGCCGCCCCCTGGGCAAGAGGTCGGCGTAGGCTTTGGCGACCGCGGGGGCGAAGGAGTCGGCCTCTACTACCCGGCCGTTCACAGCGACGTGCAGGTAGCGGCGGGTCGGGAAGCTCACGGCTAGCGGGCTTACGAAGCCCCAGATAATCTGGTCCTCCAGCGCGATGAGGCTCCGCGCGAGCGAGAGGCCGTGCACCTGCGAGATCCGCTCCCTGAGGTCGGCCGCCGCCGGCAGCGCCAGGGCGCGCCGCCCGTCCGAACGGAGAGAGAACCCAACCTCGGGGCGGCTCAGGGCCAGCGACTCGACCACTATTACGACCGCGTTGGTCTCGGATCTCACCGTGCCGAGGAAACCGCGCCGCACGGGCAGGTTGAGGAAAAGGTTACGCGCTTCGACGGTGGTGCCTGGAGCATGCGCCGCCGACGTCGACTCGAGCATCTCCCCGGCAGAGACCCGCACGCGGGCTCCGAGGGGGTCGTCCGTGCCGCATCTGCGGGTCGTGAGCGTGAGGTGGGAGACGGCGCCGATAGCGTGAAGGGCCTCGCCACGAAAACCCAGGGAGATCACGCTCGCGAGGTCGTCCGCGGTCCGGATCTTGCTCGTGGCGTGCTCGATAACGGCGCGTTCTGCGTCCTCGGGCCCCATCCCCGAGCCGTCGTCGCTGACCCGGATCAGGGCCATCCCGCCGTCCTCGATCTCGACCTCCACCCTGCTCGCCCCCGCATCCAGAGAGTTCTCAATCAACTCCTTCACGGCAGAGGCCGGCCGTTCGATAACTTCCCCGGCGGCGATCCTGTGCGCCACCTCGGGCGGCAGCACGCGAACCATGCCCCCGTACTCGACAACCTCTTCGGAGACGAACGCGGGGAAGAGCCTCACCCGGCAAAGTCCTTGACGCCTTCGGCTTCGAGGCGGGCGAGGATCTCACCGGCCCTGTCGGTGACCTGGGGCGGCAGCCCGGCGAGCTTCGCGACGTGGACGCCGTAGGAGGATGATTCGGCGCCGGCGTCTATCCGGTGCAGGAACACGATCTCACCCCCCACCTCCTCGACCGTGGCCTTGTAGTTCCTACAGCCTGGCAACATCTCGGCGAGCCGCGTGAGCTCGTGATAGTGGGTGGCGAAGAGCGTGAGGGACTGCACGTCGTCGTGCAGATATTCGGCTATGGCCCAGGCGAGGCTCATGCCGTCGTAGGTCGAGGTGCCGCGTCCAACCTCATCCAGGATGACCAGCGACCGCTCCGTAGCAGCGTTCAAGATACTCGCCGCCTCGGTCATCTCCACCATGAAGGTGGACTCCCCGCTGGCGAGCCTGTCCTCGGCCCCGACCCGCGTGAAGATGCGGTCCACGACGCCCAAAGACGCCTCGTCGGCCGGGACGTAGGAGCCGGTCTGGGCCAGCAGGCACACGAGGGCCACCTGCCTGAGGTAGACAGACTTGCCGGCCATGTTCGGGCCGGTGATGATCTGGAGCCGCGAGTCTCCGTCGACCCCGGCGTCGTTCGGCACGAAGGGCATCTCCAAATTGTGCTCGACCACGGGGTGCCTCCCGCCCAAGATGCGGATGCCGCGCCCTTCTGTGACCTCGGGGCGGCAGTAGCGCAGCTCGGTCGCCGCAGCAGCGAAGGAGGAGATCACGTCGACGACGGCGACGGCACGGGAGACCTTCTGCAGGTCGGGGGCGGCCTCCTTGACGGCGGCGCGTATCTCGGCCAGGATCCTGCGCTCTATCCGCTCTACCTCGTCGCGGGCGCCGAGCATCTTCGATTCGTGCTCCTTGAGCTCCACCGTGACGTAGCGGGCGTTGTGCTTGAGCGCCTTGCGGTGTTGGTAGCGCTCGGGGACCGATCTCGTCTCCTTGCCAGCCACCTCTATGAAGTAGCCCTCGCCGTCCCTGTAGCCTACCTTGAGGGTCTTCAGGCCCGTCTTGAGCCGCTCTTCTGTCTCGAAGCGCGTCAGCCAGTCGTGGGCCCCGTCGCGGAACTCGCGCGCCTCGTCGAGGTCGGCTGAGTAGCCTGGGCGTATGATCTCCCCGCTCTCCTCGGAGATCGCGGCCGCTACCAGCTCCCGCACCCCCGGCGGCTCCTCCATCGCCCCTAGCACCCGCGAGAGCAACGAGGAGCTAGAAGATATCGGCTCCAGCGTCTGCCTGAGAGGTCCGATCTCCTCCAGCGCCACCTTGAGCGAGAGCAGGTCGCCCGGCGAAGCGGAGAGCCTCACGATGCGCGTGGCGATGCGCTCCACGTCGGGGATGCGGTCCAGGTGCTCGCGCACCTCCTCGCGCAGCATGTAGTCGGGGGCGAGCGCGTCGACGGCCTCGAGGCGTTGCCCGATGCGGTCAGGCTCGAGCAGGGGCCGCTCCAGCCAACGCCTGAGGGCGCGTCTGCCCATCGGGGTGCTTGTACGGTCCACCGTCTCGACCAGGTCGTCGAGTCCGAGGTTACGCCTCGTGGCGGCGTCGAGGACCATCCCCGAGCTGGGGGCGTAGGGACGGAAGGTGACGACCTGCTCCGGCGGGTTGCCCCCGCGCAGCGAGGCGAGGTATTGGATCAGGGCCCCCGCTGCCCCCGCGAGCGCGGGACGCCCGTCGAGCCCGTACCCCTTGAGCCCGGAGACCCTGAAGTGCCTCTTCAACGCCTGCTCCCCGGCGGAGGGTTCGAACGTCCAGCGCGGGGCGGAGCTGATGGTGGCCCGTACCTTCGGCAAGCTCTCTGCCGCGGTCCGCTCGGGGACCACGATCTCCCGCGGCGACCACCGCTCCAGCTCGGCCGCAAGCTGCTCCTCCGGGACCTCGGTTCCCGTAAATTCCCCGGTCGAAGCCTCGACAACGGCTACACCAGCAAGGCCATCTTTCACCACGAACGCGGCCAGGTAGTTCGCATGCCCGGCGGAGAGGACGTTGTCCTCTATAACGGTGCCGGGGGTAAGTATCCTGGTCACCTCGCGCGTGAACTGCTTGGGCTTCGTGGGGTGCTGTCGTTGCTCGGCGACGGCGACCGAGTAGCCTTTCCTCAAAAGTGTCGCCAGATGCTCCTGGATGGCGTGGCCTGGCACACCGGCGAGGGGGACACGGCCCTCGCCTGCCGCCTCGCGGCTCGTCAGCCGGATCGAGAGCGCCTGCGAGATCTTCTTCGCGTCCTCCTCGAAGGTCTCGAAGAACGTCCCGACCTGGTAGAAGAGAATCGTCTCCGGCGGGAGTTGCGCCTTAAGCTCCGCGTAACGTCCAAGCATGGGGCTATTCTACGGCCCGTACCCCTCTCCGTCAGCCCCAAAGTCCCAAGACGGTCCAGGATCCCTCGAAACACCCCCACTCGTCAACGATACAGGAGATAATGGCCGTCCGGGCCGACGGGGGCCCGTTGCAATTCCAAAGATCAGGACCGGAGGTACTAATTTGAACGACGCGAACCACTGGCTCTCGAAGCCAATCCTCATTTACACCGCCGTAAGCGCCGGCCTGAACCTCGCGTCTTCGGTCCGGACCCGCGGTATCAGGCGCTCCGTCTACTTCTTCGCCCTTGGCACCGGGCTCCCGGCCGTGGGGGAACTCCTGGCTACGGGTCCCCTGAAGCTCCTGCGCCACCGTGTACGGTACCGCATAGCGGGTGTGCCTTTGGGCATCCTGCTGGGCTGGTACGGTGTTATCCACGGTTCATTCGTCGTCGCCGGGCGGGTCTCGGAACGGCTTTATCTCGGCGAGGGCGCGAGGCGCATGGCCTTGCCGCCGCTTGCTGCGTTGGTCGGGATCGGCCTGGATCTGATCCTGGACCCCGCCGGCCTCGACGCCGGGCTCTGGGAGTGGAACGCCGACGGGGCCTACGCCGCAGAGATAGAGGGAGCCAACGGCAACAGCGGCGTACCGCTCATCAACTACCTTGGGTGGGCCGCGCTGGTCGGGGGCGTGGTCTACGTCTACGAATTGGGGCACGAAGACGAAGAAATGGAGCTTCTTCCGGCGATGCTCCTGCTGCCCTACTACCTGGCGGCGGTCGGGTGGGCCCTGAGGCGTCGGAGGTTCAGGTTCCTACTGTACTCGGCGCCGTTCCCCGTCGTGCTGTACGCGGCTCTCGAAAAGAGATAACTTACCACCAGTCTGTAACGCGAGAGGAGCGAGGGTGGGTCCGAAGCCGGTGATCCTGGACGTAGACCCGGGCCACGACGACGCCGTGGCCCTGATGCTGGCCTGCGGGCACCCCGACCTCGACCTGCTCGCCGTCACGACCGTCGCCGGCAACGTCCCCATCGAGAAGACTACCCGCAACGCCCTGCGGGTACTAGCCCTCGTCGGGCGCCACGACGTACCAGTCGGCGTCGGCGCCTCTGGGCCCCTGATGCGGCCGCTCCACACGGCCGAGGATATACACGGCGAGAGCGGGCTCGACGGTCCGGAGGAGCTCCCCGACGCCGACTTCGGTCCAGACGAGAGGGGCGCGGTGGAGTTGATCTCGGAAACCTTGAGGGCCTCCCGAGAACCCGTCACCCTCGTCCCCGTCGGCCCGCTCACCAACATCGCCCTCTTGCTGCGCCGGCACCCCGACCTGAAGGCCCGCATCGCCCGCGTCTCCCTCATGGGCGGGAGCATTGGCCTTGGCAACACGACGCCGGCCGCCGAGTTCAACATCTACGTAGACCCCGAGGCCGCCAGCGAGGTCTTCGAGTCGGGGCTTCCCATCACGATGTCAGGTCTCGACGTAACGCACCTGGCCGACGTCGGTCCCGAAGAGAGGAAGCTGCTGCGGGCGACGGGCAGAGTCGGAGGCGTCGTCGCCGGGTTCCTCGACTACTTCGCCGCCAACTACGAGAACACATTCGGCTTCGACGACCCGCCGCTGCACGATCCCGTCGCCGTCGCCGCCGTGCTCGAACCCGGCCTCTTGAAGACGCGACCGATGCGGGTGGACGTCGAGTGCGAGAGCGAGCTCACCCGCGGCGAGACCGTCTGCGACTTCCACGGCGTGACGGGCAAGAGACCCAACGCCGACGTCGGGGTCGAGCTCGACCGCGAGGCCTTCTTCGGGCTCCTGTACGAGGCACTGGGCCGGTTGTAGGGGCGGGTTTGAAACCCGCCCCTACAGCTAGACGAACCGCTCTGGCCATCGTTTCATCACTTCGGTCTGTCAGCCACTTGTTTAGCTCGACGCGTACGGCTTTCGCGGACGGGTCTCGCGATAGATCTCGCGCAAGCAGAGAGATCTATCCAGGTGGAGTTCCGCCCTTGCTTGGTTTGTCTCGGGGTGTCTCACCAGACCCCATGCGCAATCTCGCATCTTTATCCAACGCCGTAACGTGTTGTGTTCGGCCAGTGGCGCCGCGTAGGGTGGCGCGTTGCTACGTCATACGCTGCCGCCGTTTCGTACCGCTTCTTCGACTTGGCGAATGGCATCTATAACGAGTTCGGGATCGTCGGCTTGAATATTGTGGGTGCTATCCTCCGCGATGATTTGCTCCGAATTTTGTGAGACCCGCGTCAGGTCCACTTGCGATTCGGTCCAGGCCTCATTGAATCGGTCCGACTGCTCTTGCGAGGCGCCCGGGAGAGGGTCGCGGGCTCCCGCGCTCAGGACCATCAACGGTTTGCCCCCCAACGACACGGTAGCGGCGCGCCGCTCTTTGGCGCTCTCCTCAAGGGAAGTGGTCTCATCCAAGGCTTCGTAGGTATTCTTGGCGTGGGTACTGATCGCGGCGTTCTCGTCCGTTTGTCCCCCGAACGTGTAAGGCAGTCGTGTCACGCCGATCGTAGCGAGAAACTTCGTCCACAGAGTGGAACCTGGGGATGGCAACGCTTCTGCTAGAGCGTTTAGAACTTCCGGATCTAGATAGGAGGGGTAACTGTAGAATTGCGGATCGACCAACACCATCCCCGCTACTTCGTCCGGGTAGCGGCTGGCGTAGATCTGCACGTTATTGCCGCCAAGCGAGTGACCGACCAGCACGTAGGGACCTTCGACCCCGGCGTTGTTCAGCAAGGCGTGCAGATCTTCCACAAACTGCTGGCTCGTGCGGGGTTGCGCACCCGGGTCGCTCCAACCGGCGCCGCCGCGATCGTAGGAGCACACGCGCGCGAATTTGGCGACACCCGGCTGAACCGACCCCCAATCCAACAGGTTGCCGCCGGCTCCGATATCCATCACGACCGTAGGCGCTCTACCTTCTTCTCCCGTGCAGTGGAGGTGCATGCTGGAGCCTCCAACGTCGACCATCTCGCTGGACGGGGGATACCACCTGTATGCGTCGATCTTGGTGGCCACGAATTGGTAGATAACGCCAGCAAGCAGCACGAAGACGACCAACCCGACGAGCCCTAAGAGGAGGCGCCTGGTCCACTTCCAAAGCCGACCACCCCGCTCGCGCGGGGCGTCGGGTTGCCGATGCGTTCCGGTCTCCGTCATTTCGCGTATCCCTTCTCTGGGGAGCGGGGTGATCAGTCCGGCCGTGGCGCTCCCACTCCATGCGAGATCCCTCTCCCGATTCCGGCAGTCCTACTTGACCCCATGGTGCCGGTAGAGTCTTCCGCCCATGCGCAGCCAATCCACGCCCCCGTCGTGGCCTCTGAGGAAGTCCGCCCGTTGGGGGGTCGGCTTGCCGCTCTGGTCGTAGACGCGCACGTAGTCCTTGCGGTAGAACACCAGGCGTTGCTCCAGCGCCGCCGGCTCGTCCTCCGCGCCTGCGGCGGCCGAGGGGTCGTCGAGGACGGCCGGATCGAGGGTGTCGGTTCGCCTCATGCGCAGCTGGCCGTCGGGGGTGCCCCTAAGCTCGATCCTGGTCTCCGCCTCCGTACCGCTGGGGGTGAAGACCGGGTCGATGATCCGGCCGGTGTAGATGCCCTCGTAAGGGGCCAGCTCGCGCCTGCTTAGCGTTTGGGGCTTGGCGGGGAGGTTGCTAACCCCCGCGAAGCGCCTGAGCGCCCAGTCGTCGACGAACAGATCGCCCAGCAGAGCGGGTCCGCCGTCGGAGTTGGTGAGCACGGTGAGGGCGAACCCCCGCTGGGGGACCATGATGAACCCCGCGTGCTGACCCAGGTAGTCCCCGCCGTGTTGGACGATGCGCACACCCTCGGCGCTCGGACGTAGTTGCCAGGTAACCCCCATGCCTTCGAGCTCGACGTAGAGGGTCCCTCCCGGTCCCGGGTTGGAGCGCATCTCGATCAGCGACTTCTTCGTCAGCAGCCTGCTCCCGTCCGGCGCCGTCCCGTCGCCCAGGTGGAAGGCGGCGTAGCGCAGCTGGTCTTTGACGCTGGAGATCAGGCCGCCGGTCGGGTGGAGGGTGCGGGGTGCGTACCAGATCGAGGGGTCGACGGCGGGCTTGCCATCGACGATGGCATGCGAGGCGGCCACGTTGAAGCCTATGATCTCGTCGGAGAAGAAGCGGCTGTGGTTCAGCCGGAGCGGATCTAGCACCAGCTCCCTGACGGCTTCCTCATAAGTCGATCCGGTCACGGCCTCGATGACGCGACCCGCAAGCACGATGGCGGCGTTATTGTAGGCGAACACCTTCCCGACCGGCGTCTGCTGCGGTAGCCGCACGATCCCCTTTACGTAGCGGGCCAGGGCATCCTCGCCCCGCCCCTTGTCCGCGTAGTACTCTCCAAGCCAGCCCGCGGAGTGGTTCAACAGCTGGCGCACCGTAACCCGACGCGCCACCGAGGGCTGGGAGGTGGCGAACTCGGGCAGGTAGGTTCTGACCCTCGCGTCCAGGTCGAGCTTGCCCCGATCGACCAGCCGCATAGCCGCGGTGCCGGTGAAGGTCTTGGTGGTAGAGCCTATGCGGAAGAGCGTGTCGCCGTCCACGGGTGTGGGGTAATCCACGTTGGTCACCCCGTAGCCCTTGATGTAGCGTGCTCCCTGATGGATCACGCCCACGGCGACGCCGGGGATACCGTGCTCTTTCATGCCGGCCCGGATCCTGGCGTCTAGTTCGTCGAAGAGCGCGTCGCTACCGTTGCCACGCGCCCGAGGCGTCGCCTCGGCCTCAGCGGGCACCGGGAAGCCTACCAGGGACGTCGCTGCGGTTGCGGCGGCGACGGTCCCCGTGGCCGTCCTGAGGAACTCGCTCCTCGTCAGTCGGTTGGGTTGCTGTTGGGACATCTTTTTCCTCCCGTCGTTCGGCCCAGTGGCCGTGCTCGCTTGCCCGAGTCTAGCGCCCTCGGGACGCGCCGAAGTCGACGAGCGATTGGTTAAGCGGCAGCTCGTCCTCGTGGGGCTGGTGGTTCTTCAACAGGTGCGGGGTGAGATCGTCGCCGATATAGCCCTGGTAGCGGAACGAGTCGAACACGTACGGCAGGTTGTGGATATCTTCTCCTCCTATCAACCTTCTTCGCGGTTTGATGAACAGTTCTAAAGAGGTCCCTAGACGACCTTCAGGTTGATAGCGCCTACACCGCCCTTCACCGCTACGCTCAGGTTGGTGTCCGATTCGCCGTAGGCGTCGTTGACATACGAGCCGTCCACCTTCTTCAGGCCCTTGGCGTTGATTGCGCCGATACCACCCTCGGCCTTCGCCTTGACCCCGATCTCGCTGGGCAGCAGTACCGTTGCCTCTCCGACCCCGCCCTCTATGCTGGCGTCGAAGTCCCGCGCGTAATCACCCGTGAGATCCACCGTGGTCGCGCCCGCCCCCATCTGAAAGTCGACTCCCGTGAGGGTGAGGCTGTCCAGATCCAGATCGCTCTCTCCCGCCCCCAACCGAACCGCGAGATCGGTGGGCATCTCGTCGTTCAGGCTGATGTCCCACTCGTTGCGTGCATCACCACCGAGGCCGCCGCCCGAGGTGCCCCCCTGCTTCACGACGAGCTCGCCCTTCTCACCGCTTACGTCGTAGCTCACCTTCGGCTTCCAATCTGAGACGTTATAGGAGAAGTCGGCCTCCATCAGCTGGTCTGCGCCGCCGGTGAGGGTCAACTCCCCGGCGCCCATCTTGAGCTGAACGAGGGCGGACTGGGCGTCCTTGGGATCGATCGATTTCGCGTCGCGCTGCATCTTCCCGACCTGCTGCGTCCCGCCGCCCTGCGTCCCGCAAGCTCCAGCGAGGACCACTGTTGCGGCCATCATCACGATCGAGAAGACCACAACACCGTAGCGTGCCATCTGCTACCTCCCTTTCGGCCTTCTGTCTCGGCCGAGACAGGGCACCCCCTGCGCCTTCACGCGACGGTCCGTTGGCCATGCCAACGACTACAGCATACTCACTGTGCGAAGCACACGCAAATGAGCTAGATTTTGATCTATTCTTCGCGTTCTTTAGCAGAACGCCGCAAGAAGGAAGTTTGCGAAGTCGGCGGACCCGGAAAACTGGTCCAAGTGCTCCTGGTAGGCGAACAGTGCTAGCTGCAAACCCTCAGGACAAGTAGAGGCTTCTTCGTCAAATGCCAGGTCTCTATGATCGCCTACTCGCATGCGGTGCGCAGTGAGCGGACCACAAAACCGTCGAAGGCCAGGAAGGCCGGGACGTCTCGTGGGGAGACGTCGAGCTCGGCGTGGTCGAGGGCCGTCGTGACCGTGACCGTCCGCTGCGGCGCGATGCGTTCGAGGGCGTAGGACTCGGAGGGTGGGAAATATTTGTCGTGTGGCCCCGTGGCCAGCTCGACGGGAACGCGGATCCTTCCTCCGCCGGAGAGCGGCGAGAGACCTTCGAGGTCGTCGCTCACCCCGTCCGGGAGATCCGCGTAGAGATCGTCGAAACGTTCCGGATCACGGTTCGAGAGCAGCCGCACGACGCCCTTCGCATCCGGTCCGAGGTCGTCTAACTGGCGCGAGCGGAGGTCGCGCAGTGGGTCCGCGCTCTCGCGGCCCAAGCTCTGTATCTCGGTCGAGAGCGTCCGACTGTCCTCGCCGGGTGGCAGGGCCGCGACCAGCGAGCGGGCGGCGACGTAGGAGAGGAAGGGGGCGGCCTCGTAGCGGATTAGCTCTCCACCCGACAGGCGGTAGTGGCCGGTCGTCGCGACGCTCAGGACGGTCTCTATGTTCGAATAAGGCGCGACGCCGGCGACGAGCGAGACACTCCCTTTCAGGCTCGTGTCCCCGGCGGCGAGAACTGCCAGGGTGGCGCCCGTCGAGACCCCGACGAGGGCTACCTCTCCGTCTTCGGCGTCGGGCATGCTGGAGATTTTCTGCGCGACCTGCGTAGCAGCGTCCACGCTCTGTGGTGTGATCCTATCCTCCGTAAGGCCAGGCAAGTCTGGCACGACCACGAGGTACCCGGCCCTCGCGAAACCCTCGGCCAGATGCCGCACCCCGGGCAACTTCCTCCCCTCGGGGACCGTCCCGTTGACCACGAACACCGCCGGCCACGGTCCCTCCCCCGCGGGCCTCACGACGAGCGAGGGATGACCCGCGACGCGCACGTCCGAGAGGCGCGGCTCCCCGCTCACCACCCTGACGGTGGGCGAGAGGACGGGGGCGTCCAGGACGGAGGAGATCACCACCACGGCCCGCGCCTGCGCGTCCACCCACGACCAGTACGCGATGGTCAGACTAATGAGTACGGCAAGCAACACGAGATAGAAGGCGCGCCTGAGCCTCCTCCCAGGGAGTTTCTGTACCGCATCCCTACCCAGCAACGCCTCTCCTGCCGGAGACCACCACGTCCACCGTAACTATGCAACGCGGGGCAAAGCCTGTCCACGACGCGGCAAACCTCGGCGCGTCGCTTATCGTGGACGGCCACACCGGCGGGGGTAACGTCGTAGACTTGCGGATGGACACACTTATGAAGGAGGAACCTCGATGGCGAACCTGCCGCAGCAAGGCCAGTCACTGCCTGACCTCGATCTCACGACCGAGAACGGAGAGCATTTCGGCACTACGGACCTTACCGGCCAGAAGACCGTCCTTTACTTCTACCCCAAGGACGATACCCCTGGCTGCACGAAAGAGGCCTGCGCCTTTCGGGACCGCATGGACGACTACGCAGAGGCAGGCATACAGGTCTACGGCGTCTCCCTCGATTCCCCAGAATCGCACCGGGAGTTCCGCGCGAAGTACGGCCTCAACTTCCCGCTCCTGACCGACGAGGGCGGCCGCACCTCGGAGGTGCTGGGGGTGCTACGCGAGAACCGGAAATCGGCGAACCGCGTCACCTTCCTGCTCGACCCCGAGGGTAGGATCTCAAAAGTCTACCCTGAGGTCTCGCCCGAGACCCACGCCGACGAGATCCTCGAAGACGCGGCCACCCTGTAGCGGGAACCTTCCCGAAGTCGGCGGTGTAATGGTGTAAAAAAGCAGCGTCGAGGAGGACCGGCCGCCGCCTTGGAGGAGAGAGAGCTCGCCGAGCGGGCCCGTGAGGGAGATACCGCCGCCTACGAACGGCTGGTGCGCATGCATCAGGCGGTGGCTTTCCGCGCGGCCTACCTGGTGACGGGCGACGCCCCCGAGGCTGAAGACGCGACCCAGGAGGCCTTCGTCAAAGCGTACCGCGCCATGCATCGTTTCAGGCCTGGCGTCCCCTTCCGGCCCTGGCTGCTCGCCATCGTCACCAACGAGGCCAGGAACCGCCGCAGATCAGCGGGGCGCCGGGCAAATCTGACCCTGCGGGCGGCCGCTGAAAGCCAGGCTATCTCCGCGCCCGTCTCGCCCGAGGCGGCCGTGGTGGCGGCTGAGCGGAGGGAAGAGCTGCTGGCGAACCTGGGAGAACTGAGCGAGGACGACCGGTTGGTGATCTCCTACCGCTACTTCCTCGAACTCTCCGAGGAGGAGACGGCCACCACCCTGGGCTGCGCCAGGGGCACGGTCAAGTCCAGGCTCTCGCGCGCCATAGCCCGGCTGCGCAAAGCGATGGCGAAGGAGGAAGATGCCTGACGACCGACGGGTCTCCGAAAGGGAGATCGAGCAGGGCTTGAGGGACCTCGGGGCCAGGGTCGAATACCCTCCTACACCCGACGTGGCACGATCGGTCCGCCTTAGACTAGACGAGGAACAATCCCGACAGGCTCGACGAAACTGGCGCTGGCCGCCCTTCCTCGCCCCGCGGTTGACGGCCGTCGCGGCCGCGCTCGTCTTGATCTCCGTCGTCGCGCTCTCCCCGACGGTCCGCGCCACCCTCTCGGACTTTTTCGTCTCCAGCGATCAGACCGGTTCAGAGGCCGGAGGGTCGGCGGCACGACCCGAGATCGGTGCCTCGCAAGACCGTGCCACGCAGGAGGAAGGCGCACCTTCTCAGGCCGCGGGGGCATCTGCTGCGATGGAGGACGAAGGGGCCTTCGGTTGCCCTTCCCCATCCGTCCGAGCCAATCCGGCGCGGGCCGCCGCCGGGGAGACGTTCCGGCTAAGTGGCCACGACTTCTCCTCAGACTGCGGCGGGGTCGGGACCTCACCGGCCCGTGGAATCGAGATCTACTTCCTGCAGGCCGGAGAGACCTGGCCTCTCGCGACCCTCGACGCCGACCGTAACCTCACCTTCGATACCAGGCTGCGTGTCCCCGCCCTCGCCGAGGCGGGACGTGCGACCGTGCGGGCGACGACCCGTTCCGGCGAGCATGTGGAGCGGCGCTTCCTGGTCCTCCGATGAGGATCGAGATTCGGGTTTTTTCGCTCTCAGCCGGCGATCAGTCGCGTGAGCCGCAGGTGGACTCCCTCGTCCTCGTCCGTAACGTAGAAAGTGCGGCCATCGGGGGCGACGGCGATGCCCTCGATGCGCGGGAGGCTGGGAAACTCGCGGACAAACTCGGCGTCAAGGGGTCCCGAGCAGGCATCTTCGGGAAGGATGCACCGAAAGTGGGTGGCCACGGTCTCCCTGCCGCCAGGGTAGTCCTGGACGAGGACGCTCTGCTTGTCGCGGCTGTCCACGTTGCCCGTCACGAGGTTTAGCTCCTCGCCGCTCTTCGTCACCACGAGGTCGAGGTCGCGGACGCCGGCGATCTCGCCGTTCTCGCCAACGGCGTCGGCTGTCCAGAAGCCGCCGACTTCGGGGAGGGAATCGCCTTCCTCGAAGAGGCGGTCGATTCCTTCGAGCTCTATCAAGATCGGGCGCCCCTCCGCCGTGGTCGGGAAGCGGAGCCCGAGGAGAAGGTTACCGTTTTTGCGGAAGGCCGCGCCCTCTATGTTGATCGGATAGTCGTCCTCGCGCACGAGGCCTGACCACTTCTTGCCCTGCTTCTCGCCACGCTCGATAGTAGCCTCGATCAGCGCTTTGTGGGACTGCTCTCCGAGTGGGATCAGGTCGAGGTTACTCTGTCTCAGGGCGTCGTTGATGAGGCGGTGCAGGGCGAAGCTTTGTCTCGAAATTTCGAGCTTCATCGCTGGGTCTTCCGTGACGTGCCCGACGTCGGACTCCCGAAAGCGGGCGACGAAGCCGCGTTTGGGCTGGAGGGGCCCGGATTTGCTCCCGAAGTGGGAGCCCAGGATGTAGACGAAGCCGGTCCTCTCGTCGCGGGTGATCGCCTCGGCGTCCTCGGTCTTGCCGGCGTAGCCGTCGACCTCGGCGTGCAGACGCTCTATCTCCCAGCCCTCGTCCTCGGGGGAGCCGCGACGGTGGCCGATGGCCGCGACGCAGTCCGCGACCTCCCCCTCGTCCAACACGGCCCAGAACCCAGTGTCCCAACCGTGCCCCCCGAGCAACGCGTCGTCCTCTATGGTCAGCAGCCCCGACGCCTCGTTCGGGTGCAGGTTGAGTTCCATCCGAAAGAGCTCGTCTCTCTCGCCCATGCGTAACCTCCTCTTCCCAGACACGCCCACATACTACGCGGCCGCCGCCCGAAAGTTCCTTTTGCAGGTGGTCGAGGCGCAGATGCGCCGCCCACCGTCGCCTTACTGATGATCTTGCAGGAAATTCAGCGTGAGCCTGTTGAACTCTTCGGGGCGCTCCATGTTGGGCAGGTGGGCCGTGCCGTGCATTAGTGCTTTGCGTACGTTCGGGAGTTCTCTCTCCAGAAGGTCGGCCGCGGCGAAGATCCTCGGCTGGTCCTCGTCGCCGACTATCAGCAGCGTCGGGGCGTGGACGTCGTGGAGGCGATCCGCCGCTGGCGGCTCCGGTTCCCACTCTTCGCCCAGTCCGGTGGCCTCGTTTTGAAGCGCGATCAGGTTCATCTCGCGGACCAGGTCCCTGATGGGAGCTTCGACGTCTTCGGGGGATCTCTCGGGCCCATCGACCCACATCCTGACCTCGAGCTCGGAGACGAGCTCCAGATCCCCGGCCTCGTCGGCTGCGACTAGCTCATCCCACTCCTTCGGGGGATCGAAGTCCGGCCTGAACCCGCCGACGGCCGACCCCACGAGGACGAGGTTCCCTACTCTGTGCGGGTACTCGAGCGCGAAGTCGAGCACGGCCCCTCCCCCCATCGAGCAGCCAACGAGATGCACCCGGTCCAGGCCCAGAAAGTTCAGGAGACCGCGCAGGTCTTCGTGGTGGGAGAAAGGTCCCTCCACCATCTCGGTCCCTCCGAAGCCGCGCAGATCGTAGCGGATCACCGCGTAGTGGTCGGCGAAGGCGGAGATCTGACCCTCCCACATCCTGCTGTCCGCGATCCCCGCGTGCACGAGGACAAGCGGCTCGCCTTCTCCTACGACTTCGTAGTAGATGTGTGCGCCGTTGACCTTCGCCGTGCCCGACTCCCGAAGCATCTCTTTCCTTTCCCAACTACTCTTACGACTTCCCTGTTCCCGAGCGCGGAGTGGTACTCGGGCGCCCGGGTTCTACCCTGTTTTCGACGGGACATATTCTCTGAAGACGCATCGGTCACCCGTGTCGGGCAAGGCCAGTATACGCCCCCCGCACCAGCGCCGCAGGAAGGCTCTCAGAGGCCGCGGGTGTACCATATGGGCGTGGCAAGCTCAGAGAGGAGCAAGGTGTGACGCTGACTATCGGGACAGGGCCGTTCGGCGACCAGGGCGAGAAGGTATTCAACTTCGAGGTGCTGGCCCCCGAGGACCACGTACTCTACTTCGAGGACTCCCCGCGCCGGGTGAGGGCCTTGTTCGCCGGTGAGACCGTGGTCGACAGCCGCCGCGCCAAGCTCATGCACGAGGCGGGTTATTTGCCCATCTACTACTTCCCTGAGGAAGACGTGCGGATGGACCTTCTCGAGGCCACGGACCACACGACGCATTGCCCCTTCAAAGGCGACGCCTCGTACTGGTCGGTGCGGGCCGGCGAGAGCGTCGCCGAGAACGCCGTGTGGTCATACCCCGAGCCGATAGACTCAGCGCCGCCCCTCGCAGGTTACCTGGCGTTCTACTTCCGGAAGATGGATTCGTGGTTCGAGGAGGAGGAAGAGGTCTTCATCCACCCCCGCGACCCGTATCACAGGGTCGATGCTCTTCAGAGCTCCAGGCACGTCAGGGTCAGCGTGGGCGGCGAGGTCGTCGCGGAGACGGATCGAACCAAGGTCCTCTTCGAGACCGGGCTGCCGCCGCGCTACTACATCCCGCCCGAGGACGTGCGCGACGACGTCCTCCTCCCGAGCGACAAAGAGACGCAATGTCCGTACAAGGGAACCGCCTCCTACCACTCGGTGAAAGTCGGCGACGAGACCGTGGAAGACCTCGTCTGGCACTACCCCGAGCCCATCGCTGCCGTTGCGAACATCCGAGACCATCTCAGCTTCTTCAACGAGAGAGTAGACCTGGAGGTCGACGACGAGCCCCAGGAGCGCCCCAAGACGCAGTGGTCTTAGCACGCTGCCTTCGGCAGCGTGCTACCTGAGGCCTTTCTTGCGCAGTTCCTGGAGGGCCTTCTCCGACTTCTTCAGGCCTTCGAGGCCCATGCCCTTCAGGACTTCGGGGGCCTTGGTGAACTGAATCTCCGAGTAATCGACGACCTGCCAGTGGTTGCCCCACGGGTCGAGGAAGTCCAGGCCCCTGCCTGGCAGTATCTCCACCCCCATCTCCCTCAGGGCGCGCCTGATCACCTTCCTGTCGTCTACCACCATCCCGATGTGCCTGTGATGATCCGGCGGGCGGTTCTCGCCTTCGGCGAGCGCGATGAACTGGTCCCCGGCGTCGATGAACGCCATCCTTGGTCCGCGTCCCCGCAGCTCTATCTCGAAGAGGCGTCCGTAGAACTCCAGCGCCTCCTCGATATTCCCGACCTCGAGGGCGATGTGGTTGAACCCGATGAGCTTCGCGCGGTCGGCCATCACGCCATTATCTACTCGTCAAGGTCGTCCCGCCACCCTCCTGCCCCTCGACCATGATCGCGACTTCGATCATCCGCTCTCCCACCATTTTTCGGATGGCTTCTCGAGCTCACGCCGGG
The DNA here is from genome assembly GCA_963840835.1 of uncultured Rubrobacteraceae bacterium. Lineage (GTDB taxonomy): Bacteria > Actinomycetota > Rubrobacteria > Rubrobacterales > Rubrobacteraceae > Rubrobacter_D. Next base: position 186,579 of record CAWJAM010000014.1, on the reverse strand, counting down.
TTGCGGGCTTGCTGCAGAGCTTGCCACACCGTGGCTGGTGAGGCGGGCATATCGATGTGGGTTACGCCCTCGTGTGAGAGTGCGTCCACGACCGCGTTTATGACCGCCGGCTGGGAGGCTATGGCTCCCGATTCCCCGATGCCCTTTACACCCATCGGGTTGGTCGGGGATGGCACTTCCGTCCTGTCGAGAATGAAGTTCGGTATCTCGGGTGCGCCGGGGATCATGTAGTCCACCATCGTGGTCGTTAGCGGGTTGCCCTCTTCGTCGTAGAGAGCCTCCTCGTAGAGGGCCTGCGCGATGCCCTGGGCGATTCCACCGTGCAACTGCCCATCCACGATCGCGGGGTTGACAACGGGGCCGCAGTCGTCAACGGCCACGTACTTGAATATCTCCACCTTGCCGGTCTCGGTATCCACCTCAACGGCGCAGACGTGGGTCCCGTAGGGCCAGGTGAAGTTGGGTGGGTCGAAGACGTGGTCAGCGCTGAGCAACGGCTCCATGCCCTCGGGGAGGTCGTCAGCCAGGTAGGCCGCGCCAGCGACCTGCTGGATGGTTACATTCCTGTCTTTAGAGCCAGCGACCGAGAAGAGTCCACCCTCGAACTCGATATCTTCATCGGCGGCCTCCAGCATGTGGGCCGCCACCTTCTTCCCTTTCTCGATCACCTTATCCGCCGCGAGGTGTACAGCGACGCCGCCGACGGGCAGGCTCCTCGAACCGTAGGTGTCACGGCCGTAGGGAGCCATGGCGGTATCCCCATGGAAGACCTCCACATCATCCACGTCCACCCCGAGGGCGTCGGCGGCTATCTGGGACCAGGCGGTGACGTGTCCCTGACCGTGGGGCGAGGTGCCTGTAACGACCTCAACCCTGCCCGAGGCGCGCATCCGCACGCTGGCCGCCTCCCAGCCGCCGCTCTGCAGGCGAACGCCGGCCGCGACCTTCGAGGGTGAGAGGCCGCCGCTCTCGGTGAAGTTGCCGATCCCGATGCCCAGTTGCCTGAAGTCGCCAGACTCGCGACGCCGCTGCTGTTCGGCGCGAAGCTCGTCATAGCCGGCGAGATCCAGAGCCCGGCGCATGCAGGTCTCGTAGTCGCCCGAGTCGTACATGACGCCAGCCGGGGTCGTGGTCGGTTCGTCGAAGGCGGGCATCAGGTTCTTCAGCCGCAGCTCCGCCGGGTCCATGTCAAGCTCGCGGGCGAGATCGTCCATTATCCTCTCGTGCGCGTACGCCGCCTCCGAGCGGCCGGCCCCCCTGTACGCGTCTGTCGGGGTGAGGTTCGTAAAGACCCCGACGCACTCGAAGGAATAGGCGTCGAAGGTGTAGAGGCCAGGATAGGTGAAGGCGCCGAGGACGGCGATGCCCGGCGTGAGGAGTTGCAGGTACGCGCCCATGTCTGCCAGGAGCCGGACTCTCATGCCAAGGATCTTGCCTTCGTTCGTGGCGGCGAGCTCGATGTGCTGAACCTGCCCGCGGCCGTGGATGGTCGAAGTGTAGTTCTCGGTGCGGTCCTCGACCCACTTGATCGGCACGCCAAGCCTGCGGGTGAGCGCCAGAGCCAGGGCTTCCTCGGCGTAGACGTTGAGCTTGGATCCGAACGCCCCGCCCACATCGGGCGCAACGACCCTGAGGCTGGTGTCGGGGAGCCCGCAGATGGCGGGGAGGATGTCCTTTACGAAGTGGGGAACCTGGGTCGAGGTGTACATCACGAAGCCGCCGGTCGCCGGCTCGGAGGTCGCCACCACGGCCCGGGGTTCGATGGCGCTGGGGAGGAGACGCCGCTGGAGGTAGCGTCCCTTTACGATAACGTCGGCCTTCGAGAAGGCCTCGTCGATGTCCCCGGTCCCGAGCGGCCAAGTGTAGCACTCGTTGGTGCCGAACTGCTCGTGCGCCAGCGGCGAGCCATCTTCGAGCGCAGCCTCCACGTCCACCACGGCCGGGAGCGGGTCGTAATCTACATCTATGTGCTCCAGGGCGTCCTGGGCCTTGTAGCGGTCTTCCGCGACGACCACGGCTACACCCTCGCCCACGTGGTTTACTTCGCCACGGGCCAGGGGCCAGTGGTCAGGGACGTTTATATCCTCCGTCACAGGCCAGCCGGTGGGAATGCCAATGGCCCACTCGTCCGCCAGATCATCGCCGGTAAATACCTCGATTACGCCGGGAAGCTCCCTGGCAGCGGAGGTGTCCATGGCCGTAATTCTCGCGTGCGCGTGCGGGCTGCGGAGGACGGCCATGTGAAGCATCCCCGGCAGCCGGATGTCATCCGTGAAGGTTGCGCGGCCCGCCAGGAGCGCCGCGTCCTCCTTGCGCGGGACGCTGTTGCCCATGTAACGCCGAGCTGTCTCCGTCATGTGGCGACCTCCTTTACGGTAGCGCCCGTTCTTCGTGGATCATCTCGGGCCCGGACGTTCGGCCCGCGAAGGGTGATCTCTTACTCCAGCTCCACGAGATCCTGCCCGGCATCCACGGCATCCTCGTTCTCGACGAGGAATTTCGAGATGGTGCCTTCTTCCTCCGTTTTGACCTCGTGGAAGGATTTCATCACCTCGATCAGGCCTACCGTGTCGCCCGCGGAGACGGTGTCCCCCTCCTCCACGTAGAAATCGCTCTCCGGGTCGGGACGGCGGTAGAAAGTGCCTGGCATCTGCGCTTTGACGGTCTTGTCTGCCAAGGTTCACTCCTCCTAAGATGTCCTCTGTCCGGCACGTCCGGGCGGGCGCACCTCCACGTCGTTCTCTCTGAGCTTTCGGACTATGGCCTCAGCGAGCCTTGCCGCTCCCGGGGTGTCGCTGTGGACACAGACCGAATCCGAGGGGATGTCTATCTCGGCGCCGTTCACGGTCGTGACCTTGCCTTCAGTTACGCCCCTGACGACCCTGTCGGCAACCTCGTCCGGGTCCGACTCCCCGGTCACCTTGCGGGTGAAGACGATCTGGCCGTCCTCGCCGTACTCGCGGTCAGCGAAGAACTCGGTCATGACCGGCTGGTCCATCTTCCTGGCAAGGTCGTAGGTCACCGAGGCCCGCATGCAGTAAATCAGGAGCTCAGGGTCGACCTTCTGGACGGCCTCTATGATGGCGCGGGAGATCTCCTCGTCGCTGGCGGCCACCATGTAGAGTGAGGCATGGGGCTTTACGTGCTGGACCTCCATGCCGTACAGGCGGGCGAACTCGCGCAAGGCCCCGAGCTGGTAGATGAGCTCGTCGTGGATCTCATCCGGCGAGACGCCTATCTCCCTGCGCCCGAAACCGACCAGATCCCGGTAGCCGTTGTGAACTCCGACCGAGACGCCGTTCTCTTTGGCCAGCCCCACGGTCCTTCGCATAACGTGTGGATCGCCCGCGTGGAAGCCGCCCGCGACGTTGGCAGACGAGATGTGGCGCATGAGCTCCTCGTCCGCACCGAAGCTGTAGGGTCCGAAGCTCTCGCCCATGTCGCAGTTGAAATCTATCTGCATGTGGCCTCCCTTCGGTCGGCGTTTCAGCTAGTCAGCATTTCAGCACTTCAGCATGTCAGCTGAATCGGCTTCTTGCCGTTCGACTCTGCCCCGCCGGCGCCTGGGAACGAAGCTCCGTTTTCTGATTGACGTTTCGTCCTACGATTGGAGTAATGTTGTACACCTCCTCGCTGACTAGCTGACCGGCTGACTAGCTGAAATGCTGATTAGCTGAGATGCTCTTTTATCTCGGCCAGTTGCTGACGGCGTTGTTTGCGGGCTTCGAGGGCTTCGTCGAGGTCCACGGAGCGGAAACGGGTCTTGTCGTTGGTCTTTGTTTGGGCAAGTTTGTCACGGTCGGCGCTGATGACGGTCCCTATGGTGGCGTACCCGCCGCCGGTCACGGCGTCGTTCATGAGCACGATGGGTTCGACGCCGCCGGGGACCTGGATGGAGCCTATGGGGTAGCCGAAGTCCACGACGTTTGCCTGATCCGCCCCAGCCCCGGCCGGCTGCTCGCGCTCGACGAACCCGAGTTCCCCGCCCTTGTAGCGATATCCGACCCGATCCGCGTCCGGGGTCACGGTCCACGTGGTATTCAGGAACTCCTCCATGCTCTCTCCGGTCAGCCGGTAGCTCGCGAGGCCGATGATCACGCGCAACTCCGTCTCGCGGGAGTAGGCCGGAACGTGATCGTCATCCACGCGCTTCCCGAGGCGATCCGAGCGATCTCCGGAGTCCCCGATCTCCAGCTCGTCGCCTTCCTGCAAGGCGCGGCCCTCGTAACCGCCGAGACCGATCAGGGTGTACGTCGAGCGGCTGTGCATGAACAGGGGGACGTCTATCCCGCCGGCCACGGCCAGATACGCCCGCGCCCCGCTCCTCAGGTAGTCGAAGGTGAGCACGTCGCCCGAGGAGACCGCGAACGCCTCCCAGGTCGCCGCCTCCTCCCCGTTTATCTTCGGGGGCATCTCGGCGCCGGTTACGGCGATGACGGCGTCTTCGGTGAACGTCAGCTCGGGTCCGAAGTAGGTGATCTCCAACCCGGCCGCGTCCTCTTCGTTGCCGACCAGGTAGTTGCCGACCTGGTACGAGAACAGGTCCATCGCCCCCGACGGCGGCATCCCGAGCGCGTACTCCCCGAAACGTCCCGCGTCCTGTACGGTGGTGAGGAGGCCAGGCTGACCGATCTCAATCGCCATAGAGCACCCCCAGGATCTCCCGGTTGTAAGCGTGCGGGTCCTCCAGCGAACGGTCCGCGTGGAACACGAACTCTCTCTTGCGATACTCGAAGGTCCCGTCCTCGACCTCGGATCTTATCCGGTCGAACTCCTCCCGGTCCACGCCCCTGTAGTTGAAGATGTCGCCGGGCTTCGGGAAGACCATGGAGTCCTTGAAGTCCTTCAGCTTCTGCTCCACGTCGAGGACAGGGGCGGGCGCGAGACCGTAGAGCTGGTAGCCACCGGCTCCCTGCACGGAGTAGACAACCGCGAAACCACCCCCGAAACCGAAGGCCCGCTCAGGGGTGAAGGTGCGAGGCCTGACGTATTTGGGGACCTCGACCTGCTCCTCCGGGGGGACGAGTTGGTAGCACCAGGGAAGTCCTGGCACGAACCCGATCATGGTTACCAGCCACGGAGAGCCAAGGAGGGCTGCGATAAAATCGTCCTTGGAATCGTAGCCATTGATGCGGGCCGAGTACTCGAGGTCGGTGACGTCCGGATCCTGGTGCCTATCCCGGAAGCGCATCAGGGTTTCGTGGGTCCAGGGGTCCTCCATCATCACAGGCACGTCCACCACGCGGGTCTCTAGCTCGAAGCCCTCGGCGTCGCCGACCTCCTCGTCTATCTCCTCGAGGCGGGAGATCAGGTCGTCCGGGTGCAGTTCGTCCGGATCTAAGCGGACCATGTACGAGGCGTTGGACGGGCAGATGTCCGTGACGCCGGGGATGCCTTCCTCTCTGAGCTTGTTGGTGATCGCCATCGCCCGGAAATTCACCTTCAGGCTCATCGCCTCGGCCAGCTCGACGAAGACGTACTCGTCACCGCCGTAGCTGTAGCGCGCCTCAGGCAGTTCGGTATCGGCGCTTCGGCCCATTAGTCACCCACCTTCCCGACTCGATACCGAAATACTACTAGCGCCGAAAATCCCGGTCAATGTACCTACCTGCCATAGCCCCCGCGAAGGCCCGACGAAGAGCGCGATGGGCCTGACGAGGGTACGATGATGTTCTGCTGTCATGGGATCTGGATAGAGGTCGAGGCGCTATGTTGGACAAAGTACTGGTCGCAAACCGTAGCGAGATCGCGCTGCGCGTCGTCCGGGCGTGCAGGGAGTTGGGAGTAACCTCCGTCGCCGTCTACTCCGACGCGGATGAGGAGGCCCTCCACGTGCGCCACGCTGATGAGGCCGTCAACATCGGGCCTCCACCGGCGGGCAAGAGCTACCTCGATGTGGAGGCTATCATCGAAGCCGCGAAGGAGACGGGCGCGGATGCGGTCCATCCCGGCTACGGTTTCCTGGCCGAGAACGCCGATTTCGCGGCGGCCTGCCGGGATGCGGGGCTAATCTTCGTGGGGCCTTCGGCCGAGGCCATCGAGAAGATGGGCAACAAATCCGCGGCGCGGCGGCTGGCACAGGAGGCCGACGTGCCTGTGGTGCCAGGCTCGGAGGAGTCCGCCTCGGCGGACGAGGCGGCCGAGACGGCGGAAGAGATCGGCTACCCGGTCATGGTAAAGGCGGCGGCCGGGGGCGGCGGGCGCGGCATCAGGGTGGCCGGGAATGAGGAGGAGCTTCGCAAGTCCATTCAGGTCGCGAAGCGGGAGGCCGAGTCGGCGTTCGGGGATGGCTCGATCTACCTGGAGAAATTCCTGGTCGGGCCGCGTCACGTCGAGGTGCAGGTGATGGCCGATCACGAGGGCAACGTCATCCACCTCTACGAGAGGGAGTGCTCCATGCAGCGCCGCCGCCAGAAGGTGCTGGAAGAAGCGCCCTCTCCTGGCATCAGCACCGAGGTCCGCGAGAGGATGTGCGACGCCGCCGTAAGGCTAGCGCGGGAGGCAGGTTATACCAACGCCGGGACGGTGGAGTTTTTGGTCGAAGGGGACGATTTCTACTTCATCGAGATGAACACTCGGATACAGGTCGAGCACCCGGTAACGGAGATGCTCACGGGTGTTGACCTGGTGAAAGAGCAGATCCTGGTGGCGTCTGGCGAGCCGTTGGGCCTGAAGCAAGAAGACGTACCGTTCGTCGGGCACGCGATGGAGTTCCGCATCAACGCCGAGGACCCTGACCAGGACTTCATGCCTTCACCCGGCGAGATAACATCTCTGGAGGTGCCAGGCGGCCCTGGCGTCCGGGTAGACTCGGCCATATACCAGGGATATACGATCCCACCGTTCTACGACTCGATGGTCGGCAAGCTCGTCGTCTGGGGCCTGAACAGGGAGGAGGCGATCAAACGTTCTAATCGCGCTCTTCGCGAATTTCGCCTGGAAGGTATCAAGACCACGATCCCACTCCACCTGCGGCTCCTCGAAGACGACGCCTTCCGGTCCGGCGAGTACCACACAGGCTATCTGGAGGAGTTGCTGGGCGAGAAGGGCTAGAGATACTCTGTCAACGCCTCGTGTCGAATGGCACGGCTACGCAGGCTACTGGACGCTTGGTAGATGGGCTGGCCGTGAACTTTCGAAGGCTTCGAGGTCCTCTTCGTGGGTGAGGGTGAGGCTTATGTCGTCGAGGCCCTGCATGATGCGCTGGCGGGTGAAGTCGTCCATCTCGAAGGTTTCGTGGACGTTGGGGGCTGTGACGGTGAGCTCGTCGAGTTCGATCGTGATAACGGTTTCGGGGTCTTCCCTTACGGCTTCTAGAAGGTCCTCGACCGTCTCTTTGGGCAGTTCGATGGCGAGGAGCCCGTTCTTGGTGGAGTTGTTCTTGAAGATGTCAGCGAAGGAAGGCGCGATGACCGCGTCGAAGCCATGATCTTTTATCGCCCAAACCGCGTGCTCGCGGCTGGAACCCGAGCCGAAGTTCTCGCCGGCGAGCAGGATGACTGCGTCCCGGTACTCTTCCCTGTGCATTATGAAGTCCTCGTCCTCGCGCCAGCTGGAGAACAGGAACTGTCCGAAGCCGGTGCGCTCGATGCGCTTGAGGGCGTCGCTGGGCACGATCTGGTCCGTGTCCACGTCAGAGTAACCTAGCGGAAGCGCCGTCCCAGAAACACGCTCGACAGGCTCCATCTATCCCACCTCCAGAGGTAAGCCGAGCTCACTGGGCGATGCGAACCGGCCCATGACGGCCGTAGCAGCGGCCACTACGGGACTGACAAGGTGCGTCCTGCCGCCCTTGCCCTGGCGTCCCTCGAAGTTGCGGTTGCTGGTCGAGGCGCACCGCTCGCCCGGCTGCAGTATGTCCGGGTTCATGCCGAGGCACATCGAACAACCCGCGTTGCGCCAGTCGAAGCCTGCATCGGTGAAGATCTCGGCCAGCCCCTCCTCCTCGGCCTGCTTCTTTACGCGCATCGAACCAGGCACGACCATCGCCCGAATTCCTTCCTTGACCTTGTGGCCTTCGAGGACGCTGGCGGCGGCGCGCAGATCCTCGATGCGCGCGTTGGTGCACGACCCGAGGAAGACCGTGTCCACTTCTATGTCCCGTATTGCCATGCCGGGCTCCAGTGCCATGTACTTGAGCGCCCTCTCGTGGCCTTCGTTCTCGGGCTCTGGGACCTCGCCGTCGAGCGGCACGGTCTGGGCCGGGGTCGTCCCCCACGAGACGTAAGGAACCAGGTCCTCCGCCTGGATAACGACTTCCTTGTCGAACTCTGCACCCTCGTCCGTGCTGAGCTGCTTCCACTCCTCGACCGCGGCTTCCCACTGCTCACCCTTCGGGGCGAACTCCCGCCCCTCCAGGTACTCGAAGGTCGTCTCGTCGGGGGCCACGAGGCCTGCCCTTGCTCCTCCCTCGATGGACATGTTGCACACGGTCATGCGGCCCTCCATCGAGAGCTGCCTCACGGCCTCGCCGCGGTATTCGATCACGTGCCCTACCCCGCCACCGGTCCCGATACGATTCAAAATGCCAAGCATGAGGTCCTTGGCCGTGACGTCGGCGGGGAGCTCGCCCTCGACGGTGACGGCCATGGTCTTCGGGCGGCTCTGCGGGAGCGTCTGGGTAGCGAGGACGTGCTCGACCTCGCTGGTTCCAATGCCGAAGGCGAGCGCGCCGAACGCGCCGTGAGTGGCGGTGTGGGAGTCGCCGCAGACGATCACGAGCCCTGGCTGCGTGAGCCCCATCTCGGGCCCGATGATGTGCACGATGCCCTGCCCGATGGAGCCCCACTCGTTGAGCTCGATGCCGAACTCCTCGCAGTTACTCTTCAAGGCCTCCATCTGCTTCGCAGAGACCTTGTCTTTGATCGGCATGCCGAACTCTGAAGTCGGGACGTTGTGGTCCATCGTCGCCAGCGTAAGGTCCGGGCGCCGTACCCCCCGCCCCGCGAGCCTGAGGCCCTCGAAGGCCTGCGGGCTCGTCACCTCGTGAACCAGGTGCAGGTCGACGTAGAGGAGATCTGGCTCCCCCTCGGCACTCCGCACTACGTGCTTCTCCCAAACTTTCTCTACCAGCGTCTTCGGCCTATCCATCCTCATCCTTCCCGTTGTCCGAATCCTCGTATCCCTTTCTACCATTGTAGACGGCGAATCTGTGGTCCTCGTACTTGCGCTCGACGTTCTCGAAACCGGCCTCCCCGAGCCAGTCCAACTGATCATTCAAGGTAGCGTTCCTGTCGGCCCTCATGCGCGAGATCGCGGCGGCCAAGTCTTCTTCGGAGACGCCAGCCTCGCGCACCCGCCGCAGCCACCACTGCTCGTAGAGATCCTCCTCCTCAGGCGTCTCGCCTGAGATTTGATCCGCGTTGACGAAGTACCCCCCTACAGCGAGCGCGCGATGGACTTTTTCGAACAGCTCCCTCTTGTCGCCATGCGTGAGGTGGTGGACCGAGAGCGCCGACACGACGACATGGTAGCCACCCTCCGTCCTGGGCAGCGGCTTGCGAGCATAGTCCATGGTCCGAAACTCGAAACGGCTCTTCTCCCCCGTGAGGCGCCGGCGCGCCACCCTGAGCATCTCCACCGAGAGGTCGACGAGCGTCACCCGCGAGCGCGGGAACCTGCCTGCGACCATCGCGCTAAGTAGCCCCGTCCCGGCTCCGAGGTCGAGCACCCGTATCTCCCGTTCTTCCTCGAATGGGATGCTTTCGAGCACAGCCCCGTAGAAGCGCTCGAAGCCAGGCACGAGCTGACGCCGGACCCTGTCGTAATCTCGTGCCGCCTCGCCGAACAATGCCCCGACGGTCATGCAGACCTCCCCGCCATGATGTTGAGGCGGACGTAGTCCAGGGCCGGCGTACCGTCGACCTCAGCCACCCTCTCCGCGACTTCGGCTACAAAGTGATCTCGCTCCTCCTCCGGCAACCGCTCCAGGTGTCCGCCGAGTACGACTGCCCCGAGAAAGCGGGCGAGATCCCCTACCGAATCGAACGCCGCTACCTCATCGTGCAGCCACGTCTCGATCTCCTCGAATCCCGCGGCCCCTAGTCGTGTCGCCGTAGTCTGCGCGTCGGCGTAGTATTTGTCGTCTTCCCAACCCTCGAAGTAGCTTCGGAAACGCTCTACTTCCATCGTCTCTTGCACCGCCCTCGTGGCGCGGGAGATGTTGCCCTCGCCGCCACACTGGGCGACGAGGCGTCCCTGCGGCTTTAAAGCCCGCGCCAGGGTTGGGAAGAGGCGATCGTGGTCCTTGATCCAATGGAACGTCGCGGTGGAGAAGATGAGATCTACAGGCTCCTCGACCTCGAGTTCTAATAAGTCCCGGCGCTCCACCCGTACCCTCGGCTCCCCGACGAACCGCCTCCTCGCCGCCTCGACCATCGCCCTCGACCTGTCCACAGCAAGCACAGACCCCGCAGGTAGCTTCTCTAATAAGAGCTCCGTTACCCGACCAGTTCCACATCCCGCATCTATAGCGGCCTCATCCCCCCTCGTCTCTAGCCGCCCGAGGACCCCAGCCCCCCAACGGGTCTGCGGCGCAGAGAGCTTCTCGTACTCCCCAGCATCCCACTCGCGACCCAAGATCATACCTTTCTTGTGTTATCTCAAAATGTGAGACATAATGACCAGTATATGGATAGTATAGAAGTTACGTCTGCTGGGAGCAAGAGCGGGGTCGGGGTGCTCGACAAGTCGGTGGCGATCCTGGCTTATCTCTCGGAAAGCGGCCCTGCGTCGCTGGCAGGCGTAGTGGCTGGGACGGGGCTTCCCCGTCCCACGGCGCACAGGCTTCTTTCGGCGTTGGAGACGCACCACCTCGTATCGCGGCAGGCAGGGCGGTATGTCCTTGGTCTGCGCTTGCTCGGGTGGGGGAACCGGGCTGTCGGGGTTGGCCTCGTGGGGATGGCGCGGCCCGTGCTCGAAACTTTGCGGGGCCAGAGTGGGGAGAGCACGCAGCTCTACGTGCGGGAGGGCGGGCACAGGGTGTGCGTGGCGTCCGTGGAGCGGGTGACGGGGTTGAGGGACACCGTGCCTGTGGGGACGATCATGCCGCTCTCGCGGGGGTCTGCGGGGAAGATTCTACTCGCTTTCGCGCCGGGCGGGGTCGACGACGGGCCCGATGCGGCTGAGCTCAGGGGTATAAGGGTCAGGGGCTGGGCCGAGAGCGTGGCCGAGAGGGAGGCAGGGGTGGCGAGCGTCAGCGCGCCGGTCTTCGGGGAGGATGGAAGGCTCAGGGCGGCGGTAAGCATCAGCGGTCCGATCTCCCGACTCACGGAGAGCCCGGGCGAGCGCCTTTCACACCTCGTCGTAGAAGCGGCGAGGGAGATAGAGGCTACGCCGGGTTCTTAGGCTACAGGTTTGTGAACGGCGCGGCAGAGTCTCGCACCCGAACGCCCGATGCGCCGCGAACGGCCCTAACCTGACGGCTGATACCTGATGCCTGAAACCTTTCAAGCCAGACGGCATCTATAGAGTCTCTCCAGGGTCGGTTCCTTCGAGGCGTCGAGGATGGCCTTCTCGAAGGTGACGGTCGCGCTCCGCCCTTCGAGCTCCAGGGTGGCGACCTGGTTGTCGAAGAAGGGGGCCTCGTGGGTCAAGCGCCAGGCGAGAGGCTCCCTGGTGACGCCCGAGAGGCGGGCAAGTAGTCGGGTGGCGTGGATCGCGGGTTTCGCCCAGGCGTGGCCTTGAAGATAGGACTTCTTGTTCGGTAGGGCGTTTCTGAGGGGGGAACAGACTAGCTGGTGGAGGCGACTCTTCGCATCGTTTTCGAGCGTGGCTTCCGCGAGGTAGCCGTGGTGGACATCTCCGGAGAGGATCGAAATGGTGGAGGGTGAATCGCCCCTCTCCCCGCTGGCTATCTCCTGGATCAAACCCACCATCGCGGCGAAAGAGTCGTGGAAGGAGGCCCAGTGGTCGAGGTCCTGGGAGCGCCGAAAGCCCTCAGCCCAGCGGGCGGCGCGCTCCCCCCAGGCGCCGGAGCATAATCTTTCGTCCCAGGTCTGCAGGTGGTGCATCGCTGGACCGAGGAGCAGGGGGAGCGAGGTGCCGAAGAGGAGGTGGTCGAAGTCGCCGGTCGCTTTGTCCGAGATCCAGGCCCACTCTTCGGCGTCTACCATGGAGCGGTGACCCTCGTCCAGCACCCTGCCGCCGCGGGAGTCGATCATCAGGAGGCGCGTGTTGCCGAGGTCGCGGTGGTAGCTCCAGCGGGTGCCGTCGGACCAGGCGTCGCGGTAGATCCTGGCGTACTCCTCGAAGTCGGCGACAGCCTCGCCGGGAGGGTCGGCCGTATTGCGGCGTTCGTTCAGGAACTGCAGGGTATCGAAGGGGGGTTTGTGCGCGTAGATCTGATCCCCCAGCAACACTAGAGCGTGCGGCAGATCTTCTGAAGGCATGTCCCTCAGCTCCATCGCCGTGGCATAAAGGGCGTCGACCCCGAGGCCGCGTTCGTCCTCGTCGTGGGCCAGGATGTAAGGCGGCTCGTGCGGGGCCGAGATGCGGCAGGAGCCGAAGACCAGCTTCAGGGTCTCGCCGTTTTTCAGCGGTCGGATCACGCCAGGAGGGAAAGGAGACCCAGCCTCAGGCCACACCTTCTCACTATCGAGCCTGACCTCGTACTCGCAAATCTCATCCAGGCCCGTGACGTGTACGATGGCGTAGTGATGCTCCCCGACGCGGAACGTGCTCGAGGTGCAGCCAAGGACCTCGACCTCGCAGGAACCATCTGTCTCGACCCACACCGTCGCTTCGGTCGCTCCGGCGTAGCGCAGGAGCGGGCCGAGGACCAACTCAGGCATCGTGATGTGCTGCGCAGCCCATGAAACTCCCTCTCCGGAACAGAGGCACAGGATACATCAGGCGGCGTCTAGCGGACCCTTGTGCGTCCGTTAGAATATGCTGATGGAGACCAAACAGAGAGTATTCAGCGGCATTCAACCGAGCGGTAACTTGCACCTGGGCAACTACGTGGGGGCGCTCAAGAACTGGGTCGCCATGCAGGACGAGTACGAGAACTACTTCTGCATCGTGGACTTGCACGCGATCACGGTTCCGCAAGACCCGAAGGTCCTCAGGCAGAAGATCCGGGAGATCGCTGCCATCTACCTGGCCTCTGGCCTCGACCCCGAAAAATGCGTGATCTTCCGCCAGAGCAGGGTCAGCGGGCACGCGGAGTTGTGCTGGCTGCTGAACTGCGTGGCGCGCTTTGGGGAGCTCTCGCGCATGACGCAGTTCAAGGACAAGACCCGCAAGGGCGGGGTCGAGTCAGCGAGCGCGGGACTCTTCGACTACCCCGTGCTGCAGGCCGCCGATGTGCTCCTCTACAACGCGCACCTCGTCCCCGTGGGCGAGGACCAGAGGCAGCACCTGGAGCTCATGCGGACGCTCGCCAGGAGGTTCAATCATCTTTACGGGGATACCTTCGTCGTGCCCGAGGCCATGATCCCGCCCACGGGAGCGAGGGTTATGGCACTCGACGCGCCGGAGGAGAAGATGAGCAAGAGCTCCCCGAGGCCCGCGAGCTACGTCGCCATCCTCGACGACCCCGATTCCATAAGGAAGAAGATCCGACGCGCCAAGACGGACTCGGGGACGGAGATCGTGGCCTCCGATGACAAGCCGGCTATAACGAACTTGCTCGACGTCTACTCCGCGATGTCCGGCGAGCCCGTCCCGAACATCGAAGCCGACTACGAGGGCAAGGGCTACGGCGACCTCAAGAAGGACCTCGCCGAGGTCGTCGTGGAAGGCCTCGCGCCCGTCAGGGACCGCGCCCACGAACTGCTCGACGACCCCACGGAGTTGGATCGCCTGCTCGAGTCGGGCGCAAGACGGGCACACGAAGTCGCGCTGCCTACCCTGAAGAGCGCCCAGGCCAGGCTCGGCCTCGATTAGCTGGATGCACGGCCTTCGTTCGACTCTCGACCGCATTGACCGCAAGGGATACGGAGCCTATAAGGACCTCTCCGGCTCCCACGACTTTGGTTCTTTCATTCTCTTCGTAGACAGGGTACAGAGGGACCCATTCGCCCCGCCTTCTCTGATACGAATCAGGACGAAAGAGAACCCGTTCGATCCCGCTCTCTACGGGAACCCTGTGCGCAGGGTCGCCTTCGAGGACTTCCTGACCAGGAGCGTCGAGAAGACCATCCGGCGCGTCGTGCGCGGTAACAGGGGTTCGGGTGGGAGCGGTCGGGTGGAGATACAGCGCACGTCCCAGATCGTTCTCCCCCGCACCTCGATGGTCGTCGCGCCAGAATACATCGAGGCCCGCATGGCCATAGGCCTTCCAGCCCGCGGCCGGAGCGTCGACGCCCGCGAGGCAAGGACGGTACTGCTCGAAGAGTTGCCCGAGGTCGTACGTAGAGGACTGGTTCCGATTCCCGACGGCGGTGTGGACGAAGAGAGCGCGAGGCTTCACGTCGAGACGGTCGAGGACGCGGACCATCTAAGGCGACTCCTGCCTGAGCTCGGCCTGGTCGCGTTCGTCGCCGACGGTGCGATCTTGCCGAGGGAGAGCGGGGCCAGCGACAGGCCGCTCGGGAACGGCGCCGTGCCGTTCGCCAGCCCCGTGGAGTACAGGGTGGAGGTGGACCTGCCGAACCGGGGCATCATTTCAGGCATGGGCGTTCCAGAGGGCGTCACGCTCGTTGCGGGGGGCGGTTTTCACGGGAAGAGCACGCTGCTCTCGGCGCTCTCGTGGGGAGTCTACAATCACGAACCGGGGGACGGCAGGGAGCTCGTCGTGGCGCTGGGAGACGCGGTCAAGATCAGGGCCGAGGACGGCAGGAGCGTCTCAGGGGTGGATATCTCGGCCATGATCGGGGAGTTGCCTGGCGGACGCAGCACTGAGGACTTCTCGACGCCGAATGCCTCGGGATCCACCTCCCAGGCCGCGAACATCGCCGAGGCCATCGAAGCGGGCACGTCGCTCCTGCTCGTCGACGAGGACACGAGCGCGACGAACTTCATGATCAGGGACGAGAGAATGCGCGAGCTGGTGCGTAGCGAGCCCATCTCGCCGTTTATCGACCTGGTGCGCCCCCTCTACCGCTCCCTGGGCGTCTCGACGGTAGTCGTCGTCGGCGGGGTCGGCGACTACCTCGACGTGGCGGACCGTGTGATCCTGCTCGAAGACTACGTTCCCTCCGACGCGACACCCCGCGCCCGCGAGGTGACGGAGAGGTTCCCGCCCCGCGCCCCGCTGCTGCAGAGAGGGATGCACCAGCCGCGCGAGCGCGCCATCGACGCCTCCTCGTTAGACCTTAGACGGGGCAAACGCCGTAGCGCCCGCGGCAGGGGTCTTCACACCATCGAGCTCGGCCGCGAGCGGGTGGACCTCTCGTACCTGGAGCAACTCGCGGAGGCCGGCCAGACTGAGGCGACGGCCCGCATCATCGGTGAGTGGGCCGCCTCAGGCGAGGTCCACGGGATGCGGGATCTCCTCACAGAGATTCTATCCTCCGCCTCGGAGAACGGCCTCGACTCCCTCGGCGGCTACGGGGGACATCCCGGTGAGATGAGCCTGCCGCGCGCGCAGGAGCTGGCGGCCGCAATAAACCGCATCCGCCCGCTGCATGCCGGTCCCGACACGTAGAAGCCACGCTGCTCCGACTGGTATCATTAGGTTTGAGCATGGTGGAGATCAGGGAAGATTGGATAGAGGAAGCTACCGACTTGGACGACACGGATATTCCCTCCTGGTTCAGGTCGAAGGCCGTCGCCGTGCACCTCTACACCGCGAGCGGCGCCGTGCTCGCGCTCCTTATGCTCGTCGCCGCCTTTCAGGGCGAGGCAGTTAAGGCGCTGTGGCTGATGCTCGCCTCGCTCCTCATAGACAGCACCGACGGTCTCCTCGCCCGCCGCTTCCGGGTCAGGGAGGCGCTTCCCTTCTTCGACGGGGCGCTCCTGGACAACATCGTCGACTACATGACCTACGTCTTCGCCCCCGTGGTCCTGCTCTGGAGCGAGGGTTACCTGCCAGACGGCAACGCGGGGATAGTCCTCGCCGCCCTGCCGCTCCTGGCCTCCAGCTACCAGTTCTGCAGGGTTGACGCCAAGACCGAAGACCACTACTTCCTCGGCTTCCCGAGCTACTTCAACGTCGTCGCCTTCTACGCCATCGTCTTCCATCCTGGTCCGCTGGTGCTCGCCACCGTGCTCGTCACCTGCTCGTTCCTGGTCTTCGTCCCGATCCGCTACGTCTACCCCACCCGCACAGTCGCCTTCCGCAAGCTCTCCCTGACGCTCACGGCCCTCTGGCTCGTAAGCTACGCTGCGATACTCTGGCAGATGCCCGACCCAGACCCCCTGATCCTGGCCTTCTCCATCCTCTACCTCGTCTACTACTTCGGCCTCAGCCTCTACCTCTCCGGCAAACTGCTCGAAGCCCGCCGCACCCAGGAGAGCGAAGCCTAGAAGCACGCCGCCTCCCTCCGGTCGGCAACTTGTCAGCACGTTCCAGCCTTCGGCTTCCACTCGTCAGCACGGCGCTTGCAGCGCCTTGTCAGCACGCTCGGGCTAGCACCCTCGCTTGTCAGCAACGCTTCGAGCCTTCGGCTCTCGCTTTCAGTTATACATGGGGTTGGCTGAGGAGTCCGAGGAGTGGGCCGGGGAGGGGCTTCTTGCGGGGGGGACGGTGGCGGAGCGGTTCGAGTGGGCGATGCTCGCTAAGTTGGATCAGGTCTCCCCCCATCGCGGTCCCCTTGCCGCACTCCTATCCCGCGCGCTCGACCCCAACTCCCCCATCTCCGCGCTCGGCGAAGGCACCGCCGCTGTGCGCGAGAAAATGGGCGGCGTGTTTCTGGAGGTGGTACGAGGCGCGAGCGACGCTCCTCGTGAGAAGCAGGCAAGAGAGCTTGGCAACGTTCTCTACGCCCTCCACCTCGCCATCCTGCTCTACTGGTTCCATGACAAGACACCCGAGGCTCGTGCTACGAGGGAGCTCGTAGGCTCCGCGCGCGAGACGCTCCGGTACCTGCGGCCCGCGCTCCGGCTGCCGCCGATGTCCCGCGTGCTCTCCAGGCTCGCGGGCGCGCTGGGGAACGTCGGCATCTCGCCCCCTGACTGCGCTCGCCCCTACTCCCCCTTTTGACGGTGTCCTGGGCCGGCTGGTACGCTCATCGAGTTCACGAGTTCGGGGAAAGGGAATGAGATGGCCATAAACGAGGCACTCTTGAAGCGGTTGATCGAGACGCCGGGCGTCTCTGGACGGGAGGAAGAGCAGCGGGAGATCGCACGCGAGGAGCTTGGCTCACTTACGGACGAGGTACGCACCGACGCGCTAGGGAGCGTGATCGGGACGAAGCGAGGAAGCGGCGACGCACGCGTGATGATCGCCGCCCACACCGATGAGATCGGCTACCTCGTCAAATATATCGACGATAAGGGTTTCTTGAGGCTCCAAACGCTCGGCGGCCACGACCCGGCTAACATGGTCTCCCAGAGGGTCCTCGTCACGACCTCGGAGGACGAGAAGCTCCGCGGCACGCTCCAACCGGCGCGCAAGCCACCGCACCTGTCGCGCGGCGAGGAGCAGAAACCCCCGAAGGCTGAGGAGTTCTACGTCGACCTCGGCCTGGACACCGAAACTGTCAAAGAGAAGGTGCGCATCGGGGACTACGCGGTCATGGACCGCACCCTGGAGAGAGTCGGAGATACCTACGTCGGCAAGGCGATGGATGACCGCGTCGGCGTCTTCGTGATGTACGAGGCGCTGAGGGCAGTGGGGGATCACGACGCGACCATCTTCGCGGTGGCGACCTCGCAGGAAGAGGTGGGGTTACGCGGCGCGGCGGCCAGCGGCTCGGCCCTCGAGCCCACAGTTGTCGTCGCGCTCGACGTGACGCTCGCGATGGACGTGCCTGGCGGCGGGAACGAGAACACCATAACCGAGCTCGGCAAAGGCGTTGCCATCAAGATCATGGACGGACACTCCATCTCCCACCCGAAGCTCGTAGAACACCTCCGCACCATCGCCGAGCGCGAGAACATCCCCCACCAGATGGAGATACTCCCCGCGGGCGGAACCGACGCCGGCGGCGTCCAGCGCCTGCACGGCGGCATCCCTGCCGTCACGCTCTCCATCCCCTGCCGCTACGTCCACACCCCCAACGAGATGGTGAGCGCCACGGACGTAGAGGCCGCCATAACGCTCCTCGCCCGCTACCTCGAAGAGGCTGCCGCCGGCGACTACGCGCTATAGCGATCGACATTACCTGGGTATGGGATGGTTTCTCCGGGAGACTTCGCCCCGTACGGGTGGCGTTTACCCTGTGTATGAGTTTCGCTACAATACTCCGGCCGGCGTTCTGCATAGATCTCTTTGAGACCTCGCGGGACGGCTTCCTGGGGTGAGTTGTGAGTCAGTGTTTGTCGGCGAGAGGAACGGTGTTGGCGAAGAGGCTGAGACGTTACCTGATCACGTTGGGCGTAGGCGTGCTCGCGCTGGCCGCGATGCCTGCCGCCGGCTTCGGCCAGGCCGACGGTTACCGGAACCTGGAGCCGGGCGAGCGCGCGGACCTGGACGAGAAGGTCCCCGTGAACTTCGTGTTCGTTGGCTACGATCGCAACGACGTCGACACCGGCAAGTTCCTCGCCGGACTCCCCGGCGAGTACGAGCCGGTCGTCCGCTCCAGATACTTCTACAACGAGAGCATTGGCAGATCTCTGCTCGGCCTGAAATACACCTACGACTACAACGTCAAGTTCGCCCACACGGACTTCGAGAAGAAGTTCTTCGGGTTCCTGTCGGACGCCGCGAAGCCCGTGCCCCTCACGGAGTACCAGAAGTTGTACAACGGCAACTCGCGCAAATTCTGCAACCCGCCGAAGGGTGATCCCCGACCCTGCCAGAAAGGGGGCGTACGCGATATCAAGAAGAACTACCGCATAAGCGCTCCTTCGGTCGAGAAGTGGCTCGCCGGGAACCCACCCTCGGGTGTCGACACGAAGCGCAACACCGTGTTCTTTATCAACTGGTGGGGCGACGGGAAGAAGCCGCGCGCGGGCTTCAAGCACCACGTCTACGCCAAGGCCAATGAGCCTGACCCCGATACCGGCTTCGACTTCGGCGAGGAGGCCCAGAGCCGCAAGCTCATCGCCTGGGGCGGCACCACCGCCGAGGACGAAGAGAGCGGCCTCGACTCGACGAGGCGCGTCTGGTTCCACGACCTCTCCGCGGGCCCCGACTCGTTCACCGACAACTGGAACGTAGACGACCCCGACCTCACGGGCGACGGCGTCAGAGATTACCGGCTGCCCCCGATCTGGGAGTACTTCACCCCAGGCGGTTACCGTAAGGCCTCCGGGCTCACCGGCGACCTGTCCAGGGTCTCGCGCTACGTCGCCATCGACCTGTTCTTCACCAGCTCGCCGCTCTATCCACCCCAGTTCACGCCGCGGCTCCTGCCGAAGAAGATCAACCTCGACGTCAACACCATCGAGGGCATCCCCGGCACGAACTCCTCGAAGCGCTACCAGACGCCCGGCCTGGTGCTCGATGAGGTCAGCGAGCTCCATCGCCTCCCCTACACCAGCGACCAGCAGGACCTGGCCTACGAGGGCAAGGCCAGGAACTGCTACGTGCTCTGGCTCGAGAAAAAGCTGTGCTATCCCGTGGAGCATCAGGACTACCCGCCCGGAGCCGACCTGTTTCTCTACGGCGCGGAGAACCTCGGTAGACTACTCGACGACGAGCAGAGCCGGCGCGAGTACGAGGCGACCCTCATCAACTGGGCCGTCCTCGACGGCCCAAAGGGCAAGACTTCGCCGCCCTTCCTGGGCTACGCAGACGATAACTACCGTGACGGCACCCAGAGCTTCGTCTACGACTTCGTCTCGCCGGCCATAGCCGAGAACTACGGGCTCACGACCACCGAGATCCACGAGTACGGGCATCACCTCAACCTGAGCCATCCGTTCGACGGTTTCGACTACGAGAGCGAGACGGACTTCGGCTGGGACGGGAGGTTCTACTTCGCCGGGGTCGGTAACGAGATCAACTCGATAATGAGCTACGTGGACCTCAACTGGGACTTCTCCCAGTTCGACAGGGACAACACGGACCGATTCCAGGCCGCGGCCTACATAAACAACGCCAACGCCCTGGCGAAGAGGATCCAGAACGACCCCAACGCAAACCGGGCGGCGGAAGATCTCGCGGAGGCCGACAAGCGCTACGGAGCGGCGAAGGCGGCCATCGCCAAACACGATTACGCGGCCACCTTCGAGCACGCCCGCGCGGCCTACGAGCATGCGCTCAAGGGCGCCCGAGAGGCCGGTGTTCCCGTAGAGGCAAGCAACAACGGTAGAACCGCCACGCGAGGGGCCGCGGTATCGAGCGCGATACCAGGCCGCTACATAGACAGGCCTGAGCCCGCCGAACGGGATGAGCCACTGCAGAGGCAGAGGGCCGAAGATATCGAGGTGAAGGAACCGCAGGACTTCTCGCCTCTCGGCCACCGCGAACGGCAGTAGCAAAGCAGCATCGTCAACGGTAGTCCGGGGCGCATGGTACCCTCTTCGCTCAGCGTCGCTTTACTGATCGCGGTCAACCTGATCCCGCTGCTCGGAGTTCTGTTTCTCGGGTGGGGGCTGTTTCTGATTATGATCCTCTACTAGCTCGAAAACGGCATCATCGGGCTCTTTAACCTGCCGAAGATCGCCCTCGCCAGCGCCCCTGTGGGCGGGCTCCCCTACTCCGTGCCCGGCGGCCCGGCCGGATCCAACCCCCTCCCTGGCCTGTTGGGCCGCGGGTTCTTGATGGTTTTCTTCGCCTTCCACTACGGCATGTTCTGGGCCGTGCACGGGCTCTTCGTCTTCGTGCTCTTCGGGGGCGCGTTCTCGGGGACCGGCGATCCTTTTGCGGTTGAACTTCCCGGTTGGTGGACCTTCGCCGCGGCCTCGCTCTTCCTGAGCCACGGCGTATCGTTCGTCACCAACTTCCTGGGCAAGCGCGAGTACCTCGCCGTCTCTCCGCAACAGCAAATGGGAGACCCCTACTCCCGCGTGGTGGTGCTGCACGTGACGATCCTGGCCGGCGGCTTCCTCGTGGAGATCCTCGGAACCCCGTTCGCGGCTCTCGTGCTCCTGATCGTCTTGAAGACCGCCATCGACGTCCGGGCGCACCTCAAGGAACACCGCAAGGCAGAACTAAGGCTGGATGAAGCCTCCGCGAACGACTGGTCGGCGTGGACGGAGACGAAGAGATGACGCAAGGTCCCGGCGATGGGGCGTCGCTTTCCCGTGCCATCGAGGAGAACGGCGCAGAGTTCCTGATGGCGCTCGGTCGGGCGGCGGGCTCCGAGGAGCGCGCCAGGCGATGGTGCATCGTGGCCGCCGTGACGCCCGCGGTAATGCGCGAGGCGAGGGATCTCGGCCACAACCTCGCCGTCCTGGGGTCCTCGGAGATGGGCCACGGCGTCTACCGCGGGCCCGGCTTTATCGAATACTGTAGGATCGGTCTCTACGAGTGGCGTCCCGGCGTGTGACCCGCGGTCGCTCGCCGGTAGTGTACGGTGGAAAGGGGTGAAGTGGGTAGCATGAGCGACGAACCTACGCTGTCGCCTTCGGCTTTCGGGATGGCCCTTCGGGCTTTTCTAGAAGAGTCGGTCAAGGGTACAGAGGTCCAGGATCCGCCTTTCGTGGCGCGTCTGGCCGAACACCTCGGTGTGGACCCGCGCGGGCTGCCGATCCTCGCTGAGCAGATGTCGACCATAGACCACCCCAACGTGCAGGTCGCCCTGGACGCCTGGATCTCGGGCGACGGCCGCTCGGCGGAGCTGGTCGGCATGTCCGCGGAGCAGAAGCGCTACCAGGGGCTCGGCTTCTCCGACCTCATAACGCCCATGAGCGGCGGGCTCATGGGAGATCGCGCCCCGCGACCGGGGCCCGTCGACTACGTTAACGTGCCTGTCGCGCGCGGCCGGGTGCGCGCCTGCGTGCAGCACGGCCTCTACCTCCTGCGCGACGGCGACGTCCCGCTCGCCGCGCTCCTGCGGGGTCCAAGCGAGCACGGCGGGATGCCCCAGATCCAGATAGAAGTGATGGCCTCGGATTCGGAGGTCGCGGCCGAGTTTCTTGCCGAGATTCGCGAGGGCATGCTCGAACATAACGTCTACCGCGGCAAGCTACTCGCCCTCGGTAGCCCGCACGGTCCTTTTGGACAGGGCGGGCCGATGGTCGAGTTCCTTGCGGTCCCCGAGATCGAGCGCGACGAAGTCATCCTGCCCGAGGGGGTATTGGAGCGGATCGAACGCCACACCGTCCGTTTCACCGAGCACGCCCACAAGCTCCTGGCCGCGGGCAGGCATCTCAAGCGGGGTCTTCTGCTACACGGCCCGCCTGGCACAGGCAAGACGCTCACGGCCATGTACCTCGTCGGCAGGATGCCGGGACGGACGACGCTCGTCCTCTCGGGGCGCAGTTACGGGCTCGTCTCCCCGACCTGCGAGCTCGCCCGTAACCTCCATCCTTCCATGGTAATCCTCGAAGACGTCGACCTCGTGGCCGAGGAGCGCGGCATGGGTCCGATGGGCGAGAACCCGCTGCTCTTCGAGCTACTCAACGAGATGGATGGCCTGGCCGAGGATGCCGACGTGATCTTCGCGCTTACGACGAACCGTCCCGATCTGCTCGAACCCGCGCTCGCCAGCCGCCCAGGCCGCGTGGATCAGGCCACCGAGATACCGCTGCCCGACGCCGAAAGTCGGCGACGTCTGATCTCCCTCTACGGCGAGGGTCTCGACCTCCGGCTGGAAGCGGTCGAAGAGGTCGTCGCCCGCACCGAGGGCACGAGCGCCTCTTTCATCAAGGAGCTGCTGCGCCGCGCGGCGCTGTTCGCGGCGGAAGGGGAAGGGGAACTCGTGGTGACCGACCGGCACATGGCTGAAGCTCTCGAAGAATTGCTCGTTGCGGGCGGAACCCTCACCATGCGGCTGCTCGGCGGCGGGACGCCCCCGCCGGACACGCCGTCACGAGACTGGTTCGAGGACATCGACGGCGGATCGCCGGGTAGAGATCCCGAATAGCCATCACGGACTCGATGCCCCTGAGCCCGCGACCGCTGGTCGACGACTTCGTATTCGAGGGGGTGCGCGACGAGGCATCACCCGTAGCGAAACGTTTCTCGCTTTCGCCCGGAAGTGCAGCCCGGAGAATATCCTGAGATGGGTTGCAAAACTAACATTGTTAGTATATAACTAACGGTGTTAGTCGATCCGGCAGATAAAGAGGAGATGGAGATGAACACGGACCGAGAACTGCGAGGGACGCGGGCTGCGGGGGATGGGACATCCGGGACTTTGTTGCTGGCGCGTCCGGCGGTGATGCTGAGGGCCGAGGGGGCGGCGATGCTGGCCGGGAGCGTGTTGCTGTATTGGGCGAACGGGGTGAGTTGGTGGCTGTTCGCGCTGCTCTTGCTCGCGCCCGACGTGTCGATGGTGGGCTACCTGGCGGGACCGAGGGTCGGCGCGGCCCTCTACAACGCCTTCCACTCCTATCCGCTTCCGGCGACGTTGGGGATCTTCGGTTTGCTGGCGGGCGCACCGCTCGCCGTCGCCGTGGCCCTGGTGTGGTTCGCCCACATCGGCATGGACAGGCTGGTGGGCTACGGGCTGAAGTACCCCACCGGCTTCAAAGGCACCCACTTGCAACGGGTCTGATGGTGGCGTGGAGGTAAATTGGCGGGGCATCGCGGTCGCCCACGACGAGGTCTTAGTCGAGGCCTCATTAGAGAAGGTGTGGGAGTTGCAGACGGGTGTGAACTCGTGCGAGGCCGAACGTAGGACTGGTCGTGCCTAGGGCTGGGCTGAACAGGGCTGTGGTCGTGGAGGCCGCTGGCGCTATCGCCGACGAGCGCGGCCTCGATGGCTTATCTCTCGCTGATCTGGCCGGGCGGCTGGGCATCCGCAAGCCCTCCCTCTACAACCACGTGGCGGGGATCGGGGACCTCAGGCGCGAGCTGGCCCTCGCGGGCCTGCGGGAGTTGGGCCTGAGCCTGTCGCGCGCCGCCGTTGGCAAGGCCGGCGACGACGGACTCTTCGCGCTCGCTGAGGCCTACAGGGCCTTCGTCAAGCAGAGGCCTGGACTCTACGAGGCCACCGTGCGCTCCTACCGGTTCTCTTACCCCGACGACCCAGAGTTCGAAGTGGCCGAGGCCGAGGGGCTCGAGCCGGTCCTCGCCGTGCTCGCCTCCTGCGGCATCAGCAGCGGAGAGGAGGCCATCCACGCGGCCAGGGGACTAAGGAGCGTGGCCCACGGCTTCGCCACCCTGGAAGAGGCCGGGGGCTTTGGCATGTCAGTGGACCAAAACGAGAGCTTCCGCAGGCTGGTGCGCGCGTTCGCCGACGGATTGCAGCTGTCCCGGTAGCGTGGGACGAGAAAACTCGAAAGGGATCAAAAACTTGACAGCCCACCCACTGTGCGTCGAGGCTTTCAGGGGTTGTCGTCCAACGTGCGTTGGCAGATGCGGTAGCATGTGCGTTCGACGTCGGGATCAATACCAACGGAGGGAACCGCGATGGCAGACAAGACCTATGACCGGCCGCCCGAGATGGCGCTCAAGCCGGGTTACGAGTACTATGCCAACTTCGTCACCGAGAAAGGTCCGGTGAAGATCAGGCTCTTCGCCGAGGAGGTGCCAGAGACGGTCAACAACTTCGTCTTCCTGGCGCGGGATGGGTACTTCGACGGGACGACCTTCCACCGCGTCATGGAGGACTTCATGGCCCAGGGTGGCGATCCGACGGGCACGGGGATGGGTGGCCCCGGGTATAAGATCCCCGACGAGTTCCACCCCGAACTGCGTCATGACAGGCCCGGCATTCTATCGATGGCGAACGCTGGACCGAACACCGGCGGATCGCAGTTCTTTATCACGTACGTGGCCACGCCGTGGCTTGACGACAGGCACGCCGTCTTCGGGGAGATCGTCGATGGCATGGACGTTGTCGGCGCGATCAGAGCGCGGGACCCGCAGCGCGACCGCGAACCGGGCGATAGGGTAGAACGAGTCGAGATCGAAGAGCTTCCCCGTTCCTGAGTACGGATTTACAGTGCCCCCAAGGGGTAAGCAATACCCTCATCGGACAATCGAACTCGCATGAGAGGTGGTCCCGTGTCTAAAGAGGTGGCCGACAGGTTCGTGGAGGCGCTCCGGAGGCTGGAGGAGGACAGGGATGTCGAGGCCCTGGTCGAGATCCACACCGATGACTGCGACGTAGGCAACGTCGCAGTGCCCAGAACCTTCTCGGGCCACGGAGGACTGCGCGACGTTGCACGCCGCAGAGCGGGGCCGGAACCAAAAAAGCCAACCGCGAGAGCCGAAGGCTCGAAGCGTTGCTGACAAGCGAGGGCGCTAGCCCGAGCGTGCCGACAAGCGGAGGCGAAGCCGGAGCGTACTCTACAGCAGTCCGATGCGGTGTGGGGGCCAGAAGCGAAGGAAGGCCTCGCCCTCTATGTTTTTCTTGGGCAGGGGGCCGAAGACGCGGGAGTCGGCGGAGTTGCCGCGGTTGTCGCCCATTACGAAGACGTGTCCTTCTGGTACGGTGGTCCGCGCGTAGAAGCTCCTGTCGGGGAACTTCTTGTTGGTGAAGGGCTCCTTCTGGGGTTCTCCGTTCAGCAAGAGCCTGCCGCGGCGGACCTCTATCTCGTCGCCGGGTAGGCCGACGACGCGCTTGATCAGGTCCTCGTTGGGGTTGTCGACGCTCCTGAAGACGATGATGTCCCCGCGATCGGGCTCCGTGAAGCGGTAGATGAACTTGTTGACGAGGACCCGGTCCCCGATCTCGAGCGTCGGGATCATGCTCCCCGAAGGGATCCAGAAGGCCTCCATGACGAAGGGCCTGACGAAACCGAAGACGAGGGCGAAGGAGATGAGCAGAATGACCAGGTACTCGATCGCACCCCCGCTCTTCTTGCGGGGTGGCCGACGCTCCTCGATGGAGGTCCTGAATCGCTGTTCCTCGTAGTACGGCTTCTCGGACATGAACCCTTAGCATAACGCACGAGGACCCATCTGACTCTAGAAATCTCCCGCTCAAGGAGAACCCGCGGTTTTTCGGTCGCCAGAGAGACCCGCTTCTCTTGTACACTCGATCGCAAAAGCGTTGAACCCTTGCCTACTGCCCCTACCGCCCCCGGTCTTTTCAACGCTCCCCACCCCCCCTGGCCTCGGACGCCCGGCGGACGCGAACGGCGGCGGAGCGTAGGCCCGAATCGGCGAGGGCGACGGCCCTTGGCAACGATGCTGACCCCGCGGCGAGCCGGCTTAGCACGCGCCCCGGCAGGGCTTCGACGAACAACGCACAACCGAGCTCCGCCATCAGGGAGGTCGCGTCGTCCCAGCGCACCGGGCACATGACGCCCTGCGCGAGGTCCTCCCGCACCCCGGCGGCGGCCCGCGTCGTCCGCGCCGTACGGTTGGTCACGTAAGTGTATTCGGGGTCCTCCATCTCGACCTCGGCGAGCGCCCGCGAGAGCTCCTCCGAGACTCCGGACAGCAGGGGACAGTGCGACGGAACGGGCACCTTCAGGCGTTCCGTCCGCCTCGCACCCAGCTCGAGGGCGTCCGACGCAGCCCCTTCGAGGGCGCCGTCCTCTCCGGCGAGTACGGTCTGCGTCCGGGAGTTCACGTTGGCCAGGTAAACTTCCCCCCCGGCGGAACGGGCTTGGGCGGCCAGCCCCTCGACGGCCCGCTCGGTGAGGCCCTCGACGGCGACCATCCCGTACCCCTCCGGGAACGCTCTGGCCATCAGCCCTCCCCTCAGGCGGACCACCTCCAAAGCGTCCCCGAAGCCCAGGCCGCCGCCGACGACGGCGGCGGCGAACGCCCCGACGGAGTGGCCTGCCACGTATCCCACGTCAGCCTCAGGCCCGGCTTCGGCGAGCAGGACGCGGGCGGAGGCCACGCCGCAGACCAGGAGCGCCAGTTGCGCGGTCTCCGTCGAGCGTAGGCGGTCCCCAGCGTCCAGGTCGTGAGAGTCCTCCCCGAGAGCCGAGCTCGCCTCGTCGAGCGTGCGCCCGGCCTCGGGGTGCCGCGGAAGGGCGCCCAACATGCCCGGCTCCTGAGAGCCCTGTCCCGGGAAGAGTAGGGCGACGCTCAAGAGGTCAGCCCTCCGGCGAAGATGCCGTCGGGGGCGCGTGCAGAAGCTAGTCCATGCCAGGGATCTTCCGTCAGGACTGGGCCACCTGCGCGTCGCAGCAGTACTTCTCTGCCGGCGGCCCACTCGGCGAGCGCCACGGAGCCGGTACCGGTGTCGATCTGCGCGTCGACGCGGGCCGGCAGGGAGGCGAGGTCTTCGAGGATCTCTCGGGCCGTCGTGCGCGGTAGCGGTTCGGGGCGGCGCAGGATCAGGTCGAGGTCACTGCTCTCTTTGACCGCCGGGAGCCCGCTCGCGAGCTCGTAACCGACGCTCCCCCCAGGCCCCCATGCGAGACCGCGGCCTTCGAGCAACCCCGCCACCGCCTCCAGGACCGCGAGCGCCGGCAGCTCCCGACGATGCGCCCCAACACTCCTCCAGTACCGTCCCCGGGCGAGCGCCTCCGGCGACACCCGCTCCCTGACGCTCTGGAGGTGTACGGCGAACGCCCAACGCTCCTGCCTGACGCTCCCCCGCACCCCGACCGCGACCGTGCCTGGCTCGGCCACGGTCCTGCGCACGACGACCCACGGCCTCTCCCGCGTCAGCTCGCGCACGGCCCACGCCGGGGCGTGATCCGGGGGTTCGAGAGCTTCGGGGGAGAGGCGTAGCAGGTCGTGTGGTCGAGGGTCCATCACTCAACCCCACTGCTCCGCGAGCTTCGCCCTCACGGCGATGGAAGCCTGCCGGTTCTCGCGCGCCCCCTCCGAGGCGAGGCGGACCGAGAGGTCGCGGGGAGAGTCGCGCGCCTCCGAGATCGACGCCGCAAGCCTCTGGCGGACGGTACGCACGTCGTCCGGCCCGGGATCTTCCACGTCCACGCCGCCGATCAAGGGCTCGCACATGCCCAGGGAGGCCCAGGTTGCGGCGTCGAAGGCCAGCGGCGGCACCGAATCAGCCAGGCGCCTGAGGTCGGCCACCGTACGCATGGTCACCCTGGCCGCGGCCTCCTCGTGCATGGCGTGGACCGTGACGCCGGGGTCATCGAGGGCAAGGATGCGGTTCGCCTGGAAGCCGTGCGCCAGGAATCCCCCGGAGAGCGCCTCGCCGACGATGAGGGCGACGACCGGGTGACCAGCCAGCCGCGCCGTGGCGTAGGCGTCGCTCGCCGCCGCGAGGGCGAGGTGCAGCGCCGCCGTCTCCTCCAACCTGCCGTACGCCTGCCCGGGAAGGTCCACTACAGCCACGATCGCCCGCCGGCTCCCGGACAGGTCTGACTCGACGGCCTCCCTCACCAGCCTCGCCAGCGTCCAGGCCTCCCTCAGCCCCAACTCGCCGTTGCGGGCGCGCTGGAAGGGGCTCTCCGGGTCAGGCACCACCGCCAGGAAGCGGGCCGTGCAGCCGTCCACCTCGCCGTCGGCGCACAGCACGGACGGTACCGGGGCCTCCACCGCATCCCCGGCCAGGGCCTTCATCCAGGACCTTCCGCGACTCACGCCGGGGTCTCCTCTATCTCTTGCACGGCGTCTGCCAACCTTTGCGAGACCTCTGATCTGCCCCACGAGGTCCACAGAGACGCCGGGGCTGTGGGGGGAGAGCTCGCCGCCCTCTCGACCAGCTCCCCGTAGCGCCCGAACTCCTGCGAGCGGTGAACCTCTGGGACGCCCAGAGAGAAGGCGGCGCGGACAGTGTCACGGACCAGGCTGGCATCGTCATCCACGAGGGCGTCGGCGACGCCCATCTCGAAGCGCTGCTCGCCGCCGTCTACCGCGTAGATCAGGGCGCGGTCCTCGGAGTCGAACTCTTCCACGCCAGCCTCCTGCTCTATCACCTGCGGGCCGTTGAGGCCAAGGCGCGCCTGGCGCGTGAGGATCAGGTAGCTGCACAGCCCGGCGGTTATGCCCATGCCGCCGAAACAGCCGACCATACCGGCGCTCACGCCCACGACCGGCAGCACCGGCCTCAAGGCACTCACCGCCGCGTTCAGCTCCGCGATCACGGCCAGCCCCAGGTTGGCCTCCTGCAAACGCACGCCGCCAGTCTCGAACAGGATCACGGGCCGTACGGGCCTCCCGTCGTCGTAATCCCGTAGCGCCAGCTCCAGGGCACCGGCCATCTTCGACCCGCCCACCTCCCCGATGCTCCCGCCCTGAAAGGCCGACTCCACGGCAAGCACCACGGCGGCCCGGCCGTCGATCTCTCCCCTGGCCACCACGACACCGTCGTCAGACTGCGGGACGATCCCCTGCCTGGGCAGCCAGGGAGACATCAACCGGTCGAAAGGCCCCAGAAGCTCCCTGAAGGTGCCCTCATCCAGTATGGCCCGCGACCGCTCCCGAGCCGGGAGCTCGATAAAGCTCCGCCGCGCGAGCGTCGGCCTCCAGGAACCCGTCCGCGTCACGAGGCCTCAGCAGCGGCCTGGGCGAGCCTCAGGGAGACCACGCCAGGGGTGGCCCCGAAGTCGCGGATCTCGTACCTTCCACCGAGCGGCCGGCGCGAGAAGAACCTGTCGAGTACCCGGCTCCAGACGTGCTCGTAGCCGTCTACGCTGGTCAGGACGCTCACCTCCGCGCCGCCCTCCTCCCGCGGCTCCAACAGAACTTCCAGGTCTCCCGAACCCACGACCCCGACGTGGACCCGGCGTTCGGCTGACAGCTCTGTCTCGAAGCTGAAGCTCAGGCTCTCCACGCTAACCCACCCTTTCTGCGCCCTACCATAATTCTTCGTCTCTCTCCCGTTGCTCCAGCGAGTCGAGGAACATCGCCGCGGAGAGCAGGTCCGCGGCCCCGCCCGGGGAGAGCCCTTCCTCGAGCATCTCTTTTTCGAGGGACGCCAGCGCGCGCCTGCCCTCGGGCACGGAAACCCCCCCTGCCTCAAGGACCCGCGCGGAACCCCGCTGCGCCAGCCGGAGCCCGCGCAGGCCGCCGCGGTGCAGCAGGCACGTGTCGTCGAGGACCGCCATGATCCCGAGCAGGGCGTCGATCCTGGCCGAGCTTTCGTCGCGGCCGGTCTTCCTTCCCGCCCGCAGGGCCGGGAGCGCGATCCCCACGACGTGCGGGAACCCGGCCCGCGCCTCTCCCGTCGCCCCCGCAACCCCGTGTACGCTCCGCACCCTCGCCCCGTTGGTTCCCCGCGGAACCCCGTAATCGTCGGGGAGTCGGGCAATCCGGGCGGCTGAAGCCGCGATGCGGTCGCCTTCGCTCTCGCCCACCGATAGAACGGCCCCTGCCACGAGCAGGCCGAGCGTCCAGATCGCACCCCGATGCGCGTTCGCGCCCCCGGTCGCCGCGAGCATCTCGGCCTCACCTTCCCTGCCGATGGCCCCGAGAACTTCGCGCAACCCCCGGTCAACCCGCGCCCCCTCGCAGGCGCGAGCCATGTCGGCGAAGGTCGTCCTCAGGCTCTCGGCGGAGCGGAGCATCAGCCCGAGGCTGAGGTCGTCGTGCGCGCCGGGACCCCGCAGGTCCACCAGCCCCGGCTTCGGCGTGAGACGGACCTCCTCGACGAGCGCGCGCACGGCGAGGTCAACGAGTATGTCCGTCGCGGGCGAACCGGGCCGTGCGGCCTTCTTTACGACGACGGACATCTACCAACTCCTGAACCGGGCGGGTGGGGCGTAGAGGCCACCGGACCAGGCCACGAGGTCTTCAATGCTCCGCGCGGCGAGCAGGGATCGGTTGGCCTCGGCGGGGTTTACGTCCAGGTCCTCAGGGAAGGCGACGAGCCCTTTGCGGCGCAACTCTTTAGTGAGGGTCCGGTCGTGGCGGAGGCCGACAGGAGTCACTCCTGCGACGGCGGAGAGGGCGCCCCTGCGCTCGTCGAGGTTCTTCGCCTTGTAGAGGTAGGCGACGCCCTCCTCGGTGACGACGTGGCTGACGTCGTCGCCGTAGATCATGACGGGCGCAAGCGGCATCCCGGCCCTCTCCCCAAGCTCCACGGCATCCAAAGACTCGACGAACGTCGGCACGCCGCCCCGCTGAAAAGTCTCGACCATCTGGACGACGAGCTTGCGACCGCGCGCTATCTCCCCGTCAGTCTCGATCAGGCTCAGCCAGGCCGGCGTCGGGTGGCGGCGCCCGTGTGGGTCGTGCCCGAGGTTGGGCGCCCCGCCGAAGCCTGCGAGCCGGCCCGTAGTGACCGTCGAGGAGTTGCCGTCGCCATCTATCTGCAGCGACGACCCGATGAACATGTCGGTCGCGTAGAGCCCGGCGAGCTGGCTGAAGACCCGGTTGGAGCGCAGGCTGCCGTCGGGGCCCGTGAAGAATACGTCGGGGCGGGCCCTGACGTATTCCTCCATCCCCGGCTCGCCGCCAAAGCAGTGCACGCTCTGTACCCACCCACTCTCTATAGCGGGGATCAGGTTCGGGTGCGGGTTGAGCGTCCAGTGGCGACACACTTTGCCCCGCAGCCCGAGCCTCTCCCCGTAAGTCGGCAGGATGAGCTCGATGGTGGCGGTGTCGTAGCCGACGCCGTGGTTGAGGGACTGGACCCCGTGGATCTCGTAGACGCCCCTTATCGCGAGCATCGCCTTTAGCACGTGGACATCCCCGATGTGGCGCGGGTCGCGGGTGAAGAGCGGCTGCAGGGCGAACGGCCGGTCGGCCTCTACCACGAAGTCGACCCAGTCCGCCGGGATGTCCACCCGCGGCACCCGGTCCACGATCTCGTCCGCCTGCGCGACGACGACCCCGTGCCGGAAGGCCGCGGCCTCGACGATGGCCGGCGTGTCCTCGGTGTTGGCCCCCGTGTAGAGGTTGCCCTCGCGGTCGGCCCTTGCCGCGCACACCAGCGCCACAGAAGGCGTACGGTCCACGAACATCCGGGCGTATAGCTCGATGTAAGTGTGGACGGCCCCGATCTCGAGCTTGCCGTCTTCCATCATCTGCGCGGTCCGCAAGGCCTGGGGTCCTGCGAAGGCGAAGTCGAGCTTGCGCGCTATCCCCCGCTCGAAGAGGTCAAGATGCTCAGGCCGGCTGACGGAGGAGATCAGCATGTGCAGACCGTTCACCTTCTCCACGTCGACCCGCGCCAGCGAACGCGAGAGAAAGTCGGCCTGCTTCTGATTGTCCCCCTCCAAAGCGACCAGATCTCCGGGCCTGATGATCCCCTCGAGCGCCTCGACGATCCGTCCGCCCTCGAGCACCTTCCCCTCGGCAAACTTGGCGCCAGCGCTTATCCGCTCCGCCTTGGCCTTCTTTCGGCTCTGCCAGTCGCGTGGGCCGCCCGTAGGGACTTCGCCGATTCCCACCGCTCTCCTCCCGATCCCCTGACTGGATAATTGAAAATACCAGTTGACCGCGAAGTTTAGCGGGGTAGTGTTTTCTGTCAAGACCGCGACGAAACTGACAAAGTCGCTCGTCGGAAATAGGTGTACAAAAAGGTATATGCTTCGGGTTGGCGGGAGAGCGCGGTCTGTAGGACCGAAGAGGAGGCGAAGCTTGCGGGCCCCGGGACATTTGATTGCGGATGGTCGTCGCGGTGATGGGACCGGCGGGCGATGAGTACCTTCGAGATAGTCGCCATACTCCTGGCTGGCGTGGGGGCTGGGGCGATCAACGCGGTCGTGGGCAGCGGGACGCTCATCACCTTTCCCGTCTTACTCTCCCTCGGTTTCCCCCCCGTCGTCGCGACCATTAGCAACGCCATCGGGCTGGTGCCGGGGAGCGCCTCTGGCACCTGGGGCTACCGGCGGGAACTCTCCGGGCAGCGTAGGCGCGTGCTCCAACTCGTGCCCGCTTCCCTGGTCGGGGCGCTCACGGGCGCCTGGCTGCTGCTGCACCTTCCCGACGAGACCTTCGAGGCTGTCGTCCCCGTACTGCTGGTCCTGGCGCTGGTGCTGGTGGTGACCCAGACGCGCATCCAGGGCGCCATAGCCAGGTACCGCGAGCGCCGGGAGAAGTCAGGCCCGGGCAGGGGGGGGCTCGCGGCGACGATCGGCGGCACATACCTGGTCGGGTGCTACGGTGGGTACTTCGCAGCCGCCCAGGGCATCCTTCTCGTTGGCGTGCTGGGATCCCTCCTGACGGATTCCTTGCAGCGCATAAACGCCCTGAAGAACCTGCTAACTCTGGTCGTGAACGCCGTGGCGGCCACCGCCTACATCGTGGTCGCCTTCGACCGGATAAGCTGGGAGGCCGCCGGGCTCATCGCCGCGGGGTCCCTCGTCGGCGGCCTGATCGGCTCGAGCGTGGGGCGGCGTCTGCCTGCCCCGGTCCTGCGCGGGGTCATAGTCGTGCTCGGAGTCGTCGGAATCTGGCGCATCCTCAGCGCTTGAAGCAGCATTTCAGCACTTCAGCTTTTTGTTCTTGCTGAAATGCTGATGGCTAATAGCGCGAGGAGCGCCAGCGCCAGAAGAGGTAGACGGCGCCGGCAAGGACCGCCACGGCGACGGCGTAGTCGAGGTAGTGGAGGTAGTCTCCTATCGTCTCCCAGTTCTCGCCGAGCACGTATCCCAGGTACGTCAGCGCGAAGACCCAGGGTACGCATCCCAGGAAGGTGTAGAGGGTGAACTTGGCGAAGTTCATCCTGGCCGTGCCAGCGGGAAACGAGATGAAGGTGCGGACCACGGGCAGGCAGCGGGAGATAAAGACCGTGAACTCGCCGTAGCGCTCGAACCACTTCTCGGCGATCTCCAGGTGGTGCGCCCGCACCCCGACGTATTTCCCGTAGCGGAACCAGAGCTCTCGTCCACCCCAGAGCCCGATGAAGTAGGCGACCCAGGAGCCCACCACATTGCCGAGGACCCCGGCACTCACCGCCGCAAAGAGGCTCATCTTGTCCTCCGAGACCAGGAACCCGGCGAACGGCGAGATGGCCTCGGAGGGGATCAGGATGCCCATGCTCTCCAGGAGCATGAGCACGAAGACCGCGGGTACGCCGTAGCTGCCGATGGTCTCGGTGACGAAATGTATGAGCGGGTGCAGGATCGTTTCGAGCACGACGAGAAGCTATCACCCTTTCGAGGGTTTTTCTAGCCGTACCTGAAGACGAGGTGGAGGATGCCACTCATCGGGCTACGTCGAGCCTACCCGTCGTCGCCGCTGGACTCGGCCGTCCTCAAGCCCCTGACCGAGAGCCACAGCGCGTAGACACCCCCGACGCAGACCAGCCAGAGGAGCGCCGCGAGGTAGCCGGCGAGTATGTCGGTCGGGTAGTGCACGCCGAGGTAGAGCCTGGAAAGCCCGATCAGGAGCACGACGAGAACGCCCGAGACGGCCACGGCCCACCGCGCGAGTCCCTTGAGCCGATAGGCCAGTATCACGGTGAGCATCCCGTAGAACCCGACGGCGACCGTGGCGTGTCCGCTGGGGAAGGAGTAGAAGGAGGCCTCGTAGCCCGAATCGAAGAGTTCGGGGCGCGCCCGCCCGAACACGCCCTTCAGAACGGTCGTGAGCACGATGCTCCCCGCGGTAGAGACGGCGAGGAGTATGGCGGAGAGCCTCCAACCCCTTCGGTAGAAGACAAAGACCGCCACGATGACGAGCGGAGTTACGGCCCAGTAGTTGCCGAGGGCGGTGACGAAGCGCATCGGCCCGTCTATCCAGCCGGGAGAGTTGGAGTGGATCCAGAGCAGCCCGGCCCTGTCGAAAGCGCGGCTATCGCCCTCGACGACCACGTCCACCAGCTCGACGAAGGCCCAGACGACGAACGCCGAAAAGGCGAGCCCCGCCGCGAGCCATACGGCGACGACCACCGTCAGACGCTCGGAGACCCACCGGACCATCTCCCTTCGCCTCATGAGCATAGGGATATTCTAGCCCGTTTGCGCTCTCCGGCGGCGCGTATAATCTCTTTGGCGGACGGCCGGTCCGGAAGAGGAGGAGCGAGCACCTTGAACAACAACGACATCGTCCGGGCGCTCGAGACGATCGCGACGCTCATGGAGATCAAAGACGAAGCGTACTACCGCGTGCTCGGCTACCAGCGGGCCGCCGAGTCGGTGGCCGCCCTCGGGCGCCCGGCGACCGAGGTTGAGGACCTCAAGACGTTGCCCCACGTCGGCGCGACGACGGCCGAGGTGATACGCGACCTCGCCGAAGACAGGAAGCCCCAACTCCTCGCCGACCTGACGGACGAGATACCCGAGGGCCTGGTCGAGATGACGCGCCTTCCGAGCGTGGGACCGCGCACGGTCGGACGCCTGTGGAAGGAGCTCGGCGTCACGACCGTCGAGGAGCTAGCCGCCGAGGAGCCGGAACGTATCTCCTCCCTGAAAGGCTTCGGTAAGAAGAGCGCGCAGAAGATGGTGCAGGCCGCGAGGACGTACAACGCGACCGAGCGTCGGATGCTCCTCGACGATGCGACCTCAATGGGCGACAGAATTCTCCATTTCGTCCGCTCGCACCCCGCGACCGAGAGGGCCGAGGTCGGCGGCTCGTTGCGTCGCATGAAGGAGACCATCGGCGACATCGATATCGTCGCCGCGAGCACGGACCCAGCCTCGCTGGCCGACGCCTTCGCCGAAGCCCCTTTCGCTGAAGAGGTCCTGGCCCACGGCCCGAAGAAGGTCTTCGTCCTGAGCGGGGGGACCGAGGTTGACCTGAGGATCGTCGATCCCGAGGCCTACGGCACGCTCCTGCACCACTTCACGGGAGGCCAGGCCCACAACATCGCGCTGCGCGAGCGGGCCGTCAAGATGGGCATAAACATCTCCGAGTACGGCCTGGCTGAAGCCGGTACAGGCGACTACAAGCCCGTCGCAACGGAGGAGGACCTCTACTCGCGGCTGGACCTCTCGTATATTCCCCCGGAGTTGAGGGA
Organism: uncultured Rubrobacteraceae bacterium; assembly: GCA_963840835.1. Lineage (GTDB taxonomy): Bacteria > Actinomycetota > Rubrobacteria > Rubrobacterales > Rubrobacteraceae > Rubrobacter_D. The sequence continues at coordinate 150,748 of CAWJAM010000014.1, read as the reverse complement.
GGACACGGGTGAGATCGAGGCCTCAGACAAAGGCAGCCTGCCCGACCTCGTCTCCACAGGTGACGTCCGCGGCGACTTGCACGTCCACACCAACTTCTCTGACGGCAAGGGCACCATCGAGAGCATGGCCGAGGCCGCGATCGAACTCGGCTACGAGTACCTCGTATTCTGCGACCACTCCCAGAGCCTCAGGGTGGCCAACGGGCTTTCGCCCGAGCGCCTGAAGGAGAAGCTCGAGGCCGTGAGGGCGGCCGACGAAAAGTACGACGAGATTCGCCTCTTCTGCGGCTCCGAGGTGGACATACTCAGGGACGGGTCGCTGGACTACGAGGACGACGTTCTCGCCGAATTGGACTTCGTCGTCGCCTCGGTGCACACCTCATTCGGGGTCGGCGAGGAGGCGATGACCGAGCGCATCGTGCGCGCTATCAACAACCCCTACGTTCGTACCATCGGCCACCCCACGGGCCGCATCCTCAACCGCAGGGAACCGTACGAGGTCGACGTATCGCATCTGATCAGGGAGGCCGCCGCCACGAATACGGCGCTTGAGCTGAACGCCTACGTCGACCGCCTCGACCTCTCCGTTCCCTACGTCAGGGAGGCCGTTGGGGCCGGCGTCAGGATCACCATAGACACTGACGCCCACGACGAGAGGGCATTGAGCTATATGAAATACGGCGTCTCGCAGGCGAGGCGGGCGTGGGTCGAGAAGGGGAGCGTGATCAACTGCCTCCCCCTGGCCGAGTTCGAGATGTACCTAAAGGACGGGAAGTAGCCACTCTGTGAACGACCCCTTCGCCGACCTCGCCGCGGGCTACAACTCGTCGGGCGGGACCCTGCGCCGGGTCGTACGCCACGAGCTCGTCGACCGCGGGCTCGTCGAACACCTTCCCTGGCCGCCGGCCAGCATCGTCGACGTGGGGGGCGGCGCGGGCCAGCAGGCGATCCCGCTCCTCCGCAAAGGCTACGAGGTAACCATCCTCGACCCCTCCAAAGAGATGCTCGCGGAGGCGAGCCGGCGGCTCGCCTCGGAGGACGAAGACGTTCGCCAGAGAGCACGGCTCGTCGAGGGCGAGGGGGAGCGGGCGCGCGAGGTGCTCGGCGGGGAGACCTTCGACGCGGTGCTGTGCCACGGGGTGCTCATGTACCTGGAGGATTCGCGGGCCATGATCCTCGCCCTCTCGTTCCTCGCCCGTCCCGGGGGCGTCGTCTCCGTCCTGACCAAGAACGCCGCAGCCTTGGCCATGCGTCCCGCCCTCGAAGGCCGCTACGAGGACGCGCTCTCCTCGCTAGGGACGGACAGGGACCCCGGGCGCCTGGGTGTGATCACGCGCGGCGACACGGTCGAGGTACTCTCCGAAGCGTTCGCCGAGGCCGGTCCCACGGTCGAGACCTGGTACGGGGTAAGGGTGTTCTCAGACCACCTCGGGGAGGAGATCCCCGGCGAAGACCTGCCCGGGATACTGGAGTTGGAGTGGGAGGCCGGCAAGAGGGACCCCTACAGATCCATCGCGCGTTTGATCCATGTGATCGGACGCAAACAGCTAACCCGGTAGTGGGCCGCCTCCCGGTTGGACAGACGCTTACGGCGACTCGTTGTAGTCGAGCCAGTACCAGCCGAGATATCGCATGGCCTCGGAGAACTTTTCGAAGTTGGCCGGCTTGGTGACGTAGGAGTTCGCGCCGAGTTCGTAGCCAGCGACCACATGCTCGTTCGATGAGGAGAAGAGGATCACGGGCAAGAGGCGCGTCCGCCCGTCGTCGCGCAGCCGCTCCAGAACCTGCAGGCCATCCATCTTCGGCAGGTGCACGTCGAGAAGCACGAACTCGGGCATGACGGTGGTGTCCCTGGCGTCGTGGGAGCCCTCGCCGAAGAGGTAGTCGATGCTCTCCTCGCCGCTCTCCGCGACCACTACCTCGTCCACCTCGGCGACGATGCCGTGCTTGCGGAGGGCGCGCATGGCGAGGACGACCTGATCCCGGTCGTCCTCGACGAGCAATATGGTCTTCCGACTCACCGGTTTCCCCCTTCCAGCGGCGCATTATACCCGCCGCCCCAGGCGGAGTACAGAGACGAACAGCGCCCCCGATGTTCTCGTCGGGGGCGCTGCTTTATCGGGGCGGCTCGTAACCCCGGGCGGGTTTGAAACCCGCCCCTACAGGTTTGCTACGTCTTTTTCGGCGGTCCATACGGCGGGGTCTTCTGCCCCTTCGGCTTCGCCCTGTTCCTCGAGCCAGCGCTCGCTGTCGATGGCGGCCCTACAGCCGTCGCCGGCGGCCGTGACGGCCTGCCGGTAGCGAGTGTCCGAGACGTCGCCCGCGGCGAACACGCCGGGGGCGCTGGTCATCGTGTTCTCCTTCTGGAGGATGTAGCCGCCGTCTCTCATCTCGACCTGCCCCTCGAAGAGCGAGGTCGCCGGGACGTGGCCGATGGCCGTGAAGAAGCCGCTCACCTCGACGGTCTGCTCCTCCCCGGTCCTCGCGTTCTTGACGCGCACCCCCTCGACGGAGTCGTCGCCAAGGACCTCCTCCACGACCGTGTCTGTAAGGAACGTGATCTTGGGGTTGTTGCGCGCCCTCTCTAGCATGATCTTGGACGCCCTGAACTCGCCGCGGCGGTGGATCAGGACGACCTCATCGGCGAACTTGGCGAGGACGCCGGCCTCCTCCATCGCGGTGTCCCCGCCGCCGACGACGGCGACTCTCTTGCCCCTGTAGAAGAAGGCGTCGCAGGTGGCGCAGCCGCTCACGCCCCTGCCCATCAACCGCCTCTCACTCTCGAGACCCAACCACTTGGCCTTGGCGCCCGTAGCGATAACGACGGACTTGGCCAGGGTCGGCTCGTCCTCGTCCTCGGCCCACAACTTGAACGGGCGCTCCGAGAAATCCACCCTCTCTATGTTGTCGGGGCGCATCTCGGCCCCGAAACGCGCGGCCTGGGCCTCGAAGTCGTCCATCATCTCGGGCCCCATGACGCCGTCCCTGTAGCCTGGGTAGTTCTCCACGTCGGAGGTCAGCATGAGCTGCCCACCACTCTCGAAACCCTGGAAAACAAGCACATTCAGGCTCGCCCTGGCCGCGTAGAGGGCAGCCGTGTACCCCGCGGGACCAGACCCTATTATCACGACGTCATAAGCTCTCTGGGCCATCTAAAATACTCCTCCTGAATACAATCTTTCTGGCCTCCTTAGTTTAATACATCTTGCAAGCCGTATGGTGTGAGCTTTACGTCACCCCTACGGCTAAACTCCATTGTATGACGAAGACCCGGCCCAACCTGCGCCTTGCGCCGCTCGCGGCGCTGTTCGCCCTTTGCGCGGCCTTCCTCTGGCTGGCCGGCGACGGGCGTGTATCCGCCGTCGAGCCTCCAGAGGTTCGGTCTGCCCCCGAGCCCTACATGGTCGTAAGGAACACCTACGTGGCCCCCGATCCTCCCGACGTCAGGGTCGGCGACTTCGGGCGGCCCGAAAACGTGCCTGACTACGAAATCCTTCAGACGGACCGGAACGAGCGAGACGGCGTGCGCGGCGTGACCCTGATCGTCGACACCAGGGTGACGGCCGAGCGTGCCCTAACGCTCGTGGCCCGCGACATAAAGGCCCTCTACGCCGACCTCGACTCCGTCTCCGTGGAGTTCATCGACTCAGATAGCTTCCTTGACTACAGCGGCGGCGCGGTTATCTTCAACACCGCCGATGGCGCCCACTACCAGGGCTTCGTCTACGGCCCGCCAAACAACAAGGGCTACCTGGTCAGGGCGGCGGAATGATAGCATTTCAGCTGGTCAGCGATTCAGCATTTCAGCCCATCACCCGCAGGGCGATAGACCCGGCCAGGAGCAACACGAGAACCAGAAGGACGAGGACGTCCCTTCGGCCCATGGCGACGTGCAGGAGGTACGTGCGTTTGGAGCCGGCCCCGAAACCCCTGGACGCCATTGCCATGGAGAAGACGTTGGTCGAGCGTGCCGTCGTAACGAAGGCCGGCACGAGGAGCGACAGGCGTTTGCGCATCCGGCTGATGATGTTCCCGGAGTCGAGGTCGAGGCCCCTTGACCGCTGGGCCTGGCTGATGGTCATGCCCTTCGCGACTATCGTCGGGACGAGCCGCAAGGCCGAAGAGACGGCGAAGGCGAAGCGGTAGGGAATACCGAGCCGGACCAGCCCTACGGCCACCTCCTCGTTGCGGGTGGTGGAGAGGAAGATCATGCCGGCTATGATGATCGCGTCGAGGCGCAGCGCGATGCCCGAGCCGTAGATGAACGCCTCCCGCTCGACGAAGAGGAGGAGCGGCGTCTGCCCGCTGCCGAAGATGGACCAGAGTAAGATGCTCACGACGGCGACGGCGAGCAGGATGAACCAGATGCGCCCGAGGTTGACCAGGGACCGCGACAGATGCCCGAAGTACAGGACTATCGCGAGCACGACGAGCAAATAGAGCGGGTCCGTGAACACGAACGCCAGCACGAACATCCCGAGGAGCAGGAACATCTTCGTCCTTGGGTCCAGGCGGTGTACGAACGTGTCCCTGTCGAGGTAGAGCGACGGGTCCACCTCTAGCCTTCCTCGTCGGTCACGGTAAGCATCTCCTCCACGGACAAGACCGGGTATCCCAACGCGTTCGAAAACGAGACGATGTGCGGGGGTCTGAGAGAGGCGTCCCTGAGCCCGTCCTCCTCAGCGAAGACCTCCCTGACGGTGCCCTGCAGGGCGATCTTGCCGTCCTTCACCACCACGGCCCTGTGGGCGTACTCGGCGACGAGCCACATGGTGTGGGTGACGGCGATGATCGTCGAGCCCGCCTCGTTCAGACTCTTTACCAGGTCCATCATGCTGCGCTGCCCAGCGTAGTCCAGACCCGTCGTCGGCTCGTCCAGGATCAGGACCTCAGGGCGCACGGCAAGCACGCTCGCCACGGCGACCCGCTGGCGCTCTCCCCTGGTCAGCCCGGACGGGTCCTCGTCCCCGCGCCCCTCCATCCCCACGGCGGCGAGGGCCTCCTCGATCCGCTCCTGTATCTCGCCCCCATCCATGTCCCTGACCTTCGGTCCGAAAGCCACCTCGTCATGTACGGTGTCGGAGAAGATCTGGTGGTCAGGGTTCTGGAAGACGTAACCGACGCTCTGGCCGAGCCGGCGCAAGCCCTGCTCCGTGGTCTCGTCCTCTCCCACCCTGACCGTGCCCTCGGTGGGCTTCAAGAGCCCGTCGAAGTGCTTGACCAGCGTAGTCTTGCCCGACCCGTTCTGCCCGAGGATGGCCAGGAACTCGCCCTTTCGAACGGTTAAATCTACCCCCTGAAGCGCGACGACCCCGTTCGGGTAGCGGTGCGTGAGCCCCTCGGCCTCGATGACGGGCTCCCCGTAGTCCCCTTCCCTCCTCTCGTCCGCCTGCACGAGCTTCCGGTGGCGCTCCGGACTCAAGTGCCACTTCCGCTTTCTGAACTCCGCGACCCCCTCCTCCGGCGTCAGCGGCAACTGTCCCTGCCAAAGCCCCATCTCGTGGAAGTAGCGGGTAACCTGCAGCGGCATGACGCTGGATTCTTCCAACAGTTCCACGTCCCGCAGGACCTCCCTCGCCGGCCTGTCGGCGACTATATTTCCGTCCCTGAGGACGACGATGCGGTCGGCTTCGAGGGTCTCCTCGGTCTCGTGCTCGACTACGATGATGGTGACGTCGTCGCGGTCTTTGAGGTCTTCGGCTATCTCGAAGATGACCAGTTTCCCGAAGGTATCGAGGTCCGTCGTCGGCTCGTCCAGGCACAGAATTCGCGGCTCTATGGCCAGCACCGAGGCTATGGCGAGGCGCTGCTTCTGGCCGCCCGAGAGGGTCGCGGGCGGGCGATCCTCGAACCCGTTGAGGCGCACCTGCCCGAGCACCCTCTCGACGCGCCCGATCATCTCCTCCCGCTCGACCCCGAAGTTCTCGGGCCCGAAGGCGACCTCGAGGGCCACGTTGGTCGAGAAGAGTTGGGCCTCGAAGTCCTGGAAGACGAGGCCAACCTCCTGGGCGATCTCCCCGACGCTGCCCTCGCTGGTGGAACGTCCCCCGACGCGCACCTGTCCCTCCATCTTGCCCCTGAAGAAGTGGGGGATCAGACCGTTAAGAGAGACGCAGAGCGTGCTCTTCCCGGCCCCCGATGGACCCATCACCACGACAAACTCTCCCTTGGCCACCTCCAGGTCAACACCCTGGAGTGCGGGCTTCTGCTGTCCCCTGTAACGGTAGCCAAGCCCCTCGATGCTAACTGCCGGCTCCATCTATTCCATGCACCTCCCCATAAGCGAAGAATATGACAAAGTGGGGACCCAGCGCTACCCCCTCCCTTACTGCACCGGACGAAACACTGGACATGTGCTCGTTTGCGCTATATTTATGACATGGCTGAACCGCAGCGCAACGTCAGGATCCGAAGGCTTCACGAGCAAGTCGAAGAGACAGATCTCGAGGGAACGACGCCGTCCGAGCGTATCTCGATGATGTGGCAGCTTGCGCTCGATGCCTGGGCGGTCGAGGGAGACGAATTTGCTCAATCCCGACTTCCTAGACATACTGTCCGCCTTCTCAGAAGAGAAGCCAGAGACGAGGAAGGCGGCCAATAGCCCTCACACCGCAGACTTTGCCTCCAGAGTCGGCATGATCTCCCCACCGTAAGCGTCGAGCGTCTCATCCATCGCGTCGTGCATGAGGTAGATGTTGAATTGATCCACGCCGAGATCCTTGAGTTCGTTCAACTTCTTTACGTGGTCTTCGACGGTGCCGAGGACGCAGAAGCGGTCGACGATGTCGTTTGGGACGAAATCTGTGGAGCGATTGTCCGCCCTGCCGTGGTGGCTGTAGTCGTAGCCCTCGCGCGCCGTTATGTAGTCGGTGAGCGCGTGCGGCACCTCGCTGTCTTCGCCGTAGCGGGCGACGAGGTCGGCGACGTGGTTGCCGACCATTCCCCCGAACCAGCGGCACTGGTCGCGCTGGTGGGCAAGGTCGTCCCCGACGTAGGCGGGGGCCGCGACGCAGACCTTCACGTCTTTCGGATCTCGGCCGGCTTCTGTCGCGGCGTCGTGAACGTGTTTCATGGTCCAATCCAGGATCATGGGGTCTGCAAGCTGCAGGATAAATCCGTCGGCCTTGCGGCCGGTGAGGCTCAAGGCCTTGGGGCCGTAGCCGGCCATCCACACGTCGAGCTTTCCGTCGCTGATCCACGGTATCTGCACCTTGACGCCCGAGTAGTCGACTTCGCGCCCCTCGGCGAGCTCCTTTATGACGTACATGGCCTCTTCTAGCTGCCTGAGCGTCGTCGGCTTGCGTCCGAGGACCCGCACCACGGAGTCGCCGCGCCCGATGCCGCAGATGGTGCGGTTGCCGAACATGTCGTTCAGGGTGGCTAAGGTCGAGGCCGTCACCGACGGGTCGCGGCTGACTGGGTTGGTGACGAAAGGTCCAACCATGATGCTCTCCGTCGCGGAGAGCATCTGCGAGTGGATGACGTAGGGCTCCTGCCAGAGGATGTGCGAGTCGAAGGTCCAGGCGTGCGTAAAGCCGAGGTCCTCGGCCTTTTTGGTCAGTTCGACGACCCGGCTCGCCGGCGGGTTCGTCTGCAGCGTGACTCCGAAGTCCATGCCGATCTCCTATCCTATCCTGTGCCACCATTCGCGGAACTCTGTGCACTTTCCGTCCGCATCGAGCCTTACCAGAAAGATGCCGTCGAGCTCGACCGCGGAGTTCGAAGTCAGCCTCGTGAACCCCGAGCGCCAGTGGGCAATGCCGCCGGTCTCGGTGATCGCGAGGATCTCGTAAGAGAACTCGATTCCTTCCTGGTAACGCGTCGCGTCCGACCAGTAGTTTCGGATGCCCTCCCGACCCCTGACGGGTTCTTCGAACGGGGTCTCGTGATAGGTCGCGTCCATGGTGAAGATGTCCGCCGCGGCTTCGGGGTCACGGGTCTCCCAGGCCCGCTTGTAGGCGTCCAACCAGCTTTCGAACGCTACTCGGTCCATGCTCGCCTCCTAATCCTTGCCCGAGACCGCTGCCACAGCGCCCAAGGCTACGTAGACACCGCCCGTCACGTAGCGCCCCGCCCGCCGCAAACCGAGACCTCTGGCCCTGATCCAACCCCCAGCCGTACCGCCGAGCAGCGCATAGAGGCCGTCGGTGAACATCCCGAGAAGGGCGAGCGTGGCGCCCAGTATCGCTACCTGCGTCCAGGCAGCGCCCCGCGAAGGGTCGACGAACTGCGGCAAGAAGGCCAGGAAGAAGAGGGCGACCTTGGGGTTGAGGACCTGCACGAGCACGCTCTGGTAAAAGACGCGCACGTAGGTCTCGTCTCTCCTCGACGGCGTCGCCTGATCGTCCCCGTTGCCGCGTCCAAAAATCTGCCTGAAACCGAGGTAGACCAGGTAGGCTGCGCCGAGCCATTTTACGACGGAGAACGCGGCCGCCGAGGAGGCCACTATCGCCGAGAGTCCCGCCGCCGCGAAGAGCACGTGCAGGAGGGTTCCGAGCTCGACGCCGAGGACGGAGACGAGCCCCGTCAGGCGGCCCCCGCTCACGCTGCGGGCCACGACGTAGATCACAGCCGGTCCAGGCACGAGCAACAGCGCCAGCGCCGCCGCGACGAAGAGGGCGAAGGTAGAGGCCTCGGGCATCGGCTATCCCTACGTCGCCTCGGGTTCGCGGGCGGGTTCGGTGGCGCGACCACCGATCATGGAGAGCGCCAGGTATGCGACGGCTGCGACGCCGAAGGTGAAGAACAGGCCGTAGTTGTACAGGCTCTCGATGAAAGTAGGATTCGAAAACACGCCGGCGAAGTCTTTAGTCGTGGCGGCTTTCAGGAAGCCCGGGACGACCGGTATCACCCCGATAAACACCGCAGCAATCGCCTTCCAGTTCCAGCCGCCGGAGTACGAGTAGCGGCCGTCCAGCTTGTAGAGTTCGGCGAGGTCGAGCTGCCTGCGGCGCACGATCCAGTAGTCCACGATCATGACGGCCCCGATGGCCCCGAGGAGGCTCCCGTAGCCGACGAGCCAGGTGAAGATGTACGCGCCGACGTTGTTGAAGAGCACCCACGGGAAAGAGATGATGCCAATGAGCGCGGTTATGATGCCACCGGTCCTGAACGAGATGTACTTCGGGGCCAGGTTCGAGAAGTCGAACGAAGGCGATACGACGTTCGCGGCCATGTTCGTCGAGATCTGGGCGATCGCGATAATTATCATGGCAACGATCAGGAGCAAGGGCGCGTTCTGCGTCAGCCTGGTGATGAGCACCACAGGGTCCCAGATCGCCTCGTCGAAGACCACGATTGTCGCCGCCGTAACCGCTATTCCTATGAACGAGAAGGCCGTCATCGTCAGCGGGAGACCCAGAGCCTGCCCCAAGACCTGGGAGCGCTGGGTCTTCGCGTAGCGGGTAAAGTCGGGGATGTTGAGGGAGAGCGTGATCCAATACCCCACGTTCGCCGCCAATGACGGCCAGAAGAGCGCCCAGAAGGGCGCGTCGCCCTGCTGCAGCCTGGCCGAGGTCTCGAAGACGTTGGCTATGCCGCCTCCCGCGGATAAGCCCCAGGCGAGCAGGGCGAGGCTGCCAATGAGGAGCAACGGTGCCGACAAAGCCTCGAAGACCTTCACGCCCTCGATGCCGCGGAGGATGATCACGAGCTGTATCGCCCAGAAGACGAAGAAGGTTATGAACGAGTGCCCCGGAACGTTGGCCCACCCGGCCCAGGCCGCGGTCATCAACGCGTCGAGGGCGAGGCCCCCGATCCAGGTCTGTATCCCGAACCAGCCGCACGCCACGAGCGCCCGGGCCATCGCCGCGAAGTTGGCCCCCCTCACCCCGAAGGAGGCCCTGACGAAAACGGGAAAGGGGATGCCGTACCTGGTGCCGGCGTGGGCGTTCAAGAGCATCGGGACCAGGACGAGCAGGTTGCCAAGCGAGATCGTCAAGAGCGCCTGCCACCAGTTCATCCCCGCGGCCATCAGCCCGGCAGCCAGGGAGTAGGTTGTGATGACTATGGCCATCCCGATCCAGAGCGCCGCGATGTTGTAAGTCGTCCACGTCCGCCGCTCTGGGCCCGTCGGCGCCAGGTCTTCGTTGTACAACGAGGAGGCCATGGCGCCGGACTTGATCCGCTCTAGCTCGGCCTGGTTGTTTACCGCGAGATCCCGAAATTCTTCCACGTCGCTCCCTTCGGTCGGTAATAGCTGGTCAGCAAGTCAGCATTTCAGCTTGTGCCGTTCGATGCTTTTTGGCCGGCTAGCGCGGCTGCGCACTTCTCGAAGCGCGGCTACGCGCTGCACGGCTTGCCTGCCCAACCGAAATGCTGACAAGCCGCCAAAGGCGGCGTGCTGACTTGCTGATATGCTGAAGTGCTCATCTCGCCCACTCCATCGTCTTGAGCGCGAGCCGGTGGAGCGCCCTCACGGAGAGCTCTAGGTCCTCCTCCGGCGTGTCCTCGTCTTTGGTGTGGCTGAGGCCCTTGAGGCTCCTGACGAAGATCATCACCGTCGGCATGAGGCGTGCCATCTCCGCCGCGTCGTGCAACGGCCCGCTCGGCAGGCGGTGCGAGGTTCCTGCTACCTCGTTTACCGCCTCTTCGGCGAGTGAGATGAGGTCTTCGTCGAAGGGGATGGGCTCTATGCGCCACAGCCTCTCCCAATCTACGGAGACGTCTTCCTCGGTGGCGATGCGGGCGGTCGCCTCCTCGGCGGCGTCGAGCATGCTCGCGAGCACGGCGGGGTCGAGGGCGCGCTGGTCGAGGGACATCTCGCACCACCCGTTGAACGCGGTGACGATGGCGGGGCTGACGTTGACGAAGCCAGTGGTGGCGCGCACGTCGTCGCGGCCCCTCGCGTCGTCGCGGAAAGCTATAGCGGAGCGGGCCGCCGCGATGAAGGCGTCTCTTCTTACCCCCATCGGCGTGGAGCCCGAGTGGGCCTGCTGGCCCGTAAAGCGGACGGCGTGGCGCTCGACGCCGAAGGTGCCGAGCACGACGCCCAGCGGCAGGTCCATGCTTTCGAGGACGGGACCCTGCTCGATGTGCAGCTCCAGGTATGCGACGGCGTTCTCGAGTTGCCGGCCCGCCTCATTGACCCTGTCGAGGTCGACGCCGTGTTCGGCGAGGGCGTCGGGCAGGGCCACGCCGTCGCTGTCTTCAAGGTTGCGCACGTCTTCTGGCTTCAGGGCGCCAGAGGCGGCGCCGGAGCCGTAGAGGCTGCGCCCGAAGCGGGCTCCCTCCTCGTCGGCCCAGTCCACGAGGCGCAGGGTGACGGGACGCTCCTGCGGGGCCAGGGCGCGCATGACCTCGAGGGCGCCGACAACGTTCAGGGCGCCATCGAGCCAGCCGCCGTTGGGGACGGAGTCTATGTGGCCCCCGATCAGGACCGCCCGCTCCGAGTCGCCCGGGGCCGTGGCCCAGACGTTTCCGGCCTCATCGGTCTCTATCTCGGTGATGCCTTCTATCTCCTCTAACTTACCCCTGAACCACTCGCGGGCCTTCTCCCACTCCTCCGTCCACGCGACGCGACGGGCCCCGTCTGGACCGCCGGTAATCTCGGCGAGCTCTTTGAGTTCTTCGACGGCGCGGCGGGCGTCCACTCCTTCGGTCTGCACTAGCCGACCTTCTCCCTGGCGCCGACCTCCGCCAGGGCCTCGTCCATGATGTCAGCGGCCTCGTCGGCCGCCTCGCGGGTCACTATGAGCGGCGGGGAGATGCGGATCGTGTTCGCCTTCAGGCCGCCCTTGCCGACGAGCAGGCCGCGCGAGCGACAGGCTTCCAGGAAGCGGACGGCGGCTGCTGGGTCGGGCTCCAGGCCGTCGCCGACGAGTTCCATCGCGAGCATCAGGCCGCGCCCGCGGACCTCAGCGACGATGTCGTGGTTTTCGCCCAACTTCGAGAGGCGGTCTTTAAGATAGGTGCCGACCTCGTGGGCGTTGGTCTGGAGGTCATTGTCCAGGATGTAGTTGATGTTGGCGAGTGCTCCCGCCGTCGAGATCGGGTTTCCTCCGAAGGTGGAGAGGTGGAGGTTGGGGGAGACGGCTTCGATCACCTCCGCCCTGCCGACGACGGCGCCGATGGCGAGGCCGTTGCCGAGGCCTTTGGCCATCACGATCATGTCCGGTTCCACGTCGAAAGCGTCGATGCCCCAGAAGTGCTCCCCGGTGCGCCCAAAGCCCGTCTGAACCTCGTCGGAGATCAAAAGTATCCCCGTCTCGTCCAGGATCTCCTTTACCCGCTCGAAGTAGCCAGGCGGCGCGTCGACGAAGCCCCCAACGCCCTGGATGGGCTCGGCGATGAAAGCCGCGACGTTGCCCGTGGTCTCTTCCTCCACCACAGCCCGCACGTCGTCGGCGCAGAGCAGGTTGCAGCGTCCCTCGTTTCGGCACAGGGCGCAGCGCAGTTGGTAGGGATTGCGGGCGTAGGCCACGTCGAGGGCGGAGCGGGAGGTTGGGCTCCAGGTGCTCTGGCCCGTTATGCCCATCGTCATGAAGGTCGAGCCGTGGTAGGAGGAGCGGAGGGCGATGATCTCGCTGGAGTTGCGGTAGCGCGTCGCGAAAAGGAGCGCGGCCTCGTTCGCCTCCGAGCCGCTGCCCACGAAGAACGCCTTCTTCGCGCCCGAGATCGGGGCGAGATCTATGAGCTTCTCGGCCAGTTTGACCTGGTTCTCTATCAAATAGAGCGTCGAGGTGTGTAGGATCTTATCCACCTGGCTCTTGATGGCCTCGGTTATTTCGGGCACGGCGTGTCCGCTGATCGCGGTCACGATCCCGCCGAAGAAGTCCAGGTACTCGTTACCCTCGGAGTCCCATACCTTGAAACCCTCGCCGCGCGCGAGCTCGAGCGGATGCTCGTAGTAAAGCGGCATCCACGAGGGTAGCGTCGCTTTGTGTCTGCCCAGCAACTCGTCCGGGTTGGTCATACCCGCACCTCCAGTCCCTCCGTCGCCTTGAAGCTTCGTTCGACGAACCTCCCCGAACCCCGCTCGCCGACGAGCTCGCCGTCCCTGTACACCAGACTGCCCCGCACGTACACTGCCGCTGGTCCGCCGTGAAACTCCCGGCCTTCATAGGGTGTGTAGTCCACGTTGCCGTGACGGTTCTCGACCGTGGCTGTCGTGGACAACTCGGGGTCCCACAATACTATGTCGGCGTCGGCGCCAGGGGCCAGGGTTCCTTTCCTGGGGTAAGCGCCGTAGATGCGTGCCTGGTTTGTAGAGAGGACGGCGACGAACTGGTTCTCGGAGAGCTTGCCCTCGCGGACGCCCAGCGTCCACAGCGTCATCGCCCTCTCCTCGGCGCCCGGCAAACCGTTGGGGATCAGGGTGAAATCGTCCTTGCCCAACTCCTTCTGCCCTTTGTAGTTGAAGGAGCAGTGGTCGGAGCCGAAGATCTGGAGGTCACCAAACTTGAGGCCGTTCCACAGAGCCGGCCTGTTCTTCGGGTCGCGCAGCGGCGGGGAGCACACGTACTTGGCGCCCTCGAAACCCTCCCTGGCCAGATCCTCGTACTCGAAGGCGAAGTACTGCGGGCAGGTCTCCGCGTAGACCGTCTGGCCGCGCTCGTGCGCCAGATGAATCGCCTCGAGCGCGGGCGCGCACGAGACGTGGACGACGAGTATCGGCGCTCCTGCTACTTCAGCGAGCCTTATCGCGCGGTTCGTCGCCTCGGCTTCGACGGGCTCTGGGCGCGTCAGAGCGTGGAAGCGGGGGGCGGTGTCGCCACGCGCGAGCGCCTGCTGCTGTAGCTTGGCGATGGCGTCGCCATTCTCGGCGTGGACCATGACCAGAACCCCTGCATCTTTCGACAGTTGCAGAACCTCGAAGAGGTCTTCGTCCTCAGTGTAGAGCGGGGTCCCCTTGTAGGCCATGAAGATCTTGATCGAGGCGACGCCTTTCTCGGCCAGGGCGGGTAGCTCGATCTTTATGTCGTCACGCAGGTCGGTCACGGCGACGTGGAAGCTGTAATCAATGACGGCTTTATCGTGGGCCTTCTCCGTCCAGGTGTCGAATGCGCCGGCGAGGGTGCCGCCCGCTTCTTGCAGGGCGAAGTCGATGATCATGGTCGTCCCGCCGGCCGCCGCGGCCTCGGTACCCGTGGCCCAGTCGTCCGCCGTCACGGTACCCCCGAAGGGCATGTCCATGTGGGTATGGGCGTCTATAAAGCCGGGCATGACGAGCTTGCCCGAGGCGTCCACGGTCTCGGCGCCGTCAGGGTCCAGGTTCGCCGCGACCGCAACGATCTTCCCGTCCTCAACGAGCACGTCTGCCCGGTAGCTGCCTTCCGCGGTTACGACCGTTCCCCCGCTAAAAAGTAACTCTCCCAAAGCTCCTACTCCTTTCCGGAAGCCCGCGCGCACGAAGAGATCGCGGGCCGTCCGCTTTCGACATTATGTAGGACGGTGGTTTGTCCACGGGGAGCACCCCACCCGCGACGAGAAACACCTGCTGTGCGAACGCCATCCCTGCGTACTCGCCTCCCTTTCCTCAGGTGTCAGTATAGGACCGGGCGAGACGGATTGTAAACATCGCTCAGCCCAAACGTCAGGGCCACGAGTAGCATCTACCCGTAAATCGTGGAACACGGATCAGGACACTCGGTATCCCCGATCGTTTCTGGGGTAAACTGAGCGCTACAGGAGGTTTTTGACGTGGCTATCGAGCGTTCGAAAGAGCATACAGAGAAACAAGACAGCGTCCACGGCGATAAGGACCACCGTATCATCGACCCTAATTCGGGGAAGTATCGCTATCAGCCTCGACCGAAGGTGCCGCTCCTCTCCGGCGGAGATGATCCAACGCTCGGTGAGAGGTTCGAGGAAGAACTGTACCGTTCCTAGCGCTTGGCCCTGATCCTTGATAGTGGCGGCTTGATCGTCGCGCTCGACCCTAACCAGAACGACCACGAGGTTTTCGCGCAGGCACTTACCTCGCATCGAGGCCGCTCGTGATCTCCCCGTTCGTCGTAGCAGAGCTGGACTACATGCTCCTACGCCGCTACGGGAAGCAAGACCAATTGGCATTCCTGGACGAAGTCAATCGTGGAGCCTACCTGCTTGAATCCTTCAAGGCTGAAGACTTCGCCCGCGCCAGAAAGTTGCTCGACGATTACGATTACCTGCCGGACTTCGGCATCTCCGACGCCTCCAACGTGGTCCTGGCGGAGCGTTATGGAGCCCGTGACATCCTTACCACCGACCAGCGAGATTTCCGCCGTATCAAAGCCCTGGACGGCGGTTACTTCCGTATCCTTCCCTACGACCTCTGAACAGGTATTCTACGAATCCTGAAAGCGATCCGGACGGAACGGCGCGACGAGCGGGTCCACCTCGCCGGTCAGGATCTCACGCGCCAGCAGCCGCCCGAGGAGCGGCCCGAGCGTGACGCCGCTGTGCGTTACGGCCTCGTAGTAGCCGGGGATTCGAGAGAGAGCGCCGACGCACGAGTGCCCATCCGCAGGGACCGGACGAAGCCCGAACCTGGCCTCGACGACCTCTGCCTCCGCGAGATCTGGAAGCACGCGCCGCCCACGTTCCAGAAGCTCCGCGCAAAGCGGATCTTCCGTCCCGGCGAAGTCTTCCGTAAGCTTCTCGTCTACGGAATCATGATGAAGCAGTAGGTAACCGGGACCGTCGGGACGCAGGTTGATACGCGGCGTGTGCATGAGGTGACGCAGAGGCTCGCCAGTGACGGCAACCCTGACGAGCAACCCCCTGAACACGTCCAGCGGCAACTCTCTCCCAACCATCTCCGCCACAGACGCCGCCCCCGCACCGGTGGCGTTGACCACGGCGTCGGCCCGAATGGTGTCACCGTTTTCCAGTCTCAACTTCACACCTTCGCCTCCGGCCTCGATGCCGCAAACCGCGTTCCCGACCAGCGTCGATACTCCGTTGCTGCCGGCGGCTTCAACGAGCGTTCTCGTCAGGGTCGGAGCATCGACCCAGGACTCTTCGGGGAAGTGTGCGATCCGGATCTCTGGCAGAGCGGCTCCCGGTTCGAGCTTCTCGTTTACCGTAGAGGCGGGGAGCGTCTCGGCTGAGTAGGACCAGGAGCGCAGGCGCTCGACGCGGCGTTCGAGGTTTTCCTGGTCTTGGGACCAGATCAGGTTTCCCGTAGAGTGGAGCCAGTCGCCGCCGAGATCGCTTCGGAGACTCTCGTGTTCGCGCATGCCGGCAACGTTCAGCTCGAAGTACTCGCGGGGAAGCTTGTTGTTCGCGTTGACCCAGGCGAAGCTCGTCGAGGTCGTGCCTGAACCAGGTTCTGCACCGTCGATCAGAACTACTCCGGCACCTCCCTCGGAGAGCCGGAACGCGACCGAGGAACCGACGATCCCGGCTCCTATGACCGCGACCCCCATGGCTCCTTCAGATCCAGATTCCAAGGTAGCTCCCCTCCGGCTTCAGATACGTCGAGGATTCAAGAAACGGCTACAAGATGTGACTGAGCGTGCACATCTTGCCATAGACCGGGCGTACAATCTCCCCAGCATCGAACACGCAAGTTGAAGCGACGCGGAGAGGATCGTGACGATGGGCAGAGTCTACGACAGCATCAGCGAGGAACAGTCGCTCTGGATCGGGGAGCAACCGCTGTTCTTCGTCGCCACCGCACCCTCCGACCCCGAGACGCACGTCAACGTCTCGCCCCGCGGGCTCGACACCTTCAGGGTACTCGGTCCCAACCGCGTCGCCTGGCTCGACCTTACCGGGAGCGGCGTCGAGACCATAGCCCACCTGCGGGCTGACGGCAGGATCACGCTGATGTTCTGCGCGTTCGAGGGGCTGCCGAAGATCCTGCGCCTCTACGGTCACGGCGAGGTGATCGAACCCAGCGATCAGGGACACGAAGTGTTGCGCCCCCACTTCCCCGACCTTCCGGGCGAACGCGCGATCATCGACGTGTCCGTAGATAGGATCGCCGACTCTTGCGGGTACGGCGTGCCGCGCATGGATCTCGTCGGTCCGCGCGACCAGCTCCTGACCTCAGCCGAGCGTAAAGGCCCCGAGAAGATGGCCGCGTACAGGAAGCTCAGGAACACGCGGAGCATAGACGGCCTGCCTGGCCTCGAACCAGCGCGTTCAGGGAGATAGAAGAATCGGCGCCGGTGGGCGCGTGGTTGACGGGTCGTCGGGCAGTTCATCCACCGGGATAGGTCGGCATAGCGTCACGGTTGGACGCTCGGCTTGTCGCGCGCTGTGACTGGCGGCAGTGACGGTGATGCTACTACCTTTCCTCCTCGATCTTCGGGTTTATCGTCGACGGCCTTATCTCTTCTCCCTGTGCGATATTCGGCCTATTCACCGGGTCAGGTTGCCTGGCTGTCGACCACCAGTTCATGGATCTTATCTATAGGGTCCCAGACGCCATCTTCCATGTTCGATAGGAGTGTTACCGTGACGTCCTGCTCTGGATAATGGGAGATCATGCCGCTGACGCCAACGTTCACCCCATCCTTTTCGTAGCAGACGACCTTGCCAGGCCCTTCAACGCGAAACTGTAACCCGTACCCGTACATCTCCGTCCAGGTGTCTCCCGTTCGATGCAAGACCTGAGGCGAGAGGAACGCGCTGGTCAGTTCGGGAGAAAGGAGCTTGCCAGCTCTCACCGCTTGCAAGAACAGATCCTTGGCGTCCAGGTCCCCAAAATACTCGTCCAATACGCGGGTGAAACGCATGCCGCTCCCCAGAGTCCTACCGTGTCCCAGTAACTTTCGGTATTGCCGTGGCCTCGGGGGACCGGCGTCGTCCACACCGGCCGCGTCCTCTTGGTGAGAAGCTCTTGCACCATGCCGCGCTAGATCCAGCACGTCGGTCGCCCCGTCGCCCACCGGATCGGGGGCTCCGCCAGGCCGCGCTTGCGGTCTTGTTAGTCGGACGTGTGACTTTGAGTTGGGATGCCGCATTGGTAAAGCAGACTGCAATAGTCTCGATCGAAGTCGGGGTGCTCCTCGACCCTGCCCCGGATCTTCACTTTACGCGGAACACGTTGTACTGGACGCCGAGCCCTTCGATTACGCGGCCCTGGCCAACGAATAGGCCCTGCTGCAGCCAAGCGTAGTTGGGGTCGGAGACCTCGAAGCGCGGGTTCGTGCGGAAATACTGGTCGTCGAAGTCGGTCGCGGTGCCGTTAGCGAGCGCATCCTGAACGGTCTCGTTCATCTCCAGGACGCCGAAGTATTGTACGAAGAGGATCGCGCCGTCGTCCATCCGGACCTGGGCTCGAACGTCGAGCCGGGCGTAACCATCGTCGCCTACGAGCAGCCAGTCGCCGCTTCCGGTGAGCAGCTCGCCCCGCCCGCCGGACGCCGCCCTGAACTCTCCGCCGACGACCTCGAGGATCTGGCGCATACCGAACGGGCCGTCAACTTCGAGTGGCGGCTTGACCATCGCCTCGTAGGTCCCGACATACTCCAACTCAGGCGCCTTCACATCAATTTCCATCGCCTCATCCCTTTCGTCGCCAGCGGGTGTGAGCCGTATTCCAGACAAACCTACCCCGAGCCTTCGAAGGGCCTCTCGCGCCGCCGCTACCGCGCCCGACGGATGATACCCAACGACCCCTACACCCTACTCCCACCCCTATACCAGAACCCGTTACTACAATGTAACAGTCCTCCCTCGCCCCGCGCAACACCAAGAGTTCTTTCCTGCGTCCTACTCCCTGCCTCCTGGCCACGAAGCGGCCGTAACCGGTGGAACCGTAGAGCAGGCTGACGCTGAAGAAACCGAGATCGGCCGCGTGTTCGGCCCACAACGTCAGGGCCGTCGCGCTCTCCCGCCCGAAGACGGCCAGCTTCCCCGTCAGCGGGGTCACGAGATCCGCGCGCAGTCCTGGCATGAAGCGCTTACCCGGTGCCGACCACGGGGGCGGACGGGTCCGGCGCAGGGGCCCTGGAGTTCAGGTAGCCGAGCGCGAACACTGCTCCCCAGAGCAGGACGAAGCCGATGACCTGGTTGGCGCTCACGCCGACGCCGAGGAACGTCCAGTTGAGGACGACCGCCGTCGCCGGGAAGGCCAGCTCGGCGAGCGTCGCGTAGGAGGCCCTGGTGCCGCTGAGGCCCCGATAGTAGAGGAGCAGGGCCAGGAGGCCTGGTATCAGGGCGAGCAACACGACACGCCCTGGCTCCGCAGCGAAGCTGGCGCCAATCCCCCCTAGCGACCCCTGGACCGCCACGATTCCGGCGAGAAGGGGCGCGGCCAGCAGGAGCCGCGCCCCTGTCAGGGCGTAGAACGGCATGTCCTTCAGGACGAGCCGCCCCAGCACGGTCGATGAGCCCCACAGGAGCGCCGCGCCAAGGGCGAGCGCCGCGGTGAGTAGTTCCGCGGAGCCGAGGGCGCCGAAAGCGCCGAGATCGCTGAAGGAGATCATATAAGCCCCCACCATCGCCACCGCGAAGCAAGGCCAGTAAGCCCATCCCAGCCGCTCGCGCAGCACGATGCCGGCCAGCACGATGGCGAAGAGTGGCTGGGTCTTCTGCAACAGGATCACCACGGTCGGGTTGCCCACGACGAACGCCGTCGTGAAGAGCAGGGTCGCGATGGCCGAGCCTCCCCAACCGATGACGAGCAGCGCGACCCACTGCGCCGTCCCGAGGCCGCGGAAGAACCTCAACCCCAACACCACGGCAGGCACCGAGTACAAAAGCAGAACCAGGTGCTCGAGGAGCACTATCTGGGACGGCGACGCCACCTCCAACAAGGGCACCCGCAAGACGGCGTCCGTCCCCCACATCGCCGCCCCGACGGCGACGAGCAGGACGCTAACGTAGCCGCCGTTCCTCCAGCCCACGAGCTACTCTCTCCCCGGCCAGCGGAGGTTCGGGATGACCCGCTCGCCGTAGGCCTCGATGAACTCTTCCTGGTTGCGGCCGACGTTGTGGACGTAGACCTCGTCGAAGCCGAGATCCACGTAATGCTGGACGTGATCTAGGTGCTCCTCCAGGTCGGCTGACATGAGGACGCGGTTCACGAAGTTCTCGACGCTCACCTGCTTCGCCATCGCCGCGAAGTCCTCGGGATTACGGATGTCGGCTTTGGGGAACGGCATCCCGCCGTTGGGCCACTCCCTGACCGCCTGCTGCTCGGCCTCCTCCTGGTCCTCGGCCCACGAGACGTGAAGCTGTACCATGCGCGGCAGCTGACCAGGGTCCTTGTCCGCGCGGCGTGCCCCCTCCTCGAACTTCTCCATCAAGTTCTTTATCTTCTCGTCGGCGGCGCCGACGGTGATGATGCCGTCGCAGAACTCGCCCGTCCTGCGGCTCTGTATGGGGCCGGCCGTCGCCACGTAGATCGGGGGCGGAGTATCCGGCAGCGTGTAGAGCCTCGCACTTTCGAGCGTTATGTGATCGCCGCTGTACTTGACGACCTTGCCGGAGAAGAGCCTGCGGATGACCTCGATGGCCTCCATGAGTATCCGCAGGCGGGTCGGGGCCTCGGGCCAGTAATCCCCCACGATGTGCTCGTTCAAAGCCTCTCCGGCACCGAGCCCAAGCCAGAAGCGTCCGGGGTACATCGCCTCAAGTGTCGCCGCTCCCTGGGCGATGATCGCCGGATGATACCGAAAGCCGGGCGGGGTCACGCCGGTACCGAAGCGAAGGTTCGTCGTCGCGCCGAGGGCCCCCATCCACGACCAGACGAAGGCGCTCTGCCCCTGCTCCGGGGTCCACGGATGGAAGTGGTCAGACGCCATAATCGAACCGAACCCCGACTCCTCGGCAACCTTGCACCAGTTCAGAAGCTCGGTCGGGTGGAACTGCTCGAACATCGCCGCGTAGCCTACGGTGCCCGTCGGTTTCATATCGCTCCCTTCGGTCGCTCTTAGCATTTCAGCTAGTCAGCACTTCAGCTTGTCAGCTTCCTTTCGGGCGGAACATTCGCCGTTCCGCTGGACGCCAGTTTACAGTCGGACGGGACGTTGCCGCTCCGGATGTGCAACCCGTAATGCTGAGAGCCGCCGCAGGCGGCGTGCTGAAATGCTGACTAGCTGAAATGCTAAAAATGATCCGGGCCATAGAGCCACGGGTCACCCTGCGGGAAGAGCGAGTCGAGGAGATCCAGGGCCTCCGGAGAGCTCGCGTCGATGAGCCCGTGCCTGACGAGATCGCTGGCTTGAAGGTACCCGGCGTAGAGCTGGGCGAGCCTGCGCACGTCGAGCGAGACGCTCTGTGACGCCTCAGCCCCACGGATGACCATGCCGTCTGCGACGGTGTACTGGGCCGCGTTCTCCGGTATGACGTCGTCCTTTACGTCGAGTACGAGCGGCGCCTCGGGCGTGCGTTCGAGATACCCCAGAGCCGTTTCGACGTCGACGAGGCGAAGCATCTGGTCTGGCTCGATCTTCGCGTTTACGTACGAATTTCTGAGGTAAGGGTGGAGCGGCTCTCCACGAGGGGTGAAGAGCTTTATCCCGTAAGCCAGGGGGTCCAGGCCCGCCATAAAGGAGTAGAGTGCCTCCCGCGCCCGCAGCGTGCCAGCGACGAGCTCATCTACCGTGAGGGTGCGCCGCGGGTCCTGCTCCCGCCACCCGGATATCTTGTAGAGGATGTAGCCTTCCACACCATCGTCCCGCTCGTAGACGGCGACTTCGTTGTCTTTGTCGGCCAGGCTCTTTTTCCAGTGTCCTTCGCTCCTGAGCACGCTGAGGGTATGCCTCTTCGCCTCTGTTTCGTAGAGATCCATCAAAGAGGGGAGGTCCTCGTCCCAGTAGGCCCTGAGATAGCCCTGCTCCGGGCTGGTCGGCAGGTCGGCGGGCTTGAGCCTGTACTCGATGTCCTCGGTGACGAGCTCGTAGCCGAAGACCCTGTAGAAAGCGTGGGCGAAGGGTGAGAGCAGCGAGAGGGCGACATCCCTCTCGCGCATGTCGCGAAGGACGGCGCGCATCAACTCCCCCGCGAAGCCCCGCCGCCTGTAGGCCGGATGGACCATGACCGCGGAGATGCCACCCATCGGACGTGGCTCTCCTTCCACAAAGGACTCCAGCGGCAGCACGGTGGCGCTCGCCCTGGCCTCCCCATCCTCCTCGATGACGTGGACCTGCTCGAGGTCGAGGCGCGCGTTGTGATCCGGGTCGAACATCTTCTCCCAGTCGGAGACGCTGTTCGCGAAGGCGGCCACCCCAAGACGCGCCAGCGCGTCCACGTCCCCTTCCCGATACTTGCGTAGCTCCATATCCTCCGGCCCTCTAGTTTGCGTCCAGATTCTACCGGAAGCGCGGACCCGGGATCACACTCCCTTCCCCTCTTTGGTCGCGGCTGGTGCCCGCCCTCCGACGGAGTCGGCCACCCACAGGCACCACTCGGCGTACTCCCTCTCATAGCCGATGCCGCGCCGGAGCGTCGCGTAAGTGGCAAACTCGGGGCTGTCCGTACGGGTGAGATTCTCCCACCACACTCCCTCCATCCAGGCCCTCAACTCCTCGTAGTGCGCGAGCTGCTCCTCGTGCCTGAGCCCCTCTTCGCGGAAGAGCTGCGCAGCCTCCTCCTTGTCCGCAAGCCACACCGAGTAAGCCTTCAACGTCAACTCGTCCCGTACAGGCCTCGGCACGGGTGGCCGCGTCACCCACTCCTTGAGATCCTCCAATCCCTCGGCCGTGATCCTGTACACCTTCTTGTCCGGCCGCTCTCTCTGCTCGACCACGCTGTGCGTCACGTAGCCGCCGTCCTCGAGCTTTGCTAACTCAGGGTAGATCTGGCTGTGCCTCGCCCTCCAGAAATACCCGACCCGACCCGCCATCCGCTGTGTCAGATCGTACCCGCTCAAATCCTCCCTCGATAGCAAACCCAAGATCGCATACCCCAGAGTCGTCATGGTCCTCCAAATGTTTTTGTTATGTCACTCTTGACATATCGTCTCTCGGCCTCTAGAGTACCATATGTCAGGATTTACATAAAGGTTTAAGGAAGGAGCGGGAGATGTGCGGCGGGTCTTACGTGGGGCGTGGGATGAGGCACGGTCACTGGAATCATCGTGGCGGTCGTGGGTTTTTTGGGCGAGACGTTGAGAAGATGGGTCCTGGGGCGAGGATCTCGGCGGCGCTCTCGGTGCTCGCGTCCGTCGGGCTCTCTGGGGTGTTTCTCGTCGTTTTCGTGCCGCAGTTGTGGTGGATCTTCACGACATACTTCTGGGTCGCCTTTCCTGCTCTCGGGTTGTTGACGAGTGGTGTCTCGGGGCTCGGTGAGGGGCGGCCCGTTCGGGTCTCCGGGGAGGAGCGGGAGCGGGAGTTGTTGGTGGCCATACGGGAGAGCGGTGAGATCTCGGCCGCGTCCGCGGCGGCGAGGACCTCACTTACGGTCGCCGAGGCCGACAGGAGGCTCAAGGAGTTGGCCGAGAACGGCTACATCGAGGTCAGGGCGAGGGGCGGCGCCATCCTGTACGCGCTGTGGGGCGACGGGGTGGGGCCGTGAGCCGCGAGTCGCGCTTGATAGCGGGGGTGCTCCTCGTCCTGCTTCCCGCCGTCGTCTACGGTGGGACCAGCATCCTGTCGCTGTTGGTGGGCGATCCGGGTTACGCGCAGAACCAGTTGCGCCAGGACCTCTGGCGGGCCGGTCACGCGCACGCCGGCGTGCTGCTCGTGCTCTCGCTGGTCACGCTGCGCTATGTGGACGAGGCCAACCTCCCGGGGTGGCTCAAGAGTGTGGCCAGGCACTCTATTCCGGCAGCGGCGGTCCTGTTGCCGGCGGCGTTCTTCCTGTCCGTGCTCTCGCCAGAGGCTACGGAGCCGAACGCCATGATCTACCTCGCATACGTCGGCGCCCTCTCTCTGGCCTTCGGCGTGCTGGTGCTGGGGATAGGCCTCATAAGGAGACCACGAAACCAAACGGAGGAGGTTCGATGAAAGCATCGAGAATCGTAAGATCCGCGAATCTCGTGCTGGCCGCAGCGAGGCGTATAGTGGATCGTTCGAGACGGAGAGTAGGATGGCAGAAGTGATCAAAGGCAGGTTCACCGCCAGGATGGACGAGCCGTTCGTGGTCTTCATTATCGGGATGCGCATAAACAGGCCGCTCGCCGTAAGGAAGTGGCTGCCTACGTTCCGCGCGATGGGACCGATGCTAAGGGAGCTGTACAAACACCCGGAGAAGGGGTTCCTGGGCGGCGAGTTTTTCTTCTACGGTCGGGGACCGGCGCTACTCCAGTACTGGCGCTCGTTCGAGGATCTAGAGAAGTTCGCCAGAAATCCAGACGACCCGCATATGCCCGCGTGGCAGCGTTTCAACCGAACCGTCGGCACGAGACGGGAGCGTCGGGATCTTCCACGAGACCTACATCGTAGGGCGTGGCAACTACGAGGCGATCTACTCCAACATGCCCGAGTTCGGGCTCGCCAAGGCCACAGAGCGCGTCAGGGCAATCGGAGGCAGGGAGACCGCGCGACGACGCCTCATGCGCGGCGAGAACGAACCAGCCGTGCCCTCCCCATAGAGTAGCCTCGTAAGGGACCCTCGTCCCTAGGACACCAGGCTTTATCCTCTCGCCACATTCCCTTGATTTTCGAGTTCTGGTTTTTCTTCACTACTGTCAGTGAGGACCATGAAGTATAATCAACGGGTAATGATCACAGCTAACTTTCGGGGAAAGTAGGTGTGGACAGATGATAAGGATCACGGTCCATGTGAGCAGCGGCACAGCGAGTTTCAGGGCGGCGATACAAGCTGAGAGCATCGAGCGAGCCCTGGAGATCGTGGCGAGGCAGAACCCCGGCAAAGAGTGCGAGGTTGCGTTTCCCATTGATCCCGAGACCTTCTTCGTGGAGGACTCCGTTGCCACGGTCGGGCGACTGGCGGCGTAGGGCGATCGATGTGGCAGGTGCGGCGTTGGGCGCGGGCACGATGACATTGCTAGCGATGGACATGAACGAACTGCAGGAGCTCTCCGAGCTTCCTACGGACCTAGCCTTACCGAGAGCCGCTTCCTACCTGGCTCATGTCATAGAGGACCCCAACTTTATCGAGGCCGAGATTCGCCCTCTCCTGGAGGAGACGAGGGGCAAACAAGAAGACTGGTACGTGGCCCACAAGTACGAAGGCGAGGAACATTCCCTCTCATTGCAGGTCTTCGTCTGGCCTCCGGGCACCCAGACCAAGGTCCACGACCATTCCTGTTGGGGAGCTTACCTCTGTGCCGTAGGATCCGTATTAGAGGAGCGCTACGAGCGACTGGATGACGGTTCGAGGCTGGATCACGCGCACCTGAAAAAGGTCTGGGAACTCATGTGGAGCAGGGAAGACGGAGCCTCGAGCGTGCTGCCCCACGACGGAGGCATTCACCGGGTAGGGAACCCTGGTGACAGCGTGGCGATCTCGGTGCACCTGTACGGACCTCGCCTGAGGGAGGTGGACGGTCGGGACTACGACCCCTCCCGCGACTACGTCTGTGACCGTCGGGAAGACTAGACAAGCTGTGTGGAATCCGCCCCTTAAGATCAATTGAGAGAAGGGCCGAGGCCGCTCAACGCCCCGAACCTCTATTCACTCGTGCTACCGGTCGGAAATCGGCGGTGCGTCGACCGCAAGGCCATGGCGCTCTGCGAGCACAGGGATAGAATCCATGTCCATCTCGAGCCCGTACTTCTCCCTCACGGCGCCGATCGCTTCCTCGTTGAGCGGACCTTGGTTGGCAGGCGGGAAAAGCGGAGCCAGCTCCGCGAAGTAGCGCTCGAAGCCCGCAGGCGAGATGATCTCGAGTGCCCGGGCGGGCGTATCTGCGGCATTCCAGAAGGCGTGCGGCACACCCCTGGGCTTGAAGACCAGATCCCCAGGCCGCGCTGTAAGAACCTCCTCGCCTATCTGGACTCCAACCTCTCCCTCCAGCACGTAGGTGTACTCATCCTCGTGCTCATGGGTGTGCATCGGTGCCGCGAGGGCTCGCGGCCCGATCGGATGCTCGACGAGCGCGAAGTTGCCTTCAGTCCGCTCTCCTCCGATCATGAACCTTATGCCAAGCTTCCTCAGCCACACCGTCTCGCCCTCACCGGGCGAGAGTAATATGCGCTCCTGCGGGTTTATCGCTCCCATCACGAACGACCTCCTCTACTAGTTTCGATAAACATTATGTTTACCGAACGGTAGGCACCATACACCTCTCCGATCCTCGTGTCAATATCGTTTGGTATAGTGTTTATCGAAATGGTCGAGAAACGCAAGTACGAGATGAAGAGGCGAGCCGAGCGCCAGCGCGAGACGCGGCGTCGGATCGTTGAGGCCACGGTCGAGTTACACCGCACGCGGGGGCCAGCCAACACCACCATTAGCGAGATAGCCAAGCGCGCGGGGGTGAACCGGCTGACCGTCTACAACCACTTCCCCGACGTAACCGACCTTCTGAAGGCATGCTCGAAGAGTTGGACCGAGCGGCACCCGGCGCCGGATCCGACCCCCTGGGCACAGATTGGCGATCCGCAAGAGAGGTTGCGGACGGCCCTGACGGAGCTCTACGGCTTCTACGCCCGCACTGAGCCGATGCGGGCGAACGTCCTACGTGATGCCCAGACGATGCCCGAACTCGCCGCCCTGCTCGAGGGCTCGGTCGTGCCCTACCTCGAGGCGCTTGGCGACCTGCTCGCCGAGGGATGGGTGGTTCTGACCAAACGGAGGAAATACTTGCTCGCTACGCTCAAGCTTGCGATCGACTTCAACACCTGGCGCTCACTCGAACGAGGAAGCGGCTTGAGCAGGAAAGAAGCTGTGGAGACTATGGTCGAGGCGGTACGCTCGTCCGTCTCGCGCCTTGGAACCCCGTAGTAGAAGAACATACGCGTTCTCGAGCACTCCATACGGGCGATGTTCGGAGCATGCTTTATTCTACGGCCGGGGACCAGCGCGCTTCAGTGCGAGCCCGCCGTCCCTTCGCCCGAGAAGTGGAGTGGCTTATCAATACTGCCCCTGAGGCGCCACGGACGGCTGGGGAGCAGCAGACGGCTGGGGAGCAAAGACGGCGGAGCAGAAGAAGGCGGAGCAGAAGAAGGCGGAGCAGCAGACGGCTGGGGAGCAGCAGACGGCTGGGGAGCAACAGACGGCTGGGGAGCAGCAGACGGCTGGGGAGCAGCAGACGGCTGGGGAGCAGCAGACGGCTGGGGAGCGGCAGACGGCTGGGGAGCCGACCCGGAAGGTGAGCTTGGAACTGAGGCGGAAACCGACTCGAGAGATCCCTCGGACTGAGACTCACTACTTGCCTCGGGATAAGACCTTGCCTCGGACTGAGACTCGCTACTTGCCTCGGGCTGGGACTTACTACCACCCTCGGACTGAGACCCACACTTGCCTCGGGACGTTGCCTCGGACTGAGACTCGCTACTTGCCTCGGGCTGGGACTTACTACCACCCTCGGACTGGGACCCACTACTTGCCTCGGACTGAGACCCACTATTTGCCTCGGGAAAGTTGGCAGCGATAGACTCGGGAATGGAGGCACCGATAGAGTATACGTTCCCGATGAGCGGCATCATCCTGGGCAGGAAGACGCCGAAGTACAACAGAACGTTGAGGGCAACGGCGCCCACCCCTACGACGAGCACGACCTTCGGGTTGTTAAGCTTCCGCTCTAACCTACTCACTTTATCGGTCACCATCCTTTCTTATTTCTTAGCTTTGCACAATAATAACGCAAAATGCGAAGCTGCGTCGGAGAAGCGCCCGAGATAATGAGCCTCACAGAGGCCGCCTCTCTTTTTTCTACTGACGAGGTACCGAAGGGCCCCGGAGTTGCTGGGAGACTAACCGCTCTCCGGTACCTTGTGGGTGGGAGTTCTCGTCTCCGGGCTGGTCCGATAGATGCGCTGAGCAGTGCGCGGCCTACCGGACGCGCGTACCGCGCCAAGATGCCGGCCGAAATTCCCGCTGCTCATTCGCGCCTTGCAGCGTTCGAGCCTACCCAGAGCATAGCTCCAGAAGTCCTCCGCAGGGTTGCCTTTAGCATGTTGGACAAAGCCCCAGAGGGACCAGTGGAGGTCGCTCATCGCCTTGTAGATCTCCATCCGCGAGTAGAACGCCGGAGAAGCGGTGCCGCCCCAGTAGGCCTCCATCATGGTTCGGTCTTGCTCGGGCTCGAACCCCGCCTCGACGGAGAGGTCTCCCAGGTCCCACATCGGATCGTTCATGCCTGAGTATTCCCAGTCGATGAGATAGATGTGCCCACCCGCGTCGAGGAGGTTCCCCGGCCACGGGTCGTTGTGACAGGGCACGAGGGGAACGGGAGAAGCCTCTAGCGCGCGGCGTACCGCCCTCGCCTTGCGTCCTAGCTCGTAGTAATCCCGCGGTGGCGACATCCGCTGCTCGCGCAAGAGGTCGGCGTAGTAGTCGATCTCGGCGAAAACGTCGAAGCGGGACACGAATTCCTTACTCAGGCGGTGTACCCGCTTGAGCGCCAACGCGGCACGGATCGGCGACCCCGGATCTCGGCTAAAGCCTCTCCCCCAATTCATGGAGATCCCTTCGACGAACCGGGTTACCATCGTGCCGTCTCTTACGTCGAAGTAGAGTACTTCGACGTTGACCCCGGCGTCCGCCGCTACCCTCGCATTATGCTTCTCGGCAACCCGGTCTATATAGTCTGAGGTGCCTTTCCCCGCGAGCCTGAGCACGTAGGAAGCACCGCCCGTGGTCACCTTGTAACAGACGTTAGTAAGAGCACCGCCGAGTAATTCGAGTTCGATGTTGTCCTGCCGTACGTTCCTGAACAGGGGCACGCGTGCCAGCGCGGCATACACTGCGTCCAATCGTGCTCCTCTCCAGATCTGTTTTGCAAGTGGCGTTCCCCCACGCCCGTGGGGTAGTCAAATGATTGTAAACTCTACGTTAACTGTACGCAATGCGGGGTTGGTGGCAGCTTACCTGCGGGAGGCGAAAAGGACGGTTACCTGGCCGATGTGGCCGCGCGGGGCGTCGTTGCGCGCCGCATAGGTTTCCAGCTCTCCTCTCTCGTCCAGCTTCCGAATTCTGGTGAGAGCGTGAGAAAGGCGGTCTTCGGCGACCAGCGACCAGACCGAATCTCCGTCCCTCCACTCTTCCTTCAGGGGACCGCGGGGATCGAAATAGGACTCGCCCTGGACCGTGGCGTCGACCGGCGCGAAGCGTCCCCGGTGTAAGAAACCGCAATCGCCCAGAATTTCCAGCATCTCGTCGATGGGGACGTAGCGGTTCCGGAGAGCATCGGCAGCCTCAGGGATCAGGTCGTAGTGCCAGTAGCCGTGGCGCAGTTGCTCTTGCGAGCAGGTACTGATCGTAAGGATGCCACCGGGCTTCAGAACCCTGGCGAACTCCCTGAAGGCCCGGCAGTGTGCGGGGAATCCTTCGGCGGCGGCGTCGGGCAGATGGTGGAGTACCTGGTTGATCATGACCCCGTCAAGGGTCGCGTCTTCGAATGGCAGCTCGTCGATCCTCGAAGAGTAAAAAGTGATGCGATCCCCGGCCCACGCCAGCTTGCGCGCGGCGACCTCGAGCATACCGTGGTTCATGTCTACCGCCTCGATCCGGCCGACGTAACCGAGCAGCGCCTCGGAATAGCTGCCGGTGCCGCACCCGGCGTCCAATACTACCGTCCGGTCCAGAGGTACCGGCGCGTGGGCGAAGCAGCCGACGATGATCTCGGTCCCTACCGGCTCCCTGGTCCTGTCGTAGTTCCCGGATTTGTGCGTGTAGTTCTCGTAGCTGCTCAATCCGGTCGTGCCCCCCTCGATTCGTCTCTCTCGCGATTAACTGAGCCTATTCTACAGAATCGATTGAACCCAGATTTTACTCGTCGTTAACGCTCCTTTGACCCAGGGAAGTATCGGCAAGCCTATACTGCGTGGGCGAGATCGCGTGCGGCTCTAAGGGAGGAAGGAACCGTATGGCCTTTCGGGGTGTTGGCATCAACATGACCAGCCTGCATATCGACGGTGTCCGTGGGCTCGCCGAGGATCTGGCGTTCTTGAAGAGCGCCGGGCCAAATTTCGTGGAGGTCTGGCCCCAGAATCTCGGGGTGATCCTCGGCGGCAGGTTAGATTCGAACAGGCTGCGGACGGTTGGGGATCTTCTGCTCGAGGCTGAACTATCGTACACGGTCCACGCCCCGCTCGAGGTCAACCTCATGGATCTAACCTCCCCTTCCCTTCAGCGCGACGTCCTCGGGGCCAGCCTCCGGTTCGCGCACACAATCGGCGCTGAGGTGATAGTCTGCCACGCCGGCCAGCGCTTGGGCGCGCGCGACGCCAGGTGCAGCATGAGGGACCAGCTCTCAGCCGAACGCTCAGCCCTGCGGGAGGCGGGCGAGTTGGCGGGTGAGCTTGGCTTGACCATCGCCGTCGAGAACTACTACCCCGAGCAGCCGATCCTACGCGGCGCGGTCTACGACTACTCGGTCTGGCCTCGCCTGCTGGCCGAGCAGATCTCCACGGTCGACCATCCCTCGGTAGGTATCTGCCTGGACGTGGGACATGCGGCCCTCGCGGCAGGCTTCTTCGGTTTCGACTTCATCGAAGAGTGCGCCGCCGTAGCCCCACTCGTCCGCCACATACACCTTCACGACAACCTGCAGAGGACCAACCTCACGGGCGTGCCGGCCGTCTCCGAGCACACCGTCTACGGGATGGGAGATCTGCACCTCCCACCGGGCAGAGGCACCATCCCGCTGGGGGACCTGTTCCATCGTACGGACTTCCCCGAAAACCCATCATGCTGCGTGGAGTTGTCACCCGAACTTTTCTACCTCGTTCCGGAGGCTCTCCAGGCCGCCAGAGAACTTAGTCTCGAGGCGGAGCCCCTCGTGCGAGTACCGGCCTGAGCCACCCGGCACTAGCGCCGGATGCTTGGGCCTATGCGCTTCATCGCCGTACGGAAGTCGTAGGTTGTGACGGAGAGGGCCGAGAGTTGGTGGGAGGCTATCCGCTTCTCGAAGTCGTGGAGGTTTATCGTGCGGCGCATGCACACGAGAGCCGCCTCGCGGCAGAGGCCCTCGAGGTCTGCGCCCGAGTAGCTGCCGGTGAGACCGGCTATCTGATCCAGGTTCAGATCCGGGTCCGTGGGCATCTCGCGGGTGTGGATTCCGAGAATGTGCAACCGCGCCTCTGCGTCGGGGAGCCCGATCTCGATCTCGTGGTCGAAGCGCCCCGGGCGCCTGAGGGCCGGGTCGAGGGCAGAAGGCCGATTCGTGGTGGCTATGACGCACACCCGACCTAAACTATTGAGCCCGTCCATGAGGGAGAGGAGCTGGGAGACCAGGGTGGCCTCGAAGCTCTCGCTCATCATGTCGCGGGATGAGGCGAAGGAGTCTATCTCGTCGAAGAGTACGATCGCTGGCGCTTTGACGCGCGCCTCGTTGAAGATAGATCTCAGCTTCGCCTCACTCTGGCCCCAGAACTTGTTGAGGATCTCAGGGCCCGAGACGGCCACGAAGTGGGCCCCGCTCTCGTGGGCGACGGCCCGCGCCAGGAGCGTCTTGCCCGTCCCCGGCGGCCCGTAGAACAGGATTCCCTTGTGCGGCCGGATGTGGAGCTTGCGGAAGATCTCAGGGTGCGTTATGGGCAACTCGACCGCCTCGCGCACCATGTCTACGGTCTCGCGCATGCCGCCTACGTCCTCGTAGCTGGTCGCCGGCACGTTACGGCTGCCCGGCGCCGCTCCGCTCGCAGCGGCCACGCCGGCTCCCCCGCTGCGCACGCTCCGCGCGAGGCGTTCGATCAGGCCCTCCCTGCCCTCCTCCTGCGGGGCAGCCTCCTCGCGCCCGTCGCGCGTCTTGACGACCTTCCACCCGGGTAGCCCGCCGTCTTCCTTGTAGTTCCAGGCCTCGTCCCTGCTGGGGTCTATCCTCTCGGGCAGGCGGGCCACTATCTCGGCGGTCGCGTCGAGGTCGAGGATCGGGCACCTGACGCACGGGCCGAGGTCGGAGAGGACGCGCTCCGTGATCGCATCCTTGTCCACCTCGAAGGCGGCCCCGCCATCCATCTTGCCGAACGCGTACCACGAGTTGCCCGTGAGATGTTCGTTGTCGTAGACCCGGATCTGACGGCAAGGGAAGAGCTGCTTGCCTTCGAGGGACGTCGGCGTGCACCACTCCCTCGCCGCCGTCCCCGAGCGCTGCTTGCGTAAGAAACACCTCAGGCCACCGAAGAGCTCGTCCGCCGAGAGCGGAGTCCCTTCTGTCGCGTACTCGGCGCCGCCCTCGCCGCGAAGAAGCCCCGAGAAGTCGTCGAGGAGCCGCCAGTCGGAGGGGAGATCCAGGTCGACCGAGACCCGCGCCGTGCCGTTCACTCCATCGACATGATAAGTAGGATGCCGCGACGCGAGTGCGGCGGCCCGGCCGAGGTGGCCTTCGGATCTGAGCGGAAAATCGACTCTCAGGTGCATCGCCCGCAGATTCTAACCCACGCCACCGGTAACCGTCGGTGATTGCAAAGAGGTTTGCACCTCTTTGCAGCTTTTCAGCACGTCAGCTTGTTGGCCTCGCGCTGAGACGAAGGCCTATATCGGAAGGTGCTCTTCGCGGTGGGTCGATACTTTTATGAACTGCTCCAGGGCTTCCAGCGCCGGTCGATCTCTTCCCAGCTTGGCGGAGGCCCCGGAAGCTGGGACCCCGAAGGAGCGTGCAGAGCTTCCAGCAACACTGCCAGGTACCGGTGGCGAAGCTGTCGGGTCCGCTCCTCGTCCCCTACCCGAACGGCCGCTAGTTGCTCGAGCAGCAGGGCGATATCGCCGACCTCGATGTCTGAGCGAATGGCGCCAGCAGCCCTGGTGCGCTCGAGGAGCTTCACGTTTAGCCTCTGCGCCCGCTCGCTGTCGCGATACAACTCCTCAGTAGGGGCGAAGGTTCCGGCCAGGCGCAGCGTCAGCGAATGAGTATCGGCGTCCACGACGCGACGCATGAAGTTCGTAAATGCGACCCACGGATCTCCCCGATCGGCCAGAGCTTCCTCCACGGCGGCAGTGTACACCCGCAGGCCGTCGGCGGAGAGCCGCCGCAGGAGATCCTCCTTGCTCCCGTAGCGCCTGTAAAGAGCCCCGATCCCAACCCCAGCCCGCCCGGCCACCGCGGAGATCGGGGCCTTCGGGTCAGCGACGAACACCTCGCGGGCAGCCTCCAGGATCAAACCGTCGTTGCGCGCCGCCTCCGCCCGCCGGCCACTCAGCGGAGCAGCCCCTCTTGTCATTCCCTTCCCTACGGCTCCTTTTTCCATGAATACAGCATATCATGTCTTGAACGGACTGTTCCGTTCAGGTATAATACGGAACAGAACGTTTTGTTCCGTGCTAGCTGAATCGAAAGGAGACTGCGATCATGACCAACGACCGCCCTGACGCCGAGATCCGACCGTTCCGGGTCGAAATCCCGCAAGCGGATCTCGACGATTTGAGAGAGCGCCTGGCCCGCACCCGCTGGGCCGACGAGTTGCCTGGTGTAGGCTGGGACCGCGGGGTCCCGCTGGGCTATCTGAAAGAACTTGCCGAGTACTGGCGCGCCTCCTACGACTGGCGCGAGCACGAGGCGAAGCTCAACGAATTACAGCAGTTCGTCACCACAGTCGATGGGCAGAACATCCACTTCCTGCACGTACGCTCGCCCGAGCCGGACGCCCTGCCGCTCCTCATCACCCACGGCTGGCCTGGTTCGGTCGTGGAGTTCCTGGACGTCATCGGGCCACTCGCGGATCCGCGCGCCCACGGCGGTGAGGCGGCTGATGCCTTCCACCTGGTGATCCCGTCGATCCCTGGCTTCGGGTTCTCCGGGCCGACCCTCGAGGCCGGGTGGACCGAGCAGCGCATCGCGGCCGCCTTCGCCGAGTTGATGCGCCGGCTTGGCTACGAGCGATACGGCGCCCAGGGCGGCGACATCGGCGCCGGGGTCTCCCCGGAGTTGGGCCGCGTCGATCCCGATCACGTGGTCGGCATCCACGTCAATGCCGCCACCGTCGGTTTCATGCCGTTCCCGCCGCTCGACGACGCCGAGCTGGCCCAGCTCACCAACTCGGAGAGGGCCCGCGTGCGGCGGATCGGCGAGTTCATGGCCGAGGGCTTCGGCTACGCCCAGATCCAGTCCACCAGGCCCCAGACCCTGGCCTACGGGCTGACGGACTCGCCGGTCGGCCAGCTGGCCTGGATCGTCGATAAGTTCAAGGAGTGGACCCACCCTTCGGACGGGCTGCCGGAGGAGGCCATCGACAGGGACAGGATGCTCACTAACGTGATGCTCTACTGGCTCACCGGCACCGCGGGCTCCTCGGCGCGGATCTACTACGAGGGCGCCCATTCCGGCCATTGGCCGCAGCCGTCCGGAGTGCCCACCGGCGTCGCGGTCTTCGCCGAGGACATTGCCATCCGACGCTACGCCGAACAGAGCAACACGATCGTGCACTGGAGTGAGTTCGACCGCGGCGGCCACTTCGCCGCCATGGAGGCACCGGACCTGCTTACCGGCGACGTGCGGGACTTCTTCCGCCCCCTGCGATAACGGCCGAGATTCTTTGCTGCGCCCTACGTCGGGCTGTGGGCGCACCTCGAAGACTTCGAACCCGGCGAGTTGTCGGGCCTGATCTCCGACCGTCGGGCAGTCCGCGCCCCGCTACCATCCATCTGGTCTCAGGCCGTGGGTGCTTGCGCTGGCGGGTCCGCCGGGCTACCTTGCCCGTGCATACCAGAGAGAACAGGAGATTCCGTGAGTGAGCGAGACAGCAACCCGCCGGTCTCGACCGGCCGCGGCGACGACGGTACGACGACCCTGCTAGGGTCGGGAAGGCTGGGTAAGGACGACTTGCGGATCATCGTCCTTGGCGACGTGGACGAGGCGAGCTCTTACCTCGGCCTGGCCCGCGCGGAGGCGGACGAGGAGGTCGGGGAACTCTTGATTTCGCTGCAGCGCCTCCTGTACCGCGTCATGGGCGACGTGGCGATGCCCAAGGAGGACAACGCAGTCGGCGAAGAAGACCTGGAAACTCTCGACGACGCCCTCGAAGTGTGGCGCGGCCGGACGGAGATACCCAAAGAGTTCGTCATCCCCGGGGAGAGCAGGGCCGGTGCGCTCCTCGACGTAGCCCGCTCAGTGGTCCGACGCGCGGAGCGGAGCCTCGTCGCCGCCGGGTACGCGGGCGAGCACCCCTACGCCGTGCGCGTCGTCAACCGCCTCTCCGACCTCCTCTTCGTCCTCGCCCGCTACGCCGACGGCGGGAAGACCCTCTCGAAAGGGTAGGGGCGGTTCGTAAGCGCGGGAGCCAATCCGCGGCGTATCGCGATGATACGTCTCCAAAACGGCGAGCGGATGGGCTAAACTGGCCGTTCACGAAAGGGGGTCGTCTTGGATCACCGCCCGCCTTCCATAAAGGTAGACAAGCCCTGGGGCAAATTCGAGCAGTACACGCACAACCTGCCCTGTACGGTCAAGATCATCACCGTCGCTCCCGGCGGCAAGCTCTCGAGCCAGTACCACCACCACCGCGACGAACTCTGGGTCACGCTGGACGCGGGCGCCCGGATACAGCTCGGCGAAGAGATCCTCGAGCCAGAAATCGGGGAGAAGGTGTTCATCCCTCGGGGGACGGTTCACAGGCTCTCCACGGCGGGCGAGGAGGAGGTCAGGATACTGGAGATCTCCTTCGGGGAGTTCGACGAGGAGGACATCGTCAGGCTCGACGACGTGTACGGCCGCGTGGCGCAATGACGGTCCCGGTGTAGATCCCTCGTGAGCTTCAGGGGCGGAGAGGACCCTAGGCGCGACGAGACGCCCTCGGGGCAGACCGCTTCGAGGGCGGAGAGGGGACGCGGACGGCCCCCACGAATCCTCCCGCTACTCCTCTTGCTGGCCGTGCTGGCGCTGGTCGCGGTGGCAGCGGTCTTCCTCTGGAGGTCCCTCGGGGAGAGCGTACCAGGCACGAGCGTCGCGAAGGACTCCATAGATTCCGCCGGGCCGCGGCCTCGAGTACTGCTCACCAACGCCACGGGTCAGGTGCGTGTCGAGGGAGTAGAGGATTCCAGGTCCGTCGAGTACGAGGCCACGCGATACGCGATGGCCGCCGACCCCGCCGCCGCCAAGCAGCGGGCCTCCGAGGTGCCCGTGGACATCTCCCGCGAAGGCTCGGAGATCGTCATCGAGACGGACGGTGGCGATGACGCGGGGGCTGACTACGCGCTCCTCATACCGGCCGGCGGTTCCGTCGAGGTCGAATCCGGGGCCGGGGATGTCGAGGTCTCCGGTCTCTCGG
This sequence comes from uncultured Rubrobacteraceae bacterium, assembly GCA_963840835.1. Classification (GTDB taxonomy): domain Bacteria; phylum Actinomycetota; class Rubrobacteria; order Rubrobacterales; family Rubrobacteraceae; genus Rubrobacter_D. Next base: position 114,596 of record CAWJAM010000014.1, on the reverse strand, counting down.
GCAACGTGACGGTCGGCGCCGAGGCCGGCGACGTGACGGTGAGGGACGTCGCCGGCAACGTCAGGGTCGAAGCCCCCCAGGGAGACGTCACCGTCGCCAACATAAACACCGACACGGGAGTGGCCGAGCTCGAGGTCGGCTCCGGAGATGTCTTTCTCGAAGACCTGATCCTGGGTACCCTGGAAGCCGGCGTCGAGGTGGGCACAGTCACCCTCTCGGGGCGCTTCTCAGGCGGCGGCAGGGTCTCCGTCGAAACCGGCGACATCGTCGCCACGCTCCCGGCCGAGGACACGAGGGACCTGACACTCCAGACGCGCGTGGGCAGCGTCTTGCGCGAACTCCCGAACGGAGGCTCCGACAAACAGGACCAGGGATCGTAGTGGCCCGCACAGACGTGAGACCTATGGCATCCCCCGAAGACTTCTGGAGCGCGTTGCGGGGGGTCTGGTTCTACCCGATTCGCTTCTTCAGGGGGCTCGACCCGCAGGGGGGCGTGATCCGACCCGCCATCTTCGTTTCCATAGTCCTCTACCTCAACCTGCTCCTCGAAGCAGTGCTCCAGACGATCTGGCTCCTCGAGTTCAACTACGCCCTGGTCTACGCTCCCCTCTTCGGACTAGTGGTCGCCATCGTGCTCGCGCCGCTGCTCGTCGCCGGGCTGGCGATCCTCGTCCTCGTCATCCTCGGAGGGGGCACCCTCTCGCGCAGTGGCTTCGTCCCCCTCTTCCGCTCCCTGGGCTACGCGAGCGGGATAGGGATCGCACTCTGGGTTCCCTTCCTTCCCCTAATAGCCATCCCTTACGGCGCCTACGTCGCCACCATAGCCGTAAAGGAGACCATGAACGTCACCCGGGCCCGCGCTGTCGCCGCAACCCTCATCCCAATTCTAGCCGTCATCCTGACGATTCTTGCCCTACTCGGTCCTGGCGAGACCGTTGGCTTCCTGATCAACCCACCGGGTAGCTAGCACGCCTGCTTCGCAGGCTTGTCAGCACGTTCCAGCCTTCGGCTTCCACTTGTCAGCACGCTCAGGCTTCGCCTTCGCTTGTCAGCCCGGCGCCTCCCTCCGGTCGGCGCCTTGTCAGGAAGTCGTCTTGGGGCGCCGCCATGAGCGTAGACCCCTACCGCCAATGGCAGCGGTGCGTTGCACGCCGCAGCGCGAGGCCGAAACAAAAAAGGCTGAAAGCGAGCCCGGAGGGCGAAGCGTTGCTGACAAGCGAGGGCGCTAGCCCGAGCGTGCTGACAAGGCGCGAAGCGCCGTGCTGACAAGCTGCCGCAGGCAGCGTGCTAACAGGCTGATAACGCTAGCGCTGCGAGCAACGCTGCTCCTCGCGGAAGGATGTCTTCGTCGAAGGCGAAACGGGACGTGTGTAGGCCGGAGGCGTCCTCCCCGACGCCGAGCCAGATGAAGGCACCAGGCACTTTTTCCAGGAAGTACGCGAAGTCTTCGCCGCCCATCGAGGGATTGGGTAGTTCCAGGACGGAATCACCGCCGAAGAGGTCATCGGCCACGCTGAGGGCGCGGGCGGCCGCGTCTTCGTCGTTGACGGTTACGGGGTAGGAGAAGGTGTAGTCCAGATCTACGTCGCCCCGCATCCCCTTTGCGACCCCGCGGGCCAGTTCCTCTATACGTTCCGGCATCATCTTGCGGAGGTCGGGGTCGAGCGTGCGGACCGTTCCGCCGATGCGGGCCTTCTCAGGGATGATGTTGAAGGCGGTTCCGGCCCCGATCTCCCCCACCGTCAGGACCGCGGGCTCGACGGGATCTACCTCCCTGGAGACGACGGTCTGCAATGCCGTAACGATCTGGGCTGCCATAACGACGGCGTCGGCGGCCAGGTGGGGCATGGCGCCGTGCCCTCCCGAGCCCCTTACCTCCATCTCGAAGGCGTCGGCGGCGGCCATGATCGGGCCCGCCTTGGTCGCCACCTTCCCGAAAGGCAGCCCAGGCCACAGGTGCAGCGCGAAGATCGAAGAGACGTCGTCGGCGACTCCCTCATCGACCATGACTTTTCCCCCGCCTCCTCCCTCCTCGGCGGGCTGGAAGACGAATTTGATGGTGCCGCCCAGCCGGTCCCTCATACCCGACAGAACATGGACCGCGCCGACGAGCATGCTTGTGTGCCCGTCGTGGCCGCAGGCGTGCATCTTGCCTTCTATCTCCGAGGCGAAAGGCAGGCCTGTCTCCTCCTGTATCGGGAGGGCGTCCATGTCAGCCCGCAGCGCCACCGTCGGCCCGCCTCCTTCTCCCTCCAGCGTGGCGACGATGCCGTTTTGCGCTACCCCTGTCTCCAGGTCGAGGGGCAGCCCGTCGAGGGCGGCGAGGACCTTCGCCGCGGTCTTCTCGGTATCGAAGCCCAGCTCGGGCTCGCAGTGAATGTCGCGGCGGAGCGCGACGATCTTATCCCCGAAGTTCTCCTCGACCTCTTGCCGCAACCCCTCGAACCTGTGGACCACACTCATTTTTCGTTCCTCTCCTACTCGTGCGTGACGGGTAGGTCAAGTTTACAGGCGGCACCCGGGTAGCGTGAGACGGCCCCTGGGCGGAAGGCTCGCGCCCGCTCAGGCACCTCCTTCGACTAGAGGGTCAGGGATCCCGGCGCATCGCCGGACGGAGGAGCGCGAACGCGGCGAAGACGCAGATGAACCCGAAGGCCGCGAGGCCGGGCAACGACACGCCGCCCGTGTCGGGGAGGGGCTTGTCGGAGATCGTGTCGTCGATGACGTCCTCGTTGGGGGGATCGACGTCGCTCTCGTACTGGTCTTCAGGGACGGGGTCTGTCGGGACGGGTTGCCCGCCGTCTCCGGAACCGCCCGTCGGCGGTCCGGGGGGTTCCGGATCATCTCTGCCCTTGCAGTCCTCGGCGGTTATCGTGTACTGCAGGTCTTCCGCCCTCGCCTCGAGGGTAAAACTACCAGGACCGGCACTTATGATCTCTCGCTCGATACCCTCTTCGAAGAAGACCAGCCCGCCGATCTCGTTGCGCGCTTCGTCCAACACGGTCACGTCGAAGAACGGCAACCCGCTCTCGTCCGCATCCGTGGTCTCGTAGGTCAGCCGGAACTGCTCGCCGGTGATGCGGAAGGGTCCGATGATCAAATCATCGTCTGTGGGGCCGATGGTATCTATAATCACGGCACCGGGGCAATCGGTACTTGCCTGGACGTCTCCGGCGCTTTGCTCTGGAGTGCGTGTCGGGGGCGTACGCTCCGGAGTAGCCCTGGGGCCCTTGATCTCGCGAGACTGCAACGTTTGCTGTGCCGATTCCTCCTGCGCCGCCGCGCCATCGAGTGCGGCCATGCCAGCGAGCCCGAACATCACGATCGCTGCCGCAATAAACACACTCAACAGGCGCATGCGTCTCCCCATAAGTCTCATTGTCACGTACACGAATGGGTGGCGCAAGCTCGTTACTGTTTGCCCGATCAGCGCCTCACCGCCCTGTTCGCGTTTATGAGTCCCCAACCGAAGAGTCTATCCTTGCCCTTGGCCCCGAGGTCGGTGGAGGTCCTCTGTATCCTCCTGCGGATCTCAGGGGCCGAGCGGCCCTGGGCGGCGAGCAGACCGGCCAGGGCAGCAACGTGCGGGGAAGCCATGCTCGTGCCCGCCTTTATGTCGTAACCCCCGCCAGGGACGGTGGAAAGGATCCTCACCCCAGGGGCGGCAACGTCTACTTTGCCGTAGTTCGAGAAACGGGCCCTCCTGTTCTGCAAATCTGTGGCGGATACGGAGATCACGTTCCTGTAAGCGGCGGGATAGCTTGGCCTGCTCGTGTTCTCGTTGCCTGCCGCGGCAACGACCACGACCCCGTGTCCCCAGGCGTAGTCGACGGCATGTTCGAGTATCCTGGAGTTTCCTTCAGACCCGAGCGAGAGGTTTATGGCCTTCGCACGGTTGTTGACGCTCCAATAGATGCCCTGGACTATGTCAGAGTCGTAGAGGACCCTCGAATCTCCGCTTTTTGCCACCAGGAGTTTGCAGGCCGGACACACCGCGGCGACCCCAGCGCCGTTGTTCGTCTCAGCGCCGACGGTTCCGGCCACGTGCGTGCCGTGACCGGCCCTGTCGTCTTCGGCCACGACGTCGTTGTCGACCATGTCCTTCTGTGCGACTATCTTGCCGTCGAGATCTGGGTGATCGCTGTCGATTCCGGTATCGACGACCGCTATCCTCGATCCCACGCCCATGGTCCTGTTCCACGCGGCGGGGGCCCCGATTCTGGGCAGGTCCCACTGGAACCCGTCCACGAACGCGGGGTCGTTGGCCGCGTAGTAAGGTAGCCTGAGGTAGTTGTAGTCGACGTGCCTGACGCCTGGAACTCTCTGAAGGGCCTCTCTTGCCCGCCGGAGCATCTCTTCCCTGAGGTGTCCCCTCTGCTCGCGCTTCACCGCGGGGAAAGAGAGAAGCTGGGCGTCAGAGATGGAGACTTTCCCTTCTACGCGGGCCGCCGACCCTTCGACTATCTCGTCGATGCGCCGCTCGGAAGCTCCAGGTTCGTAAGTTACCAACAGCTCCCCGGCCGCGTAAGGGGCGCCTCGCCGATCCTCATCGACCCCCGGGGTGGTCGTCGCCCCCCGAGCATCCGGCGACAACCAGACCAGGACAAGGGCGAGGACCACAGCCACCGATAGTATCCTCGCCTGCAACCGACTTGTCCCTCTGCCAGATCGCAATTGTCGCCCTCCTGATATGAAGCGTTTGATCCCCGAAACGCCAGTATGATACCAGTAAGTGCGAAGTCCCATATGCCATCCGGACATATGCTCTCGTCCGGGTGGCAACTTCTTTGCCACGGCCCTTATGCCAACAGTTGCGGCGGCGACCAGACAGTCGCCTCGCGCGGCAGGAGGTCCGGCTCGAAGCGGGAGATGAGGTCATCCAACGATGGCATCTCTCCAACGCCGGCGAGGCCGAGCGTGCGCGCCATCCAGGCGCGTACCCCATCCGGCCCCTCGTCCTGATCCGAGAGCGAGACGGCTCCGTGACGTTTGGCGAGCCGCCTACCGTCGGGACCGAGCACGAGCGGGACGTGGGCGTAAGTGGGCTCTGGCAGACCGAGCAGTCGTGCGAGTAGAATCTGACGCGTAGTCGAGTCCACGAGGTCGGCGCCCCTGACCACCTCGCCTAACCCCTGCGCGGCATCGTCGACCACAACGGCGAGCTGGTAAGCCGGGGTGCCGTCGTTGCGGCGCACGACGAAGTCGTCTACCACTTCTTCGAAGTTACCGAGGAGCCGGTCTTCGAAAGCCATCCGCACGTCCCCCGAACGCACCCGCAGCGCCGGCGGTCGTCCCGCGGCCTCGTGCTGAGCGCGCTGCGCCATTGTCAGCCCACGGCAAGTCCCCGGATAACGGTCTGCGGCGGAGATGCCATGCGGAGCGGATGCCGCGGCCCGGATCTCCGCCCGCGTGCAGTAGCAAGGATAGAGCAAACCATCGGCCTCTAGCCTGGCTATGGCCCCCTCGTACAACTCCTTCCGCTCTGACTGGCGCACGATGGGACCGTCCCAGTCGAGCCCGATGGCCCGGAGATCCAAGAGCTGTGCCTCCTCCAACCCGGGACGCACCCGCGAGTGGTCGAGGTCCTCTACCCGTACCAGGAACCGCGCCCCAGCCGAACGCGCGAACAGCCACGCCAGGAGCGCGGTCCGCAAGTTCCCGAGGTGCAGCGGACCGGTCGGACTAGGCGCGAAGCGCCCATCGCAGTTGGGAATGCTGGTCTCGCCTTGTCGTACCGGCTCTCGCAAAGCGAGCCAGAGTCTACAAGGCCTTTCGATCCAACGTTAAAGACACGCGCTCCACGATGCAAGCGTGTTCGGCCGCAAGCGATCCGCCTTCGACAGAACCAAATAGCTGAACTGCTGACAAGCGGAGGCCGGAGCGTGCTAGCTTACGGGACCCAGACGCGGGCTGGTGATTCTGCGGGGAGGGAGGTAAGGACGACGTTCCTGACGCCCAGGCGCCAGAGTTCGCGGGCTATGACGGAGGCGTCGGACATGCTGCGGCCTGGTTCGACACCGGTTATGAGGGCTGCGGTCCTGGCGCCTTGCGGGATTCTGGCGAGCGAGCCTCGTGCGAGGGACGTGGCGAAAGCTTTCGGGGTTATGCTCTGGCCCGGTCCGACGCCGGTGAGGTTCGAGAAGACCTCGGGTCGGTGGACGTGCTCTTCGTCCACGGGCGTGCCGAGGGCGTGGACGTTTCCGACGGCGACGACGAGGGTGGTTGTGGCGGGGAGGGCTGGTTCGTGGGCGGCGGTGCCTTTGATCGGGCGCCGCCGCGACCCGTCGGCCTCCACCAGGACGACGTCGGCGAGCCGGGCCAGGTCGCCGACCCACCCTGGGTCGATGCCGCCTACCCTGTTCTTGGAGAGCATCCCGGAGCCGGCCACGACCGCGGGGGCTTCCGAGAGGGCTTCTTCGGTCTTCGCGCGCAGTTCATCTTCGTCTTCTGAGGTGACGAGCGGGCCTATCCCGTCCGCCTCGCCGAGCAGCATCTTCGTCGTCGGGGCCACGAGGACCTTCATCCCTACCCGGGTAAGCTCGTCTGCGACGGCGAGGATCGCACCCGACTTGCCCCCAGCCCCGGCGAAGGCCGCCACGTCCCCCGAAGATATGCCAAGCGCCTCGTGAAGCTTCAAATAGACTCCTATCCGCGCCGGAGAGCTGCCGTTCTTGTACAACTCAATCCATGTTACATCATCGATTCACTTCGCGTGCTTTATGGCATGTTGGATACTAGGATCTGGTGTAGGATACGGATGAACGTTCCCGTGCGGCTTTTCGGATTACGCAAGGTGAGGCAGGGGTAACTAGAAAGAGATCGCGGTTCTAGGACCAGAGCAAAGGAGCGTGGGGATGGATGGGCGAGAACGGGTAGCGGAGTTCGGCAGGGAGCTAAGGGAGGGTCCCGAGCCTTCCGACCGGAGCATGAAGGAGATCGTCGACGCGCTGAGGCCGCAGATCCAGGAGCTCGTCAACAAGCAGGTCGAGCTGGCGCAGACGGAGTTGACACCCGTAGCGAAGAGGGGAGGGCTTGGCGCCGGCCTCCTCGCCGCCGGCGGCGTCTTTATGCTCGTCTTCCTCATAATCTTCTCCCTGGCCGCGGTCTGGATACTCGACGTCGTCCTCTCTCTGTGGGTCTCGGCGTTGATCGTCAGTGGTATACTGCTGCTCATCGGGGGGATACTCGCTGGGGCCGGAGCCGGCATATTGAGGAGGCTCGATCCCAAGCCCCACCGGACGATCGCCACCCTTCAGCAGAACATCAACTGGGTAAAGGGGCAGTTGAGGCAATGAGCGAGATACCGGAGCGCATAGAACGGGAGATGTTCGAGATCCGGAGCCGCATGGGGCCTGACGTCCGGGATCTCAAGAAGCACGCAGAGCCCCAGGTGATCGTGAAGCGGACTTCCACGAAGGTCAGGGAGCGTGTCAGGGACGCCCTGACACGCTTTGGGAAGAGCCTGAAAGACTCGGCGGGTCGTCAGGCGAAGATGATCGGCGAGGCCGGCAGGAAGAGAGACCCGGCGCCCCTCACGGACGCCGTGAAGAGCGACCCGCGGCCCCTCATCCTGCTCGCCATCAGCCTGGCGGTCACCCTGATGGCCGTGCGCAGGATCTCCAACGGCCGGGGGGAAGAGTAGAGGGACGGCTTTTCCCCATCGCAGGCCGGTAGTCGCGGAGCGCGGGGATAGGCTTTGACCCACGTCCATTTCCAACCCGTGGGCGGCGCGGCGGGCGATATGACCCTCGCCGCTCTCGTCGATGCCGGAGCATCACTGTCCGAGATCACAAACTCCCTTCGCGGCCTTGGCGTTGCCTTCGACCTCGACACGGAGCGGGCCTGGGTGAACGGCGTCGGCGCGCTCAGGGCGGACGTAGAGTACCCTGAGGAGCATCTCCACAGGACCTTCGCAGACATCCGCGTCCTGATACAAGGCGCGGATCTTCCGGACCGGTCATCTTCGCGCGCTCTGGAGGCTTTCCGCCGTCTGGCCGTCGCTGAGGGCGCCGTCCACGGCGAAGACCCCGATGAGGTCACGTTCCACGAGGTCGGGGCCGCGGACTCGATCGTCGACGTGGTCGGGAGCTGCGTGGCGCTGGAGCTACTCGACGCTGACACCGTGAGCTGTGGCCCGCTACCCATGGGTACTGGCGTCGCCCGCGCCGCCCACGGCCTCCTTCCCGTGCCAGGACCGGCGACGCTGAAGGTTCTCGAAGGCTCGCGTGTCCGCTGGACCGAGGAGCCCCACGAGACGACCACCCCGACCGGAGCCGCGCTCATGAGGACCTTCACCGGGGGCGAGTTCACGAACGCGGCCCCCCCCATGATCCTCCACGCCACTGGCTACGGGGCCGGGAGGGCGCGGCTGCGGGACGCGCCGAACCTGCTTCGCGCCGTGGTCGGGGAGCTCGAAGGACCGGCGGGTGAGGTGGAGCTATTGGAGGCGAACGTGGACGATGCACCGGGCGAGCTTCTCGGGGCCGCCGTGGAGCGGCTCCTCGCGGCGGGCGCTATCGACGCCTGGCTCGAGCCCATCGTGATGAAGCGCGGTCGTGGCGCCTATAAAGCCTGCGCCCTGACCGAATCGAGAGATCGCGAACGCCTCGCCAGGCTCCTCATGCGGGAGACCGGAACCCTGGGCGTGCGTCACCACGCTGTCGGCCGCACCGTCGCAGGACGCCGCCGGGTCGTCGTGGACCTGCCCTACGGCAGGTGCCGGGTCAAGGTGGGAGACATCGACGGGGAGGACTTCGTCGTCTCCCCCGAGTACGCCGACGCCGCCAGGCTCGCCGGTGAAACCGGGCGCCCACTGCCAGGGGTGTACGAGGATGCGAGGGTCGCCTTCGGCAGCCATCAGCGGTCAGCGATCAGCGATCAGCAAGAACGGGGGTAGACGGTACCGGAGGCCGGCTTTCGTGACCCGATTTGCCTCTACTCCGGGAAGTCAGTCTCTAGTAGCGCGGCGCAGTCTTCGTAGACGGCCACTGCTCCGGCCTCTTCGAGGGCTTTTCTGTGGAAAGCGCCGCCGGAGAGGACGGCTACGGTGCGTATGCCGGCCTCCCTGGCGGCCTCGACGTCCCAGAGCGAGTCCCCGACCGCGATGGTCTCGTCCGCCGTTGCCCCGGCCCTGCGCAGGGCCTCTTCGAAGATATCCGGTGCCGGCTTCGGGTTGTCGACGGCACTGGAGTTGACTACGCCGTCTATGTTGTCTTCGGCTTCGAGCTCTTGCATGTGATGTTCCAGCTCCTCGTCTTTCGCGCTGGTAACGAACCACACCCCGTAGCCGCGTTCTTTGAGTGAGGAGATCAACTCCTTCGCCCCCGGGAGCGGGTGGCCGTACTCCTGCAATTCCTCGTAGATCTCGGAGTGGAGGGCCTGGATCTTCTCCACGGTCTGATCGTCGTCGACGAACTCGCGGATCAACAACTCAGCGCCCTTGCCTACCTCCCTGTGCAGCCTGACCATCGGCACCCGGTGTCCCACCCCCTCGAACGCGCGCGCCCAGGCCTCCGTGTGCAGGTAGTTGGTGTCCATCAGCGTGCCGTCAACGTCCAGAACGACCACCCTCGCCATGAAATACTCCTCTCGTGCCTTAGAATCAGACCCATGAAGTATTTGAGAGTTCCCCAGAACGAGGCAGAACCAAACGATCCGAGAGGCTACACCGCGCTGCTCGAGGGCGCCGCCCTCGTCGACCGTTCGGAGCGCAGCATCTTCCGTCTCACGGGCAAGGACCCCGTCGGGATGCTGAACGCCGTCCTGACCAACGACGTGCCCGCGCGCGGAGACCGCGGCGCCTACGCCATGCTTCTCAACCCGAAGGGCCGGGTCAGGGCAGACCTGCGCGTGGCCAAAGCCGCAGACGAGGTACTGATCGACACGGAACCTGAAGGCGCCGAAGCTACGGCGGAGATTCTGGGCCGCTACGCCCCCTTCTCCCGCGTGAAGCTGGAAGAGCTCCCCGACTGGGAGGTGCTCGGCCTCTACGGGCCACGGGCCGCAGAGCTTCTCGGAGCCCCGGACCTGGCCGAACACGAGGCGAAACAGGCGGAGATCAGCGGCAATCCGGTACTCGTCGTGGGCGTCGCTGTGCCCGTCGGCGGGTACGACCTCGTCGGACCAGCGGGCTCGATGGGCGCCGTCCGGGAGCACTTGATCGCGGCCGGCGCAACACTCGCCGGCCGCGACGCTTACGAGACCGCGAGGATAGCGGCGGGTGTCCCCCGCTTCGGCGCCGACATCACGCCAGATAACTTCCCTGGCGAATCGGAGAGCGCCCTGGAGCGGGCCATCAGCTTCGGGAAGGGCTGCTATCCCGGCCAGGAGACCGTGGCGAGGATGCACTACCGCGGAAGCCCGAACAAGAAGCTCTACCTCTTCGAACTGGAGCCCGGTCCGACGGAACCGCCCGAAGCTGGTGATGAGGTCCTGCAAGGCGAGAAAGAGCTGGCTGGCACGATCTCCTCGGTGAGCGTCGTCGGCCATCTCACCTCGGTGGCTCCACATCCTGTTGATGGCAAGATCTACGCGCTGGGCTACCTGGCTCGCAAGGCCGACCTCGAAGCCCCCATGAGGGCGGAAGACGCAAGAGTACTAGCAGCAAAGCTGGCATGAGACGCCCTGAAGACCCTATCCCAACGCTTTATCGGGAAACGTTCTCAATAACCACCGGTCGCGGGCCTGGTGCGGTGTTACAAGCCGTCTCCGGCGAGGTGTTCTGACAGTGGTTCCCGAGAAGCCTTCGAGGGCGTGATCCAGATCACGAAATCCTGCATAAAAAGACGGATTTCATGGATTTCAGAAATGGTTCTTGGTCGTGATCTCTTTACGTTGTTAGGGGTATGTTGCTGTGATTTAATAGCTCTACTGTAGCAAAGTTCTTTAAATAACGGCAGGGGTTTGATGCTCAAGATAGAAAATCTTCAAGTAGAGATCGACGATCAGGAGATAGTGAAGGGTCTGGATCTCGAGGTTGGCGAGGGCGAGATACACGCCATAATGGGCCCTAATGGGTCGGGGAAGAGCACGCTCGCCAACGTGCTCATGGGCCACCCGCGTTACGAGGTAACCGGCGGCGCCGTAACCTTCAGGGGGGAGGACGTCTTCGAGTTGGAGGCCGACGAGCGGGCCAAGCTCGGGATGTTCCTCGCTTTCCAGTACCCGAGCGAGGTACCTGGGGTATCAGTGGCCAACTTCCTCAGGACCGCGGTCAACTCCGTTCGCGAGGAAGAGCTCTCTGCCATGGAGATGTACAGGCTCATCCAGGACAAGATGAAGATCATGCAGATGGACCCCAAGTTCGCCGAGAGGTATCTGAACGAGGGTTTCTCGGGCGGCGAGAAAAAGCGGAACGAGATCCTGCAGATGCTCATGCTCGACCCCAAGCTCGCCATCATGGACGAGACCGACTCAGGGCTCGACATCGACGCGTTGCAGGTCGTGGCGAAGGGTGTCAACGAGCTCAAGGGGCCAGAGTTCTCAGCCGTAATAATCACGCATTATCAGAGGATTCTGAGGTACATCGAGCCGGATTACGTCCACGTCATGCTCGACGGGCGGCTCGTGACCAGCGGCGGTAAGGAGCTGGCGCTGGATCTCGAGGACAAGGGCTACGAGTGGGTGCGCCAGGAGTTCGGCGCTGGCGCCCAGAGCTAGGGGAAGGGACAGAACATGCCAGAAGACAGGACGATCCAGGAGCTCGGGCTCGACGAGTACAAATTCGGGTTTCACGATCCGGAGGAGTACTTCTTCAAGACCCCGAGGAAGGGCATAGACCCGGAGATCGTCGCCATGATCTCCAAGCACAAGAACGAGCCTGAGTGGATGCTGGAATTCCGCCTCAAGGCGCTTGAGTCGTTCTTCGAGAAGCCGACCCCGACCTGGGGTGGCGACCTCTCGGAGATGGACTTCGATGAGATCTACTACTACATCAGGCCGATGGAGAACCAGGGCCGCACCTGGGACGACGTGCCTGACGACATCAAGAACACGTTCGAGAAGCTGGGAATCCCGCAGGCCGAGCGTGATTCGCTCGCCGGCGTAGGGGCGCAGTACGAGTCCGAGGTCGTCTACCACTCGCTCAAGGAGGAGTGGGAGAAGAGCGGCGTCGTCTTCATGGACATGGACGGCGGTCTCAGGGAGCACGAGGACCTCGTGCGCGAGTACTTCGGGACCATCATCCCGCCCGATGACAACAAGTTCGCGGCGCTCAACAGCGCGGTCTGGTCCGGTGGATCTTTCGTCTACGTCCCGCCTGGGGTCCACATCGACATCCCGCTTCAGGCGTACTTCCGCATCAACGCGGAGAACATGGGCCAGTTCGAGCGGACGCTCATCATCGCCGACGAGGGCTCTTACGTCCACTACATCGAGGGCTGCACGGCCCCGACGTACACCACGAACTCGCTGCACTCCGCTGTCGTGGAGCTCATAGCGAAGCCTGGGGCCAGGATCAGGTACTCCACCATCCAGAACTGGTCGCACAACACCTACAATCTGGTCACCAAGCGGGGTGCGGCCTACGAGAACTCGACCATCGAGTGGGTCGACGGCAACCTGGGCTCCAAGCTCACGATGAAGTACCCGGCTGTCTACCTGCTTGGCGAGGGCGCCAGGGGTGAGATCCTCTCCGTGGCCTACGCCGGCGACGGGCAGCATCAGGACGCCGGCGGCAAGGTCGTCCACGCCGCGCCTAACACGTCGAGCCTCATCACGTCCAAGTCCATCTCCAGGGGGACGGGCAGGAGCACGTACCGCGGGCTCCTCAAGGTACACGAGGGAGCCGTCAACTCCAAGAGCAGGGTCGAGTGCGACGCGCTACTGCTTGATGAGAACGCCAGGACGGACACCTATCCGTACATCGAGATCGAGGAGAAGAAGGTCAACACCGAGCACGAGGCCACCGTCTCGAAGGTCGGGGAAGACCAGCTCTTCTACCTCATGAGCCGCGGGCTCTCCGAGGAGGCGGCCATGGCTATGGTCGTCAACGGCTTCATCGAGCCCATAGCCAAGGAGCTCCCGCTCGAGTACGCGATCGAGCTGAACCGCCTGATCCAACTTGAGATGGAAGGCTCGGTCGGGTAAGGGCTAGTCAGCATTTCAGCTTGTCAGCTTTTGGCCTGGGTATCGTTGACCGGGCCGCGAAAGACTGGGTAATCGATGTCGGGCGGGCCCTTGCGGGACCCGCCCACTTTTTAGAGAGTAGAGGCAGGTCGTATGCAGCAGAAGGAAGCGCCGGAGGTACTAAAGAGCAAGGGTATAAGCCTGGAGACCGTCGAGGCCCTGTCCTCGTTCAAGGATGAGCCTGATTGGCTCGCGGAGAAGCGTCTGGAGGCGTGGCGGAGCTTCGAGAGCCTTCCGATGCCGACGCTGCGCGACGAGGCGTGGCGCTACACGGATATCTCGGACGTCAGGATAGAGGACTTTCTCCCCTACGCCCCGAGCCCGGACGCGGTGAGCGAGGACGACCTGCCTGACGCCGTGCAGAGGCTGATCCACGAGGGCGAGGAGAACTCGGCCCTGCTCGTGCAGCATAACTCGGAGACGGCTTACAGCCGGGTCGATGAGGAGCTCTCGCGCAAGGGTGTCGTCTTTACGGACCTGCACACGGCGCTTGCGGAGCACGAGGATCTCGTCAGGGAGAAGCTATTCGGGCTCGTGCCTGGCGACTACGACAAGTTCTCGGCGCTCTCCGCTGCGCTATTCGCGGGCGGATCGTTCCTTTATGTACCCCGGGGCGTGGACGTTGAAGTTCCGATCCAGAGCTATCGGTGGCTCGACGCCACCGGAGCAACGATGCCGCGCACGCTAGTCGTCGTGGAGGAGGGTGCGTCGGTCACGTACATTGACGAGTACGCTTCGAGCGGGACCGAGGACGACGAGCCTGCCTTGAGCAACGGCGCGGTCGAGCTCTACGTCGGCCAGGGCGCCCGTCTGCGATACGTCTCGCTGCAGAATTGGGGCCGCAACGTGCTCCACTTCAACACCATCCGCAGCGAGGCGGCCAAGGACGCCACCATAAACAGCCTCGTCGTCTCCTTGGGCTCCGAGCTAAGCCGCACCAATGTCGACGCTGGGCTCGCGGAGGCGGGCAGCGACTCTGAGATGCTCGGCCTGTACTTCGCCGACTCCAACCAGGTACTAGACCATTACACGTTGCAAGACCACCTCGCCCCGAACGCCCACTCGGACCTGCTGTACAAGGGGGCTTTGCGCGACGAGTCGCTCGCCGTCTTCAGCGGTCTCATCAGGGTCGAGCCCGGTGCGCAGAAGACCGACGCCTATCAGACGAATCGGAACCTCATCCTAGGAACAGACGACGCGATGGCCGTCTCCCTGCCGCGCCTCGAAATTCAGGCCGACGACGTGAAGTGCTCCCACGGCTCGACCACGGGCCAGGTGGACGAGGTAGAGCTCTTCTACCTGATGAGCCGGGGCATCCCGCGCCGCGAGGCCGAGAAGCTCGTCGTGTTCGGGTTCTTCGGCGAGGTCACGAGCCGCATCCCGCTAAAGGGCCTCAAGGAGAAGTTGGATCGGGCGATAGAAGGTAAGATCGGGCTCGGCTTCGAAGAGCGTGTAGCCTAGATAATGGCCGAGTTTCACAAGATAGCCGCGACGGACGAAGTCGCCCCCGGCGAAGTGCGCCAGTACCGGGTCGAGGACCGTCCGGTCGCCCTGTGCAACGTGGAAGGGGAGTTCTTCGCCTTCGAGGACGTGTGTACCCACCAGTTTGCGTACCTCAGCGAGGGCGGGCTGGAGGGAGATCAGATAACGTGTCCCCTCCACGGCGCGAAGTTCGACGTAAAGAGTGGCGCCGCCAAAGGTCTCCCCGCCGTCAGGCCCGTTCCCAACCACGAGGTCAAGGTCGAGGAAGGGAACGTCTACGTGGCCCTCAATCCCAAACGGGTCAAGGTCGGCGGAGGTAGAGGCCGCCGCAGGAACGCGTAGCTCGGAAGGAGGCCGAACCGGAATCATGCTGATTCGAGGTTCTTGCCACTGCGGATCGGTGAAGTTCAGGGTCGAATCTGCGACGCCTTACCCTTATCAGGCGTGCTACTGCTCCATCTGCCGCAAGACGGCGGGAGGCGGTGGATACGCCATCAACCTCGGCGCCGACGCGGAGACTATGGAGGTCGAAGGCGCGGAGAACCTCTCCGTCTACACCGCTAGAGCCCAGGATCGCGGCGAGTCGGAGCGCAACTTCTGCTTGAATTGCGGCAGCTTTCTGTGGCTCTTCAACCCGATGTGGCCCGACCTCATCCATCCCTTCGCCTCGGCGATAGACACGCCGCTGCAGAAGCCGCCGGAGCACGTCCGCCTGATGCTGGATTACGCCGCCCCGTGGTGCGAGATCCCCGAGAACGGCAACGAGAAGCACTTCCCCGAATACCCCGAAGAGTCTCTGGAAGACTGGCACCGCCGCCACGGACTCCTCGGGTAGGTCGCCCTGGCCGCCACCAACGATTTGACTATATAATTCCGGCCCTTGTTCGCCCAGGGAAAGCGAGGAGCATACATGCAAGCCGACGAAAGGCAGTTGGGGCCGGAGGGGTCGAGCCGCTGGGACTTCTCCAGTCTCAATGCTCTCTTTTTGAACTGCACGCTCAAGCGTTCGCCTGAACTCTCTCATACGGAGGGACTAGTCAGGATCTCGCGCCAGATCATGGAGAGAAACGGTGTCTCGGTCGAGGAGCTGCGTCCCGTAGACTACGACATCGCTCCCGGCGTCTGGCCAGACATGAGGGAGCACGGGTGGGAGAAGGACGACTGGCCGGAGATCTACGAGAAGGTCAAGAAGGCCAACATCCTCATTATAAGCTCACCGATCTGGCTCGGCGAGAAGTCGTCGGTCTGCACCAACGTTATCGAGCGTCTCTACTCCACGTCCAGCGACCTGAACGAGGCTGGACAGTACGCCTACTACGGGCGCGTGGGCGGGTGCCTCATCACCGGCAACGAGGACGGGGTCAAGCACTGCTCGATGAACATACTGTACTCCTTGCAGCACCTCGGCTACGCTATTCCGCCTCAGGCCGACGCTGGTTGGATCGGCGAGGCCGGCCCTGGTCCTTCCTATCTGGACCCAGGCTCAGGAGGTCCCGAGAACGACTTCACGAACCGGAACACCACCTTCATGACCTGGAACCTCATGCACCTGGCACGCCTGATCGACGCCGCCGGCGGCTTCCCTGCCCACGGAAACCAGAGGTCCGAGTGGGAAGCTGGCTGTCGCTTCGACCACCCCGTGCCAGAGTTCCGCTAGCTGCCAGCATACCTCTTCCCGGACGGCTGAGACGCCTGGGGCGATGAGTGGCAAGAGCCCCTGGGCTCTCTAGATGCGAGCGTGGTCCTGCCCGGAGAGGCTGAGAAGGGCGCGGTCAAGGTCTTCGGGCATCCCGCGTCGGTGAGTGGGAAGACGAGCCTCAGCCCTGATAAGATCTCTCCCAGGCTCGTCGCCAGCGACGTGCCCCCCGGTCAGTTCGTCGAGATGCGGGTCGTCTTCCCCAGGGAGCTGCTCACGTCGACGAGCGGCGCCAAGGTGGAGCCGGGAGAGGGACTCAAGGAGATCATGGCCAAAGGTGTGCTCTCCTATGACCCGGTCAACCTGACGGATTTCGAGAAGCGCATGAGGGAAGGCGATGAACACAGCCGTCGGTCCTACAATTCGTCGTACCAGGGCTTCAGGAACGCGTTGAAGCGGGAGGTCGAGCGGCGCGATCTCGTCGAGCGCGGCCCCGGCGTATGGTTGGGATGGGTGACCCTCCTGCTCGGGCTGGCCGGGACCGAGTGGTTCGTGTTCTCCCTCTTAGGCGCGAGCGTAGAGGCTGTGATCATCCTGATCGGCTCTAGCCTCTTCGTCTTTGGCATCGTGGTTGCGATCGTCTGGCGCGTCTTCGGCTACGCCGGTTTGGCTCTCGGCTCGGTTCTGCACCCCCTCTGGGTAAGACGCACGCCGAAGGGTGCCCTGCTCCACGCCCGCTGGCAAGCCTTCCGACGCTACCTGAGCGACTTCAGCCCTCCCTCCTCTTCGGGCTCGTCCTCCTCTTCGGGCTCGTGGAGCGGAGGGGGCGGGGGGAGCTTCAGCGGAGGAGGCGGTGGCGGTGGTGGCGGAGCATGGTAGCAGAAGGCGAACCGCCTCACTCGCACCCCTGATACAATTTCCCGCAACATGATGCAGAGCTTCTACAAGGAGATAGTCCTCGACCACTTCGAGCGCCCGCGCAACAGACGCGAGCTGGGGGACGCGAACATCGAGGAACACATAGACAACCCCCTCTGCGGCGACCACGTCACGGTCTACGCGAACTTACAGGACGACACCTTCGAAGAGGTGAGCTTTACCGGCCGCGGATGCTCCATCTCTCAGGCGTCTGCCTCGATGCTCACCGAGCAACTAACGGGCAAGAGCCGCGACGAGGCGGACGAGAAGATAGAAGCCTTCCTCGAGATGATGCGCACGGAGGAGAGGGAAGACCTCGGCGAGCTCGCCGCCCTAAAGGGCATCGTTCAGACCCCCAACCGCATCCGGTGCGCCACCCTCGCCTGGGAAGCCATGCGACGCGCCCTCGATTAGAGAGGCATCAAGGTTCAAGTCGCCCCCCCACGTATCTCGGTGGATGCGCCCTGCTTGTCCGTCTGGCATCATGGAGACGGATAAGGGAGCTCGAGCGCTCGGCGACGAAAAATGAGGAGGACGATTATGCCTACGTACGTGGTGCTTGTGAACTGGACCGAGCAGGGGATAAAGAACGTCAAGGAAACCATGGAGAGGACCGACCAGGGCACCGAACTCGCGAAGAAGTATGGGGCCGAGTTCAAACAAGCCTACTGGACAGTGGGGCCTTACGACATGGTGGCCGTTTTCGAGTCGCCTGACGACGAGACCCTGAGCGCTCACCTCCTCGAGATCTGCGCCTCGGGTAACGTCAGGACGACGACGATGCGCGCATACGACCGCCAGGAGATGTCGGGCATCCTCCAAAGGCTCTCCTGACTCGCGCGTGCGGTTCTCGTAAGTCCTTCCCACGTTCCAGTGATGAGCAAGACGGACGATGGTACGGGATACAGGCGTTATTTTGCACGGGGGTATCTAGCGTCCCTTCCCGAACGAACCGCGCGGGCGGGGGCCGCGCTGACTGGCGGGTTGGTATACGAGACTGGTGAGGTCCTGTTACCGCTCGCGGTCCGCCGATCCAGGTTCTACCAGGCGGTAGTCGGACGGTTGCTGCGCATCACGATCGAGTTGGTGGGCGGCGTCGAGGGCGTCTACCCCACCGAAGGGATGCAGGCGCGAGAGCTACTGGTACGCAAGACGGCGGGACCAGCACCCCCTACCTGACGCGGGCGCGCTCGCACTTCGATCCCGGTTCCAACACTTACTCGGAACATCTCCTACGGCGTTGGGCAGACCGCCGAACAACGCCGCAGGGTGCGGAGTCGAGCAACGGCGCCGAGGACCGTCCGACGGACGGTCGATAAGGCTCGAAAATCGCCTCGCTCAACGAGCGGCTGAACCGGGATGCTGGCTTCGATCCGGCGTGCAGGGGCGCCTCTATTGCGTCAGCACCCAGGTGTCCTTCATCTTGCCCCCGCTCGAGACGTTGACGAGCATGTTGCCCGGTGCTGCCACCCTGGTCATCGCGCCTGGTACGACCTCGACCGTCTGGGCGTCGGGGGCGAGGGCGTGGATGCGCAGGTCGGCGTGGGCGTCGCGCAGGACGAAGCCGTCTTCATCGGTCTCGCAGAGGACGTGGGTGGAGAAGTCTATCGTCTCCTGGGCCACATACTCGACCGGGTTCTCCTCCACCATCTCGCGGAACCTCTCGATGTCCTCGCTCGACTCTTGCGGGGCGATGAGGACGTCTTTGCCGCCCCAGCCGCTCCGGCTCTTGATGACCAGCTCCTCGAAGTGGTCCATCACGTAGCGCCTGTCCTCCTCGACGGCGAGGGAGTAAGTCTCGACGTTCGCGAGTGCCGGCTCCTCGCCGAGGTAGGTCCGGATCATCTCGGGGACGAAGGGGTACACGCCCTTGTCATCGGCGATGCCGAGGTTCGGGGCGAAGACGGCGTCGACCAGGCCTCTGGCCTGGGCTTCGATCAGGCCCTCTACATCGTCGTAGATCCTGCCGCTCTCGATGCGCTCGTAGATGACGTCGATCCGGCGACCGCTCCCCTTGTGGATGAGCCTCCCGTCGCGGTCTAACTCGATCTCGTGGCGCTCGGCCAGGATCGCACCTAGTTCGGAAGCGAAGACTTTGTGGTCGAGGTAGTACTGATCGTCGGGACCTGTGGAGAGGATCGCTACGGTCGGGTCGGGCTCGGGAGAGACGCCCCGTACGACCCCGCCGAAGACCTCCATCAGCCCGTCGAGGGGCCTCACCCCGAGAGCCTTGTAGGACTCAGGCAGCACGCCTGGGGTCATCGTCCTGAGCAGGGCCATCGGCTCGATGCCGACGGGCATCTTGGCGTTGTCTTCGATGACGAGGTATTCCCACCCGCCGGAACGCTCGACGGCGACTATGTCGAAGCCCATCTGCCGGTTGGGAACGTCCCCGAACCTGGTCAGGATAGAAGCGTCGAAGAGGGCGCTGCTCTCGACGACCTCCCTTGGGACGACCTCGTCCTTTCCGGCCTCGAGGCTCCTTAGCCACTCGTTGATCGCGCGCATCCGCTGCGCCAGGCCCCGCTCCAGAACGGCCCAGTCCGCAGCCTGCACGATGCGCGGAACGTAGTCGGTAGGGTGAATGCCATCGTCGGGAACCATGCCCAACTCCCGCTGCTTCTCCAGAAGCCACCCGCGTGCCCCAGCGGTCCTCCGCCTCCACTCCCCCGGCCCCATCCGCCCCATCTCCTCCAGCACTGGCCGGTAATGTGAAAAGGGCTCGCCATTCGAGCCGAAAACCTCGTTGGGAGAAGACAAACCGCGCTCGAATTCAAGAGAGGTTTCAGGCATCAGGTATCAGCCGTCAGCTTCTCGCTGGGTGGCGTTACTCTTCCCGTTAGAGCGAGGTTTCATCTGGAGGATGGTAGCGGTTCCGCCGGGCAGTCGCTACCTCCACGTTGCTGATACCTGATGCCTGAAACCTATTCATCCGAATATTCCCGCAAGGATGCATGGGGACCCGAGGAGGAAGGAGATCGAGAAGGTGATGGCGAAGAAGACGTTCTCGTCTGAGATATAGGAGTAGAGGCACCTGTAGTGGAACATGAGGAGGGCCGAGGGGATGGCGATTCCAGTCATCAAGACGGCGGTCACGCGCACGGCGTTGAGGGGTCCGATCCTCCTAAACACGCCTTCCGAGTTGAGGAGGAGCAGCCCGAACCAATCAGCGGTCAGCATGAGGGAGACGCCGAAGAGGGCCAGGAGCGCGTAGAACAGGGAGTTCGAGAACAATGGTCCCTTGATGGGCGCCTCGAAAGCTTCGTGCTTCGTGTCGTCGAACAGCGTCTTGGGCGGTTCGCGGAAGAGCTTGGGGAACTTTCTGGGCATCTTCATGGGAGACGTGATGGTAACCCAAAGAGGTCGAACATGCTGCTCAAGAACGGAAAAAGCCGCCCTCGGAGTGGATCGTCTGGCCCGTGATCCAGGCGGCCTCATCGGAGGCCAGGAATGCCACGAGCCTCGCCGCGTCCTCTGGTTGCCCGAGGCGTCCCAGGGGGAACTTCGGCAGGAGTTCCTGCTCTAAATCCTCGGAGATCCAACCCGTATCGGTAGGACCGGGGTTGACGGCATTCACGGTGATACCCTTGTGCCCGACCTCTACGGCAAGCGTCCTGGTGAAGGCCTCGATGGCGCCCTTGGTCGCTACGTAGGCGAGCTCGCCCGGCATCGGCCCGAGCGATTGCCCCGAGCTGAAGTTGACGATTCTACCCCCTGGCCCGCCGGGATACCTCCGCGCGAAGTCCACACTCAAGAGTGCCATCGCCCGCACGTTGACGGCATAGTGGGCATCGAGATCCTCGGCTTCGAGAGTCTCGAAGCCGACTCGGGTGGAGTAGGCGGCGGTGTTGACGAGGATGGAAGGCCTCCCAAGCCTCTCCTCCGCAGCGTCGAGAAAGAACCGCGCCGAATCGGGCAGGGAGAGATCTATCTCCATCCCCTCGGCCCCGACACCCAGGGCACGCAACTCTCCAAGCAGCGTCCCAGGCTCGTCCGACGCCAGGGACATCTCGTGGTCGTAAGCCCCCCAGTAGGAAAAGACGACACCGGCGCCGCGGGAGGCGAGCGCCCGGCAGACCGCCGACCCAATTCCCCTCTTCCTACCCACCCCGGTCACGAGCGCAATACGGCCACGCAGGTCTCTCGCCGGGGGAGTATTGGACACGGGGGAAAGCTAGCACGCCACGTGGCGTGTCTCAAGCCGCCTCGGAGTCGAAAGCGTTGTTCAAACGGTCGGGTCCGTGGGCTCCCTGGCCGTGCGGTTGGCGCTCTCGTGGAGCGCTTCGAGGGCCTCCGAAGACTCCATGCCAGAGGCGCGCAGGAGGTCCACGGCCGTCGACCTGACCTGGCCCACCAGCATGCTTGTCCTGAGATCGTTGCGCTCCTCGAGAACGGCGGTCGCCCCTCCCGCGGCCTCCAGGGCGAACCTGCGGGTCTCCACGGGATGCTCGGGCTCCTCGATGTAGGACGAGAGCGTCTCGACGGCGCGCGCGAGGTCGAGGATGGACTCGGCGAGCGCCTCAGGCACGGCCTCACCCTCGCGCACCGTTGTCGCGACGGCGCGGGCGAGGACCCTCACGTTGCGTACCGCGAGGTCCAACTGGTCGGCAGCCGTAGCGTAGAGCCCGAGCTGCCCGAGCGATCGCCTGCGCGGCGGGGAGAGCCTCGCGGTATCGTAGCCCGCGCCGAGCGCCTCCCTGAAGGCGTCCATGCTTCCGTCCGTCTCGCGCGCCTTCTGCAGGGCATGCTCGGCCATATCGAGGTTGCCGGCACACAGCGCGGCGGCCGTCTCCTCGAGGGCCTCGACGAGGTCGTCGAAGATCGGGTGCGCCGCCCGCTCGACGATGTGCCTCGGGTTGCTGGGGAAGACGGCCCGCACCCCGAGCGCCACACCCGCGCCGAGGAGCGCGTCCACAAAGCGCTCCGGCGACCAGCCGGAGGTCGAGGGGTCGAGCATGACCGTGAAGAGCGCCGTCACGCCAGCCTCGGTGACGAGCGCAGGCCCGCCGCCCAGAAGCCACGCTACCGCCATCGCCAGCGCGACGACGACCCCGATCTGAACCGTCCCCGTCCCGATGAGCACCACGAGAAAATCCGCGACCGCAAGCCCGCACGCCACCCCAAACACGAGCTCGACGGCCCGACGGCCCTCCCGTCCAACGACGACGCCCGTGGAGATGACGGCGGCTATGGCCGCGAAGAACGGCTGGCCGTGACCGAGCACCGCGGAAGCCAGAAACCAGGCCAGACTCGCCGCCACCGCCGTCTGCAAGATGGGCCAAACCCCGGTCCCCAACCGGCCGAATGCCTCCCCGAACCGGCGCCACAACACCCCGAACCCGCCATCAGGCACGACCCATGTCAATACGCCCAGGTTCACAACCAAACACCTCCTTCGCAGGCCTCTCGGTACTTATATGCTCTCTGCATATAAGCGACACTACCACGGCGAAACGGGTGATTAAAGGGTCTCCCGAGGCGTCTGAGTGATCTGTTATCGAGATGTTATTGGGCTGTTACTTTCTCCATTAGATCAACTCTCCCTTTGCCACCATCTGCACCTTGCCCCCGACGTGGACCATCATCTCGTCGCCTTCCCTTTCCGCCCGCAGGTACAGGAGCGAGGGACGATTCATCTCATACCCCTGCTCGACCCTCACGTCTACGGAGCCTGTACCGAAGTAGCGGTGTTCCACCAGGTATCCTGCCAGGCAGCCTGCGGCGCTGCCGGTCGCGGGGTCTTCGGGGACGCCGAGGTCGTCCGCGAACATGCGGGCGGAGAGGTCGCCTGGTCCATTCTCGTGCGGCTCCGGGCAGAAGACGTACAGGTTCTTTCCGGGGCCGGCCACCTCCGCGTAGCGTTCCCGATCGACCCTGCACCGCCGAAGGGCGTCCAGGTCTCTCAGCGGTACGATGAGGGCCGGAAGCCCGGTGGATACCTCCTGTACGGGGAAGCGGTCGTCCAGGTCAGATGTGTCGAGGTTGAGGGCCCCGGCGATGAGGGCGTGGTCGAGGGTTGCGTCGAAGGTGGGCGGGAGCTGGCGCATCCAGAGCACATCGCCGAAGGTCACGGGGATCTTGCCCACCTTCAGGTTGAGGGTTACTAGATCGACGGGCTGGGCCAGGATCTCGTGCCGGATCACGGACGCCGTACCCAGGGTGGGATGGCCGGCGAAGGGCACCTCCCCGCCAGGCGTGAAGATACGGACGTCGTAACCGCCGTCGCTCTCCTCGTCCGCAAGCACGAACGCGGTCTCTGAGTAGTTCATCTCCAGGGTTATCTTCTGAAGCGTCTCGTCGGGCAACCCCGCACCGCCGCGGATTACGGCGAGCTGGTTGCCCGCGTACTTCTCCTCGGCGAAGACATCCACGATGTAGAAGGTTAGGTTCACGGGCAACTCCTCTGGTAAGTAACTTTCTGGGATCTGCGGGTTAGTAGGTGGGCAAGGGCCCTCCGGCATCCCCGAGGACATAGTCGTCGAACATGCGCTTCACGACGTCCTTGTTGCCTCCGGCGATGTCCTTGTGCATGCCTGGGTCAGCCCTCAGGTCGTAGAGCCTTGCCTCGGTTCCGTCGTTACGGCCCATCATGGCGTATCTCTCGTCGCGGGTGAAGACGTGGTCATGGTACCCGAGCGTGAAGTGCGGCCTCGCCGCAGGCTCTTCGTCCTCCAGCAACACCGTGAGGTCCTGGCCGTCGAGCTCCTGCTGGGGGTCTACGCCAAGGAAGCCGAGGATAGTCGGGGCAACGTCGTGGGTGGAGGCATAGTAGTCGCTGGTCTTCCCGGCGCCTTTGCCCTCTGGGTGGCGAACGAAGAAGACGATGTCCGTGACCTCGGGCCATAGGGATGAGGGCATCTTACCGACGATGCCGTGCTCTCCAAAGGCGATGCCGTGGTCGGAGATGGCGATGAGGAGTGTGTTCTCGAACAGGTTCAGCTCCTCCATCTTGTCGAGGAAGCGGCCGAGCCAGCGGTCCGTCATCGTCACCTCCCCGGAGTAGAGGGCGCCCATCCGCCCGAGCTGCCTCTCGGTCAGGTATTCGCTGCCCCCGTCGATCGGCGCAAAGGGCTCGGGGCCGTCGTAAGCATCACCGTACATGTTCGCGTACCTCTCGGGAGGGTCCCAGGGAGCGTGGGGATCGTAGCAGTCCACGGTCAGGAAGAACGGTCGGTCGGACCTGGTGCTCTCGAGGTACTCGGAGGCAAGCGTAAAGACCTGTGGGGCAAACCAGTCCTCCTCAGACCTGCGATTCGCCGTATTGGCGAAGTATTGTTGGAAGTACGTTATTCCTCCCGTTCCCAAGGCGGCTTCCTCGATCAGGGCCTGCCGAACCTTCTCGGGAGGAGCTGTCCAGAGCGGCCTGTAGGTATCCGTGGTCTGGCCGCGGATAAAGTCGTAGGCGTCGAAGCCGCGCTGAAAATTCATGGAGGCGTCGTACTGTTGCAGGTTGTCCGTGACGAGCATCGTCTCGTAGCCCGCTTTCTGCAAAGTCTCAGCGAGGGTCGTCTGGTCGTTCGGGACCGGCTGCCAGCCCTGCAGGCCGACGTTTATGCCCTTGTAACGCAGCCAGTCCTCGAAAGGCCAGGTCCTAAGGCCCGTGTGGATGGCCCTCCTCGCGCAGATGGTCGGCGCAGACTCGGGGTAAGCCCTACTGAAGCGCAGGCTCTCCCTGGCGACGGCGTCGAGGTTTGGGGTCTCGATCCAATCGTTACCGTAGGCGCCGACGTGATCCTTCCTCAAGCTGTCCATGATGACGAGTACCACGTTCGTCGCCGGAGCATCGTTGGGAAGGTCGGGGAGCGCGTCCCTGCGCCCGCACCCGGCGAGCAACGACACCCCCGCCGCCCCGGCGGCCGAAACCTTCAAGAACTCCCCTCGCGTTAACTTCCGCCCCAGTTTCTCCTCCTGCATACCTGTACCACTCGCCTCCACGGACAATCATAAAGCAAGCCCCGCAAAAAGCCGTGTCTTAGCCATGATCTCCGCGGTCGAAGCCTTGCGCGGCCCGATGTGATCCGGGTCAAGCCAGTGTACAATCCGCGCATGACGGTCTTTCGCTACGGGCGGGAACACTTCGAAGAGGGAGAGTACGTGCGTCGAGTGGAAGCGACGCCCGGCGACGACCTCGACCCCGTAGTGCGCATCGTCGAAGACCTCGGCACGGTCGAGATCCCCTGTGGCAAAGTGGACTGCCGCAGCAACTGCATCGAATACATGGTCCGCCCCACGACCAGGCGCGACGATTACACCCTAGCCGAATGCAAAGTCTCCTCACTAGTGAGCATCATATGAGCACGCTTCGGCCTGCGGCCTTCGCTTGTCAGCACGCTACGCCCTTCGGGCTCCGCTTGTCGGCACGCTCGGGCTAACGCCCTCGCTTGTCAGCCCGGCGCCTCCCTCCGGTCGGCGCCTTGTCAGCTAAGTCGTCTTGGGGCGTCGCCGCGAGCGTTGTCCCTACTACCTCAGGCAACGGTTCGTTGCACGCAGCAGAGCGAGGCTCGGAACAAAAAAGCCGAAAGCGAGGCCGAAGGGCGTAGCGTGCTGACAAGCGAAGGCCGCAGGCCGAAGCGTGCAGAAGGGCTACTCCTCCCAGGAGTAGCCCTTCTGTTCCGGTGGTCTCTGTGGGGCGTAGAGGCGCTGGAGCGCGCCTCCGATCAGGGGCGAGAGGAAGAGGCCGGTCAGGCCGGCGGGCAGGAGGTCTCTGGCGATGCTCCAGGCGACGAGGAGCGGTACCCCGGTCGGGTGGTTGGCGTTTGTTATGAGGCGCAGTGGATCGAGGACGCCGCCGGGCGGGAGGATGCCCGTGGCGTAGATGATCAGGGTGAGGACGCCCGAGATGAGACCCGTCAGCAGCGCCAGGGCGAGGCTGAGGATGAGGCGTGGGCCGGGGCCTTCCCTGCGGCCGCGCCCCGGGAGCAAGGCGCCGCCGAATATGGGGGCCGCGATGAGCCCAGCGAGCAAGCCTACGCCCATGTAAACGAGGGCGAGAGTGGTCAGGTCGCCCTCGCTGCTCTGTCCTCCCTGCAGGATCAGGAGCACGAAAGGCTCGGGGAAGAGCGACTTGATGAACATGAAGCCGGCGCCGTAGGCGGCCCCTATTCCAAGGAGACGTAAGAGTATCACGGTCTACCACCCGCGCGGTCGAGGAGGATGAAGCAATGGTTGCGTGTGTCTGTCATCGTGCCTATAACTTATCCTCCTGCGGCCGAATCGTCAGCAAGAGCTTTCACGGTCGGCTACTCTGCGGTGCCGCCGATTGTACCCGGCGAGCCTCGCGTTTCACTCGTTGGCGCGTCGGAGCATCCGGTCGAGAATCCTACGTGGCCGTGATCTGCGGTACGAGCTCCCACCATGACGCCTTCACTGCGCATCGCCGGGTACAATCGGCGGCAGAATGAGCGGAGGGCGATCAGTACCGGAACGGGCAGCAGCGCGGCGCGTTCTCGAGGAGCGGGCGCGGGAGGTGGGCTTCGACCTCGTCGGCGTAACGGATGCGGAGCCTTTGCGCGAGGGCGGGGAGCGTCTGCGGGAGTGGCAGGAGGCGGGGATGGCCGCCGACATGGGCTACATGCACAGGCCCGTTGCGCTTCTGTCGAACCCGAAGAGGCTACAGAAGAGCGCCAGGAGCGTGGTCTCTCTGGGGGTCTCTTACTACCCCGGGGACCATCCCGAAAACGATGGTGGGGGCCGGGTGGCGCGGTACGCTTGGGGGAGGGACTACCATGAGGTCATAAAGGCGAGGTTGTTCCGGCTGAGGGAGGAGCTGGAGGAAGAGCTCGGGGTCAGGATCAAGGCTCGCGGTTTCACGGACGCCGTGCCGCTCCTGGAGCGCTCCGCGGCCCAACATGCGGGGCTGGGATTCTTCGGGCGGAACTCATGCCTCATAAACGATCGGCTCGGCTCGTATTTCTTTATAGCTGACCTGATCGTGGACCTCGACCTCGCGCCAGATCCCCCCGGCACGGGCACCTGCGGACGCTGCACCCGCTGCATGGACCGGTGCCCGACTGGAGCAATAAAGGCCCCAGGCGTCGTTGACGCCAGGCTGTGTATCTCGTACCTCACCATCGAGAACCGGGGTGAGATCCCCCGCGAGCTACGCGAGCAGGTCGGCGACTGGGCCTTTGGGTGCGACGTCTGCCAGGAGGTCTGCCCGTACAACAAGACGAAGGCCTCAAGGAGCCGCTGGCCCGAGTTCTCCGCGGAAGAAGGGCACGGTCCGTACCTGGAGATTGAGAGAATTCTAGGGATAAGGACCGAGGAGGAGTTCGAGGAGATCTTCGCGGGAACCCCTCTCACGCGCCCCGGCAGGGCCGGCCTGTTGCGCAACTGTTGCGTGGCCGCCGGAAATCTGAAGCTGGAGAGAGCGGTTCCGGCCTTGATCGGATGCCTGCAGAACGACCCTTCGCCACTAGTGCGCGGGCATGCGGCATGGGCACTGGGCGAGATCGGGGGCGCAGAAGAGGCTCTCGGAGAGGCGGCGGGGACAGAAGAGGATGCGTGGTGCAGGGAAGAGATCGGGCTGGCGCTCGCGGATAAGGCCACCGGCGCTACCTTGGGTTAGAATAAGGCAACGATGGCAGACCAGATCAACTACTACGAGGTGCTCGGTGTCGCGCGCGAGGCCTCCCAGACAGAGATAAGGAACGCCTACCGCAACCTGGCCAAGCAGCGCCACCCCGACCATCCCGGTGGTAGCGCCGAGGAGTTCTCCCTGCTACAGGAGGCAAACGCGGTCCTCTCGGACCCGGACCGCCGCCGCAAGCACGACGAGGCCCTCGACCTGGCCCACGCCGCCGACCAGCTAGCAGGACTCAACCTGGACTTCGGCTCCGCGGAGGACGAGCTCTCCGCCAAGCGCAGGGAGCGCGAGTCGGGCGAACCTTCCCTCGGCGAGCGCCTGAGGAACCGCTTCGGCAGGAAGGAAGAGGACCCCTACGAGGAAATGCGAAGAGAGGAACGTGGTTCTGGGCGCGGCTCCGGACGCACGACTCGCGGGCGCTACGACGTGAGCGAGGCCCGCTGGTACGAGCCCCACCGCTTCGATCCCGAGCCGGTTACCCTCAAGAGCGGAGCCATAACCTTCGTCGCTGCCTTCCTGGCGTTCATCGCGATCGGCCAGATCGGGCTGTGGGCGAGCGGACAGTCGCCCGGGCTTTTCGTCTTCTTGACGACCCTTGAACCGTTCATGCCCATCCTTTACTCGCTGGTCGGGCTGGTCGTGGCGTACTTCGCGTTCAGGGCCGCCGGTTACGCGGCGCTGGCCCTGACCTTCGTGGCCGCGCTCGTCGTCGGCGGCCAGGGGCCGGAGGGGCTGTTGCAGTTCTTGACCGTGGGCATCATAGTCCTCCTCGTCGTGGTCTACCTCGGCAACCGCCGCGAGAGCGCCGCCAGGCGCTGATCCAGAAATTCTAGAAGGAGTCTTCTCGTGATCCCCGCCTCCGAGCCAGAACGCTTCGTCTCCGATTTCGAGGAGCGTCTGGCGCCCGTGGAGAGGGCGGCGAACGAGGCTTGGTGGAGCCTGGCGACCTCGGGCACGGAGGAGGCGCAGGAGGGGTTCGTCGGCGCGGGAAAGGAGTACACCAGGCTCTTCTCCGACCGGGACGAGTACGGGAAACTCCGCAGCCTCTATGAGGATTTGGACTCACTGGAGAGTCCGCTCCTGCGACGCAGGGTCGAGGTCCTCTACAGGATGTTCGAGGAGCGGCAGGGAGACGCGGAGATCCTCGGCCGCATCGAGGAGCTCGAGGCCGAGGCGAACGCCATCTACGGCAACCACAGGAGCGTCGTGGGGGGCAAGAAGCTGGTGGAGAACGAGGTCAGGGAGCTGTTGCGTTCCTCAGAAGACGAGGACCTGCGCAGGGAGGCGTGGGAGGCCTCGAAGTCCGTCGGCCGCGCCGTCGAGGGGACCGTCAGAGAACTTGCCCGCCTCAGGAACCAACTAGCACGGGAGCAAGGGTACGAGAATTACTACGCCCGCTCCCTGGAGCTTCAGGAGATCGAAGCCGGGGAGCTGGCCGGGATCATGGCCAGGCTCGAGTCGGCGACCGGGGAAACGTTCAGGGAACTCAAGAGTGATATCGACACGAAGCTGAGAAGGAAGTTCGACGTAGACGAGGTCATGCCGTGGCACCTTTCTGGCCCGTTCTTCCACAGGGCTCCTGACGTTGCCGGCATCGACCTGGACCGCTACTTCGAGGGTAAAGACCTCGAGGACCTGACCCGCAGGACCTTCGACGGTCTGGGGCTGGACGTGCGGGGTGTGATCTCCGGCAGCGATCTCTACGAGAGGGAGGGCAAGAGCCAGCACGCCTTCTGCGCCCGCATCGGACGGGCGTATCCTTACGACGTGCGGGTTCTCGCCAACGTCAGGCCCGACGCCTACTGGATGGACGCGATGCTCCACGAGTTCGGCCACGCCGTCTACGATAGGAACGTCAACCCGAGGCTCCCCTACCTCCTACGCGACTGCGCCCACGCCAACACCACCGAGGCCATCGCCCTCATGATGGGCGCCCTTGTCGACGACCCGGGTTGGCTCCGCTCCGTGGCCGGCGCAAAAAGGGAGGACCTGGAAGAGGACGCCGCCAAGCTATCGGCGCACCGTCGGGTAGACAGGATGATCCTCGCCCGTTTCGTGCTCGTCATGTACCACTTCGAACAGGCGCTCTACGCCGACCCCGATAGTGGGGATTTGAACTCCGTGTGGTGGGATCTGGTCGAACGGTTCCTCTTCGTGGACCGTCCGCCAGGGAGGGACGAGCCCGACTGGGCGGCCGTCATCCACGTCGCCGTCGCCCCCGTCTACTACCACAACTACCTGATTGGGGAGTTGATCTCTGTCCAGCTCAGGAACTACCTCGAGTCCCACATAACGCGCGGCCCCTTCTACGAGAACGAGGTGGCAGGCCGCTATCTCCTCGAATCTTTCTTCGGTCCTGGCGCCCGCGAGGACTGGCGCGATACCGTCCTGCGCGCCACCGGAGAGCCCCTGAATCCCAAACACTTCGTGAAGTCCCTCGACTAGAGCAGTTTGCAATGGGATCCAATCCCATTGCAAGCATTTCAGCCGCTCAGCACGTCAGCATTTCAGCATTTCTCTTGCTGAAGTGCTGACTAGCTGACTGGCTGAAGTGCGCGATTTGCAGAGGTCAAAACCTCTGCAAATCGCTTTACGGGCCTGCCCGGACGGGGATCTCGACTCCCTCGAAGGAGCCGTCGCGGGCGCTCGCGGCACCGACTTTCAGGGTTGCCCTTCCCGATAACGGCGGCAGGTCGAGGGTGGCCTCGAAGTATCCCCAGGTGTGGCTCCAATCGTTGCTGCGAACGGTCCTGCGCACCAGGACTTCTTCGTTTGGGCCGGTCAGGGTGATGGTGTTCGCTGCCTCTGGGTTGCGGGAGTATCCGCTCGCGGTGAGGGGGTCCGAGATGAGTGCTTTCGGGCTCGGCTCGAGGAGAACCGTGTTGCCGCTCTCCGCCGGGAGCGGCGCGTTCAGGTCTTCTCCCGTCGGCTTGAAGTCGACGACGAGCCTGGCTGGGTCCCGCAGCTCGAGCACACGGTAGAGGAACGCCTTGCGCGCGAAGAAGTCCAAGAACATGCCGCCGTCGGGGGCGCGTACGACATAGAAGCTCCCAAGCAGACCTTCGCCGAAGGTGCCGTCGGAGACGCACGTCGCACTCGCCGAAGGCAGGTTCACGCGCAGTAGACCGCCGCCTCTCGTGCTCGTCAGGGTCCACCTCGACACGGTAGTGGCGGGCTCCCGGCCTGTCCCGAGGTCGATGACCGCCCGCTCGTAGTATTCGTGATCCCCATATCGCACACCAAGCACGGTGTCCGCGTCGTAGCCAGAACCGCCGCTCTCCTCTGTTCCCCCGACGAACGGGTCCCCGGAAGCCGTATCAACCGTCCCGGCGAGGTCTCCCTTGACACGCGAGGCCCCCACCGTGGACTCGGGCACGCCCCTGGCGCCGGAAGTGCCTGCCTTAGAGGCCTCTACGGACCGGTCCACCTGGCCCTCGTTCAGGCATCCGGCGAGGAGCGTGGCCGACAGGAGCGAGAGCAGCAAGATGGCGGAAGCCCGGCTCGTCTCCCGCCCGCATCCGGTCATGCTCGTACGTCCACGTAAGTATGTTCGGTCATCAGCGCGGCACATTATAGGGAAGTACGCATTGCGAGGTGTTTAACGCTGTGTTGCGCTCCTGTTACGATGTCGGAGCATCTATAGAGATAGAGGAGAACGGGCCATGATCGGGCTCCATAACATCGAGGGAGCGCAAGAACGTCTGCGAGGGGTGACGCTCCGCACGGCCCTTGTGCCATGCCCTGGCGGAGCGAGGGATCGGGCACTGTACTTCAAGCCGGAGAGCTTGCAGCCGACCGGCGCCTTCAAGCTGCGCGGCGCGTACAACAAGATCTCCACCCTCTCCCCCGAGGAGCGCGCCCGCGGGGTCGTGGCCCACTCCAGCGGTAACCACGCCCAGGCCGTCGCCTACGCGGCCAGCGCCCTGGGCACTCGGGCCGTCATCGTCATGCCGCGCGACGCTCCCCGCGTGAAGCTAGACGCGACGGCCGCGCTGGGTGCCGAGGTAGTGCTCGTTGGCCCTGATAGCGCCGAGCGGTCTCGCAGGGCCGAGGAGCTCGCGGCGGAGCACGGCTACGTTCCCGTGCCCCCGTACGACGATGAGGTCCTCATGGCCGGTCAGGGGACCATAGGGGCTGAGATCCTCGAGGACCTGACAGACGTGGAGTGCGTGCTCGTGCCCGTCAGCGGCGGCGGGCTCATCGGCGGGATCTCGGCGGCAATAAAGCTAAGTCGCCCCGGGGTGCGAGTGATCGGGGTGGAGCCCGAACTCGCCGCCGACGCCAGGGCCAGCCTGAAGAGCGGAGAGCTGGTCGAGTTCGCGGCGGATCGAGTCTCCCGGACGGTCGCCGACGGCCTGCGCGTGCAGAAGCTCGGCGAGGCCCCCTTCGAGCATATTCGCGCCTTCGTCGACGACATCGTCACCGTGACGGAAGAGGAGATCCTGGAGTCCATGCGCCGCCTGGCGCTCCGCGTGAGGCTCGTCGCAGAGCCGAGCGGGGCCGTGACGTTCGCCGCCCACCTCTTCCACGGCGAAGAGCTGCCAAATTCTCGCCTAACCGTCGCCGTGATTAGCGGCGGAAACGTCGAGCCAGCCCTCCTCGCCGAAGTCCTCACTGCTTCTCCGCTGGAGAAAGCCCGGGAAGCGGCCACGAGATAGAGCGGGTTGCAGAAAGGCTGTGCCTCGAGAACAGTCGTAGAAGCTGCTTCAGCATTTCAGCAAGAACGATTTGCTGAAATGCTGACTAGCTGAAATGCTGAAATGCTGACCAGCGCGGGGTGGTCTCGATGGGGTCTCCTACGCGCACGGTCCCTGGCGCATCGTGGATGAGGTTGCGCCCGAAGAAGACCTCTCCGCCGAACTTGCGGTAGGTAGCGAGCGTGCGCAGCGGCTCTTTGGCGCGGATGCCGGTCCCTTGATCCACCGTCGTTATGGCGCAGCGCGGGCACGCTTCGGCGACGCGGAAGGGGACGCCTCCGACCCGGAGCCGGCTCCAGCCGTCTTCGGCGTAGGGATCGCAGCCCCGGATGACGAAGTTGGGCCTGAAGCGGTTCATGGGTAGAGGGTCTTCCAATCTATCGTTCAGATCCTCGAGCGAGGCCTCGGAGATCAGGAGGAACGCGAAACCATCGGCGAAGCCGACCTGGTCTCCGCTCGCCGCATACAACGAATCTACAAGCCGGGGATCGTCGTCCGGCTTGTAGACCAGGCGGCAAGGAAACGTCAGGAACTCGCCGAACCAGCGGTCGGCGTCTTTGCCCACGCGCGCGCCCAGGTTCGTATCGCCGAAGACGCACACGTCTATCAGGTCCTCGTTCTCCAGGCGGAGGGGTATCTCCAGGTCGGGCATGCCCGGTGCGCTTGCGACCAGGAGTTCGTCGGAGAGGCGGGTGGAGATCAGGGCCATCCTCGGGTGGGCGCGCTGCGACATGAACTCGCCGGTCTCGTCGACGAGCATCCAGCGCCGGTCGTGGCGGAGCCCCGTCGGGTCCAACGCGGCGCTCTCCAGGGAGATCCCGGCGCACGATTTGATCGGGTATACGTACAGACCACTCAAGCTGGCGTTCTCGACGTTACGCAAAATCCTCCCCTTGAGATCTCTTCGGCTTGCGAACGAGGCAAGGATCTGTTCGAACGCGCGTCTCTCTCATGCGACCAGGTCAGGCTGATAGCTTTCGAACATCTCTGCATCATCCACCGTAACGCCGGCGGCTTCAACCCAGAGGATGGTGCATCCAGACGTAGTAAACGGGCTGCCCGCGGTTGAACTCCTCGCGCTGCGAATCGGGGACGGACGAGAACCCGGCGCCCCGGTAACAGGCGAGGGCCGCGCCGTTCTCGGGGACGACGCGGACGAAGGCGTCGGGCAGGCCGGAGAGGGACGCCCGTTCCAGGAGCAAGAGTACCAACCTTCTCCCCACGCCGCGGCCCCTGCTGGCGGGGTTCACGATGATGCGGGCGAGCTCGACCTCCTGCTCGGCCCCGTCGATCCACAACTCGCCGTAGCCGGTGAGCCTGTCCCCGTCGTCCAGCACATACGGATTCACGCCCGGTTCGGCGTGCCAGCGGCGGAACACAGATGCCTCAACGGGCCATCCGCCGGCGCTGCCCGCCCACAGGCGCACCTCCTCGATCGAGGTGGGCCAGCGCGCGACCTCTCGCGCGTCGTCCTCTCGGAACTCGGTCAGGACCTCAGGAGGCGCCATGCCCTAGGTGCCCGAGGCTTTATACAGGACCCTTTTCAGGTCGGCGATCTTTTCCTGGACGACGGAGACCACCTCCTCGGTGGAGACGATATGGCTCTCGGCCTCGCTGCGGGCTTTGATCTCTACTCCTCCCCTCCCCATCGAACGGGGCGTCAGGGTCAGGCGTATGGGAGCCCCGATCAGGTCGGCGTCCTTGAACCGGGCCCCGAGGCTCTCGCGCCGATCATCGTACAGTACCTCGACGCACGCGCAAACCAACCTCTCATAGACCCCCTCGGCCGCCTCTCCCACCCCGGCTGCGACGAGGTGGACGTGATAGGGCGCGACGGAGACGGGCCAGACGAGGCCGTCCCCGTCGTGGTGCTCCTCCGCGATGCAGGCCAGGAGCCGCCCGACACCGATCCCGTAAGACCCCATCACCACGGGCTTGCGTTCGCCGTCGCCGTCCAGAAAGCTCGCGCCGAGGGCCTCGCTGTAGCGCGTGCCCAGCTTGAAGATGTTCCCGACCTCGACGCCCCGCTCGGCCCGCATGGGATTCCCGCAATCGGGGCAGGGCGAGCCGTCCCGCGCCGAGGTTATGTCGGCAACCACATCTCCCTCGAGATCCCTGCCGTGGTTCACGTTCAGGAGATGGAACCCCACCTCGTTGGCGCCCGCGACGAGGTTGGGCGAAGCGGCTACGGCGTCGTCGACGAGTACGAGGGCCCCTTCTACCCCGATCGGGGAACCGTATCCGGGCTCGGCCCCGACCGCCGTGATCTCCTCACGGAGAGCGGGCCTCGACTCGTTTGCTCCAACCGCGTTCGCCAGCTTGGTCTCGTTCAGCTCCATGTCGCCGCGCACGACGGCGAAGACGAACCGTTCTGTGCCATCGATCGTAGCGACCAAGAAGACCGCCTTGGCCGTTCGGGACTTGGGGATCTTTAGGAATCGTGCCAGCGACTCGATGGTGTCCACGCCCGGTGTGGCGATCTTCTCGATGGGCCTCGCTTCTTCGGCCTCGGGTAGCGGCTTGCGGAACCTCGCCACCTGGCGGTTTGCTCTGTAACCGCAACTGTCGCAGATGAGGATAGTGTCCTCCCCGATCGGGGACAGGTACATGAACTCGTGGGACATGCTCCCGCCCATGATGCCGACGTCCGCGCCAACGGCGATGGCAGGCAGTCCGCAGCGGGCGAAGATCCTGAAGTACGCCTCGTAAAGAGTACGATACTGCCTGTCCAGGCCCCCTTCATCCCTATCCAGACTATAGGCGTCCTTCATGGTGAACTCGCGGGCCCGGATCAGGCCCGCCCTGGGGCGCGCGTCGTCGCGGAACTTGGTCTGGATCTGGTACACGAGCCTGGGCAGCCTCTGATATGAGTCAACCTCGCCCGCCGCCAGGCCGGCGACGACCTCCTCGTGGGTCATGGCCAGCACCATCTCCCGGTCTCTCCGGTCGCGCAGCCTGACCAGTTCCTGTCCCGTCGTCCTGTAGCGGCCCGACCTCTCCCACACGTCGGCGGGCTGCACCACGGGCATCGAGACCTCCTGGCCGCCCACGGCGTCCATCTCCTCCCGCAAGATGTCCTCTATCTTGCGGATGGACCGCCTTGCCAGCGGCAGATACGAGAAGACCCCGGCCGCCAACTGCCGGACAAACCCGGCCCGCAGCAACAGCCGGTGGCCCGCAACCTCAGCCCCCGAAGGCGCCTCGCGCAACGTCCGGCCGAACATCGTGCTCATGCGCATGATGGATAGGCTACAGGCTACAGGTTTCAGGTTTCAGGAGAATCAGGCAGACGCACAGCTCCATCCGCCAACCTTCGTCTCTCGCCAAACTCTCGAACATGCTGACTCCTTTCTATGGGGATGGCATTAGCCGGAGTGCTACGTCACAAGACCTGAAGCCTGTAGCCTAAGTCGCCAGATACGCCGTCGTGCCGTAGTGCACGAGCCCTGCCTGGCTGTCCCCCCTTGCACCGCCCAGCTCCATCCGCAGCCGGTCCCTGGTGCCTTCGAAGCCGAATTCTCGCAGGACAGAGTGGGCCTCTGATTCGGCCGGACCGGAGACCGTGATCTGGACCGGCGCACCGGTGCCTGAGAGGGCGCGGGCGAGAAGGAGGCGGGCAACGTCCGGGGTGGAGGCCAGCAGAGGGCCGATACGAGTTGCGCGGCCTTGAGAGCTCCGGATCAGGTATCCCTTCATTCCGCCCGACGAGTCGCGAACGACGAGCCCGAGTCCGGGATGAAGCCTGAGGGTGGCGAGGAGCAGGGCAGAACGGTCGGCCCCGTAGCTCCAGTGGTCAACACCGCAGAGCTCGGGCAGGTCCCCGAGCGTGAGCGTCTCGACCCTGTGACCGTCTACCCGATCGGGCATGCGTATTCTCCTGTGCCCCTCTTCCAGGCGGTACACAGTTCGCGACGCGACTTCCTCGAAACCGAGCGAACGGTAGAGCCCCTCGGCCTTGCGCGTCGAGTAGAGCCTGATGGTCTTCGCGCCACGGCTTCTCAGGTAGGTTACGGCCCGGGAAGAGAGCAGGGCGCCGAGGCCGAAGCCCCTGAACCCGTCGTGGACGGCGAGGTGGCACAGGATGCCGATCTCCCCCAGCGGCACGGCACCGGCCATGCCAGCGAGGTCGCCCTCGGGCGACTCCGCGACCGCCCAACGGGCGCCGCGCACGCCGCGCAGCAGATCGAACGCCCTCGGGTCGGCGGACCACCTGACGACGCTCCTCAGCTCCAGGATGCGCTCGAGGTCAGCGTCGTTCATGTTCCTGATAAGGATGCCCGAGTCCGTGATGGCGCTCATGCCGTCAAGGACGATAGCTTCATCGACTTCGATCTCTTCTCTAGCGGTGAAGGCCAGCATTGGTATTCCCCGATCTCTTGTGATTCATAAATGGAGACTGTTCCGCGCAGAAGGTTTCGAAAAACCGGGAAACGCGGATGCCCCGAGCGCGCCCCCTAGAGGGACGGTCGGGGCAGGGACGGTCGAGGAAGCCGTCCAGTAAAGGAGTGCGAGGTAAACGTTGTGTGATCGCGTTCCACGCCCACCATGCTACACCAGACGCCGAATTATTGGTAGGCCCCAGCAAGGTCGTCAGCCCCGCGTGTACGAGATACCCGGCTATCTCCCGTTCGCATCCGCCCCGCTTTGCAAGCGGGTAGCCGCGCGGACGCCGCGTGAGGGGTTCTGTTCCCGGGCCTCGTGTATTCAATCGAACTGTGTGACGCCTTCCAGTAAATGATCTATCTCGGAGATCATGTCGGCGGAGAGCTCTACACCTGAGGCGGCGGCGTTGTCGTCGACCTGCTCGGGCCTGGAGGCGCCGATGATCGCGCTGCTCACGTCCTCCTGACGGAGCACCCACGAGAGCGCGAGCTGCGGCATGCTGAGCCCCGCTTCCGAGGCGACGGAGCGCAACCCGTCCACCGCGGAGAGCACCTCCTCGTTCATGAGCTGCTGCATAAAGCGGTTGTTATCGGGGTCGGCGGCGCGGGTCCCCTCCTCGGGGGCCTCGCCGGGGTGGTACTTGCCGGTGAGTACGCCCTGGGCGAGCGGGGAGAAGACCACCTGGCCTACGCCCTCGCGCTCGCAGAGGGGTATGACCTCGCCCTCTATTTTGCGTTGGATCATGTTGTAGCGCGGCTGGTTCGAGACGATCCGATCCAGGTTCATCTCCTTCGCGATCCTGAGCGCGTCGGAGATCTGGTCCGCCGTCCACTCGGAGACGCCAATGTAGAGTACCTTCCCTTGCCTTATGAGATCGTCGAGCGCCCGGAGCGTCTCTTCGAGGGGCGTAGTCTCGTCGTAGCGGTGGCACTGGTAGAGGTCGACGTAGTCGACGCCAAGCCTCCTTAGCGACGCGTGGCACTGCTCGGTTATGTGCTTCCGCGAGAGCCCGCGGTCGTTGGGCCCCTCGCCCATCGGGAAGTAGACCTTGGTCGCCAGAAAGTACGAGTCGCGTTCGAAATCCCTGAGAGCCCGGCCCACGATCTCCTCTGCGGCCCCGCGCATGTAGACGTTGGCCGTGTCGAAGAAGTTGATACCTATCTCGTACGCCCTACTGACACAGGCCGTCGCCTGCTCTTCGGCGACGCTCCCGCCATATGTCAGCCAGCTCCCAAGGGAGATCTCACTCACCTTTACCCCGCTGCCCCCCAACCGCCTGTACTCCACCTGCAACCTCCAGCTTATAGAGAACGAGTCGCTAATGGTACACGCTGCGGGTCGGCCATCCGGCGCGCGAATCCCGTCCACCTCGCTGTAACCGGCCTTGCTTACTGATTTGTTGTCGGTTAAGAGCACCTTTATTGCAAGAACGTCCCATTTTGTTACAATGCTCCCATCACTTATCGATCCACGAAGAAGGAGCAGGGAAAAGTTGCGAGCGACGCTACAGCCCGGCCTGACAAATAGGCTGACGAAGTATCTCAGGACCACGCAGCAGCTCATCGAAGAGGGCCGCGACGCGGTCTCGAGCAAGGAGCTCGGCGACTTCACCGGCATAAACCCGGTGCAGGTACGCAGGGACCTGAACGCCATAGGTTTCTCGGGCACCCGCGGGGTCGGCTACCAGGCCTACGACCTCGTCGAGGCCGTCCGCGACATCCTGGGGCTCAGGCAGACCTACAA
Organism: uncultured Rubrobacteraceae bacterium; assembly: GCA_963840835.1. Lineage (GTDB taxonomy): Bacteria > Actinomycetota > Rubrobacteria > Rubrobacterales > Rubrobacteraceae > Rubrobacter_D. The sequence continues at coordinate 76,027 of CAWJAM010000014.1, read as the reverse complement.
CATCGCGCTCGTCGGCGCCGGCAACCTCGGCAGCGCCATAGCGGCGAGCACCATCCTACCCAAGCGGGGCTTCGTCATCCACGACGTCTTCGACGACAACCCGGAGAAGATCGGGCGCACCGTCGGCAACGTCGTCGTCAAGCACATAGACGAACTGAAAAAGAGCGTCACGGAGGCGGAGGAGATCATCGGCATCATCGCCACCCCGGCCTCCTCGGCCCAGGAGGTCGCCAACCTGATGGTCGACTCCGACATCAGGGTCATCCTTAACTACACTGACGTCCTGCTCCACGTGCCGAACCACGTAGACGTCCACCGCATAGACCCAACAGCCCAACTAATGCACACCCTCTACTACCTCACCCAGGCGGAGGGACAAGAAGCTAGTTAGGCTACAGGCATCAGGCTACAGGCTTGGAACACGGTCCTCGGCACTCGCCGGGGACCTCTTTTTGCGAATGATCGGATTGACGCAAACATGCCACGCCGCTCACAACGCTACCTGAAACCTGCTGCCTGAAACTTCGAATAGAGAAGAGCCCGGGGCGTACCTAGGGGTGATAGGTGGGGAAAGGGAAAGGAGGAGTAGCGCCCCGGGCTCTTTAATTGTGCCGGTTTAGTTTCGCACCAACCGACTGACAGGATGATACATCGCTCGCCACACTTTGTAAAGTCCTTGGAACATCGAATTTAGAAACTTTTTGTAGATAGCTGCAAACTGCATATAAAGATGCAGGCCTGGGTAGTTCATGTGCTCTGGAGCATAATCGGGGAGTGGGCGTTCTCTACGACTCCTCTTCGACGACCTTCTCGTACTCTTCGGGGGAGAGGAGGTCGGCTTCGTCTGTGGTGCGGAGTTTGACGATCCAGCCCTCGCCGTATGGGTCGTCGTTGATCTTCTCGGGCGCATCCTCCAGGGAGGAGTTGACCTCGACGACCTCGCCCCCGACGGGGGTGTACAGGTCGGAGACGGCCTTGACGCTCTCGACGGTTCCGAAGGAATCGCCGGCCTCGATGGTGGCCCCCTCATCGGGCAGCTCGACGAAGACCACGTCGCCTAGCTCTTCCTGGGCGTGGTCGGTGATGCCTATGGTCACGGTGCCGTCCTCGGTGCGGACCCACTCGTGGCTCTTCGTGTACTGAAGGTCTTCCGGTACGGCCACAGCTCTCCTCCCCTATCCTCTGTCGCGCTTGTAGAACGGTAGCGGCACGGCCTTCGCCGGCACGGGGTTGTCCCTTATCACGATTTCGAACCAATCATCCACCCCTGGGTCTACGAGCGCAAGTCCTATCGCCCTGTCGAGGGTGGGCGACTTGGTGCCGCTCGTGACCTCGCCGACGATCTCGGCCCCGCTGGTCACGTGGTGGCCGTGGCGGGCGATCCCACGCCCCTCCATCTCGAAGCCGACGAGCTTCTTGCGCAACCCCCCGGTATCCTCGAGCAAGAGCGCCCGCTGCCCGATGAACCGCGGCTCCTTGTCCAGATGCACCGCGAAGCCGATGCCGGCCTCTAGCGGCGTGGTCTCGGCGTCGAGCTCGTTTCCGTAGAGGCACAGTCCCGCTTCGAGCCGCAGCGTATCCCTCGCGCCGAGCCCGGCGGGGGCGGCGCCGGCTTCGATCAGTCGCCGCCAGACGCGCGGGGCGCCGTCCGGCCGTAGGTAGATCTCGAACCCGTCCTCGCCCGTGTAGCCGGTGCGCGAGACGAGGGCAGGCACACCTTCGACCTCCCCCCGGGCAAACCGGAAAGGCTTGAGGCCGGACAGATCCGTGCTGGTGAGGTCCTGCAAGAGCTCCGCAGCCTTGGGGCCCTGCAAAGCCAGGAGCGCCCAGTCGTCCGACTCGTCTGCGACCTCCACGTCGAGGTCTTCTGTATTTTTCCGAAAGTGTTCCACGTCCTTCTCGCGGTTGGAGGCGTTTATCACGATGAGGAAGTCGTCCTCGCGCCTGTAGACGATCACATCGTCAACCGTCCCCCCGTCCTCGTAGCAGACCGCGCAGTAGCCGGCCTGCCCGGAATCGAGGCGGCCCACGTCACGGGTGACGAGGCGCTGGACGGCTGCCTCGGCCTCAGGACCGCGGAAGACGGCTTCGCCCATGTGCGAGACGTCGAAGAGGCCAGCATGGTTTCGGACCGCCTCGTGTTCGGCCTTTATGCCCTCGTACTGAACTGGCATCTCGTAGCCGGCGAAGTCCACGAGACGAGCGCCCAACGCTTTGTGCTCGTCGTAGAGTGGGGTACGTTCGAGTCCTTCCACCGCTACCACCTGGCCTTGAGTTGCCTGGCGGCTCGGGTCTCGTCGAGGCGGCGCGTGGGGGCGTGCGTTGGGGCTTCTTCGAGGTCTTCGGGGCTCGCCTCGGCAAGTTCCAGCATCGTCCCGATAAAGTCGTCGAGGGTCTCTTTGGACTCCGTCTCGGTCGGCTCAATAAGCATGGCCTCCTTGACGACGAGGGGGAAGTAGATCGTGGGCGGATGGTACCCGTAGTCGATGAGCCCCTTGGCGATGTCGAGGGCTTTCTTGCCCTTCGGGGGCTGCACGACGACCTCATGCTTGCACATCTCGTCGTAGGGGATGCGGTAGGTGCCGCCGAGCTGCGCCCGCACGTAGTTGGCGTTCAAAACCGCCATATCCGTCACGTCCTTGAGGTCGGGGCCGTGCATCCTGATGTAGTTCCAGGCCCTGAGCATCTGCCCGAAGTTGCCGTGGAAGCCAGCCACCCGACCGATGCTCTTCTCGGGCCGGACGAAGCGATACTCGTCGCCTTCTTTCTCCACGACGGGGTCGGGCAGGAATGGCGCGAGGTCTTCGGAGCAAGCGATAGCTCCGCAGCCGGGACCGCCGCCGCCGTGGGGTGTGGAGAACGTCTTGTGCAAATTGAAGTGCATGACGTCAACGTCGGCCTCGGCGGGGCGCATGCGTCCCATATTGGCGTTCATGTTCGCGCCGTCCATGTAGAGGAAGGCGCCGGCCTCGTGCAGTACCTCCGCTATCTCGGCGATGTTCCGCTCGTAGACGCCGCAGGTGTTGGGGTTGGTGATCATGAGCGCGGCCGTCGATGCATCCACCATCTCCCGCAGCTCGTCCACGTCCACGCAGCCGTGCTCGTCGAGCCCGACCTCCTTCGACTCGAACCCTGCCATCGAGGCCGTAGCCGGGTTGGTCCCGTGCGCCGTGGAAGGAACGAGGACCGTGGTGCGCTCCTCGTCACCGGCGTCCTCGAAGTACTTCTTGACCATCAGGATGCTCGTCAGTTCACCCTGGGCGCCTGCAAGCGGCTGCAAAGAGACGTGCGGCAGTCCCGAGACCTCGGCGAGGAAGCCCTGTAGCTCGTGCATGATGCGGAGCGCGCCCTGCGCCTCCGGCTGGAGCGGGTGCAGTCCGGCGAAGCCTGGTACGACCGCTGCCGCCTCGTTGGCGCGAGGGTTGTGCTTCATCGTGCAGGAGCCAAGGGGGTAGAAAGTCGTGTCGATGCCCTCGTTCTCGCGCGAGAGGTTGGTGTAGTGCCGGATCACGGTCGGCTCATCCACCTCGGCAAGCCGCGGCTTCTCCCCGCGGAGCGACGCCTTCGGCAGAATGGTTTCCAGCTCTTTCGATCTCCACATCCGGCTTCGGAAGGGTGTAGCCCCTGCGGCCCTCGCGGCCCTTGTCCCGGATCAGGTCAAACGGCATTCGCCACCACCTCCACAAACGCGTCGAGCTCTTCCCTGGTCCTCTTCTCCGTAACGGCGACGAGCATAGCCCCGTCCCCGAGGTCGAGCCCGCCAACGATCCCTGCCTCCAGCAAAGCCTCATTGGCCCGCGCCACGTCGGGCAACTCCACGGCAAACTCCCACAGGAAAGGCGCATCCGCATACCGAAGCCTGAAGCCTGAAGCCTGAAGCCTGAAGCCTAAATAATGCGCCTTCGAGATCGAAAGTTCCGCCACCTCACGCAGCCCTTCTGGTCCCATGAGCGCCGTGTACACGGTCGCGGCCAGGGCGGTCAGCGCCTGGTTGGTGCAGATGTTGGAGTTCGCCCTCGCGCGCCTGATGTCCTGCTCGCGGCCCCGCAGTGTGAGGACGTAGGCGAGCTTGCCGTCCTTGTCTATTGTCTCTCCCGCGATACGTCCGGGGAGCTGGCGGACGAACTCCTCCTTCGTCGCCATGTAGCCCGCGTAGGGACCGCCGAACATCAGCGGCATCCCTAGCGGCTGGGCCTCGCCTACTGCGACGTCGGCGCCGAGGTTACCGGGCGCCTCGAGTATTGAGAGCGAGATCGGGTCGCACACGGCGACCGAGAGAGCGCCTACGGCGTGCGCCGCTTCCGAGGCCGCCCCTATATCTTCCACGACCCCGAAGAAGTTCGGGCTCTGTACGAAGACTCCGGAGACATCGTCGGGGATGCTGGAGAAATCAGTGGTGCCGTCCTTGAATGGCAGCTCCACCACTTCCACGCGGTAGGTTTCTATGACCTCGCGGTAGCGGGGGTTCAGGCCGGCGGAGACGGCTACTTTGGGGGCTCTTTTCGTGAGCCTGGCCGTCATCAGGGCTGCTTCCACGACGGCGTTCGCGCCGTCGTAGACGGAGGCGTTGGAGATCTCGAGTCCTGTCAGCTCGGAGATCATGGACTGGAACTCGAAGATCGACTGCAGGGTGCCCTGGCTGATCTCCGGTTGGTAGGGCGTGTAGCAGGTCAGGAACTCGCCGCGGGAGATGATCGCGCCTATGGCCGATGGTACGATCCTGTCGTAAGCCCCGGCGCCGAGGAAGATCGGCAGCCCCCACACATTCTCTTTCGCCAGGGCATCTACTTCCCTGAGCGCCTCGTACTCGGAGAGTGCGGGCGGAAGGTCAAGTTCTCCTTCGGACTTCGGACGGACGTCGGCGAAGAGGTCATCCAGGGTTTCGACCCCGATGGCCCCCAGCATCTCCTGTACGTCGGCCTCGGTGTGCGGTGTGAATCGCGCCACGCGGCTATACCCCCTGTCTCGGGTGAGCGTTGCTTTTTCCGCCCTGTCCCAAACCTGAGAGTGTTACCCCGTCGGCGCCGATGTCGCTTCGCTGGCGAAGCGATCGAACTCTCCAGGACGCCCTCCGGCCGCGGTCCTTCTGCCTGAGAGATTCAGACGGCTTTCGCCGCCCTTTCACCTTCGGCGGCCGTCACGAGGTCTCCCCCACCCCCCAGACGACTCTCTCCCGCGGCGTTCATCGGGCAAGTTCGGACTATAGCATAAGGTGCGTGGCACCGGTCATGGTAAACAGGTCTGAAAGCGGTGAGAACCCGACCCGCAAGCAGCAATAACTTCCAGATCCTCCCTCGCCAGGCCATAGTACTCGGCCATAAAAAGCGGGCGTCAAACGCGAATGTAAGCAAACGGACGAAATGAGGTCTCGCCCGCGTGCAAAATGGTAAGCACAAGAGCGATGAAGATACGCCTCACAGAAGCTGTCCCCAGGTACGCCCGCCTCAGCAAAGGCATCATCGTGGACGCCGAACCCGTCGCCACCCATCCTGGGCTGATGCGGGTGAAGGGCTTCGGCGCTTTCGAGAACGGGGCGCTAGCGCGGAGTTGGGAATTGATCTTGACGGATGAAGAGATCGAGGCGCTTCTGTCAGCTGAAGGCTGAGAGTTGAAGGCCTTTATCTGAAAGGCTCAGGTGTAGTTCTCCGAGGTTAGTCTGACTTTGTCTCTCTCCGCGAAGTGATCGCTTATGTACTTCTCCCCCTCGTCGCAGAACAGGGTGACGATTGTCTTCAGCTCCGGGTAGGACTCGCGCGTCCTCCGGGCGGCGATCAGGTTGGCGCCGCTGGAGGGGCCGACGAAGAGCCCGTGCTGTTTGGCGAGGCGGCGCATCTCTTCCACGGCCTCCTCGGAGTCCACGGTCAGGGCGGTGTCGACTAGCTGCTGGTGGCGCTCGAAGATGCCTGGGACGAAGCCGTCTGAGATGCCCTCGATGAGGTGGTCCCCGATCTCCCCGCATAGGATGGTCGACGACTCCGATGGCTCCATCGCGAAGAGCTTGACCGCAGGGTTGACCTCCCTGAAGGCCTGCCCGACCCCGATCAGGGTCCCACCGGTTCCGACCCCCATCACTATCGCGTCTGGCACGAGGCCATCGGGTAGCTGCGAGAGGATCTCCGGCCCGAGCCAGATCCTATTCTCCTCCACGTTCCACTCGCTCTCGAACTGCGAGGGACAGAAGTAGCCGGGCTCCTGCCCGAGTTCCCTTGCTTTCGCCAGGGCCTCGTTGACGTGGAAGTGGCCGACCTCCATTACCTCGGCCCCGAACGCGCGGCTGATGGCGACCCGCTCGCCGCTCATCCCCTCGGGCATGACGACCAGCATCCTGTAGCCCTTGACCGCGGCGACCATGGAGAGGGCGTTGCCCGTGTTGCCCGACGTGGCTTCGACGATGGTGTCGCCCCTCTTGAGGAGTCCCTCTTCCTCGGCGCGCTCGACCATGTACTTCGCTATCCTGGCCTTGATGGATCCCGACGGGTTCAGGTACTCCAGCTTGCAGTAGATGCCTTCTACCTCGAGCATCGGTGTGTTCCCTATGGCGTCGAGGACGCTGTTGGATAGACCGTGCTTCATGCCGACCACCTCCTACTCCGGTGTAACGTATGCCCCTGAGAGGCCGCCGTCAACCAGGAAGGTCGAGGCGTTGACGTAGGAGGCGTCGTCGGAGGCGAGGAAGAGGACGGCTGAGGCGATCTCCTCCGCCTCCGCGAACCGGCCCATCGGCAGGTGCACGAGCCTGCGCTCAGCCTGCTCCGGGTCGTTGGAGTAGAGTTCTTGTAGTAGCGGTGTGTTTACGGGACCGGGGCAGAGCGCGTTGACGCGTATCCCCCGCCGGGCGAACTCGACCCCGAGCTCACGGCTCAGGGTGAGCACGCCGCCCTTGGAGGCTGTGTAGGAGATCTGGGACGTGGCGGCCCCCACAACGGCGACGAAGGAGGCGGTGTTGATGATGGACCCACCGCCCCGCTCCAGGAGGTGAGGTATCCCGTACTTGCAACACAGGTAGACGCTCTTTAGGTTCACGTCCTGCACCCGCTGCCACGCGTCGAGGTCGGTATCCAGGATGGAGGCGTCGTCTGAAGGCGAGATCCCGGCGTTGTTGAAGAGTACGTCTATGCCCCCGAAATGCTCCGCCACCTCGGCGTACATATTCTGTACGTCTTCGGGGTCCGTGACATCGGCGTGGACGTAGAGGCCGCCGATCTCATCGGCGGCCTCGTTGCCCGGTTCGTCCGCGAGGTCGACTACGCAGACGCTGGCATCCTCCTCGGCGAAGCGCCTGGCCGTCTCGCGGCCTATGCCGCCCGCGCCGCCGGTCACGACGGCGACTTTTCCTTCGAGGCGTCCCGGCATGCCTAATCCCCCTCCGTGGACAGGTAAACATTCTTTATCTCGGTGTAGTAATCGAGGGCGTGTGGACCGAGCTCGCGCCCAACGCCCGATTGCTTCATTCCCGCCAAAGGGGGTCGCAACCCTGACCGAGGTATTGGAGTTGATGGAGAGGACGCCGGCCTCGATGCGGCGGGCGACGCGCATGGCGCGGGCGACGTTCTGCGTCCATACCGAGCCGGAGAGGCCGTAGACCGTATCGTTAGCGAGGCGCACGGCGTCCTCTTCGTCCTCGAACGGTATCACCGCGACTACGGGGCCGAAGATCTCCTCCTCGGCCGCCCTGTCTTTGTTGTCTACGGGCGCCAGAACGGTCGGCGGGAACCAGAATCCGGAGCCCTCTGGCGCCTCGCCCCGGATCGCCACGGGCGCATCATCTGGGACGTAGGCGGCCACCTTCTCGCGATGGTCGGCGGAGATCAGGGGTCCCATCTCGGTGGCCTCGTCGAAGGGGTCCCCGACCCGCATCCCCGTGACGGCCGGCTCCATCAGGGAGAGGAACTCGTCGAAGACGCCCCTCTGGACGAGGATGCGCGAGCGGGCGCAGCAGTCTTGCCCGGCGTTGCCGAAGACGGCGACGGGCGCCGAGGCCGCTGCCTTCTCCAGGTCGGCGTCGGCGAAGACCACGTTGGCGGACTTGCCGCCGAGCTCGAGCGTGACGCGCTTTATGGTGCCGGCGGCGCCGGCCATTATGCCCCTGCCGACCTCCGTCGAGCCCGTGAAAGCGACCTTGGCGACATCCGGGTGCTCGACGAACCGCTTTCCCACCTTGCTCCCCGGTCCGACCACTACATTGACGACCCCATCGGGGATGCCGGCCTCACGCGCTATTCGCTCGAACTCGAGGGCACTCAGCGGCGTGAGCTCGGCTGGCTTGAGGACGAGGGTGTTGCCAGCCGCGAGGGCTGGGGCCATCTTCCAGCTCGCTATGGTGAGCGGGAAGTTCCAAGGGACGATCAGGGCGACCACGCCGAGCGGTTCGCGGAATGTTATATCCACGCCCCCCGAGACCGGTATGGTGTCGCCCAGCAACCTCTCCGGCATCCCGGCGTAGTAGTGGAAGGTCTCGGCGACCATCCCCATCTCACCGCGGGAGTCGCCGATGGGCTTGCCCGTGTTCTTCGACTCCAGTTGCGCCAGGTTCTCTTGTTCCGATTCCAGAGCGTCTGCGAGGCGCCTGAGAAGGCGCGAGCGGTCGGCGGGCTCTAGATCTCTCCACGCGGGGAAGGCTTCCCTTGCGCGGGCGATTGCCGCGTCGGCGTCGTCTTCGGTAGCGGGGTCCAGCGTCTCCAGCACGTTTTCTGTTGCCGGGTTGATTATCTCGAGCAACTAGGATACCTCCGATACGAGGGTTTTTATCAGCTGGCTCTCCTCGTCTTCTTCGGGGTGCCAGAGCACGCCGAGCACGAAGGGGCAGGAAGGGTCTTCGAGGGCCTCGACCGTATCGTCCTCGGAGCGGCCCGCCACGACGAGGCCGGCCCCTATCTCCCTGACGCCTTGATGATGGTGGGACTTGACCGGCGCCCTCTCGGCCCCCACGGCCCTGGCGGCCAGGGAGCCCGACTCGAGGTCTACCTCGTGATCGGCGAAGGTCCCTGGGGTGTGGCGATGGTCCTCGTGGCCGACGACGTCGGGGAGATGCTGCTCGATGCCGCCCCCGTACGCCACGTTGAGCACCTGCATCCCGCGGCAGATGCCTAGGAGGGGCATCTCGCGGGCCAGGGCTCCACGTACCAGGGCGAGCTCGTAGGCGTCGCGCTCCTCCTGCACGGGTCCGGTCTCGGGGTGGGGCTCCTCGCCGTATAGCGTCGGGTCTACGTCGCCTGCGCCGCCGGTGACGATCAGGGCGTCGATGATGTCGAGTACCCCGTCGGGATCTTCCGTGTCCTCCGGATCTGGGAGCAACAATACAGGACGCCCGCCAGCCCGCTGCACGGCCCGCGCGTAGTTCGCTGGGCTCATAAAGGCGGGAACCTTGCTCCAGGCGCCGTAGCTCACATTCTCGGTCGCGGCGGTGACCCCTATGGTCGGCCTCGCGCCCGTGCCCTTCACAGGCGCTCGAAGTTCCTGTAGCGCTCCCAGTCGGTGACGGCGGCCTCGAAGGCCTCTATCTCGACGCGCGCCATGTTCAGATAGTGCTCGACGACCTCGTCCCCGAAAGCTGCCAGGGCCGCCTCGCTGTTCGCGAAAAGCTCTTGCGCCTCGCGCAGGTTCGTCGGTACGTGGGGCTTGTCCGTCTCGTAGGCGTTGCCGGCGAACTCGTCTTCGAGGGAGAGTTCGTTCTCTATACCGTGCAGGCCGGCGGCGATCATGGCCGCGATGGCAAGGTATGGGTTGACGTCGCCGCCGGGGATGCGATTCTCGACGCGCAAAGAGTTGCCGTGTCCGACGACGCGCAGGCTGCAGGTGCGGTTGTCCTTGCCCCAGGCTACCGCGGTCGGGGCGAACGAGCCCTTGGCGTAGCGCTTGTAGGAGTTTACGTTCGGGGCGAAGAAGAGCATGAACTCACGCAGGCAGGCGACCTGGCCCGCGACGAAGTGCTCGAAGGTCTCAGAGAATCCGTGGCCTTCGGGGAAGACGGCGCTTCCGTCCTCGCCGCGCAAGGACAGGTGGATGTGGCAGGAGTTGCCCTCGCGTTCGTTGAACTTGGGCATAAAGGAGATCGAGCACCCTTCCTGGGCGGCGATCTCCTTGGCGCCGTTCTTGTAGATGGAGTGGCCGTCCGCGGTGGCGAGCGCGCGGTCGAACTTGAAGTTGATCTCGTGCTGGCCGAAGTTGCACTCGCCCTTGGCATCCTCGACCGCGAGCCCTGCCGCAGCCATCGTGTTCCTTATGCGCCGCAAGAGCGGCTCGATGCGCGCCGTCCCAAGAAGCGAGTAGTCGACGTTGTAGTAGTTGGCCGGTTCCAGGTCTCTGTACCCCTTGCGCCACGCCTCCTCGTAGGTGTCCATAAAGACGAGGAACTCTAGCTCTGTTCCCACGAAGGCTTCGAGGCCGCGCTCGGAGAGCCGCTCCAGCTGGCGCTTGAGAACCTGCCTGGGCGAGGCCACGACCGGCGAGCCGTCCTCCCATACGAGGTCGCACGTGACGAGCGCCGTACCCTCCTGCCAGGGGACCGTTCGCAGGGTATCCATGTCCGGCTTGAAGACGAAGTCCCCGTAGCCGCGCTCCCATGAGGACATCGTGTAGCCCTCGACAGTGTTCATCTCAACGTCAACGGCGAGCAGGTAGTTGCAGCCCTCGGCGTCGTGCTCGACCACCTCGTCCAGGAAGTGCGTTGCCGTGAGGCGCTTGCCCTGCAGGCGGCCCTGCATGTCGGTCATCGCAATGAGGACGGTGTCTATATGTCCCGCCTCGACCTCAGAGCGCAGGGTGTCGAGGTCGAGGCGGCCTTCGGTCTTGATCACATCCATCCAATCCCCTTTCTTCACACTCCTCCCTTCTCAATTCAACTCGGATTCGGCCCTCTCTATGCTGGCGAACTCTTCCTCAGGGGCCTGGGCCACGAGGTGGTGGCGACTATAGAAGAGGAAGTAGGCGATAAAGAGCACGTAGACCCCGAGCATGATGAACGCGGCGTTCCGGTCCACGATAAACGTCGCGACGATCGCGAGAACCGCCAGCGCGAGGGCCACACCAGAGGTCGCCACGCCGCCAGGCGTGCGGTAGGGGCGCTCGAGGTTCGGCTCCCGGCTCCTCAAAACGATGTGCGAGAGCATCATCAGAGCGTAGGAGATCGTCGCGCCGAAGACTGCCATGTTGAGTAGCGTAGCACCGTCGCCAAAAGTCGCCAGCACGAAGCCGACAACGCCACCGACCACGAGCGCGACCCACGGCGTCCTCCGACCACCGGTGACCGAGAGGGCCCTCGGCAGGTAGCCGGCCCTGGACAGGGCGAAGGTCTGGCGCGAAGCGGCGAAGATGATCGAGAAGAAGCTCGCGATCAGGCCAGCGAGCCCCGCGATGTTGACGAAGGTGATAAGGCCGTTGGTCCCGCCGTAGGCCTCTTGCATCGCGAGCGGCAGCACGGAAGGGGCGGCTAGCATCTCGTCGGTCGTGAAGGCTGCCGAGCCTGCTCCCCCCGGTCCGAAGAAGAGGACGAGTCCCGCGAACACAAGTAGGGTCCCCATGCCGGCGATAAGCCCCTTGGGCATATCCGTCGCGGGATCCCTTGTCTCCTCGGCCGCGAGCGGCACGCCCTCTATCGCGAGGAAGAACCAGATCGCGAACGGGAAAGCGGCCCAGATGCCAACGAACCCGTAGGGCAAGAACGTGCTGGCGCCGGCCGCGTTCGTCGCCTGTATGTCGAACAGGTTGGCCACCTCGAACTGCGGGATCATGCCTAGGATAAAGGCCGCGAGCGCGATGACGGCAATGACCGTGATTCCGAATGTCACCCTGAGCGCCTCCCCCACGCCATAGAGGTGGATGCCGACGAAGATCAAATAGCACGCGAGGTAGACGATCCATCCGCCTATCCCGGTGAGCGTATTCACGTACCCCCCGATGAACGTGGCCACGGCGGCCGGGGCGATGGCGTACTCGATCAGGATAGCCGTCCCCGTCATGAAACCGCCCAAAGGCCCGAGCGCCCGCCGCGCGAACCCGTAGCCACCCCCGGCCGTCGGGATGGTAGAAGACAGCTCGGCCAGCGCGAAGACCATCGTCGTGTACATCGTGGCCATGAGCACGGTCGCGATGAGCAACCCTCCCCACCCGCCGACGCCGAGCCCGAAGTGCCAGCCCGCGAAGTCCCCCGAGATGACGTAGGCGACCCCGAGCCCCGCCAACAACACCCATCCCGCTGCGCCCTTCCGGAGCTGGCGATGCTCCATATAATCGCTGCCGACGTTCTCGTAGTCAGCCCCCTGCGTAGTGCGCTTCCCCGACTCGCTCACCCCGGACTCCTTTCCCGAAACCGGTTCGCCCTTCACCGTCCGCGAGGCCCAACCCACCAACCCAGCGTCGACCCCAGCTACAATCGCATCATAGTTAATACCAATTTGTCATACAAGGGGTGAACGTATAAAGTTTCCTTGCGGGCTTCTGTGCGTCGCGTAGCATCGCTTTGTGGTTGCGGGCTTTCGGATCGAGGGGAGGAAGATCAGGTTCAACCCTCTTAACTCGGGGCCGCGGCGCGGAGACCCACTCTACCTGCAGGTAGAGCGGCGGATGGAGGACCTGCTGCTCAGGGGCCGCTACAAGGTCGGGGATCGGGTACCGCCCGAGGCCGAGCTTGTGGAGTTTTTGGGCGTCTCGCGGGTCACGGTGCGGGCCGGGATGGCGCGGCTCGTGGAGCGGGGCGTCCTGGAGCGGCGCCAGGGTAGCGGCACGTTCCTCGTGCGCCCCCCCGAAGGGTCGAGGTTGCAGTCGGGCCTGGAGAGGCTGGAGACTTACACCGTCCACGCGGAACGGCTCGGGCTCGAGCTGGACAGCAAAGACGTGACGATAGAGGCCGCGGGCGCGGCGGCGGATGAAGCGGCGGCGCTTGAGGTCGTCGAGGGCGCCCCGCTCGTCAGGGTCTCGCGCGTCCTGCTCATCGAGGGCAGGGCGGTGGCTTGGATGGTTGACGTCGTGCCCGAGGGCGTCGTCGGCGCCGGGAGGATAGGGGAGCGGTTCCGCCCCGAGGCGATGGTCCTGGATCTGTTGGTTACGGAGGGCGTACCCGTCGGCTACAGCCGGATGTCCATAGGTGCGGTCACGATCGGGCCCGGCGACCCCGTTGGGGAGCGGCTTGGCCTGGCGTCCCCTTCGGCGGCGCTCACCCTGATCCAGACCATGTATCTCACAGACGGGCGCCCGGCCCAGTGGTCGCGCGACACCTTTTTGCCTGGACACCTCAACCTCCACGTCGTAAGGGAGCTGTTCGAGGTGCGCAGGCTCCCCTGAGGAAGGATCAGGTCCGTCGTGTTTCTCGGCGAGCGGTCCAAAGAGATGCACGACCCTGTCTTCGGCATCGTAGCGCAAATCTCGAAAGTCCATTCTCGCCCAACCCGACTGCTTCGGTAGCCTCGCGCCTGTCTCGCAGGGTCGTTCCTGCGCTGGATCGCCCAGCCCCTACGGTACCGGCCTCCGGCGAAGGGGCGACTACGACGTAACCGCGCGACTCGCCGCGAGCACCGTCTCCACCTGCTCGCGAGTCGAAGCCCCGTTGTGGGCGAACTTGTCCTCGAATATGGCGCTGCCGACCGTGAAACCCCAGACGCCCGCGTCGGCCAGGGTCCGGATCTTCTCTTCGCTGTCCACGCTGCCTGCGGCTATCACGGGTACCTCCACCGACGCGACCACGTCCCGCACCAGCCTCTCCACGTCACCGTCGTAGCGGTAGGCCAGAAGGTCCAAGCCTCCCACGCCGTCCATCGCCGTCAGTTCCATCGCGCTCTGCGCAATCTCAGAGATGCTGCCGCGCAGGAGGCTCGGGTGGCCGACGATGCGGCCGGGGAAGGGGTAGTAGCGGATGCCCGTCCCGGAGAGCATCTGCGTAACCTCCCCGGCATGGGTGCCGCCGAGCAGGTAGTCGACCCCGAGGTCGAGGGCCGCCTCCGCCGAGCGGAGCTCGTCCTCCTTCTCTTCGCTGACGACCTCGAGCATGACCTCGCGGCCGTCCTCATGCATGGCCTCCGTCAGGGCCTTCAGCCGGTCGAAGGGGAGCCCGACGTCCTTGAAACCTATAAAGTGGAGACCGGTATCGCGGACCTCGTCGTAGACCTCCACCGCGTCCTCGACGGTAACGTCGTCGTAAGTGAGCATAAAGACGAACTCGGGCATCGCTTAGTCCCTTCTCTCTTTCCCGCCTTGCGCTGCGGGCCAGTACGTGTCGCTCGCCGAGGATGTTGTCCGGCCGGTCCGGCGAGGCGAGGGCGCCTGCCATGCCGGCCCAATCGGCCATTCGGACGTCGGTGGCCCGGCAGTCGTCGAGATCGAAGACGTAGCCCCGAAGATCCTGTTCGGCGCGCTCACAGTCCTCCTCCCGCGGAACGCGCGCGGTCCAGAATGCGCCCGATAAAGGCCTCGTCCCACCGACCAGCGAAGAAAAGCAGGTCGGCCAGGGTGAAGCGGTCGCGCATGAGGTGACAGTTCCCCAAAGCCCAGCGGGCCGTCTCGGAAGAGACCGGGGGATCCAGCTCTCCGAAACGCGCCGGGGCGCCGGCCTCCACGAGGGCGCCGCCCAAAGCTTCCGGCGCGACGACCATCCGGCCCAGCTCCGACCTGTGCTGCGGCCAGTTCTCGAGGAAACCTTCCACCCGCGGCCGAAGATCCTTCCATCGCTCGAGCTTGCGGCGGTAGTCGTTCCAGCACTCCCCGCCGACCCTTCCCGAGGGGTCTATGGCGGCGAACGCTCGTCGCACCACCGGTTCCAGGGTGGCGGCGTCGGGGAAGAGGCGGTCGGCGTCCACGTTCGGGGGATCGAACTCCGCGAGGAACACCTCCCACGCGGCAGCCACGGGGACGGCGGCGACCGCGACCTGAGCGCCGTGGAGGGCCAATCGGCGGTGGCCCCCTTCGGCGGCCATGTCGATCAGGTGGCTCACCAGGTGTTCCGTGCCCGAGAGCGGGGCCGTCTTCCCGGCGACCCCGAGGGAGATCCCGCTCAGGGTGAGCACACGCGCGAGCCGGTCTAACATCTCCGGCTCACGCCGGCGCAGACCGGCGGCTCCGGCGAGCAGCCCCTGGCCCTGCTCGCGCAGCATGCCGACCGGGGCATGGTGGTAGGAGTCGTCCATGCCCACCGCCCGGGCGAGATACCAGTCCGCGGGCGCGGTCCACATCGCCAGCAGGTCCCCGAAGCCGGCCAGGTTCATCTCGGGGGGCGCACCGGCGAGGACCGTCAGGTCCACGAGCAGGGCATCTGGCCAGCGAGAGGGGACGGTGCGCTTGGTCCCGCTCTTGAGCAGTACCGCCATATCGTCGGAGAAAGCGTTGACCGAGGCGGCCGTCTGCACCACCACGAGCGGCGATCCTCCGGTCCGCCTCGTGGCCTCCTTGCAGACGTCGGTTATGGTGCCCGAGCCGACCACCACCGTACAATCGGCCCCAGCGACGGCGGCTTCGGCCTCGGCGAGGGCCTCCTCGTCGGCGTGCAACTCGGTCCCTTTGTCCCCGATGACCGCGCGCCGGACTTCGAAGTGCCCACCGAGCAGACGCTCCGCCTCCTTCTTGAGGTCGCTGCCGCCGCGACGCATGGGCGTGGCGTCGACGACGAGCGCCACACGCGGCGCCGCGAGGTCCCCCGTGCGGGCTTCGCGGACGAGCTCCGAGACGATCTCGGGCAGGAGATAGAGCGCCTCGGGGCCGATCTCGATCCGGCTCATAGCGATGGGAGCCAGCCTCCCTTCGGGATCGGCCGCGCTCAAGGCCCCGCGCAAGCCGTAGAGATCTGTGGGGTCGGCCCAGGCTGACTCTTCCGCCGTTGTCACCCCGTGGCCCCCTTTCGGTCGAAGACGGGTTCGAGCGCGGCGTACGCCGCCCGGTAGAGCTCGTACGCCTCGTCGTAAGCGGCCCTATCGGCGGTGTTTGGCTCGTATCCTGCGCCCAGCTCCACGAGCCCCTCCGCCGCCGCGTCCAGCGAGGCGTAGGTGCCTTCGGCCACGCCCGCCAGCATCGCCGCCCCCGTGGCCGTGGCCTCCCGGCTCTTGAGGGCGCGCAAGGTCCTCCCCGTGGCGTCGGCCTTGATCTGGCACCAGAACGGGCTGTCGGCGCCGCCGCCCACCACGCGCACCTCCTCGCCCCCGATACCCATCTCCCCGAAGCGGTCGACGATGTCCCTGAAGCCGAAGGCGCACCCCTCGAATACGGCCCTCGTCATGTGCGCCAGCCCGTGCCTCATCGAGAGCCCGTGAAAGACGCCGCGGGCGTTCCCGTTCCAGGTCGGCGTCATCGCCCCGCTCAGGCACGGTAGGAACACTAGTCCCTCGGATCCCGCCGGCACACCCTCCGCCTCTCGGGTCATCTCGTCGTAGCCCACGCGCGCGACGTTGTCCGAGTACCAGCGGACGCTGCCGCCGGAGACGAAGCCAGGGTTCTCGATCAGCCACAGCCGCGAGTCGGCGTGGGCGTGGGTCTCCACGAGGCCCGTCTCGTCGAAGACGGGCTCATCCGCGGCTGCGCAGACGGGCTCCGCTGTGCCCGTGATGTCGCAGATCAGGTCGGGGACCACCAGGCCCGCCCCAAGGCAGGCCCCGTGCTCGTCGCCGCAGCCCACGACGACCTTCGTGCCGGGATCGAGCCCCACCTCCCTGGCCGCGGACCGGGAGAGGACGCCGGCCACCTCCTCCGCCGGGGCCACCCGCCCGAGCTCCTCCGCGACAAGGTCGGCGGCGGAGAGCATCTCCTCCGACCAGCCCCTACTCCGCACGTCGTAGAGCATGGTGGATGAAGCGTTTGAGTAGTCGACTACCCTCTCGCCGGTGAGGCGGTGGACGAGGTAGCTTCCCGGGAGGAGGAAGGACGAGGCCTCCCGGTAGGTTTCGGGCTCTTCGTCGCGCAGCCAGAGTATCTTGGGGGCTACGTGGGAGGAGTCGAGGTTTAGCCCGGTGAGGTCGAAGATACGCTCCTCGGGGATCCGCCCGCCGAGTGCCCGCCGCTGGGGTTCGGCCCGCCGGTCCATCCATATGATCGCCGGTCGCAGGTGACGGCCCTGCGCGTCGACGGCGACCACGCCGTCGACCTGACTGGCCAGACCGAGCGCTCCGACGTCGCCGGCCGCCACCCCGCCTCTCTCGAGCAGGGCGGATATGACGGCCCGGAGCGCCCGGAGCCAACCTTCCGGGTCCTGTTCAGCCCATCCGGGGTGCGGGAACGAGAGCTCGTAAGTGGCGGAGGCCCCCGTGACGGTGACCCCGTCGGCATCGACCAGCACACCCTTGAGGCTCTGAGAGCCTACGTCGCACCCGATCACGTGTGCCACACTCTACCCCCTTAACTCGGCCGCCCGGCTCGTACCCAGTGGCACGCGCCCGTGCGGAGCCCAACGGGTATCCCGACCTGTAGCCGATGCACCGACTCCACTGCCCAACGTCTCGTCCTCCCCAATGCCCGCTCACAACGTTACTCGCGTAGCCGCCCAAACGCAACGGCGGCGGGACAGCGATTTTGTAGACTGCTCCCGTGCAGGATCCGCAAAGCCCCCTACGCAGAAGGAGACGACGTGCCCGAGATAAGCTGGGAGGACTTCGAGAAGGTAGAAGTAAAGGTCGGCAAAGTGATCGAGGCCGATCCTTTCCCCGAAGCCAGAAAACCCTCCATAAAACTGACCGTGGATTTCGGGCCCGAGGTCGGGACCAGGAGAACGAGCGCCCAGCTCACCGCGCACTACAACCCGGAAGCGCTGGTGGGTCGCCAGGTAGTCGCCGTCGTCAACTTCCCACCGAAGAGGATCGCGGGTTTCAAAAGCGAGGTGCTCGTCCTCGGCGTGCCGGACGAGAGCGGGGAAGTGGTGCTCCTCTCCCCCGACAGCGACGTTCCGCTTGGCGGAAGGATGTTTTGATAGCTGGTCAGCATTTCAGCACTTCAGCATTTCAGCCTGATGAAGTTCTTGCTGAGATGCCGACAAGCCATCCGTAGGGCGCGTGCAGAGAAACCTGGCTTATGGTGGCGCGTAGCAATAGTATTAGAGCGGTCAGCACTTCAGCCATCGAAAAGCTGAAATGCTGACGTGCTGAAATGCTGACGTGCTAAAACGGGGAGGTGCGGTAATGAGCGAGACGAACCTGGAACAGTTCAGGGAGGTAACGCCCGCGGGGCGGTTCACGCTACAGAACTCGGCGATGCTCAAGGTAAGGTTGGAGAACGACCAGATCCAGGCCAAGCTGGGCTCGATGATCGCCTACCAGGGCGACGTGCGCTTCGAGTATAAGAGCGGGGGCCTTGGCCGTTTCTTCAAGAAGGCCGTCACGGGTGAGGGCGTGAAGCTTATGGTGGCCAGCGGGACGGGCGACCTGTTTCTCGCGCAGGAGAAGCGCAACATAATGGTCCTCGACCTCCAGAACGACCGCATGACCGTGAACGGCGACAACATCCTCGCCTTCGACGCAGGCATCGACTGGGACATAAAGCGCGTCGAGGGCGCTGGCCGTCTCTCGGGTGGCCTCTTCAACGTCGTGCTCGAGGGCACGGGCAAGGTTGCCGTAACCTCGGTCGGGGAGCCCGTACTTCTCGACACCTCTACAGAGACCTTCGCCGACCCCGAGTCCGCCATCGCCTGGAGCGGCGGTGTGAACACGAACATGAAGAGCGACGTCTCCTTCAAGACCTTTACCGGCCGAGGCAGCGGCGAGTCTTTCCAGGTAGCCTTCACAGGCTCAGGTTGGGTCCTCGTGCAGCCCTCGGAAGGTCCTCACGTCCCCCCACACTCCCACGGCAGCGATAGCGGCAGTAGCGGCGGCCTCGGATCTCTCTTCGAGGACTAGCCAGCCGGTCCGTCGCGTAAGCGATATGCAGAGCTCAAGACCTCTGCATATCGCGCATTTCAGCACTTCAGCTAGTCAGCATTTCAGCAAGAGCAAGGGCTGACTAGTCTTTCTTATGTACAGTTGTAAGAGGTTCCATGATATTGTGTACATAAGCGAGATCGAGGTGAGGACGTGATGGGATCGGGGCGGATAACCAGGGAGTGGTTGGAGGGTCTAGACGTGGCGGAGTTCCAGGAGATCTCGTACATGATCTCCGATATACAGCGCGAGCGCGCGGACGCGCGGCGGCAGCGACTGGAACGGCGTCGGTCCGGGCCCCGCAAGAAGGCCCGCAAGAACCGCTATCTCGAACTGGAACGCGTCAAGTGCGGCAAGAAGGGCTGCAAGAAGTGCGCCAGCGGAGAGCTTCACGGGCCTTACTGGTACCTGTACCGGCCCAAGGAAAAAGGCCCCGGCCGTACGAGCGAATACGTCGGTAAGGTCCTGCCCCAGAGACTCGCCGAGGAATTCGATATCCCCGAGGATCAACGGACGCCAGGTTAGCCAGTCTTTTCTTATGTATGGAAGCATAACCTAGCGGTGCTTTTTGTACATAACCCGTGGCGAGCCCGTAGGGCGACGGCACGCTAGGAGCCCCCTGTCGCCCGCAGGTTTCCACCTCCTACCTCCGCATCCTGCCCGGACGCGGTATGACAAGCTGAGAGCGAAGCCCGCAGGGCCGAGCGTGCTGAAATGCTGAAGTGCTGACAAGGCGCGAAGCGCCGTGCTTGAAAGCTGCCTAGCTGTTATTCGGCTCGATCACCCTTGTGGTGCCTAGCACCTTGCCTGAGGCGTCTTTGGCCTGCAGGCCGACGTAAGGCTCGGTGATGTTTGCCGTGATCACGGTCTCGAAGCCCTTTCGGGGGGCTGATCCGATAGGCTCCAGTTCTTCGGGGCCGCTACCGGCCAGCACCTGCCAGCTGGCGACCTCTGTAGCGCCGTTCCAACTGGCGTAGAGGGTCACCTCGTCTCCCTGCCCAGACTCGGCGGCTATGGCGGGTGAGTCTTCCGGGAACCCCTTCCACGGGAAGCGGAAGGCCCTGTAGGTCTCGCCCTCAGTCGGGAAGGAGGCGCTGAAGAGCAGTTCGCCGTCGTGGTTGAACTCCGAGATGGCCGGCGAGCTGCCCCATCCGACGAAGACATTTCCGTTGGGCAGGACCTGCATGCTGCCCTGGGTGGCGGAGAACAACTTGTCCGGGTGGGTGTACTCGCGTACCAGCGTAGCCCTCATCGCATCCTCGTCGACCTCGACCACGATGCCGCGGGACTGTTCTACCGTGCTTGGGCTGCCGTTATCGAAGATCGTGATGGTGCCGTCGGGGTGTGGACGAGCGTCGTGCTGGAGGGCGAACCTGGTCCCTGGACCCATCTCGAAGTCGCTCCTCTCGCCGCCGAGACGCCAGACGACCTCGCCCGTAGTGCGGTCGAGCTTGAAGATGGTGGATTTCGCGCGGGAGGAGATGAGTAGGTGATCCTTATCAAATATGTCTATGGAGTTGGTGTGGAGGTGATCGTAGGGTGTGATACGAGGCTCAGAGAGCTCGACGTGCTTGAGGCTGTGCCACTCGAAGATGACCTCCCCGCTCTCGATGTCTAGCTCCTGCACGATGCCGTCCAGTACTGTCCCATCAACAGGTCCCCCTACCGAGGAGAGGTCCATCCCTACCTTGTTGTAGATCGTTATAAGCGCCGTGTCCTGGGGCGTGATCAAGAACTCGTGGTGGTCGCCCTTTAGGCCGTTGCCAGCCACGAGCCTCTTTAGCTCCCTGTAGGAGCTGTCTGCTATGACGTAGACGCCCTGGCCGTAGCCGGTGTGGTGACCCACCCACCAGGTGAGCACCTTCTCCCCCTTGTAGCTCTGGGCCTTGAAGTCCATCACGTCGAAATACTCGTTGCGCAAGAGGTTCAGCCACACGGGCTGACCGTCGTTGTCGAGGATCATGCAGCCGTCCTGCCCCGGGCCGGCCTCATCCGGGCCATTCTTGGGGGCGACGAAGATGTAGCCAGGGGCGGTATCTCGCGCTTGCGTGGTCACCTCGATGACCGGCGGGTGAAGATCCGGGCGCGTGCGGAAGCTGTTCGCCCGCCCCGCCGGGGCCGATGCGGCGGTCGCCCTGACGCGCGGTGCCGGATCGCAGCCCAGGGTGCCACCGAGCGCCACCCACGCCGCGCCGCCGGCAGCGGCGGCCTGCAAGAACCTGCGTCGTGTGATCTTCGGGTTCAACTCGCTGCCTCTTTCTAGCTCTCGCCCGGCTCTCTAGCCCGTCTTCTCGAACTTACGCAAGGTACACTATTTTCTTCCGCACCTCTCCCGACGCCTCCTGGGGCGGTGTAGAGCCTCGGGCTAGCCTACGACGAGGTTCACGAGCCGGCCAGGCACGTAGACGCTCTTGCGAAGCTCCTTGCCTTCGAGGTGGGGTCCCACCCTGGCGCTGGAGAGGGCAAGCTCCCTGGCCGCCTCTTCGGAGATGTCGGCGGGGGCTTCGATGCGGTCGCGCAGCTTGCCGTTTACCTGGACGATGAGCGTGATCTCCTGAGCCCTTGTCAGGGCTTCCTCGTAGCCAGGCCATGTCAGCTCGTGCACCGAGTACTCCTCCCCCATCTCGGCCCACATCTCTTCGGCGTGGTGCGGCGCGAACGGGGCGAGAACCGTGACGAAGCTCCGC
Source organism: uncultured Rubrobacteraceae bacterium (assembly GCA_963840835.1). Lineage (GTDB taxonomy): Bacteria > Actinomycetota > Rubrobacteria > Rubrobacterales > Rubrobacteraceae > Rubrobacter_D. The sequence continues at coordinate 54,522 of CAWJAM010000014.1, read as the reverse complement.
AAGGCCTCGTGCCACCCTTCCTCCTCGACGCGGCCACGGACCGCGAGCAGGTAGTTGGTGTGCTCCATGAGCGCGGCGATAGAAGTGTTGAAGCGGAAGGATTCGAGGTCTTCTGTCAACTTCTTGATCAAACGGTTCGTCCGGCGCGTGAGCTCCGCGGGATCCGCCTCACCACCGGAAGAATCGCCTCCCGCTACGAGGGTCAGCACGCGCCTGAGCCAGCGCGAAACGCCCTCTATGCCCTTGCCGTCCCAGGGACCGCCCTCGCTCCAGGGGCCGATGAACATCAGGAAGCACCGCAGCGCGTCGGAGCCGAAGCGGTCCACGTACTCCTGCGGGTTGACCACGTTGCCCCGGCTCTTGCTCATCTTCTGCCCGTCGGGCCCGAGTATGGTCCCCTGGTTCCGCAGGCGGGTCATCGGCTCGTCGAAGTCGACCAGCCCGAGGTCCCTCATGACCTTGGTGAAGAAGCGGGCGTAGAGCAGATGCAGTATGGCGTGCTCGATGCCGCCGGTGTACTGGTCGACCGGAAGCCACTTCTCCCCCCGTTCGGGGTCGAAAGGCCCCCTATCGTAGTGCGGCGAGAGGTAACGGTACCAGTACCACGAGGAGTCCATGAAGGTGTCCATCGTGTCCGTCTCGCGCGTGGCTGGACCCCCGCAGCGGGGGCACTCCGTATTGTAGAAGGTCGGGTCGAGCTTGAGGGGCGACTCGCCCGTCGGCATGAACTCGGCTTCCTCGGGGAGCAGGACAGGCAGGTCTGCTTCGGGGACGGGGACGATGCCGCACTCGTCGCAGAAGATCATGGGTATAGGGGTGCCCCAGTAGCGCTGGCGGCTGATCAACCAGTCGTGAAGCCTGTATGTGACCGTGGCCTCGCCGGCGCCGCGCTCCTCGAGCCAGGCCGTCACCCGCTCCCTGCCCTCGGGGCTCGGTGTGCCGTCGAACCCGTCGGAGTTGACCATCGCGCCCTCGCCGGGGTAAGGCTCCGTGAGCTCTTCTCCATCCCAGTCCTGCGGCGCTATCACGGTCCTGATCTCGATGCCGTGTTTCGTCGCGAACTCGAAGTCCCGCTCGTCGTGGGCGGGAACGGCCATGATCGCGCCGGTGCCGTAGCCCATCAAAACGTAGTCGGCGATGTAGACGGGGATTTTTTCCCCGTTGGCCGGGTTTATGGCGCAAGCTCCGGTAAAGACGCCGGTCTTCTCCCTCGTCGCGTCGGTGCGGTCGATCTCGCTCATTCTGCCAGCCCGTTCGACGTAGGTGCGCACCTCGTCCGCCTGCTCCGCGGTCGTTATCCTCTCCACAGCCGGGTGCTCCGGGCTCATCACGAAGAACGTCGCGCCGAAGAGGGTGTCGGGGCGGGTGGTAAAGACCTCGACGGGGCCGTAGTCCTCGACTTCGAACCTTATCTCGGCTCCCTCGGAGCGCCCGATCCAGTTCCGCTGCAGCGTCTCGACCCGTTCTGGCCAGTCTATATTCGAGAAGTCCAGAAGCTCTTCGGCGTAGTCCGTGATCTTGAAGAGCCACTGCGCCAGGTACTTCTTTATGACCGGCGTCCCGCACCGCTCGCAGCGCCTGTCGGGGCCAACGACCTGCTCCCGCGCCAGCGTCGTGTTGTCCTTGGGGCACCAGTCGACGGGGGCCTCCTGGCGGTAAGCCAGCCCCTTCTCGAAGAACTTCACGAAGAACCACTGGTTCCAGCGGTAGTACTCGGGGTCGCAGGTCACGACCTCGGCGTCGAAGTCGAACATCGCGCCCATCTGCCTGAGCTGCACGCGCATCCGCTCGATGTTCGAGTAGGTCCACTCGCGGGGTTGGATGCCGCGCTGTATCGCCGCGTTCTCTGCCGGCAGCCCGAAGGCGTCGAAACCGATCGGGAAGAAGACTCTGTAGCCGTTCATCCGCATAAAGCGCGCCCTGGTGTCGGAGGGCGTCATCGGGTACCAGTGGCCCACGTGCAGGTCCCCGCTCGGATATGGGAGCATCGTGAGAGCGTAGTGCTTCGGCTTGCTCTCGTCCTCGTCGGTCTCGTACAGACCGCTCTCGGCCCACCGCTCCTGCCAGCGGCGTTCGAGGGCCGTGGGGTCGTAAGTCTTCCGTTGTCTTGTCTCGCTCACGAGAGACTCCTTCGGTTACAGCTTCAGGATGATTCTAGACCGGAGAAACTTCGCGCAGAGGCTATAGTCGGGAGTCCGACTCTTGAACCTTGTGATCCCTGGCGCGCATACGCTAAATATAGCATCAAGGGCGCTATGTACAAAAAGGAAAAGCCGCCCGTCGTGCCGTCAGGGCGGCGAACGAGAGCTTGCTGGCGAGAGGGTTACCCTGCTGCCTGGGGCTCCCAGGGTAGTTTCCTTGCTTTCGGCCGTTTGCGCCGGGCGAGCAAGGCCCCCAGGCCGAGGACAGGACCCCAGATTCTGGGACTGGCGAGCACCCTCAACGTATTCATCTCAACGACTCCATTCTTGGCGCCCGGCCGGACCTCGCTGGAGGCTCCCTGCGCTTTATGTGCTCGGGCCAGACTCCGAAGGCGATGACGCGGGCCGGAAGGTCGCGCACCGGGCGCAGGCGCAGGAGAGCCCTGGCAGGGGCGGGGAGCGAAGGTGCTCCGTCCGGTCCGAGGGACGAGGAGACAACCCGCCGCTGGGCGACCGACTGGAAGGCCTGTATCGCGCGGGTCGGAAACTCGCGTCTGAGCTGCACCGCAGCGCGGTGGCGCCAACGTACCCGCCCCGCGCAGAGCGGACCAGCGAGCGCGTTCGCCGCTGCGACGGCGTCGGCTATGGCGAGGTTGATGCCGACGCCGCCGACCGGAGACATGGCGTGGGCGGCGTCCCCGATGCACAGTAAGCCGGGCCTGTGCCAGCGTCGCAGTCGGTCAGCCTGCACGGAGAGAAGCTTCACGGCCTCCCAATCTTGTATCTCTTCGGTACGATCGGCGAACTCGGGAATCGCCTCGCCCACGGACCGCCGGAACGCTGTGAGGCCGTCATCGCGGACGCTCCGGTACTCACCTTTCCTGATCACGTAGGCGATCTGCCAGTAATCGCCCCGGTTTATGACGGCCATGAAACGCCCGTTACCGGCGTACCCGAAGGTGTCATCGGGGTCTCCCTCCAGCCGCGAGAGCCTGAACCAGAGCACGTCGATGGGCGGTGAGGTCCTTACCAGCTTTAGACCCGCCTGCTCTCTGAACGGTGACGACCTTCCGTCAGCGGCCACCGTCAGGAGCGCCCGCGCCTCGCTGGGACCCTCGGGCGTCTCGTAGCGCACGCCGCGTACGGTCCCGTCTTCGAGGATCAACGCCTTCGCCTCGGCGTTCATCTCCAGGCGGAAGTTCGGGTAGCGCTTTGCCTCCCCTGTGACGTAGTCCAGAAAATCCCACTGGGGCATAAAGGTTATGTACGGGTATGGCGTCCTCAGGCGGCCGAGGTCTGCGACCGTGACGGTCCGCCCGGGGAGGCGGGCTTTGATCTTCGAGGCCTTCGTATGCTCGAGTTCGAGAAGCCCATCCGCGAGCCCGAGCTCGTCCATTATCTGCAGGGTCGAGGGATGGAGTGTGTCCCCGCGGAAGTCCCGCAGGAAATCTGCGTGCTTCTCGAGCACGAGCACCTCCACGCCCTCGCGTGCAAGCATCAGCCCGAGCATCGCCCCTGCCGGGCCGCAGCCGATCACACAGCACGTCGCCCGCCTGATCTCCTCGATCTTCATGGCACAGCCTCCTTCTAGCCGTCGTCAGGTGATCGCCCTCATATAGAGGTCAACTATCTCTTCGATCTTCTCCTGCCCAGGAAGGCGCGGTGGTCCTTCGGCGAAGAGGCCATTGAGAAGGGCATAGGTGAGCAGGGGTCCCACGAACATTCGTGCCGCCGTGTCACCGTCCACGTCTCTAGCGACCACTCCCCGCTCCCTACTCTTCTCGATAAATACGGCGAAACTCTTCATGGCCCGCTCGGGTACGGAGGCGCGGAAGAGCCCGCCCAGCTGCGGGAATCTGTGGGTGTCGGCGATCGTCGTCCTGAGCAGCGCCAGATAGTCCGGTTGCATCATGGTTACGACGATCTTCCGCGCAAGCTCCAAAAGGTCCCGACGTAACTCATCCTCACTGCCAGGCGTCATCTCCTCCATAGACTCCAGTGCGCGAGTTTGAGGGTTCTCTATGGTCATCTTGCGCATGACGTCGGCGAAGAGCTCTTCCTTGCTCGGGTAATAGACGTAGAGGGTCCTCTTGGAAACCTTCGCCTCGGATGCGATCGCATCCGTACTGGCAGCGGCGAAGCCGTCGCGCAGAAATATCCGCCGCGCGCCAGCGAGGATCTGATCCCGCTTCGCCACAGCCCTCGGTCCAAGCTCCTCAGAGGTCGCAACCAAGGCACCCTCCTATCAAAGTAAACTAAACAGTACCGTTTATTATGAATTGGTAGAGAGGTTTGTCAAACGTAGGTGGCATCTCAGACGAGGAGGAGGGCGAGCAGGGCGGCGACGAGGGTACAGAGCAGGTTGGTCAGTTCGTTAGTGGTACGGGGTGAGAGGGCCCCGATCAGGCTATCCGCCACTGTTCCCAGAAACGCCGCGGTTCCGACGAGTAGTGCGGTCTCTGGTGTTTCGAGTAGGCCGAGGGCGAGGGCGAGGGTGGCGGTGAGGCAGGCTGCTGCGACGCCGGCGAGGGTGCCTGGAAGTGAGATGGCCCCGTCGGTGCCTGGCTGGACTTTTCTGAGGGTGGAGATAAGGCGCGGTGTGCGGCTGAAGAGCTGTCCGATCTCCGACTCGGAAGTATCTGCGAAAGCCGCTCCGAGGGAAGCTACGAAGGCCACGGTAAACTGATCCCAGTCTGTGGCTGCAGCGAGGAGCGCGCAAAGAACGGCGACGGAGCAGTTGGCCAGGGCGTTGCGGGCGCCGCGGCGACCGCCGTGTTCCTGGGCTGTACCGGTGCGTTGCTTGCTCCCGTAGCCGAGCCGGGTCAGGAGCGAACCCCCGACCACGAAGAGGGCGAGGACAGCGAAGCCCCGCGGCCCCAGGGAGGCGTAGATCGCGGTCCCGACCAGGAGCCCGCCCAGGGCGCCGCTGCGGCTGACCATGCCGAGCGCGTAGGCGAGGGTGGCGAAGGCCGCCGTCACGAAGAAGGCGGTCAGGAACTGTACGACCAGGGACACCTACACAAACCCGAGCCGTTGGAGGAGGCGACGGGCGTAGCGCTCGCACTCCGCAGGAACGGCGTGCAGCAGGGCTGGCTCTACCATTCCCGCCTTCACTCCTGTCTCTGTAAGGCGCTGTACGCCCTGGTAGAGGAGTGAGCCAGCCAGGGGACTGGGCTTGTCTGGGACGGCGACGATCACTCCGTACAGGTGCGGAGCTGTCGGGTCCCCGATGGCGCCGACGGCGTCGATGGAGTCGGGCCGGTCCTGGCCGATGGCGAAGACGTGGATGGGCGGACGTGCGGAGTCCGACGTACTCCGGGTCTCGCGCAGGCTCTCCCAGTGCGCCGTTGTCTTCGTGAACCCTGCTTCCAGCGCGGCCCTGGAGAGCCCCGACCAGATATCGCCGGCCACCCTGCGGGCGAGCGGGCTCTCGTAGTCGACGAGGATGCCTACCGTGGCTTCCGACACGCCGGGGATGTTAGCAGAATCTGGGCCTATCCCCCCTCGCGCTTCTGTAGCCGGCGCAAGAAGACGTCTATCTCTTTGACGGTCTGGAGGTCGCCGTTCTCCCCCGCCACCTCTTTGCCCTCGAGGAAGACGTTCCTGGCTTCGGTGTTCTCGTGGAGCTCGTAGTGGGCGCGACCGAGCATCCTGTAGGCCACGGAGTAGTCCGGCTTGTTCTCGACGGCTCGCTGGAGGTGAACCAGGGCTTCCTCGTAGCGGCCCTCCTTGAAGAGCTCGTTGCCGAGCGAGTAGAGGACCATGGGGTTCTGCGGGTCTCTCTCGAGCAGCTTGCGGAACATGTCCGAGCGGGGGGCGTCCATGGGCTCTTTTTAGCACGCGGGCGGTGGACCTGTTAGATTCCGCCACCGTACCTTCAACCGGCTGGAGAGACGATAGTGGACACGGAGTTGCTCCTGCAGGATCTAGCTAAGGGTTCCGCGCTCGGGCCTTTTGGGGCCCTGATCTCACCCCTGAGAGAGCACGACAGGGCGCGCGGCAGCGACCTGGTCCTGACCTTGAAGACGTACTTCGCGGCGGGCACGAACGCGAGCGAGGCCGCGGATCGCCTGTTTTTGCACCGCAACAGCATGCTCTACCGCCTGGATCGCATACAGGCGCTGACCGGTTTAGACTTGAAGGACCACAGGGTAGCTCTTGCGCTACAACTGGGACTGCTGGCTACAGAGAGAGGAGAGCGAGATGCAACTGAGCACCCGTAACAGACTGCCTGGCATCATCACGGAGGTCGTGAAGGGAGAAGCCGCGGCCAAGGTAACCCTCCAGGTCGGGGACAACCACCTGGTGGCCCTCATCACCCGCGAGAGCGCCGACGAGCTGGGCCTCGAACCGGGCAAGCAGGCGACGGCGCTCGTCAAGGCGACGGACGTCATGATCCTCACCGAGACCGGAGACCTGGCCTGAGCGGCTACGTCTCGTAGAATGCGGTCCTGGCGGTCAGGTACCTGACCGCCAGGATCACCGCGAAGGCGAAGCCCAGGACGAGCACGGAGAGCGCCACCGCCGCGTCTATGTCGCTCTGGAACTCGGAGAAGATGGCCAGCGGGATGGTCTGGGTTATTCCCCTGAAGCTGCCGGCGAAGATAATGGTTGCCCCGAACTCGCCCAACGCCCGCGCCCACGCCGTGAGCGCGCCAGCGACCAGGGCCGGGAACGCCAGGGGCACGGTGACCCTGGTGAAGACGGAGAACCGTCCCGCCCCGTCCACCATCGCGGCCTCCTCCACGTCGCGTCTCACCCCAGCGAACCCGATGGAGGCCTGACGCACGTAGAAGTGGGCGGCCACGAAGATCTCGGCCATCACGACCGCGGCAGTTGTGAAGCTGATCGTCACCCCGAAGGCGTCGAAGTAGCTCCCCACTAGCCCGAACCGTCCGAAGGTGAGCAGGAGCGCGATGCCCGCCGCCGACGGTGGTAGGACAGCTGGTATGTCCACCAGGGCGTCCACGAGCCGCTTCCCGCGGAAGTCCGCCCGGGCCAGAATGTAGGCCGCCGGCGTCCCGACCAGGACGATAATGAACATCGAGATCGCGGTCGTCTTCATGCTCAGGAGCAGGGCGTCCCGCGCCACGGGAGAGGCCATAGCACGCCAGGAATCCTCTCTAATGGTCCAGACCACGAGGCTTATGATGGGCAGGCTCAAGAAGCCCGCGACCAGAGCGAGGGCCGCCACAGCCAGGCCGGAAGCGAGCGTGTCACCCCAGGGGAAAACCCTCGGTGGGGAGCTTTCTTTGCTGCGCTTCATCAAGCCGCTGGCTCGAAGTTCCACTTCTCGAGCACGCGCTGACCCTCTTTGCTCGTCACCAGATCCACCCACTTCTTCGCCAGCCCGGGGTCTTCGGCATCCTTGAGTGCGGCTATGGGATAGGTCGCGATGATGTTCAGATCGGGAGGGATCGGGACGACCTCCACCCTGTCCCTTATATCAGGCGTGTAGTCGCTCGCGTACCCGAAGGTGGCGTCGGCGTCTCCAACGACAACCCGGTTGACGGAGGCCCGCACATCGGCCTCCCTAGAAACCACGTTGGAGAGGACGTCTCTCTCGAAATCGTCCCCGTACCTGCCGCTCGCCTTGCCGAGGATCTCGACGGCGTAGTCCGCCGCAGGCACGTCCTTCTGCGCGAACACTAGCTTTACGCCCGGCTCGGCCAAGTCACTCAAACTCTCGATGTTCGCCGGATTGTCCCTTGGGACCATGACAACCTCGCGGTTCTTGACAAAGACTTCGGGTTTCCCAGCAACAAGCCCGTCCTTCACGGCGGTGTCCATCTCCTCCTGGGCGGCAGAGGCGAAGACATCGGCGGGAGCGCCTTGCTGAATCTGGGTGAGCAGAGTCGAGCTTGACTCGAAGCTCTGTCTCACTGTGACGCCCTCGTTCTGCTTCTCGAAGGTCTCCCCAAGCTCCCCAAACGCATCGGTCAATGACGAAGCGGCAAGTACGGTCAGCGTCCCACCTTGCTCCGCGCCTTCGGCGACCGACCCGCTACCGCTCGAACCCCCACCGCAACCCGTAAGGCCTGCCAACACAACTACCGAGACCAAAGCCGCCAGAAACCACAAGAACACCCTTCGGTGCACGCTTCTTCCTTCCAGAGACCGGGGACACAGCCGATCCATGCTAGTGAAAGCCTTCCGCCCAGTCTTTGTACAAACTGCACGAAATCCGAGAACGCAGGTGGCCAAGTCTTTTTGATTACAAAGCTAATTGTGTTTTTAGTGTTTTGTATCAGTCATCGTTTCGAGAAGTCAGGAGGGAGACCAGGGCTTCGAGTTGTCGGGCTTCCCGAAAGCGGATCTCGACCTTTCCGCCGCTACTGAGGCTCTTGACTCTTACCGGCAGGTCGAGGGCTTCGCGGATGAGGCGCGAGGCCTCGTCGAACTCCTCTGGAGTCTTGCGGCCTTGTTTGGGTACGGTGGGGGGACTGGCGAGCACTTCGCGGACGAGTTCCTCGGTCCTCCTTACGGAGAGCTTCTCGGCCGCTACCTTCCGGGCCAACTCGGTCATCTGCTGTTCGGTCTCTAGGCCTAGAAGGGCGCGGGCGTGTCCTTCCGAGAGCTTCCCCTCGGCGAGAAGGGTCTGGATCTCCTCAGGCAGACGCACGAGCCGCAGGGTGTTGGTTACCGCGGCCCTGCTCTTGCCCAGCCTGCGCGCGAGTTGATCTTTGGTCAGCCCGAAACCGTCCATGAGCGCCTGATAGGCCGCCGCGGTCTCCAGGGGAGTGAGGTTCTCCCTCTGGAGGTTCTCCACGAGCGCAAGCTCCATGGACTCGTCCTCTCCGGCCTGTCGTATGAGGACGGGCACCCTGTCCAGGCCGGCCACCCTGGCCGCCCTGAGCCTTCTCTCCCCCGCTATGAGCTCGAAGCCTGCTGGCGTCGAACGTACCACGAGCGGTTGCAGGATTCCGACCTCCTTTATGGAGGCGGCGAGCTCCCTTATGCCTGCTTCGGGAAAGCTGTTCCTCGGCTGGCGCGCGTTCGGGCGGATGGCCGTCACCGGCAACTCCTCGAACTTGAGCCCTCCAACGCCCTCTCCGGTAGCTATAAGGGCGGAGAGGCCTCGGCCCAGGCCCCTCTTACCCACGGCTGAGGACCTCGTCCGCGACGGCCGAGTAGGCCACCGCGCCGGTGCTCTTTGGGGCGTAGAGCGCTATGGGCATGCCGAAGCTGGGGGCTTCGCTCAACCTTACGTTCCTCGGGACTATGGTGTGGAAGACGCTCTCTCCGAAGAAGGAACGTACCTCATGGGCCACCTGATGGGCCAGGTTCGTGCGGGGATCGAACATCGTCAGTAGCACCCCACCTACCTCGAGTCCGGGGTTCAACTCCTGCCTGACCATCCTGATGCTCTGCATGAGCTGGGTCAGCCCCTCCAGGGCGTAGTACTCGCACTGTATGGGGATGAGAAGCTCGTCAGCAGCGGCGAGCGCGTTGAGGGTCAGGAGATCTAGAGACGGCGGGCAGTCGAGCAAGACCCTGTCATAGGCATCCTCTGGCACTTTCCTTAGCGCCCGCTGGAGCTTGTACTCTCGCGCCAGACTGGAGACCAGCTCGACCTCCGCTCCGACGAGGTTGATCGTCGCCGGTGCGACCGCGAGGCCCTCTATGTCAGTCTGCACGGCCACATCCTGCAAGGGCTTGCCCTCGAGCAAGACGTCGTACATGCATCCGCCGGAACCGGGCGAGACGCCGAGGCCGCTCGTGGCGTTTCCCTGCGGGTCCATGTCTACTACGAGTATTCTCTCGCCTTTTCCGGCGAGATAGGCGGCCAGGTTGATGGCGGTCGTGCTCTTGCCAACGCCGCCCTTCTGGTTCACTATGGCTACGACGGTCTTCACCGCCGGCATCTTAGCACGTCGTTCGAGAGTGTTGCTCAACCACCAAGCGGCTTCTTGACCACTGTGCCCGATCTTCTGGGATACCTCTGAGGAGTCTCCCTGGTCTTCGCGAGGATCACCAGGTTCCGCTCCTTCGCGCCTAATTCAGGGATCATGGGAACCGGCATCACCTCCGCAACATCCGCCCCGAGCGTGCCCGCCGCGCCGGCGCCCTCCGAGAGCTCTTCGGCTTGTAATCTGCCCTTCATGACGATGGCGCTACCGCCAACCTCGAGCAGCGGCACGCAATACTCCACCACCACAGATAGCCGCGCGACCGCCCTGCTCGTCACCACGTCGTAAGCGCCGCGATGCCCAGGTTCTCGTCCGAGATCCTCAGCCCTGACGTTCGCGACCTCGACCGCCCCCAACCCGAGACTCTCGACGGCGTATCGCAAGAACCTGGCCTTCTTGCCGACCGATTCCACGAGGGTCGTCTGGAGATCCCGCCTCGCGATGTGGATCGGTATGCCTGGAAGTCCGCCGCCGCTTCCTATATCAGCGAGACGCCCGGCCCGAGATAGCGGCTCGTGTAGGAAGCAACTTAGCGAGTCGAGAACGTGCGCCAGCAAGATACCACCCAGATCCCTGGTCCCGATGACGTTCGCCCTGTCGTAAGTGGCGAGAATCCGGGCGTATTCCAACAAGGACTCGCGCCGCCCGTCGTCGATGCTTATGCCCCAGGCAGCCGCCTGCGCCTCCAATAAGGCAAGAGCGTTCACAATCCCGTTTCACGTGAAACAAAACGGATCTCGACCCCGACCAATGCCAGAGGCGACAAGAGTTTGTAATGACAAACTCTTGTCGCCTCGATACGTTTCACGTGAAACGGGGTGAGGTGCTCAAGTGGCGGGGAAGACCATAACCCTACGACTATCGCCGCTACCTTCGCTCTCGGTCGTGACGTTTGGATTATCTGAGAGGTAGAGATGGACTACCCGTCGTTCCGAGGAGTTCATGGGGGGCATCTCCACGGTACGGCGTTCACGGATGGCCCGGCGGGCGGTGCGGTGGGCCATACCTTGGATAGCTTCAACGCGGCGTTGGCGGTATCCTTCGGCGTCGAGCACGATCCTCTTGAAGAAGGACCGCTCCTTGAAAGCGGAGACGTTGATCAGGTACTGGAGGGCATCGATTGTCTCGCCCTTCTGCCCGATGAACAGGGCCGTGTTATCTGGGGCCACATCAGCGGCGATAAAGCCACCCGCGTCGTACACCTCGATGCGGGCCTCGAAGCCCATAGCGTCCAGGAACGAGGACACGAGGACCCTGATCTCCTCCAGCAACTCCTCCGGGGCTTCGGCCTGCTCCTCCTCTGCCGACTTCCCCGTAGACCTCAGAGAGGGTCGAGGTCGAACCCGAGACCTCTTCAGCGGGCTCAGGCACCGGTGCATCTTCCACTTCCGCGACATCATACGGGTCATCCACAGCAGCGTCGGCCACTTCGACTTGTGGTGAAGTTCCCGCAGTCTCGACTAAGATTCGGGCATCCCGCGCCCCGATACCGAGGAAGCCCGCGCTACCCTCGTCGAGTACGTGGTAGGAGAGCCCTTGCGGGGAGAGTCCGAGCTCTTCCGCGGCCCTCTGCACGGCCTCCGTGACCGTGGCGGCATAAAACTCTCGATCCTCTGTCATTTCTTCTTCTTTCTACGCTTCCTCTTCGCGATCTTGGCGGCCTGTTTGGCGGGGTCCTTCTCATTGCTTTCCGGCGATCTCCCATTGTTGGGCGTTTCGGCTTGCAGATCCTTGGCCGTAACCTTGCTTTCGGAGGTCTTCCTGCCTGGACCGTGGTTGTAGATCACGTAGTTCTGGACCAGGGTTACCACGTTCGAGGTTATCCAATACATGAACAGGCCGGCGGGGAAGTTGAGGAGGAACACGGTAAAGCCTATGGGCAGCAGACGCATCAGCCAGCGTTGCTGGGGGTCCATGTTCCTGGCGGTGATCTCGGTCGCCGCGAGCATCGTAACCGCCGAGATGATTGGCAGGAGATAGTAGGGGTCTGCGTGCGCCAGATCCTGGAACCACAGGATGCCGCCATCAGTAAAGCTCGGGTACTCAGGAGGCGTCCCGTTGGGTCCTGGGACGCCGCCGAACTTCCGGATCACGTAGAAGATGCCTATAAAAATCGGCATTTGCACCAGGATAGGGAGGCATCCGCCGAGGGGATTGACCCCTTGATCCTGGTAGACCTTCGCCATCTCCTCTCGCTGGCGCTGGGGGTTATCTTTGAACTGGGCGCGGACCCTGTCCATGTGCGGCTTCAGGTCCTGCATCGCGCGCATGCTCCGCACCTGCTTCACCGTCAGCGGGAACAGGAGGCTGCGCACAATAACCGTGAGCATCACGATAGAGAGCCACCACGGGACGCCGAGCGACTGGTGGAAGTACAGCAGCACGACACCGAGGACGTTGACCACGGGGCCGAAAAGGTTCTGGAAGAAATCTGCTATCGCGTTGATCATGAAATTCTTCTCATCTTACCGGGTCGAAACCTCCCCTGGCGAACGGATGACAACGGAGCACCCTCAGGATGCCCATAAATACGCCTCTCGGGACGCCGTACTTCTCTATGGCCTGAAGGGTGTAGAGGGAGCAACTCGGCGTGTACCTGCAAGACGGTGGCAGCATGGGGGAGAGGTATCTGCGGTAGGCCCGTATAAGCCCCATGCTCGCCCTTTGCAAAGACACCGCCGGCCGCCGTCAAACCGGCCGGCGGTCGGCCTGGTTGCCGACCCTGCTCAGGGCCTTGCCGAACTCGTCCCGCAGCTCCTCGAACGTCGCGTCCGAAGCGGCTGGCCTGGCCGACACCACGAGGTCGAGGTCGCCCGGGATCTCGGAGACGCAAAGGCGAAACACCTCTCTGAGCCTGCGTCGGACGGTGTTTCGCACCACCGCCTTGCCGACCTTGCGCGAGACGGAGAGGCCGAGCCGTGGAGCGCCGTGCTCGTTGGGAAAGGCGTGTACAGAGAAGAGCTTGCCCCTGTAGGCGGTGCCCTGCCTGTAGACCCTCTCGAACTCCGGCGAGTCGGTCAGACGCATGCGCTTGCTCCGCGGCAAAGGTCAGACTGCCAGGCGCTTGCGGCCCCGACGCCTGCGGTCGGCGACTATCCTGCGGCCGCCCACCGAACTCATGCGCTTGCGGAAGCCGTGTGTCTTCGCTCGCTTACGACGATTTGGCTGGTAAGTACGCTTCATTGGACTCCTCTACGGGCACTCCGAAATCTTCAAACGATCCACGAGAGTATATCCGAAGCCGGCAATACCATCCAGCAAACAGGGCCGCAAAGCGGATTTCGCGAACGCGCGCCTCGCGCTGATGTCTATCGAAAACTGCTGCAAAACGGCGGTTAGGATACGCTTACTCGGGGTCCTTCACTGCGCGTCGAACGTCCGAACATGCCCATACGGACGTCAATCAGTACCTCATTGCGCGGTTCGATTCGAGTTATCCACAGCCTGTGGATAACATTGTGGATAACCATGTGAATAGCCTGCAAAAATGGACTTTGTGTCCAAGTGCTGTAGCGCTACGATGAGGGGTGCGCTAAATTCCTTGTTGGGGATGATGCACGCACAGCGGACAACTGGGGAGACGGATCAGGCGGGCGTTGGCGTTCGCGTAGCGGTCTATCCCAGGGGCGGCGGGCCTGAGATAACCGAGGTCTCGGCGGCGAACCCGCGTTCGGCCACGCAGAAGTTCACCAGGTTCGTGTCTGAGAGGGTCAGAGGGGCGGGCGGAAACGTTCCGGAGGAGTCTATTCGCGAGGTAGTAGAGAACCTCATACACGCCGACTACCGGGGGGTGGTCATCTCCGTTCTCGAGGACGGCAATGTCGTGCGCGTCTCGGACAAGGGACCAGGGGTGGAGAACAAGAGCAGGGCTATGGAGTATGGATTCAGCGGCGCGACGCCAGGGGCGCTGGGTGAGATCAGGGGCATCGGGGCCGGGCTCGGGATTGCGCGCGCCGCCGCCGAGAAGGCCGGTGGGCAGGTGATCATCGAGGACAACATCGGTGGCGGCACCGTGGTCACCGTTTCGGTCTCCGACGATGGCCCGGTTGCGGAAGAAGAGGAGACGGCTGCGGAGGCGCCTCCGCGGAGAAGGTACCCCGACGGCGTGCCGCGGATGAACATCTCCGAGAGGCAGCAGAAAGTGCTCATCACGGTCCTCGAGTGTGGCGAGGTCGGTCCCTCTACTGTGGCCGACCGATTGGAGATCAGTGTGAGCACCGCATACAGGGACCTCTCGGTCCTGGAAGAGCACGGGCTGGTCCTGGCAGACGAGTCGGGCAAGCGCCTCATCTCCCCGCTGGGAAGGGACCTGGTCGAGGCTATAGTCAACGCCTGGGTCAAGTAGGTGGTGGGCAGGGCGGAGCAGGTCTGGACCGAGGTGTTGGACCGGGCGTCCGAACACATAGACGTCTCCTCGCTCCGGGTCTGGTTCGAGGGCATACGTCCCGTCGACCTCTATGAGGACCAGTTGGAGATCTCGGTCCCCAACACCTTCGCCAAGGAATACATCGAGAGCCGATTCAGGCCCCTGCTCGAGGAGGTGCTCGACGACGTTGTTGGCCAGGAGACCTCCCTGGTGGTCAGCGTCGCCGGCCCCGGCAACCATGCCAGCAACGGCGCGGCCGCGGAGGGGGCTGAGTCTGTACTGAACGCGCGGGCGCCGAGGTCTTTCAGGGCCAAGTACACGTTCGACACGTTCGTCATCGGGGCCGGCAACAGGTTCGCCCACGCGGCGACCCTCGCCGTGGCCGAGACCCCTGGCCTCGTCTACAACCCGCTCTTCGTCTACGGCGGCGTTGGCCTCGGAAAGACCCACCTTCTGCGCGCCGTAGGCCACTACGTAGAGGACCAGGACCCGAGCATGAGGATCCGGTACGTCACCTGCGAGCAGTTTACGAACGACTTCATAAACTCGATGAGGGACAACGCGCCCCTGGAGTTCCAGAAGCGCTACCGCGAGAACGACGTGCTCCTGGTCGACGACATCCAGTTTCTGGAGAAGAAGGTCGAGACCCAGGAGGCCTTCTTCCACACCTTCAACGCGCTCTACGAGGAGAACAAGCAGATCGTCATAGCCTCAGACAGGCACCCCAAGTACATCCAGACGCTGGAGAACCGCCTGGTCAGCCGCTTCGAGTGGGGTCTGGTTACGGACATCCAGCCTCCCGACCTCGAAACCAGGATCGCCATCCTCCGCAAGAAGGCCCTGATGGACCGCCTCGAAGTCGACGACGACGTGCTCACCTTTATCGCCTCGAAGGTCTCGACGAACATCAGAGAGCTCGAAGGGGCCCTCGTGCGCATCCTGGCCTACGCCTCCCTCTACGGCCGGCGCGTCACCGCCGACCTCGCCGAAGAGGTACTCAGGGACATACTGCCGGATCAGGCCTACCGAGAGATCCCCATAGAGCTCATCCAGCACGAGGTCTGCCGCTACTTCGGTATCGCAAGGGCCGACCTCATTGGCCAGAGCCGCTCCAAGGGTTTCGCCTACCCCAGGCAGGTCGCCATGTACCTCTCCCGCGAGCTCACCGACGAGTCACTGCCCAAGATAGGGAAGGCCTTCGGCGGTCGTGACCACTCCACCGTCATGCACGCCACCGCGAAGATCTCCAACCTCATAAATAGCGACCGCGACGTCTTCTCCCAGATACACGAGATCACCCAACAGGTCAAAAGCAAGAGGTGACTCCAATCCCCCTCCCCAAGGGACAGGATTTTGTAACACGAAATATGCATCGAATGCGTATTCTGTCCACAACCTGTCCACAGGACGACGATACCCTGTGGATAAGTGCCCGGCGTCGCTCCACAGGTTCACGGACTTATCCACAACTTCTGTGGATAAGTCCGTGAACCTGTGGACAAATACGGCTGGAATCAGGATGTGTAGTGTATTTGTTACATTAAATACTAAAACTACCTGTGGATAAACCTGTGGATAAGAGGGGTAAAACCTGTGGATAAACCTGTGGATAAAATTGTGGATAACTCTATCCTGTGGATAACTCGCGAGTTATCCACAATTTATCCACAAGAGATCGTGGGTTATCCACAATTTTATCCACAGGCGCGGAGACGGTTATTCGGCTTAGGTAAGGCAGATTTTTCGAGTTATACACATATCCACAGCCCTTATTATTATTATTGTTCTAATAGATATATGGTTAGGTAGTAATAATAAGGGGAGAAGGGAGGCTGCATGAGGGCTATTTGCAACACCGAAACGTTTGGCAGAAAGCTGCAACTCGTCTCGCGCGGGGTATCTGCGAGGTCGACGATCCAGTTGCTTGGGGGGATACTCCTCGAGGGTGGGGGAGAGGCGTTGAGGTTATCGGCGACGGACATGGAGATCTCGATCCAGACCTCCTCGCCGGCCGAGGTCGAGGGCGACGGGCGTGTGGTGATACCGGCGCGCATCTTCAACGACATCGTGAGGTCGTTGCCTGGTGGGAGCTTCTCGCTCGAGCACGACGCCTCCGAGGGAACGGTCAGGCTGGTGGCGGGGGAGAACGAGTACCGCATCCGGGCTTACGCGGCCGACGACTATCCGCAGTTGCCCGCCATGCCGGAGGAGGGCACTTTCAGGATGTCCGGGGAGTCGCTCGTGGAGACGGTGGACAAGGTGTCGCGGTCATACTCGCGGGACGAGACCAGGCCCGTGCTGACGGGGATCCTGATCAGCTTCGAGGACTCGCGGGTAAGGATGGTCACGACGGACTCCTACCGCCTGAGCATCAAAGAGACCGAGCTGGCGACCACCGCCTTCGAGGGGTCGAGGGAGGCGATCATACCGGCGCGCGCGATGCAGGAGGTCTCCAGGATCTTCTCCGGTTCGGATGAAGAGGACGTCGAGGTGGCGCTCTCGGAGAACCAGGCGCTTTTCAGGGTGGGGGACGTAATCTTCGGCACGCGGCTCATAGACGGAAACTTCCCCGAGTACAGGAGGCTCTTGCCGAGCGGCTTCGAGAGGGAGATAGCCGTCTCAAGGGAAGACCTGATCGGGACTCTGAGGCGGGTCAATCTCTTCGCCGCCCGACAGACGCCGCCGGTGCCCGTGAGCCTCTCGTTCTCGGAAGGTTCCGTGGAGGTCATCGTACGCAACGGCGAGGTCGGGGACGCGCACGAGCGGCTGAGTGCCTCGAGTGAGGACGAGTTCCTGATCTCCTTCAACCCGAGTTACCTGCTCGACGGCGTCTCCGCGATAGATTCGGAGAAGGTCGTCTTCAAGCTGAACGAGCCGTTGAAGCCGGGGCTCATCGTGCCAGAGGCGAAGTCAGGGGAGAATGGGAACGGCGAGGAGCCGGACTTCCTGTACCTGATCATGCCGATGCGCGACCCGTCCCGCAACTGACGGCCCTGGTACGTTGCACGTCCAGGAGGGCACGACGCTCGGCCAGGCGCTGAAGGTCGCGAGCCTGGTCGGTTCGGGCGGCGAGGCGAAGGTCCTGATCCAGGCCGGAGAGGTCGCCGTGAACGGTGAGATCGAGACGCGTCGCGGCCGCAGGCTCGAGGAGGGCGACGTGATCGAGGTGGGGGACGAGCGATTGGAAGTTCGTTGACCCCGCATCCGGTCAAACACACAGCCATTCCACGTGGGTCGCGTACCAGAACTTCCCCTACTCCCGGGAGCGAAGCGACATGACCGCCTACCTGCGGGCCATACGCCTGGTCAATTTTCGCAACTACGTGGACGCGACGGCCCTTCTCGCACCCGGCCTGAACGTGGTCGTCGGGGACAACGCCCAGGGGAAGACGAACCTGCTCGAGGCCATCGCCTTCAACGTGACGGGCTCCTCGCCGCGCACCCCGAAGGAGAACGAGGTCGTCCGGTGGGGCTCCGACTTTACCCGCACCGAGGCCCGCATAGCGGTGGACGGCTCTTCTGAGGAGCGCAGCGCCGCTATCGGCTACGCTCCGGGACAGAAGAAGCGCATCACGGTCGACGGGGTCCCGGTCCCCTCGCTCACCAACTACGCCGCCGGCGGCGCTGGGGCCCGCGTCGTCACGTTCTTCCCCGACGATATAAGGGTCGTAAAGGGCTCGCCTTCCGACCGCAGGGAGTTCCTCGACGCAATACTCTCGTCGCTGCGGCCCGCCTACGCCCGCGCCGCCGTCGAGTACGCCAGGGCCGTGGCGCAACGCAACCAGCTCCTGCGGCGCATCAGGGACGGGTTCTCCTCCGAGAGGACCCTCGCGACGTGGGATAGGAAGGTCGTGGAACTCGGAAAAACCGTCCTGGCCGGGCGCGAGGCGGCCCTGCCGGTCCTCGAGGAACACTTCAAAGACTCTCTAAGGGTCCTGTACGGCCCCGAGAAGGCCGCCATACGCTACCGGTATAGCTCGACCCTGGAAGGGTATTCCGAGGCGCTCACAGGGGCGCACAGCGCCGACGTCGAGCGGGGGACGACCTCGGTCGGGCCGCACAGGGACGACTTCGAGGTCCTCCTCGGCGGGGTGAACCTGACCACCTTCGGGTCGCAGGGGCAGCAGAGGCTCGCGACGCTCGCGCTAAAGTTCGCGGCCAGGGACTACGTGCGTGGGGAGGTGGGGGATGACCCTATCTTGCTCTTCGACGACGTCATGAGCGAGCTCGACGAGATCCGCAGGGAGTATCTGGCGGGGTACTTCCTGGAGAGCACGCAGGCCGTCATCTCGACGACCAACCTCGAGTACTTCGACGATGAGATCCTGGGAATGACGCGTATCATACGCATATCTGGTGGTTCCATCCTCGAGACCGCAACGGATGGTGCCAGGATGTAGCATGATCCCGCGAAACTGGCTTATTTAAGCGCCAAATGGGCTCTACCGGCGGTGGGGAAAGCCAGGGGAATGTGTTACAATCATCGGGTGCAAAGTTACGACGAAAAGAACGTCTCCGGCGAAGGCGCCGGTCTAGTCAAGAGGAGGGTCCGGTTCTTTGGCGGTTAACCCTGTTTCCAAGAATGCTACCAGCTCGTATGATGCAAGTTCCATTCAGGTTCTGGAGGGCCTCGAGGCCGTCAAACGGCGGCCTGGGATGTATATCGGGTCAACGGGACCGAGGGGTCTCCACCACCTCGTATGGGAGATCGTCGACAACTCCATAGACGAGGCTCTCGCCGGGCACTGCTCGGAGATCCTGATCGTCGTCCACCCTGACAACTCCGTCTCCGTCTCAGATGACGGTCGAGGCATGCCGGTCGGCACGATGAGCAAGTACGGCAAGTCGGCGGCCGAGGTCATCCTCACGACGTTGCACGCTGGCGGGAAGTTCGACGGCCAGGGCTACAAGGTCTCTGGCGGACTACACGGCGTCGGCGCCTCGGTGGTAAACGCGCTGTCTGAGTGGCTGGAGCTCGAGGTCAGGCGCGAGGGGCACGTGTGGAGCCAGCGCTACGAGCGCGGGTTCCCGAAGGGGAAGCTCACGAAGGACCGCAAGCTCAAGAAGGGCGAGGGGACGGGGACGATCATAAGCTTTATGCCAGACCCCGAGGTCTTCACCGAGACCGTCGAGCTCTCGTTCGACACGCTGAGCCGGCGCTTTCGGGAGTCTGCCTTCCTCAACAAGGGGTTGAAGATAAGGCTGGTAGATGAGCGCGACCAGGACAGGGACGTCGCCTACCAGTACGAGGGCGGCATCAGGGACTTCGTCGAGCACATCAACGAGGCCAGGGACCCAGTCCACAAGACCATCTTCTACCTCGAGCGCGAGGAGGAGGTCGGGGACGTCGAGGTCGCGCTGCAGTGGAACACCGGCTTCCAGGACTCCGTCTTCACGTTCGCCAACAACATCAACACCCACGAAGGCGGGGCTCACCTCTCGGGGTTCCGCTCGGCGCTGTCGCGGACCGTCAACGCCTACGCCCGCCAGAAGGGCCTCCTCAAGGAGAAAGAGGAGAGCCTCACCGGCGACGACATCAGAGAAGGGCTGGCCGCGGTCATCTCGGTCAAGCTCTCCGAGCCGCAGTTCGAGGGTCAGACCAAGACCAAGCTAGGCAACACGGAGGTCAGGGGCCTCGTAGAGAGCGCGACCAACCGTTTCCTGGCCGAGTTTCTGGAGGAGCGTCCCGGCGAGGCCAAGGCCATCGTCAACAAGGCCCTGCAGGCCGCGCGGGCGCGGCTCGCGGCCAGGACGGTGAGGGAGAAGATCCGCAAGGGCTACCTGGAGAGCTCCACGCTGCCAGGCAAGCTCGCCGACTGCACCTCCAAGGATCCCGCTCGTAGCGAACTTTACATCGTCGAGGGCGATTCGGCCGGGGGAAGTGCAAAGCAGGGTAGGGAGCGGAACTTCCAGGCCATCTTGCCCTTGCGGGGCAAGATCCTCAACGTCGAGAAGGCCAACATGAACAAGGTCCTCTCCAACGTCGAGATACAGGCCATGATCTCCGCCATAGGCGCCGGGGTGGGGGAGACCTTCGACATAGATCAGGTCCGCTACAACAAGATCGTGATCATGACCGACGCCGACGTGGACGGAAGTCATATTCGAACTCTGGTCCTGACGTTTCTGTTCAGGAACATGCCCGAGCTTATAGAGGCCGGCTACGTCTACATCGCACAGCCGCCGCTCTTCAAGGTCACGCACCAGCGCAAGGACTACTACGTCTACAACGAACGCGAGCTGCAGGAGACCCTGACGCGCCTCAGCGCCAACGGCAACGCCAACATCGGCCGCTTCAAGGGCCTCGGGGAGATGAACCCGATACAGCTCTGGGAGACGACCATGGACCCGCAGAACAGGACGCTCCTCCAGGTCGCGGTCGAGTCGGCCGCGGTCGCGGACGAGCTGTTCACGGCGCTCATGGGCGACAAGGTAGAGCCGCGCAAGATCTTCATAGAAGAGAACGCAAGAGAGGTGAAGAACCTGGATGCTTGATACTTTCTCGGGGAACATACGTCCCCATTCCATAGAAGACGAGATAAAGGACTCGTTCCTCTCCTACGCGATGAGCGTGATCGTCTCCCGCGCCCTGCCGGACGTGAGGGACGGTCTCAAGCCGGTACACCGGCGCGTGCTCTACGCCATGCACGACCTCGGACTCCAGCCCAACCGTCCCTACCGCAAGAGCGCGACCGTCGTGGGAGAGGTCATCGGGAAGTACCACCCGCACGGCGACTCGGCGGTCTACGACACGCTTACCAGGCTCGCCCAGGACTTCTCCATGCGCTACCCGCTGGTCGATGGCCAGGGCAACTTCGGGAGTGTGGACGGAGATCCACCAGCCGCTATGCGCTACACAGAGGCGCGCCTGACGCGGATGGCGACGGAGATGCTGAGGGACATCGGGTCGGACACCGTCGACTTCGTGCCGAACTTCGACGAGAGCCAGCGCCAGCCCGAGGTGTTACCGGCCAGGTTCCCCAACTTGCTCGTCAACGGCTCCGACGGCATCGCCGTCGGGATGGCGACCAAGATCCCGCCGCACAACCTCGGCGAGGTCATCGACGCGACGGTGGCCTTGATCGAAGACCCCGAGCTTGACGACGACGGGATCGCGGAGCACATCAAGGGTCCCGACTTCCCCACGGGGGGCGCGATCGTCGGCCTCCGCGGCATCAGGGACGCCATCCAGACCGGGCGCGGCTCGGTGCGGGTACAGGCCAGGGCCCATACGGAGCAGATCAAGGGCAACAGGACCCAGATAGTCGTCACGGAGATCCCCTACCAGGTCAACAAGAGCTATTTGCTGCAGAAGATCGCCGAGCTGGTCAAGGACCGCAAGCTCCAGGACATCTCCGACCTTCGCGACGAGTCCGACCGCAACGGTATGCGCATCGTCATCGAGCTCAAGCGCGAGGCCGTGCCCAAGGTCGTCCTGAACAACCTGTACAAGCACACCCAGATGCAGCAAAGCTTCGGGGTGAACCTCGTGGCGCTAGTGGGCGGCGTGCCCAAGACGCTCTCGTATAGGCAGGTCCTGAAGCACTACGTCGCCCACCAGTTCGACGTGGTGACGCGCAGGACGCGCTACGAGCTGGAGCGGGCCAAGGCAAGGGCGCACATCCTCGAAGGTTTGCTCATCGCGCTTTCGAACCTCGACGAGGTCGTCGCGACCATCCGCCGTTCGCGCAGCGTAGAGACGGCGCGGAACAACCTGATCAAGGCCTTCAAGCTCTCCGAGCGCCAGGCGCAGGCGATCCTCGACCTCCGCCTCCAGAGGCTCACCGCGCTGGAGCGCCAGAAGGTCGAGCGGGAGCACAAGGATCTGCGGGAGAAGATCGAATACCTCGAAGGCATCCTGGCCGACGAGTCCAAGGTGTACGGCATCGTCAAGGAGGAGCTCGCCGAGGTGAGGGCCGCCTACGCAGACGAGCGCCGCACGGCGGTCACGGCCGAGGAGGGCGTGGACTTCGAGATCGAGGACCTCATAGCCGAGGAGGAGATGGTGATCTCCATCTCCAATGGCGGCTACCTGAAGAGCGTCCCCGTCAACTCGTTTCGGAAGCAGGGCCGCGGCGGGGTCGGCGTCGCCGGGATGGAGCTCAAAGAGGGCGACTACATCGACCACCTCTTCATCACGACGACGCACCACTACATGCTCTTCTTCAGCAACAAGGGCAAGGTGTATCGCCTCAAGGTGCACCAGCTCCCGCGCATGGGCCGGACGGCGAAGGGACGCCACATCGCCAATTTGCTGCCGCTCGCGCAGGGCGAGCACATCGCCTCGGTGCTCGCGACCAAGGAGTTCGATGAGGCCGAGTACCTGCTCTTCGCCACCAGGAACGGCGTCGTCAAGAAGACGAAGTTCCTGGAGTACAACACGCCCTTAAAGAGCGACGGCATAATCGCGATCAACCTCTCCGACGGCGACGAGTTGATCTCCGTCCGCTACGCCTCAGAAGGAGACGAGGTCGTGATCGTCAGCCGCAACGGGAAGGGCATCCGCTTCCCCCAGACCGACACGCGCCCGATGGGACGCGCCACGGGCGGGGTCAAGGGCATCACGCTTGGCAACGACGACGTAGTTCTCAGCATGGACGTCGTCTCCGACGACACGGCCGATCTGTTCTTGCTCACCGAGCGCGGCTTCGGCAAGCGCACGCCGCTCTCGCAGTACAGGGCGCAGGGGCGCGGCGGCCAGGGCGTCATAGCGATGAAGACAGACGGGGAGCGCGGCAAGCTCGCCGGCGTGCGGGTCGTCCGTCCTGGGCTGCACGAGCTCATGATCGTCTCCAACTTCGGTACGACCATCCGCATGGACGCCGACTCCGTCTCCCGGCAGGGCCGCGCCGCCCAGGGCGTCAGGGTGATGAACCTCCGCGCCGGCGACTCCGTGAGCGCCATAGCCAAGGTCATCTCCTCGCGCTCGGCCGACGCCGATGGCGCCACGGACGAGCTAGCGCTGGAGGAGCTCTCCGCCGACGGGCTTCCCGAACCCGACGGGAACGGGACGGTGCCCCTTGACTAGCGAGTGCGAGGGCGTCGTCGAGTGCACGGCCCTCGTCCTCGCAGAGAGCTGCCTGGAGTTCGAGGACCGGCTCACGCTCTTCGGGATACTCGATGAGATCAGGCCCAACGGCTCAGGGGAGACCTCCTTCGTCGTCTACACCAAGTTCGAGGGCTGCGAGCACGCCTCAGACAAGGAGCGCCGGGCCCGTATCCTCGTCACCGACGAGGACGGCGAGATTCTCATGGAGTCGGCGGAATACTCCGTCTACCTCGACGGGACAGAGGAGCCGGTGACGATAGTCGCGGCCTTCGAGCTCCCCGAGGTGGTCGGGGTCGGGGAGCAGTTGCTCTGGGTCGAGGCGGTCCTCGACGAGGAGACCCTCTCCCAGACCGTCGTCAGGGTTCACGACCGCTACAGTGTATAAGAGACCAACAGGGGCCCGGGGAACCGGGCTCCACTTCTACGTTAGGAAACCAACCAATGCCTGAAGATCTGGCAATATTTATCGACTGGGAGAACATCTACATCTCCACGGTCACTGAGTACAAATCGAAGCCGAACGTATCGGCGATACTGGAGAAGGCCCGCGAGTACGGGCGCATCGTCTCCGCCACGGCCTACGCCGACTGGACCGACGGGGACTTCCGCCAGGCCCCTCCGACACTCTACTCAAACGGCATCTCGCCGCGCTACATCTCGGCCCGTTACTTCCCGGGCGGCAAGTCCCAGAAGCGCCGCACCAACTCGATAGACGTGATGCTCGCCGTCGAGTGCTCGGACTTCTTGCACGGCCACCCGCAGGTAGACACCTACGTCCTGGTCACGGGCGACGGGGACTTCATCCCGCTCGTGAGCCTGCTCAGGAGCAAGGGCAAGAACGTCGTCGTGATCGGGGTCTCCGAGGCGACGTCGTACCACCTGATCGAGTCGGCGGACCACTTTATCTCCTACGCCTCTCTACTCGAGGAGGACCGCGCCGCCCGCGCCAAGGACAAGGAACCGAAGAAGGAGTCCGCAGACCCTTACAAGGAGCTGGTCCGCGCCGTCGAGACGCTCAAGAGGGGCGGCAAGACGCGCGTCCTCGGGCAGGTCAAGCAGCAGATGATCGTGCAGCTCGGCTCGTTCGACGAGCGGAACGCCGGCTTCAAGAAGTTCAAGGATTTCGTGGTCGAGGCGGAGCGCCGCAACCTGGTGAACACCGTAGACCAGGACCTCGAGCTCCAGGTCTACCTACCCGACGAGAAGGTCCCTGACCTGCAGGAGGCCGACCTCGCCTCCGAAGAGCCCGTCGCGCAGAGCCAACCCACACCAAATCGGAACAGGAACAACGGCAGGTCCGCCCGCGAAGAGCGCCAGCCCGAACCGAAACCGAGCTTCGACCTCCTCGAAGACCTCACGCCCTACGAGCTCAAGACGGTCTGCACCAGCGTCGCCTCCCTCGACCAGCCAGCCACCTTCGTGGAGATCTTCTCCAGCATCCGCGAGCTCGACGAGCGCGGCGAGCTGGAGCTCTCGCGGGAGGAGATCGGGGAGGTCATAACCGCCATGCTCGACGCCGACTACCTGGGTAAGGTCCGCCAGAAGCCCTACAAAGAAGCGAAGGCCGACATGACCTTCTACGCCCTGAACAGGGACAAGAGCGAGGTCCAGAACGCCCTGAACGGCGGCGGCTGACGCCGCCGCCGAGGCTACAGGTTTCAGGCATCAGGCAAAGTGAGATCGTCGGTACGCGCCGACGAAGACCTCACGGCGTAGGGGGGTAGAGATCTCTCGATTGGGGCCGCGGAGAAGCCCTGTAGCCTGAAACCTTATCGAAACCTCTTCAATCCGCGAGCCGATAGACCGTCAGTCGCGCCAGGGCCAGGGCGATCGCCACCTGGAGCAGGGACAATCCGATCACCCCGGCGACCTGCACCGCCGAAGCGCCGCTGACCAGTACGCGAATGGCGACTATCGCGCCGAAGCCTATAGCGAACCACAGGAACGCCTTGAGCCTGTAGGCTTCGCCACGCTCGCTCCACGTCGCCATACCAAGGAGCGCGGGGATGTACAGGAGCAGGATCAGGGGTATCAAACGCAGGATGCCGACGCCTATGTCTAGAAAAGTATCCATGGTGCAAGTCTACACCAGAGGTTTCGGGATACTGGAAAATCGTTCACGCTGTATGTAGGCTAGAGAGGCAGAACAATTAAATAGAGGGCGGTGGTGCGCATGGGAATAAATCAGAGGGTTTCGCTCAGGAAGTTCATAGAAGACATCCGCCGTTGGGTGGACGAGGGCAGGAGCGACGACTGGATCGCCAGCGCCCTCGGGACGAGCCCTTCGTCGGTGCAATCTTTCCGCTCGCGCAACGCCATCTACCGTCGCGGCGCCGGCTCGACGCTGCACGACCCGCAGGACTACTCCTCCTACGAAGGGGTGCTAGAGCCGTCGGGCCCGGGCGTCTGGTTCGATCCCGAAGTCGGGAACGACCCGCGCTGGCAGAGACGCTGGAGTGACACCGAGAGGGTCGAGCTCCGCCTCACGCCGACCAGGTTGGTGCTGCTCCGCCGCGGGGGCGCGAGAAGCTCGTCGTTCGGCTCGTAAGGTATAATCGGCCTCGTTCGGGCCGTCCGACCCGTCGCTGCGTCCCGGGGCCTCTGGCCCCTGGCGTAGAGCAAAGTCCGGACTCGTAGCAGAGGCCGCTCGGGCCAATCAACCCGAGGGGCGGGGAAACCCCCCGTCACGTCAAGTGCAACAGAGAGCAGACCAGCCGATGGGTCGGGTAGCTTCCGACCACAGGTGATGGGTGAAAGGGTGGGGTAAGAGCCCACCGGCGGTATCCCGCGAGGGACCGGCCAGGTAAACTACCGGTGCGAGCAAGCCAAATTGTCCGAAGGGGCGGAACCGCCCTGGACTGGTAGGCGCAGCTCCCCCAGGGGAGCCCGGGGATTCCCCGGAGATGGATGGCGGGATAGAGCAGAATCCGGCTTACGGGACGGCCCGAACCTTTACCTAAGCGGTTCTCGTAATACGGATTCCATTCTGACCCCGCTTTTTACCCCAACGGGGATCAGAGATCAGTTATCGTCGTTCCGACCGACTTGTTAACCCTGGGTTCTGTCGGCTTCTTGATGAGACTGCGTCCGACGCGCTGGCTCGATCTAGCCGCGGTGCTCCATCAACTTCGCGATGCGGGTGGCTAGGGACGCCGTCTCTTCCTGCGGGATCTCGAGTACGCCCATCCCCCAGCTAGCCCAGTTGCCCTGCTGCTTCTCATACGGCACGCCTGGCGGCAGGGGTACGACGTGCCAGTGGACATACGCCCTGCCCTGGTTGGAGCCGAAGGTATAGATGTACATCTGCTCCGCGCCGACCTCCTCGCGCACCGCCTCCGAGACGCGGTAGACGAGCCTTTGGAGGTCGAGGTACTCATCCAGCTCGGCCAACGCTTCGCCGGGTTGATCGAGTTCGAGCCGCATCAGTGCGAGGTGGCGCACATAGGTGAGGCCAGCTCGCGCGGCCTGCCTTGAGTCCCGTCAGCGGTCCGGGCGGCGTCGACGTCCTGTACGAGGTCTTGGCCCCGACCCCGCCTAGGGCAGCGAAGGACAGGCATGCCGCAAACGAAAGGCTCACGAACGAGGACCGGTAGGAGCCAACGTTGCCCACGCGTGAGCTGCGCTCGGAGGCCCAACGGGCCAGGTTCTCGGCGCTCCCCGAGACGGACGCACGCTGCTCGCAGAAGGCGACCAAGAAGCCCAAGGCGCCGGGCGTGGCCACCGCCAGCAAGACGCATCTTTACCCACCACTACATCTTGTGGTCGGCCGTATGCGCAGGCAAGCACATAAGGGCCCCTCCTGCCCGCCTTGAAGGCTATCTTATCCAGCTTTCTGGTTACGAACGTCGTCTCCGGGCGATTCCGCGAATTCCGGACACCTCATAGAACCAGAACCCATTCAATCCCTCGGATATCCATGCAGCACCACAACATGTAGGTTCCTCACGCGTGGCGTCGGTGGCCCCAGAAGGCATCCTCTGGCCCCTCAGAGAGCGTTCTATGCAAGATTGTGGATGTCAACTTTCGAGAATTAACCTTCCACGCACTTCGGTGAATAGGGGCATAAAGAAGGGCCTGGGCTCTTACTAGGCCAGGCCCTTCGAACGACACTAACCTAGTGCCTTACCGACAGAGTCGGGCACTCTTGCGACTCCTCCGAGACGCTTTACGCAGTGGGCGCGTTCGAATCGCGCCAAGCGATCCCCTCGGCTTTAGCCGCCGCGGCTTCCTCGACGTTAAGGACGGGTTCGGCACGGAACTGGAAGGCCGCGAAGATCGTGGTCGCCTTCTGGACTTCGGCCAAATCGTCGGTTTCCAGGACGGCGTATCCACCGAACTCACCGACGCGGACGAGGAACTGATGGAAGGTGATGGTCTCGGGTATTTCCCATTTCTGGAAAATGTCCAGGATTCGCTTCTGGGCAGCTTCGTGGTCGGTAGCCAACCCACCGGGGCGCTCCCACCAAGTCATCACGTACTTCATCTCGCGTGCTCCTTTCCCGCGCTCCCCACCGGAGCGATTACTGCCAGAGTAGCAAGGCCGGAAGGATCTGGGCATCCTCCAAAAGAGTGATATTTGGTCCTTTGGTAGCGAACTTCTCAGAACTCCGTAATCCGGAAGTACGACTTCGGACGCTACGCCTGCCAAAAACTCGGGTGCATCGGGACCTGTCCGAGCGAATATCAACAAGATTCACCCGTTATTCATCACCTCGTGTTCTCCTGTTGTGCACATGGACCATGAGAGCCCCCACGACGACGACGATCTCTTCCGAGCAAGCCCACGCGAGGGGCAACGACCCCGCCGTATCGTTGTGCGGTTGGTGGGCGAGGGCTCGGTCGTGGTGGCGCTGCTTGCCTCAGGGTGGTGGGGGATGTCGATCCTGGGAGCCCACGCGCTCGCTTCAGAGAGCAGCGCTCCTGCACCCGTATACGTTGCCGGATGCCCCGTTGGTGATATGCCCCAGAAGGGCTCGGCGGGCGGGGGCTGTTCAAAGGAGGGTGTAGCCCACCCGATCACCTCGCGCCAGCCTGGAGCCGGGCTAGCAAGCGAGCACGCTCATGGAACCGAAAAGTAGTAGGGGGAGGATAAAGCCCCTCCCCAAACTTCTGAGAATTTACCTTCCACGCACTCCCGAAATGCCGCTTAGATCCGGTCCAGTCGGGCCAGGTTATACAGTATGACTAGCCTGTTCCTTCACGCGCTCAAACCGCAGGTTAGCTTGCCAGTAGCGCGCTTCCTCGTGTCGGTGCGCACCGCTTCTCAACTCTTCCAGCTGGCAGCCGGCCGGGGTCTCAAGGACGGCCTGCAGCGCCTCGACGAGCGGTTCTTCAGTTCTCTGGGCGAGGTCCCTCGCCTGCCTCCACAGGACCACCTGCGCCATCTCGTTGACTGTTTGTTCGGCTCGCATGAGACTTCTTCTCCTTCGGCTTACTCCTCGTTGGTGGCCGCCGTAATATCGTTGTAACGCCACAGCGAGCCTTCAAGATACGCGGCCTCATCATGCTTGTGTTGTTGTGCCCGCTCTCTGGCATCATAGAACCAAGGGTGGGTGAGCTTGTCTGGTAGACGGCCTTCGCGCTCTCTGATCTCGTTGACGAAGGTGCCCAAGTCGGCGCCGCACCGACTACAGGTGGGCGTGGTGCTGCTGGTAGCGGTAAGGGTCACCTTCTCGCCGCAGTCGCACTCAAGGGCTACGGAGGCATGATGCCACTCGTAGACAGTAGCGAACGGCATTTCGCGGCTCTCGTAATGCGCTTGGACGCGTTCGAGGATCTGAACCATAGGCTTTTACCCCTTTCTCGCGCCGTTTGTTCGGCAGGACGTTCCTGCCCGGCGGCAGGTAGTGGGGTGGGTAGCTAACCCAGGTCTAGTGGGAAGGCAGGTAGCGGTCCTAGGCCTTCAACGCGATCTCACTTATCTCGCGTGCTTCTTATATCCTAGACCATGACACGAAAATTACAAGGGTGGTATGGGATGGGCTTTGGACCTTGGCTCCCCGCTTTATCCGGAAGGATGACCTTCGCAGAATAACCCTTCCACGCACTCCCGTGAATATCAAGCCCCCGGGGTAGAAGAATCGAAGCTGAACTCGATGCCCGTTCTAGGCATGCCCACTAGAGACATGGTGGGGTAGGATGGGTGGACTCTTGCCTTCCCTGTGAACCAGGGCATCGGGAAGTAATCGGGGAAGATCCTTCGCAGCTCATCTAAATCCAGTATCCACTCACTAGATTTCGGGGCAGGTGACAACCACGCGAGCTCGTTGTACTCCAGCACGCCGCGAAGGGCTTTCTTAGGATCTTGCGCTGGCCTGAGATTGAGCAAGATCGACGCCTCTTGCTCCTCGGGTCCTGGCTCAACAGTCAACTGCCACTCGAGATGATCGCCTGCCATAGGTTGGATGCCAACCAGTCGCACCACACACTCCTTCAAGCTAGGTACTCATCCTCCGAACACCCTACACTACCAGGAGCGGGGATATACAAGATCCTGCAACCCAACTTCCTAGAACTCCGTAAAGCCGAAGTTCGGAGAATCATCCTTCCACGCACTACGCCGGTGAATAAGGGTAAGAACGAGGGTCGGGACTCTTCGAGGATAGAGTCCCGACCCTCCGAGAACGCATGCGGTGCGCGACGCGACCACGCTTCCTTCTATGGAAGAGCCCCTCCTACGGCGAAGCCGGCGAGAACCGCGCGTAGGAGTGCTGCACCACCCCGCTGACCTTCTTGAACTCTCCGCCGGTGTGCAGCCTTTTCCCTTGGGCGTGCAGCGCCCACACCAGGCTGTAGCTGCCCGAGTAAGCCGGGCTCCAGAGCGGGGCGAGCCGCCCCCTGAAGGTGTAGGCGGCTATGCCCTGCCTCCTTAGGCACTGGCCAAAGGGGTTGAGCGTGGGATTGCCCCCCTGGGTGACGCCTCCGGGGCGCCCTCCCCCGCAACGGTCGCTTCCCTTGTCTCCGACGTAGTAGAAGTGGCCCCCGATCACCAGCCTACCGTCCATGACCTCAATCGCCTGCGTCGAGCCTGACGTGTCGCGCACCCAGCCGCGGGCGCCGCCCCTCGTCTTGTCGAACTCGGCCACAAAGTCGCTGCCCCCGGCTCCGAGGTAGAGCTTGCGGTTGCGCTGCACCAGCGACTCGCCGAACGCCGCCGCACCCGCCTCGGTCACCCAGGAGGCGACGTGCTTGCCCGAGGTGTGGAGCTTGACCAGGGCCTTGGCCCGCTTGCCGCTCACCGCGTCGCAAATGCACGCAGCCCAGATCGTCTTGCCGTTGGCGTCAAGCTCGAGGTCGCGGTAGGCCGGCTTGCTGTCGTGGTCGCGTATGGTGGGGTCTACGGACGTCTTCGACCTGCTCCAGAGCTCCTTGCCTGTGGCGAAGCCGAACGACGAGAGGCTCCTCCCCCCACCGTAGACCCTCCCGAGGTTGGGCGCGGCCAGGACCGCCTTCAGCGTTGGCGCGTCGTACCATCGGATCACCTTCCCGGTAGAGCCGTTGACCAGGACGAGGTTCTCCCGCGTACTGGAGGGCCCGTTGAACTTGCCAGCGATAAGCAAGTTCCCCGTCCTCCCGTACGCCTCGATGTCCCATACCTCGGCGTTGGCGCCCCCGAGGTCAGGCGCGATGCGCTTGAACCTGTTGGTCCGCGAGTCTATTACTGCAAGGTTGCCCACGTTGCCCAGGACCGCGCCGGCGTGCGTTTTGACCTGCGAGATACGGCCGCCCAACCAGATGTTGGTGCCGACCTGTTCGATGGCCCTGACGCGTCCTTCGATCATGGGGGTCCTGTCGGGCACCTTCGACGGCAACGCCAGTACAGCCCCGCTGGCGAGGAGAAAGGCTACGGCCGTCGAAAGCGACAGCAAACCGATCCTTCTCATCCCTATCTCTCCCTTTAGCGGGACGGAGGATGAAAAAAACGAAGCCCCGCATCCCAAGTAACCAACGTCGGGGATAATACATTGGTTCTGCGAATAGGTCCATCGGCTAGGCGGCGTTTCTGAAGGCTACTTCGGAGAACGCCGTTAAGCGGAAGTTCGTGGAATACCCCTTCCACGCACTCGGGTGAATAAGGGGTACGCCTCTCGGAGGATGCGATGCGGGGTTGCTTGCCTCCAGCCGGGGCTTTATGCTACCCGTTACGAGAGAGGGTAGAGGCCTTGAAGCCCGTCCCGCAGTTGGGCACCTATGGGGCGGATGGAGCCAGTGGCGCAACCGGCTACCTCACGAAACGTAAGGAGGTGGCTTGTTGTGAGACGCGTTTTGTTGGCCCTTTTGGTTACGTTAGCACGCCCGAGATGGCATGGGTGTTGGACCAGGGCTATGCGAACTTCGGAGAACATGAATTCTGCGAACTTCAGGTGTAGGGGTTTAGCGCACCAGCGGCCGATCGTTTCGCACGGCTGCCACCACCTCATCGATGGCCGCGCTGGTCGCTTGCGCGTCGTTCTGCTCGTACAACAATGATTCGTGCGTCGCCCCCTTCACGACACGGTGGATGCTGTTGGAGGACAAAAGAGTGGCCAACTCGTCCTGCCGCTTGAGCCAACTGGGCTCCGATTCGCCTGCAGTGACCACCGCCAGCGGTGTGTTCCCAAGGCTCCCCGGACTCCCTAGTCTGAGCGTTTGGGTGGGAGCAAGAAACTCTAGTGCGCTGGTACTCCATTGTCGCGTCGAGGGGGTGAGTGCATCTATCTGTTCGCGCTGCTGGGGCGGCAATTCAGTGGACGCCGGATCGAGCTTGGACAACAAGCGGACAACCCCGAGCCGCGCCGGCAGGGATACCCCGAGCCGCACCAGCAGGGGAACCACGGCGTAACTCTGCTTTTGTGGTTTGTAGCTCTCCCGTGCTTCCGGTCGCTGGCTGAACTGATCCGGATCAGTAGAGGAATCGACCAAGGCCACACCTGCTACCTCGTCGGGATACCGGGCGGCGTACGTTTGCATGTACATGCCGCCAAACGAGTGGCCCACCAGCATGTAAGGGCCTTCGATGCCAGCGTTGCTGAGCAGGGTGTGCAGTTCGCCTGTGATCTGCTTGGCGTCCCGGGGGTCTGGGCCCATCTCGCTCCAACCCATCCCCGCGCGGTCGTAGGCGCACACGCGTGTGGTACCGGAGACCTCCCGCTGCACCCGGACCCAGTGGGCCGACATAGCCCCCGATCCCGCATCCAAGACTACGGTCGGGCTGCCCTGGCCCACACAGTTTATGTGTAACCTGTAGCCCCCTACGTCGACCATCTCACCGGGCGGAGGATAGGCACGCTCGGCAAGCTCTGTAGCGATGGCTTGGTAGATCGCTCCGGCGACGGCGAGGGCCAAGAGGGCGCCGACCAACCCCAGGAGTGCCTTGCCGATCCTCCGTATGTTCCTTCTGGGCGTACTGCTGCTCACCACGCTAAGGCTAATCCCTAACGGGGTCTCGTGCTTTTGCCGAAGGCTTATTCACCGGAGTGCGTGGAAGGGCGCAGCGTGTTGAAAAAGTAGATGTTGGCCCGGTCGGCGGTCCAAAAGAGCCCCAAAACAAGGCCGAAACACTACCAAGACAGCGTAATCGGCCCCCGTTTAGGGGGCCGAAGTGAGCGCAAAGGGGTTTTTCAACACGCTGGGCGATTACGCGAACTTCGGCTTTAGGGTTCTCGGAAGTTGCGCCTGCCCTTGTACCTCTGCATACTAGGCTACCTTGCGTAACATGGCGGCGCTGATCACCCCGCCCTTCTTGAAAGGGGCGTGCGCATGAAGAAGCGCATCATGGTGGCTATGGGGCTAATGGCGGCTCTGCTGGTGGTGGCAGCAGGAGTGGCATGGGCTGTTACTGTCAACTGCAAGGTGGGAGAACCCTGCGTGGGCACAGACGACCCAGACAGGCTCAATGGCACCAACAAGCCAGACGATATGTTCGCCAGGCAAGACGGCGACCTGCTCCGAGGCCGCAGTGGCGCCGACATACTGTTCGGCGACCACCCGCCCGTGCAGAATACCACCACCGACGGAGCCGATGCGCTCTTTGGCAACAACGGCGAAGACCTCCTGGCTGGCTTGGGGGGCTCTGACGTGCTCAAGGGCGGTGGCAGTGCCGACCGCATAGAAGCAAGAGAAGCAAGTGAGAACCCAGGCGAGGACACCGTAGGGGGCGGCGGTGGCAAAGACGTCATCTTGGCGCACGATAATGAATTTGACACCATCAACTGCGGCGCCAACGTGGACGAGGTCATCTTCGACAAGGGGCTCGACCGTGTGGCAGCCAACTGCGAGAACCGGAAACCCCGCACCCTAACGGATCAGGATGCCCAGGCGCAGGAGGACCTCCGGGCTGCGCTCTCGCTCAGGTAGGAAGGGGTTTGTAAGTACAGAGCTCTCTTTGAGGCACACAGAGAGAGAGCACTACCCAAGGACCGGGACGCTAAACCCCGGTCCTCGGGTAGTTAGCCCATAGCCTCAGCCCTCCATGTTGCCTTATTCATGAACGTCGTGGAATAGTTTTTCTGCGAACTTCGCATTGACGCAGTTCTCCGAAGTTTGTCTAAAGAAGTAGCCACCTGGCAGTTGCATTACCCGGACCTTGGCGCTAGGGTGACTGTGACACGTGCAAACCGAGCGGGGATAGGAAAACCCGATTAGAGTATGGGGCCCGCCCGTCTCACCGAGGAGGATAGCCCAATAATGCGCATCAGAAGCATGATCGCCCTGGCCGTGCTGGGGGCCCTGGCCATGGTCGCGCTGGTTTTACCCGCCACCATACCCGCCAGTGCCGACGATGACGATGACGATGACCACGACCGGCGCGGCGGCGAGCTTGATCGGTCGAGCTTGGGCTCCGGTGGCAAACTCACTCTCAAATTGGTGGAGCGCGGAGAGTCGCAGACGCTCGCCGATATTTACGCGAGCGAAGACACGGGCGAGAAGCTCAAGCAGTCCATGCGTAGGGGACTGATCGTCCATTGTCAGCCGGGCGGCTACGACACGGTCAGCTTCACCTGTGAGGGAACTACGACTCCGCCCGCGCCCACGGCTTCGCCCTCGCCCACGGCTGCGCCCTCGCCCACGGCTGCGCCCGCGCCCACGACTCCGCCCACGACTCCACCCACGACTCCGCCCACGACTCCACCCACGACTCCACCCACGACTCCGCCCACGACTCCGCCCACGACTCCGCCTGCGACTACACCGTAGCGAGCTCATAGGCCTATGGACATGTTTGCTCCGAGCAAGGGTTCACCGACGAGCAGCTTCGCTCGACCATAGAGGAGAACGTTTACGAGAAGTAGCGAACCAGCACTCGGGGCTGGGGTGCCATACCCCAGCCCTCCTCCTTGCCCTTATTCACTCAACCTCGTAGAAGGTTAATTCTGCGAACTTCGCGTTGACGGAGTTCTAAGAAGTCCATGAGTTAGGGAGTCTAGGAAGCCCGTTCCGTGCGTCCTCGGAGAGCCCCGGGTGTAACCGTCCCGGCCTTCTCGCGTATCTAATCCTAAAGACCCGCGAGGAAAGGAGGTCGCGATGGACAAGGCGGTGGGCAAGGCCAAGGAGGCCTACGGCGCACTGGTGGGCGACGAGGCCAAGAAGGCCGAGGGCCGTGCCGAGCAGAGGAAGGCCGAGGCCGAGGCGGAGGCTAGGCAGAGGGAGAAGACCAGGCGGGCTGAAGCAGAGGCCAGGCAAGCTGAGAAGGAGCGCGACAGGCAGAGGCTCAAGGACAAGGGTCCTTTGGGAGGCATCGCGGACGCCACTGAGGACCTTGGCGGGCTGACGGACAAGCTGAGCGGCCGCTAGGAGGCGGACCGCGACCGGGGCGGGTCTTCCGTGGATTGTGTCCCGGCGAGGACCAACAAGCGAGCACAGAGGAGGAAGCATATGGGCCTACTAGGCGGGAGCAGCGGCAAGGACGACAAAGAGAAGGGGGCGATGGACAGGGCCAAGGGGCGGATGAAAGAAGCCGGCGGTGCCCTAACAGGCGACAAGGGCAAAAAGAGGGAAGGTCGCTCGGATCAGAGGAAGGGAAAGGCCAAGGAGAAGAAGGGCGAGCTCAAGGACCTGCTCTCGTAGAGGAGGAGCATCTGGAAGGGGTCGGGGCGGCTAAGAGCCTCGGCCCCTTTTTTGTCCTTTTTCACCAGAGTGCGTGGAAGGTGAATCCTGCGAACTTCGCATGCACGGAGTTCTAAGAAGTTCGGGTGCTCTTCACTCGAAGTAGGGTGCTAGCCCTGCTTCTGCTCGTTGAGGCTGTAGACGCGACCGTCTGGACCGCGGAAGCGTCGGTAAGCGTACGCCACCTCCTCCACGCGGGTGATCTCGCCGAGCAGCTCGCACCCCGCCTCCTCCACCGCGGTCGAGGCGGCCTCTACGTCGTCCACCCGGAAGCCGAAAACGAGGCCATCGTTGATGCCGTACTCAGCCGAGGCGGCCTGGGGCGTGTTCAGCTCCAGCATCGTCCCGTTGGGCATGATGAACATGACCATGCCCTCGTCCTCCACCTCCGGGGCCAAGCCGAACGTCTCGGTCATCAGCGCCTTGGTGGCCGCGAACGGCTCGGGGTCGAGGACGATGGCGTGCCAGGTTATGCCTTCTACGTTCACGGTCTCTTCCTCCAAGATCGTCGCCTCTTATGTGGTGCCAAGCCTCGAGAGTCTGCGCCGCCTTCCCGCTTGCTCTTACGCCGTCGAACGCTAGCGTGTCCCTTACCCACGCGCAACCCCCTATACATCCGTTATTGGGGCCTTGCCTGGCCACTATTCACCCAACGTCGTAGAAGTCGCGTTCTCCGAACTTCTGATGTACGGAGTTCTAGGAAGTTCGTCATCCGCAAGCAACGCCCAAGCTATAGCAAAGATAGCCCATTTGAGTGATACGCCCGCCCCTCTCAAAGAAGTATGCTACGCACGTTACTGATAAAGGGGCGCTGTGAGTTAAGCCTTCCTACACTACTCACCTCGCTCCCCTGAAGAAAGGCGGCTGTGCTTATGAGACGCACCATAGTGTTGTTGGCCACCATGGCCCTAACCCTGTTGGTAGCCAGCGGGGTGGCCCTGGCGGTCACCAAGATCGGCACCGATGGTCCCGACAATCTGAGGGGAACCAACGGAGCCGACAATCTAGCAGGCCTGGACGGTAATGACAGGCTCTTCAGCCTAGCCGGCAGAGACAACCTACTGGGCGGTCCGGGCAAGGATGTGGTTTTTGGCGGAAGGATCGTGGGGGGCTGTTGTGACGATAACGACTACTTAGGCGGTGACAAGAACCTGGACGGAGGTCCCGGCAACGATCAGGTTCACGGTGGCAAAGACTCAGACAACATAGTGGGTGGGAGAGGTAACGACTACTTGTTTGAAGGCGCCGAGCCCGGCGTCGCCTGGCCCGACAATATCTTTGCCGGAGCCGGCAACGACGCGGTCTGGGTCTTGAACTGGAGTCCTAGGGGCAA
Organism: uncultured Rubrobacteraceae bacterium; assembly: GCA_963840835.1. Taxonomy (GTDB): domain Bacteria; phylum Actinomycetota; class Rubrobacteria; order Rubrobacterales; family Rubrobacteraceae; genus Rubrobacter_D. The sequence goes on along the minus strand of CAWJAM010000014.1, from coordinate 17,639 downwards.
GGACGTCGTCTCATGCGGTAGTGGCTTCGACCGGGTGTTGGCCGACAGGTTAGATGTGATAGCACCCGACTGCGAGAGGGTGTTCTTCGGTAGGCGTCATATAGATGAATGGTTTGATTCTATACCGAATAGCTTCTGGGACGGTCTGCCCAGCGTCTAGTTCTAAGGATCGGAGCTAATCCCGCCGTCGAAGGTGGAGAGTGTTGGAAGGGTCGAGCCCTACGGGGCTGCGGCCCTTCCTTTATGCTCCTATTCACCGTAGTGCGTGGAAGGTGAATTCTCGGAAGTCCAGCTATTTGAAGACGAGTACGGAGTGCCTTAGTCGTCTGCAGGTGCATCACCCTGCGCCCGGTCCGTTGCGCTCGCCGGGTTCCCAGGGACGCAGGCGTGGCAACCAGGCAGGCACTGCGCGCCGGTAGGCCTCGTAGTCTGCGCCGAACCGTCGCGTGAGGGTGGGTTCCTCGTAGAAGCGGACGAACGCCGCTACGGCCGTCCAGGTGACACCGGCGTACAGTAGTATTCCGAGTCGGCCCAAGAGCAACGACTGGCCAACGATGGTCGCCAGTACCGCCACGTACATGGGGTTGCGAACGTAGCGATATACCCCGCCGACGACCAGATGCTCGGGTGCGGCGACCGGCGCCGGTGTCCCGAAGCCCTCCACGACGAAACGCACGAACGCAAGAACCAGCGCGATCAGTCCTGCGACGAGCAGTACCCCTCCGAGCACCCGCACCGGCGCCCAGTACGGCAGGGGTTCGCGCACCTGCCAACCTCCCGTCAACAACCACGGGATCAGGCCACCAACCACACCCGGAGCTAACAGAAAAAACACTGCGCTGCCCACCGCAGCCGTTGATCTGCGCATGGCTATGCCTCACTTTCCCATCTAAGAGGATACCCGAGCGAGCTACTTCCGACCGCTAACTTTGGCGGGCTCGACAATGTAGCCGCCTGCAAGCCCTATTCACCCGAGCGCGTAGAAGTGGGGTTCTGCGAACTTCGCATTGATGGCGTTCTGCGAAGTTCGCCAATCTCGGGTTCTTTGAAGATGGGATGCACAATCCTGCATCGTCCCGGCCCCGCACGTATGAGCGTAGAACGGGCTCAGATCTCCTTCCTCGAGGTTAAGCATCCTACTTCCTCAATAACTTGTCGGATGTGGTCTACAGATCCTCTTGAACCACATCCCTTGCTCGCCTACCTGCTCGGACGGTATTCGAGGTGCCTAAGCCTGAAATGGTGACCCACGAATATGAGAGCTTGCTCTATTGCCATCCCCTCAGCTCGCAGCCTGTCGTATACCGTAAGGAATGCTTCGGAGCTGATACTGCCACGCAGACGCTTGGTGGCTTCTTCGTCAGTGATGGGCGTCGAGGTGTCCTCCACGGTTCTGGTTTTCGGGTTGTACCAATGCATGAGACATGCTCCTTTCCCTTTCCCTAAGGCGCACCTAAATGTGTACCTAAGGGAGTGTACCTAAGGGAGGATTTCTACCACCAGGGCGCTGCAAAATACGGTGCCTAATGACACATAGTGCTCAAGAGCACCCAACGCCCACCTGAGGGGCCGGTTAGATATTCCCGAAGGACCTACCCCATAGATTGCACGGCCGCCCAAGCACCTGATCTTAAGACCCTGATCCCAAGGGGTTTTGCAGTACTAACGTACGGGTAAGACATTTTTTGTATGTATTTGCAGGACTTACCAAAATAATCTGAGGGCATTGAACGTGAACGAAGAGCAGCAGGTAGAGTTACTCTCGGGCGTGGATATCTTCGAGGATCTCCCCAAAGAGGAGATAAGGCAGATCCTCCATGACCTCCTGAGGCGAAACGCGGAGATCAACCTAGGAGCGGGAGAAGTCTTCTACACCCCAAGGCAACCCGACGGCAAGCTCTTCATCCTCAAGCAGGGTAGGGTGCGCATCTACAAGATGGAGGCCTCGAGGGAGTTCACCCTGGAGGTGCTGGAAGCGGGTACGGTCTTCGGGGAGGTCGCCTTCACCCCTCACGCCCTCAGGGATGCCTACGCCGAGGCCATGGAGCCCTCCATCTTGCTGGCGATGGAGCGAGAAGACGTGGAGCGCCTGATACAACAGAAGCCCCAGGTGGGCTTGCGGATGATAAGCCTCCTCGCAGAGCGCCTGCGCTACTACGAGACGCGCATGCAGGACGTGACGCTAAAGGGGGTGCCGGCGAGGCTGGCGAGCCTCATCCTCTTCCTCGTCGAGAGCGAGGGGGTGCAGGTACCAGGGGAGATTCGCATACCGACCCGCTACACACATGAGCATCTTGGCACCATGATCGGGGCCAACAGGGAGGCTGTGACCAGGGCCTTCGGGCGCCTGCAGGACGATGGGGCTCTGCAGATCAGGCGTCGGCTCATCTACGTCGAAGACGTCGAAGCCCTCCAAAGAGTGGCCGGGCGCCTCTTGGAGGAAGAGGGGGAGGGCCTCTCTTGAGCACCTGCGCGCTTTCCAACGTTCCCATGGTTCCCAAGGAGGTGTCTGTGCTCCTGAGTCGATCCAGATCGGTGCGAGCCCGCTGCCTGGCAGACATTACCTCCATACGCTGAACCTCAAGGAGCCCTACGATATCTTGCCTCTCCCGGCAGCTTGCCTCCCTGGACCACAGCTCTATGTGGAACAGCATCCCGCCCCAGCACTCTATCTGCCCTTCCAGCTTGGCCTCCAAAGCGTGCCTCTCGCACAGGAGGAGGCCATCGACCTCCTCCTCGATGGGTTCGCCACACGACGATGGCGAAGGCGACTTGCCCGGCAAATGACCCGCCTGGCAACGGGACCGCTTACGTGCCTCGCATCCTTCCTTCTTGTACACGCTCATGAGTAGCGCCTCCTTGCCTACTGCACCCGGTATCCCCCGTTTTCGTGGGGCCGAGCCCTGAAAGAGGCGACTCGAAGAAGCGTCCATATACACACACTCATGACGCTAACGGATATCAAGCGACCTCAAGCGATCGCTGTTGTCTGTAAGTAGCTAGAGTATCAAGTACCGCCAGGGGTGTCGGTGTCGCGGGGCACCTTGTGTCTCATAGTACACCGCATCCTGTACACGAGAGAGTATGCAAGCCTGGGATGTAGGACGCCGGGCCAGAAGGTGAGGGAGGGGAGACTCGCTCTGACTGGCTCGGTAACAGGGCCACCATACACTCCACGAGCCGCCCTGGCCGTGCTCTCTCGCACTAAGTGCCCGAGGGTACAGACGCTCGATCGCCTTTCTGGCTCAATAACGGCCGGGATGTGAAGGAAAGGAAGGGCATGGCGCCGGCGGACTGCTCGGCAGTCCCGGCGCCCGAGCCTTGCGCCCTTGTGCCGAAGAGCCGCAAGGAGGAGTCAGGAAGGGCCGGAAAGGACGCTCGGGGCATGAGATTCTCATGATGTCAGAAGAAGCGCTCATCGGCGCGAGGGTAAGGGTAGGCGGGTCCGGGTGGCGCTCCGAGTGGCACGGGCTTACGGGCACGATCACAGCAAAGTGGGGCAACCCGGAGCACCTGGCCTTCGACGTGCGCCTGGACGACGGACGCACGCAACTGTTCTGGCACCACGAGTTGGAGGGAGTCGCCGAAGGCGCTTTTTAGGCTGGAAGCACAGCTCCTGGGACCACTGGAGCGCCCCATTTGGAAGGAGGAGAGAGCATGCAACGAGATCAGAGCGTCTTAGAGATGGCAGATGAGATCCTCCTGGCGAGGCAGGCGATCCGAAGAACCCCTCATCGAAACGCTAGAGGACATCCTCCTTAAAACTCCTGCCGTATCCCAGCCTTTAGAGCCGATGGGTGGTCCGCATAAAGGAGAGGAGTCCCTCCTCTTCCCCCTCGTTCGGTTACTACCTGGACGAGTCGGACCCCGACATTGTCGTGCTCAGGCGCCAGGACGGCTCGTACGTGGCCGCCTTCAGCGCGCTAGGGGTCACGAGGGAAGGCATCGTCAAAGCCGCAAAAGAGGACTACGCGGCGTTGGTTGAGGCGAACGCGGGCCATCTGGCCACGTCCTACGCAAAGCGCCACAGCGCCTGAGCGGCGAACGCTGTCTATTCACCGGAATGCGTGGAAGGGGTATTCTGCGAACTTCGCCTTTTGGGCATTCTCGGAAGTTCGCTACCCGCTTGCAACCCCAAGAAACACCAAATATACGCTGTTTGGGGGATGCGCCAGAACGCACGATCTTAGTACGGTGCATCATAAGAGCGGTCAGAGGCTCAGAATCGCGTCTCGGAGAACGTGGGCACCTAAAGGGGCGCGGGGAGCCAGTGGTGCAACCGACTGCCGCATAACGATCTCCTACGAGGCACATAAGGGGAGGAAGGGGTTGTGTGTGATCGGTATTCGCTTTCCGGTTCCTACCTGACACATCCTCCTCTATACCAAGGGTCGCATACGCAAAGAGGAAGGATGGATGATGAGACGCACTATGCTGTTGGTGTTGACGGCAGCGATGGTCATGGCCCTAACGATGGTAGCCATGGCTCTCCCAGTGTTCGCCGGTGGCGCAGACGATGAGGAAGACAACGACAACGAGAGCGCCAACGGTGATGCTACCAGGAACGGTCAGATCGTCTTTCGCCGCTGGTTCGATCCTGATCAGACCAAGAGCGCTCTCTTTGTGATGAACCCCGACGGAAGCCACATCCGCCAGATCACCCACCCCCCCAAAGGCTGGCGCGACGATGCTCCGACATGGTCTCCTGATGGGAAGCAGGTAGCCTTCTATCGCCAGAGGATCGACGAGAGCATGAGCCGGATCATGGTGCTCAACCTCCAAACAGGCGGTGTGCGTGAGGTTACCCACTGCGGACCCAACCAGGGCCAACCGAAGCAGGGCCCACCTGGTCGATGCGAGTCGGACTTCGAGCCCGCCTTCTCCCCAGATGGTCATTCAATTTCCTTTCGTCGCATCCTTGGCCCGGATAGAGATTGTTGCCGGATCGAGGGCATCTGGATCATCGGGCTCAATGGGAATAATCCTCACCAGGTCACCAACGTAGATCCGAAGCTCCCCGAAGCGTTTTCGGACTGGGGTTCTGCTTTCTCACCTGACGGCAAGAGGCTGGTCTTCGATCGCGCTCGCGTCGCTGACGAACATCATGCAGTGTTCGTCCAGCCCATCGACTCATCGGGCTCGCCAGAGGATGCTCGTCGGATCACGCCATGGAAGATGAACTGCCAGGATCGCCCGGAGTACTCACCCGAGGGCAAGCTGGTGCTCTTCCGCTGTCTGCCCAAGGGCGAGCAAGGCCCCTCGAACCTCTACTGGGTCCACCCCGATGGCACGGGCCTCCACCAGCTCACCCAGGGCGCTGCGGGAAAGAGGACCTACTGGTACGGTGGCTCAAGCTTCTCTCCTAGCTTCTCAGAAGGGGAGGGCCGGATCGCTGTTGGACGCGCACCCGGCTATGGCAAGAAGGGCAACGCGGACGTCTTTCGTGTGCGCATCGAGGACGGCGAGGTGGTGCGCTCGGTAAACCTCACCAAGAGCACGATCTGGGATAGCAACCCAAGCTGGGGCACTCACCCACCTGTTGGCTAGAGGTCAATCGGGAATAGCGCTAGTTGAGGGCCGAGACTCTAGCATCCCCTCGGCTCTCCTTCTTGTCCTTATTCACCGGAGTGCGTGGAAGGTAAATTCTGCGAACTTCCTCAACTAACTACTTTGTACGCTAGTGCACTCACTGCGCCAGCGCACATACACTTCCCTAAGCCAGGAGTATGCTGCCCTCGTTACGTGGCCAGCTGAGGCTACGTGAAGGCGCAGGACAACCTGGTACATAAGCCGGGACGCCGTGAGTGCGATCTTATATCTCACCCCGCCCCCATACCAAAGGAAGGCGGGTCTCCTTATGAGGCGCACCATAGTGTTGTTGGCCACCATGGCCCTAACCCTGTTACTGGCCAGCGGGGTAGCCTTGGCGGTGAACAAGATAGGCACCGATGGCCCCGACACCTTGAGGGGCACCAACGGGGACGACAACCTCTTGGGCAGAGGCGGTAGCGACAGGATCTTCAGTCTGGCTGGCAAAGACAACCTCCTAGGCGGACCCGGCAAGGATATCCTGCTAGGTGGCTCCGAACGCCGCGCCTTAGGAGGCGACAAGAACCTGGATGGTGGCCCCGGCAACGACGTGATCTCCGGCGGCCAAGGCTCAGACAACGCCCTAGGCGGAGACGGCAACGACCAGTTGGCCGGCAACCTCCACGATTCTTCCTCGGACAAGCACCTAGGCGGAGACGGCAACGACGTGGTCTTTGCTGTCAACAGGCCTGCGGTCAGAGACGTGGTCGTGTGCGGTAGAGGTTTCGACCGGGTGCTCGTCGACCGCAAAGACGTGGTCGCCCCCGACTGCGAGAAGGTGTGGGTCGGCTTCGGGTCTGCGGATGCATTCTTTGAGTCCATCCCGCAGAGCTTCTGGGCAGGTCTGCCTCAAGTCTAATAGATTGGACCTAACCCCCCCGCTGCCGAAGGGGAAGAAAGGGAAAGGTCGACTCCCAAAGCGCTCTGACCCTTCCTCCCGTCCTTATTAACCCGAGTGGCGTGGAAAGAGAAATTCTCGGAAGTTCACTGTAGCAAGCGACCCACCGGACATATCGGTTAGCACTCGACAACGGCATGGCGGCACCCCTTCGGCATCGAAACGCGGTGGTTAGGTGACTTTCGTTGCACCGTTATGTATCAAGGGGTTGCGACTTGCAACCGTGCAACTACCCGAGAAATCTTGCCTCCTCGGACCGGGGCTCGCCCGAACTTCGTGTTGACGGAGTTCTGAGAAGTTCGGCGCTTCGTTGCTACTCTGACGTGCTTTGTGTCATAGAGCACATACACTCCCCTCGCACGGGAGTATGCTGCCCTCGTTACGTGGCCTAGTCGACGCCGCGTGAAGGTGCAGGACAGCCACCTGTTCTCTCCCTAGAGACATGGGCTAGCTACCTAAGGGAACGAGCATCGAGGACACCCTCGGCACCTGAGACCGAACGACGAGAGGGGACAGATGTCCCCACAGCAGCCCCACCGACTGACGCGTAGTGAGTTCCTCAGGGCGGCAACGGCGGTACCGCCGTTGCCGCCCGGGGGAAAGGAGAAACGATGATGCGCCTGCGTCCCAGGTACGCTTTCCTTGCCGGAGGCCTGTTGGTGGTGGTGCTTGCCATCGGCTTTTCCTCGGTCCGGTTCGCCGCGGGCGAGCCTTCGCGATCGCAGGCCGCCCGGGATGCCGGTGGCGCCCGCACGACCGCCAAGAAGAGCGCACCGCAGACCACGGCGATCATGACGTCGGTGATCGCCAAAGCCCTCGCGCCCCAGTACGTAAAAGGCTCCGACGGCAAGGTCCACATCGAATACGACCTGCTCTCCACCAACATAATGCCGATCCCCGTGACGCTCACCGGGTTGGAGGTCAGGGCCGGAAACGGACGGCGGCTGCTCGCCCTCGAAGGGGACGCCCTGGAGGCCGCGACCAGGCAGATAATCGGCGCCACGACCAGGGAGGTGCCCGGCTCGGGAGCCCTGGCCACCGTCGTGGACATCGAGATGGCGCCCGGAGAGGTGCCTGAGCGGCTAACCAACCGCATCACCTACAAATTCGCACCAGGTACGCCCGAGTCGGCCCATACCGCTATCGGCAGCCTACGAACCGAGGGGCCGAAGCTGCAAGTGCCCCGCCGCCCGGCCACGGTCATCGCCCCGCCCTTGAGCGGCAAGGGGTGGTGGAGCGGGAACGGTTGCTGCGTTCCGGGGGATGCGCACCGGTTCTTACGCATAGCCGTCGACGGCGTGCGCTACGACAAGCCGGAGACCTTCGCGATCGACTGGCTCAGGATTCGGGACGGCGAGTTCCTTAAGGGCGACGAGTTGGAGAATGCGTCTTACTTCGCCTACGGGGCCAGGGTACGCTCCGCTACGGGCGGGAGGGTAGTGTCCGTCAGGAACAACATGCCCGACGAAACCCCAGACTTCAGCGGGGCACCGCTGCCCAGCGTGAAGGGGCCCGAGGACTACGCGGGCAACCACGTCGTGGTGCGCATGCGTCCTGGCGTGTACGCGCTGTACGCCCACCTGCAGCCGGGAAGCGTCGCCGTGAGGGTGGGCGATGAGGTCGAGCCGGGTCAGTTCCTAGGCACACTGGGCAACTCGGGCAACACCACCTTCCCCCACCTGCACTTCGGGCTGGCCACCGGGCCCGATCCGTTGACCTCCGACAGCCTGCCGTTCGTCATCGACCGCTACAGGCTGGTGGGCACGGCGGACACCAGCGACTTGGCCTCCCTCAAAGTGCCACCCATCAAGGGGCCGCCCCGAGACGAACGGAGGACCCACCCGTTGTCCTCCTCGGTGGCCGACTTCCGCTAGAAGACCCGCGGAGCAGGCCCTCGGGATAAGGTGCAACCGGCGCGTCGGACCGTCGAGGCCATGGCGCGCCGGTTGCACCTATTCACCGGAGTGCGTGGAAGGCATATTCTGCGAACTTCGCGTTGACGGCTTTCTGAGAAGTTCGCGCCGAGTCTTAGCCAGTGGCATCATGCCCTTGGCGGAAAGGACTAGAGCCCGCTTCGGACCTACACGAGCGGGAGGAAGGAGGAGAGTAAGCATGGCCTGGACGCACGTAAGGCATCGGGTTGAGGACTACCCCAAGTGGAAGGAAGTGTTCGACTCCACCGCCGAGTACAAGCGCTCCCACGGCTGGAAGGGTTACCGGATCCACGCCATCGAGGGCGACGACAACTATTTGCTGGTGATGGAGGAGTTCGAGACGGACGAACAGGTGCGCGAGTTCATCGGATCGGACTATTTGAGGGAGGCGATGGGCCGGGCGGGGGTCAGCGGCCAACCGGACATCCTGGTGATTGAGCTGCTCGAAGAAGGCACCGACCGGTTACGCTCCGCTCAGCAAGCCGCCCAGACGGCCCAGGAAGGCGTGTCGACCGCCGGGCAGACTGCCGGGGGTCTGCTCGGGGCGGCGACCGGCGCCGTGACGGACGTGACGGGCGGCACCCTTGGGGCGGCGGCCAAGGGTACCGAGCAGGCGATGGAGGCGGTCGCGTTCCCCATAGAGGGTTACGACGAGATGAACGTGGACAAGGTCTCGGGGCGCCTAAAGGACCTTTCGGTAGAGGAGCTTCAGGTGGTTCGCGACCACGAAGAACTCCACGAGAAGCGCCAGACGCTACTCGAGCGGATGGATCGCAAGATAAGGGCCACGTAACAGAGGACAGGCGAGCGCCTCTAAGAGGGCAAGGATGGTTGGTCGCCCTTGCCCTCTTGCCCTTATTCAGCGGAGTGAGTGGAAGGGTTATTCTCCGAAGTTCACGCCTCCTCAATAGCAAGTGAAGCGGATAGGTCACGGTGGGCGTCAGCCTGGGCCAGGAGGTCGTTGGCCTTCTGCTCGACAGTGGCGATCGCGTCGGCGCCGGCCGCGAACCGCAGCGGAGGCACGTCCTGGCCCGCGAGCCGGACCAGCGCCTCGGCGAGCTTGGCGGGGTCCCCGCCCTGCTGGCCATTCATGCTGTTCCACACAGCGACGGTCTGCTCGGTGCGCTCAGCGTAGTCCTCGATCGAGGGCTCGGCGTAGTTCGTCGACTCCGGCGTGAGCAGCTCAGTACGGAAGAAGCCGGGCTCCACCAGCATCGTGCGGATGCCGAACGACGCGACCTCGGGAGTCAGCGACTCGATCCAGCCCTCCACCCCGAACTTCGAGGCGGCGTAGGCGGTGCAGAACTCTTGGCCCACGATGCCGGCGGTCGAGGAGATCACCACGACCAAGCCGGAGCGCTGGACGCGCATGACGGGCAGCACGGCGCGGGTGACGTTCATCGGGCCGAACAGGGTGGTCTCGATCTGCGCCCGGAAGTCCTCGGGGCTGATCTCCTCGAAGAACCCAGCGTAGAAGTTGCCCGCGTTGTTGACGAAGACGTCGATCCGGTCGAACCGCTCGACCGCGGCCTGCACCGCCGCCTGGGCGTCCGCGGGGCTGGTGACGTCCAGCTTGACGACCAGCAGGTCGTCCTGGGTGCCGCCCAGGGCCTGCTCGACGGCCTCGGGGCGACGGCCGGTGGCGACGACCGCGCAGCTGCGGAAGATGCCGTTCGCGGAGTACATGCGGCAGCCCGAGTGGCAGGCGCGGAGGACAGCCACGCTCGCCAGAGCCGGGTACCGCTGCCAGGTCTGCGGGGAACGCGACACGCGCCTGGACGTTCACCACAACACCTACGACCGATACGGTGACGAAGGCTCCTTCGACCTCGTCGCGCTGTGCGGTGGGTGCCACGAGGTCTTCCACGGGATAGTAGAAGATGCGTCGTAGAGGTCGCCAGGAGGGCGCACGGAGGCCCTGGTGGAGGAGGGTGAGCTTAACAGCCGTTGGGATACGGTGCGTAAGTTCCTGGCTGGGAAGCGCTCTTAGACCAATCCTTGACATTTCCTGCGTGTTTTGGCCAAAGTTACATGGACGGATGTGGTGGACACGGGGAGGGAACATAACGATGGATTGGGAAATGGAGCAGTATAGGCTGCTAACACTCGACAGCGCGTTGGACGACTTCTACACAGAGCCGCCTGAAGAAGTGGTGGCCCGCATAGTGGGACGGTATGTAAACCTCTTTGGTCCTGGTAACCAGTCTGAGTCGCCTCTGTGGCGGTGGCCCCTGTGGCAACTCGTCCAAGATATACAGCGTCAGGCTGCGGTGCACGCGAGCATCGTCGAGCACCTCAAGGCCGGTGAAAATGTCAGCGACGTGAGGCGGCTTTTTCATGATGAATTGGGCTTGGTCTCAAGTGACGAAATACCGAATCCTAGAGAGGCTGAAGCGATAGCAAAAGCCTCCAACAAGGTGTCGCATTATGGGACTACTCTAGTCATCCTCATAAGGGATTTTGGACGGGATCTCATCGGGGAGAGCGAAATGTTGCTTGCTCCACAATATACAACTACCCTGCAAGCACAGCTAGGCGTTACCGGTCCAAGTTTGACAGTGGGAATCCAAATATGAGCCTAGGCTCTGAGCATGCAAGAATGGGTTCTGGGCTCCCATAAGTGGAGCGGGGGGATGGGGGATGCGTAAGGACCGACGACGACTGACGTTTCAGCGGGGAAAGGGGCGAATCAGGGTGACGAGACTTTGTTGCGGCCTGCAACAAAGTCTCGTGTGAACCGCACCACCGCCGGGTCTTTCTGAGAGGTGGCACTGAGGCTGGTGCCATCCGGTAGCTCAAATCGGTACACGACCTCTTTGTTGCGCGAGGTCGTGGACACCTCCTTACCGCTCTTCTCCATCTGCTAACGTAGACTCGCTCCGGTAGCTCGAACTCAAAAACCTTTGCCGAGGATGACGCCGCTTTCCCCGGACGAGATCAACTCGCCCGAGTTGATCTCGCCCTGTTTCTTGCCACGACCTCGGCGTGGCTGCTCCTAGCTTCGCTAGCCCCTTCTCCTTGGCCTTATTCACCGAAGTGCATGGAACAGGACCCGGGCAAAGTGGCGGGAGAGAGCGCGGTGCTGTTACCATCCGGGCATGGCATGGAGGATGCTTGCACTCGCCGTCCTGGTGTTCACCAGCGGCTTCGCGCTTCGCGTGGCATGCTGCTGGCTTAGGGTCCAACGTTGCGTAAAGGAGAGGGATGGAAAGGGTAGCGGGCGAACGTCTGTTGGTGGCGAGGCGCATGATCTTCGTACTTGTGGCGGTGGTAGGGTTGGTCGGGGTGTTCCTTGTAGGCGTTCAAGGGCAGGCACAGGCGCTTGCGCCACATCCGCCCGATGCGATCCTGAAACAGGGCAACAGGACCCTCCAACACGGAAGTTTGATCTCGTACTTCTGGAGCAACATAACTGCAGACTTCGCCCCTCAACACCCTTCGGCAGTGCTGGTCGAACCCGGCACCCAGCTCTACATCCGGCTCTCGGAAAACCGGCTTCCGGAGCAGTTCTCGCTCAGGAGCAGACCGACTGGGCGGATCGATACCACCCTCAGGCCCGTCGTGCGAGACGGCAAGCTGGTAGCGTGGGACGCATATTTCCGCCTGGAGCGTCCGGATCTCCACTACCACTTGAGAGCTTCCGGGACCTGGGAGGGCAGGGGGGGACGCGGCGGCTATGTCGACTGGCTGTTTCACGTCAAGACGCGATCCTGAGGCAGAACTCGCGAGCTCGGCGGGTCGCACGGCGAAGGAGGCGGTGAGATCATACACGCCCCGCTCTCTTGCCCTTGTTCACCCGAGTGCGTGGAGATGGAATTCTGCGAACTTCGCTTTGACGGCGTTCTAAGCAGTTCGCCTAAGCGGAGTTCTCGGGGGTTCGATAAAAAAGTTGCTATCTAGCCCATATGGGGGATGCGCCCGCCGTGGCGATCCTGCTACGGTGCCCGCGTGACGTGCGAACACGGGGCGTGCGAACACGGGGCGGAGCCTACCCTTCGTCTGCGCCCCACCGAACAAGGAGGAGCGCATGAGCCGGAGAGTGGCACTACTGTTGGCGGCGGCATCATAGCCGTGGAGACGGATTCGTGGTAGCGGCTGTGCGTCAACTGACCGACCGCGGCTTCGATACGGTGGACCGCATCCAGCACTCGGCGTACAGTCCTGACTTCCTCGAAGACCTTGCTGTGTTCGCCGACAAGTTCGCCGGCTACCCGGACGGATGTTGGGTCGCTGAGGTCGATGGGCAGGTTGTCGGGTATTTGTTCTCCCACCCCGGGCACTTCTCGGCCCCCCCCGGCCTGAACAAGCTGCTGGAAGATCAGGCGGGTCCGCCTGACTGCTACTTCATCCACGATGTCGCGGTGCATCCCGCGCACCGCGACATCGGCGTGGCAAAGCTCCTTGTCGCGGCGGCGTTCGCCCATGCGGCGGCGCGTGGCTTCCCTAGCATCGCGTTGGTAGCCGTCCAGAACTCGCGTGGGTTTTGGGAGCGTAGGGGGTTCCGCCTCGTATCGGAGGCCATGCCGGCCGTGGGGGCAGTTCGCCGGTCGTATGGGTCGCAGGCCCACTACATGATTCGCGGTAGCGCCGAACCAGGCGCTGCACCTGACCCGGCCCGCACGTAGGCTTCTGGGACTTTCTAGCCCTTATTCACCGAAGTGCGTGGAAGGATAATTCTGCGAACTTCGGGTGTACGGCGTACCAGGACCTTCGCCTAGTCTGATAAGGAGAAGATCACGCGTTTTTGCGATGCGCCGAGCTCTCAATCAGGCTACGGTATCTCTATCGGGTACGCTAGATATGCCCGAACCTGGATGCTCGAGAAGCCCATCGGCCCCGGTCCGGAGGTCCGCCCCAGCAATCGCGTCATGCTCCCGGAAGGTATCATCGGCAGCTAAGGCCGCTCGAGCGGTTCCTAGTCGGCCAGCACCCACGCTCTCCCCTCCCGTTTGGCCTGATACATCGCCGCGTCCGCCTTCGCTAGCAGCTCCCGAAGGTCGTCCTCTCCCGCGTACCGGTGCGCCCCCACGCTGATGCTCAGCACCAGCTCCCCTCCCCCGGGCAGGCGCACCGGGCTGCGCCTGAGGTCCGCGTTGATCCGCCTCAGCACGGCTTCGGGCGAGGCGAACACCGACTCGCCCCACAGCGCCAGCACGAACTCGTCCCCGCCCCAGCGGGTCAGCCAGTCGCCCTTCCTCACACTGCGCCCTATCACGTCTGCAACATGGCGGATGCAGATGTCCCCGGCATGGTGGCCGTGGGTGTCGTTTATGGTCTTGAACCCATCGAGATCCACCACCGCTACCGTGAGCTGGTCCCCGCCGCGCCTGGCCCGCGCGATGTCGCCAGCCAACCGCCTCTCACCCTCGCGGCGATTGGGCAGGCCGCTGAGGTGGTCTGTGCCCGAGAGCCCTTCGAGCGAGTGAATAGACGAGTCTAGGTGCTCGACGGTGTATCGTGCGTCGGCCATGAGCCTGCCCGCCTCGTCGGAGAAGCCTATGGGAAGTTCAGGCATAGTCCGGTCGTCGAGGTAGCGCTTAAGGGCCGATGAGGTCAGCCTTACTGGGGCGAGCAATGCGCCCAAGGCCAGCAGTGTGGCTGCGGCCCCTACGAGAGTGACCGCCACCAGGAGCGCCAGGATACGCAAGGCAGCCCCCAAACCGACCGAGGAGCCGAGCAAAAGGTAGAGGGCCGCGCCAAGCAGCGGCGCGTGGGTGCCCAGGAAGGTCACCAGCATGAGCTTGCCAAGGTAGGTTTTCGGGAACCCCAATTTGGAGATGAGGGTGTAGGTCCTAAGGCCCGTGTTGTGCAATCTTTCGCTCCTCTCCGTAGCACTCCGAAATGCCGCGCGTCCTCACCTCAGGACGGAGAACACGAGTTTATTACGGAACGACGGGCCGCTATGTGGCACCCGCGACCGCCTTCTTGCGGGCGTCCGCAACCCTCGAACTTCTGCGAAGGGCGCAGCCTGTTGAAAAAGTCGGCGCTGAGCTCACAGTGACTACGAATCTTTTTTTTTCAAATACGGTGTGTTTGGGACTCGATCTGGGGTCGAAGCGAGCATAGAGGGAGTTTTTCAACAGGCTGCTACCTCCCTACAGCATCACTTGGTGCGCCGAGCAGCGATTAGCGGGTCGTTGAGCATGATCTAGGAGTGAAATGACCATTGAGATGCTCGATGTGCGGGGCGAAAGACCCCCAAGATCGAGCCACCTGGCACCTCGAGGCTAAGTGAAGCTGTAGGGTACCTTCCACGCACTCCAGTGAATAAGCCTCTGTAACCCTTGTGGAAAGGCGTTGTGTCGTCTCCCATTCCCTTGCGCTGGCAGGCGTTCTTGATACAATTAGCACAGGTACCTCAATAGGGTGCCCACGGGAAAGGAGAGTATCGCGATGAGCATCTTCCCCACCAAGATCCTGCTGGCTACCGACGGCTCCCAGGACGCCGCGTTGGCCCGCACCACCGCTGTGGATATGGCCACCACCACCGACTCGGAGTTGCACGTCGTGACTGTCGCTCCCGGCTATCCATCCTACGACGTGAACATCCCTCAGGTGGTCGAGCAACTTCACACCCAGGCGGAGAAGGTTCTCGAGGAGCAGGCCGAGAAAATAGAGCAGGCCGGGGGCAAGGTCGCTCAGAGGCACCTGAAGATAGTTGACCCTATGGGCGAACGTCATCGGGCCCAGCAGATCTTGCGGGTGGCCGAGGAGATAGGAGCGGGGCTCATCGTCATTGGCAGTCGAGGGCGTGGGGGTGTGCGGCGGGCTTTGATGGGGAGCGTCTCTGACTCTGTGGTTCGTCACGCCCACTGTCCGGTCCTGGTAGTGCGCCACGAGAAGGAACGAGCGACGGCGTAGATTCTACGAAGTAGCAATGTTCGCTCAGGGTTACCAGAGAAAGTATGAGAGCGAGGCTCTCCCTGGAGAGAAGAACCCCGCCCTGCTGGTAGAGCTGGCCGATTCTGGTGGCCCCTTGGGCCACACAAAACCTACCCAGAGCTACCCTTTAGTCCTCGTTCCTGTCATCACCTTTGTCGTCGTGATCCTTGCCGTTGTCGCCGTCGCCGATTTTGGCGATGACCTTCGCCTCTCCTATTAGCAGGCCTCCCGCGAACAGATCGGTGTCGAACGCCTCATTGAGCGCTCCTGCCGCCTGAGAGGTCAGCTTGGCCTCCACGCCCCTCAGTACGATCCGCTCGGAACGGACCTTCACACCCTCCGGAGCGCCAAGCCTAAGCAATCCTATGCGCTGCCCCGTTCCTGCCACCTTGGCCGTAAGCACGCCTCGGTCCAGCTCGATCACGAAGCGCTTTACCACCACGCTCTCGGAGTCGGCGCTGAAGGAGAGCCCCCCTGAGTGCACGATCTTGCCGCCGAGCGGATCCTTGTCCACCTTGCCCCCGACTATGGGGAAGGCGAAGGTGTAGGGGCGCTTGGCGGTGGGTCCTTCGGCCGCCCCGGTCGCTCCGACTTTGACGCCAGCGTCCGAGAGGGCAGCAGCCGTATCTTTGTCTACCTTCAGCCGGGTCTCTCCGCTCAGCGCGATGGTCTTGCCGTCATGGCGCTCGGCGCTTTGGGCTGCTGTTGGCGAGAGCGCCAAGACGACGAGTGCAAGCGCCGCGATCGCGCTTGCGAGCGTCACCAGCGCCGGAGCACTCATGCCAGAGCTGCCTGGGGAGCCCGATAAGCTCTTGGTTATGGTCCTCATGGTGATTGGTGTGCCTCCATTTCCGATGGGTGGCCGTCACGACGGCCACGAACTTGCTACTCATACCTTGCGGGTACCCGCTCGAAGTGAACCTCTCTGTTTGGACCTCCATTTGGGTTGCTGTACTCGCTCATTGAGATCCTAGGCGAGGGTGGGAAAGAACGAATCAGGCAAGACGACTACTCTATGGGACTAGATGCTGTTGGCAGGCGAAAGGCGAACCTCGGGGTACGCGTGTACAAGGGTGCACTCAGGATGTGACACATGCTGTCAGTATGCAACCGGCCAGACTAGGCTCTGGCAGCCCTGGTTCTTTCTCTTGCCCTTATTCACCCAACCTCGTAGAAAGTGGCTATCTCCGAAGTTCGACTTCCGCCTTACGGCGTTCTCGTAAGTTCCACGTAGTCCAGGTCCGATCAGGGGGTGCTCGACCGAGGCAGAACGGCTTAGAGAATGCGCCGCCGCTGACGTATCCTTACAAGGTAAGTGACCCCGGCAAACTAAAGGAGCAGCTCCGATGTCCAACTACGTACAGCTCGGCAACGTTCACACCTACTACGAGGAGGACGGCGAGGGCGAGCCCCTCGTACTCCTGCACCCGGGACTTGCAGACTCGCGGGCGTTCGAGGAGTACGTACCCGAGTTCGCGCACCATTTCCAGGTCTTCCGGCCCGACCGGCGCGGGCACGGTCGCACGCCCGACATAGAGGGCCCGATCACCTACGAGCAGATGGCACGGGACACGATCGCGTTCCTCGAGCAGGTCGTCGGCGGCCCGGCCTACTTACTCGGCCACAGCGACGGTGCGCCCGTCGCGCTGCTGGCCGCCCTGGAGCGGCCCGACCTCGTGCGCAAGCTGGTCTTTAGCTGTGGGGTGTTCCATCATGATGGTTGGGCCCCGGGAGCGATCGAGCTGGACGACGAGACGCTTGCGTTCTTCATCGACTACTGGGGTGCCGTCGCCCCCGACGGGCGGGAGCACTTCTGGGTCGTGAAGGAGAAGCTCGACCGGATGCATCGCGAGGAGCCGACCCTCACGGTCGACGACCTCGGTGGATACTCCAGGCCGGCGCTAATCATGGTCGGTGACCGCGACGAGGAGATCCCCATAGAGCACACCCTCGCCCTGCGCGAAGGACTCCCCGACGCGCAGCTCGCCGTCCTGCCAGGCGCCGACCACGGCAGCCTTGACGCCAGGATCGTCATCGAGTTCCTGGTAGGCCGAGAGGAGGAGCCGTGATCCCTTGGGGTTGGTGATCTGCAAGGAGGCCCTGCAGGCCTACCTCGATCAGTTGAGTAGCCTTCTCCTTGAGAAGGATCTGCGCAAATCCGAAGAGGGCAGTGAGGTACGAACTCTAGCGCGGGCACGAACGGCTACGGTGATACAAAGGTTGGACGCGGAAGGGAACCGAAACGTTATACGGTTGCTGGACGAAGCGGGCCTCACGAAGGAGGGTCAGTCTTCAATCCGTCTCCTTGCGGGAGTCGATCTCCAAGGTGCGCGATT
>CAWJAM010000013.1:0-338302 GCA_963840835.1 uncultured Rubrobacteraceae bacterium | reverse complement strand
GCTACATAAACTTGCGTTTTGCAGGAGTTTCTCCTGCAGCTCCTCCTTCAGTTCCGCCAACCGTTCGAGGTTTGACGGGAGTAGCGTCCTCCGCCGGCCCGTTTGAGACTTCGAAAAGCAGCTCTCCGAGGGCCTCTGCGGCATGCTCTTGCAGGTCGGCCGGGACACCCGTGTAGTATTTCATCGTGGTGGAGAAGGACCCGTGGCCCATGCTCATCTGCGCCACTGAGATGCGGTCGCTCGCGCGCCGGAAGCCGAGGAACGGCCAGATCCCCAGCCAACAACCGGTTATTGCAAGAACCCCCTCTCGGAGATCTCAGCCGCCCTGACGCCCGGCGTCAGGCTCTCCAACCCCTCCCCCGCCGCCGACGGCTACGGCGACGTCGTCCTCGGGGTGCTCGGGGAAGACGGCCCGCACCTCAAGGTGGCCGCCCAGGGCCGCGATGTACCCGCCGAGGGTCGAGAGGAAGATGGCTCCGGCGTGCGGGTTCGCCGCGGCGGCCTTGAGCTTGGAGACGTTCGGCTGGCTTACGCCGAGCCTCGCGGCGAGTTCAGCCTGGGTCAAACCTTTCGCCTCCCGAAGCTCGGCAAGGCTCATGACGGCATCGTATGCCTTCCTCTTCTCCTCCATCCGCTCTCGGCGCTCCGGGTCGCGCTCTATCTTCTCGCGCAGCTTCTTGAAACTGTGTAGTCCACTCACGGAATCTCTCCTTCCTCCCTTAGCTCGTCCAGGTGCTCTTCGTATAGGTCGTCGGCTACCAGGCTCATCTCCTCATAAAACTCGCTCCAACGATCCGACTTGTCGCCACCGATGAGCAGGATCGCCATGCGGCGTGGATCGAAGGCTTTCACTAATGCTCGGGTGAACAGGCAGCAGACTAGGGTAATTTCCTGTCACCAAACGTTCTCCGATAACAGAGATGATGTTCTGCTCCTCTCAGGAACCTGCGAGCCTGGACGATGGTAGCGATCTCGCCACCTTTCATAACCACTTCTACCCCTTCAAATACCTATTCTGTGATGAACTCTGCGGGGCACGCTCGCCCAGCCTGCTCACCAAGAGCTCGCTCAATCGCTCTCGTCTGTAAGTGACGAACTACCTCTGGCACTGACGCCGACTGTTGCCCAGAGCCACGGGTGCCGCCCTCGCAGGTTCTGCGCTGCAAAGCCGAGATGCTCCGTAGCGCCCAAAGCGAGGTACTGGACGAAGACGTCGTCCGCTCGACGGAGCGACCCAGTACCTCCTTGGCGCTATCTTGCTTGAGGCCGAGGGTCAAGAACTCTTTGAAGCGGTTGAGCCAGACGAAATGGTTGGAGTGGTCCTTGACTATCGTGTCGAAGCCGCGGACGAGGTCCCCGGCCTCCGGATGCTCGACCTTGATGACTCGGGCAACGAGGTCAGTAGCTGACGCGTGGCGAACGGCGCGGCGACCGCCTTCTCCAAAGAGACGAGCGTGATGCCTTCTAGCGGCAACCCGTCTAGCATACACTGCTCGAACGTACGGAACCCGCCCGGGACTACGGAGACGATACGCTCTGCTCGGCCCCGAGCGGCAGCGGCAGCGACCCGAGCAACCCGCGGAACGCTTCGAGGGAGCCGAGCAGTTCTTCGGGACGAATCCTTCTGGAGATAAAGACGATCCGAGAGCGGTGGTTTTCGTCGGGCCAGCGGTCGAGGTGTTCGGGGGGATGTATGGTGTGCTGGACGCCGTTGACAACGACGGGTCCCCCCTCACCGACGTCCAGGAGCCCCTTGACGCGCAGGACGTCCTCGCCACGCGCGTGGAGCAGCATGCTCAGCCAGATCCCGAACGCCGTCCAGTCCACCGATCCTTCGAAGGTCAACGAGACGGAATGGGTCTCGCCGACGCTGTGGGGCCCGCCGGCGTGGACTTCCGGCCCCGCGTGGGATCCCGCGCCGTACGGACGGAACAGCTCGGCTGCGTCCGTCTCGCCGAAGGCCGCTTCGAGAACGTTGGCCGACGGGTTGATCGCACCGAGGCGGGAGAGGAGACCCCGCACGGAGTCCGGCTCCGCGACGTCCGTCTTCGTCAAGACTATCTTGTCCGCGGCGGCAACCTGCTTGACCGACTCTGGATTGCGATCGAGGTGCAGATCGCCGTTTACCGCGTCGACCGTAGTCAGTACCAAATCCACGCAGAAGTGGTGCTGCAAGACGGGGTCGGCGAAGATCGTGTGTAGGATTGGAGCGGGATCGGCGAGGCCGGTCGTCTCGACGACGACGCGGTCGAGGCATGGTATCTCGCCCCGCTGGTCCAGATCCAACAACTCCAGTAGCGCCTCAACGAGGTCCTCGCGGGTGGTGCAGCAGACGCACCCGTTCCCGAGCAGCACCGCGCGCTCGTCGACCCGACGCAGCAGGTGGTGATCCAAGCCCACCTCCCCGAACTCGTTGACGAGGACAGCCGTGTTGGACATGGAAGGTTCCGACAGCACCCGGCCGAGCAGGGTGGTCTTGCCGCTGCCGAGGAAACCGGTCACGATCGTTACGGGCCGCGTGGCACGTCCGTCGGCCACGGACCTACCCGCCGTCCGCCGCAGCGACCAGCGACTCCCGCAGGGCTGGTTCCAGGGGATCGAGGGCCCGGCCCGCAAGCCTCTCTGCCGCGGGCCAGAGGGAGCCGAGGTCCTGGACGATCTCCGAACGCCCCTTGCCGTCGCGGAGCACGTACTTGCTCCCGCCCCAGTCGACTAGCTTGAGGCCGTAGTGGCGTAGAATCTCGTTAGCCAGAACTACCCGGTGGGCCCGGTCGCGACGCCTGTCGCCCTGGAAAGCTACCGGGTCGGAGCCGGGCGCGGCGGCCCTCGCCCGGTCCTCGAGGTGCCTGTCGGTCCAGTGAACCTGGGCGACGAAATCCTGTCCGCAGAGCACGCACATAGAAGATGCTCCTTAGGAGGAGGCGCCCTCCGCGGCCGGGGTGTCGATGCCGTACATATTGACCCCGGGGTCGTGGTTGGGCTGGGACCTCGGGTAGCGCTGGACGAAGTCGTCGGCGATCTCCTCCATCGTTGCCCAGCGGACGCCGTCGTGGCCGTTGATGTACTCGATCAGGCGCTCGAGCATCAGGAGGACCTGCGGACGGCCCGAGACATCGGGGTGGATGGTGAGGCAGTACGTCGCGTAGTCCATCTCGCGGTAGACCCAGTCGAACTGGTCCTTCCACATCTGCTCAATGT
The DNA here is from genome assembly GCA_963840835.1 of uncultured Rubrobacteraceae bacterium. Taxonomy (GTDB): domain Bacteria; phylum Actinomycetota; class Rubrobacteria; order Rubrobacterales; family Rubrobacteraceae; genus Rubrobacter_D. The sequence goes on along the minus strand of CAWJAM010000013.1, from coordinate 335,104 downwards.
CGCGCGGGTTGACGAAGCCGTGGGTGGCCGGGGAGGTCTTTATGAACATCAAAGGCGGCAGATCGTCGAGGTACCAGTTGCCCCCGATCTTGACGAGGTCTATCTCCTCGCCCCTCACGAGCGGCTTCATCCACTCCCCGGCCGTCTTGGAGTAGTCGATCTTGGTCCACGAATCGCCCTTGCGGGCCCAGTAGGGTGTGAAGTCGCGGTGCTGGAGGCTATGGTCGTACTTGTAGTCGTACTCCAGCAGCAGGTCGTTGGAGACGTTCGAGACCTCCCACCACGGCGCGACGTTCCCGACCGGCCGTCTGCCAGTAATCCCCTCAATGAGCTCTATGGCCCTCTCCAGCACATCCCTCTCCTGCTGAGGGGTCATGGCGACCGGGTTCTCGTGGGAGTAGCCGTGGCTGCCGATCTCGTGCCCCGCGTCCACCACCCTCTTGACCTGGTCCGGGAAGGTCTCTATGGAGTGCCCCGGGATGAACCACGTAGTCTGCATGTCGTACTTCTCGAAGAGCTTGAGCAACCGCAGCGTTCCGACCTCGCCGGAGAACATGCCCCTGGATATGTCGTCCGGTGAGTCCTCGCCACCGTAAGATCCGAGCCACCCGGCCACCGCGTCGATGTCTATGCCTATCGAACAAAAGATCTCTCTCTCGGCCATAGAGTTTTCCTCCCCTTTCTACTTTCCCCTTTTGTCTGACCAAAATGATTGTACAAGAATCCCCGCGCCCCGCTCAACCGGCGACCGCGAACTCCGGCCTCCTTGACGAGCGTCCCTCGTCCGGTTTTCCTATAATTGTCAGACAAATCAGTGGTGATGGAAATAGACACGTTAGGAGGAGCGGTGGGGCTTCCGCGGGTAACGGTTTTCTCGATGGGGGGGACCATCTCTTCGGTCGACTCCGGAGGCAAAGGCGTCGAGCCGACTTTGACCGGTGAGGCGCTAGTCTCGGACATACCCGAGATTGCCGAGGTGGCTGATGTGTCGGCCGTCTCGTTCCGCCAGGCGGCGTCGGGCGAGATCCGGGTCGAAGACCTCGTCGAGCTTGCGGCGGAGATAGAGGGCTGGATCGACGGCGGCGCGGCGGGGGCGGTCGTCACACAGGGGACCGACACCATAGAAGAGACCTCTTTTGTCCTGGACCTCCTGGTGGACCGTGAGGCGCCGGTCGTGGTAACAGGCGCGATGCGCAACCCGACGCTCCCCGGCGCCGACGGTCCGGCGAATCTGCTCGCGGCGATACAAGTCGCGGCAAGCGACGTGGCAAGGGGGCTAGGGACGGTGGTCGTGCTCAACGACGAAATCCACGCGGCACGCTTCGCGCGCAAGACCCACACCTCGAACCCGGCGACCTTCCGCTCCGATCCGGTCGGTCCGGTGGGTTGGATCTCCGAGGGCATTCCGAGGATCGTTGCGCGCCCGGCCGGAGATCATAAGGTAACAATCCCCGCGGGCGCGCAAGACCATCCAGTGGCGCTGTACCACGTCGCGCTCGGCGACGACGGGAGGCTCCTCTCCCAGATGGAGAAGATGGGCTTCGCCGGGCTGGTGGTGGAGGCGATGGGCGGTGGGCACGTACCCTCTCTCATGGCCGAGACGCTCGAAGCCCTTGCCTCGAAGATGCCGGTCGTGCTCGCGTCCCGAACCGGAGGCGGGGAGGTCCTCCGCTCCACCTACGGGTTTATCGGCTCTGAGACCGACCTGCTCGAGCGCGGCCTGATCTACGCTGGCCCGCTCGACGGCCGCAAGGCCCGGCTCCTCATGACCCTGCTCCTGATGTCCGGCGCGTCGAAGGAGAAGGTAAAGGAGACGTTCGACACCTGGCTCGAAGCCTAGAGATCCCGCCGCCCGCGCAAACCAAACTGCGGTCCAACCCACCATACTCCACCAGTCCATTTGTTTGATAAAAGGAAAGCCGGTGAATTATAGTGGCCAATACTGGCATAGGGAGCTGGAAAGAAAGGTTACTTTGGGTGGGACGACACGCGGTCATCGGGGCGTGGCACACGTCCTCATCGGGACAGCGAAGCATGGTGTTCGACGAAGCGCGGCCCACGAAGAAGCGAGGAAGCATGGCAAGTGGCCTGACGGGTTCGTCCCTACTCTACCGTTCTCTCCGTCAACGAAGTCGGCGCGGCCCTGGGCGAACTGCCGCCCCGAACTGCAGACCTGAGGGCCTCCATTCGGTAGGTTGTTGTGACGGGATCAGTATCAAGAAGGGAGAACGAAGATGACCGCCGAGGCGTTGAGCATAGACAGGGTGGAGAGCGCGGCGCGGATCGAGCGCGACATAGAGACGCTGGCCGGGCCCGACTACACGCGCTCCGAAGAGGCGATCCGGCGCTACGCCTACACGCCCGAGTACCGTAACACCCTCGACTACTTTATCGGGGAGCTCGACTCTCTGGGCTTCGAGCACTACGAGGACCCGGTGGGCACGCTCGTGGCCCGCAACCGCCCGAAGGGGGAGCAGGCGTTCGGCGTCGGCTCCCACTGCGACTCGAACCGAAATGGCGGCAAGTACGACGGCACGATGGGCGTCGCCACCGCTCTTGAGGTCTGTCGTCTCAACAAAGAGATGGATCTCGACCTCCCACTCCAGCTCGTCTCCTTCCTCGAGGAGGAAGGCTCGGGATTCGGGCAAATGTTATTGGGAAGCCGCATCATCGCCCGGCAGGTGACCGAGAAGGATCTGCGCGAGACGTTCCGCGCCGTAGACGACGGACGCAGCTTCTGGGAGCATGCAGAAGGGGCCGGCTACGAGCCGGGACGCTGGCAGGATTCGCTCAGCATCCTCGACGACCTCGTCGGCTGGATCGAACTCCACATCGAGCAGGCGCGGGTGCTTCAGGACACGGACAACAGGATCGGGGTAATAGGCGCGATCGCGGGCTACGTCCACGCCGACATTACGGTATACGGGCGCGGCGACCATGCGGGGGCGACGCCCATGGACCTCCGCCAGGACGCCGGCATCGTCATGGCCGAGTGCATGCTCGAGCTGGAGCGTCTCGCCAAAGAGGCCGGGGGGGGTACGGTCGGGACGGTCGGGGAGATAGAGCTTCGCCCGAACCTCATAAACGCCGTGCCCGGACAAGCGAAGTTCTCTCTGGACGTAAGGGGCGTCGACGAGGATGGCTTTCGCGGCGTCGCGCGCGACATCGCCACCTTCGCGAAAGAAGCTGCAGGGAGGCGCGGCATGAGGACCGAGTACGCACAGCGCCAGACCCTCTCGGCGACGCCGCTCGATGAGATGGTGGTGGCCGCGCTGGAGGAAGCGGCGGAGGCGAGCGGCGAGCCGTACATGGCGATGCACTCGGGCGCGGCCCACGACACCATGAGCATCGCCGACCGCGTGCCGAGCGCGATGGTGTTCGTCCCGTGCAAAGATGGCATCAGCCACTCGCCGGAGGAGGAAGCCGATCCGGCGGACGCCGCTTTGGGCGCCGAGGTCATGCTCAACGCCATAAGGAAATTCATCAGCGACAGGAGTCAGGACGGTTCCTCGGCCCCGGGTTGAGGGCGCGGGAAAGGAGAAGGAGTTATGTCTGTGCTGATCAAGGGCGGGCGCATCGTCACCGCCACGGACGATTACGTCGGCGACGGCAAGTTCGTGAAGCGAGCGCGCTTCGGCGAGGGCCTCCCCAGTGGTTCCGAGCAAAGTGCGGCGAGGGTGGGGTGAGCGCATGAGCGAAGAAACGCGAGAGGTCTACGAGCGCGCCCGCCTCGGGCAGAGTGTGACGCTCGGTGGACGCCCGGCCTTGCTCGTCGTCGACTTCAGCCGCGGCTTCACCGACCCGGAGTGCACGATGGGTTCCGACCTCACGCAAGAGGTCGAGGCGACACGTCGCCTCCTCGCCGCCGCCCGCGAGCGCGAGATCCCGATCGTCTTCACCACCATCGGCTTCGAGCCCAACCTGAAGGATGGCTCACTCTGGCTCGAGAAGGCCCCCGGACTCCGAGAGCTGGTCGTGGGCGGCAAGTGGGTCGAGATAGATCCCCGCCTCGAACGAAGAGAGGAAGAGACCGTGATCCTCAAGAAGGGCGCCTCGGCCTTCTTCGGCACGAACCTGCCCTCGATCCTGGTCTCGCAAGGCGTGGACACCATTGTAATGTGCGGCGCGACGACGAGCGGCTGCATCCGGGCGACGGCCATAGACCTCCTGCAGTACGGCTACCCGACGCTCGTCCCGCGCGAGTGCGTCGGCGACCGGGCGCAGGCGCCGCACGAGGCCAACCTGGTCGACATACAGGCCAAGTACGCCGACGTAGTCCCCGTCGAGGACGCCCTCTCTTACCTGGAGAGCGTCCGAGAGAAGGTCGGAGCCTCGACGTAAGGAGTCCCAAGCGGGCGCGAACCGGAGGGAGCGATGGAGAGCTGGAGAAACCGCAAGACCCTGATCCTGAGTCGCACGGACATGATGGTCCTGCTGGAGCCTAAGGAGTACAACGACCGTGTCGAGCACGCCTACCGGATGCACGGCGAGGGCCGTTACTACATGGAGCCGAAGGGCCACATGGACCTGGACAAGTACCCGGGGGAGTGGGAGGTGATGCCCTCCTACATCGAGGAGCCCGAGGCCGCCGCCTGCAAGTGGGTCTCCATCCGCGAGGAGAACCGCGCGAAGTTCGACCTGCCCACGGTCTTCTCGATCCTGATCTACACCCACCCCGAGACAGTCTTCCCGCTCGCCGCCGGGGTCGGCATCGAGAAGAAGATGATCTCGACCTGAAAGAGAGCTTTCAGACTGCAGGCATCAGGTTTCGACTGGACCGACCCTGCACCCCGACGTCAACTCTTTCGAACGCCGGAGTCCTCGTCTTCCACTGCCGTCCGGCCCCGTGACGGGGACGACTGGGGAAGCCGGGTTGCCGCCGGAGCCCGACGCCATGTCCATCATCGTGGCGGCGTTCGAGCCGCTCGCGGGCAAGCGGCTACTGGATATCGGCTGCGGAGCCGGCGTCCTCGCGCGTTCGTTGTCGGACCGGGGGGCGCACGTTAGCGGGGTAGATCCCAACGCGGGAGCGCTGGCGCTCGCGCGTGAAGCGGTCCCTGCGGGAACGTTTCACCAAGCCGTCGCGGAGGCGCTCCCGTTCGCGGACGCTTCTATTGAGGGCGCGATCTTCCTCAACTCCCTCCATCACGTTCCGCGGCCCGCCATGCACCGGGCCCTCCACGAGGCGGCTCGCGTCGTAGGGCCGACGAGGCCCATCGTCGTCGTCGAGCCCCTCGCCGAAGGCTCGTTCTTCTCCGCTTTGTGTCCGGTAGAGGACGAGACCGACGTTCGTACCGCCGCGCAGGATGCTCTCCGTCAGGCCCTGGAGACCGAGGCGTTCGGGCTGCTCAGACGCGTCGACTACCTCCGGCATGAGCACTTCGAAGGCCTGGACCAGTTCCTCGCTCGCATCGTCGCCGTGGATCCAGCACGCGCGGCGGTGGTGGCGGAACACCGCGCCGAAGTCGAAGCCGCCTTCCGGCGCCACGCACGGGTCGCCGCGGACGGCCGCGTGACCCTGGAGCAACCCATGCGCGCCCACGTCCTGACAGCCAATGCCTGAAGCCTTTTAGTACCGGCCCACGAGCAGGCCCCCGTCCACAACTACGACCTGGCCGGTGAGGTAGCGGGCGGCGTCTGAGGCGAGGAAGAGGATCACGTCGGCGATGTCCTCTGGCTCGCCGACCCTGCCCATCGGTATGAACTCGGCGGCCTCTTCGAGGCCCCGTGGACCGAGCGAGTGCTCTTCGGAGAGCGCCTGGGCTGTCCGGATGTAGCCGGGAGCGATGCCGTTGACGCGTATACCGTCGCGGGCGAGCTCCACGGCGAGGCCGCGCACGAGGCCGACTACGCCGGCCTTGGCGGCCGAGTACTGGACGTGCTCGTCCCAACCATAGGCGACGCCCATGATGGAGGAGACGGCGATCATGCTCCCCCCCTTCGCCTCTCGCATAGCCGGGGCCACCGCCCGGCAGACCCGCATGACGCCCTTGAGGTCGATCTCGTGGGTATGGTCCCACTTCTCGTCGGTGAGCTCGGTGAGGGGTGCCTTGTGGGCGATACCGGCGTTCGCCACCACGCAACCGAGCGGCCCGTAGCGCTCCTCGGCCTCGGAGACCACGCGCTCGACTTCTTCTGTGCTCGTAACGTCGAGGTGGTGGTACTCGGCCTCGCCGCCACGATCCTTGATCTCCGAGACTACCTTCTGTCCTTCGTCGTCGAGTACGTCGGTCACGACGACCCGATAGCCCTCGTCGGCGAAGGCGCGGGCCGTGGCCGCGCCGATGCCGATGCCGGAGCCGGTGATCAGAACCGTATCGCTCTCCGAGCTCTGCATAGGAATCTCGCTCCTATACGCGGTGTTTTCTCCGGCGCTCACAGCATCACGTCCCCGGAGTTCGGCCCGAGCGTCTGCCCCACGTAGAGCGCGGCTCCCTCGGAGGCGAGGAAGGAGACCGTTTCGGCGACCTCCCAGGGCTCGCCGAAGCGCCCTAAGGGAAGCTCCGCGGCCTTGTTCTGGCGCCACTCCTCGGAGAGGCCGAGGACGAGATCGGTGTTGATCGGGCCCGGCGCCACCGCGTTTACCCTCACACCCTGCGCCGAGACCTCGCGGGCGAGCGATTTCGTCAGGCCGATGATGCCGGCCTTCGCCGCGCTGTAGTGGCAGAGCTCGACACCCCCGATCTGGCCGAGCTGCGAGGCGACGTTGACGATTACACCCTGGCCCCTCGACAGCATCTCCGGCAGCACGGCGCTGGCGCACAAAAACGTCCCACGCAGGTGGACGCCGATCATGCGGTCGAAGTCCTCCACGGTGAGGTCCACGAACAGCTTCTGCTGGCCGTAGCCGGCGTTGTTGACCAGGATCTCGACCGGTCCGAATGCTCCCTGCGCCGCCTCCACGATCTTCCTCACGGCCTCCGGTTCCGAGACGTCGCCGGGGGCGCTCGCGGCCTCTCCCCCGTGTTCCTTTATTCCGGCTACGACCTCGTCGGCGTCCGTGCCCCTCAGGTCGTTGACGGCGACGCGCTCCCCGTCCCTTGCCAGCTTCTCGGCGATGGCGCGGCCGATCCCACTTCCAGCCCCCGTGACCAGGGCGACCCGGGAGCGTTCAAGCGCCATCATCAACCTCCTTTCCTGGGCCAACAACTACGGCGGGGTGGGCCAGATCTGGCCCACCCCGGTTCTTCACCCGATGCCCGCGACGTCGATCACGTCACCCCGGCCACCGTGGAATCCGCCTCCGTCACCTCGGAATCAAGCGGGTCCTTTACGTCGCGGGTGCCAAGCATGAGGAAGGCGGAGAGGCATGTCGCGATGGCGCCGGCAAGGAAGGCGGTGAGCACCACGCTAAGGCCCAGGCCAGTGAACAGGCTGAACAGGGCCGACCCCACAATCGCGCCCGCCGGGCCCATGGCGTTGACGAACGAGGACCCCGTACCGCGCACCCGGGTCGGGAACGACTCGCCCATGAAGAACAGCAGCGCCGCGTAGGGGCCGATTATGAAGAAGAGGCCTGCTGTGTACATCGTCAGCACGAAGGCGGTCGAATCCGGCCCGAACAGCATCAAGGTGTAGGCCAGGGAAGAGATCAGCCAGCCGCCGGCGATGGTCAGGCGCCGCCCGAGGCGGTCTCCGACGAACCCGTGGCAGAGGTAGCCGATGTAAGCGGCCGCATTGGAGATGACGAGAATGATCAGCGAGCTGGAGAACTCCACCCCCTTGCCCTCCGTGAGCACGGTGGTGCCGAGAACGGCGAAGACCTGGATACCGATCCAGTTGCAGAGCATCGCCAGGCTGATAAAGATGGTGTGCTTCCTGAGGTCGGGCTCGAAGAGCTGCCTGAAGGTCGACTCTTCCGAGTGGTGGACATCTATGTTGAAGCCCCGTCCGAACTCGACGGCCTCATCGTGACGACCATCTTTCTCCAGCTTCTTTACGTACTTCATGGCCTGGAACTTCGGGGATTCCCGAAGCTTGATGGCGAGGACGGCGATCACGATCGCCGGGAAAGTGGCGACCAGGAAGGTGTTGCGCCAACCGATGGCGGGCAACAACACCGCGGACAACGCCGCCCCAAGCAATACCCCGATCGGCCAGCCGCCCTGCACCAGGCTGTAGATGAACCCCCGTCGCGGGTGGTTGCCGTACATCTCGTTGAGGTAGGTTGCGTTCACCGCCTGCTCGGAGTAGCCGAGACCGGAGAAGGTGCGCACCACGGTCATGTATGCTCCCGCTAACGACGCAGGGGCCAGGGCCGTAAGGCCGGAGCTCAGGGCCGCTCCGACGGTAGCGATGACCAGAGACGGTTTGCGGCCCAGATAGTCGAGCATCGGTCCGACCGCGAGTGCCACAACGATGGTCCCGATCGCTATGAGGGTTACGATGAAGGTGCCGAACGAGGTCGACCAGCCGAACTCCTCGGAGATGACCGGAAGTAGCGCCCCGAACAGCGTGTAATCGTAGACGGAGAAGACCCACGCCAAAAAGCAGACGATCGAGGAGTAAATCAGGGTCTTGTTGGTGATATTGGTGTCGATTGCCGGGGCGTCGGAGGGCGTCCTGCTCGGATTTCCGGCAGGGCCCTCTCCCCCACTACCTGGACGATCAACCATCTTTGCCTCCTCCTTGTCTCGTCCCTCACCACTCAATAATCCGGCGCTACGCGTTCTTTACGCCATCGCACCAAACACCCAAACGGCAAAATAGCCAAAGTATGCTAATTTGTCAAACAAATACTTTCACGAGTTGCCCGTTTCCCGCTTCGGCTGGCTTGCCCCCATGGCGGGTGTCTCGCTTCTACGGTTGGGTTTCTTGCGTTCCATCGCCGCTCGGCTCCCTGGGGCTGGCTTGCGGATCGGGGACGAGGAAAAGCACACAGACAACGAATGCTTGGGCGTTTATGGTGAAAGAGCGGTAATTTCGGCTATAGTATGGTCGCTATCGGGAAGTAAGTTTTAGCTTTATGGGAGACAGCCTGAGCGGAACACGGAAGGCCAGCAAGACCTACGAGCGAATAATCAAGCACATTCGGGGTGAGATCTCTTCCAGGAAGCTGCGTCCGGGCGATAAGTTGCCGCCGGAGACGGATCTGGCCCGATCCCTCGGTGTCAGCCGGCCGACGGTACGCGAGGCACTCAAGGTGCTGGAGTCACAGAACGTTCTGAGGAGCTCGACGGGTCCAACGGGCGGGACGTTTGTCGAGGCTATGGATGGTGCGGGCGTGGCAGAGTATCTGACGGACTCCATATTTCTATTGCTGGACGTGGACGAGCTTACGCTCGAGGAGTTGTGGGATGCCCGGGAGGTCACGGACGTACCGGCGGCGGAGCTTGCCGCCGCCCGGCGTACGGAACAGGACATGTTCGTGATCGAGAAGACGGTAGAGATGGACGAGCTAAAGGAAGGCGTTGCCGTAGTCTCGGACATCTCCTTCCATATGGCCGTCGCGGAAGCCTCCAAGAACAGGATGTTGAGCCTGTTCGCGGGTTCTATCCACATGACCCTGAGAACGCTGGCCGAACGTTACCTCATACCAGAGAACGTCTTGCCCGAGGTCAAGCGGATCTCCCAGCAACAGCACCGCCTCGTCTGTGAGGCCATCTCCGACCAGGACGGGATCAAGGCCGCGGTCGGGATGCGGGAGCACTTGGAGCTATCTTACGGGGTTTACAAACAGGCCATGCCCAGAGAATACTTGGGAAGCATCGGCGGGCAACCACCGGCGGGGGATGCCAACCCTTACACGGGCAGACCCGTCCCCCGGACGCGGTAGCGGCAGGCGCGGGAGATTAAGTTGTATACCGGACCTTCAAGGTAACCGTGGAAGGACTGGCGGCTTCGGTCCTTTCATACCTCCTGTGGCCCTTACTGACCCTCACCGTATTAGGCCTTTGGATTGCGGCGGCGACGGACATTGCGCGTCACAGGCACGGCGAGGCGTTCACAAACGCAAAGTTGTTATGCCTGGCTACGCTCGTCTCCGTGGTAGCGGTCATCGCTATCGCAGGCATCGGCGCGACCTTCGGCGGCCAGTGGTCCGAAGCCGTGACAAGCGCAACAGCCGGCGAAACTCAAGCCAACGGGCAAGAGGGGGTCCCGCCTCGCGCCTACCTCTTCAGCTTCGGTTTGGAACATGCTTCTGACTCATCACCCACCGATCCGGGAACCCGAAGAGGATCCGGGCCGCGTAGTTAGCTTACGCAACAGACCTTACGAAAACGGGCTTGGAAACCCTTCGGTTCCGGCGATGCCCCCAAATCAACCCGGCGGCTTTCCAGCTGGCTCTTGTGGAGCGAACTCCTAGATCGATGATTCCCTTCTCTCTAACGCCAAGGGCGAATTCTCCGTCTCGGTACTGGTCCCCTCGGGGCAGATGACTATGTTCCTCAGGTGTTCTCGCGGTGTCCAGGAAGAGCCTGCGGCGCTCCTCGGGTGTGCTCGAGGTGTCGTCGTCGATGGGGTCGACGTGCCCGGAGTAAACGTAGATATAGCCGAGCCGGTCGGAGAACTTCTGGTGCCCGTACTCGCCGGGGTCGGACTTACGGACGACACGCACGAGCGCTTCGTCGTACTTTTTCAGGAGGATCATGGATGAGACGAAATGTGTGTCAAGCGTGAGAATGAAGTCGTTGGGGAGCAGGTTATCCAGGTGGTTGGAGAGGTGGTTCATGACGAAGATGTGTCCGGGCTCGTCGGGCAGGTTCTCTTCCCCGCGGATGACGTAGTCGGTGCCCTCGAACAGCTCGCGAACGCCTCCTGTTCGCGAAGCTCCTCCGGGCTCATCGTGGGGGACGCCCCCGCAACCAACTCGTAGATGTTCTGCACCTGCCGGAAAACCTTCACCTCGCGCCAGACCTCGTCCAGGAGATCCGCTATCTGGGCGGCCAGCTCGCGCTCTACTTCGTCTCCTTCCGTCTTCATTATCTCCAGGGTTTGGTAGGCGTCGTCCACCGTGAGGCGGTTCTCCAGGTAGTGGGGGATCTTGCACAAGGGAGAGGTAACGCTCAGGGTCGCGGCGTTCTGGTCCAGGAGGGCGCGCTAGCGGAGCTGGAGGATGGGGAGAACAGCGTGACCGATGAGCACTATAGAGGCCGGAGCCCCGAGAGCCGTAATACGTTCGGAGACTTTATAGGCTAACAACGCCCAGAACCACCAAGACCAAGACGCCCAACAATGAAATCAAGGTCAGGATTCCCCAAATGAGCGTAACCTTATTGCTGCGCACGGCCGTCTCCTCACTTCTAAAACGTCTCGTCACAAGACTTGCTGCCCGAATACTACCGAAACAGAAAAGGCCGGAGCCCCGAAGGACCCCGTCCCGGTCTGTGCGAAGGTTCGGCCGAGCCCACCGGACCGGGGCAGCGCCATGATCTCGAAACTTCGCGTGTATGCCTTCCTCCGGACCATAGCATAGTCGTGACATCGGGTTGCATCGATACTGACCTGCCCCTGAGTCGACGCAACGTCAGCCTACGAGACGGTCCCCTCATCGATACCACACATGTGCATCATGCGATGTAGGTCATGTCCACTGAAATCCGCTGTCAGATCCTCGTGACCGACCTCCGCCGTGACCTCTCGGAAGCGGCTCAGGACAACTATCTTCTGCGTTCCGTCGCCATACTGTCAGGCCGAAGATGGGGGTAGTGACCTACGAGTCGTCGATCTCCTTCAGGAGATCTTCTGTGAGGAAGGCGCAAGATTGGGCAATTGTCTCGCCAGACTCTAGGGAATGGACTGCCGATGCTGCTATCTGGCATCCCTTCCGAGAAGGTTCAGAGAACAGGGTTCGTAGGAATGTTACTGCCTCTTCGGTTACTCCAGCGGCAACCCTATCGTCAAGCAACTGACGTATACCGTCAGCCAGGGTTATAGTAGGGATCTATTGAAGCAGCCGGTAAACATCTAGGGCATCCTTATTCCGGCTGCGATCAGGCGAATCAATACGCTCGGCGATTTTGTGAAGCTTCGCCACCAACAGAGCGGCGGGACCCGCAACAGCCACCTCGAGAACCCGAGGATCCGTATCCTCAAGAGCTACAATCGATCTAGTCTGGTAATCGACGATAGCAGCCTCCAATCCTTTGGCCTTGCGCGCGGCGCTCTTGCCGTGTACGCCGAGGCGTGCTCCTCTACGTCCGGGGCCACCCACAACTTCCGGTACCATGAGGTCGATCTTTACGTTGACGTGTGAGCCTTTGAGAGGCTGATTTGCAATCCAGGTACAAACGTTCTGTGCGTCCTTCTGAAAACCAGCGTCGTGCAGAACCTCCTCAAGCTTGGGGTCTACCTGAAGTTTTCGGGGTTGATCGCAACATCGCCATCGGTAGTGAACGGCGCCACGGCAAGGTCTGTATCCCCGGTGTGAAGGTAGATCGCCTGCGCTCCGACTAACACTACTGCATCCCTCTGGTCTCCCAGGGCGTCGAGAGCATCGAGTAGTACTCGCCTGGCAAGTGCGTAAGCCTCTTGTTGATCAGGATCGCCAGGCGGCTTCATTCTTTGCCATCCAGTCTAGTAGTTCGTCCGCCTCTGCAGGTCCTCGACCAGGGCTGGTGAGAAGGTCTGCCGCGATCTGGCTCAACGCGGCGAAAGTTACCCCGTCTTGCTCCCATGTTCTCTCGTAGACCACCGGATCAAAGGGTTCAGCGAGCATTACGTTTGCACCAGACTCGACGGACCGTAGACCGAGATCGCTGGCGGCACTTTTTGGATCATCGACGTAACAGATAGCTAGCCGTGACGGAGCTACGAATGCAACGTTTGCCGCACCGAGCGAGCCAGTTACAGCGTACCTCAGGTTTGTGTCACCAAGCTTCTCGAGCAAGGAGTTGAGGCCCCGTGGTTCCAGGTAGGAGCTCATGCGGTTGGAATCAAGCACAGAATAATCCTCGGTCCAACGACGTATCAATCCCTGCCAACCAACGTTGGTGACCGGCCCCCTGCTCTGTCGCTCTATCAAGTCTTCCCTCTCAAGGAACGCGAGAACCCTCGATGCGTAACCAGGATCGGTTTGTACTCTATCCGCCAATTGTCGGACTCCAAGAGGAGGAGAAAAGTCGCAGAGGGCACGTACGATGCGCCCTACTTTGGGTCCTTTTAGCGACTGTACCGATCGCTCCTCGCGCCAAGGGGTGCGCAGTGCCCCCATCGATCGGATAAAGAGCGGAGGGTTATCCACCGCTATGCGGAATCGGTAACGACCTGTACGAAGCCGCCGGAGAAGTCCAAGGGAACTCCCGAACCGGGCGGGAGACCCGGATCAGGCGAAGGTCAGACGGGTGAACTTATGAGTGAATCTTCGTCGACGCGTCGAAAGAGGATAAGGTCATCGAAAGCTTGGTTGAAACGATGATGAGTGGTCGCATTCGCTCCGGAGTTTGTGATCGGCTCCGGCTTAAGAACACCGAAGACCTCGGCGTATAGGAGGCACCCACCCCGACTGCATCTTCCTCATGCGGAACGTGGAAACCCCGATGGGGTCTGCCAGGGTGTGCCCGAGGCAGTAAGCCGACCGCGAGGTCAAAGCCCAAATCCCCAGCGGGAGAAGGAAGGATCGAGAAGCGAATGCCGGATCAGCCGAAAGGCGAGGGGAAAGCATAACTCGCCGGATAGGGCCATATGGCTCGACTCGAAAGGGTGCTGACGCGATCCTGCTGAGCTGCTCGAAGGATGACGTGAAGGTTGCTAGCCGAGGTGAAAGTTAGATGCGGGTCAAAGACTCAGCAAACGGAGCCGAGGGACGGACCCCCATAGGACCGTGCGCAATCGGAGACACCGAACCTTCAGGGCAGGTTGCTTGAGCCGTGTGCGGTGAAAGTCGCATGCACGGTTCTGAGGGGAGGGCGGCGCAGAGATGCGTCGTCCTTACCCGACTGTCCTTAAGTCGAGCATGAGGGATCGGTTCCTTTCCCTTCGGGATCGGTAAGCAAGCCGACTCTAGCCCGTGGGCACCTTCCGTTCAAATCATCGACGAATAATTCACACCAAGCGTTTAAGGCTTCCGCCGCTCGGAACCGGCGGTTCAGGGACGGCGTCCGGCCCGAAGGGGCGGTCTGCATCCCGTCCCGCCGGGCCTCGTCGTCTAACAGCGGCTAGCGGCGCACGCTAGCCTCCTCTTCACCGTCTGGCCTAAGGGGATACCCGTCGAGAAAATCTGGGCGTCTGGTGCTCTCCGTATCCTGTGTCCCGACGGGTTGCGTCGCGCTTCCTACGCCCTAAGCTGCATGCTCTGGCGTTACGGTTTCGAGGGGGTCCGCCACGCGTCCAGGAGTTCCTCGAGACCCAGTTTCGCGTCGAGATCTTCGGCGTCGAAGCCGGAACGGGATACCCCCACAGTAAGGGTCTCCGCATCGGTACCCGGTATCCTGGGGGTTTGGGAGACGAGGTGGGCCAGATCGCGCCTGTCGAAGGGCGACCGCTCCCTCCACTTGATCGAACCCACGAACTCGACCCTCCTCGGCCTCGCCTCCCGATCGGCGCCTACGAGGTCGACCTCGACGTCGTTGGTTCTCGTCCAGTAGCCGCCTACGTAGCGTGCCCCTCCGAAACGCTCCTCCGGTAGCATACGCTCGATGGCGTCCCTGACCAGGGGCTCCACCGCCTTGCCCCTATAACCCGTCCAGGAGTCCCGTACCTCCTCCACCACGAGTTCGCCACGGCCCCTCTCGACCTCTTCTATCCCGGGGCCCACGAAGCGTAGCCAGAAACGCAGGTAAGGGTCCGCTACGTGGTACCTGGTCTCCCTCGACGGTCTGGTGGAGAGGGGGCGGTCGGCGGAGACCACCCTCTTCCTCTCGACTAACAACTCCAGCGAGCGGGCCAACGGGGTACCGCCTATTCCCGCCAACCGGGAGATGGCCGTGAAGGTGGTCTCGCCCGCTCCTATGGCCCGCAGTACTTCGCGGGCCTGCGCCTCCACGGGGAACTCGGCGGCCAGCACGCGCTCGCCGCTTACTATCAGGGGCGAGGTCGGGTCGGAAAGGGCCTCCGACAAGAACCCCCACAGGTCGTTCCCCCGTCCCCAGGACTGCGCGATCAGGGGGAACCCGCCGGTCACCAGCTGGGCGTCGAAGGCGTCGGCGGCCGAAAGCCCCAGCATGTCCGCCGTCTCGGCCGGGTCGAACGGCTCGATTACCATCTCCCTCGTCGGCCGTCCGTACAGCGGCCGACCGTACTCGGTGAGCGCCGTCATCATCGAGACGTCGGAGCCGACCAGGATGAGGAGTACGGGAACCCGGCTCAGGCGGCGGTCCCAGACCTTCTGCAACGTCCCCTCGATTGCGGGATCCGCCTCCACCAGGTAGGGGAACTCGTCCATCACCACGACCGTGGGGGAAGAGCGGTCCGCCGTCGAGGCGATCAGGGTCAGGGCCGCGTCCCAGGAATCGAAGGCCAGTCCGCCACGCACCACCTCGGCCGCCGGCAGGTCCGAGCCCACGACGTCCTCGGCGAAAAGCGACAGCTCGCGCCCCAAAGACTGCCTCGATGCCGTGAAGAACACGTACGGTACCGGCACCTCTTGGCGCCGCAGAAACTCCTCCACCAGGCGCGACTTGCCCACGCGCCGCCGCCCCCGCATCGACACGAATCGTCCCTCGCCGGTTCCCCTCGCCCGCTCGAGCTCTCCGTCCAGTACCTCCAGGTACTGCTCCCGACCCACGAAGCCGGCCATAATCCTCCCTTCTACAATACAAGTAGATACTAACATTGATGTTAGTAACATCAATGTTAGTATCTGAGATGGCACTCTCGTGAACCCGAGTGCGACGCCCCGCCGAAACTCGAATCGGCGACTGTGCACGAAGTGTGCAAGTCAATAGCGGCGCGACCCGCCGTTAGCCGTTCGTTCGGGAGCGCAGGGTTCGCCACCGCGAGCGGCGAGCGAAGCTGGCCGCCTTGTCGGGCGTCTCCTCGTCCCATGCCTGGTCATGCTCAGGGCCGGGAGCCGAAGGCTTGCGGCCCGAGTCCGCGTCGGCGAGAGACCACCCCATACTAGGGCCTGTCGTCATTTGAGCCAAGCCAGGGCGCAGACGAGGTGGACGCCTGCGAGGAAGTTTCTGGCAGTCTTTTCGTAGCGGGTTGCGATAGCGCGAAAGTGCTTGATGTTGTTGAAGAAACGTTCCACGAGGTTGCGCTCGCAATAGAGCGCGAAGTCGCACTCGCGCGGCGTCTTGCGATTTGCCCTCGGTGGAATGACGGGCGGCCGCGGCCGTCAGGCCGCCGCTTCTCTTCGAACAACAGCTCGATGATCATCCACTAGTCCGTCAGGTCCATGCCCGTCTGGTATGACGGTCGACCGTAACCGCTTATGAGAAAACGTCCAATCTAACCTTGATCGGCGATACGCTTACGCAATGCGACCCCTTCAGTATTCCATCAACGTCACATTGGACGGATGCTGCGATCATCGTGTGATGATCCCGGACGAAGACTTGCATCGTCACGCGGCCGAGAACCTCGCCCAAGCCGATGCCCTCCTCTTTGGCCGGGTGACCTACGAAATGATGGAGGCTGGATGGCGGCAGCCGGTGCCGGCGGGAGCGAGGCCTGATTGGATGGAAGACTTTCGCCCGCACGATCGACGCGGCAAAGAAGTACGTCGTGTCGAGCACCCTGGACCGGGTCGATTGGAACGCGGAGCTCGTGCGCGGGGATCTTGGGAACGCCGTTCAGCAGCTCAAGCGAGAGTCGGGCAAGGGACTGCTCGTTGGAGGCGTGACGCTCCCGCTGGCGTTGGCGGAGCTGGGATTGATCGATGAGTACGAGTTCGTGGTGCACCCTAGGATCGCGGGCCATGGGCCGACGTTGTTCGCGGGCCTATCGAAGTACGTCGACTTGAAGCTCGTGAACCGGCTGGAGTTCGGCTCAGGGGCGGTAGCGATGCGGTATGAGCCTAGAAGGTAGCCATCGGGCTTGTTAGCCCGAGTCGGCCACATCAGGGAGCAACTCGAGCCGGGCCTGCGAATCCGCTAAATGACGACACGCCCTAGTACAAGCATCTTTATGGCACCTTGACAGGTCGTCCGGTTACCCGAACGGCAAAGCCTGGGCCACTGGGAGACTCGGCAACGTCCCACTCGCCGCCGTCTTCTCGCTCGGCTATAAGCGCTGGCCGAGGAACGAAGTCGAGTGGAGCCGACAAGAGGGCTGTCTCGCTGTTCGGGGCGGAGGCTGACAGGAGAATCCAATAGCGCCGCCCCTGCTGCAGCACCGGATGATTAGGGGAGCGTAAGGTTACTATCCTCGTCGAATAGGATTGGCTTCCAACAACTCTGTAGGCTTCGACTATGGACCGAGAGTCCGGCTTCCCGTCGAGGTCGAGGGCAACCCAGACGTCGAGATAGTCCTTGCCCGCCCGATGGTCGATAGCCAAGCTAATCGTTTCCAGATGCTCATCGTGGCCTGCAGGGACCTCGAAAGCGGTTCCAATATCGTGGTCGCCCGGAGGACCACCGAGGTGTATCACCTGACGATCGGAGCGCGATCCTTGAGCCGCTTTAAGATCCAGTTCGTTGATCCGTTGCGCCGATCTCGCACCCTAAAAGCGTGCGCCTGCCCTCCCTCTCCGATGGACTCGATAGTCTCCCAGCGTCCTCCATAGATCCTTCCCATCTTTATGTAGTTTAGCTCAGACCTATCTGGGCGATTGCGGCAATATGCAGCCACTGCTTCTTGTCATATCTCATTCTTCACGCGGGAGGACGAGACTCAATGAACTCTTGCTGAACGCTCATCCAGGCGGGACGGACGACTTCTTTGTTCCCGATGACGTGCAGGATGATCGGGGTGTCCAGAAAGCCTCGGCGGAGTCCTTGACCACTTATCCATGGAGGTCCAAGGGGTCTCGGACGGGGCAACCGAACTGCACTAGGAGCGGAAATCGGCTTTCTACAGGGCTTTATGGAGGTTCCTGAAGGTCTAGAGATCGCCTACGTAAGTTGACTAGGAAATCAGAAGGTCGCAGGTTCGAGTCCTGCCGAGCGCGCTACGAAATACCTGCAAATGACGCGTTTTTTTCGCCCCTTCGTATCGACACGTACCATCCATTTGACCACTTATCTCGTCGGGAACCGCTTCGCGAGGTGTTCGAAGAGGCGTCCCGATGTTCCGCGGTTCTCGCCCATCCCGAACGCATCACGCGATCGGTATCCCGCGTATCCTGGCTACGATGGACGACGCTCCGTCCCGATTTCTTCGCGACATTGGGGCGCGCCGTTCCGAGCTTGTCGGCTTCCTTGCGCAGAATGGCTGACAACGAGGTGAACGCTACGCCGGCCACGAACGCCGCCGGGGCGCTCGTGGTCTCGGAGGCGAATCCCCGCTACTTCGCGGTCGCGGCGGGCGACGCGCCCTTCGGCTTGCACAACGTCGACCCTGCGCTTCGCCACGCCACCATTACCGGCACCGGCCACTGGCTACAGATGGACAGACCGGACTCGGCCACAAATAGCGAACCGTATGGCTTCAGCGGGGCCTGGCAGAGTCACCCGTTCACGGAGGCGGTGGCTAGGGTGCGATCCTCTTGAACAGCCCCGGGTAGTCCACGACCAGGCCGTCGGCGTCGACCGGCAGGTCAGCCGTGAAACCGCCGTCGAGGCTCAAGAATCTGTAGAGTCCGCCCCCTTCGTCCCTCTCGAGGCAGGCGTAGCTTTGCGGCTCCGGCCAGGGTTGCAGCTCGGTCCCGTCGAGGTAGGCGACCGCGATTTCCTCGGAGTCCCCGGGCGAGAGGCCGAGCCTCCTGATCGGCAGGGTGTTCGTGAACGGCGTCCCGGAGATGTCCACGTACTCGCAGCCCTCCAGGTAGGGCAGCGCGCGCCCATCGGGCCTCGTCCAGTTGCCCTCCCCGTCGGAGAACAGCTCGACCTTCGGCGGCTCGCCCGGGACGCCCACCCGCGCGGCCCGCACGCGCCAGTGGGCGTCGCAGCGCACCTCGTACGCGAGGCGGAACGGCCGCCCGTCCGCCACGCCCAGGACCAGGCCGTCGGCCACGGCGCCGCTGTCGCGCACCGCCAAACGCAGGTGCCCCAATCCGGGACCGTCCCACGCCCACCACATCACCTCCCGTACCATGCGCCGCTCCCTGCCTCTTGCATGCCCTCAACATCAGCTCCCGAGGAGTCTACAGGCTACCGAAGAGTATCCGTACCCCAATCCCGGAACCTTCCCGATGTAATCCCTGGCGCTTCTCCTCGGGCGGTCCGTCCGTTTCTGTCAGGCCCCGCTGAAGCCCCGCATTGCGCTATTCATGGCCTAGTCTGGGACAGACCAGGGGAATTCAACCGCATCCTCGACGAGTTCCTGGCCGAGGTGGAGGACGACTGACGAGAAGTACAATGTACGAAGGGCGGAAACAAACAGAACATGAGTAAGACGACTTCCAAGAGCACCGGGGCCGTACCCATGTTGAACGCGAAGGAGACGTGACATGTCGGCGGCACACACGGCACGGCGGTTCGTCGAAGAGCTAGAGACGTACCGTTCGCCGGAAGAACGCGAAAAGTACCGGCGGTACTTCAAAACCGGCGAAGGCCAATACGGCGAAGGCGACGAGTTCATGGGCGTGCGAATGGGGCAGGTCTTCGCGCTCGCCAAAGATTTCATCAGCATGCCGCCAGAGGAGATCGAGCGTCTGCTAGAAAGCCCCATCCACGAAGCTCGCGCCGGCGCGATGAGCATCATGGACAAGCAGGGCCGCAGGAAGAAGTCGCCTGAGGGCCGCAGGAAAGAGTTGTTCGATCTGTACCTAAAGCGCACGGACAGGATCAACAACTGGGACCTGGTCGACCTCGGCGCCCCGTACGTCGTCGGCGGCTACCTATCCGACAAACCGCGCGACGTCCTCTACGAGTTGGCGCGCTCCGAGAACATGTGGGAACGCCGCACCGCCATCGTCGCCACCTCCTACTTCATCAGGCAGGGCGATGTGGACGACACCTTCCGGATCGCCGAGGTACTGCTCGACGACCAGGAGGACCTGATCCACAAGGCCGCCGGCGGCTGGTTGCGCGAAGCGGGCAAGAGGGACCGCAGGAGGCTGAGAGCCTTCCTCGACGGACACGCCGCCGCCATGCCGCGCACGATGCTCCGCTACGCCACAGAGCACCTCGACAAAGAGGAGCGGAAGTATTACCTAAGCATGAAGAAGGCCGGGTAGGGCGTGCCGGGATCGGGGCGGTCCAGGAGGGGTCTCGTCGCGGCCCGCGGTGCTCGCCGAGGCCGACGAAGCCCTATCGGTCGACGGGCGCGTCGTGAAGACGATTTTTTGTACGAGTACCTGATCTCCGAGCCGGCCAGGCGCTAGATCCACGAAGGGCTCAACGTGGTTGAGAATTCGCACTCCGCGAACTCGTTCATCTTCTATGGCAAGGACGGACGCGAAGCCGTCATCGCGGAGGACTCGTACGCTACGGCCGACGAAGGGCGCCCGTGCGTTGCAGACCGCGCGGGTCGATTCGATGCCCGCCCCCCGGCCGCGCGCTCCCGCGTCGGGCTCACGGGCCTGGACACGGAGGGGTTCGTACTCAAGGCGAAGGTCCACAGGACCAAGGTCGTGGATTATGGGGGGATCAAGACGCTACTGTGGCGTGCGGACAGGCAATTCCCCCGCCTCTCTCACCTGTGGCTCGACGCAGGCTACCGTGGAGAGGACAAGGGCGCAGACTGGTGCAGAAGACCCTGGGGTGGAGCGTGGATCTCGTCGAGCGCCCGCGAAAGGCCGCCCCAGAAGAGATGTTGATGAGATGGGCGAGGGAATGGACCAAAGAGAGCGTGGCCGTGGATTGGCAGAAATGCTGCCCCCCCAAGGGCTTTCTGGTGTTGCCGAGAAGGTGGGTGGTGGAGCGGGCGACGATCACTTCGATCGAGCAGAACAGGAGGATGAGCAAAGACTACGAGAGGTTATGTGCGAGCGGGGAAGCGTTAGTATATGCTGCGATGATTCGCCTTATGCCGAGGCGATTGATCCGCGTGTGAGGCCTTTTCATACAGTCTCACTAAGACTTTGGGCGAATAGAGCCAACACGAAGGGCCGGGACTGCCGAGAGTTCCGACCCGGTGATCGGTCATGGAGACCCCGTAGGCGGGCAGGAGGCCGGGCACGTCTTGGGGCAAGAAGGCCTCCACGATGAGCGCCGTGCCGATCACCACCAGGAAGACGAGGATCACGCGCTCCAGCAGGTGCTCTGAGACGCGGTGTACCAGCGCCGTCCCGACGTAGGCCGCAGACACCGCCCCCAGAATCATGGCTACTACGACCGGCAGCAGCACCGGCAAGGGCGCTAGGGAGAGCGTCCCGCCGCGGATGATGAGGGCGCTCACGACCGTCACGAGGCTTATGGCTAGGTTGAGAGCTACGCCGCGCCGGGCACAGTAGCCGAACACCCCGGCCAGCACGTGAAGTCGGAACTCCGCACCTCCCAACCCGATCAGGCCGCCGAGCAACCCGATAGGGGCACCCCACAGGGCCGCGAGCGCGGGCGAGCTTCGTACCTCTTGCTTGGGCGCCATCGCAGCATCCTACGCTATTCATCCAACGTCGGGGAAGCCGCGTTCTGCAAACTTCGCGCTGACGGCGTGCTCAGAAGTTAGGCTGGTGCCTCAGGCGCGGGCGAAGGGGTCGGCCTCTCGTCACCGCCGTCTGATACGCCGATCCCGCTTCGTGAGGCCTCTAGACGTTCTCGTCGCTCGCGCTCCTCGCGTAGCTTCCTAAGCTCCTCCTCTGGATGCTCTAGCCAGTCCCTTATCCTGAGCTCGATCTGGTCGCGTACCTCTCGGAACCTCTCCAGCATGGAGTCGTAGGGTATGTCCTCCTCGCGGCGAGGGTCCTCGAAGATCCACGAGAAAGTCGTGCCTACCCCCGGGAAGGTCTTGGGGCAGCGTTCCTCGGCGCGGGCACCCACGATGATGAGGTAGTTGAAGCCCATCTTGCCCATGTAGGTCCTGAGGCCCTTCGGGTACTGCTCCGAGATGTCTATTCCGACCTCGCCCATCGCCTCGACGGCGCAGGGGTGGATCTCGGCCGTGGGATCTATGCCTGCGCTGTAGACTTCGAAGCTATCCCCGGCCAGGTGCCTGAGGAACCCTTCTGCCATCTGGCTCCTGGCCGAGTTCTGGGTGCACAGGAACAGCACCTTCTGCTTGCGCATCGCTATCCTCCGTTACCCAGCTCTGCTTGTATCCGATCCCTGATCCGGTCCCTTACAGAACGGAAGACCGCCAGGCGCTCCTCCTCGGAGCCCTCGGCCCTCGAGGGGTCCTCGAAGGACCAGTGCAGCCGCTCTCTCGCCCCGGGGAAGAACGGGCACGCCTCGTTCGCGTCGTCGCAGACCGTGATCGCGTAGTCGAAAGGCTCTTGCAGGTACCGGTCTAGGGTCTTGGACTCCTGCCCCGAGATGTCCACACCTATCTCCTCCATCGCCCTGATCGCCAGCGGCCTTACGTGGGTGGCCTCTGTGCCCGCGCTCATGACCTCGAAGCGGTCGCCGGCCAAGTGCCTGAGCAAGCCCTCGGCCATCTGCGAGCGGGCGGAGTTGTGGGTGCACAGGAACAGGACCCTCTTTCTCTCGCCCAAAATGGGCCTCCTCTCTATCGGGTCGACGAAGACCTCCCGGCCGGGGCTGGCGATCGCGTAGAGCGAGACGGGCAAAGAGCGGCGTCCGGCGACACGTCGGGGCTCGCCGGCGGCGTGACAGAGGCGGAATGCTCCGTGGGCTCCGTCGCGCTACGGGCCACCTGGCGGCGCGCCCGGGCGACGACGAGCGCGGCGTCGGGGCCGACCCCGCGCAGGGTCGCCGAGGCGAAGGAGCTCTGGAAGGGCAGCCCTACGAAGTAGAGCCCGGGGACCGCGCGGCTCACCCCCCCGCGTTGGTCAGGGTGGCCGTCGGACCGCAGGGCGCCCAAGGGCCCCAGGTAGCCCAGGTTTGGACCGTAGCCGGTGGCGAGTAGGACGGCGTCCACCGGCTCCTCGCGCCCGTCGTCCCAAACCACGCCGCTCTCGGTGAAGCGGGAGAACACCGGCCGCCGGTCGGGCCTTCCAGAGCGCACCGCGGCTGAGTAGGTCCCGTCGTCCACGACGCCCCCGGGCTCGGAGACGTCGAAGAGGAGCCCGAGCGGGAGGCGGTCGAGGCCGGAGACGGAGAGCCAGAAGTGGAGGTCCCGCCCGAGGAGGACCTGGGGCATGAAGCGGATCGGGGCGCGGGTGGCGAGGGTGATCTCGGCGACCTCGGCCAGCTCGTGGGCGATCTGCACGGCGGTGTTCCCGCCGCCCACGATCACGACGCGCTTCCCTCGGAACGGCCCCGGGTTACAGTACTCGGCGGCGTGGAGGATCCTGCCACGGAAGGCCCCTTGGCCGGGGAACCGGGGGCGGTGGGGCCTGGCGAAGGAGCCCGTGGCGGCGATCAGGGTCCGGGCCCGGTGCTCCCCGCCGTCCTCGGTCAGCAGCCGGAACCCCGCGTCGCGCTCCGCGCGCAGGACCCGCTTGCCCGCGAGTACGGGAAGCCCGAAGGTCTCGGCGTAGCCGCGCAAGTAGCCCACGACCTCGTCGCGGGCAGGGTAGCGGTCGGGGGAGCCCGGAAATGGCATGCCCGGAAGTCCAGAGTAGCGCGCGGGCGAAAAGAGCTTGAGGCTTTCGTAGTAGCCCGGCCACGAGCCACCGGGCTCCCCTCTCGCCTCCAGGATCTCGAAGGAGAGGCCCGCCCGCTTGAGGTGATAACCGGCGGCCAGACCGGCCTGGCCGGCGCCGATGACAAGCGCGTCGAGGACGCCGGGCTCTATGCGAGGGCTCGCGGCGAATCCTGTCGTCTCAGCAGCAGCCATCGCCCCCGCCCCGCTTCTCGGGACCGGAGAGCAGGCGATCGGCCGCCTCGCCGAGCAGCGCCCCGGCGGCCTCCCTGTCGAGCGAGTAGAAGGCCCACTTCCCGCGCCTCTCCTCCTTAACCAGTCCCGCGTCCTTGAGCTTCTTGACGTGGTAGGAGACCTTCGATTGGCCCATGCCGAAGTGCTCCTCAAACTCGCAGACGCAGATGCCCTCCTCACCCTCTTCGGCGGGGACTCCGGAGTCGGAGAAGTCGCAGCAGCTGCGACCGTCGGCCATCATGGAGAGCATCCTCACCCTTATAGGGTCCGATAGGGCGCGGCCCAAGGCAACTAGCCGATCC
Organism: uncultured Rubrobacteraceae bacterium; assembly: GCA_963840835.1. Taxonomy (GTDB): domain Bacteria; phylum Actinomycetota; class Rubrobacteria; order Rubrobacterales; family Rubrobacteraceae; genus Rubrobacter_D. Next base: position 310,943 of record CAWJAM010000013.1, on the reverse strand, counting down.
ACCCCCTCCTCGGAGGCACTCCTGCGGGCGCCGTTCTCCTCGACGACCCAGAGCTCCCCAGTGCTCACGATGCCCTCCCGGCCAGCTTGCGTCCCCTTATGAAGGCGCTGGCCAGCGGAACCTCCGCCGCCGCGGTAGTCGCTGCAGTAGTCGCGGTGTCGCCGCAGCATCCGGAGGCCCCGGCGAACTCCTCCTCGTAGGTGTGGGTGACCTCCACCGAGACGTCTTCGAAGCCCGCCTCCTCGAGCAGCCGCTCGTACTCGTTCTTCTCCGGGGCCCCAGAGACGCAACCGGACCACGCCTCTATGCTCCTTACAAGCTCGGCCGGGAGCCTGCTCTTGTCGCCCAAAAACACCATGTCGGAGACCGCGAAACGTCCACCCGGCTTGAGGACGCGGAAAGCCTCGGAGAGCACCTTGGGCTTGTCCGTGGAGAGATTGATGACGCAGTTGGAGATCACCACGTCCACGTGATCGTCTGGCAGCGGGACCTCCTCGATCTCGCCCTTGAGGAACTCGACGTTCTCCACCCCGGCCTCGTCCTTGTTCTTCTCGGCCAGCTCGAGCATCTCGTCGGTCATGTCCAGCCCGTAGGCCTTGCCGCCAGGAGAGACCCGCTTGGCCGACAGCAACACGTCTATGCCGCCCCCACTGCCCAGGTCCAGCACTACCTCACCGGGCGAGAGCGTGGCAAGCGCCGTGGGGTTGCCACACCCCAAAGACGCTGCACCAGCCGCCTGTGGCAGCATCTTCAGCTCCTCGGCAGAGTATCCGCCCCCGGTCCAGTCCACCCCTACCGCTTCGGAGTCCAGACCCCGCTCGCCCGCCGACCCGCAACACGAGGCCGAGCCGGTTCCTTCGAGAACCTTCAGCGCAGCCCCCGCGTACCTCTCCTTGACCCGCTCGCGCACATCTTCGCCCATGAAGCTCCTTCCAATCAAAATTACTTGGTCGGAGTATGGACCAAGATATGTTGATCTGTCAAGGGCGGGAGGGCATTATGCGCGAATATTGTAGAAAGGCTTATTCTCGGAAGTCCATTTGCAGGATCGTGCATAGAACGCCCTTCCAGAGCCGCGAGGATGGCTTCTGCGGGCCCTCAAGCCATCCGGTTGGGAACTACATGTTGTGGTGGTGCATAAAGATTCGGGGACGTGAATGAGCCCTGGCCCCATCGGTATGCGGACTTCTCAGAATGCACCAGCCTGTTGAAAAAGTCCCTCTGTGCCTACTTTCACCCCGGATCGGAGACCAAACACAGCGATTTCGGGGAGTTTCGAGCCCGATTTACGGTCGCAACGGGCTCAATGCCGACTTTTTCAACAAGCTGGCACCTTCCACGCACTCCGCTGAATAAGGGCCGTCAGGCGTAGAACTCGGTCATAATGGGTGCGGTGATTCTCTCTACCATCTCCGCTTGCTTGGGGGTCAGATCCTTGCGCCATCCTCTGGGCGAGGCCTTCCGGAATTTCTTGCCTTCTCCCTTCATACCTTCGGGTACGTGCTCCCAAGCGTGCATCTTCACGGCTCGCACCAGCTGAACCTCGTCGATCTCTATCCCCAGGTCCGAGTACAGGCGTTTCATGACTCCTGCAGTGTCGGCTCTCAGTTCCTCGTAGAGCACCAGTGTCTTGGGGCCCCGATGCTCATCATATGCCCGTTTGGCCGACTCCACGTTGTTCAGATACCTCTTGGCCAGTTTCCGGACGGTGACGCCCCGCCGATTTCCCGCCGCGGCCTTGCGCTTCCCGTTGAGCTTCGCACCGTCACGTCGGTTACGCTGCTTCTGCCAGCCCCCCTCGCCCGTGGCGTCGAGCCAGGAGGCCACCACGTCCCTCGGGTCCCTGACCAACAGGATCATCCTGCTCTCCGGCAACGCCTCCATTAGCAGAGGAGCCCCAACGCCGCCACCGGGCTCCTTGATGATCAGGTGGTGCTCCGCGTGAAGGAAGGGAAAGGTATGCCGCGCGCCGACCAAGACGAAGTTCCTTATGGAGGAGATCCAGGCCTCCCGCGTCGGGGCGCCCATGATGAAGTTCGCCGATCGCCTCTTCCGTGCCGGGGTATTGGCGTAGAACTGCCCGAAGAGCTGGCCGATCTTCGGTTCCCTCCAGATCTTCTGCCCCTCGAGCTCTCCCATCATATTGCTCAGCCACGTACTCCCGCTCCTGCCGACGCAGAATATCCAGGCGATGTTCGCTGGGTTCACACCATTATTGGCCTCCGCCCCCCCGTGGCGTGCCGTTAGGAGGGCCTGGCTAGCTGCTCGCACGGTCACAGACGTCACGCCACGCCTGAAGGTAGCCAGCTTCGGATACTTGGCGCGGGCGCTTCGCCAAAGCCACAGTCCTTTTCGCCACAAACGCAACACGAAAGGGTCGCTCATGGACGGCTAGAGATCCTCTGTTGGTCGCTTCCACCGGACATTCCGTTTCTGGGCCATAGTAGAATACCGCGTCCCAGCGGTAAATCGAACCCCGTCTTGGGTACTGACCGGAACCTACCCTCGCGCTCTTCGGCCGGTGGCGGCAGAATTAGGCGGGATGCTACATGCGAACTTCTCGGAACTCCGTAAAGCGGAAGTCCAACTACCAACTACGGAGAACACTACTTCCATGAGGTTGGGTGAATATGCCTACTCCCAAGCTTTAGCCGCGCAGCGACATCACCTTCTCCGGCTGATGGTCGCTCAGGAAGTCGAGGATGAGCCGGTTGACCAGGTCGGGTTTCTCCAGCGGCGCCATGTGCGAGCTACCGGGTATGACGGCTAGCTGCGCTTCGGAGAGCGTGGCCGCGAGGGTGGCGCTGTGCTCGACCTTCACGATATCATCGTCACCTTGCATTAGCAGGACGGGCGCACGGACCCCCGCGAGTTCGGAGAGGGCGATGTCAGGCTCCTCGCGCCACATCCTCATCATCTTCTCTAGCACAACGGGGAAGTGCTCGGGTCCGTCCGGGGAGACCCGATCGTAGACCTCGTGCAACGCCTCGGGCAGGCTGGAGCCCCAGTACTCGAGCATCGCCCGGAACTCCGGGACCTCGCCGTCGAAGTTGAAGTACTGGCCAATCACAACGAGCTTGCGTACGAGCTCAGGGCGACGCAGGGCGACTAGCATGCCCACCACGGCTCCGTCGCTCCACCCGAGCAGGTGCGCGGCTCCGGTACCCGCGGCCTCGAGGAACGCTGCGGTGTCGGCGGCCATCAGCTCGTAGGTTATCGGTCCAGCAACGTCGGGGGTGTGCCCGTGGCCGCGACGTTCGGGCACAGGCGAAGTTCGTGGAATAAGCCTTCTACGAGGTTGGGTGAATAAGGGTGAGAGGATGGACTGTGGGGAGAATACTGGCCGCAATGAGGACTCCGTGCCCATAATGGGGACCACTCAGTGTAGGCAAGCGGGAGGTGGAAGGTGAGTAGTTACGCTGGCGGAAGAGGTGAAGCCCTGCCCTGGGGGCTGGTCCTGGTGGAAGGGATCGTCGTCGCTCTGTTTGGGTTGATCCTGTTGGTTGCCCCAGGAGCCTCACTGTTCTTCCTAGTGCTGCTGCTTGGCATCTACCTGTTCATTGCGGGCATCTTCCGCATCGTAGGCATCTTTCTAGATTCCTCTTCTTGGGGCTGGAAGCTAGCCGCCGGCATCCTGTGCCTCATAGCCGGCTTGGCGATACTCAGCAACCCTCTGTGGAGCACCACCCTGGCCTCTACGTGGTTGGTCATCTTGGTGGGTTTTTTGGCCATGCTTCAGGGCGCTGCGGGCCTGATAGTCGCTTTGCAAGGAGGTGGTTGGGGCATGGGAGCCTTGTCCGTGCTAGGCATCCTCTTTGGACTTTTCCTGGTGATCAACCCCCTGATCGGGGTGGGGGCGCTAACGTTCATCTTGGCGATCTTCATGCTCATTGGGGGAGTTGGAGCAGTGCTTCAGGCATTCAGGATGCGTAGGGTAGCGGCCTCAGCGCAGCAGCCCCGGCGGGTGCGCTAGGGCAAGCGACTTCCGAGAATCTCCCTTCCACGCACGTCACTGAATAAGGCAAGGACTACGGCCCTCTCCAGCGTAATCCGGCGAGGAAAGAAAGAAGGTTGATCATGGCTGCGATACCACAACGGGCATCGTTCGCTCGGGTGCTTTTCATCTTGGCCGCGACCGTCGTCGTGCTGGTCGGGGTGCGCTTGTCCGCACCCGTCTTGAACCCGATCCTTTTCGCTATCGTATTCTCCCTCCTCTTCGCTCCGGTCTATGGCTGGTTGCAGCGTCGGCTCCCTACCGGAGTGGCTCTCCTTCTCTCGTTCGTGGCCCTCTTGATCATCATCGTGGGCCTCTTCGTCTTGCTTAGCGCGTCGATCGGCCGCTTTACAGGGCGCCTTTCGTTCTACACGCAGCAGTTAAACGGGCAGTTAGCCGATCTCCAAGAGCTGCTCGATCGCCTGGGGCTTTCGGGCGTCGATCTCTCTGAGGCAGTGAACAGTAGCGCCTTGGTCGGGGCCATCGGTGCGGTCCTCTCAGGGATCAGCGGCTTCCTAAGCAGCATGTTCCTCATCTTGATGATCATGCTATTCCTTCTTGGCGAAAGCTCAGCCATGATGGAGCGGCTGCGCACGAGCGTCGCCCAGGACAACCCTCAGGTCGCAAGATTGACCGTGATCGGCCAGAGCGTGGCGCTTTCGTTCGGCCTGCGCGCCATCGTCAACCTCGTCACCGGCTTAGGCATCACCTTAGTGCTGTGGCTTTTGGGGGTGGACTTTCCGCTTCTGTGGGGGGTTCTGACCTTCTTCCTGAGCTTCATACCCTACATAGGGCTCGTCCTGGCAGTTGCCCCCGCTGTGGTATTGGCCCTGGCGGAGTTCGGCCTCGGTCGGGCGATAGTCGTCATCGTGGCGGTGGTGGTCATCAACGTGTTGGCAGAGAATGTACTCTCTCCGGTCCTTATGGGCCGGGGTCTTGAGCTCTCGCCGACCGTTGTGTTTCTGTCGTTTGTCTTCTGGGCGTGGCTGCTCGGCAGTCCTGGTGCGTTTCTGGCCTTGCCGCTAACCCTCTTCGTGGCCGTCATGCTCGGGAGCTTCCCCGAAACGAGGTGGTTGGCGAGCCTGATGGGATTGCCCGACACTGACTTGGCCGCCTCAGCCGCCGAAGACTAGCGTGCAACTTCCGGGCCTCCTGAGGGGCCTCGGGGTCATCCAACTTGAGGAAAGGAGAACAAGCTTACAGGATGAACTTCACCCAATAGGGTGTTTCCTCTAGGGGAGATTTGAGGTTGCTTGGGCGTTGGACTGAGGCTATGCACGAATGTGCAAACGTACTTCCGAGAACTCGTCTTCCACTCACACCGGTGAATAAGGGCATGAAGGAGAGCCGGAACGCATGGCCCCGGCTCAGATGTTCGCGTCGGCTACGAACGTCGGCTACGAACTCGCCGTTCAGATACCGAGGAGCTGCTTCTTCTTGGCTTCGAAGTCCTCGTTGGTGATGATGCCCTGATCCCGCAGCTGGGCGAGCCGTTCGAGCTCTCCCACGTACTCGGGTTCGGGTGCTGCAGCCGGGGCGGGAGCAGCGGCCGCAGCTTCGGCCGGTTCCTCGGGGCTGCTAAAGTCCTCCCTCATCCCCGTCTTGCTCTGGACGAACGAGCGGCGCCGCTGCATGCGCGACGCGGTCCTGTAGGTCTGCCTCGCCTGCATCCGGCCGGCAGCCCGGTTCGCCACAAGTCCCATCTATCTTCTCCTTCCTCTAGGTCGGATCGACTCGCTTGCGCCTCCCTAGGCGCCCGTACCCCAGCCTCCTCGGTCTCGAGTTCCTCGAGGTCTTCTGACATGGCGACTAGCTGCTGGGAGCACCCTCCTTGGCTTCACCTTCGCTCTCCTCCTGCTCTTCACTGACGCCCCCTCGTCTCCTATGTCTGGCGAAGGTGTGCTTGGCCAAGACGTTGATGAACCCGCCGATGACGCCCAGGCCCACGAAGATGTAGACGATGGTGAAGATCTTCCCGGCAGCCGTGGCGGGAGCGGGGTCTCCGAAGCCGACGGTTGTAAGCGTGGTGACGCTGAAGTAGAAGGAGTCCAACACGCTCCATCCTTCCACTAGGGTGAAGAAGACCGTCCCGCTCAGCAAGAGGGAGACCACAAGGGCAAGCAGAGTGCGGAACGCTTCGTCGCTCTTCCAAGCGTCCCTGATGGCACGCAAGAACCGACGCAACATCACGACAAGGCCGACCATGACCACCTCCGAATGGCAAGGACGACGGGTTGCACCTGTGGCTCCGGCTGCGGTTGCGCCTGCGAGTCCCTCTGTGGGGTCACTTCCTCGTTCATGGCTCAAGCTTACGGTACGCTCGGGTAGGCTATCTTCGCCCACCGAAAGATTTCCCCTACGGGACTTCCATTCTGCGAACTTCTCCGAACTTCGTAAAGCGGAAGTTCAACTTCGGAGAACAACCCAGCCTGTTGAAAAAGTAGATGTTGGCCCGGTCGGCGGTCCAAAAGAGCCCCAAAACAAGGCCGAAACACTACCAAGACAGCGTAATCGGCCCCCGTTTAGGGGGCCGAAGTGAGCGCAAAGGGGTTTTTCAACACGCTGAACCATTCCACACACTCCGGTGAATTTAGGATAGGAGCTCTCTCCGAAAGAATCCCCGTTTCGCAGAGAGCTCGGTAGCGCTCTTCTAGAGCGTAGAGGCTACCTAACAGCCCGCTCCTGCTAGATTTCTTCTATTACCCATCTACCTACCATTCGCTGCACACTTCACGCCGGAGATCTGGCAACCTCCCACACTATCGTTGCGCATAGAGTTGTGATGGATGCGGACTCCGAAGGTTTTCCCGCGATTGCTGTCCTTGGCGTGGATGCCATAACCACGGTTATCCTTGACGGTGTTGTTGGCTACCTCCAGGCTCTGGGCAGTTTGGAGCAGGATGCCGGCCCGGCCTTTAAGGTCTGATGAGCCCTTCTTGAGGTAGCCGTTATGGACCACGCTGTTGTGCGCAATTTTGCTGCCCGGCCCCTGACAGAGTTCGTACTTGATGCCGCTCATACCGTTATTGTGGACGCGGTTGCCGGTGATTACTATCGGCCCCCCCTTCAGGTCGCACCAGATCCCGTGCCAGTAGTTATGGTGGACCCTATTGTTCTTGAGGGTTGCGCTGCTGCCGGCTATCTTGATCCCGGCCGAGGAGGAGGTGTCCTTGCTCGAAGAGCTGTCCAAGGCCGTGAAGCGGTACGAGCCGTTATGGTCGAGCTCGGAGTTCTTTAGGATGAAGCCGTTGCCCGGGTGGCCGATCCCCTGGTTGGCGTTATGGTGGAGCCTCACGTTGAGGACGTGGAGGTTCGTCCCGTCCCCCTTGATGGCGCCCCCGCACGCCGGCTCGCACTTGTCGCCGCCCCCCGCCCCACTGATGCTTAGGGACCTGATCGTCACCCGGTTTGTGCCGCTGACGTCGAAGGCTATCTCCTTCCGTTGGGCCTTTATGCTCGGGCGGGATCCATCGGAGTAGGTCCCCTTGAAGGTATCCCCACTATCGGCGTTGATCGGCCCTGTGAGCTTGTAGGCTCCGTCCCTAATGATGAAGGTCGTGGAGGGAGGGCAGTTGGCCGCTGCCTTAGCAAGGCCCTCGCCGGGGGTGATAGCCGAGTTGCATGTTCGGGCGGCGGAGGCGACGTGGGCCTCGAGCCCGATCGCCGCCAGAGCGGCAAAGATGGCCAAGAGTTTTTTCATATCCCTCTCCTCAAATCCCTCTCCTACTAGGGTGCTGCCTCATTGAAGGCAAATACTCCACCAGACTAGCCGCTAACGCCCCGCGCTTCACGTAACGTTACGGTCGCCACAGCATACTTGCTGGTCGCCACAGCATACTTGCTGGTCGAACGAGACGCATCCCCCTAACGGCACATCTTCTGAGAAGCCAGCTACGCTGGCACCAACTACATCCGAGAACGTATCGCTGCGCCGGTCCAATGGGTTTGGTCTACAGGGGAGCCATAGTACGTGCCTGAGGTCTTATCCGGCAGAGAAACGTGAGGGCCCAGAGCACCCTTACGGAAGGGGACTGGGGCTATGCGAACTTCCTAGAACTCAGTCCAGAAACAGTTTGAAAAGGGGTTCTGAGGGGCTCGCTCGGTAGGATACCGAGCATGTGAAAAGCATACCAGAGCGACCTCTCCGATGCCGAATGGGGCTGCCTGGAGCCTTACCTTCCTACTCCCAAAGCCAACGGGCGTCCTCGGATCTATCCTCCACACGAGATCCTCGACGCCATCTTCTACGTGCTAAAGAGCGGCTGCGCCTGGCGACTCTTGCCACACGACTTCCCGCCGTAGAAGACTGTCTAGAACTACTTTCGCTTCTCTGGCGTTTGGATGGAACGTGGGAGAGGATGTACTCAGCCTTGCGCGAGCGGGTCAGGGTGCGTCTGCAGAGGAACCCCCAGCCCAGTGCCGGCATAGTCGATAGCCAGTCGGTCAAGACAACCGGGGTAGGCGGAACAGAACGCGGATACGACGGCGCCAAGAAGGTCAAAGGCCGCAAGCGCCACCTGCTGGTGGACACACAGTGTTTGGTGCTCGAAGCGAGGGTCCACAGTGCGAAAGTGGTGGATCGGGACGGCATCAAGCTCCTGCTGGGGTCCTCCGTATCCGATCGCCTCCCGCGCCTGTCGCACCTTTGGCTGGACGCCGGATACACCGGCCAGGAGGACAGGGGCGCCGGATGGGTGCAGAGGACGCGCTGGGCTGGACGGCCGAGATCGTTAGGCACCCGCCCAAGCTGGCCCCCGAGGAGGTGATGATGATGAGGTGGGCTAAGGAGTGGGCCAAAGAGGGCGTCGAGCTCGACCCGAAGAAGTTCCTACCCCCGGAGGGACCCAGGCCGTTCCTGCCGCGGCGTTGGGTGGTGGAGCGTACCTTTTCTTGGTTGGGACAGAACAGGAGGATGAGCAAGGACTACGAGCGGCTGCCGAAGAGCTCGGAAGCCTTCATCTACGTGGCTATGAGCCGTCTTATGGCGAGGAGATTGGCTCGCTCATGAGGGTTTTCAGAATGTTTCATGGCGCTCGACTTTAGCCATTTGGAAGCGAAAGGGGTAGGGTACGCTCGTCACCGCAATCCGCCGAAAAGAGGTGATCGAAGTGCCTACCCTACCTCCCAAGATGGTACAGGCGCTCTGGCCCCCTTTGCGCCACTTTTCTCCGAGCGCGTTTTTAGGCACGCTCGGGTGCTGCTCATAGGAGCGATCCTCGCTCCGGGCGCCAGGACGGTCAGTTCCGCCTTGCGTGCGGTGGGCTTGGACCAATACAAGCGCTTCCATCGCTACCACCGGGTGCTCAGCCGTGCCAGCTGGTCGAGTCTGGAGGTAGGTCGCGTCTTGTTGGGCTTGCTCGTAGGGGCATTCGTGCCAGAAGGATCTCCCCTGGTCGTGGGCATCGACGAGACCTTGGAGAGGCGCTACGGCAAGAAGATCTCGGCCAGGGGTGTCTACCGTGATCCGGTGCGCTCTACCCACGAGACCTTCGTGAAGAGCAGCGTACTGTAAGATGGGATGCTCCTCCACGCCGTCCCGGACAGATAGGCAGGCCTCGCCTCAAGGGTGAGCGCTTGCCCAATCTTTCTGAGGTGGCCGAAGAGCCTACTACCGTTTGGAAGCCCACCAAGATAGCCAACTGCTACGGGAGCGCAGAGCGCACGGTCGAGATCACGACTAACCGATGCGGTTTGCTATGCAGCCAAATGGCTAAAGCCGAGCAGGGCGAAGTTTGCAGAATAGACCTCCCACGCACTCCGGTGAATAAGAGCAAAACGAAGGACCTGACGCCGCAAGGTTTACATCGGATATATGTGTGGTAAGAACATAGTAGCAAACAGTTGCTATCTACCACGGAGGTAATGAAGTGGCTACCACCGCAACCAACATCGACAAGACGGCCCGCACGGTCTACGAGATGGCAGAGGCCCAGCGCGACTCCTTCGAGGGCTTGGCCGAGAACTTCGCCGCCGCCCAGCGCAGGAGCATGGGGCTCGCCGAAGGTGGGCTGGAGTTCGTCAAGCTCCAGGAGGACAATGCTAGGGCGACCCAGGAGTTCTTCGCCAATGGCGTCAGGCTCCTCAAGCTCCAGCAGAAGAACGCCGAGTTCGTCCAGTCCTGGACGGGAGACGCCGTCGGGGTGCTGCGCGAGCAGACCGAGCAAAACGTGCGCACCGCAGAGGCCTTCGCGCGTGCCATAGGCAGGCAGCAGGAGAGCTTCCGGACGCTCACCCAGGGTTGGGTCGGGGCCTACACTGACTTCTTCAGTCCCTTCGCCTACGCTAGGCAGGGCATGAGGGCCTTCCAGCGGGCCACCCAGCAGAGCCTCGAGGCCACCCAGCAGGTAGCAAGGCAGGGACTGCAGGCTACCGAGCAGGTCACAAAGCAGGGGCTCAGGGTAGCCGAGGAGGCCACCGAGCAGACCGAGAAGGTCCTGCAGCGGACTGAGGAGGCCACCAGGCAGGCGGAGCTTAAGGCCGCCGTCTTCGGTGCCCTGAAGACCACGAACTACGAGGACTTGACTGTAGAGGACATCGTGAAGCAGCTCGACGGCCTTACGATCCAGCAGCTCGAGCAGGTCCGCGAGTACGAGAAGCAGAATAAGGATCGCGAGACCCTCATCGAGCAGATCGACCGCAAGATAAGGACCAAGAACGCCTAACCAAAGCCCCATTCAAGGGGAAACGCCGAGGGCCGGGGCTTTTACGCTCCGACCCTCTTCTTCTCCAGCGTTCCGCCCCGTTCCTCGTCCTGGCGAACTCCCGCGAAACCGCTACACCCGAAGTCCCGAGAATACCCCTTCCTAGGCAACAAAGACACTAAGGATATAGGAGGCTCGGCATGAACAAAGACCAAACGCTTACCCTACCCAGCGGGGTCGATATCTCCTTTCGCGTCGTTCGGCCAGACGATGCTCCCGCCTTGCAGCGGCTCCACGCTCGATGCAGCGAACGTACTATCTACCTGCGCTTCTTCGGTCCGATGAAAAATCTATCGGACGAGCAGGCCCGCTACTTCGCTAGCACTGATGGCGTGGATCACTTCGGCTTGGTTGCCCTAGATCCCGAAGACCCAAACGAGATCATCGCCGTCGTACGCTACGCCCGCAAACCGGGGGATGAACGAGCCGAGTACGCTGCGCTCGTGGAGGATAGTTGGCAGGGCCAGGGGATAGGTACGGCCTTGACCCATCGGCTGATCGACGTTGCACGAGGCAACGAGGTTAGGTCATTTTACGCGCCCGTAAAGGGCGCGAACAAACGCATGCTCAGCGTTCTGCAGCACCTCGATCTTCCCGAACAAGAGCGAGTTGAAGATGGCGAGAAGATGGTGGAGATCGGGCTGTTCTACGAAGAAAGCCAACGCACGGGGTAAGAGCCTTAGCCTTGACCCCTTTTTAGCTCTTAAAGCCCTCCGGGTTTCCGAGAACCTACCAAAGGCGAACCTGGGACTTACGCTACGCCTTCGTTAATTCGAAGAGCTGCGGGTAGTCCTCGGGCGAGTCCTCCCAGTCCTCCTGGCGGCCGAGCGGGGCCATGTCCAGGTAGCTCCAGGTGGTGCCCATGGCCTCGTCGCCGCGGCTGTCGATGAAATAGGTGCGGTAGATCCGCTCACCCTCGCGGATGAACGCGTTGTGCCCGGGTGACAGGACGTGCGTGCGGCCCTCGACCGCGCGCGTGAGGACGCCTGTCTCCCCGAGCACCTTCACGTGCCTGGTGATCGCCGACTTGGACAGGCCGAGGCCCGCGGTCGCATCGCCGAGGGTCGCGGGCCCGGCGCCGAGCCGCTCCCGGTAGTCAACTCCTCGCGCAGTAGTCTGTGACACTCGAGTGTCCTCCTGAACTCGGGACACATTGCTGGATCGGGACCGTCCCGCAAATGTGCGGTCACGGATAAACCCGGACGCTCCTATCCCTGTCTAGATGTCGGTTGTGAATGACCAACTGGGAAAGAGGCCACTAGTGAGCCGCTTGCGGTCGGAGCCGCCGGCGTCCCAACCTCGCCGTGCTCGAATCCCTCGGCTCCGCCCGGGTTTTCGACGGCGCCGTCCAGCGTCACGAACTCTGACACGATCACCTTTCTCACAGAGACCTCCTTTACTTTATCCCGCATCTTTCCAAGTCCGTGGACCATCCACACCGCATTGTCCCCCCGCTACCTTCACCCGAAGACCGAGGTTGATGATGGTAAGTGCAGTGCCAGGGGCGGGGCCAGTGATGCGTTTGCCATGCGATCGAGCCGCCGCACACCAGGATAACCGGCGGTTCATCACCGAACCGATCGAACGCGATGGCGGTGCCGTCTTTCGAACGTACTTTCTCCATGAATCGTCCCCTTTACAGCCTTTGGATGTCCCTGGCAACTTCGGACAGATCATCGTCGAATTGATGCCCCCGGTCATCGAACTCACGGGCTGTCGCGCGCGGAAGTTTCTCCGTGTACGTCGCGAAGTGCGCGAACGGCACCACTTCATCATCGCGGCTGTGATAAAAGTACACCGGCAATCCTTCGGGGAGTTTCGACGCGAAGTCTTTTTGCAATGCGTACTCTTCGACTTCCCAGTCCTCAGCTCCCCAGTACGGAGGCGCGACGCGGAACATCCCGGCGATGGGTCTTTCGACCTCCTCTTCGGAGAGGAACTTCAAGAGGACCGAAGCCCCCAGGGAATGCCCGACGAGGATCACCTCCCCGTCCATCGCGGCGAGGTCTTTCTTTATCCGATCCTTCCACACCTCATACTCGGGGCTGTCTTCATTCGGCATCTTCGGAGAGTGAAAGTCGTATGAATTCCCGAGTTCATCCCGCAGGCTCGTAGCCATCTTCTCATCTTCCTCGTGAGCCCCTTCTCCCCGCCGTGGACGAAGAGCATTTGCTTTTTCATGTACTCTTCCTGTTCGTCGGTTCGTCGAAGAAGACGAAGAGTTCTCCGCCGGGTGCAAGCCATCTCTCTGCGATGCTTCGCGCACGCTCGGGCTCGCGGTGAAAGAGGCCCACGCGGACGGCGAATACCTTGTCGAAGCGGCGGTCTTCCGGGTCGCAACCTTCGAGGTCACAAGCGATGAACTCGGCCTTGCCGGCTTCGATGTGCGATGCGTTGCGTCGCGTGGCGGCCTCGATCATCTTCGCCGAGCGGTCTGTGGCGGTGAGATGTCCTCCTTCGAGGCGCTCGCAAACGAGCGTCGCCGCGACCCCGTGTCCGCACCCGATCTCGAGTATCCGGTCATCGGGACGTACATCGAGCTTCTCGACGACCTTTCTCAGCCGCTCGCTCATGACCAACCGGTCTTCGGCGGGATATTCTGGTTGAGCGAGAAGAGGTTCTCAGGGTCGTAGCGGGCCTTGACCGCCGTGAGCCGCTCCCACGTCGTCCCCGGATACGCCGCTCGGACCCGCTCCTCGCCCTCGTCGCCGAGGAAGCCCACGTACACGCCCGATTCCCCTTGATAAAGTGCCGCTGCGAAATCCTCGACCCATTCCCTGTGTACAGTCTCCTCCTCCCGATTCTCGAAGATGGCGCCGAGGGCGACCATGATCCGGCGCTTCCGGTGGGCGAACGCAGTGGCCTCGTCAGGTACGCTGGCCATTGCCCCGCCGAGCACCCGGAGCTGCGCTACGGCCATCATCGCGGTCGAGGCGTGGAGGTGCTCCACTATCGCCCCGGCCACGTCAACGTCCACGGCGTCTATGAACATCGAGCGGGCTACCTCCTCATCCGGCCCCGGTTCGTCCGGCCCGTACATCTCCGGGTATCGCATCGGCTTCACCATGTCGGCGATTGGCTCGGCGAGCGAGCGGAACGGCGCGACGGCGCTCTCTCCGGCCTCGACTTCGCCGGCATACGCCATGAGGGCCATGATGACGAGCTTGCCGTGCGCTGCGGCCGGGAAAAACGGCATCGGCGGGGCGACCATGACGTTGGCGATGGTCGAAAGCTCGTTGGGCGCAGCCTCGGCTTCCGCGACGAACGAGGCGATGGTATCGGGAGTGGCCGGAAGGATGAGCATTCCGCCCACGATCTCATCTACCTCATGCAGCCGGAACTTGAAGCGGGTGGCCACCCCGAAGTTGCCTCCTCCGCCCCTTATCGCCCAGAAGAGGCCCGGGTGCGTCTCGGCGTCCACGCACAGGAGTTCGCCGCCTGAGGTGACGATCTCAGCAGCAAGCAGACTATCTATGGTCAGGCCGTGCTTTCGCACGAGGAAACCGGCGCCTCCCCCGAGCGTGATGCCCCCGATCCCGACAGATCCGGTATCGCCGAAGCCCGTCGCAAGGCCGTGAGCGCCAACCGCAGCCGTGTATTCGCCCGCGGTCAAACCCGTCTCGGCCCAGGCGGTGCGCGCTTCGACGTTGATTTCGCGCCCCTTCATCTGTGAGAGGTCGAGGACGATACCGCCCTCCGAGACGCTGTGGCCGGCAAGGCTGTGGCCGCCGCTGCGGACGGCAAGTTCGAGCCCCTTCTCTCGCGCTAGCGTGATGACGCGCGAGACGTCGGCGGCGTCCTTCGCCCGGACGATGGCTGCCGGACGGCGGTTCCGACTGCCGTAGAAAACGGCGCGCGCCGCATCATAGGCGGCGTCTTCCGGCGCGATGACCCGCCCGTCGAAGGAGGCGCGAAGCTCGGATACGGGGTCGGTCCCCGGCGATGTCGAGTGGGGTTGCGTTGTCATTTATCGTTCTCCTTAACCGCCGCTTCCACCGCGCGCCGCGATCGTTCCTCGCGGCCCACGCGCTCGTCTCCTCTGTTCGTCATCCGTTCTCGCTTCTCCGTCCGTCAGCGAACATCATTCCCTTTTCGGCGAGGGCGCGGCGGATCTCGCCCACGGCCTTCGGCCCTACGCCGTGGTGTTCTAATCTCCAGTCCATTGACCGGAGCGTATCCGGTTTGTGTGTCCGTCATTTCGTCTCCCTTGACGTCGTCGTCTCGCTTTGCTTCGTGTACGCGAGGTCGAAGTCGTGTTCCCACGCTTCTCCGTCGCCGGATTTCTCCCAGAAACCCGTGATGGTATTACCATCGTTGCCGAACGTTCCGGTGAACTGTTGCGAGAAGCCCGGAGAATCTCTCCACAGCTTCCACACGCCGTCGCGCAGGCTCATCTCGTACACACGCGAGACGCCGCGTGTGTCGAAGTAAGGCTGGCGATATCCTCCGTCAGAACCTTCCGGGCCAATGATCGCGATGCCGTCGGGGACGTCGTGGTGCTCGACCTCCCATCGCTGTACGAGGAAAGAGCCTTCACTCAGCAACTCGAAAGAAACGCGCCCCCGCCCCGTGACGGGTGGATCGAAGGGGAAAACCGCCTCCATGTTCCATTCGCCGACCAGCGCGTCCAAACCCTGAACGTCGTCCGCATCCTCCGACATCCCGGCTCCTTTCGATTCGTCCTCATTCCAGCCACTCGGTTTTCATCCAGGGAGAAGCATGGATATTCACCTGACGAAGCACGTCCTCTCCCGTGTTCACGAAACCATGCGGGGAGTTTGCCGGGACGACGACGATCTCCCCGGCCGCGGCCTCGATGCTCTCATCGCCGACGGTGAACCTCGCCTCCCCTTCCTGCATGATGAACGTCTCATCATACGGGTGCTTGTGGAGTTTCGGTCCCGTTCCCGGTCTATTGCGCGTGATGAAGAACGAGACGCTCGCCCCGTGTTCGTGTCCGTCGAACCTCACGGCGTTCTCGCCACCGGGAAGACCAGCGATTTCGGTCACGAATTCGCTTCGGTTTATGGTCATTGGGAGTCTTTCACGAACCCCGTCCGGGTCGTCTTCGTGTCCGTGAGCAGAAATCTTTTCGGGGCACGACCGTCCTCGAAGAGACGCTTTCCGCCGACGACGAGCATTCGTCCGTCGAGCCAGTCGAAGCAAAACGGTGTGATCGTCGGGACGCGTGCCATCACCTCGCCGTTTCCTTCGGTATCCACGGCGATGATCTCCCCGGCGCCCCAGTTCGCGAACCACAGACGACCCGCGCCGCTGCCCTCGATCGATCTCATTCGCCTCCGTTTCTCGAGTCTGCAATCGTCTGTTAGCAGCATACGGCAATAGACCTGAAATCTAATCATTGATTTCCGGAGAACAATCGAGTAAATGGCTGTCAGGACTTACGGTGATTAAAGCGTGGGCATGGCAATCAATCGCACGTATGACGATGGTTGCGCTGCGGCCCACACCCTCGACCTGGAGGGTGAACGTTGGGCGCTTTTGGTAGTACGCGAGCTCCTGTTTGGCCCCAAACCGCTCGGTTGATATTGGTCAGGACGGTCGGAGAACGCCCACGCCCAGAAATCTCCGACCGTCCGCCCCGTCGACAGGATCTCTCTGTGCGGATCGAGTCGCATACGTGTACCTCGGCGTCGGACGTGTTCTGATTCCTCCATCATGGTCATCGCTGACCCGAGCCTAGGCAGTCTCGCATACGACCTGCGCCACGTTCACGTTTTCAACTGGGGTTGTTATCGTGACCTGCTCCCGGAGGCGGTGGATGTGCTGCTGGACCTGTCCCAAGGTCATCCGCACCGTGCCCAGCAGCTGGCATTCCACGCCTTCAGACTCGCGAGGGCCGGCGGCGAGGCGGCGGATGAGGAGACGACACTCGCCGCCAAAGACGAGGCCCTAGACGAGGCCGAGCCCGAGTTCCGCGCGATCCTGGACGAGATGAGCCCGCCGCGTCGGGCCGCTTTCGTTGCCCTGTGCAAAGAACCCACCGACGGGCCACACTCTAGAACGTACATGCGTCGGCACGGAATAAAGGGGTCGGGGGCGCTGAAGAGCGCGTTCGATGGTCTAGGGGCATCAGGGTATCTGGAACGAGGGAGTCCGGGTACGCAGCCCAGACCTACCGATCCCCTTCTAGCCATCTGGATTCGCGAGCGGATGAACGGCTCGTAGGCGCGCACGCAAGCACACAAAGAATACGCCATCAATAGAGCCAAAACTACAAAGTAGTTCTCGAAACGCGTTCCCACGGTACGAGACCCGTCACGGCGAGTTGCTCGCCCTCTGCCTGGGTCCGGGCTTCGAACACACCTCTAGCGCACCGACCTCCTACGCGAGCCTCTCATGCACATCGAGCCTGTGGTGAGGGAAGGCTCCCGTGAATCTCGAACTCGTGAGGAAGGCCGTACCAGACTCCAGACCAATGGTCTACCGGCCCAGAGACAACTTCTGCACCAGCGCGACGGCACCACCACTTTCGAAGGTGGCTCGAGCTTCATCAGCTGGGCCGCTGCGTCTTTCAAGGCGGTCGCGAACCGGGTCCAAGAATGTCTCCTCACCACTGCCTCGGCTACGAAGTCCCGCCTCAGCGATATCAACTACCGTGTCGAGAAAGTACGGAACTGGTTCCGAGGCTGCAAAGCCTTCCGTCACGGCTATCTTGCGATAGTGTTGCAGGGTCGGCCAGTAGTTCTTGCCAAGAGATTCTCCCAAGTAACTTTCCAGTTCATCCGCAGCCTCCATCAGCCCAAGGCCCAAGGCGGACGGGACCCACGCCGAGTCAGGTGGCTGCTGGCATGCGGGACGGATCTCCAAGGTGCCGATCCTCGACCTAGGACGTGCGCTGGGCCAGATATAGTGCTCGTGGAACAGAAAAGCCTCGTAAGCTACTTTGGGGTCAAGCGCCGCCCGGTCACTCTTGAGATATTCGGTAAAGGGCATTCCGATTCTACGAAACCCTCCTTTGCCGTCTGGTAGGCATAGGCACTGCATGCTAGCGAGGAAGTGTACGTACTCCTCCAGGTCACCATGCGGTCTCGCAGGTGCCCCATGACGGTAAGGTTCGCCTACCATGTTCGCCGTAAGCCCTTCTCGACCTGAGGCGAACCTGCCCTCTCGACCGCCGTACACAGAGGAGTTGGCCGTGACGGCAATGATCATTCCTGAGGCAGCGTTGACCAGGTTCATTAGCCGCACGACATCGTCCTGTCCCACGTCCACCTGCAATTGATCCCCAGCCGTCACACAAAACTTCAACCACTGTTTGCCAATAGCCTTCAGGAGGCACGAGTATCGGAGCTTGGGAGTGAGTATCCTCGGGTAGGCGGGAGTCCTCGGTTGGATCCCAAACCCCAGAATGTGTAAACCGGCCTTGTGGGCAGACTCCCTCAGGTGCCCGAGACCCCGGTTCATATCCCGTACGAGTTCGTGCAACGTTGATCTGGGACCAGCCGAGATCTCCACCGTAGCCCTACCGACCTCGGTAGTAGATGACCATCCACTGCCCTCCACACCGCTCAGGAGCTTAGTGCCGTCTGCACCCTGGTCGTAAGTCGGTGTACATTTTGCCTGCTCCAGTAAGTATGGCCACAGTTCGGAAACATCCGCCGCACGGCCATCAGAGCTCACCAGCGGATACTCAGCCTCCCGGCCGACGGTTCTTATGGCAGGTGCCTTGGTGGGGAAGCCTGCGGCAAACCGCTCCGTTATGTGCGCGAGGGCGATAGCGACGAAAGTCTCTTGCGTTTTCATTAGAAGGACGGGTACCTATTCGCCGACGTGCAGAGTTGGATCGAGTTATGGGCCACGAGCGTGCCGTCGGACTCGATAAGGAATTGGTTCAGCTCGCAGTTCAGGATGCTCCCTTCGAGAGACTCCATCGGTCCGAGACCCCGGATAACGCCATGCAACTGCTGGAGGAAGTTTTCGTGTCCGAAGAGCACTACCCTTTTGCCACGATGGGAAATCACAGTATGGTCGAAGAACTTGCTGGCCCGTTCGTGCAGTTGCTCGAAGGTTTCTCCTCCTGGAGGGTTGAGTGAGTAGTCGACCCCATTTATTCGTGTGTAGCGGACTTGTGGCAGTTGCTCCCGGACCTGTTCCGGGGCGAGGCCCTCCATGTCTCCGAAGGAGCGTTCTATGCACGCCTCTTCCACCTGTACCCTGTCGTGCCCGACCCCGGCGACAATCTTGGCGGTCTCCAATGCCCGGGATAATGGAGAGGAAATCACCACGTCGAAAGGCGTTCGGTCGAATGTTTGCCGGGCTTCCCGAGCCTGTTCGCGGCCCTCTTCTATAAGGGGAGCGTCGAGACGGCCTCCCACCCTTTTGTCCCGGTTCAGCTCAGTCAGCCCGTGCCGAATGGTCGAGAGGAGTAGTTCGTCCGCACCAACCTCTGGCTGTTCGATCACAGCCTATCCCGTCACCCGCTCATGTTTGGGGTCCCAGAGCGGAGCCGAGACTACCTGTGCGGGGATTTCTTCCCCGAACACCTCCACCGAAAGCTCCGTACCAGCCTCTGAGAGCTCGACCGGCAGGTACGCGTAAGCGATACTTTTTCCGACAGAGTAGCCTTGCCCACCGGACATAACCCTCGAAACCGTCTCTCCATTGAGCTTGACGGACTCATTGCCGAGGGTGACGATGCCGAAATCCTCCAGTACCACGCAGCACAGCTTGCGCCCTATCCCGCCGGCCTTAACTTTCTCTAGGGCGTCCTTCCCAATAAAATCGTCCTTGTCGAGCTTCACAGCGAATCCGAGGCCAGCCTCGAACGGGTTCTCCTCCGGCGTAATGTCTGCGGCCCAAGCGAGGAAGCCGCCCTCCAGCCGCAGGGACTCGATGGCCCGGTAGCCTGCTGGCACGAGACCGTAAGGCTGCCCGGCCCCGTAGAGCACGTCCCACAACCGGCAGCCGAACTCCATCGGGGGATAGAGCTCCCACCCTAACTCGCCTACGTAGGTCACGCGCAGCGCGAGGCACGGTACGTCTCCTACGATGATCTCCCGCGCCCGCATGTAAGGAAACGCCTCGTTCGAAAGGTCCTCCTGGCAGACGGACGAGAGAATATCCCTCGACAGCGGCCCCTGGATACCCACACAAGCGAGGCTCGAAGTGACGTCCTGAATCTCTACAGACCTATCCTCTGGCCGGTGCATCTTCATCCAGGACATGTCGTGTTTGCCGAATGCCGTGCCGGTTATGATGCGGAACCGCTCGTCCCCCAGGCGCGTGACCGTGAAGTCGCATTCGATACCTCCGCCGGGGTTGAGCATCTGGGTGTAGGTTACCGTTCCCGATTTCTTGTCTACGTCGTTGTCGCAGAGACGCTGCAGGAACTCGCACGCGCTGGGACCCGTTACCTCGATCTTCGCGAAAGAAGATTGGTCGAATAACCCGGCGCACTCCCGAACGCTACGATGTTCTGCCGGGATCGCCGTGGACCAGTGCCGTCCGGCCATGCCCCGGGGTCGGAGACGCTCCAGGGTCGGGGCTTCGTTGGACCGGAAGTAATTCGGCCGCTCCCATCCCGCCTTCTCCCCGAAGTCCGCCCCCAGAGCTTTGAGACGCTCGTACGCCGGAGAGAGACGAATCCCTCGCGCACTGCGCGGTTCCTGGTTGGGATAGGAGATGTCATAGTACATCGACAGCGACTCCCTAGCGCGCTCCAAGGTGTACCGGTGGCTGCGATAGTGGTCTCCGAACCGGCGGATATCCATCTCCCAGACATCCATGCCTGGCTCACCGTCCACTATCCACTCGGCCAGAATCCGTCCGATCCCGCCCGCCCCCGCGATGCCGTGGGCGTTGAACCCCGCCGCCACGAAAAATCCTCGAACCTCCGATTCGCCAAGGATAAACTCCCCGTCCGGAGTAAAGGATTCCGGGCCGTTAATGAACTCGACCACTTCCGCCTCCCGAAGATCCGGGACGCGTCGCTGAGACCTCTCGAATAGCGGCCCGAATCGATCCCAGTCGGGAGAGAGAAGCTCGCGGCCGAAGTTCTCGGGGATCCCCCCAATAGACCAAGGCGCCGGGTCACGACCGTAGCCGCCCGTTATGAGGTCTCCGTCCTTCGGACGGAAGTACACTAGGTCGTCCGGGTCCCGGAGCGTGGGGAGGTCTATGGAGACTGGTTCTCCTGTGCGCAGGCGCACGTACTGGTGCTGGAACGGGACTAGCGGCACCTCTACGCCGGCGAGTTTGCCGATCTGGGGCGCCCACATACCGGCGGCGTTTACTACAATCTCGGTGCGAATGTTTCCTTGTTCTGTGACGACTTCCTGCACGCGCCCCTTTTCTATTCCGAAACCCGTTACACGGACGCCGGTGCAGATCTCCACTCCCCTATTGCGTGCGCCTTCAGCCAGGGCCTTGGCGAGCTGACCCGGGTCAATGTATCCGTCGGTCGGGTCGTACGCGGCACACCGCACGCCCTCGGGATCGAAGAGTGGAAAGAGTTCCAGAGCCTCTTCAGTGCTGAGGATCTCCAAGGGAAGTCCGAAAGCCGTCGCCATGCCCGCGAGCCGGTGAAGCTCCTCGGCCCGGTCCTGCGAGGAGACTAACCTGAGGCTCCCGACCTCTCGCCAGCCCGGGTCCACGCCGGTCTCTTCCTTTAATCGCCGGTAGAGCCCGACGCTGTGCATATTCATCTCAGTGAGTGTCTTCGAGGGCCTGAGCTGTCCCACCAGCCCCGCCGAGTGCCACGTCGTGCCGTCGGTAAGTTCGCCCTTTTCCAGCAGCACCACATCCTGCCAACCCATCTCGGCAAGGTGGTAGGCTATGCTCGTTCCCCCTACTCCGCCACCTATGATGACGACTCGGGCTTCATCTCTCACCTGTTTGCCTCCCACAGTAATTCGCCCTCGGCGAGCTGGCCGTTTAGCCGGCCGGTTCGTCGGCACGTGGCGTCCCGACCTGCTCGGTGTACTCGTCATCGCCAATGATGCCCTCGTCCCGATCCTGCTCCTCCAGCCTCAGGGCCGTGGGAACTGCGATCCAGACGGCCAGCGCTATTGCAAGTATTCCGGCGGTGAACTTCCCGATTATGAGCGGCAGTATCATGTTGGGCTGGAAGTTGGCAGTGAAAGCCAGATGGTCTCCCAAGAGGAAAGCCGAACAGACCGCAAAGGCTATGCACAGGACCTTATCCTTGGGTGGAATGACCTTGATCATGTGATAGAGGGCAAGTATATTGGCTGAAGCGGCGACAACCCCGGCGCTACCCTCGGAGCTGAGCCCGAACCGCCGTCCTATAGCTCCCAGAGGCCTCGCAAGGTAAGTCCTGATCACATAGACCATGGGAAAAGCACCTGAGAGCGTGATTCCTATGTAGCCAGCAATCTCCAGGGCTCGAAACTGGTCCTGGGCATCAGCTATGATCGGGTCGAAGCCCCAGGCTCCGAAAATCGTGGTAAAGATGCCGGTAAAGTATTCCGCTATCGAGAGGGCCAGTATGATCTTGATGGCGGCATCCATGAAACGCCCAAACCACATAAAGCCCGTGATCATGATGTTCGGATAGAAGTAGAGCCCCAGAGCTATTGCCACCACAAAGATGATGAGCGGGATCAGGTTTACGATAATCTGGGAAAATCCCAGGACAGCAAGAGAGTACGTCGAAGCGGTGCTGGTAGAGATCTCATCCCGCAGGTTCGTGCCCGTGAGCGTCAAGATGCTGGTGGTGATGAGTACGCCGACCGGTACGGTTAGGATGCCAGACATTATTCCAAGGGCCATGTATTTGTGATCGCGACGGTCGAGCATAGCGAGCCCGACAGGTATGCTGAACACTATGGTCGCACCAGCCATGTAGCCTACTATTGCTGCCATGATCCAGCTAGCAGTATTGTCGGCTATAGCATGGGCAAGTTGGTATCCGCCCATATCCACTGCGATGACAGAGGTGGCCGCCATCGCCGGACTGGCTCCCACGAGGTTGAAAAGCGGCCCAACCACAGCCTCTACAAATCTCGACAAATAGGGAATAGACGCCATGATGCCTGCTACCGGTATGAAGATCGGACCGATGGAGTGCAGACCTTCTTTCCACTCCGCTCCCATCCCATGCTCGTCATCTCGGATGGCCGCTATGGCCCCTACGATCCCAAAGGCCACAATGATGAAGATAACTACTTGCCCTATGATTGCCACGTAAGGCCCCTCCCCAATCTATTCGGCAGGGCTATGTACTCTGCACGTCTTTGGCGGCATCGTGGAGCCATTCTGAATACCGCTCATCTTCGGCGTGCTCCCTACACCTTTGGAAATGTTGGTTAGCGTACTCTTCGTAGTCGAACTCTAGAGTCGAGATGGCTTGCTGCATAACACCCCACATCGCTTCGCGAAAGTCCGACATCAGGCGCATGAGCTTCAGCCGAGCAATGCGTGCAGGGGTAGGCACTTCCCCAAAGTACATCTCCAGTAGCGCCAAGTCCGTTTCTTCATCGAATTCGTTGTTGACCGAGAGGTTGCCCAGATCGAAGAATACGTCTCCCATACCAGCATACTCGTAGTCTACGATCATCAGCCGCCCATCCTGCATCAGGAAATTGGCGTTGAGAAGGTCGTTGTGACATGGCCTGCTCGGCATAGGAAAGACCTGAAATGCTTCTTGGATCTCTCGCGCCCGCTCCAGGAGTTCCCAATAAACACCCGGAACCTCTACCCCTCGGTCCCCTGCAGACTCCCGGTACTCTTCCACGATCCGGAAGGGAGAGAAAGATCCAGGTATCTCGGAACACCCGTGATACGCCTTTATCGAGCGCACCAACCTCTCCAGAACGTCGTGCCGGCGCACGTCCTCCGACGTTACAGGCTCGCCGTCGATCCACTCGGTAACCAGACAGCCGTGTTCCGGAAGGAAATCCACGACACCGGGACCGACTTCTACGCTGGTAGCCGCCTCCACAGCTAGCCTCTCATGGTTGCGGTCTATTCCGAGAAGCTCCGTCTTCTCTCCAGCGAGCCGGATGAAGAATGGTGTTCCGTCCACCCTGAGGCAGTAGTTCTGGTTGGTGATCCCACCAGATATGTACTCGGCCTCAACTTTCTCCGCATCCGCCCATTCCGACCTGGAGTCTACTACCGCTCTGAGAGCCGGATCCGAGATCTCAGCAGACATTCAACCACCCCTACCCCCGAATTTACCAATCAGTCTATACCAATGTGGTACGTACCACATTAGAAGAAATCATCAGGCGCGTCAAGGTTTAGTGAATGCTCTTACGGATGTTTTTTGAACGAGGCGTAGAGAGGCGAACCTGTATCAACGAGGGCGAATACTCACAATGTCAGGCGGTAGCTGGGTTTATCGGGGGGTGGGTGTTTCGGTGATGAAGAGCAACCGGTCTCCTCGGTACACGTCCCGAGCGAACTCGATCGGCTTTGCGTCGGCATCCCAAGTGGTACGAGTGGCATGCAGTGCCGGAGCGTCGGGATACGTATCTAGTATTAGCGCGACTGCAGAGCTAAGCTGTGTCACCTCGATTTCCTGACGCAGGTAAGTCGGTTCTAGCTGGTAGTTCATGCGTAGAAGCTCGTATATCGAACCCGTCAAGTCCTTGTCGAGCAAATCCGGGCAGTAGCGGGCAGGAAGGTAAGACTCTTCCAGAGCCAGCAGCTCACCGTTGCCTGTACGAGTGCGGACCAGCTTATGTACGAGATCCGTATGAGGGATTGCAAGTGCCGCTGGTACGTCGAGGTCTTCTACACTATCGGCGCGCAGAGTTCTAGCCTCGATGACGTTGGCTCCTGGGGTGATCATTCGACTCGATACCCGCTCCGTAAATCCGGCAACAGCGGAAAGATCCAACTCGACCTTCGGGCTGGAAACGTAAGTCCCAGAGCCATTCCTTCGCTCGACATACCCGCGCTGGGCCAGGAGGTTCACGGCCGCCCTGGCGGTCATGCGAGAGATCTTAAACTCAGAGGCAAGCTGGCGCTCCGAGGGAAATCGGCTCCCGGGTGGTATCTCACCGTTGCCTATTCTTTCGATAAAGCTACCGGCAACAGCTCCGGTAGATGGGAGACACTCCCGATTCTCCTGCGAACACTTATACTACCTTTCCCCTACAATAGCTGCATCTTCCTTATGCTGATAATTATACGCAACTAGCATCGGAACCAACTCGGTCTCGTGGACGGGTAGCATCTACGCTACTGCCACACCTTCTGTTTCCTCTCCGGAGAGGTTGGGCATCGACGGCGCCCTCTTGAGACCTTTTGTTGCCGATTCCACAAGTCGCCTGCGGCCAACATGCTTACTAGACAGGCTTCAACCTCGTCGAAGTTCAGTCCGCCTACACCCTAGCTCAACAGGACTCTAAGCGCGATCACGCAGAATCCCCGATCGCGCTTAGAGTCGAACAACATCTCCCTGTTTGGCGCTCCGCGCTCATGCGCCGTAGGCGTCGTTATAGTCCCACCATCCGTAGGGCGCCGTCTGCGGGTAGTCCTCGGGCGAGTCCTCCCAGTCCTCCTGGCGGCCGAGCGGGGCCATGTCCAGGTAGCTCCAGGTGGTGCCCATGGCCTCGTCGCCGCGGCTGTCGATGAAATAGGTGCGGTAGATCCGCTCACCCTCGCGGATGAACGCGTTGTGCCCGTGCCACTCGTCGACGCCGAAGTCCTTGTCCCACTCGTCGGTGATGGTGTACCAGGGGATGTGCTCCCACCCGTGGCGCTCCTTCAACTTCTTCAGCTCGGCCTGCGGTGCGCGCGAGGCGAACGCGAGCGTCACATCCCGCGCGTTCAGGTGGGCGGGGTAGGCGATCTGGTCCGCGAGGAAGGAGCAGCCAGCGCACGCCCGCTCGGGGTACGCGTCGCCACGCTCCGGGTTCGCGTAGGTGGTGACCTCCGGCCCGTAGAAGGCGCGGTAGACGATCAGCTGACGGCGGCCCTCGAACAGGTCGGCAAGCGTGGCTGGCCCGTTCGGACCCTCGAAGCTGTACTCCTTCTCGACCGCCATCCACGGCATCCGGCGGCGCTCGGCCGCGAGTGCGTCACGGGCTCGGGTGTGCTCCTTCTCCTTGAGGAGCAGTTCCTCGCGGGCGGTCTTCCACTCCTCGGGGGAGACGACGTGGGGTGTGTTCACTTTGCTCCTTCCTCCTTCAGGTACTCCTCGACGACGCTGATGAAGCGGCCCCAGACGGCCCGCTGGCGATCCATCCACTCTGCCACCTCGCGGAGCACGTCGAGCCCGGGTGACAGGACGTGCGTGCGGCCCTCGACCGCGCAGTAGTCAGTGACACTCGAGTGTCCTCCTGAACTCGGGACACATTGCTGGATCGGGACCGTCCCGCAAATGTGGTGGCACGGCCAAGCCTGGACGCTCCTATCCCTGTCCAGATGTACATTGTGAGGTTCATGCCCACAACTCCTTGACCAGGATTTCTCAGATCAAACTTACCCCACCTACGACCGAAACACTACTGCCAATTTGAAGGCCAGCTACTTCTTCTGCGCCCAGAACGGCCCTAGCATCACTCATAGCAGTCAACATAATGGCACCTCCTACAAACGCGCAGCCGAGGGCCAGACTTTTTGGCCTCAAGCTACAACTGGATTTGCCCGTCGCAAACTAGGACATAAACCCGACCGTGTGGGTGTCTCGTTGACCTTCGTGGAACTCCGTAAAGCGGAAGCCTGACTTCCGGGAAAGGACCTCCTGCGAGGTTGCGTGCATAGGAGCGAACGGGGACCCTTCGTGTATCTTGATACGTTCGTGTTGCAAGCAGCCCACTTCTGGGGTAACGATCTCTTTGAACCCGAATGCGAAGCGAGAGGGGGGAGGGCTTACCCCGCCATGTCCTTCTGGTTAGTG
This sequence comes from uncultured Rubrobacteraceae bacterium, assembly GCA_963840835.1. GTDB lineage: Bacteria > Actinomycetota > Rubrobacteria > Rubrobacterales > Rubrobacteraceae > Rubrobacter_D. Next base: position 284,413 of record CAWJAM010000013.1, on the reverse strand, counting down.
GCGGTGCTCTCGGGGCAATAGGTGCCCTTGCGATCGTTTGGGGCTTGTACCGATTGGCCTGTCGTTGGATGTAAACGGCCGCGAAGTTAGCAGGACTGGGCTTTGGCCAGGCGGGGCGGATAGGGGTTGCGTTCCCTCGGTCGGACGGCGACCATTGGGCGCGATGCCGCGCATCAGGATTGCCGACCTCCTGGCCTCAACGCCAGGCGACCCAGAGACGCACCTCTGCCCCGTGCGGGTGGGCGCTATGCCCGGATGCTCGACTTCTTGTCGCCGGCGGTGGTCTTCGAGACCCCGGAAGGGTTGTTGCTGTCGACAGCTACCATCGCGTGGCCGCCACGCGATGGCTGGGGCTGGAGTATATCGAGGCGGAGGTGCGCCGCGGCTCGCGACTAGACGCGCTGCGCTACGCCACAATGGTTGGTGCCGAGGAGCGTGGGATCTCACCAGAGGAGGCCGCCTCGTACATAGAATGTCGTGGACAGGACCTCCGATAGTCCGGGTGCGCTGCGCGCGAGCTTCGCGGAAGGGCGGAAAGAGGATTTTCGGAGAACGCCCGAGTCCGAGTAGGATCTGGGTGACCGAGGGAAGGGAAAGGCGCACCGACCGACGCATGGCGGAGTCTCAGCTCTCCGAGCTTCGGAACATGCACGTGCTTCTGGAGGAGGCGAGGGGACACTCGCGCAACCTCCCCTACCACAAAAGGGGCCGATCGGGCCACTAGACACCCTGATCGCAGCCCACGCGATGAGCGTGAGCGTCACGCTAGTCACCAACAGCACCCGCGATTTCCGGCGCGTCCCGGAGCTGGAGATCGAAGACTGGAGCCTGAGCGAGGACGCGACCGGATCCGCTAACCACTCGCGTTGCGGCAGCTACTTCCGAGGCGCGCTCGGCAGGACTCGAACCTGCGACCTTCTGATTCGTAGTCAGACGCTCTATCCGGCTGAGCTACGAGCGCATCGGAGATGCACATGATACCGCCGGGCGGGGCATCTCTCAAGCCTCTGCTCCTAAGGGGTGATTTTGTGGATATAATTTGCGTGACGTTGGGCAATTGCGGAGCGAAGGCGGGCGTGGCGTTTTGAGCGCATCTGTGCTGCTTGTAATAGGTGATGACGAGGAGAGGTTGCACCTCAGGCGGGCGCTCGCGGGTGAGGGGTGGCGGGTGATCCCCGCCGGCTCCGGTTCGCAGGCGCGGCAGATGGCCGGCAGGGAAGACTTCGAGATCGCGGTCGTCGACAACCGGCTGCCAGACGAGCGGGGGTTTCAGGTGATCTCCGCCGTCCAGAAGCCCGGCGTCTCGACCGTGGCGCTCCTTAGGGACGAGGACACCATGGACCGCATAGTGGGGATAGAGCTAGGGGCCGACTACTACATGCGCTCGCCGGTCAACCCCAGGGAGCTCGTGGCCAGGGTAAAGCAGATCTTCCGCAAGAGGGAGCACGCGGGGGATGGGCAGTCGGGTAGGATCTACGTCGGCGACCTGGAGATCGACCCGGATCAGGTCCAGGTCTTGAAGGGCGACGAGGAGATCCTCCTCTCCCCCCGCGAGTTCAAGCTTCTTCACACCCTGGCCCGCAGCCCGGGAAGGGTCTTCCCGCGCACGGCTCTGCTCAGGCAGGTGTGGGGCGAGGAAGAGTACATAGACGAGCGCACCGTGAACGTCTACATCCAGCGCCTCCGTAACAAGCTCGGCGACAACCCAAACGACCCGAAGCTGATAGAGACCGTGCGCGGTTTCGGCTACCGACTGGTGAGGCCAACGAGCTAGGCTACAGGTTTCAGGCTACAGGCTTCAGGTCTGCTTGGCGTATCCGGTTTCGCCGATAGCCTCCGACTACGCGGTAAGGTCTCGCAACCACCCCCGTCTAAATTCGAAACTATGGTTTCGAACCTCCCTCCGAGAAGTCCGACGGCTGACACCTGAAGCTTGAAGCCTGATGCCTGTAGCCTCCATTCACGCGCGGCTGATGAGGGCGCCGCCCCTTATGGTCTCCCTGGGACGCACGTCGTAGTGGTGGCCGACGATGCAATCTTCTAGATACGCTCCGTCGCCCACGCTCGCGCCGGGGAGCAGGATGCTGCGTTTGATCGTGGCGTTGGGCCTGACCCAGCAATCGGTTCCGATGGTCACGTCGTCCAACAGCTTGACGCCGCGCCCGACCACGGCGTCCCTGCCTACCAGGACGTGACCCTTTATCTCCGCCGAGGGGTGTATCTGGGCGTCTTCCCCGACCCACAGCCCCTCGCCGCGCTTCTCGCCTGGTATCTTGACCCCGACCCTGCCCGAGAGCACGTCGTACTGGGCCTGCCTGTAGGCCTCGAGCGTCCCTATATCCGACCAGTAGAAGTCCTCCTGATACCCGGCGAAGAGCTCCCCGTTCTCCAGCAGCTTCGGGAACACGTCCTCGGCGAAGTCGAAGAAGGTGTCCTCCGGGATGTAGTCCAGGGCCCGTGGCTCCAGGACGTAGATGCCCGTGTTGGCCAGGGTGCTTATGGCCTCCTCGGGCCTCGGCTTCTCCTGGAAACCCTGGATGTTCCCCTCGTCGTCCACGTCGACCACCCCGAACTCCGAGGTGTCGTAGACCCGGCGCAGGGCTATCGTGGCCAGGGCGCCCCTCTCTTTGTGAAACTCCACCAGCCCCGTAAGGTTCACGTCTGTCAGCGCGTCGCCCGAGACGACGACGAAGGTGTCGTCGAACCTGTCGGCCAGATGCTTCACGCCCCCGGCCGTGCCAAGCAGCTCGTCCTCCCTTTCGAGGTGCACCCTCATGCCGTTTACCCTGGACTCCTCGCCGTAGGCATCCAGAAGGGCGTCCGCCAGGTAGTGGACGTTGACACGAACCTCCTCGATGCCGTGGCCCACCAGCAGGTCGAAGATGTGCTCGATAATCGGGGTGTTCACCACGGGGGCCATGGGTTTGGGGATCTCACCGGTGAGCGGAAAGAGCCTGGTCCCCTTGCCAGCCGCCAGAGCCATCGCTTTCATAGATATCCTCCTCGCCCGGTCTGCAAAGCCGTTATCCGTACTCTATATTCTCTCTCGTGCATGCGAGCACTCTACACCGGCTCTTCCCCTCGGCCAAGTTCGACGAACCCTTGAAGCGCTACACGGCCTGGAAGATCGGCGGCCCCGCCGACGCTCTGCTGGAGCCGAAGAGCGTAGGAGAGCTGATCGAAGCCGCCGAGAAAGCGCGCGAGCAAGACATCCCCGTCACGGTTCTCGGAGGCGGCACGAACGTGCTCGTGCGCGACGGCGGCATCAGGGGACTTACCATCCGGCTCGCGAAATCCCTGACGAACGTCGAGGTCGAAGGACCGCTCGTCACCGCCGACGCCGGTGTCCTCTACCCCGTGCTCGCCAACGCCACCGCCGGACGCGGCCTCGCCGGCCTTGAATTCGCCACGGGAATTCCCGGTACCGTAGGCGGCGCCGTCTACATGAACGCCGGCGCCTACGGTACCGAGACGACCGAGGTCCTCGACTGGGCAGACGTATTCAAAGACCACGAAGTAGTCAGGATGAGAAACAGAGACCTGGACCTCTCCTACCGCCACAGTGCCCTGCACGAGAACCCAAACTGGGTCGTACTGCGCGCAGGCTATACGCTTGTCCCCGGCAACGCGACAGAACTGAAGGCCCGCATAAGAGAATTCAGAGCACAGCGCATGAACGGCTCCCCGAACAAACCGAGCTGCGGCTCCACCTTCAAACGTCCCCCCGGAGATTTCCCCGGCCGCGTCATAGAGGAGGCCGGCCTCAAAGGCACGCGTGTCGGCCAGATCGAAGTCTCCCCCGTCCACGCCAACTACCTCGTCAACCTAGGCGGAGGCACCGCCGAAGACGCCCTGAAGCTCATAGACCAAGTCCGCCAGAAGGTCAGCGAAAAACTCGGCATCGAACTGGAGCCAGAGGTGCGGATCCTGGGGGAGCCGTAGGCTCTCGAGGCTTCAGGCTACAGGTTTCAGGAAATCGTCCCGGAGCGTCGCCAACAGCGGTTACTCGCGCCCTCTAGCGCGAGGGTCTTTAGGCCCGAGGCGCGCCGACGGGCTAGAACGCTATTGAGCTGACTGCTGAAGCCTGATGCCTGATGCCTTCTTGAACAGGTCGGGGATATCCGCCAGGTCCGTGTGAGCGTCGCAGACGTCGAGGAGGGCCTGGGAGGTGCACTGGGCCGCGCTTATGACCTCGACGCGGATGCCCTTCTCGCTCTGGAGGTACTCGACGGCGTCCACGTAGTCGCCGTCGCCCGAGACGAGAACGTAGGTGTCCGCGTGAGAGGCCAGGCGCATCATGTCAACGACGACCCCTATATCCCAGTCGCCCTTGTGAGAGACCGTCTTCTCCCCGTCCGGGGTCAGGGTCTCGTGCACCACGAGCGGCTTGGAGCGCACCTTGTAGCCGAACTTGTTGAGGTTGTAGACGAAGGAGCGCGCCGAGGGCGTGCCCTGCGTCTCATCGGTCTCCTGCTTCTCGACGATGTAGAAGGTGGCCCTGAGAAGCTTCCTCTCTCCGACGGCCGCGGAGAGCAGCCTAGCGTAGTCCAGGACGCCCCTGTAGTAGTTCTTGATCGAATGGTAGAGGTTCGCCCCGTCGACGAAGACGGCTACCCGCTCTATGGTTCTCCTTTCCATCACGCCCGAATACTAGCAGAAAACATTGCATGCCCGTACAATGCCCGTTGTTTACCGGGCCCACTACTTGCGTTAAGATCCATTGGCCGTTTTGCATGGACTCTAGAGAGGAGTGAACCGGCACGGACTTCGCGGTCAGCATAGAAGAACGCACCGAAGGATACACCGTCGTCTCGGTGCGGGGGGAGATGGACCTCCACACAGCCCCCAAGTTCCAGGGCGCGATCGAACGCGCCGCCGAGAGCGAGAGCGTCGGCGCGGTCGTCGTCGATCTGAACGACGTCGCGTTTATGGATTCCACGGCCCTCTCATCCCTCATGCGCTCCAAAGACACACTCGACCAGAAGGGAATCTCCCTCCGCCTCGCCGCCCCCTCCAAGGCCGTCGAACGTATCTTCTCCGTGACCGGCTTCCAGGACTACTTCGATATCTTCCCCTCCCGCGAAGCCGCCATCCCCGCCTAGCGCTCTCTAGACTTAGACTTCATAGGTACTAGAATCTGTACGTGGTAGTGGCAGAGATAAAGAGGCTGGAGGTTCCGGAGCCTCTCTCGCGTCTCGGTGAGGCGTTCAGGGAGGCCGGGCACGAGTTATACCTGGTCGGCGGGTACGTGCGGGACAGGCTGCTCGGTGGGGCGCACCCGGACATAGACGCGACGACCGATGCCCATCCGAAGGAGATCAAACACCTCCTCCGGCCGCGGGCGGAGCATCTGTGGACCGTCGGAGAGCGCTTCGGGACGATCGGGGCCAGGGTCGGGGGCTACCTCGTCGAGGTCACGACCTACAGGACCGATCTGTACGCGCGGGGGAGCCGCCACCCCGAGGTGCGCTTCGGGGCGAGCCTGGAGGAGGATTTGGCGAGGAGGGACTTCACCATCAACGCCGTGGCCGCCGACGCGCTCACGGGCGAGGTTTTAGACCCGTTCGAGGGGAGGCGGGACCTGGAGTCAGGCATCATCCGCGCCGTCGGGGATCCCCTTGAGAGGATGCGCGACGACCCCCTGAGGATGCTGCGGGCGGTCCGCCTCCAGACTACCCTGAGCATCCCTGAGAGGCCCTTCGCGATGACGCGGGACCTGGAAGAGGCTATCAGGGAAAACGCCCACTGGCTCCAGAGCATCTCCGCCGAGCGCAAGAGGGACGAATTCGAGAAGATCCTCATCTCCGATAACGTAGCGTCCGGGGTGAGGGCGCTGGTTGGTCTCGGGCTCATGACCTACGTGGTGCCCGAGTTCATGGAGACGGTCGACGTCGAGCAGGAGTCCGAGTTCCACCACAAGGACGTCTTCGAGCACACCTTGATCGTGGTCTCAAGTGTCGAGGCCGACCCCATCCTGCGCAGGGCTGCCTTCTTCCACGACATCGGGAAACCGAGGACGCTCGTCTACGAACACCGCTGCACCTACTGCGGCGCGAAGAGCACGAGGAAGACGCCCGAGGAGGGGGAGTGCGAAGTCTGCGGGGGGCGTACCATCCCGAAGAAGGTCCACTTCTACGGCCACGAGAACGTGGGGGCCGCCATAGCGCGCCGGGTGATGAAACGCCTCGCCTACCCGAGAGACGACATAGACGCCGTCGCCCACCTCGTCGTCAACCACATGCGGCCCATGAGCTACGCTACGGGTCGCGACCCCTGGAGCGACGCTGCGGTCAGGCGCTTCGTCAGGGACACCTACCTCGCCCGCGGCGACAGGGTGCTCGCGAACGTGGACATGCTCCTCAGGCTCGCGAGGGCGGACATCACGGGGAGCGCGCCGCGCCGGCGTCGCGTCGCCGAGGAGTCATGGCGCAGCCTCAAGGGCAGGGTGGACGAGGTGAGGTCCGAGGACGCCGTGGAGAGGCTGGAGAGCCCCCTCAGCGGCAACGACCTTATGGAGCAGTTCGACCGGGGCCCTGGGCGTTGGATCAAGGTCCTCAAAGACTACCTTCAGAACGAGGTGGTCGAAGGACGCCTCGGCAAAGACGATAATGACAAGGCCCGCGGCCTGGCAGAGGTCTACGCCCGCGAGCACGACATCTTCGAGGAGTAACGATATGGAGAACCGGGATCCCCTCGTGACGACCGACTGGCTCGCCGACCACCTGGAGGACGATAACCTGCGCGTCGTAGACATCAGGGGCTACGTGAAGAAGACGGACCTTGGCGGGGGCCGCCAGAGGGCCGATTATCTCGCGGCCCGCAAGGAGTACGACGAGGCCCACGTCCCCGGCGCCGTATACGTGGATTGGACGAGCGACATAACAGACCCTGACGACCCCGTGCCCGCGCAGGTCGCCCCGCCTGAGCGCTTCGCCGGGCTGATGGGCTCCCTCGGCATCTCCGAAGGTACCCACGTCGTCGTCTACGACCACGCCGGTGGCCAGTTCGCGACCAGGCTATGGTGGGCGCTCACCTACTATGGCCACGACAGGGTCTTTGTCCTCGACGGCGGCTGGAAGAAATGGACCTCAGAGGGCCGCCCGACTACGACCAGGGTCCCTGAGCCGGAGCCGGCCGTCTTCACCCCCGAGGCCAGAGTACGCTGGCGGACGGAGGCCGAGACGCTTCTGGCCGCGAGCGAGGGCGGCGATGCCTTCGTCCTCGACGCGCGCGACGAGGGGCAGTACACGGGCGCCGTGGCGCGGGGGGAGGGCAGGGCGGGGCGCGTGCCAGGGGCTGTCCACCTCCACGCTGACAGCCTCTTCGACCCGGAGGGTGGCACCTTTCGGTCCCGCGAGGAGCTCGAGCGGAGGCTCGGGGAGGCCGGAGTGCCCGAGGACAAAGACGAGCCCGTCGTCGCCTACTGCAACGGCGGGGTCGCCGCCACGGTCCCGCTCTTCGCGTTGCACCGGCTCGGTTACAGGAGGCTGGCCAACTACGATGGCTCGTGGAACGAATGGGGCTCGAGGGAAGATTTGCCCACAGAGCTTCTAGGGAGTAAGGAGTAGCTTCGATGCTACAATCCCCGGGATCATGAAGAAGTACACTGCTGAGAGGTTCAGGGCGAGAAACGTCGTTGCGTGGGCGTTGAGCCTGCTCATGATAGCCGCCGGCGTCGCGCTCATAGCCTCCTTTTTCCTGGCGGGACGCCTGGACAGCACGGCCACGAACAGCGACAACCCGGGCGGCTTCAACGTGCCCAAGCTGGAGACGACGCCGGACGAGAACACTAGCAGCACGGGTCCCCAGGACAAGACCCTCGAGCTCACCGTCCCCACCATGTCCAGGGTCGAGAACGACGACGTACCCTACACGGCGGGGAACGACGAGGAGACGCTAAAGACGAACGCCGCCATCCACCTCGAAGGCACGGGCTTTCCGTGGGACAGCGAGGCCAACGTCTACATCGCTGGCCACCGTCTGGGTTACCCTGGCACCGAGAGCTGGCTTACCTTCTGGGACCTGGACAAGGTAGGCCTCGGGGACAAGATCTACGTGACCGACTCGAACGGCACGAAGTACACCTACAGGGTCTTCAAGACCTTCGTCGTCAACCCATCCGATACCGACGTGACCGACGCCAAGGCGGGCAAGAACATCCTCACCCTCCAGACTTGCACGCTGCCCGACTACAAGCAGCGCCTCATAGTCCAGTCCGAACTTACCGACACGCAGGCGGCCTAGCGGCCCTCCTCATCGTCCGAACTCTTGCGCCTTGAAGCGCTCTCCCGTTACGCCCTTCGATTCGTCAGAGGCCAGGTAAAGGAAGACGGCGGTGTTCTCCTCAGGGGTTATGCGGGTCTGCGGGTCCTCCTCCGGGTAAGCGGCGGCGCGCATGTCCGTGCGCATCCCGCCAGGGTCGACGGCGTTCACGCGGATACCCCGCTCGGCGAGCTCTGAGGCCAGGATCTGGGTGAGCCCCTCCACCCCGAACTTGCTGACCGAGTAGGCTCCCCACTGGGCCCTGCCCTCGACGCTGACCCCGCTAACGACGTTGATAATGGAGCCGCCCTCGGACAGGTGCGGTATCGCCGCCTTCGAAACGAGATAAGGCCCCGTGAGGTTGGCGTCGATGACCCTCCGCCACTCGTCTTCTGGATAATCCTCTACCCCAACCCGGGGCCCTAGCAGCCCGGCATTGTTGACGAGCACGTCTATCCTCCCAAAACGCTCGACCGTCTCACGAACCAGCCTCTCCACCTCAGTCTCTCTAGACACGTCCGCAGCGACCGCAAGCACCTCAGCCCCGGCACCTTCTACTTCCCCGGCGACCGGACGCACGGATTCGTCACTACGCGCGTTCACCACGACCCGCGCGCCCTCCTCAGCGAACGCCAGCGCGAGCGCTCTACCAAGACCCTGGCTCGCGCCGGTGATTAGCGTAACTTTGTCTCCCAGCGTGACGTTGTCTTCCGGCATGTTTCCTCCGTTCGATAGGCATCAGGCATCAGGTTACAGGCATCAGGCCAGGCTTTCTTCCCTGGCACGGTGTTCTCTATGCTCAGCACGCTGACAGTGCCTTCGAAGCGATTTCGGACCCCCGGTATGGAAAGCCAACTCGGGATACGCTACAACCCCCTGAAGCCTGTAGCCTGAAACCTGATGCCTTACACGGAGGCGCTGGCGCGCGCCCGGCGGGACTTCGAGCGCGGCGCCGCGCTCAAGGTGGCCGAGGCCAACCGCGCACCAAGCGGGAGGCGCGGGACCGGGAGGCACGCTTTGCCGATGAGCTGGAGCGCCACGTCGAAGACCGCAGGCTGTTCCACGCGCTCAGGGACGTGCCCAAGGCCGTCTTCGAGACCGAGCTGCTGCCCGAGATCGAGCGCAAGTTCCTGACGGGCGAGAGGGACCACGTGGACTCGGAGTGCGAGCGGCGGGCGTCCTCTGCGTACTAGTCAGGCTCCGCCAATAGGGAGCCTCGATTCTTCCTTGTGCACCCCTACCGAATGACCACCGTCTCGCAGGTGTCGGCCGCTTCTACGGTGGCGTCCACCACGCACGTGTCGTAGCCCGGACCGCCTATGGCCCCATCCATGGCGTCGCCGTCATTGAGGCGGAGCAAGTCGTGGCCGCCGCTACCCTTGGCCACGTCGCGGTCGTTTGTGTAGGCTCGGGCGTCGAGGTGATCATGGCCTCCTTTGGCGATCATCCTGTCTGGCACCCCGTCGCCTACCCGCTCGAAGAGCACCTGGTGGGCTCCTGTGGCAACGCAGGGGATGGTGTCGCACTGGATCGCTCCTCCGATCACTTGTTGGGCAAAGGCCGTGCCGGCGCTGCCCACCAAAAGCGCCGAGAGCACCACCGCCAGCGTCAGCACCATCGCTATCCTCTTCTTCTTCTTAGGCATCGTGTGGTTCTCCTCCTTTGCGCACGAGGGAGCTCTGTGCCCCTCCTAGTTTGCTGCACTACCCCGCGCATCCTAACAGCGGCCGCAGAGCGGCGCACATAAAGCAAGGAAAGCAAGCTAACCCCTTCGTGGTGGGAGTGGCCGTAGGGCGGTGGCTCTTTAGAAAAGTGGGTGCTAGTGGCTACTAGGGCACGATGCGCAAATAGACCAAAGCCACGTAAAGAAACCAGGCCGCTATCGAAATAGCGAGGGGCACCTTTTGACTCCAGAATCGAAGCTGGTCCACGATGAACAAAGCCAGAACGAGCATCCAGGCTATCGAAAGTGCAAAGTGCACCTGTGTCCTCCCGGGTCGAAATCCGAGACAATCTTGCTGGCACTATTGTAACCCGCGAGAGGCGCAAGTATGGCTCCTGATGGCTTGCGCGAGGCCTCCGAAGTGGGAGGAGTTCGCTGCGCCCAACCCTATACCTCCGGGCGAGCGTAGCCTTGAGTGATTCTGGGCCCGTCCCCGTATAACAGAACACACATCACAGCGGGCCGGCGGATTCCCCCTCCTTGTTGCCGCCGGCCCCATCCGACGGCAAGGGGAAGAGGAGTAGTGTACGACGCCGCCAACAACTCGCCCTCCACAGAGGACGAACGGTTCTTTTCCCTCGTAGACCTGGCAACGGCCGTCCGCAAGAGGTTGTGGCTTCTCGCCCTTATCGCGTTCCTCTGCGTGGGGGCCGCCGTGGGGGCGAGTTTCCTGACGCCGCCCGTCTACGAAGCCTCCGCCACGGCGGTAGTCAGCCCGACGGGAAAGCAAGACAACCTCTCAAACGGGATCGAAGGTCTACAGGTGCTCGCCGGCGAGATGGCAGTCGTGGGCCTGAACCGCCAGATGACGGAAGAGGTCGCTAGCTCCGCCGCCCAAGAAGGCCCCTCCGCCTCGGTGCTTAAGGAGAACCTGGTCATCGCGCAGATCGAGGGCACCCGTTACCTCTCCTTCTCCTACACGGACCCCGACCCGGATACGGCGCGGGCTGTGGCAAACGACGCGGCCAGAGTCTTCGCGAGAGAGGCCCCCGAAGCAAGCGGGATGGCGTCTGAGGCCCAGGCCAAGGTGAGCGCCTATGCGCTAACACCCACAGCCCTTGAGGGTCCCGACCCACTCAGGGTAGGCCTCCTCGCGCTCGTGGTGGGGCTCATGCTTGGCATCGGCCTCGTCTTCCTCCTGGAGCGTCTGGAGGCCAGCTGGAGCTCCCCGGAGGAAGTGGAGCAGTTCTCGGGTGTACCTACCTTCGGCACCATACCGACCCTCGGGCGGAAGAGGGGAGCGGCCTAGCTTCTGCGGCTTCGCCCGCGTTCGCTGGACCGGTGATACCTCAGCTCCGCTGCGGGTGTGTGGCGCCGGCTTAACTTGGGTGCCACTATGCCCTCTTCGCGCATGGTTGCGAGGTAGAGATCCATCGCGACGCGGGCCTCCAGGAGGGCCTCTTCGTAGGTCTCCCCGAACGCTGAGCAGTAAGGCAGCTCCGGGACGTTGGCGTGAGGCGTTCGGCCCTTCTCGAGATCCTGTCGTTGTCCATCTCTCCTCCACAGATCGGGGCCGGAGCACCCCGAAGGATACCCCGGCCGCGTCCTGGCTACCAAGGGGCCTGTTCGGGCAGCCTCCAGACCCAAGCTTCCTCGTACGCGGCGCTCTCGGAGCTGGACGAGACCCCAGAGACGGCCGAGCGCGAGCTGGAGGCAGCCCCTTCCCGGGGCGAGGCCCTAAAGAGCCTGGAGCACGACAGGGACACCCTTATGGAGTCCTACGCGGGCACGATCAGGGTGTCCCTCGACGACCTGGCGCCAGAGGAGCGCCACCGCGTCTACAAGCTGCTCAGGTTGAACGCCCGGGCCCGCCCCGACTGGCCGCTGGAGATCACGGGGCTATTCGCGGAGGTGGCGGAGGAGGCAGAGATGGGTTTGTCGTCCTGCAAACTTTCGTGACTTAGCGTATAAAGAGTTGGTGAACTCGCGTGAGCTGGAAGGAACACGAGACGATGTACGGTGAGAACGCGCCGCCTTCCTGGGCGCGGTTGCCCGGCGCGCGTTGCCGGGCGGTCGAGCATCTGACGAAGCTGGACGGGCTCAAGGAGTTCGAGCTCTTCGAGGGGCTCGAAGAGGGGTTCTTCCAGGAGTTGGCGATCGCGGCCGAGGTGCTCGAGCTCGGCGCCGGCACAGCCCTGTACAGGGAGGGCGAGCCATCGGGGGCCGTGTACTTCGTGGGTGAGGGGCGCGTGAAGCTCTACCGGTCCTCGGGCGGTCCAAAGGCGCGGGACCAGATCCTGGGCGTGTTGGGCGACGGCTCCGTGCTTGGTCTCGGCGCCGCCCTCGAAGGCAGGACCCAGGGTCAGGGCGCCACCGCCCTCACCGACTGCGTGCTCTACGCCGTCTTCCGCGTCGACCTCTTCGAGATCATGGGCCGCTCCCCAGACGGCGCCGTTCGCCTCGCCAGGGCCCTGGCTTCGAGGACTCGCGAGCTGGAGGACCTCATAGGCGATCTCGTCTTCCGTAGCGCCCCGCAGAGGGTCGCCCGCATGCTCCTCAACCTCGCCACGGAGGAGGGTCGCGTCACAAAAAGGGGCGTCGTCTTCGAGCCTTCGTTGAGCCGGCAGGAGATGGCCGAGGCCACGGGGATCTCGCGCGAGGCTCTCTCTCGCGCCCTCTCGCGGCTCGCGAAAGAGGGCATCCTCGACCTCGGCGGCAAGACCGTAACCATCCTCAGGCCCGCCGAACTCCGCGCCCGTACCTGAGAACCACTCGCAGCAAGGGCGGGTTTCGACTACGGTTTGACCGAGATCACACACGCGTATGATCCCGGTCATGGGCCGCGATGACGTTAGTCAACGACGGGTGATGGAGCCTGGTACCGGCTGGTATAAAGCCGCTACAGAGATCCCGAGAGGAGGACCCTTTGACTTACGTGATCACCGAGCCGTGTATCGGCACGAAGGACCAGAGCTGCGTCGAGGTCTGCCCGGTAGACTGCATCTACGACGCCGGCGACCACTTCATGATCAATCCCGAAGAGTGCATCGACTGCGGTGCCTGCGAACCGGAGTGCCCCGTCGAGGCCATCTTCCCGGAGGACGAGGTCCCCGACGACATGGAGAGCTACACCACCAAGGCCGCCAACTACTTCGAGTAAGAAGCACGCTGCGGCCTACGCTTGTCAGCACGCTCCCTTCGGTCGCTTGTCGGCACGCTCGGGCTAGCGCCTCGCTTTCGGCTTTTTGGGTTCGGGCCCCGCTCTGCTGCGCGAGCGAACCGCCGCCCGAGGCGGTAGGGTTCGGTGCTCGTGGCGACGCCCCGAGACGACTTCCTGACAAGGCGCCGACCGGAGGGAGGCGCCGGGCTGACAAGCGAAGCCCGCTAGGGCTGAGCGTGCTGACAAGGCGCCAAAGGCGCCGTGCTGACACGCGGAGGCCGAAGGCCGCAGCGTGCTGACACGCTGGCGGACTGTGGGGCGGGACTATCTTTACAGGAATCCGTGGTGCGCCTTTCGGGTGGATGACGTGGAGTTGCCGGGCGGGGCACGGATCGAGTACGGCGTCCTGGAGAGCGGCGGGTTCGCCGCCGTGGTTCCCGTTACGAGTCGGGGAGACGTGGTGCTGGTGCGCCAGTGGAGGCAGCCGCTTGGCACGTTCACGCTGGAGCTCCCGAGCGGCGGCGTCGATGCGGGCGAGGATCCCGCGCAGTCGGCGGGGAGGGAGCTCTTCGAGGAGACGGGCTACAGGGCCCAAGGGTTGGAGCATCTAGCCTCGGTGCATACGAGTACGGGGCGGAGCACGGAGGTCTGCCACCTTTTCCGGTGCTCGGCGGTGAGGGACGAGCGCGGCCCGCACCCCGAGCCCACAGAGTTCATACGGGTGGTGGGGATGCCGTTCGGGGAGGCCTTGAGTATGGTCTCGGAAGGCGAGATCTCCGACGCAGCCACAGTGCTCGGGTTGCTCCTCGCCGACGGTAGGGTAGACTAGGGAAACCAAAAAACCGGGGAGCCGTGAGGCTGAGAGGGCACGGAGGTGCCGACCCGCTGAACCTGATCCGGGTAATGCCGGCGCAGGGAGATCCCGAAATCTTATCAGCGCATCCCCGGAAAGCGGAAGGAGGATGCGCTTTTGAACGCGTTTAGAGACACCAGGGTGCTGACCGAGGCGGCGATCTCGGTAGCGCTGGCCTTCGTTCTGGGGCTCTTCGTGCTCTTCAGGATGCCTTTCGGCGGTTCGGTCTCGCTGGAGATGATCCCCCTGATACTCCTCGCCCTCAGGCAGGGCTGGAAGGTCGGCGTCGTCGCGGGGACGACCTGCGGCCTCCTCAACCTCGCCATAGTCCCTGTCCTGGTGCATCCCTTGCAGGTCCTGCTCGACTACCCGCTGGCCTTCGGCGTTCTGGGGCTCGCCGGGCTCTTCAAGCCGACCGTGCGGGGGGCGATCGTGGGCGCCACCGTCGCCGTGCTGGCGCGCTTTGCGTGCCACTTCCTCTCGGGCGTGGTCTTCTTCGCCTCCTACGCACCGGACGGTTGGAACCCCTTCCTGTACTCGGCTGCGTACAACGCGGCTTACCTGCTCCCCAGCCTGGGCATCGTCCTCGTGGTCGTTGTCGTGCTGCTGAAGGCGCTCGAAGCGGCGCAGCCTTCGCCGAGGCAGGTACGCTACCGGACCCCGTAGCGTGCGGGCCGCGATCTTCCTGAACGGGTACCCCGATTCGGGGCGTCTGATCCGGGACGTCACGGATCGTGCTGACCTGATAGTGGCCGCCGACGGCGGGGCCCGTTACGCGCTTGCCGCCGGAATAGTCCCCGACCTGGTCGTCGGCGACATGGACTCGCTGGGGGAAGCCCTCGCGCTGGAGTTGGAGAAGCGAGGCGCCTCGCTGGAGCGCCATCCGGTCGAGAAGGACAAGATGGATGGGCACCTCGCCGTGCTGGCGGCCGGGAGACGGGGGGCGACCGCGGCCGACTTCCTGTGCGCGGCCGGGGGGGAGCTTGGGGCCGTCTTCGCCGTCCCGCACATCCTCCTCACGGCCGAGCGCGTCGGGCTGATCTCCACCGTAGTCGCCGACTGGGGGCGGATGTTCGTCGTCGAAGCCGGGGCCAGGATCGTGGAAGGGGTGGCGCACGACAGCGTCTCTATCTTCCCCTTGTCAGGTCCGGCAACGGGCGTCACCCTGAAGGGCATGGAATACCCGCTGGAGAACTCCACCCTGGAACCCGGTGACACCCTCGGCTTCCACAACGAGTTGGTCGGCGGGGTAGCGAAGGTGAGCGTAGAGAGCGGCGCCCTCCTGGTTGTGCACGAAACCGGTGGGGCGTGACAGGGTACACGCACCCCCGCGCGAAAAGGCCTTAAGATAACGGTCGCTTATGGCGGCGAAATTCAGAGCAGAGACGGTCCTTGGCAGGGTGGAGCACCGTCCCTATCCCGTTCCGGCAGGCCCGTGGGCCCTGGGAATGGGCTGGCGGGATCTGCTGTTCATGCACTGGCCCGTCGACGTGGACGCGCTCAGGCCGCTCGTGCCGCCCTCATTGAGCATCGACACCTTCGACGGCAGCGCCTGGCTCGGCGTCGTACCCTTCGATATGGTCGGTGTGAGGCCCCATTTCGTGCCAGCCGTAGCAGGGCTCTCGAACTTTCCCGAGATCAACCTCCGTACCTACGTGACGGCGGAAGGCAAACCCGGCATCTGGTTCTTCTCCCTGGACGCCCACAGTCGCCTCGCCGTCCGCCTCGCCCGCGCCACCTTCGACCTGCCTTACTTCGACGCCAGGATCTCCTGCCATACCTCGAACGACGAGGTCCACTACCGGAGCCTCCGCACGCACAGGGGCGCCCCGCCCGCCGAGTTCGAGGCCCGCTACGGCCCGACGGGGGAGCCTTTCGAGAGCGGTCCGGGGACCATCGAGAACTTCTTGACCGAGCGCTACTGCCTTTACAGCGCGGACAAGAAGGGCTTGGTTCGCCGCGGCGAGGTCCATCACCGGCTGTGGCCCCTGCAGCCGGCGGAGGCCGAAGTTCGTACGCTCGAGATGACCCGGCAGATAGGCCTGAAGCTGCCAGAGTCCGGGCCGATCCTCCACTTCTCCAAACGCCTGGACGTCCTCGCCTGGCTGCCGCAGCGGATCGCCCTGTAGGAGCGTTTCGTGAAGCGCCCTACATGCGAACCGCCCCTTCGGGCCATATACTTGCCGCGTGGTGGGCACAAACTACATCTGCGCTGCGGGCGTGCCTTGAGGGCGGATCTCGTCTCCGGCCTTCTGCCCGTCAGGGAGGACGGACGCATGCTCCTGCTCCAGCGCCCCACGGGTACCTGGGAGCCGCCGGCCGGACGTCTCCAACCCGGAGAGAGCTTCGAGGAGGGTGCCGTCCGAGAGCTCTTCGAAGAGACCGGCATGCTGATCTCCCCAGGGCGTATCATCGCCACCTGGGTCGGCGAGGCACCGAGCGGCAGACGTCTCGCCTCCGTCACCTACGCCGGACGGGCCGATGGGGTGGAGGTCAGGATCTCAGACGAACATCTCGCTTACAGGTGGGTGACCCTCGAAGAGTGGTTGTCGCTGCCAAGCTGGTGGAGCCCTAAAGACATCCGCCGTGTGGGAGCGGTTCGCGTTGTGAGGGCGGTTCGCGAACCGCCCTTACCGCAACCGTCCCCCCGCAAAGACACCGGCGTGGTTCAGGCCAACCTCGGGGCCGGCGCCGTCCTCGTCGATCTTGCGACGCCTGAGCCGCGGGCGCTGCTGCTCAGGCGTCGCAAGCCGCCCGTGGGGCTGTGGGAGAACCCCGGCGGCATGCTCGAAGAGGGAGAGGACTTCGTGGCATGCGCCAACCGTGAGCTCCTCGAGGAGACCGGCGTGCGGGCGGTGATCGCGGACCCCTGGTGGGCGAGGGTCGAGCCCTGGCGCGACCCCGACGACCCCGAGCTCTACGCCGGCGTGGGCTTTCTGGCCCGGCATCCGGGAGGGGAGATAGACCCGGAGGCCGCGGCCCACGACGCCCACGTGTGGGTCACGGAAACCGGTTGGCGCTCGCTGCGTACCTGGTATACGAAGGAAGAGTCGGACGTGCTCTGGAAGGCCATAGGGGAGATGAACAGATAGTCGGGCCGGAGAACAAGGAGAACGAAGAGCCTCGCATTCCGAATAAGGCGGGCCGGATGCGGCTCCTCGGGATAGCTTTGGTCGTGGCAGCGGTCCTGTTCTGGGTGGCGGCCCCGGCCGTGGTGTTCGCCCCGCTCTCCGCCGCGCAGAAGGTCTGGGTGGGTTCGGCCTTCCTCGTTCTGGGGGAGGTGGCCTTCTGGGTGGCGGCCGCCGTGCTCGGGCGCGAGGTACTCCGGCGCTACAGGCGTTTCCTGGACCCCCGCGGCTGGTTCGGCAGAGAGCGGCGTTGAACGAGCACGAGGTTATACGCAGGATCTCGGCCCTCCTGCCCCCCGCGCCACCCGAGGTGCTTGTCCCCGTCGGGGACGACTGCGCCGTTCTGAAGTTCGGGGACAGCACGTGGGTGGCCGCCTCGGATATGCTCGCAAGCGGCCACCATTTCAAGGCCTGGGCCGCGCCCGAGGACGTCGGGTACAAGGCCGTCGCGGTCAACGCCTCGGACGTCGCCGCGATGGGGGGAATTCCACGGTTCGTCCTGGCCTCCGGTGGAGCGCCAGCTCCCGAGACCGCGTTGCGTTGCTTCGAGGGGGTCGTGGAGGCCTGCGAGAGGTTCGGCGTCTACCCGCTCGGGGGCGACACGACCCGCGCCGACGCCCTCACCGTGGACGTGGCGATCCTCGGGGAGCTCGACACCCGACCCGTACTGCGCTCGGGGGCGATGCCGGGCGATCTCCTGGCCGTGACCGGTGAGCTCGGCGCCGCGGCGGCAGGGCTACTAGCTTTGGAGCAGGGCGTGGGTGGATTCGAGCGCCTCAAACGCAAACACCTCAGGCCGGAGCCAGGGATCGAGGCCGGACGCGCCGCGGCCAACCTCGGCGTGAACGCCATGATAGATCTCTCCG
Source organism: uncultured Rubrobacteraceae bacterium (assembly GCA_963840835.1). Lineage (GTDB taxonomy): Bacteria > Actinomycetota > Rubrobacteria > Rubrobacterales > Rubrobacteraceae > Rubrobacter_D. The sequence goes on along the minus strand of CAWJAM010000013.1, from coordinate 266,481 downwards.
ACGGCCTCGCTTCGGACGTGCGCCGCGTGTGCCAGCAAAGCGGGGTGGGGTGCGACGCGGACCTGGATCTCCTGCCGCTAAAGGACGATACGAGGAGGCTGGCAGAACACCTCGGGCAAGACCCCGGTGTCCTGGCCTTCACGGGAGGCGAGGACTACGAGCTCCTGATCTGTGCCCCCGCGCGAATCATGGACGAGCTGGCACAGAGCATCGAATTACCCCTGACGGTGATCGGAGAACTCACGCAAGGAGACGTCGCCTTCAGACGAGGGGACGAGCCGGTCGATGGGTTGACCGGCTGGGACCACTTCGCCCGATGAGCACGCTGCCTTCGGCAGCTTGTCAGCAACGCTTCGAGCCTTCGGCTCTCGCTTTCAGCTCCCGCTCGACTCGCCCGAACTCCTCTTCGAGCCGCCCTAGGAGCCTGGGGGCCATCGAGAGGTCTTCTGAGGCTCCGGCGGCTTCCAACCGCGCGCAGAGGCCCGACATCCTGCTCGCGCCCATGCTTCCCGAGCTGCCCTTGAGCATGTGCGCCACCCGCTCGATGGCCGGCGCGTCGCCCCTTCGCACGGCCTCCTCGAGCGCCGAGAGCCCCGAGCGCGCGTCCTCCAAGAATATGCCGGTGAGCTCGGCCACGAAGTCGGTGTCGTCTTCGTCTTGCAGGTCGCGCAGCCCCGCGAGCACCTCGGGATTCAGGATCGGCCCGGCGTAGGCGGCGCCACCTTCGGGGGCTGGAAGGCGGAACGCCGGTGTCTCTGAGACCCACCTCCCGAGCACGGCGCCAAGCTCCTCCCGGCCGACCGGTTTGGCTACGTAATCGTCCATGCCCGCCTCCAGGGCTTTCTCCCTGTCACCCTGCATGGCGTTGGCCGTCATCGCGATGACCGGGGTCCTGCGCTTCCTCAGGCCCATCATCATGTTGCGTCTTCCCGCCTGGTCCTCGCGCAGTCTTATCTGCCTGGTGGCCCTGTAGCCGTCCATCCCAGGCATCTGTACGTCCATAAGCACCGCCGCATAGGTGGTGTTGGCGACGGCCTCCAGGGCTTCCTGGCCGTTTCCGACGATGTCCACCAGGTAGCCAAGGCTCTCGAGCAAGCGCCCGGCGACCCTCTGGTTTACGGGGTTGTCCTCGGCGACGAGCACCCTTGTGCGCCCGCCGGCCTTCTCTCTCCCGAGGCTATCGAGGGTGACGAGGCGCGCCCGCTCTGAGGTCGCCCCGCCCATCACGCTCACGAGGGCGTCGTACAGCTCGGACTGTCTCACGGGCTTTGTCAGGTATGCCTCTAGCCCGGATCGGCTGGCCTCCTCACCGTCGCCGCGGTGCCCCATCGACGTGAGCAGCACCAGGCGCGTAGCAGAGATGTCGGGGTCGGCTTTGATCCGCCGCGCGAGCTCCATTCCGTCCATGCCAGGCATCTGCATGTCGAGAACCGCGAGGTCATAGGGCTCACCGGCTGAACGCAGTTCTTCGAGGGCCTGCGGGCCACCCTCGACGCCGGTGGTCCTTACACCCCAGGAGGAGAGTTGCTTCTCGAGGATCGCGCGGTTCGTCCCGTTGTCGTCGACCACCAGTGTCCGCAGCCCCGCCAGGTCCGCGGGTACGGCCCCAGGGGCGTGCGCCGGTTGCTTCCCGAAAGGCATGGTAAAGGAGAAGGTGCTGCCGGAGCCGGGCTCGCTCTCTACGCTCATCTCTCCGCCCATCAGGTTCACCAACTGGTTGCTGATGGCGAGCCCGAGTCCAGTGCCGCCGTAGCGACGGGTCGTGGAGGCGTCGGCCTGGGTAAAGGCCATGAAGAGGCGCCGTTGCTGCTCTGGGGAGATGCCTATGCCCGTGTCTGAGACCTCGAAGCGCACCGTGGCCGTCTCCCCATCCTCGCAAAGGAGTTCGACCTTGGCGATCACCTCCCCCTCGTCGGTGAACTTGATCGCGTTGCTGAGCAGGTTGGTGAGTACCTGACGCAGGCGGCCAGGGTCGCCGCGCAGCGCCCCGGGGACGTCGTGCTCGACGAGGCTGGCCAGCTCGAGACCCTTCTCCTGCGCCCGGCCCCCGAGCAGCACCGTCACGTCCTCCACGGTGGAGCGCAGGTCCAGATCTATCGTCTCCAGGCGCATGGCACCGGCCTCTATCTTCGAGAAGTCAAGGATGTCGTCGATGATCATCATGAGGTTCTCGCCAGAGAGCCGCACCGTCTCCGCGAACTCGCGTTGCTCCTCGTCCAGGGGGGTGGCGAGGAGGAGGTCCGTCATGCCGACGATGCCGTTCATCGGCGTCCTTATCTCGTGGCTCATGTTCGCCAGGAACTCGCCCTTGGCGCGGTTGGCCCTCTCGGCCGCCTCCCTGGCCTCCCTCAGCTCCTCCTCGTACCGCTTGCGCCCCGTGACATCCGACATCGAGCCGATCATCCGCACGGCCCGGCCCTCCGCGTCCCGCACCACGTACGCCCTATCGACGACGGTCGAGTACGCCCCGTCGGCCCGCCGGAAACGGTACTCCTCGGACCACATCTCCCCGCCGCCCAGTAGAACGGCATCGACGCTCCCCAGTACTCTCTCCCTGTCCTCGGGGTGTATGTGCTCCTCCCACCAGGCGGTACTGGTTCTCTGTTCCGGTGGATAGCCGAACATGGTCTGGACGGCCCCGTTCCAGGTCTGCTCGTCGGCCAGGATATCGCTGTCCCAGATCGTCTCGTCGGTGGCCCTGGCGACCAGCCGGTAGCGCTCCTCGCTCTCCCTGAGGTCCTCTCCGGCTTTCTTGCGCTCTGTGATATCGACCTTGACGCCCTGCCAGTACAGGGGCCTACCCTCCTCGTCGCGTATCAGCACGGCCTCGTCGGAGAACCACACGACGCGTTCGTCGCTGGCCAGCATCCTGTATTCGGCCTTGAACGGCTCGCCCGTCTCGTTGGTCCTCTCGTCTTCGGCCACAACCCGTTCCCTGTCGTCGGGGTGGACCAACCGCGTCCAGAATCCCGGGTCGCCGGTAAACCGCCCCAGCGGATAGCCGAGCATCCGCTCGGCCTGCGGGCTTATGTACGTCGTGGCGCCCGGCGCGGCCGATTCCTGGACGTAGATGATCGCCGGTATACGCTCGACCAGCGTACGGTAGCGGGTCTCAGCCTCCCTGAGCCTCTGCTCGGTCTTCTTGCGCTCCGTGATGTCGAGCATGAACCCCTGCCAGTAACGGGACCCGCTTACCTCGTCCTCGATCACTACGGCTTCGTTGCGCACCCAGACAGTCCGCCCGTCGCGATGGAGCACGCGGTACTCCGTCGCGACGACCTCGTCCAGCTCGCCCGTCTGCTCGTCCTCCGAGCGCATCCGCTCGCGGTCGGCGGGATGAACCATGCGCCACCTGAGATTCGGATCCTTGCAGTCATCTGGTGAGTAGCCCGTCAGGGTCTGTATCTGGGGGCTCATGTACATCGCGGCGTCAGGGCTGCCTATCTCCTGCACGTAGACGACCGCGGGGACCTTCTCGACCAGCGCGCGGTACCTCTGCTCTGCCTCCTTGAGCTTCCGCTCGGCCTGCTTGCGTGCCGTGAGGTCGCGTATGGCAGTTACCCTGACGACGCGACCCCGATACGGGGAGCTCTTTCCCCGTACCTCGGCATCGAACGTCGTGCCGTCTTTCCTGAGGCACACGGCCTCGTACGGCTCGGACGAGCCCGCGGAGATGTGCTGCATGACCGCCTCGCGTGACTCCGGCGCCGCGAACTCCACCGCGAGCATGCCCACGACCTCCTGGGCCTCATAACCGAACATCTCGACGAAGGACCTGTTGACCTCGAGGACCCTGCCGCCCTCGCTGATGGCTATGCCCTCGAACGTGGCGTCGGAGAGACCCCGGAGACGCTCCTCGCTGTCCCGCATCGCCCCTTCCGCCTCCCTACGCCGCGCCCAACTTCCCGGGGCCCATTCTTCCTCCAACACTATGCCAGCGATCGCCGGAAGTATACCCCTCCTGTAGGGGCGGTTCGCGAAACCTCCCTTACCCTATGCGCGCGGCAGATATACGGTGAAGGTGGACCCTTCGCCCGGGGTGCTCTCGACAGTGACGCTGCCGCCGTGGTTCTCGGCCACGTGCCTCACAATGGAGAGCCCAAGCCCCGTCCCGCCGGTGGCCTTGGAGCGTGCCTTGTCCACGCGGTAGAAACGCTCGAAGATGCGGGGCATGTTGCCCTCAGGTATGCCGATGCCCGTGTCGGAGATGCGGACGCTTATCTCCGAGTCCTCGGAACCCCCTACCACCTCCACCCTGCCACCCGGCGGCGTGTACTTGACGGCGTTATCTACAAGGTTGGTGAACATAGAGGTAAGTTGTGTCTCGTCGCCGTAGACGGTATAGCGGGCCGCCCTCCCAAAGCGCTTCCACTGGAGGGTGATATCTTTCTTGCGGGCGACGCGTCTCATGCGGGCGAGCACGCTCATAAGTATGCTGCGCACGTCGACCAGGGTAGGGTAGTCCGTGGACTCCTGGCTCTCCAGGCGAGCCAGGTCGAGGAGGTCCGTTATAAGTTGGGCGAGCCGCTCCGTCTCCTTCTTCAGTTGTCCGGCGAAGAGTCGCGCCTGGACGGGGTCCTCATCCAGCGTCTCTTCGAGGCTCTCGGCGAGCAGTTTCAGGCTCGTCGCCGGCGTCTTCAGCTCGTGGGAGACGTTCGCGACGAAGTCGCGCCGGATCTTGTTGACCCTCTGGAGTTCGTCGGGGCTGACGGGACGGATACCGTTACTCTTCTCCAGCTTCACCCTCTACTTTCGGCGTTCGGGGAGGGAGCCAGCGGTACTCTTTGGCTTAGCCTCGAAGCGGTAGCCGAGACCCCGCGCCGTATGGACGTACTCGTAGGACGACTTCTCCTCCAGGGCGGCCCGGATCCTACGGATATGAACGTCTATCGTGCGCGAGGAGCCGACGCCGGCGTGTCCCCAGACCTCTTTTGCGAGTTCCTCGCGGCTCCTGAGTTCGCCTGGGGTCGAGGCGAGGGCAGAGAGGAGCTCGAATTCCTTCAGGCGCAACTCCAGTGGTTCCCCCCCGGCGCGGGCCGTGAAGTTCTTCGTGTCGAGTTGCAGGTCGCCGGCCTCGATTATCTTGCCCCTGCCGCCCGTCTCGCTGCGTTTCAGGTTCGCGTTGATGCGAGCGACCAGTTCCTTCATGCCGAAAGGCTTCGTCACGTAGTCGTCTGCGCCGGCCTCGAACCCGCGGACCTTATCCTCCTCGGCATCCTTGGCCGTGATCATCATGATCACCACGCTCTGGTCGCGCTCGCGGATCCTCTCGCACACCCCTATCCCCGACTCGCCGGGGAGCATGATGTCGAGCAGGATAAGATCCGGCCTCAACTTCCTTGCCATCCTCAGGGCGTCGGCACCGCTGGTCGCCCGGCTGACCCCGAAGCCGCTGCGGGAGAGGTTGTAGGCAAGGGTGCCCATGATGACCTCGTCGTCCTCGACTATCAAGATCTCCGCCGTACTGGTTATCAAAGTGCCTACTCCCGCTAGATCCGGCCAGGGCAAACACCAGTATAGATGCTGCCCCCACAAGCTTCATTCCTTTTACCCCGATTTAACAAAGCCACCACGACCACACCAAAAAGCCGAAAGCGAGGGCCAAAGGCCCGAAGCGTTGCCGACAAGCGAAGGCGCTAGCCTGAGCGTGCTGACAAGGCGCCAAAGGCGCCGTGCTGACAAGCGTAGGCCGGAGGCCGAAGCGTGCTAATCGTCCCGCGCGATCGCTCCCAGCAGGGGCTGGACCGTCCGGCCCGACGAAGAGCCCTCGGTCAGGGCTGTCAGCATCGCGGCCCTTCCCCTGCTGGCCCATCCTTTGACCGTACCGTCGGGCACGCCCAGTACGTCGGAGATCTCGGCGCATGAGAGGCCCTCCATGTGGCGCATGACAACGGCCGCGCGGTGCTCGGGCCTGACGTTGCTGAGGGCCGACCTGATCTCCACGCGACGTTCCGCGTCGAGCGCGGCCGTCTCGGGGTCCGTGTCGCCACCAGAAGTAGCCTGCGAGAGGTACGCTACCCCTTCGCCGACCTCGCGCGCCGTTCGGCGCGACTCCTTGCGCCGGAAGCCCAGGCAGGTATTCACGGTTATCCTGTGCAGCCAGGTGCCGAAGGCGCTGTCCCCCCTGAAGCCGTCTATGTTCGCCCAGACCCTGACCCAGACTTCCTGGCTCGCGTCCTGGCCCTCCTGGCTGCCGAGCATGCGAAGCGTTATCCCGCGCACGAGGTCTGAGTGGGCGTGGACCAGCTTCGAGAACGCCTCGACGTCGCCGCGGGAGGCGCGTGCGACAAGCGCCCGCTCTCCGGTGCTCATCTGGTGTTTCCCTTTTTCACTAGGGGTTCCCGTCGCCCTCGACGGCCCTCAGTACCTCACGTAGGAGTCCGCCGGCGAGCTCATCGCCACCGGGATTTACTATCCAGTTGATCCCACTGCCTCCCGGTACGTTCGCGCTCCTCACCCTCGCGCAGATAACGTAAGTCTCGACGCTAGCATCCTCGCCGTAGTGGCGGGTGAGGTGATCGAAAAGCGTGCCCACCGAGTTGTCGAACAACGACAGGTCTATGGCCATGCGTGCCCCCATTCTCCCTTCTCCAACCCCCTGAACCATATTGTTTCACACAACTGCCCCGACCGCCCCGACGACCATGGATAGAGACGGGCGCGTCCGCCGACGCTACAATGCGAACCCGGAGAGTGGTGGAGGAGGGGACAGACCTGCAGACGAGCGTAAAGACCGTGGAGGTGCACACCGCGCGTACCTTCGCCATCGCCCGCAGCTCGGCCGACGCTTTCGAGCGTGTGATCTTCGAGATCGAAGTAGACGGCGTGGTCGGCAGGGGCGAGGCCGCACCCACCGGCTACTACGGCCAGGACGCAGCCGGCGTGGCCGCGGCCTTGAAAGTGGTCAACGTCAGAGACCCCTGGGACCTCGAGGGAACCCTCGCCCGCAACGGTGCGTTGCCTCCTTCGGCGCTCGCGGCCCTCGACAACGCCGTGCACGACCTCGCGGCGAAGAGGCTTGGCGTGCCTGTCTACCGTCTGCTCGGGCTCGCGAGACCAGAACCCGTCTCGGCTTATACCCTGGGCATAGCCGACAGGGAGACGACTGTGGCCGATGCGAAGAGGCTGCGGGAGTACCCGATACTGAAGGTAAAGGTCGGGGGTTGGAACGACATCCAGACGCTCCGGGCCGTCAGAAAGTCGTCCTCGGCGGACCTCTGGGTTGACGCCAACGAGGCATTCTCTCCCGAAGAGGCCGTCGAGGTCGTGGCTGAGCTCAAGGAGATCGGGGTCGGCATGATCGAACAGCCCGTCCCCGCCTCGGCTGGTCCCGAGGCCCTTGGCAAGGTAACCGAGGAGGCATCTCCCGTGCCCGTGATCGCCGACGAGAGCGCCATAGAGGATACTGACGTGCCGGGTCTCGCCGGATACGTCAGTGGGGTCAATGTCAAGCTCGCCAAGTGCGGTGGCATCAGGCGCGCGCTCCGGATGATCCACACCGCCCGCGCCCACGGGATGCTCGTCATGCTCGGCTGCATGGTCGAGACCTCGCTCGGCATCTCGGCGGCGGCCCAGGTCTCCGGCCTCGTGGACTTCGTGGACCTCGACGGCGCGATGCTCCTCGCCGACGATCCCTACTCGGGACCAACCTACGACAACGGCCGCATATTCCTCCCGAGTAAGCCCGGCCTCGGGGTCGTGCCGCGGTGATCCGTACCGCGGCCCCGGAGCGACGCTACGCGGTGCTCGCCGAGGGCTGGTTCGCCAACCGCCACGCCAAGACGGCGCACGGCCTGATCCGCTACGGCAAAGACGAGGTCGACTGTGTCATAGACTCGACGCTAGCCGGAAGACGCGTGGCCGAAGTCCTGCCCGACCTCGGTCGCGACGCGCCAATAGTCGCCTCTCTCGACGAGGCGCAAGAGCATTCGCCGACTTCGATCCTGGTCGGCCTCGCCCCCGCCGGCGGAAAGCTCCCCGCTGACTGGATGGAGACCTTGAGGGCCGCCGCCGACGCCGGACTCGAGATCGTCAGCGGACTCCACCAGCGCCTCTCACCCGCGTTTCCTGGCAAGCCCGTCTGGGATGTGCGCGAGCCACCCGAGGGCATCCCGCTCTTCTCCGGAGAGGGCTTCGGGGTGGGGCCGAAGGTTGCGCTCACCGTGGGGACGGACAGCGCTATTGGCAAGATGACGGCGACGTTGGAGATAGAACGCGCCGCGAGGGAGGCAGGCCTCTCCCCGGAGTTCGTCCCGACCGGGCAGACCGGCGTCATCATCGCGGGTTGGGGTCTCTGTGTCGACGCCGTCGTTTCGGACTTCATCGCCGGCGCCTCCGAGCAACTAGTCCTCGAGGCGGCCAAATCTTCCCCCGACCTCATCCTGGTCGAGGGCCAGGGCTCCCTGGGCCATCCAGCGTACTCTGGTGTAACGCTCGGCCTCATGCACGGCTCCTGCCCCGACTGCCTGATCCTGTGCTCCGCAGACCCGACCGAAGAAGTCTTCCGCGGCGTTCCCCGCCCCTCCCCAGCCCGCGCAGCCCGCCTCTACGAGGAGGTGGCCGCCCTGATCAAACCCGCCCCCGTAGTAGCCATAAGCCTCAACACCAGAGGACTAGACGAAGACGAAGCCCATAACCTCATCGCCGCCGTCGCCGACGAGACCGGCCTTCCAACCGGCGACCCCTTCCGCGGCCCCGCGGATCCTATCCTAAGAGCGATACTCGAAGCGCCGAAAAGCAAGCCCATAGGCCTGTAGAGCATGTCAGCCAGTCAGCCTCAATTCTCCCGAAAAGCTAAAAGCGAGGCCGAAGGCCTTAGCGTTGCTGACAAGCGAGGGCCGTAAGGCCCGAGCGTGCCGACAAGCGGAGCCCGAAGGGCGAAGCGTGCTGACAAGGCGCGAAGCGGCGTGCTAAGATTTCGGTGTGGCGCGATGCTTGACGCTCAACGCGAGCTATGAGCCCGTGGCCCTGGTTACGGTCAAGAGGGCCATAGTCCTCGTTGTCTCCGAAAAGGCTGAGATCGTGGAGGCGAACCTGGAGCGCCGGTTCCGATCGGAGAGGGCCGAGTACCCTTACCCGCTCGTGATCCGGCTCGTCAAGTACGTCGAGATTCCCCGCCGCCTGCGCAAGCACGTGACAAACGCGATCCTCTTCGCCCGTGACAACTACCGCTGCCAGTACTGCTCCAGGCACAGGAGCGACCTCGGTCGCCGCGACCGGCTGACCCGCGACCACGTCAAGCCGATCTCGCGCGGCGGCGCCAACACCTGGGACAACGTGGTGACGGCGTGCACCAAGTGCAACGCGAGGAAGGGCAGCCGCCTCCCGATGGAATGCGGCATGTACCCAAAGAGCACCCCCAAGGAGCCGCGCTACGTGGTTATGGTCTGGTACTCGCGCGACCTCAACGAAGTCCAGCGCCGCTACGTGGATCAGTTCTACGGAGGCCTGCCAGCCTCCTAGCAAGGCGCCTGGCTTCGCCAGGCGCCTTGTCAGCACGCCTGCTTCGCAGGCTTGTCAGCACGCTCAGGCTGACGCCTTCGCTCGTCAGCACGGCGCCTCCCTCCGGTCGGCGCCTTGTCAGGAAGTCGTCTTGGGGTGCCGCTACGAGCGTAGACCCCTACCGTCAATGGCAGCGGTGCGTTGCACGCTGCAGCGCGAGGCCGAAACAAAAAAGCTGAAAGCGAGCCCGAAGGGCGAAGCGTTGCTGACAAGCGAAGCCCGCTAGGGCTGAGCGTGCTGACAAGCTGCCGAAGGCAGCGTGCTGAAAGCTATAAGATATAATCATCCGCGTCACCCGAAAATGGACGGGAATTCTTTGGACCACAACGATTTCGCGGAGAGCGTCGAACGCATCGTCGGGAACGTCGGGCGTGCCGTCTCTGGCAAGCACGAGGGTGTCTTTCTGGCCGTGGTGGCCATGCTCGCGGGCGGTCACATCCTTATCGAGGACGTACCTGGTGTCGGCAAGACGCTCCTGGCCAAGTCGCTGGCCCGTTCTCTCGAGGCCGAGTTTCGCAGGATACAGTTCACCCCCGACCTCCTGCCGGCCGACGTGACGGGCCTAAACGTCTACAACCAGGGCGAGGGGGATTTCGAGTTCTGGGCCGGTCCCGTCTTCGCCAACGTGGTGCTCGCGGACGAGATCAACCGCGCCAGCCCCAAGACGCAAAGCGCCCTTCTCGAGGCGATGGAGGAGGGCTCGGTGACCGTGGACGGGGTGACGCGCCATCTTGCCCAGCCCTTCTGCGTGATCGCCACCCAGAACCCGGTGGAGCACGAGGGCACCTACCCCCTGCCGCACGCCGAGCTGGACCGGTTCATGATCAAGATGCAGGTCGGCTACCCCGACGAGGACGCCGAGACCGAGATGCTCAAGCTCTCCCAGGACCCGGTCGCCGACCTCTCCTCTGTGATCGGGGTGGAAGAGTTCCTGGAGATGCGCCAGCTCGTCGAGGAGATCTACACGAGCGAGGCCGTTTTGAGGTACGTCGTCTCCGTGACCTCGGCGACCCGGGAGCGCGAGGACGTACACCTGGGCGCCTCCCCGCGCGCCAGCCGGATGCTACTGGCGGCTTCGAGGGCGCGGGCCGCGGCTAACGGACGCTCCTACTGCGCCCCCGACGACGTCAAGGCGATGGCTGGGAGCGTGCTCTCGCATAGGATCATACCCTCAGCCACCGGCTCCGAAGATGGCCTGGGTCCCGACGACGCCACCCGCGAGATCGTGCAGGACATCCTGCGCTCCGTGCCCGTGACCGAGGCGGTGTAAGAGCCTTGCGGGGCGCCCCGCGGCTCTCCGTGAGACCCACGGCCCGCGGCTGGCAGGCGCTCGTTGCCGGGGTCATAACGCTTCTGGTGGCGCGCCTGATCGGTACGACCCAGTTCCACCAGCTCGCCTACGCGCTCCTGGCTCTGCCGCTCGCGTCCCTCGTCCTCGGCATAATGAGTTCGAGGGGCCTCTGGTACTCGCGCGCTCTCTCCCCCGGTACCCGCATAACGGCGGGCAAAGAGGCCAGCCTGCGTCTTATGCTGGAGCGCTCGCGGTTCGGCGCGGCGAAGGTAGGTGTGTCAGACCTTCTCCCCGGGCCGCGCGAGTTCGAGTTTCCGGGGTCGAGAAAGAACACGAGGATCGAGGTTCCCCTCACCTTCGCCCGCAGGGGCGTCTACGAACTCGGCCCGGCCGAGGTCAAGGTGGTTGACCCCTTCGGGCTCCTCGGTTTCGCGAGGAGGTTCGAGGAGAGGACGGAGGTCGTGGTCTACCCGAAGGTCCACGGGTTGCGAGGTTTCCCCCTGCAGGGCGGAAACATGGAGGCCGGCGCCAGGGGGTCCCGTGGCCAGCGCGGGGAGGAGTTTGCGAGCCTGAGGGAGTACCGCAGGGGAGACGACAGACGGCACATCCACTGGAAGAGCCTGGCGCGCACGGGAGAGCTCTTCGTAAAGGAGTTCTCCCTGCAGGCGCCGAGGCGCCACACGGTGGTCCTCGATCTCCGCAGGGAGGGACTCAGGGTCCAGGAGAACGAGGTCGAGGACGCCGTCTCAGCGGCGGCCTCGGTGCTGACGCACCTCGCCCGCGAGGGCCTGCCTTTCCGGCTGCTCGGCACGGGCAGTGGCGTCGCCGAGACGGGCTTCGGGTCCGACGAAGATTCCTACTGGGAGGCGATGAGGTTCCTCGCGACGGCGCGCGCCGACGGGGTCCGTCCCCTGGGCGAGACCGTGCTGGGAGAACGTGGGGGTCTCGGGGAGGGCGTAATCCTCATCTCGCGCACCCGCGACGACGGATTGCCAGACTGCGTCCGCAGGCTCAGGGGCGCCGGCCTCTCGGTGATCGTGGTCGCCTTCGCGACCCACACGTACCGGACGCCCCCTGTGCCTGGGGCCGCGCCGAGATCCGCGTCGGCGGCCGTCGCACAGGAGCGCGAGGCGGCTTTTTTGAGAGGCATCGGCCGGCTGGAGGCGGCGGGGGCAGCCGTCCGCGTCGTCAGTCACCCCGATGGCGTGGAAGGGCTCTCGGGCGCGCGCAGGGTCGAGGCGGTGCGATGAGTAGAACGGGGACGAGATGGTGGCTCTACGGCGCTGCCCTCGCGACCGGCGGCGCCTTCAGCATCCTGTTTACGGGCGAGACCTACAGCGGCGGCGACGGTGGTTTCGGCGATCTCTCCGTGGTCGCGATCATAGCCGGGTACAAGGCCTTCCTGCCCCTGTTCCTCGCCGCCGCCGTGGCGATGCTGGTCGGCTCGGCGGGCAGGTGGCGGTTCTTGTTGCTGCTTCCTGCCATACTCGTGTACACGCTGCTCGCGGTGTACGGGACGGATCTCTTCTCGGCCTCGGGCTGGCGGGGGCCCTTCGGGATCGTGGCTGACGACGTCTACAAGGCGGCGAACATCATGTACGCCCAGCCCATACCCTACGGCCTCGCCCCCGGGCTCTTCGTCGTTCTCGTGCCAGCGGTCATGATCCTGGTCGCCTTCGCCACCTCGGCCACCCTCTACGAGAATAGCCCCATCGTCTCCGTAGCCGTCCTTGGGCTCACTATCGGCGTGCTCTCGACCATCAGCTTCGAGGACGGGGCAGGGTTCTTCTTCGCCGTCTTCCTGGCCTGCGCCGTAGGGCTACTCCTCTCCTCGGGCGGAGCAGAGGATCCCGGCCGCCCCGCCGTCGTGGCCGGGGCCGTGGTGGTCGCGCTCGTGCTCCTCGTGCCGCGGTTGCCTTTCTCCGACGAGACGGTCAGCCCAGGCATGATAGATTGGACGCGCATAGGGACGGGCGGGACCTCCAGGCTCGACGTGCAGGCCGACGTGGGAGATTACCTCACGGCGGGGAGGGACGCCGAGCTCATGCGGGTGAGTAGCCCCCAGCCCCTCCTGTGGCGCGGCGGGACCATGGATTACTTCGACGGCGTCAGGTGGGCCGACACCACAAAGCCGGGGACGGACTACGGGGAGGAGATAGCCGCCGACGTCGAGACCCGCACCGTGCTTCAGAGGGTGCAGGTCCTCAACGCGAGGACGGACCTTATATTCGGGGGGTACAAGATTATACAGACCTCCGAGCTCGGGACGATCCAGAACTCCGACGGCTCGTGGTCAATGGACAGGCCATTCGAAGAGGGCGATTTCTACGAGGTGCGCTCGGAGGTACCGCAGCCCACCGCGGCACAACTGAGGGGCGCGAGCAGCGACTACCCGCTGAGCGTGGAGCAGAAATTCCTCCAGCTCCCAGACGGCACGCCGCCCGTCGTCGGCGAGACTGCGAGACGAGATACTACGCACGTACGAGCCCACGACGCCCTACGACAAGGCGCGCGCGATCGAGCAGTACCTGACCTACGACGGCGGCTTTACTTACAACCTGGACGTGAGCTACCGTCGGGCGGACGAGGCTATCGAGGAGTTCCTGGGCGACGGGAAGGAAGGGTTCTGTACCCAGTTCTCCACCTCGATGGCGCTCCTCCTGCGCGACATGAACGTGCCCTCGCGAGTCGTCTACGGGGCCACCGCGGGTGAGAGTGTGGGCTCCGGAGAGTACCTCGTCAGGGGTAGCAACATGCACACCTGGGTAGAGGCCTACTTCCCCGGCGTCGGCTGGTACCCCTTCAACCCGACCCCTGGTTTCTCCATGCCCGCCGCAATGGAGGCGAACGCCGCGCGGCCGGAGCTTCCGCCGGCTGGCCAGTCCCAGCCCCTCGAGAACAACCTCGACGAGCGGGCGGCCCTGGGGGACGAACAGCAGGCGACTCGGGAACAAGGGAGGGACCAGACCCGGCAAGGGCAGGCCAACGGTGGCCCCGGGGAGAACGGTATTCCGGTGTGGCCCGTGTTCGCGTTCTTGCCCTTGCTTCTCGTGGCGGCCGTGCCGACCTCCAAGAGGGTGCTCCTCGCCCGCGGCGGACCAGGGGACCTCTACGAGGACCTCACGGGCCGGCTGCGCGACGTGCTGGCCCCGGGCCGGAGCGTCGTCGCCGACTCGCCCGCGCTGACCCCCACCGAACGGGTGCTGATCCTCGCCTGGGCTGTGGGTGTGGAGGAGACCCCGATGGCAGAGTTCGCCCGGGCCTACTCGGACTACCTCTACTCGCAGGGCGGCGACGGGGAACGGGTAGCTTCCGCCTACAGGGGCGCTATACGGGCCTATGAGCGACTGCCACGCTGGCGGAGGGCGCTCGGCGCCGTGAACCCATCCTCGCTGTTGGTCCGGCTGAGGAAGCACGTGGGCGTCCGGAGGGCCCATCTCGGCAAGGCCTTGCGTGGAAGGCTCCGAAGAACCTTCCGAAAGCGGCGTTGAAGTATACGGTTCGCGGTGTAATAATTTCCCTATCCACAGGCCGACTACAGCACGGGAGGTGCTGATGCAGCAAAAAGAAGAGACTACCATCGTCAACATCACCGACAACGCCGCGGAGAAGGTCAAGACCCTCATGGCCCAGGAAGGCGAGGAAGACCTCGCGCTGCGCATCGGCGTCAGGCCCGGCGGCTGCTCGGGTTTCCAGTACAGCATCTACTTCGACGACGAGATCGCCGACGACGACGAGGTCCTCGAGACCAAGGGCGTCAGGGTGCTCATCGACGCGATGAGCGTCCCCTACATCATGGGCTCCGAGTTCGACTACGTCGACGGCCTGATGGGCGCCGGCTTCGCCGTCAACAACCCCAACGTCCAGGGCGGCTGCGGCTGCGGCAGCTCCTTTACCTGTTAGCATTTCAGCCTGTTAGATATAGGGAGCCCGGAACGTAGAGTCCGGGCTTTCTCTTTGCCTGCAGCACCCTCCGAGAGGCTCGAGCCTTTCGGACGCCAGGCCATCAGCCCAAGCAGCAAACAAAGCTGACTAGCTGAAGTGCTGACCTAGCCGCTCCAGGGCTAGCATGACGGCGGCGACGCCGCTGGAACTGACTATCTCGCCGGAGCGTACGAGGTTCTGGAGTTCTAGCAGGGGCACCCTCACCACCTCGACGAGCTCGTGCTCGTCCGGGTCGGGTGCGGCTGTCTCTTCCACGTCGCGGGCCAGGAAGAGGTAGGCCCAGTTGTCCTTGAGGCTGGGGGACGAGGCGAGGGATCCCAATTGTTCCCACTCGCCGCCAGTGTAGCCGGTCTCTTCGGCGAGTTCGCGGCGGGCCGCGTCCTGGGGGCGCTCGCCCTCTTCGACGAGCCCCGCGGGGAGGCCAAGCTCCATCATCTCCAGCGGAGGGCGGTACTGGCGCACGAGGACGACTTCGCCGCTGCTGGTCAACGGGAAGACTATCGCGGCGTCGGGGCGTTCGATCACGAAGTAGGGGTCTTTGATCCCCCCGTCAGGTAGCCGCAGCCGGTCCGAGCGCAGCGCGAAGTAAGGGTTCTCGAGCAGCCTCTCGCTACCCAGACGCTTCCACCCTTGCTCCTCAGCCAACGCTTGCCTCGTCGATGGTGTCGGGGGTACGGCCAGCCAGTATCTTCGGTAGGTCCTTGGTGAATGCGCTGCGGGCGACGACGCGGTCGCAGCCTGCCTCCCGCGCGGCGACCGCGAGGTCTCTCTGCACATGAGATAGGAAGCCGACCGTGGGGACGTCCCTTGTAGCTTCTTCTGAGCGTACGCTCAGAAGAAGCGCCAGCGGCTCGAAGCGGGCGCTATTCAGGTCGAGGACGAGCAGGTCCGGAGGGGACTCCCGCAGGACTTCGAGCAAGCGTCTGGGGTTGCGGGGAAACGACGCCTCGATGCCCAGCTGGGACGCCGTTTCGGAGATCTTGCTCTTGAACAAAAGGTCTTCTACGGCCGCGAGGACCCGTCTCGTCACGTTGGCCTCCATGCTCTAGGGTTGGGTAAGCACGCACATTCTACCCGCGGGCCGTGCGGTATCATATACGGGTGGATAGATTGAAAGAGCTTCGCGCCGGGCTAAGGCGCACAAAAGAGACATTATCCAACTTTACGCCGTTCTTGAGGCCCAGGCGCGCCGGGCTCGTTCTGGCACTCGGCGTGTTGCTCTTGGAGACGCTGATGAGCCTCGCGCAGCCGTGGCCGCTGGCCCTGATCATCGACTACGTGCTGACCGACAACAAACCGTTGCCAGAGGTACTGCCAAATCTACTGGCCGACGAGGCACTACTCCTGGCGGGGATAGCGTTCCTCATAGTTTTGATCTTCACGATCACCAGGAGCGTCGCCTCGTTCCGGCGCTACCTGCTCCAGAAGCTAGGGCAACAAACCGTCTTCGACATGCGCGAGGCCCTTTACGCGAAGGTCCACGCCCTTGGGCTCGACTACCACGGCAGCAAGCGCACCGGGGATACCATCACCCGCGTCACCAGCGACGTAAAAGAGGTCCGCACCATGCTCGTCGACTCTGTGGTCGAGGTGTTCTCATCGGTCACCATCCTGATCGGGATGATGGTCGTCATGCTCTGGCTCGACTGGCAGCTTACCCTGCTCGCCCTCGTTACCGTGCCCTTCCTCTTCCTCGCCGTCAGCCGCTACAGGCGGTCGCTCGTGCAGCGGATGCGCATAGTCAGGACGAGGGAGGGGGCCATCGCCAGCGTCATGCAGGAGGCGATAATCGGCATAAGGGCCGTCAAGCTCTTCGCCCGCGAGGACGACGAGATGGAACGTTTCAGGACGGAGAGTAGGGAGTCACTCAAGGCCAGCGTGGACAGCGCGATGATAGAGGCGAAGTTCAGCACCGTGCTCGGGATCGTCGGGGGCCTCGGCACGGCGCTGGTCGTGTACTTCGGGGCGAGGCAGGTCCTAGCCGGCGCTCTTTCATTGGGCGACCTCACGGTCTTTGTGGCCTACCTAGCCCTTTTCCTCTCGCCACTCTGGGCGCTCAGCCGGCAGGTGAACCAGATCGGCACCTCCCTCGTCTCGGGCGAGCGCATCATCGACCTCCTGAACGCGGAGCCGACGGTGAAGGATCTGCCGGGGGCCCGTCCCGCGCCAGCGTTCGATGGCAGGGTCGCTTTCGAAGACGTGCGCTTCGCCTACGAGGACGAGGCCGGGGAGGTATTGCGCGGCGTGGACTTCGACGTCGAGGAGGGGTGCAGGGTCGCTCTCGTCGGGGTCAGCGGCGCCGGCAAGACCACCGTCACCAGCCTCATCGCCCGCCTGTACGACCCGCAGGAGGGAAGGGTGCTCATCGACGGAGAAGACGTCAAGGACTTCACCCTCAAATCGTTGCGCGACTCCATAACCTTCGTGCCGCAGGACCCCTTGCTCTTCCGGGCGAGTGTCGCCGAGAACATATCTTACGGGCGCCCAGGGGCGAGCCTGGAGGAGATCGAGGCCGTAGCCGAGCTCGCCGGGGCCGACGACTTTATCCGGGAACTGCCGGAAGGCTACGACGCCGTGCTCTCCGAGCGCGGCGAGAGCTTGAGCGGAGGGCAGCGGCAGCGCATCTCCATCGCCCGCGCCATGCTCAGGGATACGCCCGTCCTGATCCTGGACGAGCCCCAGTCCGGCCTCGACGCCGAGGCCGCCGCCGCCGTCGAGGAGAGCTGGAGGGCCCTGACAGAAGGACGCACCACCTTCGTGATCGCCCATGAACTCAGGCTGGTCAGGAGCGTGGATACGATCCTCGTGCTAGAAGAAGGCCGCGTCGCCGAGATGGGCACCCACGAAGACCTCGTCTCCTCGGGAGGCCTCTACGCGAGGCTCTACTCCCTGCAGGAGCGCGACCCGGTCCAGCCCTAGAGGAGGTGAAACCATGAGAGAGATGCTCGTTCTCAGCGTGGTCCTGACGGCGGTTGCCGTCGCGATCTACGTCTCCTTCGCGTAGTAAGCACGCTCCGGCTTCGCCTCCGCTTGTCAGCACGTTCCAGCCTTCGGCTTGCACTTGTCAGCACGCTCGGGCCTAGCGGCCCTCGCTTTCAGCGATTTGAGGGTTTCGTACGGGAATCTCCACTGCGGCGAGCGTTTCGCGCCTACGGTCTGAGCGCGGGCTTGGTACTACTTCCGACCGTCTTCCTTTCGCTCTTCGGCCTCTCGAATGACGATTTGGGCGATGCGCGGTCCGTCTGTTTCGGCTACGCGCAGGAGGTAACCGTCGAGGTGGATCTCGTCTCCCGTCTGTGGTACCCGGCCCAGATGGCCTAGCACGAGGCCGCCGACGGTCTCGAAGTCGGTGCCGAGGGCCTCATTGACCTCCCCTATCGAGGGCCACGAAGAGACCATTCAAAGCGACCAGCAGTAGCGCGGCGAAGATTCTCAAGGCGGGAAATACTACGGTTTCCAGAGAGACTCCTTACAGGGAAGATGACGAAAACGTGCCTCCTTCCGGGACGCGCCGATACCCGATGTCTCGCTTAGATCCATACGGCTACGGAAAAATATACCACCCGTCCCGACCAGACAAACCGGACAGCCAACAACGCCTCTTCGGGCCATCGGCCTCCCTGTGGCCCGACACCTGTAGGGGCTGTTCGCGAACAGCCCTTCTACCCGAAACCTCCTTCAGTAAAGCAGTCGTTTGTCCAGTACGTTAAGCAACTCCTCGCCTGCAAGATATCGGCGCAGGTTCTCGCAGAAGAGGTCGGTCTGCGCGCCGTTGATCAGGTCTGGCACGACATCCGTGGTGTGGGCGCTTACGATGACGTTCTCGAGCCCCCACAATGGGCTCTCCTCTGGCAGAGGCTCGACTTCGAAGACGTCGAGGGCGGCCCCGGAAAGGTGCCCGCCCTCCAGCGCCTCGACGAGGGCCGCTTCGTCGACCACGGTGCCCCTCCCCACGTTGACGAAGTACGCGTCCGGCCTCATGGCCGCTATCGCTTCCGCGTCGATGAGGCGCCGCGTCTGTGGGGTGCCGGGAAGCGTGACGGCTACGTAGTCGGCCTCGCCAAGAGCATTGCGTAGCTCCGCCGTCGGATACAGCTCATCGGCGTAGCCCCAGGCCTCGTCGTCATCGCGCAGCGTACGCTTGACCCCGACGACGCGCATGCCGAAGGGCTGCGCCCGGCTTGCTATGGCGCGGCCGATACTACCCATCCCCACGACGCAAAGCGCCTTCCGCTCGAGGGTACCCGTGGCCCCCTGCCGCCAGACCTTCTCGGACTTGTCGCGGCGCAGGCGGTCGAGGTTCTTGGCGTGTTGGAGCATCGACATGAGCGCGAACTCGGCTAGCGCCCCTGAGTAGATGCCGCTCGCCGTCGTCACCACGACGTCCGTCTCGCCCATACCGGCCTTCTCGGCCACCTCCCCGGCCCCCGCCATGCTCCCCTGCACCCACCTGAGCTTGGGGGCAACCTCTACGAGATCCCCGACGTGACCACGGGGGAAGTCGTATAGGATCTCGGCCTCCCCAAGCATCTTCAGGAACGCCTCCTCGCCATCGGGCGTCCTCTCCCACTCTTCCGGTCCCGCGTGGTCCCCCGGCCACCGTGGGGGCGGGACGAGATCCTCCCTGTAGAGAACCCGCAACCTTTCGTCCACCTCCCTTATGCGTCGGACGTACTCTTCCTCGAAGTAGCTGGCTATGGTTACCGTGGTCACGGTGCCTCCTTCGTAGGCTCTTCAGCACTTCAGCTTGTCAGCTAGTCAGCATGGTAGCGTGGTTCGCTTCTTTGTGGCGCACGCCGGAGCGTTTGCTGAAAAAGCGCCTCGCGAGGCGCAATCAGGGTGAGATGCCCCGGTGAAAAGCTGACTTGCTGAGAGCCGCCCGGAGGGCGGCGTGATGAAGTGCTGAAATGCTGACGTGCTATCCTTTTCGTGTGGATGAGTTGCTCGACATTCTGGATGAGTCGGGGCGTCAGACGGGGAAGGCCGTTCCCAAGGGCGAGGCGCACCGGCTGGGGCTGTGGCACCGTTGTTTTCACTGTTGGATCTGCGGCTCCGACCCCGAGGGGTCTTACTTGCTCGTGCAGCGTCGCGCGGCCGCGAAAGATACCTGGCCCGGCTACCTGGACGTCACCGCCGCCGGGCATCTCGCGGCGGGGGAGGAGACGCTGGACGGTCTACGGGAGGTCGAGGAGGAGCTCGGTTTGCGGGTGGACCCGGAGCGGCTCGTCCCACTCGGGACCCGAAAGGTGGAACAGGAGATACCAGTAGGCTGCGACAGGGAGTTTCACGAGGTCTTCCTCCTCTTCGACGCCACGCCTCCGGGAGAGCTGCGCCTCCAAAAAGAGGAGGTCGAGGCCGTGTTCAGGATCAACCTCGACGACGTTGAAGCACTCTACGAGTCGGGGTCGGCGCCCGCCCGCGAGTACGCAGAGAATGAAACCTCCGCAGCCCGGATACGCCTCGAAGAGTTCGTCCCGCAAGACGAAGGCTACCTCCGCAGGGTCGCCGGAGCAGCCCGTCAACTCCTGTCCGAGACGAGCCCGGCCCCGATCTTCTAAAGCGATTAACGGCCCACCCGTCTACCGCCAATCGCAAACCGTCCACGACCAAAAACCGAGAAGCCGAAATGCTGACAAGCGAAGGCTCAAAGCCTGAGCGTGCCGACAAGGCGTCTGGCGAAGCCAGCGCCGTGCTGACTAGCTGACTAGCTGTCTCACGGCCAGGTCCGCCCGCCATCCCGCGCTCTGGGCGTCATTGAGAGTGTATTCGGCGCTAGCCTCATCCAGGGTAGCGGCCTCGGGTTCTATGAGGGGGATCAGGGCCCGGGTTGCCCCTGCCGCCAGGTGCACGGCCGCCGTCGCCAGAGGCTTATCGGGGAGGACAGAGAGGTTGCAGGCGGCGAGGGTGGCCAGGTCGGCGCACGCCAGCGCGGCCTCGACGAGCGAGCCGTCGGCGTCTTCTGTGGCGAGGACCTCGAGCCGGCGCCCGAGGTCCAGAGCCAGGTCTCTCACCGCTTGCAGCCGCAGTTGGTTTTGGGGGTCCGTCCCGCAGGCGTCTACGAGGAGGCCTGCGGCCAGGGCTCCTGCGTCCGCGGGTGTGCGCTTTCGGGCGGCCATCGCCGGGGATTCTATCCGAAGGTTGGCTAGGCCGGGTACCCGTATCTGTCGGCACGGAGGCGCCCGGCACGATATATTTAGTGTATGAGGGTTGCGCTGGCCCAGATCAACACCACCGTCGGGGACATCTGGGGGAACGTCGAGAAGATGGCCGACGCGCTGGAGCGGGCGGCAGACGCCGGCGCGGGTCTCGTCGCCTACCCCGAGCTGACCATCCCGGGCTACCCGCCCGAGGACCTCCTGATGCGGCCGAGCTTTATCGAGGAGAACATGAGGGCGCTCGGCGAGTTCGCCGGTCGTGTCCCGGAGGGCGTGGTGGCCGCTGTGGGTTTCGTCGACCTCGACACCGACCTCTACAACGCCTGCGCGGTGGTCTCTGGTGGCGAGGTACTGCACCGTTACCACAAGCATTACCTGCCCAACTACGGCGTCTTCGACGAGAACCGCTACTTCAGGGAGGGTTCTGGGGCTCCTGTCGTCGACCTCGGTGGTGCTCTCGTCGGGGTGAGCGTGTGCGAGGACATCTGGTACCCTGGCGGGCCGGCGCGCGAGCAGGCCCTCGGAGGAGCCAGCGTGCTCCTCAATATCTCGGCCTCCCCCTACCACAGGCGCAAGGGCGCCTTCAGGGAGCGGATGCTCGGCGTGCGGGCCTCGGATTACGGCTGCTACGTCGTCTTCTGCAACCTCACGGGCGGCCAGGATGAGCTCGTCTTCGACGGGCACTCGGTCGTCTTCGACCCTGAGGGCGGGCTCGTGGCGAGGGCCGACCAGTTCAAAGAAGACTTCCTGCTCGTCGACCTGTATCCGGACCAATCGCTCATGCAGCGCCTCCACGACCCGAGGCCCCGCAAGGAGAACTCGGATCACATACCCGAGATAGTGAAGGTTCCCGATTACGGGCCGGCCACGACGGAGCCGGTCGAGCCCAGGGTCGAGCCTCCCCTCTCGGAGGAGGGAGAGGTGCTGGAAGGCCTGGTCCTTGGCCTCGGGGACTACTTCCGCAAGAACGGGTTCTCGCGGGCCGTGCTTGGTCTCTCTGGCGGCATCGACTCGTCTTTGGCCGCAGCCGTGGCCGTCGAGGCCCTCGGTCCCCAGAACGTCACGGGTGTCCTCATGCCGAGTCGCTACACCTCGGATCTGAGCAACACCGACGCGGCGGCGCTGGCCAAGAACTTGCAGATAGACACCCAGACTATCCCCATCGGCCCCGCCTTCGACGCCTACAGGGAGATGCTCGAAGGCGCCTTCAAGGGTCTCCCCGAGGACGTGACGGAGGAGAACCTGCAGAGCCGTATCAGGGGCAATATCCTGATGGCCCTCTCCAACAAGTTCGGTTGGATCGTCCTGTCTACCGGCAACAAGAGCGAGATGAGCGTAGGCTACTCGACGCTCTACGGCGACTCCGCCGGCGGTTTCGCGGTCATAAAAGACGTACCCAAGAACCTGGTCTACAGGGTGTCACGCCATTTCAACGAGAGAAAAAACAGGGAGGTCATCCCCGACTCGATCCTCTCCAAAGAGCCGACCGCCGAGTTGCGCGAGGACCAGCGCGACACGGATTCCCTGCCACCATACGAGGTCCTCGACCCTATCCTGGAGGCGTACATCGAGGAGGACATGGGCATAGCCCAGATCGTAGACTCCGGCTTCGACGAAGACGACGTGCGGCGCATCGTACAACTCGTCGACCGCGCCGAATACAAGCGCCGCCAGGCCCCCACGGGCATAAAAGTCACGGGTCGCGCCTTCGGCAGAGATAGGCGTATGCCGATAACGAACCGCTTCTTCGAACGCAACGAATAGGCTTCAGGCTACAGGCATCAGGTTTCGGCACCTGATGCCGAGTCCTTCTGAACGCTCGCGCTTTGTGCTCGCGGATGCACAACGAGTCCTACTCTCATCAGTCATTCCCGCGCAAGCGGGAATCTACGGGTAGCAGAAGACATGCGCTCACGCGCAGTGGCGTTACCAGTCATCCGGACTTGGTATGATGCCTTCAATCGTCACGGGTAGGAGGGATTTCCGCGTTTGCGAAATCTGAGTTGGACGGCGGTTCCTCGTCCTGGAGTGGAGATGACGTCAAGGTCGGCGCCCACCTCACGGGTGCGCCGGCGCATGTATCGCAGGCCTAGTCCCGGCGGCGGGTTCTCTGTGTCGAAGCCGCGGCCGTCGTCCCTGATGCGGATTATGAGCACGGAGCTTACCTGGCGGGACTCCAGGTACATATTGCTCGCGCCGGAGTGTTTGGCGACGTTCCAGAACGCCTCGACGGCCACCCTGATAAACGCCGCGGTCTCGGCGGGGTTCAGCACTTCCAGGGGTGCCTGGAGGTCGTCGTGGGTCTTGACGCCGAAGTACTCCTCGAATTTCAGCAGGCGCTGGCGGAGGAAGTCCCCGGCGCCCGGCGGACTCTCGCCGCGCAGGGCGGAGATCTCGTCGTAGGGGCGCGAGATCTGGAACTCGGCCTCCCTCGACGCCGTCAGGGCCCTCTCGAACATCTCCCGAGCCGCCCCTCGATCTCCGCGGCGCTCGGCGTCGAGGGCGGAGCGGAGCGACAGCGAGATGCCGTGCACGTCCTGCTTTACGGTGTCGTGTAGCTCGTAGAGCAGGCGGCCCTGCTCCTTCTGGCGGGCCGATTCCTCTCTGTCCCAGCCCAGACGTTTGCTGACTGATGAGACCAACCCGACACGCATAGCCATATACAGGAGGAGCACGGCGCATCCCGCGAGTACGTACGCCGGCAGCGGTGGGTTCAGGGCGCCCCAGAGGAGCAAGAGCGCGAAGTGGATTGGTGGGGAGAGCGGACCGAGCCAGTACAGGATTACCCGCCACGGCTGTATTCGCCCGATATTGGGGCCGACGGGGACCTCGGGCGATGTCGTCGAGGCGAGGCCGAGCAGGATCATGCCCAGAGCCCACAGCATCTCGGGCCAGTTGCCGCTCTCGTAGGGCCCCGCCGAGCGGATACCCAGGTAGGCACCGTCGGCGAGCAGCAGCGCGACGAAACCCCCGTTCAAGAGCGTGGAGAAACGGAGCCTGATCCGGGACGAGGCGACCACGAGCCCGAGGAAGAGCAGGGCTGCGTCGCAGACCGGCTGGGTGAGGGCCACCGCCGCCTCGCGCACGGTCGCGAGCCCGGCCTCTGCCGCCGCCGGTCCGAGGACGAAATACCAGGCCAGCGTCCCGACCGAGAGCATGACGGCCCCCGCATCGAGGGCGCTGACCAGCGTGATCCTCCGCGTCGCCAGCGCCACGAGGTGCAGCATCGCTCCTACCAGTAACAGGTAGGAGATGGCGTAGGCGACGTCCTGCGGGGCTACAGGCGTGGCGATTTCGAGCCCGAGGAGTTGCGCGGCGCTCCACACGGAGTTCCCCGCGAGCCGGAAGACCATACCCGCTCCCATGAGCCGCAGGAAAGACCGCTCGTGACCCCGGGCGCGCGGCGCCGCCCGCAAGAAAGCTACGGCGGCGAAGGCCGCCGCGAACAGGGAGAAGATCGTGGCGATCACGGGCTTCGCCCCCGAGCCCTGTGGTAGGACGGCGAAGACGAGCGCGCCCGCGGCCCAGAAGATCAAAGCTACCATCGGGAGGATGCGCGGGACGCGAGAATCGCGCATCTTCCCCGCATCCGAACCCTGCATCTTGCTACCTCCAACGCTCCAGCCCGCCCATCCTACCAAACCCGTGCCGCAAGTAGCCAGCCCCGCCAGCCCTCTCCAAAGCGAGCGCCCTCGAAGTCGTCTAACCTTACCGTTTCATCCGCAACGCCCAGAGGGTGTAGGGGCGGATTTGAAACCCGCCCCTACTACACGGGAACCGCCCTACGGTAAAATGGTGGTATGGACTCCTACGGTTTCGACGTTCGTCTGACGCCGGCGGCGCGGCGGATGCTACGGTCCGGCGAGGCGCTCGTCCTCGACTGGCACAGGATGGCGATCTGCTGCGCCGGAGCCGGAGAGGCCAGCCTATACGCCGCCAGCGAAGAGGGTCTGCGCAAGCGAAAAGGCCTCGTCCGCCTCAAGGGGGAAGATCCTATCTACGCCGCCCGCGCCATCTTCCCGCACCTGGCAGGACGCAAGGTCAGGCTCGACGCCCGCAAGACGCTGGGTATTCGTCGTTTCTCCTCGGATCTGCCAGGCGACTTCGGGCTGCGTGCCGTCATGGGCCGTCTCCCGGAGGGAACGGCGCGCTAGGCCCTGTCTGCAACCCCTTCCGCACCGAGAAGCGCGTGTGATCTGTGTAAAAATCTCGGCCTGGTGGTATCAGGAAACATTAGAAGTACCAGTAAATGTCAGATCAAAGGAGAGATGATCCGTGGATCAGCGACATTTAGGTATCGAGGGGCTAGTCGTATCGGAGCTTGGCCTCGGGTGCATGGGGATGAGCGAGTTCTACGGCACGGGTGACGAGGACGAGTCTATAGCCACCATCCACCGTGCCATAGAGCTAGGTATAACCTTCCTCGACACCGCAGATATGTACGGCCCGTTCACCAACGAGAAGCTCGTCGGCAAAGCCATAAGCGGTCGCAGGGACGAGGTCGTCCTCGCCACCAAGTTCGGCAACGTGCGTGGCGAGGATGGGAGCTTCCTTGGCGTGAGCGGTAAGCCTGACTATGTGAGCGAGGCCTGCGACGCGTCGCTTTCGCGCCTCGGGGTCGAGCACATAGACCTCTACTACCAGCACCGCGTGGACCCTGAGACGCCCATAGAGGAGACGGTCGGCGCGATGAAGGAGCTCGTCGAGGCCGGCAAGGTTCGCTACCTCGGGCTCTCCGAGGCGGGACTAGAGACCATCAGGAAGGCCCACGCCGTGCACCCCATCAGCGCCCTCCAGTCGGAGTATTCGCTCTTTACCCGCGACGTGGAGGACGAGATCCTGCCGACCGTGCGCGAACTGGGCATAGGGTTCGTTCCCTACAGCCCGCTCGGGCGAGGCTTCCTCACCGGACGCTGGAGGAGTATCGAGGACATGCCCGAGGACGACACCCGGAGCGCCCGCTTTCCACGCTTCGCGGAGGAGAACTTCAAGAGAAATCTGGAGCTGGCGGAAAGGGTGCGCGAGGTCTCAGACGGCAAAGGTGTCACCCCGGGACAACTCGCCCTCGCCTGGCTGCTCGCCCAGGGAGAAGACATCGTCCCCATCCCAGGGACCAAGCGCCGCAAGTACCTCGAAGAGAACGCAGGCGCCGCTGGTGTAACGCTCACCGAAGACGACCTCGCCCGCATCGAGGAGGCCATGCCCCGCGGATCTGCCGCCGGCGAACGCTACTCCGAGGAGCAGATGCGGGCCGTGGGCCGCTAGGAGAGGCCGATGGACGACGTGGAGCACATCTCGCGCAAGGGGACGGGCGTACCCATAAGCTGGTTTCCGGTCCCCGAGGAGTCCGAGCTGCCCGAAGGGTTGCAGGGGCTCTTCCTCAAAGCGCGCGAGAGCATCGGGTTCGTGCCCAACGTCTTCAGGGCTTACAGCTACCGTCCCGAACGCCTCTCTGCCTGGTTCGCCCATTACAGGCAACTGCACGAGCCGACGCCCAATCTGGACGCGGCTGAGCGGGAGATGATCGCCGTCGCCGTCTCGATGGCCAACGGATGCCTGTATTGTCTCGTGGCCCACGGAGCGGCCTTGAGGAAAGCCCTTGGCGACCCTATCCTGGCCGACCGCATCACGCTGGACCACAGGAGGGCAGGTCTCGACGAGCGCCGCACCGCCATCCTCGATCTCGCCGTCAAGATCACCGAGCAACCGCTCGATTGCGACCCGTCGGACCTCGAACGGCTCAAAGCCTTCGGGCTGACCGAGGAAGAAGTTTGGGATGTAGTAGAGATCGCAAGCATGTATAACTTCACCAACCGCATGTCGCTGGCGTGCGGCATGATCCCAAACGAGGAGTATCACGCGCTGGCCAGGTAACACGCCCGTAGGTATCGGTCCGTGCTGCAGGTGATCTCGGTCCTGGGGGCACTGGCCATCCTCGGCGCCTTCGCCGCCAACCTGTTCGGCTGGATACGGCCCTCCAACCTCTGGTATTCGGTAGCCAATTTCCTGGGTTCGGCCGTGCTGACAGTGGTGGCCGTCGTGGACAGGCAGCTCGGCTTCATCCTACTCGAAGGTACCTGGGCCCTGGTGAGCCTCTGGGGAATCTTCGCGGCCCTGCGCGGTAGACGGGTACCTCCGGGTTCGCACTAGCAAGGGAATGGAGAGGAGAAGGTCATGGCCGAGGTCAAGGGGAGCATCGAGATCTCGAGCGAGCTCGACCTTACGGGCACCTGACCAGGGCGTCTTCCCTCTTACGTCGGGGAGTTTTGCCTGAAGATGAGGTTCAGGAGTTTTTCTCCAAAGTCAGATGCGGTGCTTACGTCGCCGGCCTGAACCTCGACGTTGTTCAGGTACTGCAGTCGGAGGACGTCTCCGCCTCCGGCGTGGGCTTCGGGGATGATCCCACCGAAGAAGACCCCAAGGCTCTCGAGCCCAGCCGCGGCGCTGGGCGTTGCGGGATGGGAGAGGGGTAGGTCTACGTAGACGCAATCCACGCGGTGCAGACAGAGGTCCCGCAGGTGGCGATGGACCGACTCCGTGAGGTCGGGCCCTGGCTCATCGACCTGCACGAACGCGAGGTTGTGGTCCTGACGCACCTCGACGCTCATCCTGGAGGGTTGTAGCGCCGGCTCCGGGACCTCGGAGATCACACGCCGCAGCCCGTTGTGCTCGACGACGCGTATGACCTCTTCCAGATAGGGGGCTGGGGGGAAGATCTCCCGCTCCGGCTCGTCGCTTACGCGCATGTAGAAGAGCGCGACGGACCCGCGCCGACCCTCTCTCTCCCCGCCGATCTGCTTGTACGAGACGGAGGCCGGGATATACCCGAGCAGGAACCCCGTCTCCCTGGCGCCGAGTTGCAGGTTTCCCTTCTGGCTGTACGGGTGGACGGCGGTCGCCTCGCTGTAGAGCCCGTACATGCCCCCGTCCCTCGCCCACCCCGCCATGAAGGTCTTCATCTTCGGGAAGAGATGATGTCCCCGAAACCGGGGGTCCACGACCGCTTGCCCGGCCTCCCCGACCGGCGAGCCGGCTCTCTCCACGGTGACGGCCAGATGCCCAACGAACTCGCCCTCCGGTGTTACCGCCACGCAGGAGCGCATAAGACCCTGCTCCTGGAGATCCCTGATCCTGTCCGGATAGTAGATGTAGTCCCAGTCGTAGCTATAGCCGTAGGAACGGTAGACGCAGCGCGAGAGCTCGAAAGACTCCTCTGGCCGCATCATCCGGATCTCCAGTGGAACATCCTCGGATACGGCGGAAGCCTCCAGGGTCCTGCGATGCTCGTCCTCGGGCAGATGCTCCCTGACGTCGGTGTGAGGCAAATGCTTGCGTAGCTCGACCCTGTTACCGCGACGCCCGAGATTTACAAAGCGGACCTCGTCGAAGGAACGGTGCAGCATCTCCAGCACCGTTCCGTCCTCACCTTCTTGCAGACGGCTGTAGTCGAAGGGCAGCCCCCGGTCCTCCACAGCCACGACAACCCGGCCCGGTCCGCCGAGGACTTGCACGTCGAAGTACCCTTCCTCGTCCGGGCCGAACGCGTGCTCGATCACGTTCATGCACACCAGCTCGACGGCCCCTTCTATCTGCCCGCTGTCCACCAGGCCGACCTTTTGGGCCATCTGCTTCACGAAATCGATCACCGGCGGCAGGAAGCCAGCGTCGGCGGCGATGGTGACGCTGGCGACCTGCTCCTCAAGCATTGCTTTCGTCTCGGTCACAGGAACCCCTCTTCGAGACCATAATCCGGTACAGGAACTCTATTCTCTCAGTTCTCATTGGCATCCACCAAACAGCCTATACGCACAAGAACCCAAAAAGCTGAAAGCGAGCCCGAAGGGCGAAGCGTGCTGACGAGCGAAGGCGCTAGCCTGAGCGTGCCGACAAGCGTAGGCCGTAGGCCGAAGCGTGCTGACAAGGCGCGAAGCGCCGTGCTGACAAGCCGGCGCAGCCGGCATGCTTACATATAGCCCATCTCTCTGGCCTGCCGCGTGAGCCCGTCGCGGAACTTCGGGTGGGCGATGGAGATCAGCTTCCTGGTCCGCTCGCGGATGCTCGAGCCGCGGAGCTCGGCTACGCCATGCTCGGTGACGACGCAGTCGACGACGTTCTTGAACGTGGTGACGGCGGCGCCTGGGTGCAGTTGCGCGACGATGCGGGAGACCGACTCGTCGGCCGTCGTCGAATGCAGCACAATAAAGGACTGGCCGTGTTCGGCGAACATCGCGCCCCGCGTGAAGTCGGGTTGTCCTCCCGAGGAAGACCAGTAATCGCTGCCGATGGATTCCGAGGCGCACTGGCCGAGGAAGTCCACCTCGAGGGTGGCGTTGATGGCGACCATATGGTCCTCTTTGGCGATGTTACGCGGATCGTTGGTGTAGCTGACAGGCCAGAACTCGACGCCGGGGTTCTCGTCGACGAAGTCGTAGAGATGTTGGCTTCCCAGGGCGGTGGTCGTGATGATCTTGTTGCGGTGGGTAAGCTTGTTGGCGCCCGTGATCACGCCCCGCTCCACGAGGTCGACGAAGCCGTCGGAGAGCAGCTCGGTGTGTACGCCGAGTCCCGCGTGGCCCCCTAGCAGGCCGAGCACTTCGTTCGGGATCGCCCCGATCCCGGCCTGCAACGTCGCGCCGTCAGGGATACGCTCGGCGACGTATCCGGC
This sequence comes from uncultured Rubrobacteraceae bacterium, assembly GCA_963840835.1. GTDB lineage: Bacteria > Actinomycetota > Rubrobacteria > Rubrobacterales > Rubrobacteraceae > Rubrobacter_D. Next base: position 236,924 of record CAWJAM010000013.1, on the reverse strand, counting down.
GATCCTGCGGTCCGTCTCCCGCGTCGGCCTGCCTGGCAGTTCGATGAGCGGGTAGTCAGCCTCGCACCAGCCGGCGACCTGGCTGAGGTGCACCTGGTTCTCCCCGAAGGTCCTCGGCATCCTGTGGTTTGCCTCCAGATAGAAGGGCACCTCCCCGATCATGGCCGCCAGATACTCCGCGTCGGCGCCGAGCGAGAAGTACCCGTGGCGGTCCGGCGGGGAGGATGCAGCGAGCGCGAGCGTGCGCCTGGTCGAACGCCTCATAAGGTGGGGTACGTCGCTGAAGTTGTTGGGGACGAGCTCGCACGCCCCCTCGTGGAAGGCCCCGCGGTTGGCCGGGGAGAGAAACCAGGAGACGTGCCTTATATCGTCGAAGTCGCCGTGCATGTAGCGTCGCTTGCGCAGCGCGAGCATCTGATGAAGCGTGACGCCCGAGAGCCGCCCGGACTCCGCCTCCAGCGCGTCGAGGACTGTCACGGGCTCCCCGTTGGCGGCCCCTACGATGAGGTCGGCACCATCGCCGAAGTGGCCGAACACATCCTCCGGCGCGCCGCGCTTCGCGGCCAGCGTCTCCATAACCCTCCGATCCCATGGGAACGATCTCCGGCGGCCATCTTAACGGACCTGGCCACACCGCGGAGAGGAACCCGACGCAGAGCGCTCCGAACAGGCCGGACGAAACCGCCAGCTACGTAATTTGTCGTAATTCTTCTCAAAGTTCGTGCAACACTGTTGACAAGCCCCGGGCACGGCGCTAGAGTGCTTTTGTTGTGTTGTTGTCGCGTAAAGGACTAGAGGATTGATGCAGGTCACTCGCACGAACATAGGAACTCCGGTGTTCGGGGGAGAGGTGCGTCCCGAGGTCCGCGTGGTGGCGATGAGAACGTGAGCTTCTAGCTCAACCACACTTCTCAAACGAGGCCCCCGGACCGAGCGGACCGGGGGCCTCAAGCTTTGTCCGCTGAGCGGGCGACGGTCTCCGGCACAGGTGTCCCACTACGGACGGTATCAGCCCGATTGTGGCGCGACGAAGAGAGAAGGAGACAGAGAGATGTTCAACGACTACCAGTACTTGATGTTGCAGGACCGAACGGCCCGCGAGCAGGACCTCGCCGACCGGATGGCGGAACGCAGAAGGTACGCGCGGTCACCCGGAGAACCCTCACTGAGGGCCAGGGTGGCGCGCCGGCTCTTCGCCCTGGCGCTGGCCGCAGAACGTGAGGAGACCTGGCGCGTCGTCTGGGAGAGGTTGGAGGCCAGGGGGCGCCTGTAAAGAGCGATCAGCCATCAGCCTTCAGCTTCTTGTCTTGGCTGATAGCTGAAGGCGCGGTGTTCGGGGTTTTTATCCCCGAACACCGCGGTAGGAGGTGTGGTTATGAGGGCATTGGAGCTAAGAGGAGTAGAGAAGAGCTTCAGAAAGCGGCGGGGGGAGGTGGTGCTCGCCCTGGATTCCGTCTCGCTCTCTGTCGGGAAGGGGGAGGTCGTCGGCATCCTCGGGCCCAACGGGAGCGGGAAGAGCACGCTTGTGCGCGTGATCTCCACGCTCGTCCTCCCCGACCGCGGGGAGGTCGAGGTCTTCGGGATAGACGCGACGCGCCACCCCAAGCGGGTGCAGCGCAGCATGAACCGGGTCAGCGTCGAGGCCAGCTTCTTCAAGAAGCTCTCGGCGATGGAGAACCTTCTCTACGGGGCCAAGCTCTACGGCGTCACCAGCGCCGAGGCGCGGCCGAGGATAAAGGAGATCCTGGACAACATAGGCTTTGCCCAGAAGCGCGCCACCGAGCCGATGGAGCACCTGAGCCGCGGGATGCAGCAGAAGATCGCACTCGCAAGGGCGCTATTGACCAGCCCCGTGCTGATGCTTCTGGACGAGCCGACGACGGGTCTCGACCCGAGGAGCAAGAAGGACGTGCAGGCGTTCATCGAGAGGATACGCGACGCGCACGACTCTTCGATCCTGCTCTGCACCCACGACATGGGCGAGGCTGAGGAGCTCTGCGACCGCGTCGGCATAATGGTGGACGGGAAGATCCTGGCCCTCGAAGAGCCCGACCGGCTCAAGGCGCGTTACGCCACCAACGGCCGCGTGCCTACCCTGGAAGAGACTTTCATGGCGGCGACTGGTTACTCCGTCGAGGAAGCCAGCGCGGAAGGAGAATAAGAGATGAGAGGCCCCTCAAAGCCCCTCTGGCTGGTAGAGATTATCGCCGTCTGGGGCTACGTACAACGGAACTACTTTTTGACCAAGCGGTACTTCATGTGGGAGGTCGTCTGGTTGACGTTCACGACCGTCAACGCCATGTCCATCACGTTTATCGGGTCTGGGGCCGCCGAGCAGAGGGGCGGAGAGGCCATCGACGTTCAGTACTACATGACGTTCCTGCTCATCGGGGCGTTGATCTGGAGCTACCTTTCCATGATCTTCGATATCCTCTCGGAGACGGTGCAGTGGGAACGGTGGGAGGGGACGATCGAGTACACCTTCATGAGCCCCACGAGCCGGGTCACCCACCTGCTAGGCATGGGCGTCTACGCGATCGTCTACGGCATCATCCGCACCGCCCTCGTCCTCGGCGTCGCCATGCTCGCCTTCGACCTGGACCTCGGCAACGCCGACTATGTTGCCGCCCTGGTAGTCCTCGCCGTATGCAGCATCTCTCTCGTGGGTTTCGGCGTCGTCGCCGCCGTCATGCCTCTACTCTCTCCCGAGAAAGGCCAGCAGGTGACGTACATCGTCTCCGCACTGTTGCTGCTTGTCTCCGGCGTCTACTACCCCGTGAGCGTGCTTCCCGGATGGATGCAGTCTCTGGCTACCATCTCGCCCGTCACATACGGCCTCGAAGGCTCCCGCGCCGCGCTACAGGACGGCGCCGGAATCGCCGATCTCTGGGGCAGCATCTGGCCCTTGCTGATCATGGGCGTAGTGTTCGTGCCGCTCGGGATCTGGATCTTCCACCTCGGAGAGATTTACGCGAAACGTACTGGAAAGCTGAAGAGGAGTGGATAAAGAGGTGTCAGACTACAGGTTACAGGTTACAGGGTTTTTGCTGAAGCCTGTTGCCTGTTGCCTTATTCCAAACCCTCGTAGATCTCTGAGAGGGATAGGTTTGTCTCTGGACAGGGGACAGAGAATCGTCCTTCGTCTACGAGATCGGCCCGGCGCCAGGTGCCGTCTTCGGCGCGGAAGTGGCGCTCTACCCATCTCCGGTTTTGGGAAACTATCAGGTACGCCTCCAGGCGGGTCATGCGCTTGTAGGCCGCGAGCTTCTCACGCCGGTCTGTGGTCTCGGTGCTGGGAGAGGCCACCTCTATCACCAGGCAAGGAGTATCTTCGACGAGCGGATCGTCCCCCTCGGGGCCGCAGGCGACCATGACGTCCGGGTAGTAGATTACGTCTTCCGCGACGCGGAGCTTGACGCTCTCCGAATACACCCGACAATCGCCACCGCGCGCGGCTTCCCAGAGACGCCCCGTGATATTGACGATGATCCTGTTGTGCAGCTTGGTGGCGCCAACCATCGCGAAAATCTCGCCGCCGACGTACTCGTGTCGGACCGTGGCCGACTCTTCGAGCTTCAGATACTCCTCGACGGTCAATGAATCGTGTTGCTCGACGCGCTCTGCCATGCAACGAGTATAGCGCAAGGGTCTCGCGAGCCAACCACGTAAAGGAAAAAGCGTGCCGCCTGGATCTCTTTACCTGACGGCTGATGCCTGTAGCCTGAAGCCTGAAACCTTCTTCAATCGCCTTGCCAGCCGACCGGCCGGCGGGGCGTCATCACGGACATCGGCTGCCGGGGTTGTTGTACTTATAGTCCTGGCGCCAGCGGTAGAACTCGCCGCGGCTCATGGCCGGTTTGCCCGGGTGGGTCGCCGTGTGCACAGCCAGGTACCTATCGTAGGAGTTCTCGCCGGAGATCTCCTTCAGATACTCCCAGATGGCGCGAAGGTGTTTTTTCATCCTTCCCTATCTCGCCCCCACGGTTTCGCGTTCTATCTCCTTGCCCTCCGAGTCGAGGTTCGACTCCTGCCAGGGCGCCTCGCTCATCTCGGGCTGTTTGCCGCCCCAGATCAGGCCGTACCACACGCGGGAAGCGTCCGCGATCACGATGATGATCATGACCGCAAATAGTATGGAGAGCACGCCGTCCACCGTCGTATTCACCAGGATCTGGCGGGCGTCCTCGAGGCTCTCGGCTTTGAGAGCTATCAGGGTGTCGTTGAGCTTGCCTGACTCTATAGACTGCACGGCTGCGGCCCTCTGGGCGAAGAAGCCGATCGCCGGGTCCGTGGAGAAGATCTTCTGCCAGCTAGCCGTGAGCGTTACGGCTGCGTCCCAGGCGAGCGGCAGCGCCGTGACCCAGGCGTAGCGGAGCTTGCCCATCTTTATGAGGATGGTCGTGGCGACCGTGAGGGCCACGGCGGCGAGGAGCTGGTTGGCTATGCCGAAGAGCGGGAAGAGCTGGTTGATGCCGCCAAGTGGATCGTTGACGCCGGCATACAGGAAGTAACCCCAGCCGCCCACGATGAGGGCGCTGGCTATCAGGTTGCCTGGCAGCCACGAGGTGCGGGCGAAGGGACGCCAGACGTTGCCGACGAGGTCCTGGATCATGAACCGACCGACCCGCGTCCCGGCGTCAACAGTGGTCAGGATGAACAACGCCTCGAACATGATGGCGAAGTGGTACCAGAAGGCCTGAAGCGCCGTGCCGCCGATGACGGCGGAGAAGATCTGGCTTATCCCCACAGCGAGCGTCGGGGCCCCGCCGGTCCTGCCGATAATGCTCTCCTCGCCCACGTTCTGGGCGGTGGTGGTGAGCGTCTCGGGGGAGACCGAGAACCCGAAGCCGCTGACGGCCTGGGCGGCCGACTGGGCCGTGTCGCCGAGGAGGGCGGGGTTGGCGTTCATAGCGAAGTACACGCCGGGGTCGAGCGCGGTCGCCGCGATAATGGCCATCACGGCGACGAAGGACTCTACGAGCATGGCCCCATAGCCGATCATGCGTACCTGGGATTCTTTCTGGATGAGCTTGGGCGTGGTCCCCGAGGCCACGAGCGCGTGGAACCCCGAGAGCGCGCCGCAAGCGATGGTGATAAACACAAACGGGAAAAGGGCTCCGGCGAAAACGGGTCCTGCGCCGGTGAAGGCGAACTCGGTGAACTTGGGCATTTGCAGCGGTGGAAGCGTGATCGCTATCCCGACGGCGAGCAGGGCTATGGTCCCTATCTTCATGAAGGCCGAGAGGTAGTCGCGGGGGGCAAGAAGGAGCCACACCGGCAATACAGAGGCCACGAAACCGTAGACGATGAGGGCGAAGACGAGCTGGTTGGGGGTGAACGTCCAGAAGCCGGCGTAGCTTGAAGACTCGGAGATCCAACCTCCCGCGAAGATCGCGAGTATCAGGAGCGCGACGCCGATGACAGTGGCCTCGAGCACGCGCCCCGGACGCAAGAAGCGCATGTAAACTCCCATGAGCAAGGCTATGGGGATGGTCATGGCGAGCGAGAAGGAACCCCAAGGCGACTCGGCGAGCGCGAGGACTACAACGAGCGCGAGCACGGCGAGCAAGATGACCATGATGGAGAGCACGGCTATCAAGGCCGCCGCCCCACCGACGGGCCCTATCTCCTCCCTCGCCATCTGCCCGAGGGACTTGCCGTCCCTACGCATGGAGAAGAAGAGGATCGTCATGTCCTGCACCGCTCCGGCGAGTATGACGCCGACGATGATCCAGATCGTCCCAGGCAAGAACCCCATCTGCGCGGCCAAAACGGGCCCGACGAGCGGCCCGGCCCCCGCGATGGCGGCGAAGTGGTGGCCGAAGAGGACCCGCCGGTCCATGGGCTCGAAGTCGCGGCCGTTGTTGAGCCGCTCCGCCGGAGTAGCCCGCGAGTCGTCCGTCCCGAGCACCCTGGTCTGTATGAACCGGGCGTAGAACCTGTACGCTATGGCGTAAGACGCCAGCGCCGCAAAAAGCAGCCAGCCGGCGTTGACCGTCTCCCCTCGCGAGAGGGCCAGAATCCCCCAACATACCGCCCCCACGAGGGCGATGACGACCCAGATGCCATAACGACGAAGACCGTTGTTCATAATTCCTCCTGCCCTTCCCGAAGCATGCGCGTATCATAATAGCGAAAAATCGTGCCAGGCGTGGAGATCTACGAACCGGGGCTACAGGTTTCAGCAGAACTGGATACTGAGCCCGCTCGAACGGACCCGCGTTCGGATCACGGTCTGACCGTGGTTCTCCAATACGTCATTCCCGCGAAGGCGGGGAGCGGGAATCCAGTAGGAGGAGCCCAGGCATGCGATGGGGTGCGTTTTCGGCCCTATTCGCCCGCCCGGGTTCTGAGGTGGAAGAGGAGCAGGTGGAATTGGGAGAGGGGGTCCTGGAGGCCCTTGGACTCCTCCGCCTGTCCGGCCAGCGCGAGGTCCACGGCCCCGTGAACCGTGGCGTAAATGAGCGCGGCGAGCCCGGCCGGATCCCCCGCCGGCAACTCACCGGCTTCCTGGCAGTCCGCGACGGCCCTGACGAACCCCTCGTAGAGGTCGTGCGCGGCCTCGTGAACCGCAGGATGAGGACTCCTCTGCATCTTCTCCCCGAACATCAGCCGGTAGCGGTGCGGTCCTTCCAGCGCGAACCGCACGTAAACCTCGCCTATCGCCCTCAGCCGCGAGTACGGTTCCCCGCCAGCTTCCTCTGCAGCCCCCCACATCTCCAGCCCCAACCGCCCGAAGTACCCACCCGCCAGCACCGACAGCAACGCCTCCTTGTCCGCAAAATGCTTGTACGGCGCCTGCCTCGACACCCCGGCCCGCTCACCCACTGCCCGCAACGTCACCGCCTCTATGCCCCGCCCCTCGAGTAACCCCGCCGCAGCCCCAAGCAACGCCGACCGTGTGTCCCGGTTTCTCGTCCTTGTTTCGTTCATAGCACCAAAAAGACTACCGAAATCGGTTGACAATGTCAACTTCGACGGTTACGATGCGGTTGACGGTGTCAACTTGCCACAACCGGTTTGCTCTCCATCCAGAGGAGGTTGTATGAAGTCGATCGTCATAACCGGGGTCTCCACGGGTATAGGCTACGGTGCGGCGAAGGAGTTCGTGGGCCGCGGCTACCGCGTTTTCGGGAGCGTACGCAAAGATGAGGACGCGGAGAGGTTGGCTGTGGAGTTGGGTTCGGGCTTCGTCCCGCTTCACTTTGACGTGACCGATTCGGATGCGGTGCGAGGAGCGGCAGAAGAGGTGAGGGAGGCGCTTGGTGGCATTGGGCTCGCGGGATTGGTCAACAACGCGGGGACGGCGATCGGGGGTCCGCTCGCGCTGCAGCCGCTCGGGGAGGTCAGGACGCACTTCGAGGTCAACGTGGTCGGTTTGATCTCGGTGACCCAGGCCTTCTTGCCGTTGTTGGGCATGAGTAGCCCGCGGGTGGAGGAGCCTGGCAAGATTCTCAATGTCGGCTCTACCGGTGGCAAGATAGCCTTACCTTTCATCGGTGCGTACGCTGGCACCAAGCACGCCGTCGAGGGAATCTCCGACTCCTTGAGAAGGGAGTTGCTCCCTTACGGCATCGACGTCATCCTCATCGAACCGGGGGCGGTAAGGACGGAGATCTGGGACAAAGGCGCCTCGCAGGCCGGAAGGTACAACGAGACTGATTACGCCGAGCCGTTGGACAAATTTCGTCGCTACGCCGAAGGGCAGGCCAAGAGCGGATACTCCCCTGAGGAGTTCGGCCGTCACGTCGTCAACGTGTTCGAAAAAAAGCGGCCGAGGACCAGGTACGCGATCGTGCCCCGCAAGATACCCAACTTCACCCTCCCGAGGCTCCTGCCTGACCGCTGGCTCGACCGGCTCATCGCCAGAAACGTGGGCCTTACGGACGCTGGGAGAGAAGCCGCGGGGCGGTGAGGCAGACGGCGAAGGCCAGGGCGGCGCAGATGACGGAGGGGTAGATGAGGATCTCCAGCGGCTTCGTGCCCGTACTCAGGCCGAAGACCGTCTTCATGGCGTCGTCCGTGTAGGCGAAGGGGACGAAGGTGCGTAGCGTCTCCATGATGCCAGTAGGGTGCTGGTTGCGGAAGAAGCCAGAGACGTAGATCAGGGGGAACAAGATAGCCGTTGCGTACAACAGCACGTCGGCGGGCGATGAGGTGAAGTTGGCGATAAAAATACCGATGCAGTTCGCGGTTACGAGCGTAGCGAAGACGGCAATAGTGGCCGCGAGCATCCAGACTATCGGAACGGGGTGCAAAACATAGACGATCAGGAGCGCGGGGAGTAGCTGCACCAGATCGAGTACGGCGTTGACGGCGAGGACCTCGACGACGATCCTGTACGGGGAGAGGGGCGTGAGCGCGACGCGCACCAGAATACCGTCGTTCAGGTCTACGGTCAGGCTCTCGCCGGCCCCGAAGGTCCCAGCCATCACGGCCACGATGCCTATGACGGCGGCGGCGTACTTCGCGGGCATGCCGCTCGCCGCCACCGGCACGATTATGGCAACGGGATATAGCATCTTCAGCAGCAGCGCGAACCTTCTGGAGAAGAACAGCGCCACGTCCTTCTTCCAGTAGGAGTCAGGCCTGTCAAACCTCATCCCGCAGCGCCTCCCCCGTAAGCTTTACGAACACGTCCTCCAGATTCGGCCTCTCAACCGAAAGGCTCACGATGTCCCCGCCCGCGCGAACGATGCCGGCCACGACGTCGGCGACCATGCCAGGACGCTCGTCGCAGTGGAAGACAAGATCCCTTCCTTCCGGAACGATGCGCTGGATGCCATCGATCTCGCTAATGGGACCGTACTCAACCGGGTTGCGCAGTCTAGCCACTATGCGTCTCACGCCTTCCATAGAGGAGATCAGCTCTTCCGGCGTTCCCCCGGCGACCAGTTTGCCGCGGTGCAGGAAAGCGGCCCGATCGCACAAGGACTCGACCTCGTCGACCTGGTTGCTCGCGAGCAGGACGGCGACGCCATCGTCTGCGAGGGCCCTGATCCTCCGCTGGTAAGCGAGCTGCGAGGTGTAGTCGAGACCCAGAGAGGGCTCGTCCAAGAGCAGCAACTCCGGCCCGTGCGCCAGCGCCTCGATCAGGGCTAGCTTCTTGCCCATCCCGTACGAGTACGTCTTGACCTTGTCGTCCGCGTACTCCGTCAGGTCGAAGTAGTCGAACAGCTCGGCAATCGCGCCCTCGGCCTTGGCCTCATCCATCCCGTAGGCGCGGGCGAAGAAGTAAGCGTTCGCGCTGCCTGTGAGGTCGCCGTAGTGCGTCGGGCGATCTACCATCAACCCCATGCGGGCGCGGACCTTCCGCTTCTCATTCAAGCCGTCGATCCCGCCCACGCGGAAAGTACCCGAGTCGGGCGCGATGGCCGTAGAGAGTATGCGCAGCAGCGTGCTCTTGCCCGAGCCGTTGGGCCCCATCAGGCCGAAGACCTCGCCCGGGGCGACGGAGAGGCTCACATCAGAGACCCCGCGCCCGCTGCTCTTGTACAGGCGGCCTATGTTCTTCGCTTCCAAAGCTGGCGCGGCATTCTCGGTGTTGGAAATCATGCTAGGAGCATTGTAGCGTTCCCCTTGCGGGCCGGGTGTGGGGCGCATCACCCCGTGTTGGCGCCGTGGTGGGGTATGGTAGATATGGACGATCAATGAACAGGAGGACGGATGGCTGACAGCACGAAGGTGGCGGTTCTTGGGACCGGGATCATGGGCTACGCGATGGCGCGCAACCTCCTCTCCGACGGAATGGAGGTGCGCGCCTGGAACCGCTCGCGCGCGAAGGCGGAGCCGCTTGCGGAAGACGGCGCCGAGGTCGCCGATAGCCCGGCCGACGCCGCGCGGGGCGCGGATTTCCTGCTTACCATGCTCTCGGACACCGACGCCATAGAGGAGGCCGTCGGAGGAGACGTCCTCTCCGGCCTGGCCGAAGGCGGCGTGTGGCTGCAGATGAGCACGGTGGGGGAGGAGGGCAACGCTCGGCTCTCTGAGATGGCCAGGGAGTCCGGTGTACCCTACGTCGACGCGCCGGTCCTCGGAACGAAGCAGCCTGCGGAGCAGGGCCAGCTCGTGGTGCTCGCCTCGGGTCCCGAGGAGGTAAGGGAGCGGAGCGAGCCGATCTTCGATGCCGTCGGGAGCAAGACCGTGTGGATCGGCGAGGCCGGTGCCGGGAGCCGCCTCAAGCTTGTGGTGAACAACTGGATCGTCGGCCTCCTCGGGGTGCTAGCCGAGACCGTCGCGTTCTCGAAGACCATCGGCGTCGATCCGTCCAAGTTCCTGGAAACCATAGAAGGCGGCCCGCTTGGTCTCCCGTACGCCCAGCTCAAGGGAAACATGATGATCGAGGAGGACTTCCCGACCAGCTTCTCCGCCCGACTCGCCCGCAAGGACGCCGGCCTCGTCCTCGGTAGCGCCGAAGCCCACGACCTCCAGATGCCCGTAGCCGAAGCCGTCGCGGGCCGCTTCGACGAGGCCATTGAGGCCGGCCACGGCGAAGAGGACATGGCGACAGTCTACCGGGCGGCGAAGGTATAATCCTGCTGCAACCTACCAGAGGAGATCGCACGTGGCGCAGCCCAAAGAGATCACCTGGGATCCCGAAGCCGACCGCAGGATAAAGCGCAGCCCGTTTCTGATGCGCCGTTTCATCCGCAAGCGCATCGAAGACCGCGTGGCCTCCCGAGGCCGCACCCACGTCACCGAAGCAGATGTAGACGAAAGCGCCAGCATGTACCGTCAATACCGGTTCAAGTAGGTTTCAGGCTACAGGCAACAGGTAGGGCCAGGCGGATGGGGCGTTTCGTGAACGGCTCCCGCAACGTGTCGCAAAGAACGCCCTGGCAACGTGTCGCATCGAACAAACCTCGGACAAATGCGGGGACGTTTCGCCAAACGTCCCCACACGAACCGCCGCACCCGAACCTCACGGCGTCGTTAGGAGTTCGCTCTCTACTGCGCCACTACCTTCCTGGGCGCGGAGAACTCCGAGGTGTCGCCGGTGGAAGCGTTGGTCGCGGTGGCAGTTATGTTCTGCCCCAGCCGGATCGCCTTCGTCGTCGAGAAGGTCAACGTGACGTTGCCCGTACCGTCAGTGGTGACGGACTTGGAGCCCAGCAGCGTCTTGCCCTCGTCGGTGCCTTCGGGGTTGGAGTAGAACTGCAGTTGGAAGGTCTTGCCCGGGGTGCTGTTGAGGTTACCCTTGACGGTGGTGGTGCCCGTGGCGCCCTTCTTGGCGGAGGAGAGGACGGGCTTGTTCTGCAGGCCGTTGGGGCCGGTGTCCGTGTCGCCTGTGTCGTTGGCGGTGGGGCCATCATCTTTCAGGTCTATGCCGAGCAGACCGTTTGAGAAGATGGAGTTGGAGAGGATGCGGTTGCCCGTGGCGCCTCCGCCGTAGACTACGACGCCGATGCGCTCGTTGCCGGAGATGACGTTGCGCTCGCCAGCCCTCGTACCCCCGATGGTGTTGTTCGATCCGTCGTAGACGTGAATACCGTAGTTGTTGCCGAGCTTCTGGGTGCCCGTGGCGTCGGTCCCTATAAAGTTGCCCACTACCTTGTTGCCCGTGGTGCCGGGACCGATAAGTATCCCCGAGTTGCGCGCACGGTTGATGACGAGTCCTCTGACGGTGCTGTTCGACGCGGCGATGAAGAGCCCGTCCCCGTCCGGCACGCCGGCCGCGTTGAGCTCTATCTTCAAGACCGCGTCGCTGCCCACAGCCTTGGTGTTGGGAGAGGCTCCAGGCTGGGTGTAGCCGTTTATGCTCACCGCCTCGGTGATGGCCGGCAAGGCGGTCTCCGGGGCGATGGTCTTCACGTCGCTTCCGGGGATCGCGAAGTTTATGGTGTCGGCTCCGGGGCTGGTGTCCGTGTGGTTGGCCTCACTGATGGCCGCCCTCAGTGTGCATTCCGCCTCCTGCCCACCCCCGGGCCTCGTCACCGTGTAGCCCGTGTCGCACCCGTCGCCGCGGATGGGGTCGGCGTGGTCGGCGGTGGAGTTGACGTAATAAGTGGTCGAGGCGTAAGAAGGCTCTGCCGCCAGCATAAGGGACGCGATTGCCGCCAGCAGGAAGGCGAGCGCCAGTACACTGCCTATAGTTGCTCTGTTTGGTGTGGAAGTGATCATCTGCTTTGTTCCTTTCTTCTCTAGGAGATCTAGTCTTGACCCTGGACGGGCACTCACGCCGCGACGGGCTGCGGAGCCACCGCCCGTTCTTTTTTCATCTGTTGCGTGCCAGACTTCTGGACCGGAGCCGCGGACACACTGCCGTGCAGAATCGTTACGTCGGCATCTATCCACTCGACGCCCTGGTAGCGCGCCACGCTTACGCGGTGGTTGCCGTCCTCCACGAAGTAGGCTCCGCCCAGCTTGAAGAGAACTACGGGTGGCAACTCCTGACCCCTGTGGTAGGCGCGGTCTACGCGCTTCCACTTCGTCTGAAGGCTGCCATGGGTCGGCAGGAAGGTCCGGTCGAAGTCCCTGGAACGCCCCACGCTGCCAACTATCTTCTCCACGGCCACCACCCGCGTTCCGAGGCGAACCCTGTTGAACGCGCGGAATTCGTTGCTGACGTCCTCGAACGAGCGCATGCGGGTGGATGCCGGATCGCCGAAGATTCGGGCTTGCATGCGGCGAACAAACGCCCTGCGGCGGGCGCTGGTGAAATCGTAGTCCAGTTGCTCTTCTATGTTCGTGTACCTGATCATGATTCGTTCCTCAGTCTCCTTTCTCAGGTCCTCTCAGGCGGCCTCCTTGTGGGTCTGCTCGTGGACGAAAAACTCCTCGGGCTCTATGGGGAAAGCGACCCCGACCACGCCCCGCGGGTACCGGCCTCCTACCACGCCGAGCGCCTCCCTGATGCTTGGGGCCTGCACGCCTACCCGGAAGCGGGCCGTGCCGCTCCTGACCTCAACGGAGATCCTCACCATCTTCTGCTGCTGCTCCATCGCCCTCTCTCCTCTCTCGTATCCGGGCTTACCTTGCACGCTCCATTCAAGCGGGCGAGGGGAGGCACGGCTTCGCCTGTCCGGGCCATGTTCGTGGCACGAAAGAAGATGGCCCGTACGGGCCATAGGGAGTTCAGGCTATCGAGTGAAGAGCAGACTCAGAGGAGGTCGAGCCTGGACCGCCTCGGCGACCGCGGCGGCGCGCGATGAGACCCCCAGCTTGCCCAGGACGTTGGCCACGTGGCGGTGGACGGTGTGCCCGCTGAGGACGAGGGTCGTGGCGATGTCCTGGTTGCTCATTCCGTCGGCGACGAACCGCAGGACCTCCATTTCCCGCCGGGTGAGGGGATGGGTGTTTTCTTCGTGGGGCGGTTCGCCTAGCGCGTACTCAAAGGCTTGCTCGGGGGACATGGCCCGTCCCTCGGCCCAGGCCGCGTCGAAGGTCGATTCGGAGAGCGCGGAGCGTACGGCAGCCAGGTCTCGCTCGTAGCCGAAGGTGACGAGCTCGAAGTGGGAGAGGGCCAGACCCAACCGCTCCCTAAGGGGCTCGGCGGCCCCCCACAGCCTCGCCGCCCGGGCCGGCCTCCCCCGCAGGGCGGCTACCAGGCCCAGTCCCAATAGGACGTGGGCCAAGTGGAAACTGTATTCCAGCTCTCGACCTATCGGGACGCATTCTTCGATCAGCGCCTCTCCTCGCTCGAGGTCGCCCCGCTGCAGTTCGATCATGCCCAGGATGTAGAGGGAAAAGGCTGTGTTCCAGTGGTCGCCCAGCTCGCGGGAGAGGGCCAGGCTCTCTTCTAGCTGGGAGGCCGCCGAGTCGTGGTCGCCCTCCGCCGTCGCGGCGCAAGCCAGGAGCATGCGCAGGTCAGCGCGGGCGTGGCCCTCCAGGTCCCCCCCATCAACGCCTCGCCCTCTTCGACGAAGGCCCGCAGTCGCTCTTCGAAGCCCCCGCGTATCACGGCGGAACCGAGGTTGCTGAGGGCGAGCGCGGCGTCCGAGCTCCTCCCCGAGCTCCCCGTAAAGGGCCACGGCCTCTTCGAGGGCCGCTACTGCCGGTCCGTAGTCCCCCTGGAAGTTCAGGATCCAACCGAGCCCAACGAGCGCCCTTGCTCTCACGGCGGGGAACCCTCCGGGGTCTCGCTCCAGCGCCGCCCGCAGCCACCGTTTGCCCTCCCGGAAACCCTCGACGTCCCAGAAGCGCCACGACACCGCTACCAGCCGCAGCCCCAACCCGGCGCGCTCGTCCTCACCACCGCCAGGCTCCAGCGACCACGAGATCGTGCCCCTGAGGTTGCCGATTTCGGTCCTGAGCCGTTCGAGCCACTCTACCTGATCCGCTCCCAACAGCTCGGGCTCGGCCCTCTCGGCGAGGGCCAGGTAGAACGCCGCGTGCAGCCTGCGGACCTCCGCTTCGGCGCCGGCCTCAACGAGGCGTTCCAGGGCGTACTGCCTGACCGGCTCCAGCATCCCGTAGCGCAATGCGCCATCCGCTTCCGCCCCGGCTACCACGAGCGACTTGTCCATCAGACCCGAGAGCAGGTCCAGTACGGGCGGGCTCGAAACCCGCCCCTCCGCCCCGACCGCCTCGACCGCCTCCAGCGTGAAACCCCCGACGAAGACCGACAGCCGCCTGAACAACCCCCGTTCGGCCTCGCTAAGGAGGTCGTAGCTCCACGCCAGCGTCGCCCTGAGCGTCCGATGGCGAGCCTCGGCCGTGCGACTTCCCGCGGTCAGGAGACCAAGGGGGTCTTCCAGCCTCTCGGAGGATCTGGTCTGCGCTCAAGACCTTCGTCCTGGCCGCCGCTAGCTCTATGGCCAAAGGTATCCCGTCCAGCTCGTCGCACAGCCGAGCCACGGCGGGGGCGTTCTCTTCCGTCAGCGCGAAGCTCGAGTCGATCTCCCCGGCGCGCTCGACGAAGAGACGCACCGCCTCGCAGGCGGCCAACTCTTCGATGGAGAGCGAGCTCCCAAGATCGGGAGTGGAGAGGGAGGGCACCATGAAGGAGGTCTCGCCCGCGACCCGCAAGGGCTCGCGGCTGGTGGCCAGGATCTTCAGATCGGGGCAGGCCACGAGCAGGGCGTCGGCGAGGTCGGCGCACGCCTCTATTAGGTGCTCGCAGTTGTCCAGCAGGAGCAGCGCCTTCTCCGACCCCACATGCTCTGCGAGCGCCTCGGTCAGCGAAAGGCCGGGCGCCTCGCGCACACCCAGCGTCTGCGCCACCACCTGCGGCACGAGATCCCCATCAGGAAGCGCGGCGAGCTCCACCCACCACACGCCGCCCTCGTACTCCTCGAGGAGGGGCCGCGCCACCGCCAGGGCCAGCCGCGTCTTGCCCGCCCCCCCTGGGCCGCTTAGCGTGACGAGGCGCCGTTCGGAGACCAGCCTCTTTACCTCGGCCATCTCCCTGCCGCGCCCCACGAAACTGGTAAGTGCGGGCGGCAGATTGCCGGCCGGACGCGTGCGCGCCGAGGCAGCTTCTGCGACGGAGCCGGTCCCACCCCGTACACGGATGGGAGCGTCATGCGGCGAGTTCGACCCGTCAGCCATCGAGGCTCCTCCCGAAAGGCCAGGCCTCGCAAGCGGCTAAGGGGAAAAGAGACGTAATCCGTGACGGTGGGTCGGACACAATTCCTTTCCTCCGATGGCGGAATCTCCCGATCTCCCATTGTACCGGCTGTTCGCGGGGATCGGTAGCCTTCGCGACGCGCGATCACCCGATCGCGGGTGGCTTGCTCGCGCCCGATCGCCCTAACTCGGATCCCTGAGATACGGACGCCACAGAGCTACGGCGGTTTTCGGGATCACGAACTCCCCGAAAACCGCGCCTTCAGTCAAGAATCGACTCCACAGGATGATCGCTCTAACGCCTGGTGGCGACCACCTCCAGGTAGTCCGCGGGCCACACCGCTGTTCCGTTCTCCGAGCGGTTGTGGCGCTCGACCAGGGAGATCAGGTCTCCCTCCAGAGCCTCTCTGCCCACCCTCGTCGAGCGTCGCCGAAGGCCTTGTTCAGGGTCCGTAGTAGCCGCGCATGAACTCCACGTGGTGCCGGGCCGACCGGAAGCGCCAGACGAAGCTGCGCCGCCTCGTCTGCAGCGAGCCTATGCCGCCGTCCAAGGAGCTCGTCGCAGTCCCTCCTCGGTTCCCCACCTGAAGGGCGGCTTGAGGCCGGCGGGAGGCGGAATGTAGCGGCCGATGGTCCTGAAGAGGTCAGCCACGTAGCCGTCGGGCACCCAGTTGGCCATCCCGATGGTGCCCCCGGGCCTGCACCACCCGCAGCAATTCGCCGGCGGCCTTCTCCTGGTCGGGGGCGAACATCACGCCGAGGGTGGAGAGGGCCACGTCGAAGGAGGCGTCCCCGAAGGGCAGGTTTTCGGCATCGCCCTCCACGAAGTCTATCGGGAGTCCTTCCGCCTCGGCCCTGTTTTTTCCTTCTTCGAGCAGCATGGGAACATAATCAAGGGCGGTCACGTCCGCGAAGCGGCGGGCGGCTGCCAGGGCTGCGTTGCCGTTGCCGGAGGCCACGTCGAGGACCCTGTGGCCGGGCTGAAGGTCTGCCGCCTCGGCCAGGTGCTCTGCCATCATGAGCAGGGTGACGCCTACCTTGCCGTAGTCTCCTGAGGACCAGGCCTTCTGCTGGCGGCCCTTGATGGTCTGTAGGTCCGGTGTCTGTGGTGTAGTCATTTCGTCTGTACTCCTCACTTTGCTGTCGCGGCCTTGACTCGTTCGCTTGTCTGTTTCCCTTCTCGCTCCTCCTTGTCTCTCCTTTATTGGTCGTGGGATCGCCAGACGCGCTCTTATGCGGCGCGACCGAGGTCTGCGTGGGTCCGCCAGAGCCTGCAGCGGCATGCGGACGAGCAATGCGCCGTCGTCGAACGCGCGCTTGGAGCCGGCGAACATGGCGCCGATCAGGCCTAGCATCGGCCGGTTGTCCGGAAGCACCGAGCCCACGAAGGTCTCGACGCCCCGGCGCCCGGCATCCGCGGCGAGCTCGCGCAGGAGCGCCTTGCCCACGCCCCTCGACTGCCAGCCGTCTTCGATGACGATAGCCATCTCGGCCTCGCCACCTCCGAGCATCGCGTACATGGCGTGGCCGACGACCTTCCCGTCAGCGACGGCGACGAGGAATTCCCTGTCGGTCCGGTCCGCGCTCAACATGAGGGCCAGCATCCACTCCGGCACTTGGGGAAACGGCGTGTGGAACCTGCGGTGGATGGTCTCGGAGGAGGAGCGGGAGAACATCCCGCGCAACCCCTCACCGTCCAGGGGTGTCGCAACCCGGATAGAGACCGGCGTTTCGACTTCCTTTGAATCCCTGATGATCCCGGTCAGCATATCGTTCATCGTTTGTATCACTTGTTCGGTAGTTCGCGTACATTTCGTTCTCCCTTGTCCCTGTCGGGGGAGAGCGGCTTGCCCGCCTCTCCCCGCATCTTCGTTTCCGCTCGCCTCAGTCGTTGTTGCCCAGGCGCTTGCCGAGAAGCCCCGCGTACCTGGAGAGCTCCCACCTCAGAGTGCGCGCCAGGTCGGGCTGTGCCTTGCGGTTGGCGCGCAACATCTTCGCCAGGCGGGCCATCTCCGCCTCCCGCCGCATCCGCGTGTAGCGCTCCTGCAAAAACTCGTAGTCGGCCAAACCGTGCATCTCGTTCTCCTCTTTGTGTCGTCGCCGCTTTTGCTGTCGGGGTGAACTTTTTGCGTGCTCGTCTCCTGTGTGCTGTCCTCTCAGGCGGCCTCCTTCTGGGTCTGCTCGCTGGACGAAGAACCCTTCGGGCTCTATGGGGAAGGCGACTTCGACCACGCCCCGCGGGTACCTCCCCGCGACCATGCTCAGTGCTTTTCTGATGCTCGGGGCCTGCACGCCTACCCGGAAGCGGGCCGTGCCGCTCCTGACCTCAACGGAGATCCTCACCATCTTCTGCTGCTGCTCCATCGCCCTCTCTCCTCTCTCGTATCCGGGCTTACCTTGCACGCTCCATTCAAGCGGGCGTGGGGAGGCACGGCTTCGCCTGTCCGGGCCATGTTCGTGGCACGAAAGAAGATGGCCCGTACGGGCCATAGAGGGATCAGATCGACGTGAAGAGCAGGCTCAGAGGAGGGTCCCTGTGGACAGTCGTCGCGTTCGGGTCACGCTTTCGTAAGCGGTGTCGCCGTGCAACACCTGAAGCCTGTAGCCTGAAACCTGATGCCTTCACAAAAAATATCCGGGCCGGGAAGCCGCTCTTATAGCGAACGACCACCGACCCGGTCCGCGGACCTGTAAGGGTCCACAGATGGCTGTTGACTAGCTAGTCCACTGGACCCTTTCCTCCTAGTCGAGGTGCAACAACCAAGGTCATAGTATCATCCCCCACGATTCTCGCGCTAGCCCCTCTGCTACATCTTTCGGATCATTTCGTGTGACGGCACGAGCACGCCACTACTCACAGCCTCCCGGCCTCGATGATGCGTCCGAGGAACTGGCGGGTTCGGGGGTGCTCGGGGCTTGTGAAGATCCTCTGCGGCGGTCCTTGTTCGAGGATACGGCCAGCTTCTAGGAAGCACACGCGGTCCGCGATGTCGCGGGCGAAGGCCATCTCGTGCGTGGCGATGAGCATGGTCATGCCTTCGCGGGCGAGTTCTTTGATGACGGCGAGGACCTCGGCGACCAGCTCGGGGTCTAGGGCGCTCGTGACCTCGTCGAGGAGCATGAGGTGGGGGCGCATCGCGAGCGCCCGCACGATGGCGACCCTTTGTTGCTGTCCGCCGGAGAGCCTGTCAGGGTACTCGTCCTGCTTGTCGAGGAGCCCGAAGCGGTCGAGGAGATCTTGGGCATTCTTCTCTGCCTCGGCGCGGTTTTGCTTGAGGGCCTCGCGCGGGGCGAGGGTGACGTTGCGCAGTACCGTCATGTGCGGAAACAGGTTGAAGGCCTGGTAGACGATGCCGATGCGGCGTCGAATGCGGTTGGCATCGACGCCTTGGGCGGTGATCTCCTCCCCCTCCACGACGACGCGGCCCGCGTCCAGCGGCTCGACCAGGTTGACGCACCTGAGTAGCGTGGACTTACCCGAGCCTGAGGCCCCGATCAGGCAAACCACCTCGTGAGGCTCGACCGCAAGGTCTATCCCCTTGAGGACCTCGTCCTCCCCGAAAGCCTTATGTACGCCTTCGAGAAGGAGGGCAGGATGCTCGTTCATGCCAGGGCTCCCGCTTCGCGGCGGCGTTTGTCGCGGGCGATCAGGCGGTCGGTAAACCGGGCGAGGGGGATGGTGATCAAGACGAAGAGCAGGGCCGCGACCACGTAGCTCGCGTAGTTGAACTCGGAGGCGCTGTAGATCTGGGCTGCCCGCGCGGCCTCTATCGAGCCGAGTACGGAGACGAGCGCCGTGTCCTTCTGCAGCCCAATAAAGTCGTTCAGTAGCGGCGGTATGACGCGCCTGATCGCCTGCGGCAACACCACGAACCTCAATGATTGCAAGCGCGTGAGCCCGAGAGAGCGGGCGGCGGTGTTCTGGCTCTCGTGGACCGATTCTATGCCTGCCCTATACACCTCGGAGACGTAGGCCGAGTAGACGAGGACCAGTGAGATCACCCCGTAGACGACATCGGGGAGGTAGGAGATGAAGCCAAGCCCGAGCCCAGGCACCCCGAACCCGATCATGTAAAGCACCAGGATCAAAGGCACACCCCTGAAGAGATCCGTATACGCGACAGCGACCAGCCGGAAAGGAAAGAACACGGGCCCTGGTATCCCGCGCACCACGGCTATTACGAGCGCCAGAACCAGGATGAAGACCTCGGCGACCACGAATATCTTTACGTTGAGCCAGAACGCCCCGAGCACCGAGGGGTTACTCCCCGAGCCGACGAGCGACTGCCAGAGGTTTTGCGGGCTGAGGAATCGCTCAGCCACGACCGCGCTCCCCGGTGAGAGCACCAAGACCACAGCGATAACTGCGAAGAACAGCACCGTGCTCGCGCTCGACACGAGCACCCCCCGGTTGCCGAGCGCCCGCGAGCCGCGGCCCGCGAATGCAGAAGGTCCTGGGGCGCCGGGACCTCCCTCTGTCACGCTACTTCTTCGAGGGTGGGGACGTCCAGATACTGCTGCAGGTGCTTCTTTTCGAGCTTCTCTAGAGTTCCGTCGCTCTTCATCAGGCTGAGGGCCTCGTTTACGCAGCCGACGAGCTGGTTGCCCTTTTGTAACAGCATCCCGAACTGCTCATTGCGCGGGTACTTCCCGATCACGGTCGAGCCGTCTATCTCGAAGTCGCGAAGGTAGACCGTGGTCACAAGGTCGGTGACGAAGACGTCGATCTGGCCGCTCTCCAGCGCGGACTTCGCGTCGTTGGTGGTGTCGTAGACCTTGGGGTCGTTGGTCGGTTTTACCGTCTCGTTGACGAAATCTAGTGCGGTAGTGCCCACCTGGGCTCCTATAGTCAGGTCCTCGAGGTCGGAGAGGCTCTTCGCATCGGCGGCGGGACCGTCTTTCATTACGAGCACGCCCTGGGCGTTGTCGAAGTAGCCGTCCGAGAACTCGACGACCTTCTGGCGCTCTGGGGTGATGGTGATCTGATTGATGTCGAAGTCGAAGTCCTTGGCGCCCGGGGCATAAGACTTGTTGAACGGCTCGACGACCCACTTTATCGGGAGGTCCATGCGCTTTGCGACCTCGTTGGCCACGTCGCCCTCGTAGCCCGAGTAATCGTTGGGAGGTCCTTTGAACCAGGGCTTATAGGCCGGCTTGTCCGTGGCGACCGTCAGTACGCCCTCCGTGTACAGTGGCGGGTCTTCCATGTCGCACCTGTCCGTCGAACCCGACTCCTGGGCCGGTCCGCCGCAACCCACAAGCAGCAGAACGACGACCAGGAGGCCGATCAGGATACCCCGCTCTCTCACGCGCCTCTCCGATCTAATCTCCAGACGAAAAGCGAAGGATCAATCCACCAGTGGACAAGCCCCGTCGCCTACCCGAACAAGTATAAGGTCGTGCAGAGAGGCTTGCAATCGGCCTACTCCAAGTAAACTGGCGTACTTCGCGCGGTTGCGTTGGGTGCTGAAAGATCAGTAAAATGAAGAGGCAGACGTTTGGCCCCGTCCGGTTCGAGGACGCTTCGGCGAGTCGAAGGGTAACATGGCGGGACCTCGGGGTGCCGACCTCCCGAGACGCGGGTTGCCAGGCACGCAACGGGACACGTCTGGAGGAGACACGGGGTGAAAACCTCCATGGAGCGTGAGAAGAGACCGGCGCGGGGTGGCATCGGGGATAGAACCTTCTGGCTTGCCGCCGCCGCGGTCGCGGGGTTCAACGTCCTGCTCATCGCGTGGGTGCTCCTCCAGCCGGCGGGTCCCCGCGCGTCCCAGATCGTGGCCAACGCAGGCGGTGTCATCGGCCCGCTGCTCGTGCTTCCCCTGTGTTTGTGGAGGTTCAGGGAAGCCGCCGCATCCGATGAACGGTCCGTGGTCACGACCGGCCGACGCTGGGCCCCCGTTCTGCTCGGCCTGGGTATCCTCAGCTACACCTTGGGACGGATCGTCTTCACCTACTACGTGTGGGTGCTCGACCGGCTGCCCCCGATGCCTTCCTACGCCACCATCGGCTTTCTGGGCCAGTATCCTTTCCTCTTGCTTGGCATACTCCTCTTGCTGCCGGCCCGCACGGGCTCAGGCATCTCCCGCGTGCGGGTCGCGCTCGACGGGTTGATGGTCATGACCGCGGCCGTCACCTTTAGCTGGTACTTCTTCCTTGGTCCCGTCGTCCGCAGGGGTGAGGAGACGGTCCTCGCGAAGGTCTT
This sequence comes from uncultured Rubrobacteraceae bacterium, assembly GCA_963840835.1. Lineage (GTDB taxonomy): Bacteria > Actinomycetota > Rubrobacteria > Rubrobacterales > Rubrobacteraceae > Rubrobacter_D. Next base: position 215,212 of record CAWJAM010000013.1, on the reverse strand, counting down.
CGCCACGTCCTACCCGCTGGCCGATATCGTTCTAATAGCCTCGCTTCTCGTTCTGGTCCGTTGCGGGGTGCACGCGGCCTTGGGGGCGCCCTGCCCCTGCTGGCGCTCGGCCTGGTACTTCATCGTGATCACGGACGGCGCTCTACGGCTACGAGAGGATCAACGAGACCTACGTCACGGGCACCCTCCTCGACGTGGGATGGCCGCTAGGGTACATGCTCCTCGGGTTGGCCGCCTACCTCGTAGGAGTGGCCGTCTCCCCCGATGAGTCGGACGAGGAAGTCGGCGACGGACCCGCCACCGGGCAGCGGCTGTGGCTCTCCCTGCTGCCTTACGCGCTCGTCCCCGCAGTAGCCCTGCTCGCCGTCTACGCCTGGCGTGCCTCCGAAGGAAACGGCGGCCTGGAGACCGGGGTGTACCTCGGTGGCGCGTTGCTTGTCGTCCTGATCCTGCTGCGGCAAGTCCTGACGATAGTCGAGAACACCCGCCTCTACGGGCGTCTACAGAGCACGTTTGCGCAGATGGAGGAGAAGAACGCCGAGTTGGTCAGCTCTCAGGCCGAATTGCGCCGGCAGAAAGAGTACTCCGAGGCGCTCCTGGTCAACAGCCCCATCGCGATAGTTACCGTGGACGCAGACCGGAGGGTACTTTCATGGAACCCGGCCGCCGAGAAGTTGTTCGGCTACACACAGGACGAAGCCCTGGGATGCGGGATCTTCGACCTGATCGCCAGCGAGAGGGAGATGCAGGACGAGGGCGAGAACTTCTTGCGGCGGGTCGAGAGCGAAGGGTACGCCGGCGGCGTCGCCAGGCGTGCCCGCAAGGACGGGACGCTCGTCGACGTGGAGCTCCTGGCCGTTGCGGTGAAGGTGGGCGACGAACAGACGAGCACCTACCTGGCCATGTACCACGACATCACGGAGTTGCAGCGTTCCCGCCAGCAGGCCGAGGCTGCCAACAGAGCCAAGAGCACCTTCCTCGCCAACATGAGCCACGAGTTAAGGACGCCCCTGAACGCCATCATCGGCTACAGCGAGATGCTGCATGAGGACGCCGAAGACCTCGGGCAGGAGGAGTTCATCCCTGATCTGGAGAAGATCAACAGCGCTGGCAAGCACCTGCTCGACCTCATAAACGCCGTGCTCGACCTCTCCAAGATCGAAGCCGGCAAGATGGACCTGTACTTGGAAACCTTCGAGGTGGGGAACATGGTCGATGACACCACGGCCGTCGTCCAGCCGCTCGTGGCCAAGAACAACAACGAGCTGAAGGTCACCTGCCCCGACTCCGTGGGCACGATGCGGGCCGACCTGACCAAGGTGCGCCAGGCCGTCTTCAACCTCCTTAGCAATGCCTCCAAGTTCACGGAGGACGGCACCATCAGCCTGGACGTGTCCCGGACCTCCGAGAACGGCGAGGATCGCATCACCCTGGCCGTCAGCGACACCGGCATCGGTATGACCGACGAGCAGATAAACAAGCTGTTCGAGGAGTTCTCGCAGGCCGACGCCTCGACCACGCGCAACTACGGCGGCACGGGGCTGGGACTCTCCCTCAGTCGTCGTTTGTGCCGCATGATGGGCGGGGATATCACCGTCGAGAGCGAGGCAGGGGTGGGCTCCACGTTTACTATTCGACTCCCCGCCGAGGTCCGCGACCCGTCGAAGTCGCTTCTGAAGGTGCCCGAGGACGGGGAGAGTACTTTGGAGGAGGCGGACGGGGCTAGCACGGTGCTCGTCATCGACGACGACGCCACGGTGCGCGACCTGCTTGAGCGGTTCCTTGGCAGGGAGGGTTTCCGGGTCGTCAGCGCCGAAGGGGGGGAGGAGGGGTTGCGCCTCGTTCGGGAGTTGCGGCCCGATGCGATCACGCTCGACGCCATGATGCCTGGGATGGACGGGTGGTCCGTGCTCTCCGCGCTCAAGGCCGACCCGGAGGTCTCGGACATACCCGTGATCATGCTGACCCTCGTCGACGACAAGAACCTGGGATACGCCCTCGGCGCCGCCGACTACCTGACCAAACCGGTAGACCGCCAGCGCCTCGTCTCGGTCCTCGAGAAGTACCGCACAGACGACTCGCCCTCCGACATCCTGGTGGTCGACGACGAACCTGCGAACCGCCAGACGTTGCGCAACATGCTGGAGAACGAGGGCTTCGGCGTGGCTGAGGCCGAAAACGGCCGCGTGGCGCTGGAGAGCCTTGAGGGTATGCGCCCTTCGGCCATCCTGCTCGACCTCATGATGCCAGAGATGGACGGGTTCGAGTTCGTCTCCAAGGTGCGCGGCCGCGAGGAGTGGCGTACCATCCCTGTCGTCGTCGTAACGTCCAAGGACATCACGCGGGAGGACAGGATGCGGCTCGACGGCTACGTAACAGAGGTCATCCAGAAAGGCTCGCAGGGCCGCGAGGAGTTGCTCTCCGAGGTCTCGGACCTCGTCAGGAGTCTCGGGGTAAAGAAGAAGTCGACGTAGACGGAACGGGGGACCCATGCCCAGGATACTCCTGGTCGAAGATAACGAGATGAATCGGGACATGCTCTCGCGGCGGCTGGCGCGCAAGAAGTACGAGGTCCTCATAGCCGTCGACGGCAAAGAGGGCGTCGAGATGGCCACCTCCGAGGCGCCTGACCTGATCCTGATGGACATGAGCCTCCCCGTCGTGGACGGTTGGGAGGCGACCCGTCGGATCAAGGCGAACTCAGAGACAGAGGCCATCCCCGTCATCGCCCTCACCGCCCACGCGATGTCAGGCGACCGTGAGAAGGCGCTGGAGGCCGGCTGCGACGACTACGATACCAAGCCGATAGAGTTGCCCCGTCTGCTCGGCAAGATGGAGACGCTTCTGAACGAGAACGAGGCCGCCACCCCGTGAAGGGTCCCCCGGCGGACGACCGGACCCACAGGGCCTTCCTCGCCAACCTGCGCCACGAGCTAAGGACGCCCTTGAACGCCGTCATCGGCTACAGCGAGATGCTCCTCGAGGATGTCGAGGACGGGGGACCCGAAGAGCTCTCATCGGACCTCGAAAAGATAAACCTCGCCGGCGTCGAGCTCCTCGGTCTCGTCAACGACGCCCTCGACCCCTCCAGGGTCGAGGCCGTAGAGTCGGACGCTGACCTCGAAAGCCTCGGGGTCAGGCTGCGCCACGACCTTCGGACGCCCATCACCGCCGTAGTCGGCTACAGCGAGATGCTTCTGGAGGAGGCAGAGGAGCTGGATGCACGGGAGGCCGTTCCCGACCTGCAGAAGATCCACGCTTCCGCAGAGCGTTTCCTGTCCCTCATTGACGACGTTGCGGACTTCTCGAAGATAGAGGCGGGCGAGGCGACCCCCCACCTTGGGGTCTCGGAGACGCGGGAGATGATCCTGGACGCCGTAGGGATAGCAGAGTCCGCCCGCAAAGAGACCCTGGTCAGGGCTGACGGTAACCCGTTGCTGATCGTGGACGACAACGAGGTCAACCGCGACGTGCTGGCGCGCCAGCTCGGGCGGCAGGGGCACGCGACGGCCGTCGCCGAGAATGGGCGCCTGGCCCTTCAGATGGTTCTGGCTCGGGACTTCGACCTGGTGCTCCTCGACATCATGATGCCCGAGATGAACGGCTACGAGGTGCTGCGGCGCCTCAAGGCCGACGTACGTTTGCGCGACATTCCGGTCATCATGATCTCCGCCCTCGACGAGATAGAGACGGTCGTGCGCTGCATCGAGCTCGGCGCCGAGGATTATTTGCCGAAACCTTTCGATCCGGTCCTACTTCGGGCCAGAATAGGCGCCTGCCTGGAGAAGAAGCGCCTTCGGGATGCGGAGGTCGAGTACCTGCGCAACGTGGACCGGGTGACGGCGGCCGCTGCCGCTGTGGAGACGGGGGAGTTCGACCCGGGGACCATAGAGAGGGTAGCACAGCGGCAGGACGAGCTGGGGCAGTTGGCGCGGGTCTTCAGGCGGATGGCGCGCGAGGTGCGGGCGCGCGAGCAGCGTCTAAAGCGGGAGGTGCGCCAGCTCCGCATCGAGATCGACGAGACGAGGACCGAGCGTCAGGTGGCGGAGATCACCGAGACCGACTACTTCAGGGACCTGCAGAGCAAGGTGGACCGCCTGCGCCTGCGCGCGGACGACGCGGTTGACCCGTGACCTTAGAGAGGACCTAACATGTCCAGGATAGTATCGATCCACTCGTTCCGGGGCGGGACGGGCAAGTCCAACACGACGGCCAACGTCGCCGCCTTGCTCGCGGCCGAGGGAAGGCGCATCGGCGTGGTAGACACCGACATCCAGTCGCCAGGTATCCACGTCCTTTTTGGGGTGGATCAGGAGACGTTGGACTACTCCCTGAACGACTACCTGTGGGGAAAATGCCCGATCGAGGACGCCGCCATCGACGTGACGCCGGAAGGCATGGAAGGGGGGCGCGTCTTCCTGATCCCTTCGAGCATCAAGCCGACGGACATCGCCCGCGTGATGCACGACGGCTACGACGTCGGCCTGCTCAACGAGGGCTTCCGCGACCTGATAGACAGGCTCGACCTCGACGCGCTCCTGCTCGACACCCACCCTGGGCTGAACGAGGAGACGCTGCTCTCGCTCGCCATGTCCAACGCGCTGGCGATCGTCATGCGCCCCGACAGCCAGGACTACGAGGGTACGAGCGTCACCGTCTCCGTGGCGCGCAGGCTCAGGGTCCCCCGCATGGTGCTCGTGGTCAACAACACCCCCCCGGTCTTCGACTTCGACGAGGTACAGCAGCGCGTCGAGCAGGCCTACGAGTGCGAGGTGGCCGCCGTGCTGCCCCACTCGGAGGAGCTGATGGTCCTCTCCAGCGAGGGCATTTTCGCGCAACGCTACCCTGACCACGAGGTGACCGGCCTTTACCGTAAAGTCGCGACACGCCTGATGGCGTAAGGGACGGCCGGGATGTCCTCTGACGACGAGTTCGGCGGGCTGCTCGACCGCGAGTCGGTGCTCGCCGGCGCGCCGGCGCGCCGGGCAAACACCGCGCTGTTCCTGATCGAGAACCGGACCGCCCAACTGGTGGCCCGGTCACGCCTTGACGCGGATCTCTTCACCACGCAAGAGGGGGAACGCGAGCTCGCGTTCCTCGAAGCCTTCGCCCTGGGGCGGGAGCCGATATTGCGGCCCACCATCCAGGACGTTGAGCGTCACGCTTCTGGGTGGGCTTACCTGGTGCCTGAGAACCCCAGATTGCAGGCGGCCGTCGCCCACCTCCTGGGCCAGAAGTACACGTTCACCTCCCGCGCGGTACCGGGCATTCGGGCGGCGTTGGGCCTGGATGTCGAAGCGGTTCAGCTAGCGTACCGGCGGCTCTACGGGCAACCGTTAGCGACCATTTATGCGCCACGGGTCACGCCGGCCGACCGGCTGCGCTGGGCATCCGCCACCGTCGGGAGCCGGATAAGCTCCCTGCCACCCTTCTGGATGTCCTTCGCATTTGTCATCGCCGTTAGCCTGCCCTTGGCGTTCCTGGCTTTACCGATCGCGGTTGCCGGTGCCGGACCGCTGATCGGTCTCGCGCTCATCGGCGTTCTCGGGCTCATCAACGTGCTGACCATGGCGTGTATGGCGGAAGCCCTCACGCGCAGCGGCACCGTCCGCTACGGGGATGGCTTCGTCGGGCGCCTCGTCGCCGATTACCTCGGCAGCGTCGGGTCAACGGTCATGACGTTGGCTACCAGCCTGCAGTTCTATCTGGCTTTGATCGCCAGCTACCTCGGCCTGGCGACGACGTTGTCGGACTTCGCCGGCCTTCCGGCGACCCTTTGGGCCGTGCTGCCGTTCCTCGTCGGCGCGTACCTGTTGTCGCGTCCGTCGCTCACCCTTACGGCCTCCTTGTCCATAGGGCTGGGCACGATAAACATCGGTCTGATACTCCTGATCTCGCTGCTGGCCCTGGGTCACTTCCGACCGGCGAACCTGCTCATCAGCGACGGGCGCTTCCTGGAATTGTCGCTCTGGCAATCCGTCCTGGGTGTCATGCTCTACATGTACATCGGTCAAGTGCCGCTCAACCAATGTGCCAGGATCGTGTTGCACCGTGATCCGAGTGGCCGCGGCCTGCTCCGGGGCAGCGTGGCGGGCACCGTGTGTCTGACGGTCTTGATCGGCGTGTGGTTGGTCGCGGTAAACGGGGCCGTAGCTCCGCAGCAGTTGGCCGGGCAGAAGGGCACCGCGCTGGTTCCGCTGGCGGCCGTGCTTGGTCCCAGCGCACAGGTGTTGGGATCGGTCCTGGTACTCTTTCTACTGGGGTTGGGCTCCCTCAGGTGCTCGACGATTCTCTTCAACCTCGTCCGCGAGCGGCTCCCTGCCCGGTCGCGCTCTCTGGTAGTTTTGCCCCGCGCGCGGGGCGAGCTCCACTTACAGCCGCGCGGCAACGGGGAAGGGGATCTGCGCCTCAACGTAACCTACCTCGGGCTTGACGGTGGCAAGCCGCGGTTTTGCCTGGGGGCCCTAGTCGGCGACCGCCCGTTTCGGGAAGAGATCGCCGTAACCGGGCGATGGGAGGCTACGGAACTGGTCGACCGCGTCCCCATTTTGCGGGAGCGGGGCCTCGAACTGGCGTTCGACGTGCTCGATGCCGGTGAGCAGCACGTTCGGCTCCGGGTGGTTTCACCCATGAACCTGACCTACGAGGGTGACTGGGATGCGGAAACGGTGGCGGAGTCGGCCCAACACCGATCCGGAACCGGCGCGCGTCCTGATGGCCGCCGCGCGGCGCACGGCGTGCTTAAGGAGCGAGCGCGCTACTGGATGTGCCTCGGCCCGGTGGTGCTGGCTTTCCTTATGGCCGAGTGGCTGTTGCTCACCAATGCCGGGTCGTTTGCCAGGCTTCTCAGCGTCGGTGGCGTTCTCACCGTCTCACTCGTCGCTGGCATATTTCCGGTGCTCTTGCTGGCCGCGAGTCGGCGCACCGGCGAGATCGTCCCCGGCGTGGTCTACCGATTCCTGGGCAATCCGGTGCTCATCGCAACCATCTACCTGCTGTTCCTCGCCAACATCTTCCTCCACGGCTTCCTCATCTGGCAGGCTCCAGTCGAACGTGCTGCCGCCGGGCTCACGGGAGCGCTGGTGGTAGGGGCAACCATCGTGATGGTGCGCCGGGGTGCCCTGGCCCGCCGCGTCGTGGTGGAGCTGCGTGAGGACCTGCGTGAAGACGGGCGCGCCGACTTCAACGTCGTCGCCAGCGGCCGCCCGATGGTGACGGACGTGCACCTGACTTATCCAGACGGAGAACGTCACGTCCACGCGGCAGTCGGCGAGGTGCCCCGTTTCCCGGCGCTGCGCGACGCCCTGTTTCACTTTCCTGATTCACAAGCCCGGTCCCTGAAGGTGTGGACGCATCGGATCGCCCCGAGCGGCGACTCCGAGGTGCTGCCCGCGGTGCTCCACGTGCACGGGGGCGGCACGACGCGGCGGTTCGATCTGCGATTGCCCGGTGGCCTGCTGCTGCCCCTCAACCACCGGATAGAAGGGTTGTCGCTTCACCTGCCCGAACTGAACGCGCCTGAGGCGTAGTGGGAGCTTTATGTCCTCAGATGACGAGTTCGGTGGGCTGCTCGACCGCGAGTCGGTGCTCGCCGGCGGCGTGCCGGCGCGTCGGGCAAACACCGCGCTGTTCCTGATCGAAAACCGCACAGCCCGGCTGATGGCGCAATCCCGCCAGGCGGCGGACCCCTACCGGTCGCAGGCGGCCGCAGAGGAGCGGGACCTCGCGTTCCTCGAAGCCTTCGCCCTCGAAGACGAACCACCCCTCAGGCCAAGGATCCAGGACCTCGAACGCTACGCCCCCGAGTGGTCGTCCCTCGCACCAAGAAACCCAAGGGTTCAGGCCGCCATCGCGCACAGCCTGGGAGAGAAGTACGAGTTTGTTCGGGAATCCGTGCCCCGTATCAGGGAGGCGCTGGGGCTTGATGAGGCGGCCGTACAGCAATCCTACAGGCGTATGTATAACCAGCCGCTGGAGGCCATCTTCGCGGAACGCGCCTCTCCGGGCGACCGGGTGCGCTGGGCGTGGGCCTCGCTCTCCGGTTGGCTGGAGAATCTGCCTCCTTTCTGGACGGTCTACGCCATGACCCTCACCGAGACGCTCGGTATGGCCATCCTTGCCCTGCCCATAGCCCTGGCCGGCATCGGTCCGCTGGCCGGCGTGGTTCTGCTTGCGGTCTTGGGGCTGGTCAACGTGCTCACCATCGCTTACGTGTCAGAGGCCGTCGCGCGTAGCGGCTCCATCCGTTACGGAAGCGGGTTCATAGGAAGGGTGGTGGAAGATTATCTCGGGCGAGCCGGCTCCATAGTCCTCTCTGTAGGCATCTTCGTACTCTGTTTCCTGGCCTTGCAGGCCTTCTACTTCGGGTTCTCGTCAGCCCTCGAAGGGGCCACTCGTGTGCCTGCCGGGGTCTGGATCGCGCTCCTGTTCCTGGTCGGGATCTACTTCCTGCGTCGCGAATCTCTCGACGCTACCGTCGCTTCGGCGCTGGTAGTAGGGGCGGTCAACGTCTTCCTGATCGTGGTCATCTCGATCGTCGCTTTCGCCAACGCGAAACCTGCCAACCTGCTCCACATGGACGTGCCCTTCATCGGCGGCGCGCCGTTCGAACCCGAGATCCTGGGGCTGATCTTCGGCGTGGTCCTTGCCTCCTACTTCGGGCATCTCACGGTGAGCTCCTGCGCCAGGGTAGTCCTCGAGCGAGACCCCAGCGCGCGGTCCCTGATCTGGGGCACCGTCGCGGCGCAGGTGACCGCGCTATTCCTTTACTGTATCTTCGTGCTCGGCGTCAACGGAGCTCTCACTCCCGAGGCTCTGTCCGGCTCGGCTGGCACAGCTCTCGACCCGCTTGCCACCCAGATCGGCCCTGTTATCTACGTGCTTGGCGCGGTATTTATCGTCCTCGGGATGGGCATGGGCTCGGTCCAGTACACCCTGATCCTCTTCAGCCTCGTGCGCGAGCGGTTGCCCTCGGTCTCCCGTCCCGTCCTCGTGCTGCCGCGCCGGCAGGGTCTGTTGCTGTTCCGCGACCGCTGGCGCACCGGCCCGCGCCTTGGACTGGTCTACCTGGGCCTGCGTGGTGGCAGGGCGCGGTTCCGCCTCGATGTCGAGCTCGATGGCAGCCTGCACCGCGTGGAGACGACGACCGCGACGTCCGGCAGTTGGGAGATCCTGGGCGAGAACGGGGTCCCTGAACTTCTCGACAGGTTGCCGGAGTTGCGCGATATCGCGAATAGCCGTAACGCCAACCTCTCGCTGGAGTTCCTGGACGCCGACCAGCAGCGTGTGCGCGTGCGGGTCACTTCGTCTATGCGTCCGATCTACAGGGGAGACCGTGACGTTGCCGGTCTCGACCTGGCGGGCGTCTTCGAACTCTCGGACACCCAGGCCGGGCTGGTCGGATGGATCGTTCGCCAGGGCAGGGTGAGCCTCGCCGAAGCCGCTGAGTACACGGGGCAGAACGAGGGCGAGGTGCGGGCGCTCCTTAGGGAACTGGTAGAGGAGGGCTACGTCGCGGAGTGGGTTGATCCTGACGGAGATCCGCGCTACGAAGCCCTTCTTGCCACCAGGCGCGGGCGCCGGGGCGCGGAGCAACTCTGGCAGGCCCTGTCCGAAGAAGATCAGCCACCCGAGGCACAGACGCCGCGCCCGTCGCGTAGGATCGGCTTCTTGCGCCGGATCTCCTCCAGCAAAGGCGGAAACTTCTTGCTTTCGGCCAGCCCCGTGGTCGTCGCCTTCGTGATGGCGGAGTGGCTGTTGTTCAGGGGCTCGGGGTCCTTCACCGGGCTGATCGGGTTTATCGGCGTGATCATCATCCCGCTCCTCGGTGGGATCTTCCCCGTGCTGCTGATCCTCGCCAGCCGGAGGCAGGGAGAGCGCGTCCCCACGGCCGTCTACCGGTTCCTCGGCAACCCCGTGCTACTGGTGGCCATCTACGTCTTGTTTCTGGCCAGCATCTTTGTGCACGGGCTGCTGATCTGGACGAACCCGCTGGAGCGTATCCTGGCCGTGGCGACGAGCGTGATGGTCGTTGTCTTGACCTTCGCCATGCGCAAAGCCTTTACCAGGCGCACCGTCGTCGAGCTGCGCAAGGAAGAGAGAGACGATGGTGAGCAGGGCTTCTTCTCGATCACCACAGCCGGCCGGCCCGGCATGGCCGACGTCCTGTTGGAGTACCCGGAGAGTGAGAAACACTACGAGGCAGCGAGCGGGGAAGTCCCAGCCTTCTCCTCTCTACGCCGGGCAACCTTCGAGACCGAAGGCGGCGCGAGCGTCTTGAAGGTATGGGCCCACAAGGTGACACCCGAAGGCAACTCCGTGTCCCTCGCTGGCCTCCTGAACGTGCGCCAGGGAGACGAGACCAGACAGTATGATCTGACGATCTCCGACGGGCAGGTGGTGCTGCCGACGGGCCCCGGCACCTGCCAGGTGGACATCACGTTCACGGAGGCCGGAACCCTTGAGTTGTGAATTAGGAATTGCGAGTTAGGAATTGGGGAACAGTGGCGCAAGCGGATAATTCCAACTTCCCAATTCGACATTCCAAATTCAGATGCTGGTATTCTGGTTGCGCCTGTATCATTCGGGGAACATTTTGGAGAGATCGGTCGACGGAGGAGGGTTAGAGATGAGTGAGTCGGAGGGACAGCGTAGCGACAGCCCGCTCCTGAGCGAGCGCGGCGCTACGACGATCAGCGACACTGTGGTCTCCTCCATAGCCGGCATGGCGGCACAGGAGGTCGAGGGCGTCCACATGGGCGGGGGTGGCTCGAGAACCGCAAGCGGGGTAATCGGGAACTTGACCGGGTCGGAGGGCAAGACCGGCGGCATCTCCGTCGAGGTCGGCACGACGGAGGCGGCCATAGACCTCAAGATGGGCATCGAGTACGGCAGGAACATACTCCAGACCGTCGAGGAGGTGCGGCGCAGGATCACCGAGCGCGTCGAGGGTTTGACGGGGCTTCGCATCAAAGAGCTCAACGCGACGATCACCGATATCACCTTCCCCGAGAAGGAAGAGGGACGCCGCCTCGGCTCGGGGAGCGCTACGCAGGAGCGGGGCGACAGCCCGGAAGACGAGGCGACGCAGACGATGCCGGAGAGCGAGACGAGCGAACCCACCGAGCGCGAGACCGCGCAGGCAGAGTCGCCCAGCCAGGCCAGCGCCGAGTCTACAGTCGCCCCCGAGGAAGAGGCTGGCGCAGAGGACCGTCCGCCCGAAGCGAGAGAGACCACGGAAGTGCGTAGCGGTGATGCGGAGACCAGTGAGGAGCCGCCGGGTGAAACCCCGGAGGCCGACACGCGAACGGAACCCTCCGAAGCGGCGGCGACGCGCGCAGACAACGAGACGTCCGAGCGGGAAGATGCGGAGGCGCGGATGAGGCGCCGCGCGGAGGAGCGCGCCAGGCGACGGCGCAGGCGCACCGAAGGCGGCTAGGCGCGGTGGCCGGGGACGTGGTGCTGCTTTCGCCGTCGGGCCTCAACCGGATGCGCTTCGAGGAGCTGGTGGATCACTACCGCGTCCTCACGCCCCTCTTGCGCTAGCAGGTCTGCAAGGGTAAAGGTTAACGCACCCGAAAAGTCACGCGTCGATGTCCACTTCGTCGGCGTGCATCTCATTGGTCGTAAGCCTCTCCCTTCACCAAACCCGCCGCATGACGTGCAGCAGGTACTCCTTGCGGTCTAGTGGGTTGTGGTCGGTCCGTGGCCGGGTCGGGATCTCGCCGCCGACCCGTTGGTAGCGGTCGACTTCGAAGGCGCACTCAAGCATACCTTCGCCGCGGGTCAGTGACGGCAGTTGTTGCCGCAGTACGTGGACTCGGGCCGCAGGGACCTCGCCCTCCAGGACGTACGACGTGCCTCGCATCAGTTGCGTTTGCGGAACGGCGCGCAGCCGGGCCAGCACGGGTACCGTCGTCCCGAGGGTGTCAGCCGGGATCTCCAGGTGATAGCGGTGCATCGGCTCGTACACCCCGGTGCCAGCCTGCTTGAGGGCGTCCATCAGAACCAGCGGGGTCAGGTTGCGGAAGTCTCCGGCGGTGCTCGAGGAGCTCTTGTCGAAGGTACCGTGGGCGCTACTCTGCCGCGCCCAGTAGCCGGAGTGCGTCATGGTGACCGTGCAGTCGGTGACCTGCCAGCCGTAGAGCCCCTGGCGCAGGGTTTCCTGCACGGTCTCCTCGACCGCCCTGTGGAAGGAGAGCAAGATCGACCCGAGTTCGACATCGAGCCGAAACTCTACGCCCGTGCCGACCTCGGCCGGCTCTACTCGCAGCCCGACGGTCGCGAGAAACGGGTTCGGCTCCTTGGCGATGATCTCGAAGGCCGCACCGGTTCCGACGGGCCGTTCTATGCAAATAGTCGTCGTCTCGCGGAACGCGACGTCGACGCCGAACTCGTCCAATAGCGTCGCCCCGATGACCTCCTTCTGCACCTCGCCGTAGAGCGAGACGGAGATCTCCTGCCGACTGTCGTCCTGCCGGAGGTTGATGAGGGGGTCCTGATCCGCGAGCTGGACGAGCGCGGCGTGCAAGGCGCCCTTGTCCTCGCGACGGCGGGGAACGACGACCGTCTCCAGCGTCGGCGGGGCGAAGTAGTGGCGTTCGCAGGCAACGGCCTGCGCGCCTATCGGGTCGCCGATCCGGACCTCGCCGAGACCCCAGAGCTTCCCGATGTGCCCCGCGGCGATGGACTTGCTCTGCACGTCCGAGCCGTTCTCGAAGACGCGGATCGCGGTTACCTTCTCCTCAATGTCCCGGCGGAATCGCAGCCGGTCCCGCGCCCGTACTGTTCCGGAGAACATGCGAACGTAGGCGATCTTCTCCCCTGCCTGACCGCGTTCGACCTTGAACACGGTACCCGAAGCGGGCCCGTCGACGTCGCTTTCGGCCGCAGGTAGCAACTGCGCGACGCCGGCGATCAGCGAGTCCAGGCCAGCCCCCGTAACCGCCGAGCCGAAGAATACTGGATGCAACAGCGCCCGCCCCGTCTGCGTGGCAAGCTCATCGCGAAGCCGGCCGTACGAGATTTTCGTCTCGTCGTCTACGTAGGCGGCAAGGAACGCGTCGTCGTTGCCGGCGAGCAGATCTATCAGCCCGGAGACGAATTCGGCGTCGACGGCGCCATACGGCGTGAAACCGGCGGCGCGGGCGCCGAGCTTGCTGACCGCCCCCATTGGGATGGTTTGCGGCGTCAGTTTCTCTGAGATGCTGCGGAGCAAGCCTTCGTATTGCGCACCGCTGCGGTCGATCTTGTTTACGAAGATCAGGGTCGGAATGCCAAGCCGCTGCAGCGTTCGCATCAACACGCGGGTCTGCGCCTGCACGCCCTCGACGGCGGAGACGACGAGCACGGCTCCGTCGAGCACGTTCAGCACTCTTTCGACCTCTGCGATGAAGTCCGGGTGGCCAGGTGTGTCGATCAGGTTGACCGTCACGCCGTCGATGGAGAAGGAGACTACGGCGGACTTGATCGTGATGCCGCGTTGCCGTTCTAATACCAGGGTGTCGGTCTGGGTGTTGCCGTCATCGACGCTCCCGATCTCGCCGATGACGCCGGCGGCATGGAGCAGCCGCTCGGTCAGGGTGGTCTTACCGGCGTCTACATGCGCCAAAATCCCAAGGTTCAAGGTGCCCATAAAGCGTCATGTCCTCTAGATAGGTGGTAATTACCTCCTGGATAGACACGAACGCTGCTCGCATTTTCCTCTCCCTGGTCGATGGTCCGTTGCAAGAAGTACAGCACACGGCCGCACATGGCGTCAACCGATTCGCCGGTGATTCGGGCGCCGTTCTCTCGTCACGACTTCCCTCTTGCCGTGACGTTTGCCGGTTGGGAACGGGGGGCGCGCACGTAGAATTCTGGTGCAGTTTCTTGGACGATTCTGGGTGGCGGAAAAGGAGAGTAGCCAATGGGCAAAAGGGAATCATACGAGCCGGGAACGTTCTGCTGGGTGGATCTCTCGACGCCCGATGCCGAGGGTGCGAAAGCCTTCTACGGCGGCCTGTTCGGCTGGGAGTTCAGGGACGACGAGCTCCCTGGCGGTGGCGTCTACACGATGTGCCACGTCGGGGGCGACGCGGTGGGCGCTATGGTTCAGCAAGACGCACAACCCGCGCACTGGAATAACTACGTCAGCGTCTCGAGCGCGGACGAGACCGCTGCAAAGGCAAGACAGCTCGGCGCCAGAATATTCGAGGAGCCCTTCGACGTGATGGGGTTGGGCCGCATGGCCGTGTTCGCCGATTCCGGCGGCGCAATGCTCTGCGTGTGGGAGCCACAGGCGCACATCGGCGCCGGACGGGTCAACGACGTTGGCTGTATGGGCTGGAACGAGCTCCAGACCCGTGACTCGGGGGCGGCGGGCGACTTTTACAGCGTACTTTTTGGCTGGGAGATCGAACCAATCGAGCAGGACGGAATGCTGGTCTACACCACGATCAAGAACTCAGGGTCTCAGAACGGCGGCTTCATGCCGATGTCGGAGCAGCACGGCGACGCCCCTTCCTTCTGGCTCCCTTACTTCACGGTCTCCTCTTCGGACGAGGCCGTCGAGAAGACAAGAGAGCTAGGCGGTGCGCAGCTTGCCGGGCCCATGGATCTCCCGGCAGGAAGAATCGCCGTTCTCGGCGATCCCCAGGGCGCCGCTTTCGCCGTCTTCGAGGGCCATACTGACGAATAGAGACCCGTAGCGCTAAACCTGCATCGAACGTGTGAATTTCGGGTGCATCAGCGGGCTTTTCTAGCTTAATCAGTTGGCGAGAACCTCACGGAAGGATGGCGCGTGACGGAGAACAGACCCGCCATATTGGCAGAAGGTTTACGGAAGAGCTACGGTAAGACCCTGGCGCTCGACGGGATCGATCTGCGCGTGGAGCGGGGTACGGTCCTTGGCCTGCTTGGGCCCAACGGAGCGGGCAAGACCACGGCGGTACGCATTCTGACGACGCTCCTCGAGCCGGACGCGGGGCGGGCCGAGGTCGCTGGCCTCGACGTCGTGCGGCAGGCGGACGAGTTGCGATCGCGCATCGGGCTCACCGGCCAGTACGCCGCCGTGGACGAGTACCTCACGGGCCGCGAGAACCTGGAGATGGTCGGACGGCTCTACCACCTGCCGAAGAAGCAGGCTAGAATGAAGGCTGACGAGCTCCTGGAGCGTTTCGACCTCGTAGGCGCCGCCTCGCGGCTAGCCAAGACGTACTCTGGCGGCATGCGCCGCCGGCTCGACCTGGCGGCGAGCCTCGTCTTCTCGCCGCCCGTCCTCTTCCTCGACGAGCCGACAACGGGGCTCGACCCCAGAAGCCGCATCACGATGTGGGACATTATCGGAGAGCTGGTCTCAGGCGGGACGACGCTGCTCCTGACGACGCAGTACCTGGATGAGGCGGACCGGCTGGCAGACAGGATCGTCGTCGTAGATGCCGGGCGGGTGATCGCCGAGGGCACCTCGGGCGAGCTCAAGGCGCGGGTCGGCGGCGAGCGACTGGAGGTGACCGTGGCGAGGGGCGACGGACTCGAAGCCGCCGCCAGAGTGCTCGAGCGTTACGCCCACGGCGAAAGCGGCGTACGCGTGGACGCCGAACGCGGGTACCTGGGGACGACGGTGGCCGGCGGTCCAGGTCTTTTAGCGGCCGTCGTCCGCGACCTCGACGCGGCTGGGGTGCAGGGTGATGAGCTGGGTCTGCACCGTCCCACCCTCGACGACGTCTTCCTCACCCTCACGGGCCGCGCGGCGGAGCCCGACGCCGAGGAAGGCGAGCAGCGTCTCGACGAAAAGGAGATCGCATGAGCGCAGCGATGAACAGCAGCGTGCAGCCACGCAGGCACGGTAAGCTCTACTGGGCGCTCGCCGACGGGTGGGTGCTCGCCAAGCGTAACCTCGTCCAGATCCCGCGCATACCAGAGCTCTTGGTCTTCGCGACCATACAGCCTGTCATGTTCGTGCTCCTTTTTCGGTACGTGTTCGGCGGCGCCATCGACGTTGGCGGCGAGAGCTACGTCAACTACCTCATGGCCGGTATCTTCGTCCAGACCGTCGCCTTCGGGTCGGTGAGCACGGGGATAGGCCTCTCCGAGGATCTGCAGAAGGGACTCGTGGACCGTTTTCGCTCGCTGCCCATGGCCCGCTCCGCCGTCCTCACGGGCCGCACCATCGCCGATTTGGTCCGCAACCTCTTCGTCGTTCTCGTGATGCTCGTCGTCGGGATCCTCGTCGGTTTCCGTCCCGAGGCTGGCCTCGCCGGCTGGGCAGGAGCCATCGGGCTCTTGCTGCTGCTCAGCTTCTCGTTCTCCTGGATCGGGGCTACCGTGGCGCTCCTCTTGCGGAGCACCGAGGCCGTGCAGTCGGCCGGCTTTATCTGGCTCTTCCCGCTGACCTTCGCCTCAAGCGCTTTCGTGATGACGGACAACATGCCGGGATGGCTGAAAGCCTTCGCCGACCACCAGCCCATAACGCAGGTCATCGACGCCGTGCGGGGCTTCCTGCTCGACCAGCCCGTAGGATCGCACGGCTGGCAGGCCCTAGCCTGGTGCGTCGGTATCCTCGCTGTCTTCGTTCCTCTCTCCGTCTCCCTGTACAGGCGCGTCGCCGCGCGATAGAGCTTTCAGCATTTCAGCTTGTCAGCAAGTCAGCCAACACACGCCAACGAAACGCCTCCCGCGCCGGGATGACGACCGCTTGGAGCATCCTTCAGGGCGGTTCGCTGTAGAATCGACCCTTCCCTACCACGAGCATTCCGTCCGGCGTTTCCTTTGCTGAAGTGCTGACTTGCTGAAGTGCTGACTTGCTCTTTTCCGGGCGTATAATGCGGCTGTGATCGTGGACAACGCCATCTACGTGGACGGTCGCCGCACGGCGGAGCCAGGCACCCTACGGGAGACCTACGTAGCCCTCAGGGAGCGGCGCGGGGTGGCCTGGATCGGCCTCTACAGGCCGACGCAGGAGGAGTTTTCGTCCGTCGCCGAGGAGTTCGGTTTGCACGGGCTGGCCGTCGAGGATGCCACGGAGGCCCACCAGCGGCCCAAGCTGGAACGCTACGGCGGGTCCCTCTTCGTCGTGCTCAAGCCGGCCCGGTACCTCGACGAGGAGGAGAGGGTCGAGTTCGGGGAGATCCACGTCTTCGTGGGCGAGGACTTCGTCGTAACCGTGCGCCACAGCGAGTCGCCCGACGTGGGCGACGTGCGCAGGGACCTCGAGGCCGACCCCGAGCTGTTGCGCAAGGGACCCGAGGCAATATTTCACGCCATCATGGACCGTGTCGTCGACGACTACATGCCTGTGGTCGACGGCCTCGAGAACGACATCGAGGAGATAGAGGCCGAGGTTTTCGGGGGTGATCCCAACGTGTCGCGCAGGATCTACGAGCTCTCGCGAGAGGTCATCCAGTTCCAGCGGGCGACCGAGCCGCTCGGGGACGTGCTCGGGAACTTGATCCACGAGGAGACAACGGATGTCGACCCGGAGGTACGCAAGTACCTGCGCGATGTGCAGGACCACCTCCTGCAGGTCACGGAACGGCTCGCTGGCTTTCGCGAGCTGCTGCAGAGCATCCTCAGCGTGAACCTGACCCTGGCCAGCCTGACCCAGAACGAGGAGGTAAAGAAGATCTCCGCCTGGGCCGCGATCCTGTTCGCTCCCACACTTATTGGGACGATCTACGGCATGAACTTCAGCCACATGCCCGAGCTGAACTGGTTCTTCGGCTACCCCTTCGCCCTTGTGCTCATGGCGATCACCTCACTCATGCTCTACCTGGTCTTCAAGCGCCGCGGCTGGCTGTAGCGCCCGGATCTATTTGGGGTTGCTAGATCGGCCCCGAAAATAGCCCAAATGGGGGATGCGCGTTCTGTTCTCGAAGGTTAAACTGCGACCTGTTGTCTTGACGGGCTGGGAGAAACAGGCTTTTACGGTCCGCAACTCTTTAGAGAACGGAGATGCTTGTGGAGACGATGATGCAGGGTTCTACGCTGGAGACTTTGCGGGCCGGCCTGCGCGGCACCGCGCACGTGCCCGGTGAGGAGGGTTACGATGACGCGAGCCGGGCGTGGAACCTGGCCGCCCATCAGGCTCCGGCGCTGGTGGTCGTGGCCGGGGGCGCCGCCGACGTGATGGCCGCCGTGCGTTTCGCCCGCGACGCGGGGATCGGCGTCGGGGTTATGGCGACGGGCCACGGGGTCGGCGCCCCGTGCGACGGAGGCGTCCTGATCAACACCTCGAAGATGAGGGGGGTCAGGGTGGACCCCGTATCAAGGACCGCGAGGGTCGAGGCCGGCGCGCTGTGGGCAGACGTGGTCCAGGAGGCCCAGCCGCACGGCCTGGGCGGGCTTATGGGCTCCACCTCCCACGTCGGCGTCGTCGGCTACACGATGGGCGGCGGCTTCGGGTGGCTCGGGCGTAAGTACGGCTTCAATGCCGCGAGCGTGAGGGAGGCCGACGTAGTAACCGCTGCCGGCGAGTTGGTACGCTTGAGTGCCGAGGACAACCCCGACCTGTTCTGGGGGCTAGGGGGAGGGGGCGGCAACTTCGGGATAGTAACCTCCCTAAAGTTCGACCTCTACCCCGTAGGAACTCTCTACGGTGGCGACATCTTCTATCCCATGGAGAAGGCGGCCGAGGTGTTGGACGCCTACGCCCGCTGGAGCGCAGATCTCCCGGACGAATGGTCGACGGGGGTGGCGTTCCTCAACATCCCCCCGCTGCCCGCGCTGCCCGAGCTGCTGCGGGGCAGATCCGTCATAGCGCTGCGCGGCTGCTACTGTGGGGAGTCGCCCGGGGACGGCGAGGAGATGTTGCGCCCCGTGCGCGAGGGACTCGGCGAGCCGATCATGGACACCTTCGGTCCGATGCCCTTCGCGGCCATGGACTCCATAAGCATGGACCCCGTTGACCCGATGGGGGCCCGCCAGCACTCCGAGATGCTGCGCGAGCTCTCGCCGGAGGCCATAGAGACGCTAGTTGAGGTTGCCGGCGCCGGTTCCGAGTCGCCCCTGATCTTGCTGGAGATCCGGCAACTCGGCGGCGCCCTTACGCGCACCGCAGACCGCCTGAGCACCATGGGCAAGGGCGACTCCGGGTTCATCATGAACGGGGTCGGGCCGGCCTTCACCCCGGAGATGGCGGAAGGGATCATGGCCTACCTCACCCGCGTGGCCGAGGCGACGCGCCCCTTCCAGACCGGCGACACCTACGTCAACTTCATGGAGCTCGGAGGCGCGAGCGCCCAGAGGGTAAAGGCCGCCTACGCGCCGGAGGACTACGAGCGCCTCGTCGCCCTCAAGGACCGCTACGACCCACAGAACCTCTTCCGCTTCAACCGCAACATCGCCCCCTCGCAAAACGGACAGTAAGGGCACCGAGCACGTAGCGTAAGGACCGGGGCCGCATCGATGCGGCCCCGGTGGCCGTTGGCCCGACAATTGCAATACATGAGACTATATTCGGCTGCAAACAGGGCGGGGGTCCTCGTATCCATAGGCGTGGCAATCGGCCTTGGTAGGGCGGCGAGCATGACATGAGCAGTAGCATTGCCCAGTTCTCTGGTTTCGATTCTATGCGTCGATCATCGCTTGCTCGCAGCGCTTCCGCGCAGGGTGTGCGAAGTATCTGGTGCTATGGACCATGGCCCCGTGGCGTGAGATATTGTGAGCACTTTCGTGGGATGGGAGAGGTCTTCGGTCGAGCAAAGGAGTTGTTGTGACCACAGAAGCCAGTAGGACTGAGAGACCGCACCTGCGGCGTGAGTTGCATCTGTGGGAGGCGGTCGGCATCTCGCTGGCGCTTATGGCGCCTTCGATGGCGGCCAACATCAACCCTCAGGGCACTGCGGGCAGCGTCGGGCGTGCCGTCCCGCTCGCGTTCGTGCTGGCGACCATCGGGGTGCTGTTGATCGCCTGGACCTTCGTCCGGCTCACCCAGCGCTTCAACCACGCCGGCAGCGTGTACGGCTTCGTCGGGGCGACGCTCGGCCCCAGGGCCGGCGTCATCTCGGGGTGGGCGCTGATGGGAACTTACACCTTCTACGGCGTCGTCACCTCTACCGCGGCCGGAATCTTCGGGGCGGAGTTCCTCGACGCCCTCGGCATCTGGACGAACCAGCCAGGGTGGGCGCCCTTCGTGGTCGGTGCGATAGCACTCGCAGGCGTATGGGCGCTCGCGGCCTCGAACATTCGGGGGGGCACGAGAGTTCTGCTCATTATCGAGGGGACTACCGTCGCGCTCATACTCATCGTGAGCGTTATCGTCCTGATCCGGCTCGCGACGGGCACGGCCCCCAACGGCAACACTCTGGACTTCTCGGTGTTCTCGGTACCGGGCGGGACGGGCCTCTCTGCAGTGTTCCTCGGGGTGGTGTTCGGGTTCCTCTCCTTCGCCGGGTTCGAGGCGGCCGCGACGCTGGGCGAGGAGGCTCAAGAGCCCCGCCGCGACATACCGCGCGCGATCCTCGGGGTGGCCATCTTCGGCGGCCTGTACTTCATCTTCGTCACGGCCATCGAGGTGATGGGCTTCGGAACCGACGCGAAGGGCGTCAAGGAGTTCATCGCGTCAGGCTCGCTGCTCGGCGATCTCGGCAGCCTGTTCGTCGCGGGTTGGGTCGGTGAGCTAATTACCATCGGCGCCGCAGTCAGCGCCTTCGGTTGCGCGCTGGCTTGCGTAGTGGGAGCCGCGCGGCTCCTGTACGCGCTCTCGCGCGATGAGGTCGGCCCTGCTGCGCTCGGCACTATCTCTTTTCGGAGCGGCGTCCCGGCGCGTTCCACGGCAACCGTCGCTACCGGTGCATACGTCATTATCTTGCTCGGCTGGTTCGTGTTCGGCCTGGCGCCCTTCGACCTGTTCGTGGCATCGGGGACGATAGGGACTCTGGTCCTGCTTCTCGTGTACGCGCTCGCCACCATCGGGGCCGCGAAGCTGCTTTTCCTCTCGGGCGAGCGACAGGTCGCCGCGTGGGAGGTCGTCGTGCCTTTCCTGGCGCTGGTCGTTATCGGCTACACGCTGTTGCGCAACGTGTACCCCTATCCGACGGACGCCGCGGCGTGGTACCCCATCATCGCCGCGCTCTGGGTCGTCGCGGGGATCGTAGTCACGTTAGTCCGCAACGCCGCGACGCGTCGGGCCGGCGAGAGGCTGATGACCGAGGAGGACTTTGCCGCGGGAACCGGCTCCCGGACCGGAGGCTAAAGGTAAGCGGAATCCGCGCCACGAAGCGCCGTGGACCGGGAGACCGGAGCGTGAGATATTGGGCGCACCATCATGGGAAAAGTATTCGACCGAGTCTTAGGGGGTGCGATGCAAGCCGATCGCGAGGTAAGGCAGCACGGGGCGCGGCCGTTGCCTGAAGGTACTCTGTGGGTCAGATTCGTGTTCGTGGATCACGCAGGTATCCCAAAGGCGAAGGCCGTCCACAGGGACGGCTTTGCCGGGAGGGCGAGGTCGGGGGTGGGGCTCGCGAAGGGGGTACTGGCGCTCGACCCGAGTGGGGCGCTGCACCCTGAGTCGGGGCTGAGCCCGGTTGGGGAGTGCCGTCTCGTCCCCGACCTCTCGACGCTCACCCCTTTGCCCTTTGCCGGCGGGCAGGCAATGGTCTCTTGCGACATGACGGAGCCTGACGCGTACACCCCGTGGGAGGGCTGCCCGCGCGGCGCCCTCAAGCGCGTGCTCGGGCGGCTCTCCGAGAGGGGCTACAGGTCGCTGGCCTCCTATGAAGCCGAGTTCTACGTCTGGAACTCTGATGGTCCCCTGGATAGAACGCCTTACGCGGGGAGCTTCGCGCTGACCCCGGCGGCGGAGTTCGTCGCCGAGCTGGCACGGGTACTGGAGGAGATGGGCGTTCGCCCCGAGCAGTGCCACGCCGAGGTGGGACAGGGTAACCTCGAGCTCTCCGTGGGGGAGGACGAGGCGCTGGCCGCCGCGGACAAGCGCGTGATGGTGCTGGAGGCGATCCGGGGCGTGGCATACCGGATGGGGCTCGAGATCACTATGGCCCCCAAACCATACCTGGCGGGAGCCGGCAACGGCCACCACCTGCACGTGAGCCTCTACGAAGGCGACGCCCCCGTTCTCTTCGACGCCTCCGGCGCCCTGAGCGTTCCCGGCTCGGGTTTCGTGGCCGGGATACTGGAGCATCTGCCCGCCGTCATGGCGTTTACCGCCCCTTCTCCAAACTCATACCAGCGGCTCGCCCCTGGTATGTGGTCCTCGGCCTACGCTGCCTACGGCCTGGACAACAGGGAGGCCGCCGTGCGGTTGGCGTCACCCGTGGCCGGCAGGGAGTCAGCGACCGCCAACGTCGAGCTCAAGCCGGTCGACGTCACGTGCAATCCCTACCTCGCGCTCGCCGTGGTCCTCGCAGCCGGGATGGATGGTTTAGAGCGCGGCCTCGACCCCGGGGCGCCGACTGTGGTAGATCCTGCCACGCTGAGCGACGAGCAGCGCACCTCGAAGGGCCTCTTCCCGCTCCCCGCCTCCCCGGACGAGGCCCTGGACGCGCTGGAGGAAGACGACGTTCTAGTAGAGGCGCTAGGCGAACCGCTCGTGCGTACCCACGTGGCCGTGGCAAGGGCGCAGGCCGCCATGGCACGAGAGCTTGCGCCCGAGGAAGTGGCTGCCACGGCCGCGACGATCTACTAGATAGGCATCAGGCTACAGACATCAGAAAAATACCTGAAACCTGTAGCCTGACAAGATGCGAGGGACCAACGGTGGAGGCGTGATGAGATGAACGGAGACGACGCGTGGAAGCGGTAGACCTCACGCAGGTCCCCGTCGTGGACAACCATTGCCACGGGGTTAAGCGGGATCAGACCTTCGAAGATCTCACGAGTTGGCGGCGGGCCTTCACCGAATCAGCCGACCCTGGCATGGTGCGGGATCACGTCGCGAGCACGGCCTTCTACCGGCGCCTCATCCGGACGCTGGCCGACTTCCTCGACTGCGAGCCGGAAGAGGAAGCCGTGTTCCAAGCCCGCAGCGAGAGGGACGGGCGAGAACTCACTGCCGCACTGCTACGCGCGGCGAACGTCGATACCCTGCTCCTCGACACGGGTTTCCCGCCGCCCGAAGGGGTACTGTCGGTGTCTGAGCTGGGAGAGCTCGCAGGCTGCCGCGCGGAGCCGATGCTGCGGCTCGAGATCCTGATGGAGGACCTGCTCGAGGAACACGACTCCCTCGCAGACACAGAGACAGCACTCACCACCGCGTTGGACGACGTGCGGGGCCGGGGCTACGTGGCGCTCAAGAGCATCGCCGCCTACAGGACTGGTCTGGAGGTCAGGGAGTGGCCGCGGAAGGATGCCGAAGAGTCCTTCCGCGAGTACAGGCGGGCCGCCGAAGCAGGCTCCGCGCGCCTGGTCCACAAGCCCCTGCTTGACACCCTGCTGCACGTCGCTTTCGCGCAGGCGGCGCGGCAGGAGGTTCCCGTCCAGTTCCACGTCGGCTACGGCGATGCCGACACGGACCTCTTGCTCGGCAACCCTCTCTACCTGCGCCCCGTGCTAGGGCGACCCGACTACCGTGGCATGCCCGTGGTGCTACTGCACGAGTGCTACCCGTACACCAGGCAGGGAGGTTATCTGGCCGCCGTCTACGAGAACGTCTACCTGGACCTCTCCTATGGAATACCGTTGCTCGGCTACGCCGAGATGCTCTCCTCCACGCGGCAGGCGCTCGGCGTCGCCCCTACCTCTAAGCTCATGTACAGCTCCGACGGCATAGGCGTGCCCGAGCTGCATTGGATCAGCGCCATAGACGGTAGGCGCGTGCTCGGAGAATCCCTCGGAGAGATGGTGTCGCACGGAGAACTAAACCTCCCCGAGGCCGAAGCCGCCGGAGAGAGTATCCTGCGCACAAACGCGAAGCGCCTGTACAAACTCCAAGACGACTCCCAGAAACTTCCACCTTCCGCGCATTCGGCCACAAGCGAGAACAACAACCCGAACCCCTGACAAGCGAAGCCCGAAGGGCGTAGCGTGCTGGCAGGTGCGCGACATCGCGGGAAGGGTTATCCTGCCTGTCGGGCGTATACGGAGTACGAAATCGAACCAGGAGGGCGAGCATTGTACCGACAGGCGCGGCTGCTTGGAGTGTTGCTCCTTGTGCAGGTCGTCGCGATGGTGGGGACCGGCGTCTGGTTGTTCACCAGGTTCGACTGGGACCGGGCTCTGAGGATTACCAGCGGGTCGGGCAAGTTCGACGTCCAGACCGTCGAGGGGCCGTGGTTGGAGCCGCTCGTGCGGGCGCTCCTGTTCGCCGTCTACTTTCTCGGGCCGGTGATCCTGTTGTTCCTCGCCGGCCTCGGCTTCGTGCTGCTCAGGCGCCGGGGATGGATGCTGGCCTCGGTGGCGCAGGCCTTGATCATGATGGCCTGCCTGTTCTACTACGGCACCTCGCGCCCGTGGTTCGCCTACCCCATCATCGCCTACAGCATCTTTATGATCCTGCTCCTCAACTCCCGCAGCGTGCGGGCTGTGGTCCACCGCAGACAGCTAACGCCGGCGGAAGCTAGACCGGAGATCGCACATGGCGAATGAGGAGAGCGTGGACGCGAGGACCGCCGAGGAACTGCTGCGCCGATTCGAGCCCGTGATCCGGTTCACCAAGGGCGAATGGTTCTACCCGATGGACTGCGAGCCTTACGTCGACGCCTGCAGCCTCTGGGTGGCGCGTCCGGGCGAGGACGCCGTCTGCGTGGTTCCGGCCGGAGAGCTCACCCTGGAGAGACTCGCCCAGCAGCCGGATGACACCACCGGAGCCGTACACTACCTCAAGATCCCCAACCCCAAAGAAGAGGAGAACGGGGGTCGCCGGCGGGCGCGGCGCTCGCACACGAACCCCGATTGGCCGGAGGAGATTTTCCGGGCCGGCAGGGGCCGCCTCGCGCGCGTCGGCTACATCTCGCGGTTGGCGGACGCGCTCTTCTCCCTGACGCTCTTGGCCAGGGGGAGGGTGCCAGGCGGGGACGTGGAGGGGGGACGCGTCCTGTACGGCCGTTTCATGGAGGAGAAACAACGCTTCAGATATCACGGTAACGTGGTTCGCCAGGACGGTTGGATCGTCTTGCGGTACTGGCTGTTCTACGCGTTCAACGACTGGAGGAGCAACGTATTCGGCGCCAACGACCACGAGGCTGACTGGGAGAAGATCTTCATCTACCTCTCCGAATCGGAGTCCGGAGAGGTACGCCCCGAGTGGGTAGCCTACGCTGCGCACGAGGAGACCGGCGACGACCTCAGGCGCCGGTGGGACGATCCGGAGCTGGAGAAGGTCGGCGAGCACCCCGTGGCGTACGTCTGCGCCGGCTCGCACGCGACCCGCTATTTCCGGGGCGAGTACCTGACCGAGCTGGCTTTCCCCCTGCCGCGCGCCCTCTCCGCGGTACGCAGGATCGCGCGTCGCTTCTGGTACGTAACGCTGCGGCAGTACGCCGACGAGGACTACAGGGAGAAACCCTACGAACAATTCACCATCCCCTTCGTGGATTACGGGCGCGGGGATGGGTGGTCGGTCGGGCCCGGGCAGGACAGGGAGTGGGACCCCCCGCGCCTCATGAACCCGTTGCCGTCGTGGGTCTCGGGGTACCGCGGACTGTGGGGCCTATACACCCGGGATCCCTTCGAGGGAGAGGACGCCCCGGCGGGGCCGATGTACAACCGCGACAAGACCATCAGCCGCGAGTGGTTCGACCCCGTGGGCTGGGCCGGCCTCGACAAGGTGCCGACCCGGGCGGAAGAGCTCGAAATCATAACCGGGCGTCAGGCGGAGATCGAAGAACGCCGGGCGTTCCTCAGCTCCGAACTAAGTGAGAAGAGCAGCCGGCTGAAGACGCTCGGCATGGAAGCCGAGGCCACGCGCGACCAGTCCCACCTTACTAAGCTCCACGAGAACCAGACGCGGCACATCGAAGAAGTATCCAGGGAAGTCGAGACGCTGCGCGAGAGACTGTCCGACGACGAAGTCCTCGCCGAGTCCCTAAAGGATCACGCCGAAAGCCTGAGAGGCGGCGAACGTCCCTCCGCGCATGCCCACATAATGCACGCCACGCGCCCCGTCCCGGAGGCGGAGACCCACGCTGGGAGGGTGGCGCAGCTGTGGGCCTCGATCAGCATCGCCCTGGTGCTTGTGACGCTCATCCTCATCATTGCCTACGAGAGATCGCACCTCCTCTCCGCGCTCGTCTTCGCTATCGCTATGTTCGCGTTCATCGAGGCCGGCTTTAGGAGACGACTGACCAGGTTCATAGTGAGCGTCAACGTAGCGCTGGCGGTAGTCGGCGCCCTCGTACTCCTCGAACACTACTTCTGGAGCGTCATCGTCCTCGCGGTCCTGATAGTAGGACTCTATATCCTGTGGGAGAACTTGCGCGAGCTCGGAAGATAGCACCCGAAACCGGATCGACGAACAGGTCTTCGCCGAGGCTAACCAGCACCGCTTGGGTCTAGATCTTCAGAGTCGCAGTAGTACCGATGACCCGCCCGGAACGGTCTTTGGCTCGCACGGCGACGTAAGGATGGGGCGTCTGCACCGACAGGGCCGTCTCGAATCCGTCTCGGGCAACCGAGCCTAGAGTCTCTGTTTGGTCCGCACGAGGGCCGGCGAGCACCTCCCAGGCGGAAACCTCTGTAGCCCCGTTCCAGCTGACGTAGATCCTGACCTCCTCTTCGTTGGCTCGCTCGGCGACCGCGGCGGGTCGGTCGGTCGGGTGTCCGTTCCATGGGAAGCGGAAAGACTTGTAGGATCTGTTGGGGGGCGGCAATCCGGCGTCGAAGAGCAGCTCGCCATCCTTGCTGAATTCCGAGAAGACCAGTGCCCTGCCCCACCCTACGAACACGTTGCCGTTGGGCAAAACTTGCATGTTGCCGGCCGCATCGGCGTGCAGTTTGTCGGGGTGGGTGTACTCGCGGACCAGCGAGGCGCTCATCTGCTCCTCGTCGAGCTTCAGCACGATGCCGCGGGACTCTTCTATGGCCTCCGGCCAGCCACCGTGAAAGATCGTGGTGCCGTTGTCGAAGATGGATATCGTTCCGTCGAGTTGGCGCCTGGCGTCGTGCTGGAAGGCAAATCGGGTGCCTGGACCCATCTCGAAGTCGCTCTTCTTGCCCCCGAGGCGCCACATGACCTCGCCCGTGCTGCGATCTATCTTGTATACGGCGAAGGTTTGGCGAGCGGAGACGATCAAGTTCGAGTCGTGGTCTACTTCTATGGAGTTGGCGTGGAAGTAGTCGAGCCCCGGGCGGCCATCCTGCGACACCGCGGTATAGGTCTCGTCAATGCCTACATGCTCGAGACTATGCCATTCGAAGATGACCTCCCCGCTCTCGATGTCGAGCTCCTGGACGATGCATTGCCACACCGTGTCGTTCTTCACGCCGCCGATCGATGAGAGATCCCGGCGCACAGGGTTGTAGATCAGGATCAGCGCAGTGTCCTGGGGACTGATGAGAAACTCGTGGTGGTCCCCATAGTAGCCATTGCCGGCGCTGACGCGGGCTATCTGGCGGTAGGTATGGTCGAAGATCACGTACTCCTTCGCCCCGTCCATCCAGGTAAGCACGGACTTGCCACGGTAGCTCTGCACTTTGAGGTCGTTCGCGCGTCCGCGCCTACTCTGCATGGGACGGAACCACACCACCTCGCCGCGACCGTCGACGATCATCGAGCCGCCCTGCCTGGCGGCGCCCTTCTCAGGGGTGACGAAGTTGTAGCCGGGGGCTGTGTCGTGCGCCTGCGTGGTTACCTCGACGGCGGGCGGGCTGAGGTCGGGGCGAGAGCGGAAGGCCCACACGTCCCCCTTGGGGTCTGGCGAGGCGTTCGGCAGGGGCGAAACTTTCGGGGTAGACGGGGTGCCCCCCTTCGAGGGCTTGGCCTGAGGGGCATTCTCGCTCCGGCCGCAGCCCGCCACGTTTGTCAAGGCTAGATACGTAGCCCCGGCGCCAACCGCTGAAAGAAACCGGCGGCGTGTGAACCTTTCGAGCATCGGGAAACTCTACACTATTTCTGGAGTCAG
The DNA here is from genome assembly GCA_963840835.1 of uncultured Rubrobacteraceae bacterium. Classification (GTDB taxonomy): domain Bacteria; phylum Actinomycetota; class Rubrobacteria; order Rubrobacterales; family Rubrobacteraceae; genus Rubrobacter_D. The sequence goes on along the minus strand of CAWJAM010000013.1, from coordinate 187,223 downwards.
GCAAGTTCGAGAGGGAGACCCGGGCTACAGATCGTTCAGGCGTCGAGCACCACTCGGAGAGCGGATTGTCGGTCCGTAGAGATTCGTTGCGAGGCCTTCGATTCCAATATGGACTTAGTCCATGACTTAGTTTACTATCGTCTAGAACCAATACGCGAAAGGCAAGGTGCGTGATGCGCAAGACGGTAAACGTACACGAGGCCAAGACCCATCTGTCGCGGTTGTTAGAACGGGTAAGCGGGGGCGAAGAGATCGTGATATCCAAAGCAGGTAGGCCCGTGGCGCGGCTGGTCCCTGTTGGGGAGAGGCCCGAGCGGCGCGAGCCGGGTACTGCGTCGGGGCGGGTGGTAATTGGCGAGGACTTCGACGCGCCGTTGCCGGAGGAGGTTCTGGAAGCCTTCGAGCGGTGAGGGCGTTGCTCGACACCCACGCGTTCTTGTGGTGGATCTCCGACGACCGAAGGCTCTCCTACCGGGCAAGAGAGATCATCGGCGACGGCCGTAACGAGCTGTACTTCTCCGCGGCTAGCGGGTGGGAGATCTCTATCAAAGCTGGCCTCGGCAGGTTGGAGGTCCCCGATGACCTGCAGCGGTTCATCATCGACCAGCTGTCCCGCAATGCCTTTCTGTCACTACCCATCTACCTCAGCCACGCGTTACACACCCGTACCCTGCCCGACTACCATCGGGATCCCTTCGACCGCATCCTCATCTCCCAAGCCCTCGTCGAAGAGACGCCCCTGCTCAGCGCAGACCCCTTGATCTCACAGTATCCAATTGAGGTCATCTGGTAGTAGCGGCAGGCAAGCAAAGTGCCGACATGCTTATGCGTCGAGCACCACGTCCGAGAGGGGACTGCCGATGCAGATGAGGCGCAGACCCTGATTCAATTCTTCGTCGCCGATAGCGAAGGCCATGTCTTGATCTATTTCTCCTCCGAGGCACTTCTGGATACACGTCGTGCACGTGCCGCTGCGGCAGTCGTAGGGAAGATGTAGCCCTGCGTCCTCTGCCTCTTCGAGGATGTACTCGTCCTCGGCGATATCTATCGTGATGCCGCTCTTCTTAAATGTCACCTTGTGAGTCTTCGCCATCGTCCGCTCCCGCCGTACTCTGCCAGCAAACCTAGTTCTGGCCTGTTCTAGCACAACGGAGGATGCTACTCGGCGAATAAATTGACGACTCGTTAACGCCGTGGGGTTTGCTGGCTGGAAGGGACAAACCTTTCAGAACGATCTCGGCAATTCAGGTTGTTCTTGCTGACATGCTGACTGGCTGAAATGCTGAAGTGCGCGATGTGCGGAGGTCTTGACCTCCGCACATCGCTTTCAGACCACCTCGAAGTTGGCCATCATCATCATGTCCTCGTGCTCGAGGTTGTGGCAATGAAAAACGTAGCGGCCCCTGTAGCCGTCGAAACGGACGAGCACGCGCGCCTCCTCGCCCGAGGTGAGGTCCACGGTGTCCTTCCAGCCGGCGTCGGTGGCGAGCGGTTCTCTGCCATTGCGGGAGAGCACCTTGAAGTGGACCAGGTGGAGGTGGATCGGGTGCGCAGCGGGGGCCGCCTTCAGGTGCCAGACTTCGGTAGCTCCCAACTCCGGACGGGCAGCCATGCGCCCGGGGTCGAACGGCTCGCCGTTGATGCCCCACATCGTCCTGCCGTTGTCGGCAACCCGGGTAAAGCGCAACTCGCGCGTGAGCCCAGAGCTCGACTCTGTGAGCCCGTCGAACTCTGTCATATCCGAGAGTTTTCGCGGCACCGCGCTGTCGTCACTCTCTTTGCGGGTGATTCGGAAGCGCATTATGTCTGATGTCTTGCCTTCGCCCATGCGGTTCTTTAGCGTGACCTCATCGCCAGCATCGTACTTCGAGAAGTCTATGACTACGTCGAAGCGCTCGGCCTGTGCAATGCGGATGGTGCGGTGCATTACTGGCGCGCCGAGCAGCCCCCCGTCGCTGCCTACCTGGACGAAGGGAGCTTCGTTTCCCGGCTCCAGGGCGAGTTCGTAGCGGCGAGCGTTCGAGGCGTTCAGGATGCGGAACCGGTATCTCGTTGCCGAGACCTCCAGGTAGGGCCAGGGGGCGCCGTTGACCAGGATGGTGTCCCCGAGGACCCCGTCCATGTAGTCGTCCTCGACACCCGGCTCGGTCTGCAACGTGGGGTCGAGCGAAGGATAGAGGAACGAGCCGTCCTTGCCGAAGGAGCGGTCGCAGATCATGAGCGGTATGTCTCTCTCTGCGTGGGGTAACGGGAGGACGTCCTCTTCGTTGTCGCGGATGATGTGGAAGCCGGCGAGCCCCCGCCAGACCTGTGGCCCCGTGAAGTCCATGCGGTGGTCGTGGTACCAGAGGGTCGCCGCCCTCTGCTCCAGCGGGTAGACGTAGTCTTTGTGATGGTGTCCTGATCCCAACTTCCCTATCGACCCGTGACCGTCCATCGTATGGTCATTGGCCGCCTCCTTCGGCATGATCAGGTCCGTGGGGTATCCGTCGCTCTCTGGCGGTGTTCTGCCGCCGTGGAGGTGTGTGGAGACCGGCACGGGGAGCTCGTTTCGCTGGCAAACTACGATCTTGCGTCCGCTGCGCGACTCTATGGTGGGACCAGGGAAGATCCCATCGTAGCCCCAGACCTCTGTCTCTAGTCCGGGTAGGATCCGCGCCCTGCCAACCTTCTGGGTTATCTCGTAGTAGTCTGCATCAGCGTCTGAGCGCATGGGCGCGAGCACCGGCGGTACGGGCAGCGGAACCCCGAACGGCTCGGGCAGCTTCGTCTCGCTCGGCAACAGTGTCCCGGTCGAACCCTGGTCGGAGCACGCGAACGCGCCGAAAGGAAGGGCGGCGCCCACCCCGGCCACGAGTCCCAGCCTCAAGAACTCCCCGCGCGACATCTCCACGCGCCGCTCACCCTCTCCTGTGCGCGACCACGGCGGACCACCCGCTCCTGGCCAGAAGAAGCCCGATCAGTAATATCAGCAGCGCGTTCACCGGGTGCAGCGCGGCAGCGGGTACGGCGGCGTTGGCGAAGGCGTACTGCGCGCCGATCAGGACCACGAGTGCGAGGGGCAGCAGCCTCAATCCCCACGACAACCGCCCGACGAAGGCCACGGGGACCATCAACAGGGGCAACGGCTCCAGGAAGTGCACGAAGCTCACGTGATAGGACCAGTCCGCCCCGAAAGCTCCCATGCCGGCGAAGAATACCTGGACCAGAACGCAGACGACGAAGACCGAAGAGAGCACAGCGTAGCCGATTCGGGCCAGCTGGACAGGAACTGATGGCCTGGCCCGCGCGACCTTTTCCAATGGCGTCACGGTTGCCTCGATCCGCGCTGGACCATTCGGTGTCTCTACAAATCGGTTCACTGCAGGTCGCCTCCTCGCCGGTCGCCTTTGCTTCATCAGGAAGGTAGTGCTGAACCGGTCGCAAAGGCATCGGCAGAAGGGCGGATCTAGGTGGTTCATCGGGGTTCATTTGGAAACCGCATGAGCATTTCTGCGGTTTCCAAGCCGGGCGAGCGCAAGTCCTACTCCCTTGCTCCCGTCATACTTTGTGCTTGCGGAGGATCCGAAGACGAGAGCGCCCACAGGCCCGAAGGGACTTCTACTAGATCAAGCCGTGCTCGCGCGCCCTTGCGAGGGCCTCGGCGCGATTCCTTGCGCCGAGCTTGCGGTAGATGTTGCCCGTGTGGCTCTTGACCGTGCCCACGGAGACGAAGAGTTCCCCGGCTACCTCCGAGTTGGTCCTGCCCGAGGCGAGGAGGTTCAGTACCTCGCGCTCGCGTTCGCTCAGCGGATCTTCGAGCCGACGGGATGCCTTGTTGTCCCCTGACTGCTCCCGCTGAGACGCGATATCTTCGCCCGGCAACACTCGCCTGTTGCGTTCACCCAGGGCGTAGGCCATGATGCCTTCTTCCATTTGCAGCTCCAGGTGACCTTTACGGGCCAGATCCTCTAGCATCTTCGACGCCTCATCTACGGTGAGCGAGGTCCGCATCGCGGCCGTCGCAGGGGTAAGCTCGCCACTCTCCTCCAGGGCGCCGAGGAGCTCCTTCTCCTTGCTGCCAGGGACGGAGCGGCGAGACCCTTCGTGCGCCGCAAAGGCGCGGTTTATCTGTCCCAGGAGGATTACGGGGGCCACCACGCCGATACCAAAGACGGCCACCCAGACTATGCCCACGTCGGCCAGTCCCCTGTCTATAACGAAACCTACCGAGAAGAGCAGGATGAAGATGCACCACAACCCGACGCCGAGCACGGCCAGTATCCTACTCAGCACCCTTCGGTCCCTCCACGAACTTCGTTGCTCCTGTGCTCCGGCAAGAGTCTCTCCATCCCGCTTCTTCCACGATCCCTAAAGCGAATTGCAGAGGTCATTGACCTCTGCTATTCGCGCACTTCAGCACTTCAGCTAGTCAGCACTTCAGCAAGAGGAAGCTGAAATGCTGACTTGCTGAGCGGCTGAAATGCTTGCAATGGGGTTCCAACCCCATTGCAAACCGCTCTAGCACTCCAAGGAGTATACGCACGCGTGCAGTTCGATGATTCATGCCAAGTCCGGGTACACGCCGACGGGTCGGCGGGGTCCGCCTGCGCCAACGAGTAGTCTGCTGCAATCCGCGGATTCCCGCTTGCGCGAGAATGACGTATGGGAGAGCCTCTACGCATCCGCAGCCCGAGAACTCACTCCCGATCAAACGGGCTTGGTACGGTCCGAAGGTCCAGGTTCCACTAGCGAAAAGAAACCCCGGTACCGCGAGTCGGGTACCGGGGTTCTCCGGTTTTCAGCCTATATAGCTAGCTACCTGAAGCCTGAAACCTGTAGCCTGATGCCTACCTCTGCTCGAAATCCTCGCCGGGCGCGCCGCAGACGGGGCATTCCTCGGGGGGCTGGACGCCCTGCAGCTCCTCGCCGCACGTGGTGCAGACCATCGTTACCGTCATCGGCGGGTGCGGGGCCTCGCCGTCTTCGGTCTCTATCTTCTCACCCGTGTCTTTGGCGAGGTCCGCGATGGAGACCTTGCCGGTTATGACGTCCTCCATCGTGGTGCGCGCCCCAGTGAGTGAGTCCTCGACGAGGGCGAGGTTTATGTGGGTCGTGCCTCGCTCGCGGGCGAGCTTCTCGGTCATGTTGCGCGAGATGTTCCGCATGAAGCCCTTGGGCGCCCGCTCCAGACGCTCGATGGCGTCGTCGGTCCAGGCAAACTCTTTGGAGCCGCCCTCGGGAACCTGCGCCCCGGCCTTCTGGAAGGCGCTGTGGTCGATAGGGCAACTGGCCCCTGTCTCCTGCACCTGCTGTTTGGCGTGGCTGACGGGACAACCGCCGCTCTTTACCTCGGGGGCCTCGCGGCCCGTCTCTTCGCGGTACTGCTGCGCGACGTAATCGCGGGTGATCGTGGTGTAACCCTTCTTGAGCGCACTCTTCTCGACCCGCGCCTTGACCCGGCGCCTCTCCTGCCACTCTTCGAGGGAATCGAGCAGGGCCGTCGCGTCGTCGGTCCAGTGCAGCTGACGGCCGTCGTAGACCTCGGAGAGGTTGAGGTTCTCGTCCCCTGAGGTGGTCGCTATGTCGGCGTCGACGGCGTGGAAGTGAACGGGGCCCGAGCCGCAGACGGGACACTTCGCGGGCTTACCCCTGGCCACGTAGCGGCAGACGTCGCACTCGAAGCGGTCCTGGCCCTGGGCTACGCGCCTGATCTCGTCCTGCACGTCAGCCGAAACGCCCTCGATGTCGCCCTGGTTCTCGCTCTTGCCGAAGCCGCCGCGGCCGGCCTCGAAGATCTCCTGCTTCATCGCGGCGTCATTGCCGTTAGTGCCGTTCTTGTGGCCATTCGTTCCGTTGGCCTTCTCCCTATCGGCGGTGCGCTCGTCGAAGTCCTTGAACAGAGAGTCTATAGGCTTCTCCTCGCCCATAGCTTCCGCTTCTCGCATCTGGTCGCCGATGGCGCGCATGGACTCCATGGCGCCAGGGGGGAGGATGCTCTTTATGACCTCGTCGATGACGCCCGTCGTTATGACCGTGTAGCCCTTCTCGATGGCGTAGCGGATGATGGCGCCCGTCGCCATCCCGACCACGAAGCCGGGGATGCGGTCGAGGCGCTCCAGCGCCTCCTTGGTCCAGGTCATGTGCTCTTCGGCGGTGTACAGGTCGGGGGCCTGGTACTCGTAGTTCGTTATCAGGACGTTCGTCGGCAGGAAGCGCATCATGTTCTCGGTGTTGCCGCCGATATCCATCTCGTCGTCGGAGTGGTAGCCGATGCGGCCCATAACGACCATCGTCGGGTTTACCTCGTTCACGTACTTGTACGTCTGCTCGAACGGCTTGCCGGCCAGAAGCGTCGTCTTCAGCTCGACGCCCTCGTCCTCGGCGATCTTCTTGGCGATCTCCAGGTGCGCGGTGTAGATCTTGGCCAACCCCGAGTCGATAATCTCTTCGTGCAGCTTCTCCTGCTCCTTGAACCTGAAGACCTTCTGGGCCTTGGTCGAGAGCACGCCGGCAATGGAGTGGAACATCGCGTAGTGGAAGTAGGGGTCGAAGACGGAGATCGCCTCGACGGTCCCCCCGAACTCCCGCGCGAGCTCTATAGCCCTCTTGAGCCCGCCCAAAGACTTGGCCGAACCATCGACGGCTACGACGATGTGCTCGAAGGGAGAGCGGTCGAGGTCCTTGACGATCAGGGTGTCCGCCCGCTCCAGGCGCCTGACGACGCGCTCCGTGACCGTCCCGAGGACCGTGTCCTTGACGGCGGCCATGCCCATCGCGCCTATTACGACGAGGTCGAAGTCGTTCTGGTTCACGTCCTCGACGATGACCTTGAAGTTCTTGCCTTCGAGCGACCGCCTCACCAGCTCGACGTCGTACTTCTCGCACAGGGGTTCCAGGACGTCGATGTAGGAGTCGGTGATGATCTCCAGACCTTTGGTTATGAGCTGGTCGTGGATCTTGCGCTGCCGCTTCATCTCGTCCTCGTCGCGGAACTCCTCGGGGAGCCCGCTCTCCATCTGACGGAAGCGGACGTCGTGCATCTTGGCGGCGTAGGCGTGGCAACCCGCGACCCTGCCCCCGAACTGCCGCGCTACGTCAACCCCTATGACGCACGCCTGGTTGGAGTAGTCCGAGTTGTCGACCGGGACGTAGATCTCTTTGTACATATACCCCGTTCTCCTAGCTTCGCAGGACGCCGAGAAGTCTGCAGTTCGTCGCGCGCAAAGAACGGCATCTCTCCACGCCACCTTAGCTTACCGTTTAGCCCTATGCACCGCAAATAAAAGCGTTCACAGAGAGGGGACTCGAGTGCCAAGATCCTACGCTATTCAGAGGGTTTTCGTCTCCGGCACCGCTGGACAACCACGAGCTGCTGTCGCAAGATGGCCCGAGGCGTCGAAGGAGCGAAGCAGAGATGGGCCCGGAGAAGATAGAGCAGGACGTCGGATCGGCTGAGGATCACGGAGCGTACGCGGATGGCGCGGCTTTCGTCGAAGGGCGGTTCGTGCCCGTCGCGGAGGCGCGGGTCCCGATCCTAGACTGGGGTTTCCTGCGCTCGGACGCCACCTACGACGTGGCCCACGTCTGGCGCGGTAGCTTCTTCCGCCTCGAGGACCACCTCGACCGCTTCGAGCGCTCGATGCAGCATCTGTGCCTGAACCCTCCTTACGGGCGCGATGAGATCCGGGACGTCCTCCTCGAGTGCGTGCGCCTGAGCGGGCTGCGCGACGCCTACGCGGAGATCATCTGCACCCGTGGGATCCCCAGACCCGGCTCGCGCGACCCGCGCGACTGCGAGAACCGCTTCTACGCCTTCGTCGTGCCTTTCGTCTGGATCGCCGACCCAAAAAAGCAAGAGCGAGGGCTTCACGCCATAATCGGCAACAAGCAGCGAATAGCACCAGAATCCGTCGATCCGACCGTCAAGAACTACCACTGGCTCGACCTCGAGACCGGCCTCCTCGAGGCGTACGAGCGTGGCGGAGAGACGGTGATCCTGGTAGACGCAGACGACAACGTCGTCGAGGGACCCGGTTTCAACGTCTTTGCTGTACAGAGTGGCGTCATCTCCACCCCCGATCGTGGCGTCCTCGAAGGCATCACCCGCAAGACAGTCATCGAGCTAGCCGCCGAACACGGCATCCTCGTCGAAGCACGCTCCGTCCCGGCCGGATCGCTCAGGCGCTCGGATGAGGTCTTCCTCTCGAGCACTGCGGGCGGGGTCATCCCGGTCACGTTGGTGGATGGTGAGGCCGTTGGCGACGGAGTGCCTGGTCCCGTGACCCTGCGGTTGCGCGATGCGTACTGGGAGTTGCACGACGATCCGCGCTTCTTACTCTCGGTCAGCTACGGCTGACGGGCCTCGCCAACCACTTCTACTGGATAAACCGGGGTAACGGCATTGGCGGCTTCTGGGCTGACCAGATTTTCTCCTTCGCAGACCCTCTCTGAACCTCTCTGCTCCATCAGACTCCCTCCTCCCGATCTTCTGAGATCTCGCCCGAGGATCCGTTCACGGTGATCCGCTGTCCTGTCTCGATGCTCTCTGTGGCGTCAGGCACGCCGACTACCGCCGGTATGCCGTACTCGCGGGCGACGATGGCGCCGTGGGACATCGGCCCTCCCATCTCCATCACGAGGCCGCCTGCCGTCAGGAAGAGGGGCGTCCAACCGGGGTCCGTCGATGGGGCGACCAGGACCTCACCGGGCTCGAGGTGCGCATCGCCGGGGTCGAGGATCACCCGCGCCCTCCCACTCACCACACCCCCCGAAGCAGGCGTGCCATGCAGGACGCCTTCCACGGCCGCCTCCCGCGTCTCTGGTGCCGGCTCGGTGCCATCGGAGAGGAGGAGGCGTGGCACGCGCCTGCGCCCGATCTCCTGCTCGTAAACGGCGCGACGCTCACGGACCAGAGAGCGGAGGTCCTCACCGGCGAGGGCGGCCCACGCCTCGGGTACGTTGACGAAGAAGATGTCCCCCGCTCTTGTTAGGCGACCGGCTCGCACCAACTCTTCGCCGACGGGCCACAGCAGTTCTCTGGCCCGCGCCATGAGCAGCACGATGCAGAACTTGGGCATCTCCCGCAGTCCGGAGAGCTCCCTGGCACGCCCCAGCAGGAACCCGACGAGCGCCCCGCGCAGACGGCCCCTGCCGCTCGCGCGACTGGTCAGTTCCGCGATCATCTCGCCGGCCTCGCGTGTCGCCCGTCCGAACTTTACGTCGGGGGCCGCCCACGGATCGTCCAGGCGCAGGTAGTTCGCTAGCACACCCATGATGTACGTCGGGTCCTCCGACCAGCGGGGCAGGCCGAGGTCGATCTCCGCCACCCCGCGATGCCCGTAGAGGCGCAGGAAATCTGCCAGACTCGCCTGGAACTTCGGTGGAAGCGAACCGTCGTGATAGTCTTCCGCCAGGCGCTCCGGTGGGGTCTCGCCCAGGATTCTTGCGCTGTCCGGGTCTGCGCTGGCCTCTTTGGCGAGAGCCCAGAGCGCCAGGTCCATCTCCGTCGTCGGGTTGTGCGGGAGCGCGCGCATCGCCACCCGTCTCTCGTCGTCGGTGGCCAGGCTCCCAAGGAGCTTGCCGGCGAGGGCATTGGCCGCGAGGCCTGCCGCGAAGACTGGGGGTACGTTGGGCAGCATGCCAGGAGGACCGCCAAGCAGCAGTCGCTCGGCGGCAAGGAGGCGCTCGGCGGCGCCAGCGTTAGACGATACCTCGCCAGCCACGCGGAACTGTGCCGCGACGCGCGACGCGCGGGCGCTCGCCCGCTCCGGACGCACGAGCGCCTCTACGACACGTAGGGGGATACGGGCTCGCGCGAACACCAGGAGCAGGCTGCGCAAGATCGGCCACCAATCCGTCGGTACGGTAGCAAGGCGTGGGTCTTCGACGAGGTGCCGGATGATGGGGGCGGTTCGTGCCTCCATGTTCTTCATCACACGCTCGAAGAGCACGCGCCCCTGCTTGTTGCGTATCACGGGCGTTATGTCCGCGAACATGCGACCGGCGGACTCGGTAAAGAAGGTCGCACCTTCGTAGGGGTTGCGTGGTGGACGACCCGCGAGGGTGGCCAGCGCCGAGGTTGTGAGGCGCCACGCCTGGAAGCCCATCGGCGTTAGCGGACGGTAGACGCCCTGGGCGACGCTGAAGGAGAAGTACACCCGCAGGTCCTCGTCGCTCGTCGGGGCGCCCGCCGGTAACGGGAAGAGGGTCGTGATCGGGCGCGCCTGCAACAGCCAGATCCCACCGTCGCCATCGATAGCCCACTCCGTATCTTGCGGCGCCCCGTAATGCTCCTCGACCCGCTCCCCCAGCTTCGCCAGCGCCAGGACCTGATTATCAGAGAGGGAGGCTCTTTGTTCGCCAGCGGCGAGCTCGACCCGTTCGGTACCGCCGCCCGAACCGGCCACGATGGCGACGCGCTTGTCTCCCAGGCGCCGCTCGACGATCTCTCCGGTCGAGGTGTTCGCGACGAAGTGGTCAGGGTTGACCATCCCCGAGACGACGGCTTCGCCGAGGCCCGGGCTCGCGTCTATGACTGCCTGCCGGCGCTTCCCGGTGACCGGGTTCGCGGTGAATAGGACCCCAGCGACCGACGCGTCGACCATCCGCTGCACGGCGACGGCGAGGCGCACGCTGTGTGGGTCGATCCCGTTCGTAGCCCTGTAGCTTACGGCGCGGTCCGTCCACAGCGAGGCCCAGCAGCGCCGCACCGCGTCGATGACCGACTCTGCACCGACCACATTCAAATACGTGTCCTGCTGGCCCGCGAAGCTCGCGTACGGCAGGTCCTCGGCCGTGGCCGAGGAACGGACGGCCACGGGCACGCCGTCTCCCAGATCTCCGTACGCCACCGCAATAGCCCGCGCGAGAACGTCAGGGACTCTGGCATCTGACAGGCGGGATCTCGCCCCGGCGGCGAGTTCTGCAAGGCGCTCCGTATCTTCGGGTCGCGTCCCGGCCAGCGCGAAGAGCGTGGGTTCGAGTCCGGCGTCTGCGGCCACCAGGTCGTAGGCCGCCGTGGTAACACAGAACCCGGCCGGCACGGGAAATCCGGCCACGACCAGCTCACCGAGGTTCGCCGCCTTGCCACCTACCATCGGCAGCATTCCCCTGCCAATCGCGGCGAAGGGAAGTATGAACTTCATAATTCCTCCCTAAGGGTTCGGGAGGCGAGCAGGAGCAAGACCACGCTGTAGCCGGCGAGCACGGCGAGGCTGCTCTGCACGTCTGCGAGCGTCCAACCCGACTCGATCACGTACTGGATCACGTCGTTGGCCCAGAACAGGGGGAATGCGTGCCCCAGCCAGTCTGCCCAGTTCGGCAACTCGGAGACGTCCACGAGCAAACCGGAAAGGAAGACGGAAGGAACGATGATCAGGGGCACGAACGGGAAGACTTGCCCCTCGTGGCGGGCGAACGTGGAGATAAAGATGCCAAGCATCACGGAGGCTATGGCGAGGAGCCACACCACCACGAACAGCATGAGAAGCGTCTCCCCGTCGTAGTCGAGCTCGAAGAGCCAGATCGCCTCCGCCAGCCCCGCAACGGCCTGGAAGGTCGCGAGCCCGAGAAAGCCAAGCACGTACCCGGCGATAATCTCCGTGCGCCGGAAGCCGTTGATAAACATCCTCTCCAGCGTGCCCATCGTCCGCTCCTGCACGAGCGCGATGGCGCAGAGCAGGAAGGCCAGAAAGTGGACCAGGAAGGCCGCGACGGGCACAGCGTAGCGCGCCACGTCGAAGGTCGGGGGCAGGGTGTCGAAGAAGATCTTGAGGAAGTACACGATCACGAGCGGCGCGGCCACGGAGAGGACGAGGAACCTCGGGTTCCTGAGAAGCTGCCTGACAACTCTCCAGCCGACGATGAACGTTCTGCGCATCAGCCCACCACCTCCTTCTCGATCAACGAGAGCACGACGGCCTCCAACGTATCGGTCTCCACGTCTACGGCCGTTATGTCCTGCCGCAATCCGTAGGGACGGAGCGCCGCTGCCAGATCTTCCGGATGGCCGCCGATGGTCTCTGTTTCCTCGGTGCCGTCCCGCTCGACCACGAGGCGGGTCTCGCCCTTCTCGATTATGCTGCCAGGTCTGTCCATGGCGATGACCCCACCCTTGCGTAGTATCGCGATACGGTCGCAGAGGACCGCCTCGTCCATCAGGTGCGTGCTAATAAAGAGCGTCGTCCCGCCTTCGGCTAGCTCCCTGAAGGTCCCCCAGAATCGGCTCCTCACCTGCGGGTCCACCGCGGCCGTCGGCTCGTCCAGGAAGATCACCTCCGGATCGTGGACGAGGGCGCAAGCGAGCGAGACCCGCCGCTTCATCCCGCCGGAGAGGGTGTGCACCGGGTCGTCGGCCCTTTCTGTGAGCTCTGTGAAGGTCAGAACCTCGTCCACCTTCTTCCTCAAACCCTCGGTGCGGTGGGCGGCGCCGAAGAACGCGACGTTACCCCTGGCGGAGAGGTCCTCGTAGAGCGCCGGCCCCTGGGGCATGTACCCGATCCGGCGCCTGAGCTCGGCCCTGTCCCCGAGCGGGTTCAACCCCATCACACTCACCCCGCCTCCGGACGGCCGCAACGCCCCGACGAGACTCTTGATCAAGGTCGTCTTCCCTGCCCCGTTGGGTCCCACGAGGCCGAACACCTCGCCCCGGCCAACCGACAGGTCCACGCCCCGCAGCGCCTCGAACCGGCCATACTTCTTGACCAACCCAGAGACCTCTATGGCGTTCATCCGGCGTCCTCCTTTCGTCCGAGACCCCTCAAGAAGATAGCGATCGCAGCCTCTACGTGCTCCTCGTCAGTCAAACCGTCCTCCCTTATGGCAGGGAAGAACATCTTGCCCCCAGCCTGCGGAAGGAGCATCCCTATGAAAGCCCTGGCGCTGGCCCTGACGTCGTGCTGCCCGAGCCTGCCGAGCTCGACCTGGCGTGCCATGTAACTCTTGAGGAACCCGAGCACCCTCTTTATCACGGCGTTGCCGAAGATCTCGGCTACCTCAGGCCGCCTCATGGCCTCCCCGACGAGCAGCCGCGCCATCCTCTGGGTGGCCATGTTGTCGAACGTCGAGAGATACCTCCTGGCGATGTCAGGTAATACCTCTTCCGGCGGAAGGTCGAGCAGCCCAGCAGGATCACGTACCGCGCGCAATACAGGAATTCTGGACTCCAGAACCTCCCTGAAAAGGGCCTCCTTGTCAGGGAAATACCAGTAGATGAGCGCCGGAGACTGCAAACTCGCCGCCCGCGCGATGCTCTTGATCGTCGCCCCCTTGAAGCCCTTCCCAGAGAACTCCTCGAAAGCAGCCTCCAATATCTGCGCCCGCCTGTCCGACTCCTCGGTCACGATGCCCCTTTACTGATCGTTTAATCAAGAACGATACACCTGATAGAACGTTCAGTCAAGAGCCGATTGGACGGCGATTTCGTAAGGCTTCCGACGTACACTTCGTCGGCATCGTGTAGTATCCGGCCCGTGGACGAACGAGACCTGCTGACATTGGAGAGCGCCTTAACGGCCATAGAGGAGGCGGCCTCAGCCGTTGCCCGCGAGGTCGAGCGCGACCGGCTGCGCGAGACCTCCCTCGCCCGCCTCTCCACCGTCGAAGCCGAACTAAACAGGAGCCGCCTCGCGCTAGAAAAGATCATCCAGGAGGAGACGGCTTAGAGCTTGTCAGCATTTCAGCTAGTCAGCACTTCAGCAAAGGCGATGTTCCGCTACCTTGCCGCGCTCGACCAAAGATCTGCGGCATCCCTACCTGAAACCGTCCTGTAAGTTGCCGGCTGGGTAACGGCAGCTCAGCGGTGGGCTGAAATGCTAATTGGCGCATTCGCCAGTGCCGACGGGGGCTGTACGGCTGGCTGCGGCCTTGAGGTGGCGTTGGATTATCCGGGGGGGGACGCCGAAGCCCGAGTCGTCTGAGTCGGTGCGGCTGGCGAAGATGGTCGAGACTACCCGCCCGTCGGCGTCGACGGCGGGGCCGCCCGAGTTGCCGGGTCTCACGTACACGCGGAAGCTGGTGACGACGCGCTGTACCGGGCCGCGGTCGTAGGCGTCGGTCGAGAGAACGGGCTCCGTCGACCCCGTGCGGGCCGGCTCGATATCGAGCGGACCGTTTTCGGGGAAGCCGATCACGGCCGCCTCCTCCCCGGGCCGGGGCGCAGCGAGAGGCAGCGGACTCAGGCCGAGACCATCTACGCGCAGGACGGCTAGGTCGTTCCTCTCGTCGAAGGCGACGACATCGGCGGGCAGCTGTCGTCCCTTGCCCATGATCTGCGCATACGTCCTCGTCTCCCCGGCGACGACGTGGGCGTTTGTGACGACCAGATCCTGGCCCGCGACCCAGCCCGAGCCCTCCACGCCGTAGGTGCAGGCTATGCCAGTTATGCGCAGGGTGCGCTCGCTCGCTGCCCGCACGTCGGGATCGTTTACGATGTTCCCTTCGGGGTCTGACACGTTAGCTTTCGGGCCGTCGATGCGGGGCAGCGGCTGCAGATCGGCGACGGCCTGGATGAGGAGCCCTGAGGGCATCCATTTCTCGAGGGCCTGCAAGATATTGGAGTCCTTCACCGCAGGGCGCAGCCCCGCGAGGGGCGGTGTCTGGAGGGCGAAGAAGCCGACGACCCACACCAGCACCAGGGAGAGGGCGAGCCCGAGTGCCGCCCCGCCGAGACCGTCCAGAGTCCCGGAAGTCGGGCCCATGAGGCGGTTCCTGATCGAACCCCCCACCGACCTGGCGATGACCTCCCCGAGCACGGAGAACGCGAGGATGCTCCCCAGGGTTATCCCAGAACCGTAGAGCGGGTCCACCTCCTCGGGCATGAGTGAAGGCGCGATCCTGGACCCCACGGAAATCCCGACGACCACGCCAACCAGCGAGAAGACACCAGCGAGAAAGCCCGTCCTCGCCCCACGCAGTACCGCGACGACGACGAAGAGCGCTATAAACACATCCACAAAATTAAGGCCGGTGAGGTTCACTCACAGATTATACCGTGAAGGCCGGCTCAGCCGGCCTTCACGGTATAATCTCTCGACTATGAATGCGGCGCAGTTCATTCCGGAAGTAAACAGGGTGCTGGAGAGAGACGGCGAGCCGTCCTACCGCCTCGGCCAGGCCTACGCCGCCATCACCGGCTCTCTCGTCCGAGACTGGGAGGAGGCCACGAGCCTGCCGAGCGGCCTGCGTGGGACGCTCAACGAGGAGGCCCCGGCCGCTGTTCTGGACCTGAGGCGCACCTGGAGGGCGACGGACGGGACGAGGAAGTACCTGTTCTATACCCATGACGGGCACGCCATCGAGACGGTCATGATCCCCGAGAAGGGCCGTCACACAGTTTGCATCTCGACCCAGGTCGGGTGCCCGATGGCCTGTAAATTCTGCGCCACCGGGCTGCTCGGTATCAAGCGCAACCTGGGGGTGCGTGAGATCGCCGAACAGGTCTTCGTCGCCGCGAGGGATATTGCTCCCGAGAGGGTTTCGAACGTCGTGGTCATGGGGATGGGCGAGCCGATGCTCAACTACAAAGCCACGCTCGGCGCGCTCAAGATTTTGAACGACCCGAATGGCTTTGGCCTTGCGGCGAGGCACATCGCGGTCTCTACGAGTGGGTTGGTCGACAAGATCCGGCGTTTCGCGGACGAGCCTGAGCAGTTCCATCTGGCGATCTCGCTGCACACCCCCTTCGAGGATGAGCGGCGTGAGATCATGCCCGTCGCAGCCCGTCGTACCATCCCCGAGCTGATGGACGCCGCCCGTTACTTCGTGACACAGACGCGCCGCAAGCTCTTCTTCGAGTACACCCTGCTCGCCGGCGTCAACGACCAGCCGCGCCACGTCGAGGCGCTGGCTGATCTCCTCGACCATCCGCTCTACCACCTGAATCTGCTACGCTTCAACTGGACGGATACGGGCTTCTCGGCAACCTCGAAGGCTGGCGCCAGGAGATTTCTCGAGCATGCCAGAGACCTTGGCCTCTCGGCGACGCTCCGTCCGAGCCGTGGCCAGGACATAGACGCCGCCTGCGGCCAGCTCGCCGCGAAGGACTTGCGCGGGCGTCCGGCCGTTCCCATGGTCTAGGCCTTGAAAGGCGAACCCGAAGAGAGGTTGGATCCGCGGGCGAAGACGCTGTGGAGGATCACGGGCGCCCTCAACCTGCTGCCGCTCCTGGTCGGAGCCGGTGTCGCCGCCTGGGCGCTGGTCCGGTTCGGCGACGTAGCTATTATCGTTGCCGTTTTGCCCTTTATCGCGGTTCTCGTGCTCGGTGTCGTCGTCGTCGGGGTGGCGCCTACGGTGCGGTGGAGGAGGTGGCGGTACGAGATCAGGCCCGATGAGGTCGACTTGCAGCGTGGGATCCTGTACATCGGCCGTACGCTCGTGCCGCTGGCCCGCATCCAGCACGTGGACACCAGGCAGGGGCCGCTGCAGCGCAGGTTCGGGCTATCTACAGTCGTCTTCTACACCGCGGCTGGGCCGAATCAGATCCCCGAGCTCTCGACCCCCGTCGCCGCCGGGGTACGCGACCGCATCGCCGCGCTGACCACGGAGCAGGATGAACTCTGAGAGGCACCTCCACCCGGTCGCCATGCTCGTCGGGGCCATAAGGACTCTCAGGCGTTGGATCGGCGGGCTCGTCTTCCCCGGAGTGCTCCTCCTGTTGAGCCAGGGTTTCAGCCTGCGGACGGTGGCCCTCTTGGTGCTTGCCATCCTCGTCGGCGCCGCGCTGGCGGCGCTCTGGGGGTTCCTCTCCTGGCGGGCTACGACCTACGCTGTAACCGGCAACTCCTTCCGGCTAAAGCAGGGCGTGCTTCAGAAAAACGAGCGGACGATACCCCTGGATCACGTCCAGTCGGTGGATACTGTGCAGGGAATAGTGCAGCGCGCCTTCGGCGTCTACGAGGTAAGGATAGAGACCGCGGGCGGGGGTGCGAGCGAGCCTGACGCCTCACTCTCGGCGCTCGCCCGGGAGGCCGCGCAGACGCTGCGGCTCGAGATCGAAGGTTCTCAGAGGGAGAGGTCCGAGGAGGCCGAAGGTCCGACGGTAATCAGGCGGCTCTCGAAGCGGGATCTGCTGGTGGCGGGGGCCACGAGCGGACAGATAGGGGTCGCCTTCTCGGTGCTCGCCGTGGGGTACCAGTTCCTGGACGACTTCCTCTCGGAGGACCTGGTCAGGCGGCTGCTCGAGACTCTGGCGCCGAGCTGGCTGATGGTGCTCTTGATCCTGATCCCCGTTGGGCTTCTCCTGGCCTGGTCTCTGGCAATAGCGGGAACGGTCCTCGCCTACACTGGTTTCACGCTCTCCCGCGAGGGAAATTTCCTGTACATCAAACGCGGCCTTCTGGAGCGCCGCGAGGCGACCATACCGCTCTCCCGCATACAGGCCATCCGGGTCTCCGAAGGGGTGCTGCGCCAGCCCTTCGGCCTGGCCTCCCTGCGGGTGGAGAGCGCCGGCTACGGCGAGGACGTCGGTGTCTCGACCATGCTGTTCCCCCTACTACCCCGCGACGAGGTGGAAGAGTTGCTGGCCGATGCGGCCCCCGAATTCGCCGTGAAGCCGGCCCTGAAGTCGCTCCCGCGTCGCGCCCTCAGGCGCTACGTCTTCAGGTCCACGTTCTCGTATCTGGTCATCGCCCTCGCCGGCACGCTGGTCTCCTTCCTCGCCTTCGAGTCCGCCCTCGGCCTCCTCGCCCTCTTCTTGCTACCGCCCGCCGCCGCGTACGGGTGGCTCTGCTACCGAGACGCAGGCTGGGCCTTTGAGGAGGACCGCCTGGTCGTGCGTTACCGTAGCCTGGGCCGCAAGACGGCCATCGCGCCGCGCCGGCGACTCCAGTCGCGTGAGGTAGCACGCAGCCCTTTCCAGCGGCGTGTAAAGCTCGCCACCTTTCTGGCCGAGGTCGCTTCGGGATCGGGAGGTTTCGCCCTGCGGGTTACGGACCTCGACGTGGGAGCGGCCGAGACGCTGGCGGGAGAGTTGGGGCCGGGCGCCCGCCTCGAAGGAACATGAGGCGATGCTCCGCCGTGCGGATGTTGCGAGATTCGGGGGTATAGAGCGGCTTGCAATGGGATTGGACCCCATTGGAAGCACTTCAGCCGGTCAGCACTTCAGCATTTCAGCTTTCTCTTGCTGAAGTGCTGAAGTGCGCGATTAGCAGAGGTTTTGACCTCTGCTAATCGCTTTAGGCTTGCATGGACGTTCCGCAAGGCGCTAGAGTGGAGCAATGCGCATGGAAAGGCTCGTTGGGTCGCACGCGAATCCGCCTCGGCGAGGCGTCGCGCGCTATCTGCTGGCCGTAGTCTTCGCAATGGTGCTGGGCCTGTCAGTAGCGGTACCGGTGTTTGCAGAGGGTGGGGGAGGTATCCAACCACAGGTCGTAGGCGGTAAGCCGGTGCGAGAAGGCGACTATCGTTTTGTGGCCTCGCTCGGCGACGTGAGGCGCGGTTCGACGGCGTACGGGCGGCACTTCTGTGGTGGCTCCCTGATCGACCACAATAGCGTGCTCACGGCCGCGCATTGCGTGAGGGGCGCCCCGAAGCAGCTGTTGCGCGTCACCGTAGGACGAGCAGTGCTCTCCGGCGGCCGGGGCCAGATGCGGCGCGTCTCGAGGATATCCATTCACCCCAGGTTCAATGGGTTCACGACCCTGACGTACGACGCCGCAGTCATCACGCTGAAAAGTCCCGTGAGGGGCATCGCGCCGATCAGGCCCTCCAGCGTCGCCCAAGACCCACTGGAGCAGCCCGGGCATCTGGCGAGGGTGGCAGGTTGGGGAAACACCATCAAGCAGCCCCCGAGCGGCAACAACGGGGGCAACTACCCGGATCGGATGCGCGCTGCGCGGGTGCCTGTAGTCTCCGACGCAAAGGCCAAGGCCGTCTACGGCCCGCGCTACGTCGGGGCGCTGATGGTCGCCGCGGGAAGGGGAGCAAAGGACGCCTGTGACGGCGATTCCGGCGGACCCATGTTCGCAACGCGCGCCGGCAAACGCTACCAGATCGGGATAACCAGCTTCGGCAAAGGCTGCGGGGCGCGTGGCTACCCCGGGGTCTACACGGAGGTGAACGCGGCCGCAATAAGTGAGTTCATCGTCCGCACGGCCGGCCTTTAGAGCGGTTTGCAATGGGGTTGGACCCCATTGCAAGCACTTCAGCCAGTCAGCACTTCAGCATTTCAGCTCTTGTTCTTGCTGAAGTGCTGACTAGCTGAAGTGCTGAAGTGCGCGATTAGCAGAGGTTTTAACCTCTGCTAATCGCTTTAGTAGCGCCGCTACGGGAGGCTATTGACGGTATCTGCCAGGGTCTCTGGGATTTGCTGGTCCGGTGGGAGAGAAGTGTCGATGCGCCTGACGGTGCTCTTTCCTTGTTCGTCTTCTTCGAGCATCCAGACCTCATCTACGAGGGCCGATTCCTGCACCTCGGCGACGTGGGAGATTATGAAGATCTGGCCGAACGAGCGCTTGAGGCGCTCCAGCGCGAGGAGCACGTTGTTGCGCCTCCCGGCGTCGAGGCTCCCGAAGACCTCGTCGAGGACGAGGAAACCTAGAGTTCCACCGCCGCGCGCGGCGATGATTTTGGAGAGCGCGATCCGCGCGGAGAGGCTCGCGACGTCCGCCTCGCCGCCGGAGAAGCGGTCTATGACGTAGGAGTCGTCGAAACGGTCGAGCAGCTTCACGCGGTAGTTGTCGTCGAATTCCATACGGTCGTAGCGGCCGTCGGTGAGGTCCCTGACCAGGGCCGATGCCTCTGCTTCCAGCATGGGCCGCGCTCTGGAGGTGAGCGTCCTGAAGAACAGGGTGAAGAGGCCGTCCATCTCGTCCATCCGGGCCGCCTCGGAGGCTCGCTCATTGGCGAGTCTCCGATCGGACTCCAGGCGTACCAACTCCGCGTTCGCCCGTTCGATGCGGTGGTCGGCGTCCTTCCACTCGCCCCCGAGATGCTCGCGGGCGTCCCGCAGCTTCTCCGCCCGTTCCCCGGCCGCGGCGACCCGCTCCCCTGCGGCCTCGTACGCGGCTTCGTCGAAGCCGAGGATGGTGAGGCCCTCTCGCAACTCGGTCTCCCGCTCGGCTGCCTCCTTGCCGGCCCCACGCGCCTCCTCCAGCGCCCGCTCGACCTCGGGACGGGTCTTCAGGCGGCGCTCCAGCTCGGCTGCCCGTCCGCGCGACTCGTCCAGTCGCGCCTTCTCCCGCTTCCTCTCACCATGGGTCTCGGCGTCGTAGGAGACCCCGGCGAGGTCTTCTAGTTCCTCCACCAGCTCCGAGGCGCGCTTCGCCCTGTCGGCGTGTTCGCGGGCCAGGCTGACGACGTGCGGACGGGTGTCTCGCAGATCTCGCAGTCGCTCGCGCAAGGCGCGGGCCTTCTCCAGGGCCGCTTCGGTCGGGGCGGCCCGGCCGTCGAGGCGGGCGGCGAGCTCGCGTTGGCGTTCGCTGACGTTCTTCAGGGCTTCGAGCCTCTCGGCGGCGCGGTCCTCGGCGCGGACGAGTGACTGTTGGATCTCCCGCCAGCGGCCGATCTTGGTCGAGACCTTCTGGAGCGTCTGCTCCGCGGTGTTGGCGGAGCCGGCGAACTTGCCGGCCTCCTCGGTGTCGCGGGCGGCCAGACGCCGGAGGGACGCCGCCTGACGATACAGGGTGTCGGAGATCTCTTCTTGCTCCCCGCTCTCGAAGCCCCGGTGGCAGGTCGGGCAGTGGTCCTCGGCGCCGCTAACTATGGCCTCGCGCGCCTTGTCCACGTTCTTCGCCTCGCGCTCGTTGGCGTTGGCCCGACCCCGGTGGTTGGCGGCCAACTCCCGCAGTTTCTTCGCCTCCTCGCGCAGTCCCTGTTCCCGTTTCTCGAGGTCCTCACCGCCGGAGACGTCGTCAAGCTCTTCCGCCAGGCGCCGCGCCTCCGCGATCGCCGCCTCGTGCCGCTCAGCGGCCTCGTTCGATTCTTTGGACAGCATCCCGAGTTCCTCGTGCCCGGAGGCGGCCTCCCGCAGTTCCCCGTAACGTTCCTCTGCGGCCGTCAGCCCTTCTGCGGCGTTCCCTAGCACCTCGCCAGCCCGAAAAAGGAGGTCGCGGCCGTCCAGCTCGAAGAGGTCAGCCCATCCAGGGACCGGCTCCTCATCGGATTCCTCGTCATCCAGGCTTTCGAGCGTGTCCCACACCTCGGACTCTATGCCGGCGACACGCTTCTGGGCCTGGAAGAGTTCGCGCCTGTTCTGCTCGCGCCGCTCCGACCGGCGGCGGTCTTCTTCGAGTCTTTCGAGTTCGGTCTCCAACTCCGGTAAACGCTCGAGATCCGGCCTGAGGCGTCCGATCTCCTCTCCAGCCCGCGCCAGCTCTTCCAGATCGTGCTCCGCATCCGCTGCCCGGTCTTCGGCCCGCCGCCGGTCGGCTTCGGCGCCCTGCAGCTCTCTGGAGAGCCGGTTGTGCTCGCGGTACGCCACGTCGAGCGCGGCCCGGGCCTCGGCGGCCTCCTTACGTTCTCCTTCGGCTAGCTCGTACTCCGCAGAGGTTTTCTCTAGCTCGTCTTCCAGGCGTTTGCATTCGGCTTTTGCCGCTTCGAGTCCGGTGTTCAGTTCATCCAGGTTCGCTTCGGCGAGGCGGCCTTCGATCACGCGGGCTTCGGAGCGCAGGTCGTTGCGGTCGTCGCGCAAGAGCTTCTGGGCGGCCTCGACGCCGCTGATGCCGAGCATCCGGCTCACGCGCCGCACCCGGCTTATGCCGTCATCGTGGGCGAAGAAGCGCAGCTCCTTCTGTTTCGCGTAGAAGGTAGCCTCGAACGCCGTGCGGTCCATGTGCAGCAGGTTCCCCTCGACCCAGTTCGTGACGTCGGTGGCGCCGGTGACGACGGTCTTGCCTTCGGGGTCGCGCACCTCGGCGGTCGTGGCATTGCTCTTTAGTTGCCGTCTGACGATGTAAGGGCCGTTGTTCGTGGCTAGCGTGACCTCGACTATCGTCGGGTCTTTGGTGGAGCCGCCGCTCCAGGGAATCATCTCTTTAGTGAACCGCGCGTCGCGGGTGGAGCCGAAAAAACACCACAGGATCGATTCGAAGAGCGTACTCTTTCCCGTGCCATTCGCCCCGACGACCCCGATGGCGCCCTCAGGCGGGAACAGCTCGACGGGCTCCCGAAGTTGCTTATAGTTCTCTATGTAGAGCCGCTCCAGGTTCACGAAGCAGCTCCCGGCCCGTCCGGCTCCTCGCTCGCTGCTCGCACCAGGTAGCCTCGCCCCTTCTGCAGGAACTCCTCAGCGAAGCCCTTCTCCAGTTCACCGTTCTCCCGCCGCTCCTTCACGAAGGCCGCGAACTCCTCCGTCAGCGGCCCGAACACGGCCGAAGCCGGGCCGTCCGCGCCGTCCGCTTCGGGGCGTTCTTCGGCGTGGATCTCCAAACTGAAGTTCAGGCAGCGGCGCTGCAGGTCGCGCAATAGTTCCCGGTCCACCCCGCTCGCCACCCCACGCTTCACGTCGAAAGCCCGCAGGCGAACGACCGCGTCGTCCAGATCCACGTTCTCCGTCCGGTTCCGGATCTCCTCCGTCAACCCCCCGGCGTCCAGATCCCGGCCTTTTATCTTCTGGAGTTCCAACATCCTCCGCGTCTCGATGGGCACGTGCTCGACGCTCTCTAGCCCGCCGCCCTCGAACTCGACGACGGCGAACCCAGGCACGGACTCGACCTCTCCGAAGCCGAATCGCTCCGTGGCGCCAGCATAGTAGGCGTTCGGCTTGTGTTTGTGGAAATCGTGGTAGTGGCCCAGGGCGACGTAGTCGAAGCCGCCGGAGATCATACTCGCTTGAAGGTTCGCCTCACCCATCTCGTGCTGCTTCGCCTCGAGCCCAGGCACCATCCCGTGCGTCACCAGAATATTCACGTCCGCGGCCCCCGCCGGTGTAACCGCCCCCGTCCCGAAGACAGCCCCATGCGGGACCAGCGTAATACCGACCCCAACGTCGCCTACCTCGATCAACTCGTAATCCAACTCGAAGCCGTGGGCGGAGACCGCGTTCACCAGGTTCGCGTACTCCAGAGCTGCCGTCGTCGTGCGCAGGCGCGGCGTCTCATGGTTACCGGCGGCGACGAGATAGGGGATGCCGGCGCGGGCCGTGATGCGGGCCGTCTGCTTCAGGAAGCCGATGATCACGTGCGTCGCGGGCCGCACCGAGTCGAAGGCGTCGCCGGAGTGGATCACCAGGTCCACGTCCCGCTCCAGGATGGCGTCCACAGCCCGCCCGTAAGCCTCCTGAACGTCAACCTCCCGCTGGTTGCGCCCCGACTCCGGGCACAGCCTCGCGTAGCGGGTGTACCCCAGGTGCGTATCCGAAATGTGGGCGATCCTTACGATCTCTTCCTCTCTTCAGGTCAACGCTATTCTAGCCGGATCGCTTGCCAATTCACGGGTTGGTAATCTTAGTCCGGCTCACCGTCTTCCTCACTTATGGCACCCGCAACCTATCTGTAGATTACACGGAACCTCTCGCATACCAGCGGCATATCCATGGTTGGTTCTCTGCCTATCTCAGGCAGCGTGCGCGAGAAGAAGGTCCAGTGCGCATCTCGCCAGTACTCGAGCGAACGGTCACCCTCTCCTTCTTCATAGGCGAACTGGGCATCGACTTCGCCGTAGGACCTTACCTCGACCTCGGTAGTCTCGACGATACATAGGGGATCGCCGGTTCCATCGAGGACGATGATCTTTACCCCGGACTCGGGGAAAGGTTCTCTTTCGGTTTCGTACTCCCAGAGCGCCGAGCAGGTCGCCGTCTTGATCCCGTCCACGATCAAGGACCCAAGCTCATCCGCCAGCCGGGGAGAGTCGCCCCATCCTTCAGCTACGTATTGCTCGTCGCGTATCGGCGAGTCCGCCGGGAGCGTAGCCAGATAACCCTGCCAGTACATCTCGATGCGATTGTCGTCTATCATCGGCTCCGTTGAAAATCAGGTTACGTGGGGTTTGTGAGACCTCGACCAGGGCTAATCCCTCATCCGATCCAGGCCGGAGAGGATTCTGGAGGCATCACGCCTACCAGCTGAGGTTCTCGCGGGGCGTTTGAGGTTCCAGCGGAAGTTCTTGTAGGGGTCTGCGGCGCCGTGGCCGGTGCGGTGGGCGGCCTGCACGGCGTCCAGGGCCTCGTAGACCTGCTCCTCGGGGACGCCCTCTATCTCGGTGCGGATGGTGGCTATGGCCGGGGGCTTCGCCGTGAGGTTGCGCATGACGGCGAGGACTGAGGATGCGGGATCCTGCTTTTGCTCCCCGAAGATGTCCGTGCCCTGCTTGCCCATGAGGACAGGCGGGCGCGGGAAGCGGCCGAAGACGGGCACGGCGTAGTGTGCGTGCCTGAGGAGGAGACGGCCCTTCTCTAGTTGGAGCAACTCTTCTCTCGTCGTCCCCGAGAAGGAGCGGTAGCTCGCGTTGGTAAGTTCCTCGTCGCCGATGCGGCCGTAGAGGCTGGTCGCGGCGTTCCCTATGACTTCATCATCGACCTTGCTCCTGAACTGCTGCGCCCCGAAGAGCGTGAGGCTGAGGTGCCGGCCACGCGCGGAGATGTCTACCAGGGTGTCTTTCAGAGACGAGGTTCTCGAGTTGCCTGACGGGGCGTACTTGTTGAGTTCGTCCACGAAGATGATGAGCTTGTCCACCCCGAGGTTGCCCGTCTCGGCCAGCTCCCAGATCTTCGAGATCACGCTGGTCACGATGAGATCCTGGGGCACCCCTGTGAGCTGGGAGATGTCGACGACCCGCATCTCGTTGTCCTCGAAAGGGCCGTCCGCGCGCGGCAACTCCCCGTGTTCGACGCGCCCGTGTGCGAGCAGCCCGCCGCACTTGTTCGGGAGAACCTTGAAGCGGTTACGGACCTTGGCGATGGTCATGTGGTTGTGACCGTTCCAGGACGAGACGTTCTTGCCTTCTTCACGAGCCGCCTCGAAGTAGTCTTCTATCTCATCGAGGAGCAAATAGAAGTCCGCCGTCGTCCTGACGCCGCGGTCCCTGAGTTCCTCTATGAATCCGCGAAACTTGTCGTCCATGTCCGAAGGCTCGAAGACGTAACCCGCGTAGGGAAGTACATCCCCTAGCTCCCAGATCACCGGGTAGACGCACGAGTCCTCCCCGCGCGCGCTCCTCAAGGTATTCAACTTGCGAGCCGGTATGCCCTCGGCGTGCACGAGCCGCTCCCCCGACTCCATCCCGTAACGCAAGGGCGCGAAGATCTTCAGGTTGTCGAAGGGCCTGACCTGGATGCCAAGCGACTCGTACATCTCCCTGTCTTCCGGCGGCAACCCCCGCTGCCCGGCCCGCTCGTAGCGCTCCGCGAGCTCGGGATCGTCCTTGGGGGCCTCGACCGGCTTGTCCAAAAAGAGGAGGTCAGCGCCCTTCACGTTGAACATCAGGGCCGCGACCTTCTTCTCCTTTACGGTCTGGAAGGTGCTCGCTATGGTAAAGAGGGCGTGGCTGGTCTTGGTGGAGAGCCCGCTCATGCCTGTGATGTTGAGGTGGCCCGCCTCGGGGCCGAGCAGGTACTCCTCATCCACGTAAAGTGGCGTGCGCTGCGGAGAACCATTTCTTTCGTTGCCGTTCTCGTGCAGGAGCATCGGGATGCGGTGGCCCGAGAAGTCCTCGGTTCCCAATGCGAATTCGATGGCGGCGTTCGTGGCGAAGAAGACGGGGCCCGTGCGGACCGGGCGCTTGGACTTCTTGCGCTCGTTGCGGTGTTTGGTGGCGAGGACCCGGGCGCGGAAGACGAGTATCTCGGCCCGCTCGGAGAGGGCTTCGAGGGAGGGGTCACCGTCGTAGGCGTAGAAGTCGTCCAGGAAGGACTGCAGGTCGGAGTAGCGGCGAGGGTCGTCGAGGACGGCGACGGCGGTGGCGTCCTCTGACTCGGCGGCGACGATGTGCCCGATGTCGAGGTTCTGGGCCGCCTCGGTCTCTGCTGTCCAGAAGAAGAATTCGTGGGCCGTGGCCGGGCTCTCCTCGCTCGTGACGACCCGGCCTATAGGGCCGGAGGTCTGGTCGAGGAAGTCGTCGTGTAGCATCTAGTTCCTCCCGTTTGATGCGAGTTGGCGCTCCAGGCGTGCGTAGGCCCTCTCCGAGCCCTGCACCAGGGGTTTGAGGACTTTCTCGACGTACCTTATGGGGTAGATCATCGCGGGCCATCTGGGATCCGGCTTCGCAAGCGGCGCCCGCTCGGCCAGGATCCAACGCGATATCTCATCGACCTGCTCGGGTTCGGTATCGCGCGCCGCCTCGACGCGCATGAGCGAGCCTAGGGCGTCGGCGCCGCGCTGCGGTGGCCACAACCTGAGGTACCACGAGGTCCGGTGATCTCCCGGGCTGCGCCTGAGTTGCCAGTCGGGGACGAAGCTGGTCGTGCGCATCCCAGGTTCGAGGTCCAGCAGCATCCCGACGTCTCTCCCGACGAACTCGGGGCGGGCCACGCTCTTTATCAGGCCGACGGCACGCCGGTTTGATCCTGGGAGATCCTGCAACTGGCCGTCGACCGCGATCCAATCGTCAGAATCGAGAACCTGATCGTCCAACTCCCACGTGCCAAGCATCCCGCCCTCGAGTCGCTCCCTGAGACTCCGAACCCTTCCTCGGGCGCGTTCCCGCATCCCGACGTAATCCGAAGGGTCTTGCTCGTCTATGTATTCTGCAGAGTCGAGAACGAGGTGAGGGGAGGAGGGGATCTCGTCGGGACCGAGTTCTGAGAACCCGGCCGCGAGGAGCAGCTCCCAGAAGGCTTCGACGCCGGCCTCACCTGCGCTGCGGGGTAGGATCACGGCCTGCACCACGACCGGCGGGCTCTCCAGCGGCATCCGCGAGAACTGCCTCTCGCAACGGTTGACGATCGTCGCAGCCACCGTGGCCACGATCACGGGCGACATCTCAATGCGTCCGATCTCCCGCGAGCTCTGCACACCATCCAGAAAGTAACAGAGCCGCGAGGTCCCGTCGCCACCGCCTAAGTCCCTCGATCCCACAGGGGACTCCAGATGGTGCGGCCTTCCGGCCGGGAACGTCTCTTCGTCGTCCCGCGCGTCACGGTCGAACTGCTGGGCCTCCAGGTCGCATGAACCCGCTCCTGCGGTCACGTGGATGCCCCTGCGTCCAGCCCCTTCGAGAGCCTGGCTGATCTTCTCTACGAAACCTTCCGCGTTCCCCGCTCGCATACGCGGCAGTATACGCGGGCTCGTCCTGGAGGACTATCCCTCTTCGTCAGGTTCAGGTACAGGAAGCTCGAACTGCCGCTCGGCCAGCCCGACGGCGGCCGAAAAGCGACGGCGCTCCTCGGGGGTCTCTTGATAGGCGTCGCGGGCCATTTTGAGGACCTTCTTCGCCTCGGTGCGTTGCTCGGGGGCGTTGGGTATCTCCTTGGAGAACGCGTAGGCGAGGTCGCCGTCACGAACAGAGTAGAGATGTATGTAGATACTCTTCTGGCGTCCGAGACCGGTAAGGGCCGTGTCGCCGCTAACCTGTGAGACGTCGAGGACGGTGCCACCGGAGAGCGGTTCGCCTTCCATCGGGTAGAGGCTCACGGCGAGGCGGACGACGGGACCGTAGAACGACTTGTAGAACTCCAGCCGGCGCACGATGCGGGAGGGGCCGCGCACCGCTTCAATCTCTGCCTTTTCGGCGGCGATGATCACGTGTCCTTGGGGGGGACGCATCGACTCGCGACCCTGGGTGGAGATCACCCGCGCCTGCACGCCCCTCTCCATTACTGCCCCGGCGAGACTCCGGCGGACGCGCTCGGGAAGGTCCAGGCCTCTGCCCCTCTCTTCGGTCAAGAGCCGAACCTCTCGAAGAAGCGGGCGAAGTAGCCTATGGTCTCGAAGTAGTCGTCGAGGCGGACCCACTCGTTCGGGGAGTGGAGGCGACTCTCCACGTTCGCGACGCTACCCGTCATGATGGTCGGTATACCGAGCTCGGCGACCATGAGGGAAGTCGGCCCGCTACCCCCGATGGTCGGGTACACGATCGCTTCGTCGCGGCCCAGGTCTTGCCACGTCTGTACAGCGGTGCCTACAATGGGTGAGTCGACGGACGTCTTCGCCGGCTCGACGCCGTGCACTTTGACGACCTCGACGTCCTCGAAGCCGCGTTTGCGTAGATGCGACCGGATCAACTCGAGTACGGGACCGGGGCTCTGGCCGGCGACGAGGCGGAAATCCATCTTCACGAACGCTTCGGAAGGCACGATAGTCTTGGAGCCTGGACCCGTGTAGCCGGACAGTATCCCCGCGATGTTCGCCGTCGGACGCAGAAGCATCTCGCGCAGGGCGTCCTGGCCACTCAGGCCGCGGTCCATTGCTTCGACGCCCCAAGACTCCCGCAGCGCGGCGTCGTCGAAGGGGATGCGGCCTATGGCTTCGAGGTCCTTCTCCGAGGGTTCCTCGGCGAGGGTGTCGAGGCCGTCGAGGGTGACTTCACCGTTCTCGTCCTTGATAGTTCTAAGGGCCTGGATGAGTCTCCAGGCGGGGTTCGGGGCTATGCCGCCGTACATGCTGTGCAGGTCGTGGGAGGCGCCGCGGGCGCGCAGTTCGACATAGACCATCCCCTTGGTGCCGCAGAAGATCATGGGCCGCCCCGCCTCGTCCTTCATCGAGCCCTCCCACAGGCAGGCGTCGGCGGAGAGAAGCTCGGCGTTGGACCGGACGAAGGGCGCGAGGTTGGGGCTGCCGACCTCCTCCTCGCCCTCGATGAGGAACTTGAGCTTGAAGGGAGGGGCTCCATGCTCCTCTATATACAGACGCAACGCTTGTATGCGGGCTAGCACGTCGGCCTTGTCGTCTGCGACGCCGCGGGCGTAGAGGCCGCCGTCCCTGACCGTCGGTTCGAAAGGGTCGGTCTCCCAGAGGTCCAGGGGTTCGGGCGGCTGCACGTCGTAGTGACCGTAAGAGAGGAGCGTCTTCGGTCCCTCTCCGACCTCCGCGTAGACTACGGGATGCCCTTCAGTCTCCATTACGCTGGCCTCGGCGCCGGCCGCCCGAAGCTTCTCCGCGACCCAGCCCGCGCAGTCGCGGAAGCCCCCGTTCTCGTCCTCTCGGGCGGAGATCGAAGGCATCCTGAGGAACTCTTCAAGCTCCCCGAGCAACGCTTCCCTCGACCCGTCCACGTGTCCGCTCGAATCCATCTGCCAGGCCTCCTTTACGACTGCGACGAGGTTAGCACTTTCGCGCCCTCGCTTCGCACGTTTCAGCACTTCAGCTTGTCAGCAAAGCAATCGTCGGACGAAATGCTCGGAGTCAGGAAGGGTCGAATCTTCAGCAAAGCGACCTGAAGGATGCTCTCCAGATGTTCGTTGTCGGCTCGGGAGACGGTTCATTTCTGTTTGTGTTGGCTGAAATGCTGAAATGCTGACCTGCTGATATATTCAGGCCCGAGGCAAGCTGTGGAGAAGAGACCTGACCGCGACGTGGAGCCCCGTCGCAGAGGCCACCATCACGGGAGGTGGGACTCTGATGACTTCTTTGGGCTGGACGTAGATAAGATGAGCCCGAGGTCCCAGGTCGCGGCGAGCCTGGCCGTTCTCATCCCCATCGTCATCGGCGGGGTCGCCTTGCTCACCTTCGCCACCGGTTTCTGGTGGTTGGTCTTCGTGTTCGGATGGATGATCTTCCCCGCCTTCGGGTTGCTGGTTAGGGGTATCGCGGGTCTCTCGGAAGGTCCCGCCGGGCCAGCCGTCGCCAGGGAGCGCGAGCTCCTGGAGGCCCTGCAGAGGCGCGGCGAGCTGACGCCCGCGCAGGCGGCGATGGAGACGACGCTCACGGTAAACGAGGCGGACGAGATGTTGGAAGCCCTCGCCGCCAAGGGCCACCTTGACGTAAGGGTGCGCGGCGGAGGGTTGTTTTACGGGCTGTGGGAGGACGGTTCTGGGGCTGGGAAGCGCGAACTGGGCGAAGAGCAATAGGTTTCTGTGACATTACGCTCATGGTATCATTCAGGACCCGGAAGGGGTTTTTCGGCGCGTGAGATCTGGAGTATAGGGTAAGCACTGATTTATGGAAGAACGCAGGATACCCGAGTCGCTCGAGGAGGCCTACCGCCTGCGGGACACGGCCGACTCCCTGCAAGACAGGGACTTCTACCAGGAGCAGGTCTACCACCTGAGGCGCGAGGAGTACCGCTCGCGCGGAATCAGGACGGAGATCTCCTCCCGCCGGCGCGAGCGCCAGAGCGCTATTGAGTTCTCCCGCGAGATGTTCTTCCTGGAAGTGGCGGAGATCTCGGGCCAGAGCCAGGCCCGCTCAGGGGGACGCGAGGCCCGCGCCTCCCAGCTCGAGGCCCGCCGCTACGCGACGCGCCTCGACACCCACGCCTTCCTGAAGCAGCTCGCCTCGCCCCACTCCGGCGCCGTCGAACTGTACCGCCGCAACTACCTGCAGCTGCTGCGGATGGGCAAGTCCCCTTCCGAAGCCTATTACCTCTCGCGGGTCATCGGGCTCGCGAACGACGGGGAGTTCAGGCGCGCCGTCGAGAGCGTGCGCGAGACTGGGTATCCGGCCCGCGGGGGCGTCGCCTACGCGGTGGAGAGGGCGGCTATCCAGATTCGGGACCTGCCTGGGGGCATGATCCTGATCCTCCTCACCTTCTTCGCCTCCCTTTTTGCCTTCGTATGGGCCACCCAGACCTGGGATTCTGCGGAGGCGGGCACCATCTTTTTCGTCTCTCTGGGCCTAATAGCGGCCGGGGCGCTGATGTTGATCTCCGCGATCTTTATCGTTACCTTTATCAGGTCGATAAACAAGTAGCCCCTACTCCCGGGGCGCGAACATCCTGCGGAGGGCTCAGAGATCTACGCGCGGACACCCTCGACCGAGACGCCGCGAGAGGCCCCGGAAACCCGTCGCGAGCGGCGGCAACACCTGGAACAGCGGAGGAGATCGGGCCTCAGGCGCCTCCTTGTGGCGCTGTCCCTCCTGATCGGGCTCGCCGTAGGGCTGCTGTTCCTGCTTAGCTCGACTCGAGAGGAGCCCGTGGCCCGCCTCGAGGTCCCCGCGGTCGAGCCCACGCCGGAAGCTCCCTCCACGGAGCCACGGTCGGGCCCCCAGGCAAACTCGCAGACCGATCCCGAGACGACCGCCAGGGCAGCCGGCGGCGCTACCCGCGTCGAGACCGAACTCACCAGGGAGAAAACGGAGGCTATGCGCGGCGAGCTCGAGCGGGTCACGCAGGCTTATCCCGCGACCTACGGGGTGGTGATCTTCGACCCCTCCACGGGTGAGAGCGTGGCTATGGGCGCCGACGAGCGCTTCGTCGCGGCCAGCCTGGGCAAGCTGCCGGTCCTGATGGCGCTCTACAGGGCGGCCGCCGCCGGCCAGGTAAACCTCGACGACGAGATCTCCATGCAGGCCTCCGACGTGCAGGCCTACGGCACGGGCGTTCTCTACACCTATCCCATCGGATACACCATGACCCTGCGCGAGTGCGCCAATTATCTGATCAAGAAGAGCGACAATACGGCCTGGAAGATGCTCAACCGCTACCTGGGAAGGGAATACATCAGGGCGGAGTTGTACAGCGTTGGCGCGCGCTCGACGGAGTACTGGATCCCCAACACCACGACCCCCAACGACATCCTGCTCATGCTGAGGAAGATCTCCGACCCCTCCTATACGACCCCAGACCTCTCGGCCGAGATGCTAGACGTCATGGCGAACACCGACTTCGAGGACCGCCTGCCCCAGCCCCTGCCCGAAGGGACGCGGGTCTCGCACAAGATCGGCTACTACGGAAGTACCTTCGCCGACGCCGGCGTAATTTTCCCCGAAGGCGCGCGCGACGCAAAGGATGCCTACTATATAGTCGTGATGGCCAGCGAGACAGGCTTCTCGACATCGCGCGCCGCCACGCAGGAGCTGTCCCTCGCCGCCTACCGCATCCTTTCCGAGTCCTCACAACCCGCCAAAAACGCCCCCAATGGCCAGACACAAGACTCGTAGATGATCCCCGAATTGTTAAGAAATTTTAAGAAAAGAGTAAGAATTAGTGACAATAGTGTTGACATTGTGGGCTAGAGGTGAAAAAATGCGGCATGTAGAGTCAGTCTTCGAATGAGGAGGTAAGTGTTGAAGAAAGTAATGTTGTTAGCGGCTATGGTGGCCATGATGCTGGCTGCTGCTGTGCCGGCTCTGGCGCAGACGGTGACGCAGACCGGCAACGGCAACGTGGCCTGCGTACAAGAAGCCGTCAACCAGGAGATCGACAAGGACCAGATCGCTATAGCCGAGTATGGTGACGCGACGAACATCAACATCCAGGCGATAGCCCAGAGTTGCAACGTCACCGTGGCGCAGGTCGACGCGGTCGTCGCCGAGGCTTCCGCCAGCGTGGCCGCTCCGGCGGCGGCGGAGTACCAGTACGCCAGCCCAAGTGCCAGCGCCAGTGCTAGCGCCAGTGCTAGCGCCAGTGCTGCTGAGCTCCCCGAAACGGGTGGCTCGTCGCTGATCGCGCTTGGTGCCGGTGTCCTGCTTGTTGCCGGTGGCCTTCTGGCCCGCAGGATCGTCCGCTAAGCGACCGGACGAGGCCTAACCAGGCCTGACATCGGGCGGGTCCCTTCGGGGGCCCGCTTTTTCGTGCCGGCTGTGTCCGCCCGAGGACGCGTCCCGCGGCTTGTATTCGGGGGGTGTTGTGGATATCCTCATGGGCGGTGATCTTGCTTGGACCATGTGATTTTCAGGCTCTCTGCGGGTTTTCTGGTGGGGGTTTTGGCCCTGCTGGCTACGGTGCTATACCTCTCCGATTACTACACGAGCGAGCAGCAGCGTCTGGCCGCTGCCGGGGACCAGGCTGGGGCGATGGAGGCTTCGCGGATGGCGGTTCGCCTTGACCCCTTCGACACCGACGCGCTTCAGGCCCAGTCCGTTCTGTGGCGGCAGCACAGGAAGTACGAGAGGGCGGCCCTTGCGTTGAGGGAGGCTATCGAGCGGGACCCCAACAACTACCTGCCTTACCTGACGCTGGCCAACCTGAGGCTCTCCACGGGGGATCTGGGCGCTGCGGTGAAGAGCTACCGGGATGTGCTCGAGCTCAACCCGAACGCCGTACTGGCCAGGAGTTCCCTCGCGCGGGCGCTCGTGAGACAGGGGAAGCTCCGGGAGGCCAGAGTGGAGTACGAGGCGCTCAAAGAAGAGAAGAATGCCACCTACCAGGACCTCTACGACCTTGGCAGGGTCCAGGTAAGGACCGGCGAGGCGGCAGAAGGCGTCAGGAACATAAAGCGGGCCAGGCGCGAGGCGGCCGCCGAAATAGGTGGCTCGCGTGGGCCCGCGACGGAGCGACAACGACAGCTCCTGGTATCCATGGACCTCGCCACCGCCGATGGGCTCGTCGTTCGGGGTCGGTACGGGCGGGCGGGCAAGATCCTCGTCGAGAGCCCGTCCGAGCAGGCGCCGGGGCTTCTTGAGTTACTCAACTCGGACCCCGAGGCCTACCGCGAGCAGGTGATCAACAGTGACATCTACTAATCGCCGGGGCTGGCGCAACGACGCGAGGGACGATCCTTCGCTCTCCGAGATCCTCTACGTCCTGCAGAGGCGGAGGTTGCTGGTCGTCGGGGTCGTGCTGGTCCTCGCCGGCATCGCCCTGCTCTTCGGCCTCTTCCGCGAGCCGGTCTACACCGCCGAGGCAAGGGTGAGCGTCACGCCCGAGGGGGGGCTCGACGGCGAGGAGGCGACGCTCGCCTTCCTCGAAGACGTGCGCGGCGCCGTCGTCACTCAAGAGATGCTGGGCGAGGTAAGGCGCCGGGCCGGCTGGGAGGCGGGGCCGGGGGCGTTCTCTGAGCGGCTAGACCCCAGGCCGTTCGTGAACAGGTACGGCTCGGGGCTGCAGATAAGGTTCTCCAGCGACGAGCCGGGGCAGGCGGCCCGGGCGGCGAACGCTTACGCCGGATTGTTCGTCGGGGGGGTCGAAAAACTCGGCGACAGGCCGCTCGCCGACGGCGTGCCGGCCGCCAAGGCCGTCGTGGAGCAGAGGGCTGTGCCGGGGGGTTACAGTCCGCGGCCACTGATCTACGCGGCCATCGCCGCGGGGGCGGGGTTGCTGCTTGGGGGCGCCGTAGCCCTGATACTGGAGGGAAGGGCGAGCGGCTGGCGGGGCGTGCGCGACGCCGAACTGGCGCTGAGGGCGCCCGTGCTCGGTGCCATCCCGGATTACTCTCAGAAGCGCACCGGGGGTTGACGTGAGCCTCGGGGCCATAAGCGACGCCAGGGGGCTGCTGGATCCCGGCTCACCCGTGAGGAGTCACTACGAGGACCTGGCGGGCAACCTGCTTGGCATCGAGGGGACGGGTATCGTCGTCGTCACCAGCCCCGAGCCCGGCGCCGGACGCACCAGCGTCTGCCTCGGCCTCGGCGCCGCCCTGGCCGGCATGGGGAGGCGGGCCGCGGTCGTAGACTGCAACCTGGAGAGCGCGCAACTTCACAGGATGCTCGGCGAGCCGAACTTCGTCGGGCTGACCAGCGGTCTCGACGACGATAAGACGCTCGAGCACTACGGGTACGAAGTCATCCCCGGGCTGCTCGCCGTCCCGACCGGCCCCGTCCTGTCCGACCCCGCCTCCCTCCTCGAGGAAGGGGGGGTCGTGGAGGCGATACATGGCTTGCGGGAGACCCGGGACCTGGTGCTGCTCGACGCCCCGGTGGTGGGAAGGGTACTACGGTCTGCGAACCTCCTGGGCGGCTTCGATGGGATCTTGCTGGTCGTCCACGCTGCTCGGACTCCCAGGGGCGTCGCCCGCGAGGCGACGGATGACCTGGTGGCGGCGGGCGTCAACCTGCTCGGGGTGGTGTTGAATGGATGCTCCTGACGCACGCTCGCCGCGGGGCGAAGAAGTGAAGGATATTCGACCCCGCGGCGGTGCGAGAGAGCGCTTCTTGGGCGCGGGCCGGGGAGGAGACCGGGACAAGAACCGCCGTCCCGGCCGGCTGCTCGCAGTCTTCAAGGGCCTGGTCATGCTTGCGCTTCTGGCCGTTACCACCTACGGGA
The DNA here is from genome assembly GCA_963840835.1 of uncultured Rubrobacteraceae bacterium. GTDB lineage: Bacteria > Actinomycetota > Rubrobacteria > Rubrobacterales > Rubrobacteraceae > Rubrobacter_D. The sequence continues at coordinate 152,288 of CAWJAM010000013.1, read as the reverse complement.
TGCTGGACTCAAGTCTCTACATGGACAAGCTCTGGCTGCCCGTCGCCGTCGGCATCCTGGTGTTGCTCTTCGTTACGCTGTTCGCCCGCGGTTTCTACTGGGACCTGCCCGGAGTCGGCGTACTGTTGATCGGGTTGCTGGCCGCTCTCGTCGCCGTCAAGGGCCTCTCGATGATCTGGACGATAAGCGAGACGGAGACCATCAAGGAGACCCTGCGCTCCTCGGTATACCTTGCGACCTTCATCATGGCGCTCGCCGCGCTCACCTCGGGACGTCAGGTCGGCCCGCTCATGGACATCTCGGTCCTCGCGGTCACCGCCGTAGCAGGCTACGGACTGCTGCAGAAGATCAAGCCCGTCGCCTATCCGGTCAAATCCCTCGACGGGGTGAGGGTGGACTCGACCCTGGGTTACGCGAACACAACCGCCGTGATCCTGGGGATGGGGGTGGTGCTGGCGCTGGCCCGGATGGGCACGCTACGCAACCCCGCCCTGAGGGGGCTCTATGCGGCCCTCGTGCTCTCGTTTCTGGTCACGCTCTACCTCACCGTCTCGCGCGGCGGGATCGGCTCCCTGGGCATAGGATTTATCCTCCTCTTCGCCCTTGGTAGCGGGCGCCTGCAGATGCTCGCCAATTTGCTCCTCCTCTCGCTGCCAGGCGCCTGGCTCTTGTGGCGGATGCAAGACCTCCACGGGCTGCTCAGGATCGGTATCCCCCGCCAGGAGAAGATCGCCGACGGGACCCTCTTCAGGAACGACCTGATCGTGGCCCTCCTCGCCGCCTTCGCGCTGCAAGCCGGCTACGCCCTCCTGCTAAACCGCTTCGAGCTGGTGCCCGCGATCAGGCGGGCAGTCGGGGTACTGGCCGTGGCCGCGGTGGTGCTTCTGGCTGTCATCGGCTCCTTCGTGGTCGTAGACCGATACGGGGGGGCGGAGGAGCCGGGGAACGTCGGCCAGAGGCTGACCTCGCTCGACATCAGCTCCAGGGGAGACTACTGGAGGGTCGCCCTTCAGGCGTGGAAGGAGAACCCCTTCACGGGTACGGGGGCAGGCACGTTCCAGTACACGTGGCTGGAGGACAGGCCCAGCCTCAAGGGCGTCAAGCAGGTCCACAACGTGTACCTGGAGCAGGGCACCGAGACAGGCGTGTTCGCGTTCCTGGCCCTCGTGGGCTTCGTAGGCGTGCTCGTAGGCTTTACGGGTAGGGCCGCCCTGCGGTCGGAGCCGCACACGGAACGCCGGCTCCTGCTGGCCGGGCTACTCTCCGCGCTCTCGATCTACCTCGTCTCATCGGCGTTCGAGTGGCACTGGTACCTCCCGGCCTCGACGCTCTTCTTCTTTATCCTCGCCGCCATCGCCGTGAAGTTCGCCTCGAAGGAGGACCGGGGCGCCGAGGCCGACCGTCCCGCTGTTACCGTTGAAACCGGAGGGTAGGGAGAGGGCGGGAGCGCTTTGAGGGACACCCTCAGAAGGAAGCCCGTAACATGATCCACGCCCCGCTCTCGCGACTGCTTGGAGGGCTCTGCTTGGACCTCGGGAAGGGTGACCACAAGAGGTCCATCTTTCTCGCCGGGAGCGGAAGGAGCGGGACCACCTGGCTCTCGGAGATCATCAACCAAGGGGGCGGCTACCGCTTCGTCTTCGAGCCCTTCAATCCCGCGAAGGTCGGCGCGTTCGGGAGCTTTGGGAGCAAGCAGTACCTGAGACCCGACGACGGACGCGGGGAATTCCTGGGGCCGGCCCGGCTCGCGCTGACGGGTGCCCTCAGGGACCCGTGGACGGACCGGTTCAACGGGACGTTCGTGGCGAGGCGGCGGCTGATCAAAGACATAAGGGCCAACCTGCTCCTCGCCTGGATGCGAGCCAACTTCCCTGGCATGCCCATCGTCCTCCTTCTGAGACACCCCTGCGCCGTCGTCGCCTCCCGCCTCGCGCTCGGGTGGAAGGGCAACTTGAACGAGACGATGGAGCAGGAAGAGCTGGTAGAGGACTTCCTTCTCCCCATGGAGGCGGAGATAAGGGCCGCCCGAGACGACTTCGAGCGCCACCTCTTCCTCTGGTGCATAGACAACTACGTCCCCCTGAAGCAGCTCGGGCCTGGGGAGATACACCTCGTCTTCTACGAAAACCTGCTCGCGAACCCAGAGGAAGAGTTGCGGAGCCTCTTCGGCTTCCTCGGGGACGATCCGGACTGCCGCGTCCACGCCAGACTGGCACACCCTTCGGCCCTGAGCCGGAAGAACGCCCCCGTTCCCTCCGTGGACGGGTGGCGCGTGAGCGCCACCCAACTGGAGAGGACCGGCGAGATCCTGAGCCTCTTCGGCCTCGACGGGATCTACGCCGAAGGCCCGATGCCCGACCCCTCTGCCGCCTACGCCTTGATGAAAAGGGACTGAGAGGCTCCTTCGTGCGACCAAGCGTGGTGATCCTCGCCGGCGTAAGGTGGGACTTCCTCTGGCAGCGGCACCAGACGCTCGCCACTCTCTTCGCCCGGGCCGGTTATCCCACCGTCTTCGTCGAGACCACGGGCCTTGCCAACCCTCGCCCGAGCAAAGCGACGTTTGGCAAGGTGCTCTCGCGGGCCCGGCGCTCTCGAAAGAAGGGAGCGAATCCACGACAGGAGAACCTCACCGTGTATGCGCCGCTCACCGCCCCGCCGACCTGGAAGGCGTTCCGATGGTCGAACGAGAGGTTCCTCCTCCCGCGCGTGCTGCGTGTCCTCAAAGAGATAGCGGGTCCCCGGCCCGTTGTCGTCGCCTACCCGCCCACACGGACGACGCTGGCCCTGATCTCAGGCCTCGACCCCAGGCTCGTCCTCTACGACCGCTCGGACGACTACGAGCACTTCCCTGGCGCCCCCAAAGACATCGCGAAGACTGAGCGTGAACTCCTCCTGCGCGCCGACCTCGTCTCCTGCACCTCGCAACACCTGCTGAAAGGGGCGAGGCGCATTAGGCCAGACGCCTTCCTGAGCGGTCCCGCCGTAGATTACGAGCGGTTCGCCGTCCTGCAGGATGCGGGCAGGGTCAGAGAGGTACGCACGGTGTGCTTCTTCGGCGACGCGAGGCGGGAGCGCATAGACTTCGAGGTCCTCGAGGCCATCGCCGGCGCGGACTTCGGGCTCCGAATCGTCGGCGGCCTCGACGACGCGGGGCAGGGCCTCCTGAAGATGCCGGGCGTAGATTACAGGGGTGAGGTCTCCCACGCGGGACTACCAGGGACACTCGTGGGCGTGGACGCCTTCGTGTTGCCCTACAGGGTCAACGCCATGACCAGGGCCATCTCGCCGGCCAAGACCTACGAGTGCCTCGCGGCGGGCAGGCCCGTCGTGACCTCCCCCCTCCCCGCGATGGAGGAGCTCGGCGAACACGTATACCTCGCGGAGCGCCCTGAGGATTACGTCGGGACTCTGCGGAGACTGTGGGAGCAGGAGACTCCGAAGAAGGTGCTCGCCGGGATCGAACTCGCGCGCGAGAACTCGTGGGAGGTCCGCTTTGGGGAGCTGGAGGAGGTCCTGTGGCGCGCCCTGTGAAGAGCAGCCACGCCCGCGTAAACGTGCTCGGGGTCGGGGTCGACCCGATAACCGTGGAGGAACTCCAGGCCGAGATAAGGCGCCTGGCCGCGAGCCGGGAGCGGGGTACGGTCCTGAACGTCAACGCCAACTGCCTCAATCTCCTCTACAGGGATGCTTCGCTGCGCGAGTTCTTCGGCGGCGCCGACGTGGTGTTCTGCGACGGGTCGGGGGTGATGCTCGCGGCGAGGATACTTGGAAAGAAGATACCGGCCCGCATTACCTACGCAGACTGGGCGTGGCGGCTCGCCGCCTTCGCTGAAGCGGAAGGGCTCTCGCTCTTCCTGCTAGGTGCGCGGCCCGGGGTTGCAGAGAGGGCCGCGCGAAAGCTAAGGGCGCTGCATTCCGACCTCGACATCGCAGGGGTCAGGCACGGGTACTTCGACCACGCGTCTGGCAGCCGGGAGAACGAGGCGGTCCTGCGGGAAGTCAACGCCGCGAGGCCTGACATCCTCCTCATCGGCCTGGGGATGCCCCTCCAGGAGATCTGGCTGATGCACAATCGGCACCGCATCGAGGCGGGCGTCGCCCTCACGGGCGGGGCCGTCTTCGACTACGTCTCGGGTGGGCTACGCCGCGGACCGCGCATCCTCACGGATAACGGCTTCGAGTGGCTGGCGCGCCTTACCCTCGACCCCCGCCGCCTGTGGCGCCGCTACCTGCTCGGCAACCCCCTCTTCCTCCTCAGGGTACTTGGCCAACGCCTCGGCGAGGGACGACGATAGCGTCCGCAAGGTCAGGAAAAAGAAAGAAACGTAAAGCATAACCCTTCAAGTCCTCACGCTTCTGCCCCATAATGGCCGGCTGGTGGCTCACGTATGCTTGGAGGGGGAAGGTGCGCTTCGATAGAGTGTTGCTTCTGGCCGTTTGTCTGGTCGCGGCCATGGTAGTGCAAGGGGAAAGCGTGGCGCGGCAGGCTTCGTCCCCGGCTGACGCCGGGAGCACGCAGGGGTCGGTAGTAGGCGCCTCCATAGCCCATCCCGCGAACTGGACCGTGGAGCGCGAGCGGTATACCTTTCACGGCACGTACGGCTTTACCCTCTGGAGGCCGGAGCAGGCCGACTCCAGGGACCACGGCGGGGTTCCTGCCGTGCGCGTGGCCCTGGCCGAAGGGCTGCGGCCCGGTAGAGTCCGAGACGAGGTCGGTCAGGCGCTCGCCTACTACGAGAACCAGGGGCTGGACGTGGGGCGCGAGACCGTCAGCGTCGGCGCTGGCGGGCACGAAGGCGTGGCTTTCGGGCCGATCCCCGGCAGCACGCCGGCGACACGAGTCTACGTACCCGTCGAAGGTCGGGTTTACAGGATAGACGTATACTCCGACGCCCCAGGAGAGGAGGGGCTCGACGCGGACGACAGGCGTCTGCTGCAGGCGGTGCGTTTCGAGCGGCCCTCAGCGCCCGTCGCCTCACTCGGGCTACCGCGCGCGAACGCCCCAGGGGCCCTCTACCCGGCGGATGCAGACGAGCCCAGGGTGCAAGATCGCGGCTGGACGATTGCTTCCTCGGCGGCCGATGCGGAGCCCGGTGGTGCCGAGTACTCGGCTTCGGCGACAGGGGAGAGGCGGATCGTTGGGGGGTGCTGGCGGGCCAACCCCGCGTTCTGGGTGCAGGCCCAGCACGGCCCCGCTGCCAACGCCGACAAGGACGACGGTATCCCGAGGGGCTGGACCAGGGTCGGCGTGCCGAACTTCTGGGGCCAGTACACCCACGGCGACCTCGGGTACGGTCGCTGCCACAAGCCGTACTACGCCAACGACAAGTACGCCGTCGACTATCCCATGGACAAGGGGGACCCCATCTGGTCGCCCTTCGACTGCGGGCGCGTGACCTTCGCCGGACGCAACAAGACCCACGTAGACTACGGTATCCTCGTCTCCATCGAGTCCTGCAACGGCAAGTACGTCAGTCTGACGAGCCACTTCAGTGCCCTGAGAAGCGGACTGGGCAAGGGCGACAGGGTGGGCAAGGACACCGTGCTCGGCTACGCCGGCAAGACCGGTGGCGGCCGTATCCCCGTCGGCCAGGTCCATTTTCACCAAGCCTTCTACCGTTATCCGAAACAGAACCCCGACGGCTCCCCGTACGGGGGCCAGGGCTTGCAGATCCTCCGCCACCACTACGTCGGCACGGCGGCCCGCGGTGAGAACTTAAGGGTCCGCTCCAACGTCTACGAATACGGGAAGGTCAGGCCGGATTATGGCGTTTACTGTCGCGAAGGATGGACCTGCGGTGAGGGCTTTAGGATCAGCAACTAAAGCGATTAGCAGAGGTCATGACCTCTGCTAATCGCGCACTTCAGCACTTCAGCTGGTCAGCACTTCAGCAAGAAAAAGGCTGAAATGCTGACGTGCTGACCAGCTGAAATGCTTGCAATGAGGTCCGACCTCATTGCAAGCTGCTTTACTGTTCCGAGACCGGTCTGCGTGCCTGATCTGTCATGCGGTCGAAGACGGCCTCGGCCCTGGAGAACGAGGCCTCTAGACTCGGGTTCTCCAGTTCGCGAACCAGTTCGCGCTTCTTGTTCTCTCTGGCGGCGAGGGGACGAGAGGCCTTGTTCTCCCAGTTGTTCTCCCCGAACCTCCTCTTCGAGTTCCTCTCCACCCGGGTGAGCACCGCCTCGACGTTCCTTTCGTTGTGACGGAAAGGGGAGAAGGTTGTCCCGAACCTGTCGTTTATGCGCCTTATGACCCGCCCGAAGTCCCCCGTTACCTCCTCGAAGGTTCCCAGGACGTAGGCGTCGCGGTACTCTTCGACGGTCTCGTAGAAGGAGAGGTAGTACCTGAGGGCCTGATCTACGGAGATAGGGTCTCGTATGGCGAATGACAGTACGGCATCCCTTGGGTTCCGTATCAGCACCAGGGTTGGTATGCGCCACCTCGCGGCCCGGATCACCTGCGCCGGAACGTGGAGGCCGTTGGCGACGCGCACCCTCTCCTTTTGCGCCCTGTTGAAGGCCACCCTGGCGAACGAGTTGGCCGACCTCGGGAACCCCTCGATGACCAGTTGGGTATCAGGGGATACGACGCGCGCCCGGTCTTTGCGGGCCAGCCGGTACAGGCCGTAGAAGGCGGCGGGGTGCCTGCCCGCGTGGGTCTGGAGCCACTTCTCGAACCTGAAGACGACGGGGCGTTCGTCCACGTAGGACCCAAAACGCTCCTCGATGGTTCTCATCCCCTCGCCCTCCGCCTTGCCGCCTTCTGCCTCACCCTCAATCTTACACGCTCAGCACTTCGAACCTCGCCCCGGCCATCTGTTAATCCGAAGAGGCCGATGCGGGGCAACCCGACAATAGAGGGTTGACGCACCCGTGCATGCTGGGGTACCATGCTGCGTCCGTAAAAAAGCTATGGCTGCGAAAGTGATGAGTCCCGGCCATGGGAAGGGAGGCACACACGGTGAAGAGAACGGCACTATTGCTTGCTTTGATGGCTGCGGCGCTGATTATGGTCAGCGGGGTGGCCATGGCGAAGACCTTTATAGGTAACGACCTGGGCAACAACATTACAGGCACCCCGCAGGCCGACGTCATCGAGGGCAACGGGGGCGACGACGTGCTGAGGGGCGCGGAGGGAGCCGACAGGATAAGCGGTGGTAACGGCCAGGACAGGCAATACGGCGGTCGGGGCAACGACGTTATCGACACCGACGGTGGCTACAAGGACATAGTCGACTGCGGCAGAGGTACCGACACGGTCTATAGAGACGCCAGGGACGACTTGAGGAACTGCGAACGGCTAAGGTGAGGTAGGAAGGGGGCACCGTAGCTCCTAATGACCTCTTGAGGATTTGAGGACTTCTCAGGTTCGTTTCTCAGCCGAATCTATATCGGGGCCGGGGCTTAGAGTAGCCTCGGTCCTTCCTCTTGCCCTTATCTAACAAAGAAGCTCTCAGCCAGTCAGCATTTTGTTCTTCCTGAATCGCTGACTGGCTGAAGTGCTTAGATGCTGACCAGCGCGGGTTTTGCAAGGGCTGCCCTTGCAAAACCCGCTTTCCTGCGGCGGTATACTCTGCGCGCGGAGGACCGGTGCGGATCTTGAGAGACATCTCGAAGAGGCTCTCTGGCCTCAAGTTCTTGCGGCGCTCTACGAGCGTCATGGTCCTCGCGCTCGCTGACGGGCTCGCGCTCGTGATCGGCCTCGAGGGCGCGGCCTGGCTCTCCGGCGGCGGGTCCGTCCTGGAACTGGCGCCGCTGCTCGTGGTTGCCTGGATCGTCCTCTTTACCGCCTTCCGTCTGTACGACAGGGCGCCTGTGAGGCGCAGCCCCGGTGGGCTCGTCGGGGCCGCGTTCTGCTGGGCCGGGCTCGTGAGCATAGGGGCGGCGATCTACCCCGAGAGTGGCCTTGGCCTCGGGGAGATAGTCTTCGCCGCCGTGCTCGCCTTCCTGGGCGCCGGATCTCTGAGGTTCCTCTACGAACGCGCCGTAGGCAGGATCTACCGCCGCGGCTTCGGGCAGACGCCGGTCCTCGTGGTCGGAAACGACGAGGACAGGATGCGGTTGCGCCGGATGATGAAACGCGCGGCCGGCGCCTACGTTCTGGCCGGTGAGGTGGACCTCGGGGGTGGGGAGGCTGACCTGGCGGCGCTGCGAAAGACGCTGGACCGCACGGAGGCCCGTGGCGTCGTCCTCGTCGGGGCGGAGCGCCTGCCCGACGAGGAGCTCCTGGATCTCGTCCACTCGGTGAGGCTGCGCGGCGTGCCGCTCAGGGTGGTGCCCGGCGCCTTCGCCCTGATGCGGGGACGCACCATCCTCTCGGAGAGCATGGGCCTGCCGCTTCTCGAGGTCCACTATCCCGGACTGGACAATACGCAGCGCACCCTCAAGCGCGTCCTCGACGTGGCGGTCTCCGTACTCGGGATCATACTCCTCTCGCCGCTACTCTTGGCCGTGGCCGTCGCCGTGAGGCTCGACTCGCCCGGTCCCGTGCTCTTTCGCCAAAAGCGCGTCGGGGCCGACGAGAAGGTCTTCGTCTGCTACATGTTCCGCTCCATGCAAAGGGACGCCGAGGTGCGCCAGGCCACCCTCGAGGACCTCAACGAGGCGAAGGGGCCCGTCTTCAAGATAAAGAGAGATCCCCGCGTGACCAGGGTCGGTCGTCTCCTGCGGCGCTGGAGCATAGACGAGCTGCCCCAGCTGGTGAACGTCCTCAAGGGAGAGATGAGCCTGGTTGGCCCCAGGCCCCTGCCAGTAAGGGACTTCTCGAGGATGGAGAAGGCACATAAGAGCAGGCTCGGGGCCGTCCCCGGGATGACCGGCTACTGGCAGACCAGCGGCCGCAGCGACCTCTCCTTCGAGGAGATGGTGCGGCTTGACCTCTACTACATAGAGAACTGGTCGCTCTCTTTCGACCTCAAGATCATCCTGAAGACCCTCAGCGCCGTCCTGCGCCGCGAAGGCGCGTACTGATTTCAGCACGCTCCGGCTGACGCCTCCGCTTGTCAGCGATCAACCGTCGGCAATTCCTTCTTGCCTGAAGTCGCTTGGGGCCTGGCTGTCGTGTCGTGCTGTCTTGGGGCTTGGGGGCGGCGCGATCGGGTACCATTAGACTATGTTCGGTGAAGCCAACGTTGCGGTCATCGGTGCTGGGTACGTGGGACTAGTGACCGGGGCATGTCTCTCGTACGTGGGACACAGGGTGGTGTGCGTGGACAAGGACGAGGGGCGGATCGCGCGTCTTCGCCGGGGAGAGATGCCTGTCTACGAGCCCGGCCTCGAGGAGCTCGTCCAGCGGGGAATGAAGAGTAGGAGGCTCAGCTTCGCCAACGGCATCGAGGAGGCCGTTGGCGAGGCCGACGTGGCCTTCATCGCGGTTGAGACTCCACGGAGCGAAGACGGGTCGGCGGACCTCGCCAGCGTCGGGGCCGTGGCCAGGAGCATAGGACGGGTGCTGGCCGGGGTAAGGAGGGAGAACCCGCTCGTGGTGGCCAACAAGAGCACGGTGCCTGTCGGAAGCGGGGATTACGTCTCGATGCTCGTCAGGGAGGGGGCCGAGGAGGCCGGTGGGAGCGCGCGCTTCAGCGTCGTCTCCAACCCCGAGTTCCTAAAAGAAGGAAGCGCCGTCTACGACTCCCTGTTCCCCGACCGCATCCTGCTCGGCTCCGAAGACCCAGAGGCCCTGAAGGCCATGCGCTACGTCTACGGGCCCATAGTAGAGCAGTGCTTCCCGACGCAGATAAGCCCGAGGCCCAGGCACGAGGTGCCCTTCGTGACGACCGATCTAGCGAGCGCCGAGATGATCAAATACGCCGCAAACGCCTTCCTCGCGACCAAAGTCAGCTTTATAAACGAGATCGCCAACCTCTGCGAGTTGGTCGGGGCCGACGTGACGGAGGTGGCCCTCGGCATAGGCCTCGACGAGCGCATCAGCCCGGGTTTTTTGAACGCTGGCATAGGCTGGGGCGGCTCGTGCTTGCCCAAGGACGTCTCGGCCTTGAGGGCCATAGCCCGCGAGTACGATCACGAGCCCATGCTCCTCGACGCGGCGGCCGCCGTCAACGAGCGCCAGAGGCGACGCGTGATAGCCAAGCTGCAAAAGGAGCTGCACACCCTGAAAGGCAAGCGCGTCGCGCTGCTCGGGCTCTCCTTCAAGCCGGACACGGACGACCTTCGCGACGCCCCGAGCCTGGAGATAGCTGGGGCGCTGCACACCCTCGGGGCACGGGCCGTCGGCTACGACCCAGTGGCCGGCAAGGCCGCCGCAAGGCTCGCGCCTGAGCTCCTGGTGGTCTTCGATCCCTACGAAGCGCTTCGGGAGGCGCACGCCGCCGTCGTGGTGACGGAGTGGGAGGAGATCAAGGCCCTCGACCCGAGAAAGGCGGTCTCCCTGATGCGAGACCCGAAGCTCGTGGTAGACGGCCGCAACGCCCTCGATCCAGCCTCCTGGCGCGAGGCGAGCCTCCTGTACTCGGGCTTCGGACGTGGTTGACAGGACCGGAAGACCCCGAGCGCTCGTGACGGGCGGGGCCGGTTTTCTGGGTAGCCACCTCTGCGAGCGGCTCCTCGCGGAAGGCTACCTGGTGGTCTGCGTGGACAACCTCAGCACCGGCGTCAAGGAGAACATAGTCCATCTGGAAGACGCCCCCGATTTCGAGAGCGTCGAAGGTGACGTCACTCTGCCCCTCAGGATCGACGGTGGGCTCGATGAGATCTACCACTTCGCCTCCCCGGCCAGCCCGACAGACTTCGAGCGCATCCCCATAGAGATACTCAGGGCCGGCTCTTCAGGCACCCACAACGCCCTGGACCTGGCGCTCGCCAGCGGTGCCCGCTTTATGCTCGCCTCCTCCTCGGAGGTCTACGGCGACCCGCTCGTGCACCCGCAGCACGAAGACTACCGCGGCAACGTCAGCACCACGGGCGTCAGGGGCGTCTACGACGAGGCCAAACGCTACGCCGAGGCCGCCACGATGGCCTATCGTCGCGTCTACGGGTTGGAGACGCGCGTTGCGCGCATCTTCAACAGCATCATGGCCGACGAGCAGGTTCTCTACGACGATGGTCGAGAGCTGCGCCGGGAGAACGTTTCGGACCTCGCTATGCGGTTGGCCTCACGGGCCGCGGCCGCTGGCTATGTGGCTGCCGGACGGTCTCGCGGTTCGGCTTGCGTTGATGCTGGCTTCTCGTCCGCGACGGAGTATCCTCTCGAAGGTTACACGGTGCCTTCATTCACCCGAGCCGGTAGGCTTGTCGCCGCTCCGGCAGCGGCGCTTGTTGCACATACCACCGAGGAGCGTGGTTTAGAGGTGAGGACCCGCTACGGACGTTCGATCAGGGTCACCGGTCACCATTCGATCTTCGTGGAGGGTCCCGACGGGGAGCCCATCCCTAAATTCGTCGAGGAGCTTCGGGAGGGAGACAGGGTTGCCATTGCACGGCGAATAGATGTTCCTCAAAGGGATCGTACCGAAGTCAGCATGCTCGACGTTTGGGAGCATGCCGGGGGCGACCCGTGGGATTTGCTCGTGGAGGCCCCCGGATTTGGAGTACTCGCCTGGCAAAATCGTCGGGACATCTTTAGTCTCATCGTTTCGGAACGGTGCAATAGAGGGCCCAACTGGCGTAGCGTGGTCTGGAAAAGGCTGATCCGCATGCGTGATTCGGATCGGATTCCGCTGGCGGTTCTACGATGGCTCGGCTTCTCTATGCCGGCCGATGCCGAGGTGCGGTTGGGATCTCGTGGCAGGAGTGTTCCGATGCCTGCGAAGATCCAGATAACCGATGACTTGCTCTGGTTACTCGGCCTCGTCGTGGCAGAGGGTTGCACATACGAAAGGTCACCAAAGAGCGCCTACATGATGATCACTTGCGAAGAGGTGATCCTTGATCGTGCCGAGGCGGTAGTGCAACGACAATTAGGCCTCCACGTCGTGCGCTGCAAGGCTCAGAACGGCCGACGCCAGGCGGCGATCTATATCCACTCGAAACTTCTCCTCAGGCTTATGGATATGCTGGGCTTCGACAGTGGGCGAAAACGGATTCCCGGTTGGATCCTCGGCCTGCCACTCGGACGACTGAAGTGGTTTATCGAGGGCTACCGAGAAGGAGATGGCGTACATTCCGGGAAGAAGCTTGCGGCAGCCATCCGCCACGAGTATTCCTGCGTAGGCGAAGAACTTAAGGATGATCTGATCGTCGCCTTCGCCCGCTTCGGGCTCGTACCGTCCGTTGGCCGTTACGAGACGACTTTGAAAATTAGGACCGGCGAACGGCGCTACCCGTTCTGGCGGCTTACCCTGTGTAACGTGTCCCCCTGGAGTCCGTTGGGATGGGACGAAGGTGTGATCCAAAAACTCAATGCGCGGGTCACCGGCGATATAGTCTGGGCCTGTGTCGACGAGGTTCGCGAGGTGCCTGCCACTGATCTCGTTTACGACTTCTCCGTTCCAGGGTTCGAGAACTTCTGGGCCGGAACTGGGGTAATGGCGCACAACACCTACGGCCCCAGGACTAGGCCCGACGACGGGCGTATGGTCCCCACTTTCATCTCCCAGGCCCTCGCGGGGAAGGCCCTTACAGTGTACGGTGACGGCACCCAGACCAGGAGCCTGCAGTACGTCGACGACCTGGTAGAGGGAGTCTTCCGGCTGATGCAGAGCCAGGAGAGCCGTCCCGTGAACATCGGCAACCCCGTCGAATACCCCGTGCGTGAGATCGCCGAGATGGTCGCAAGACTCTCCGGTTCTGAGAGCGAGATCGTCTACCGGCCTCTCCCGGAAGACGACCCCAGGCGCCGTTGTCCCGACATAAGCCGGGCGCGCGAGGCGCTCGGCTGGGAGCCGCGAACCCCGGCTCCGGAAGGATTAAAAAAGACCCTGGCCTGGTTCGCCAGTACCTCACAGTACAAAGCACGTTGATCTAGAGCGCGTTGCAATGGGGTTGAACCCCATTGGAAGCACTTCAGCCGGTCATCACTTCAGCATTTCAGCTTTTTGTTCTTGCTGAAGTGCTGACTAGCTGACAGGCTGAAATGCTCTAGAATAGCGGCGTCCCGGCCGTGGGTTGCGGCTACCTACTCATACGGGGGTACGAGGAGTGAACGTCATACTGGTGATCTTGGACAGCTTGAGGAAGGATCACATCGGGGTCTACGGCAACGATGAGATCCAGACCCCCAACCTCGACGCCCTCGCAGACGACAGCTTCCGCTTTAGCAGGGCCTACCCCGAATCGTTGCCGACCCTCTGCGCGAGGAGGGCCATCCACACGGGCCTGAGGACCTGGCCTTTCAGGAACCTGGTCGAGCTGCCCGGCGAGACGTTCCAGCCAGCGGGCTGGCAGCCCATCCCCGAGGTGCAGATCACGCTCTCCGAGATCCTCTCCGACGCCGGCTACAGCACGGCCATGTACGCAGACACCCAGCCCCTGTTTCACCCCTCCATGAACTTCCAGCGCGGTTTCAGGGTCTTCGACTGGGTCAGGGGCCAGGAGCGAGACCGCTTCCGCCCCAAGCTCGGCGTCCCCGAGGATAAGATACGCCAGAACACCGTCGCCGGGAGCGACGCAAACATGGTAGACAAGGTGCGCCAGCACCTCGCCAACACGAAGGGCCGCAAAAGCGAGGAGGACTACTTCGCGCCGCGGCTGTTTAGTAGGGGGATGGAGTACCTCGACGGCGCTGACGCGGGACAGCCATTCTTCCTGGTCCTTGACAGCTTCGACCCGCACGAGCCCTGGGACCCGCCCGAGGAGTACGTCGGGCTCTACAGCGAAGGCTACGACGGCAGAGACCCCATCGTGCCCAACTACGGCCCCTCGGATTGGATCGACGAGACGGAGCTGGAGAGGATGAGGGCGCTATACGCTGGGGAGGTGACGATGGTCGACCGTTGGCTCGGCCGCTTCCTCGACAAGATGGAGTCGACGGGCCGCATGGACGATACCTTCCTGGTCGTCCTGTCGGACCACGGCGTGGCCCTGGGCGAGCACGGCTACACGGGCAAGCCGTACGGGGCGCTCTGGCCCGAGCTGACCGACATACCGTTCTTTATCCGGTCCCCCGACGGAAAAGGGGCGGGAGAGACCAGCGACTACTTCGCCTCCACCCACGACGTTGCCCCCACGATCCTCGGCGCTTTAGGCCTCCTGCCGCCCCGGCAGATGGACGGCCAGTATCTCACCCTCCTGATGGGAGAGTCCGAGCCCCTGCCTCGGCCCCACTTCACCCTCGGCTACCACGACCAGGTCTGGGCCCGCGACGACAAATACGTCATGTTCGGCCCCGTCGACCGCTCCGACCTCAAACTCTACGACGTGCAGAGAGATCCAGGCATGAACGACGACATCGCGGCAGACAACCAGGACGTCGTCAACATGATGTTCGACGACTACGTCCTCGTGGACGCCGGAGGCCCGCTCCCCCGCGTCTGAAAGGCGGTGGCCTTTCCGTCGGGCGGAAAACCTCTATAATCTGTCGCCGTGACTTCGAGACGGGACATCGAGGAAGAACAGAACCGCATGCGCGAGAAGGCCGCCGAAGGCGATCCTACCGCGGAGCAACTAGACGAGCCGGTCGGGCCCGAGGAAGACGACACCAACGTCGCCAAGGTCGCCCGTGGCGCGGGCATAAGCACGGCCGGGCAGGGCATCGGGCGCGTTATCGGGTACGTGACCCAGGTTGTTATCGCCCGGTTACTCGGCGCGCAGTTCTACGGTTTCTACACCGCCGGTGTCGCGCTGATCAACGGCCTGCAGATCCTCTCCCGATTCGGCATGGAGAATGGCGTGGTGCGCTACGTCGCCCATTACAGGGAGCACGAGGACGCCGCGCGGGTGCGGGGCACCATAGTGATGGCTTTGCTCTTCCCGATAGCGCTCAGCGTCGTTCTCTCCGCAGTTCTGTTCTTCGGGGCCGGCTTCATCGCCGAGGCCGGCTGGCTGAAAGAGAACGGGGCCATGATGGTGGACGTGCTGCGGGCGTTCGCGTTCGTGCTGCCGTTCTTCGTGTTCATGAGCATGACCGCTTGGGCCACCCAGGGTTTCCAGACCGTCACCTACGCGGCCTACATCCAGCAGCTCATACGCCCTGGGCTGTTCCTCGTCTTCGTCGGCGTGTGTTACGTGCTCGGGGCGAAGGTCTTCGGCGTGATAGCCGCCTACGCGCTCGCGATGTTCCTCGCCGGGCTCGTCGGGATCTACTACCTCAGGAAGCTCTTCCCTGACCTCTTCGACCGCCGGGCCGAGACCAGGTTCGAGACCAAGGCCCTCTTCGGCGTCTCCGTACCGATGAGCATCACGCAAGGCGCCCAATACCTCAACAACTTCTCGGCCATCCTGATCCTCGGCGTCTTCGCCGCGGGGGCCCCGGTCGGTATTTTCAACGCCGCCGCGCGCACGGCAACCTTCCTGACGGTGGTACGCTTCGCCTTTTCCGGCATCTTCTCCCCGATCATCTCGGGCCTCCACGCGCGGCAGGATACGGAGGAGATGGGCAGGCTCTACAAGGACGTGTCGCGTTGGATCTTCACCGGCGCGTTCGCGCTTTTCCTCGTGATCGTGGTCTTCGCTCCCGAAGTTATGGGGATCTTCGGGGAGGCGTTCGGGGCCGGCGTTACGGCCCTCGTCATCGTCGCCGTCGCGCAGCTCTACAGCTCTTCCGTAGGTCCCGCGCCGCGGATGCTCGCCATGACCGACAACCAGAACTACGCTATGATCGCAACCTCCGTCTCGGCCATCACGGGTGTGATCGTGAGCCTGATCCTGATCCCACGCTTCGACGTTCTGGGGGCCGCCATCGGGATGGCCACCGCGATCATCGTCGAGAACACGGGGACTATGTCGGCCGTGAAGTGGCGGCTCGGGTACTGGCCTGTCAACGTCATGTGGCTGAAGCCCCTGACCGCGGGCGCCATCTCGGGCGTCGTGACGTATCTGCTCAAGGTCACCCTGCCGCTCGACGCAGTATTCGGGTTCCTGCCGGTGCCCGTGTCCATCCCCACGATAATGGTGCTCGGCGGCTTCCTCGGCGTGCTCTTCCTGGGACTGTTGTGGTTGTTCGGCTTCTCCGAAACGGATAAAGAGTTTCTCGGCACCTTCTACAAAGTGGGCCAACGAGCCCTGCCGAGGCGGTTTCGGAGGGGGAATCAGCAGTGAATAATGGCACGGCAACGCCGGTCAAGGTCCTCTACGTCGCCGGTCTCGGACGCAGCGGTAGCACCATCCTCGCCAATACCTTAGGACAGGTCGAGGGCTTCTTCTCCGGCGGCGAGTTGAACTTCATCTGGAAGCACGCCCTGATCGAGAACCGGCTCTGCGGCTGCGGCAACCCGTCCAGGGAGTGCCCGTTCTGGGGACCCGTCTTCGAAGGGGAGTTCGGCGGCCAGAGTGAAGCCCTGGCCCGCGAGATGATGAGGCTGCAGTATTCAGGTGCCCGCACCCGACACATCCCCCTGATGCTGACGGAGGGCGGGAGGCGGAAGATAAGGGAACGCCTCGGCAAGTTCCTGGACAACACGGGAAGGCTCTACGGGGCTATCCGGTCGGTCTCGGGTAGCCGCGTGGTCGTCGACACCTCCAAAGAGCCGGCTTACGGCTACGCTTTAGGCATGGCGCCAGGTATCGATCTGCGCGTTTTACACCTGATCAGGGACCCCAGGGCTGCCGCGTACTCCTGGGCGAAGAAGAAGCCCCAACCCGACAGCACCGAGCGCGAGTTCATGCACCGGAAAACCCCCGCGCAGAGTGCCGTCCTCTGGGACGCCTGGAACACTGCCATAGAAGCCCTCTGGCGCGACACGCCCGAAAACTACCTCCGCCTCCGCTACGAGGACTTCATCGCAGACCCCCGCGGCAGCTTCGAGGAGATCCTGAAGCTTGTCGGCGAGCAAGACGCCGACCTCCCGCTCGAAGGCGATCGGGAGGTCAAGCTAGGCATCAGCCACACCGTCAGCGGCAACCCCAATCGCTTCGACACGGGCACCGTCGAGCTACGCCAGGACCGCGCGTGGCAGAAAAAAATGAAACCCCGCGACAAAGCCCTCGTCACCGCGGGAACCCTGCCCCTCCTCAAGCGCTACAAATACCCGCTAGCCTTCGGCTAGCAGCACGCCTGCTTCGCAGGCTTGTCAGCACGCTACGCCCTTCGGGCTCCGCTTGTCGGCACGGCGCCTCCCTCCGGTCGGCGCCTTGTCAGGAAGTCGTCTTGGGGCCTCGCTACGAGCGTCAGCCCTACCGCCGTGGGCGGCGATTCTCTCTCGTCGCAGAGCGGGGCCCGAACCAAAAAAGCTGAAAGCGAGCCCGGAGGGCGAAGCGTTGCTGACAAGCGAGGGCCGTAAGGTCAGACGCGTGCTGACAAGGCGCTGCAAGCGCCGTGCTGACAAGCGGAGGCGCTAGCCTGAGCGTGCTGACAAGATGGACTCCTCGAGGGGCATCGCGCGGCCGGCGGCAAACGCTGCCTCGAATGCGTCTTCCCCGAGAGTCTCGTGGGCGGTTCTTGAGGCGTGGTCGTGATCCGCCCGGACGGTGGGCGAGAGTGGCGTGCCCATCTCGTCGCTCAGGGCGGCGGACGCCCCAAGGAGCCGCGCCGCCCTCTCTGGCTGGCCCTGCATGGCCGCCACCCGGGCCAGTCCTTCGAGGCAGGCGACGGTCTCGTACGCCCTGCCCACGTACCGCCACATTAGCTCGAGGCTCTCCCCGTAAGAATTTGCGGCCCGCGCGTATTCGCCCGTTTCGCACTCGATGCTCCCGAGCCTGGCAAGCGTGTTGACGAGCGCGTTGACGATGGGCAGCCGCTGCTCCTGGCGCCGCAACGAGGCGAGACTCTCTTCGAGCAGCGCCCTGGCGCGTTCTAGATCTCCCCGCGCGCGCAAAGCGTCCGCCAGATTGCAGACGACGAGGCCGGAGCCGGAAGCATTGTCGAACTCATGAGTGATGGCGAGGGCCTGCTCGTTCAGGCGCACTGCCCGATCGTAGTCTCCCCGGTGGTACGCTACGGTCCCGAGCTCCCGCAGCGGACCATGCGTGCCTTTTCTGTGGCCAAGATCCCTATTGAGGGCCAGGCTCTCCTCGTCCAGCGCGACCGCGCGGTCGTAGTCCCCTTGTCTCGTTGCCAGGATACCCGCCACGAGGAGTAGAAACGCCCGCCTGAGCGACCGTGGTTCGTCTCCTCCGTTCCCGTCCAGCGCCAGGACGGCCTCCAACCAACGACGTCCCTCGCTCGGGTGACGCGCGGTCCAGAACCGCCACAATGCCAGCGCCATCCGTGCCGCCGTATCTTCCTCCCGGCTCCGGATGGCCCAGCGGAGCGCCGCCCTGAGGTTGTCGTGCTCTTCTTCCAGTCGCGTCCACCACCACTCTTGCGGCGTATTCACGAACATCTCTGGTTGCGTCGCCTCGGCCAGCGCCAGGTAGAACAGCGCGTGCGCGCGGCGCACCTCCTCCGCCTCGCCGCTCGACTCCAGGCGCCCGGCGGCAAACTCGCGTATCGTCTCCAGCATTGCGAAGCGCGGCTGTGCGTCCTCCTGGTCCACGGAGGCTTGCACCGCCAGAAGGCTGTAGTCGACCAGTGAGGCCAGCGCCTCCAGGATGTCCACTTCCGCCCGGTCCGCTTCGGGCCTGCAGACGGCCTCCGCCGCGGAGAGGGAAAAGTCGCAGGAGAACGTGGCGAGGCGCCCAAACAGTAGCCTCTCGCCCTCGTCGAGGAGGTCGTAACTCCAGGCCACCGTGTCGCGCAGCGTCCGTTGGCGTTCCGGCAGGTCGCGCGCCCCGCCCGCGAGGAGTTGCAGGCCGAGATCCAACCGTTCGAGCAACGCTTTCGGCGAGAACAGCTTGACCCTCGCGGCCGCGAGCTCTATCGCGAGCGGCAAGCCGTCGAGCCTGCGGCAGATCCGCGCCACCGTGGCCGCGTTCGCGGCGGAGAGCTCGAAGGCGGGCGCCACGGCCATGGCCCGCTGGCGGAAGAGTTCTACGGCCGCGGACCGCGCCGGGACGCCCGCCGATTTCGGGTACGTTGCCCCGTCGGAGGAAAGAGGACGCAGGGGAAACTGGCGCTCGCCCGTCAGGCGCAGCGGCGCCCGACTCGTCGCCAGCACCGTCAGCCCCGGACACGCGCCGACCAGGTCGGCCACCACAGTAAAGGCCGCCGGTAGGTGCTCGAGGTTGTCAAGCAGCACCAGCATCCGCCTGTCTTCCAGATGCTGCTTTAGGGTCTGTAGCAGGGCCTGGCCCGCCACCTCTCTGATCCCGAGCGTCCTGGCGATGACTGATGGAACCACGGCTGCGTCCTGCACGGGCGCGAGGGACACGAAGGCGGCCCCGCCGGCGAAAGCCTCGCGCGAGCGGCCGGCCACCTCCAGAGCCAGCCGGGTCTTGCCGACGCCGCCCGGGCCCGTGAGGGTCAGCAGCCGCACGTCCTCGCGCGTAAGGAGGCCAGCCACAGCCGCCGCCTCGTCTTCGCGCCCGACGAGCGGCGTCGGGGGCGCGGGAAGGACGTGCCGGTAAGGCTCCGCCTGGCGGCGGGCGGAGGGACGACGCGAGGCCGACTCGAACTCGGCGAGGTCTCGCCCTTCGAGCCCAAGGGCTTCGGCCAGCTTCTGCACGGTGTACCTGTGTGGGCGGCGTCTCTCCCCGCGCTCGAGCAGGCTAATGGCCTGGGGGGTCAGGTCCGTCAGGCGAGCCAAATCCTCCTGGGTGAGGCCGGTCACATCGCGCCGGCGCCGGAGTAGATCCCCGAATGCGGTACCGGTGTCCACTTCGTCCGTCTCCTTGCCCACGGGCTGCCCAACAGCATCCTAACACGCCATTGTTTGGGCGGTTGTTCTAGTTCTTGTTCGAATCGTCGCTGGGAGCCGGCGGGCGCAAGTAGCAAGATAGGGCCAGAGAACGAATGGAAGGAAGAACAAGATGACGCTACAGACCGAAACAATCAGTGCGAAAGTGGTGGAGGAACTGCGGGCGCGTCTGCGGGGCGCGCTGCTCCGGCTCGGCGAAGAGGGCTATGACGAGGCGAGCCGGGCGTGGAACCTCAACGCGCGCCAGAGGCCGGCAGTGGTCGTCATGGCCGAGGACGCGGCCGACGTCCTCCTCGCGGTGCGTTTCGCCCGCGAAGAGGGGCTTGGCGTCGGGGTGATGGCGACCGGCCACGGCGTCGGGACGCCGGCCGATGGGGGCCTGCTCGTGAACACGTCGCTGATGCGGGGCGTGCGTGTGGACCCCGCCACCCGGACGGCGAGGGTCGAGGCAGGGGCGTTGTGGAAGGATGTGATCCCTGAGGCCCACGCCAACGGCCTCGCCGGCCTGGCTGGTTCGGCCCCCCACGTCGGCGTCGTCGGGTACACGATGGGCGGCGGCTTTGGGTGGCTCGGACGCAAGTACGGCCTCAACTCCGCGAGCGTCACCGAGGCCGACGTCGTTACCGCAGACGGCGAGCTCCTGCGCGTGAACGCTGGGGAGAACGCGGATCTCTTCTGGGGCCTGAAGGGAGGCGGGGGCAACTTCGGGATCGTCGCCTCGCTCGAGTTCCGACTTTACCCGCTCGCGACCGTCTACGGCGGCAGCGTCTTCTACCCGGTGGAGCGGGCCCACGAGGTGCTGAGCGCCTACGCCCGCTGGAGCGCGGGGCTCCCTGACGAGATGACCACGGCCGTCGCATTCATGAACGTCCCGCCCCTGCCGCACCTTCCAGAGCCGCTGAGGGGCCGGTCCGTCGTCGTGGTGAAGGGCTGCTACTGCGGGGAGAGTCTTGAGGACGGGGAGGAGCTGTTGCGCCCCGTGCGCGAAGGGCTTGGCGAGCCCATCATCGACACCTTCGGGGAGATGCCCGTGGCTGAGATGGACAGGATCAGCATGGACCCCGTGGATCCGTTGGGCATCATCCAGCACGCCGAGATGCTCTCCGACCTCTCGCCTGAGGCCGTAGACGCCCTCGTCCGGGTCGCGGGCGCCGGGTCGCCCCTGATAATCCTCGAGATCCGCCAGCTCGGCGGCGCCCTCGCGCCCACGGCCGGGAGCTTGAGCCCGATGGGCAGCGGCGTCGCCCGGTTCTCGATGAACGCAATCGGGGCGACCTTTACCCCGGAGATGGCGGAGGGCGTCAAGGACCGCATAGCCCTCCTGGCCGAGGTGATTCGTCCGTACAAGACCGGCGAGACCTTCGTCAACTTCATGGAGGAAGGTCCCGCCGAAGAGAGGGTCCGCGCCGCCTACCCGCCCGAGGACTGGGAACGCCTGGTAGATCTCAAAGACGAGCACGACCCGCACAACCTCTTCCGCTTCAACCGCAACATACCGCCGAGCCGTGAATCGGGCCCGGCAGAAAGGAATGGTGGACGATGAAGAAACTACTGGTGACCGGGGCGACCGGCAACGTGGGGTCGCGGGTGGTCCAGGAACTACAGGAGCGCGGCGTTCCCGTTCGCGCCTTCATGCGGGACCATGGCAAGGCCCAGACCATGCCCGGTGATGGCGTCGAGCTGGCGGTCGGCGACTTCGGCGATCCGGAGTCCGTACGCCGCTCTATGGAGGGCGTGGAAGGCGTCTTCCTCGCGTGCTCCAACCAGCCGCGCCAGGTCGAGTACGAGACCCGCGTGATCGACGCGGCCAGGGAGGCGGGAGTGCGGCGGATCGTGAAGCTCTCCGCGCTTGGTGCCGAGATCGGAGCGCCTGTGGCCTTCTGGGACTGGCACGCCAGGATCGAGGAACACCTGCAGTCGTCGGGTATCCCTTCGGTCGTCCTGCGGCCCGGCTTCAGCATGGCGAACCTGCTCGCCTCCGCCGAGACCGTGCAGTATACCGGTAAGCTGTTTGTGCCGGCAGGGGAGGCCAGGATCTCGATGGTACATCCGCAGGACGTTGGGGCCGCAGCATCCGTCGCCCTGATCGGGGATGGACACGAAGGAGAGACCTACACGCTCACCGGTCCTGAGGCGATCACCTTCGAAGGGGTAGCCGGGCATCTCTCCGAAGCGGTCGGGCGCGAAATCGAGTGCCTGAACGTCCCCGACGAGGCGGCGCTGCAGGGCATGATCGAGCAGGGGATACCGGAGTTCGTCGCGACGCAGATCGTCGCGGTGTTCGGAGTCCTACGAGGTGGCGGGCAGGAACGTACTACCGGCACGGTGCAGTCAATGACAGGTCGTGAACCTCGCGGCTTCGCCGAGTTCGCCCGCGAGCACGCGCGCCTGTTCGCGCCCCCCGCACTCAGGCAGGAAGAACGCGAGAAGGCCTCGTAAGCGTCGCGCCCCGACCGCCTCGAGCCCGCACGCGGCTATGGGCGACGGGCCTTAGGCCAGAAGAACCCTATCCAATACGGAGAGGCTGACAACGCGCGCAAAGTGGTCCTGGACCACTTTGCGCACGGCTCTGGCACGTTGGATTCCGGACGGGCGCGGCCCTGGCGCACCTCGGGATTTCGCATGCCATAGAGTACAATCTGCTGCATGGGAGAGACGAGCCTCATGGACCGGCAGATACTCAAGGCCAAGCTCTACGTACCCCGCGGTCGCCCCGACGCCGTGCCGCGTCCGCGCCTCCACGAGCGACTAGATGAGGGCGTGGGGCACGACTTGACCGTCGTCAGTGCGCCGGCCGGTTTCGGCAAGACCACCCTGCTGGCTGACTGGAGCCGGCGTAGCGAGGTGCCTGTAGCCTGGGTCTCGCTGGACGAGAGGGACGACGACCCGGTTCGCTTCTTCTCGTACCTGATAGCGGCCATCGGGACGGTCCACGAAGGTTTCGGGGAAGCGACACGTGCCTTCCTCAACTCCCTGCGATCCCTGGAGGAGTTCGAGCCCGTCCTCACCGCTTTGAGCAACGAGATCCTGGAGCTACCCCGCGACTTCGTCCTCGTGCTCGACGACTACCACTGCATACGAACGCGTGCCATCCACGACGCTATCGCCCTCCTGCTGGACCACGCTCCGCCGCCGATGCGCCTGATCGTCGCCGGCCGCGCGAGTCCTCCGCTACCGCTCCCCAGGTTGCGCGCCAGGGGACGGCTCATCGAGCTTGGTGCCCCCGACCTGCGCTTCAACCTCGAAGAGGCGACGGAGTTCCTCGGCGGCACGATGGACCTTGACCTCGCCGGGGAGAAGGTCGCGACGTTGGAACGGGGAACGGAGGGTTGGATCGCCGGACTGCAACTCGCGGCGCACGCCCTCAGGGGAGGCGAGAACGGTCCCGTCGAGGCCCTCGCGGGAAGTACGCGCCACGTCTTCGAGTACCTGGCCGACGAGGTACTCTCCCGCCAGCCGGAGGACGTTAGGGAGTTTCTGCTCCGGACCTCCGTGGTCGAGACCCTGAGCGGTCCCCTGTGCGAGGCGCTCACCGATACGGCCGACGGGTTGGGGACGCTCGAGAGGCTGGAGGCCGAGAACCTCTTCCTGGTGCCGCTGGACGAAGACGGCCGCTACTACCGTTATCAGAACCTCTTCGCCGCCTTCCTGCGCGAACAACTGCGACGCGTACACCCCGACGAGGTCTCCGAACTGCACCGCCGCGCCGCGCTCTGGTACGAGGAAGTAGACGGGTGCCTGGCCTCGGCTATCGAACACACCCTGGCGGCCGAGGACCACGGGCGTACGGCGGACTTGATCGAGGAGGAGACCGGCGTGCGGCGCACGTACGTCGACGCCTCGCAGTTGCTCCGTTGGCTGGGGACGTTGCCAGACGGACTGGTGCGCCGCCGTCCGCAGCTCTGCCTGCTCTACGCCTGGGCGCTCGTCCATTCGGGGGAGCTGAAAGAGGCCGAGCGCCGGCTCCGGGACACCGAGGTCGTCCTGAAGCTCGACGGCGAGGCTCCGGCTGCCGGTCTCTCCGACGAGGAGCGGACGATGCTGGGCGAGATGTGCATCATCCGCGCCCGCGTGGGCGCCATGCGCGTGGACGCGCCGCTCACGATCAGCCTCTGCAATCGGGCCCTCGACCTGCTGCCGGTGAACGAGTTGCACCTGCGCGGAGACGTAGCGTTGGACCTCGGACACGCCTACTGCTCGACCGGGGACCTCGCGGCGGCGAGCGCGGCGTTTGCAAGGGCCGCCGCCACCGGCCGGGAGGCCGAAGACCTGAGGACGGCCCTGTTCGCCCTCCGTTACCGGGCCTCACTGGAGATCTCCCGGGGACGCCTGAGAGAAGCGGAAGCCCTGCTATTGGAGGGCCAGCGGCTGGCCGAGAGCCGGGCCGAGGGCGTGCCGTCGGTCGCCGGCATCATCCAAACGGGTATGGGCGAGTTGCTATACGAGCGCGGGGACCTGGACGAGGCGCGGCGGTTCCTACAGACGGGGATCGAGCACGGCCGTCGCAGCGGCGAGGCGAAGATATTGGTTTACGGCTACGTCGGCCTCGCCCGCGTACTGATGGCCCGTGGGGACGCCGAGGGGGCCCACGCCTTCATTCGGGAGGCCGGCAGGCTCACGCCGAGGTGGCCGCTGATCTGGGCGTGGCAGGCCCGCTTCTACCTGGCGCAGGGTGACGTGAGATCGGCGGCTCGCTGGGCGCGGGACTACGAAATTACCGAAGACTACCTGAACTACCCGCGACACTTCGAGCGGATCACGATGGCCCGCGTGTTGCTCTGGGAGGGCAGGACTGACGAGGCGTTCGCCTCCCTCGACCGGCTACTGGAGAGCGCGAGAGCCGATGGCCGTACGGCGCACGAGATAGAGCTTCTCACGCTCTGCGCCCTCGCCTCCGAACAGCGAGCAATGGCAGGGGAGGCGCTTGACCACCTCGAACGCGCGCTGGCGATAGCTGAACCGGAAGGCTTCGTGCGCCTGTTCGTCGATGAAGGGCCGCCGATGGCCGCGTTGCTCGAGAGGCTTATCCGCGAGCCGCGAGACAACGGGTCTTACGCTGCCACTCCCGACGGGTACGCGGGCAGGCTGTTGGAGCGCTTCGCCCTTGAGGCGCCTTCCGGCAACGGGAGTTCGCGTAGAGGCCCTGCTCCTGGCCTAGAACCCCTGAGCGAGCGCGAGATAGAGGTGCTCGCTCTCGTCGCAGCCGGCCGGTCAAACGCGGAGATCGCGCAAGAACTCTACCTCTCCGTGGGCACGGTCAAGGCGCACGTCCACCACATCTTCGGCAAGCTCCTCGTGCGTAACCGCTCCCAGGCCGTCGCGAGGGCCAGGGAGCTGCACCTGCTCGGCTAGCCCCTCTCGATTTAAACCGGCAGTAAACCACCAGATACGACTTTCGGTAGATTAAGCTCGGGATTCCGGCTCCTAGACTGGCCTCGAAGCCAGTAGAGGGGAGCCGGAAGATGAAACTGATGGATCTCGACGAGCAGGTCGATAGGGATTTCGAACGCGCGCGCCGCAGGGCATGGCTGCGCCGGCTAGCGCGACGTCTGCGCGGGGGACCCGCGTCGCGGAACGTGCCGCCCTCGTTCGATGAAACGCAGAGATCCCTCAAGGCGTTCAACCGGTTGCGCCGGGGAATACGGGTCGTCGATCTGGAGAAGGTCGTCGGGAGCGTGGGACGTAGTGGTGAATTCGATGGTGCCTTCATGCCTCTTCGCGCGAGCGCGGGGGTGAGATGGAAGCGAATAGACCAGGCGTTCCATCGGGGAGAGGACCTCCCGCCGGTGAGCCTGTACAGGTTGGGCGACGTCTATTTCGTCCTGGACGGGAACCACCGTGTCTCCGTAGCCCGCTACCATGGCCTGCAATCCGTGGAGGCCGATGTCACGGAGTTCCGGCCTGCCTTCACGCCGCAAGCGAGGGCCGCGCCTACTTCGCCTAAGACTTCTCCGGCTTCTTGCCGAGGCTGACCATCTCTGGCTGCACGCCTTCGGCAGGTCCGTCGCCGAGTTCCTTGTCTTTGTACTGGTAGACGCCACGGCAGGTGTGGCCGCCTGTGGTCCGCTTCTCGGTGTAGGAGAGTTTCACGTTGGGGTTTATGGCGCTGACCATTGCCTTCTCGTAAGTCGAGAAGGCGGCGCAGGGCTTCACGTCCCAGCCTGGGACGCCGTCGTGGCCCATCCCCCCGAACCAGGGGCAGCGGTCGGCGTTGATCACGTACTCGCCGTCCTTGGTCTCGGTGAGCGTGATCTCGATGTCGAAAAAGCGGTTGGCCAGCATGACCACGTCGACGGTGTCCTTCATCGTCTTCACGCCGAGTTGCTCGCGCAGATCACGGCCTTGCTTCTCGCCGATGCGGGTCATGGCGAGCTTGCCCACCTTCTGGCCGTCGTAGCCGAGGTCGTCGGCGGCCCGGATCATCTCGTCCAGGATCACACCCGTCCCAGCCGAGGCGGCCTTCCACTTGTACCACGTCGGACCCGGCAGCCCGAGCTTCATCGCCCACCGCGCCAGAAACAGCGGAAGCTTCGGCAGACCGTAGACCTTTAGCCACTTCATGAGATCACCTCGAAAGAGCCCACAACGACGTAAGCCCCCATTATACTCCTGCCCGGATAATCCGTTTGTAGCAGCAAGAATCACTCATTTGTATGATGCGCTGGAGATCTCCATCGGTTGCGCCGGTGCAACCTGACGGGCCTGAACCCCGCCATCCAGCTCCTCAAGGGCGACAAGTCTGACGGTACCGAGACGGGTTCAGATGCGATAGAGACGTTCTCTTCCTCGTCCGCTGATACCACTGGCTTCATGCGGGCCGTTGACGGTGGTTACATCTACAACCTCCAGGTTCCGAGCAACGCCCTTGCGGGCGATCTGTTGACCATCAGGGTCCGTCCCTTCGGTGACGACAACCCGGGTGCCAGCATGTACGTCGTCCTCAAGATCCGCAAGTAACGGACGAGCGCCTGATCCACTGCTCGCTCGACGACCGGAAGCCGGGCCGATACTGGTCCGGCTTCCTCATGTTCTTGTCTAACGGTGTCCGCCGCGAGCCGCGCTTTCCTGAGCCCTTATCCTCTCTACATCCGTCTCGACGAGTGAGGCCGGGCGCGAGGGGACCTGTGTCTCGCCCGCTTGCTGTAGACCGGGGTTGCCGGCTTCGGTGACGAAGGACGCTCGCGTGTAGATTTGCGCGCCTGGCTGCTTGACGTAGGGGAGCACCCTGTAATCCGCTCTCCACTCCTGTGGGGTGAGGGTGCAGCGCACGTAGCCGCGCTGTCCGTTGAAGACCTCGATGTGCGGGTTTTCCTCGATCACGGCCAGGTTGCCCGGAGTTGTGTCCTCCCCATCTCCGCCAGAGGTGACCGAGGTGCCGACGAACTCGACGCCGAGGGTTTTCGAGCTCTGATCGTAGAAGTTGGCCTTGAGGTTGTTTGCCCAGTTGTTGTGTACATCTCCGGTCAGGACGACCGGGTTGGCGATGTTCCGCTCATCGATGTACCCCAGAATCCTGTTCCGGGAACCGAGATAACCGTCCCAGGCGTCCATGCTGTAGCGTTCGGCGTCTGAGATATCGAAGTCCCGCTGGGCCATAAAGACCTGCTGGGCGAGAACCTTCCATGTCCTACTCGACGAAGAGAGACCATCCAGGAGCCACCTCTCTCCTCTCCCCCTCTTGCTGCTCGGGGTTGGGCGGGTCGGTACCGTCGCCCGCGGCCTGATCGTCCCTGTACTGCCGCGTATCGAGGACATTGATCTCGGCGAGGTTGCCATACAGAATGCGCCTGTACAGAAGAATGTCCGGGCCTTGCGGCACCGAGGAACGTCTCAGGGGCATGTGCTCGTAGTACGCTTGGTAGGCAGCCGCCCGGCGGCGTAGGAATGCCTCCGTCGTCGGCGTCTGGCTCCCCGCTTCGGGAACCTCATCGGCGTAGTTATTCTCGACCTCGTGGTCGTCCCAGGTAACGGCCCACGCGAAGGCCGCGTGCGCCGCCTGGAGGTCCTCGTCGGTTCGGTACTGGGCGTAGCGGTTGCGGTAGTCCGAGAGGGTGATGATCTCCGGTCCGCTGTGAGCCCTGACGTTGCCGCCAGGGGCGACGTACTGGTTGGGACCATACTCGTAGATGTAATCTCTGAGATGGACGACGAGATCGAGATCCTCCTCGCTCATGTGACGGTAGGCCGTGAAGTATCCGTGCTCGTACTGCTGGCAAGGAGCGAAGGCGAACTTCATCTCGGCGAGGGAAGCTCCCAAGGCGGGCGCGGTCTTCGTTCTGCCGGCCGGGCTGAGGTCGGGACCGGCCCGGAAGCGGTAGAAGTATTCGCGCGCGGGCGCCAGTCCTCCGACCTCGACGTGGACCGAGTGCGCCAGCTCCGGGCGCGCGAACGCGTCGCCTTCCCTGACGATATTTCGGAACCGCTCGTCGGTGGCGACCTGCCACTGCACCGTGACCCTCCTGTCCGGCATCCCCCATCGTTGAGCGGGTCAGGGGGCAGGCGCGTCCAGAGTACGACGCCGTCAGGTAACGGGTCTCCCGAGGCGACACCGAGCTTGAACGGATAGTCCTCGAACCGTACCCGAGCCATAGCTTTCTCTGTGAACGGACCCGCCCCGAAGACCAGCGCGGCGGCGCTCGCCCCGCTCAGCTTCACGAAGGTTCGGCGGTCGATCTCTCCCATGCGGGAGACAGGCTCCACACGCCGTTTTCTCCAGTTACCCTCCACACTCAAGAGATCCTCCATTCCTGACCTGTTCCATTGCTCGCGAAAGCCTAGCAAGGGCATCCAAGAGCGTTGTTTCAAGCGGGTAAATTCGGCTTTAATATCAGGTTAACCCTTCGCACATCCAGATGGCGTATCATCTCGGCGGACTATTCGGTCTGGCGGGAAGGAGAGGTGAAAACTACGCGTACCGGAACTCCGCCCGATCCCAATCTGCCCCTCTCCCGGCGCCTCGGAGAGCTGCGCAGCGTTCTGTTTGGTTACGCGGCGTCCCTGACGGAACGGGTTCTCATAAGGCCTCCATCCTACGTGACTGTCGGCTGGGAGACGGCGCTCGACGACCTCGGGGCTCGCTTCGGGAACGTCGCGGACATTCTGAGGGAGCCCGCGCTTCTGGAGGTGGAGGAGAACACACGCCGTTTGCTCGCGGATATTCGCCACGGGGACCCTTACGTGCCCCACTGGGCCTCCGACTCGCTTTTGGCGCGCTGCTGCTACCTCGCGTGCCGCCTGATCGAACCCGAGGTAGTCGTCGAGACCGGGGTGGCCTATGGTGTGAGCTCCGCCTTTATCTTGAGAGCAATGGAGCAGACCGGACACGGCACGCTCCACAGCGTGGACCTGCCGCCTCTCAGAAGGAAGTACGAGAGGTCCTGGGGCATCGCCGTTCCCGACGAGTTGCGGAGTCGGTGGAGGCTACACAGGGGAACCAGCGCTAGGGTCCTCCCCCGGCTCTTAAGAGAGACCCCCACGGTGGACCTCTTCGTCCACGACAGCCTACACACCCACCGCAACATGCGCCGCGAGTTCGACGCCGTATGGCCCCATCTCCGAAACGGAGCCGTACTACTCGCCGACGACGTCGAGAGAAACCGCGCCTTCGGCGAACTACGGCAAAAAGCCCCGGCACTCTGGCGCGTGATCGAAGACAGAGAAGTGACTCCACTCCAAGGCAAGGCCGCGCCGGTAGTGTTCGGAATCGCGATCAAGTAGCACGCTTCGGCTAGCGCCTCCGCTTGTCAGCACGCCTGCTTCGCAGGCTTGTCAGCACGCATCGGGCCTTCGGCCCTCACTTGTCAGCAACGCTTCGCCCTCCGGGCTCGCTTTCAGCTTTTCTGTCCCGGCCCCGCTCTGCGGCGTGCAACGCACCGCTGCCTTTGGCGGTAGGGTACGACGCTCGTAGCGAGGCCTCAAAAAGACTTCCTGACAAGGCGCCGACCGGAGGGAGGCGCCGTGCTGACAAGCGAAGGCGTTAGCCTGAGCGTGCCGACAAGCGGAGGCGAAGCCGAAGCGTGCTGACAAGCGGAGGCCGAAGGCCGGAGCGTGCTGGTACGCTAGTACCCCGGTCTTCCCATCCTTTTGTACGTGATCTGCTTTCCGGCCTCGACGCCGGGCTGGTCGAAGGCGTTGACGCCGTAGAGGGAGCCGGCTATCGCGGTCTGTACTTCGAGGGCCTGAAGCACGTAGCCGAGGTTCTCCTCGTTTGTGGCGCCTAGCTTTATGGTCGAGTTGGGGTGGCCGGCCTCGGTGAGGGCCCGTCGCGTGGCGTCGCACTCGACGTTCAGGAGCTCGGCCATGGTGTGTCCCCCGAGGTACCCGACGCCTTCGAGGTCCTCGTAGGCCTCTGGTATCGGCAGGTCGCGCGGGTGCTCTTCGACCTCGACGATCTCGATGACCTTGTCCTGGGGGCCCTCCATGTAGAGCTGGACCTGAGAGTGCTGGTCGGTGGTGCCGACGGCGCCGTGGGGCGTCGAGCCCTTGCCGTCTTTGCCAAGGGACTCCGCCCAGAGCTGGACGAACCAGGCCGCGAGCCGCTCCAGGGCGTCGGCGTAGGTCATCATGACCCTGACGTTGCGCCCCCGCGCCGTGTCCATCAGGAAGTGCATCGCTGCCCCGAGTACGGCCGGGTGCTCGGCGCCCCGCTCGTTTACCTCGTCTACGCACTGCGCTGCGCCGGCGAGAAGGGCGTCTACGTCGAGCCCGGCCACGGCCGCGGGCAAGAGTCCTACGGGCGTGAGGACCGAGAAGCGGCCGCCCACGTCGGCGGGTATGGGGAGTACCTCGAGGTCCTCGCGGTCGGCTATTTGCTTCAAGAACCCCTCCTCGGGGTCCGTCGTGGCGATCGTACGTCCCTGGAAGCCGAAGTCTCCTAGGGCGTCCACGAGGACGCCCCTTATGACGAGGAAGTTGGCCATCGTCTCGGCCGTCGAGCCCGACTTGGTGACGACGTTGACCCAGGTCCCATCGGGCTCGGAGAGGTCGAGGATGGCCGAGAGCGTCGCGGGGTCCGTGTTCTCCGCGAAGTGCATGCGCGGGCCGCGACGGACTTCGCCCGAGAGAGCGTTGTAGTAGGGATGGCTCAGCGCATTGTGCAACGCCATCGGGCCGAGGGCGGAGCCCCCGATGCCGACGTGGATGAAGTCCGTCGCCCCAGAGTTACGTATCTCCTGGGCCACCCTCGCCGAAGCCTCGGCGTACTCACTGGTCTTCGGCAACCGCATAAAGCCCGGCGGGTCCCCGAGAAGTTCGTCCGCAGCCTCCTGCAGGCGAGGTCGTATCTCGTCCAGCTCGCCGCTCTGCAGACCGCCTTCCACCTCCACCAGGTTCTGATAGTCGAAGGTGACCTCGGCCATGCGCCGGCTCCTCTCTGTCGCGGTCCGTTACGGAGATAGTTTAGAACAGGGTATAATTCCCGGCCATCGTGAACCTACCAGCCGCGCCAACCCCTGAGGTCGTAGCCCGCCTGAAGGCCGAGTACCCAGACGCGCGCACCGAGCTGCAATGGACCAATCCCCTGGAGCTCCTGGTGGCGACCATGCTCTCGGCCCAGACCACCGACGTGCAGGTCAACCGGGTAACCGAGAGCCTGTTCGCGAAGTACCACACCGCCGAAGACTACGCTGACGCTGCCCCGGAGAAGCTCGAGGAGGATATCCGTCCCACGGGTTTCTACCGCAACAAGGCCCGCTCCCTGCGGGCCATGGCAGGCGCCCTCGTGGAGGAGCATGGCGGAGAAGTTCCGCGCACCATGCAACAACTCGTGGCACTGCCAGGCGTCGGACGCAAGACCGCCAACGTCGTCCTGGGCAACGCCTTCGGCGTGGACGAGGGTATCGTCGTCGACACCCACGTCCGCCGCCTCTCCGGCAGGCTCGGCCTAACGGAGAACCAGGACCCGGTGAAGATAGAACAGGATCTCATGAAACTCGTGCCCGAAGAGGACTGGACACTCTTCCCGCACCTCCTGATCCTGCACGGCCGCCGAACCTGCAAGGCCCGCAAACCCGACTGCCCGAACTGCACACTCAACGACATCTGTCCCTCAGCCGACCTGTGAAATAGCGTTTGCAAACGCTATTTCAGCACGCTCCGGCTTCGCCTACGCTTGTCAGCATACTCCGCGCTACGCGCTCCGCTTGTCGGCACGCTCGGGCCTTACGGCCCTCGCTTGTCAGCAACGCTTAGGCCTTCGGCCTCGCTTTCAGCTTTTTTGGTTGGGCCCCGCTCTGCGGCGTGCAAGAACCGCCTGCCTCGGCGGGTAGGGTTCGATGCTCATAGCGGCGCCCCAAGACGACTTCCTGACAAGGCGCCCAAGGCGAAGCCGGAGGCGCCGTGCTGACAAGCGAAGGCGTTAGCCGAGCGTGCCGACAAGCGGAGGCGAAGCCGAAGCGTGCTGACAAGCGGAGTCCGCAAGGGCGTAGCGTGCCGTATAATGTAGCGGTGGCGAGGGGGCATGGCAGAGCGGACGAATGCGCTGGTCTTGAAAACCAGAGGCGGTAAGACGCCCGAAGGTTCGAATCCTTCTGCCCCCGCTCGTGGGCCCAGATCATGGCCCTCTCCAGAAGCGTTGTTAAAAAGTATTAAGATAATGGAGACTTTTGCGTTTGGATTCTGTACACTATGGGTAACTTCTCAGCTGGAGCTTCTCAGCTAGAGAAGGCAAGTGCAGGCCACTTGGATAATGGAGTAGACAAAGGAGGACTAGATGAAGAGGACGATTTTTCTGGCTACGGCCGCTCTTCTAGCTATGCTGGTCCTGATGCCGATGGCGTTGGCTCAGGACGCCAGCTATGATGGGCACCACATGATGGAGACCACGGCCGGCATGGAGTCGGGCGACATCCCGGAGAGTGGTGGCCCCGCCATCCTTCTGCCGGCGGCCGCGCTGCTTCTCGGGTCGGGTATCCTGACCTACGCCATTCTGCGGCGCAGGTAGCAACCAACTAGAGCATCGTGGGTCGGCCCGTTCGCGGGCCGGCCCTTCTGGAGCCGGGGGAGAGCCTGCACTTTCCTGGCTCTCGCATTTGCGGCCGCCGGTCTCTCCGGCGGTCTTTCTCTTGCGGCATCGGCCTGGTAGCGCGAGAGGCGGGGCGACGCTAGGCTGGTACGGTGGCTGGATCTGGCAGAAGGCTAGCGGATGTAATCTTCTACGGCGCGGTCCTTGCGGCGCTGGTGTTGTTGAATCTCGTAGTGCGCCGCGGTCTCGGGGTGATCGATGGCCTCAAAGAGTTACTCGCCGGGTGCTTTCTGATAGGGATCGCCGCCACCGTTGCCTGGGTGGCCTGGCGCATATGGAGCAGGCCCAAAACCCCGGCTGCCAGGGAGTTCTCCGAGCGCTTCGAGGCTGTCCGTTCCATGAGTGGAACCCAGTTCGAGTCTTTCGTGGCCGACCTCTTCAGGGCGTTGGGGCATCAGGTGGTGGTGCGTGGTGGAGTAGGGGATCAGGGCGTCGATCTCGTGGTGAACCCTCGGGGCGAGCGCGTCGCCGTACAGTGCAAGAATCACGCGAAGCCCGTAGGCAACAGGCCCGTGCAGGAGGTCTATGCCGGGGCGCGGCATCATCGGTGTGTAGAGGCCTGGGTGGTGGCCCCTGCCGGGTACACCAGGGGGGCCAAAGCTCTGGCAAAGAGCACCCACGTCTCGCTCTACGATGCTGACTCCGTACACCAGTGGATAAAGAAGGTGGACGGTCTCGAGAAGGAGCGCGCGAGCGGGACACGGCCGGAGACCGTCCACCCCTTCCCCCAGAACGCGCCCACGAGCAAAGAGATGACGGAGGCCAGGAAGAGGGCCGTCTGGCACCCACATCCCGACGACCCGCCGAAGGGCTAGGTCTAATCACCGCCCGGGGAACCGAAAGGAGAAGCGATGAGCGACGAGAGCTGGCGCGGACGGGTTGGCCGTTTGGATGAGGCGGAGATCTCCACTTTCCTCGCTGAGGCGCACCTCGCCCGCCTGACCTGCCTCGATGACGAAGGCTGGCCACACGTGGTGCCCTGTTGGCACGAGTGGGATGGTAGCTCGTTCTGGGTAATTCCCCGCGAGAAGTCTGCCTGGGCTCGCTACCTGGCGAACGACTCTCGGTGCGCGATCAGCGTCGACGAACCGGAAGGACTACGAAAAGTCGTCGCGCAGTGCACCGCCCACATGGTCGAGGAGCCGAACGTCGGCGGCCAATGGGTGCCTATCGCCGAGCGCATGAGCACCAGGTATTTGGGAGAAAATGGCCCGAAGTACCTGGAGCCCACCCTGGACAAGCCCCGCTGGCTGTTCCAACTGGAACCGGTGAAGGTGCAGACCTGGCAGGGCGTAGACTGGGCCGCACGATACAAGTGACGGGCACCCCGGGTCCGGACGTTCTCGATATAGCTCGGGAGCTGGTAGGCATCCCCAGTCCCAATCCACCCGGCGACGAGCGTGCCGCCGCGGCACTCGTGCAGAACTTGCTCTCGGAGCTGCAACTCCCCAGAGCCAGGACCATCGCCCGCAACGAATCGAGGCCCAACCTGCTCATCACCCTGGATTTCGGACCCGGAGGGCGGCACCTCGTACTCTCGGGCCACCTCGACACCAAGCCAGTCGCCGACGCTACCTGGAGCGTAGATCCATTCGGGGCTGACGTCGAGGGAGATCGACTGTATGGGCTTGGCTCCGCGGACATGAAAAGCGCCCTCGCGGCGATGCTGGCAGCGGCCTCCCGCCTGGCCCGCGACGCCCCATCCCGCGGTCGGCTAAGCTTGCTCTTCACGGCCGACGAGGAGAATGGCTCTGCCTATGGCGCCCACCACGTGGCCCAGAGTGTTCCTCTGGATGCTGACGGCGTAGTCATCGGTGAGCCGGGCGGCATCGACGAGGACTACGACAGGCTGCACCTGGTGAGCCGTGGCATCGCCAGGCTGCGTCTGGTCGCCGGCGGCCGGCAGGGACACTCAAGTTTGTCAGACGAGCTCGGCACCCGCAACGCCGGGGTGGACGCCGCCCGCCTAGTCACCGAGGTAGCCGATTCCCTGGCTGTGGATACCCCCGCAAACGTCCATGGTCTCAGCGGCTGGACGCCGACGGTCAACACCGGGATGGCCTACCACGGTGGGGTCGGCTTCGGGGTGCTGCCGGGAGTGATGGCCGTTGACACCGAGGTGCGACTGCTCCCAGAGATGCGGCGCGAGGATGTGCGTGAGGCCTTCACCGTCCTGGTGGAGCGGGTCTCGCAGGAGACCGGGAGCGACCTAAGGATCGAGTTCGACCAGCCGCCCAACGACTGGCTGCCTGCAACCCTTATCGTCCCCAGCGACCCACTCGTCGAGGAGGCGCGGACGGCCTGCCAGGCGGTCCTGGGTACCGAACCCACCAGTGCGGTCTTTCCAGGCACCACGGACGCGACCTGGTTCAGCGCGATCCAGAATCTGCCCACCCTGCCGGCCCTCGGCCCCGGCCTGCTGCGACGCGCCCACGCTGCCGACGAGTGGGTGTCGATCACGGCGGTGCGTCGGGCGGTCGAGATCTACACCCATCTCGCTACTGCTTACTGTTCCGGAGATACTATTCCGGCCGAGGAGATCCAAAGATGACGGGAAGCGGCATCATCGACGTCCACGCGCACGTCTTCCGCCCGGCGGCAATCTCGTCGCGAGGCGTCGACGAACTGGTGCCCGCCGACCGCGACGCCCCGGTAGAGGATCTGCTCGGGCTCATGGCGGGTAGCGGAGTGGATGCCGCGGTGCTGGTTCCCCTCGACGCCCACGACGACTACGTCGCCAGGGTACTCGCCGATAATCCGAAGACCTTCGCCGCCATCGCCGTCGCCGCGCCCGCCGAGCTGCAAACCGGTGGCACCCGCGGCGTGGAAGTCCTGCGCGCCCGTCGGGACCGCTTCGGCTTCCACGGGCTGCGCACCCAGTGGCTGGGCGAGCCCGGGCAGCCGGTGACGGACTCACCGGCGCTGCCGGTCCTGCGCTACCTCGCCGAGCAGGGTCTGCTGCTGTGGACCTACCTGCCCCCGGACCAGCTGCCGCTGCTGCCCGAGGTCGTCCGCGAGCTGCCCGGGCTGCGGGTGGTCCTCAACCACCTCGGTCTCTGCCCGCACGACATGCAGATCGACCAGTACCGGCGGCCGCGCTTCGACGACCCCTTTCCCGAGTCGACCGTGCAGCAGGTGCTGCGGCTCAGCGAGGCTGACGGTGTGCACCTCATGTTCTCAGGCCAGTACGCCCACTCGACGCAAGAGCCGCCATACCCCGACCTGTTCCGGGTTACCCGCCGTTTCGTCGAGGCATACGGACCAGAGCGCCTGCTGTGGGCTTCGGACTACCCCTGGACCCGAGACGTGCCTGGCTACCAGGCCATGCTCGACCTGGTCCCTGCGGTCCTGCCAGATCTGGACGCAGAGAATCTCGCCCGCGTGCGCGGCGGCACCGCACGAACCTTGTTTCCGCATCTCGCCGGCGAGCCAACCTCAGGCACAACAGCACCTCCTACCTGACGTTTTCACAGGTGAGAATTGCGATGTCCCGGCTAGCTCTGGGTGTCGGCAGGTGGCCCCGCTCGGGTACCATTGACCGTGCTATCTGGAGGCGGTTTCCGTCAGGTTCCTGCTCGTCACACTCTCCGTGTTCATCGTCAGCAGGTAATACACCCCGCCCGAAACGACCATGGCCGAGATGGCAGGGATCAAGGCGTCCGGGACCGCGAACGTGACGATCGCACCACATGCCCACGCGATGACGGCGCGAATGTTCCAACCCTTGTAGAACCAGTAAGCAGAGTCCTCTCCCTTGAACAGTTCCTCCGCCATCATCTGTCGCCTGTTGCGAACGAAGTAATCAACCACCAGAACCCCAGTCGTCGGGATCAGCAGTGCCGTGATCAGCGTCAGGTAGTTGACAAGGCCCTGAAATGAATAGATCCCTGCCACGGCCAAAAGGATGCCAGCAACCGAAGCAATAGTCGACGTCCTTACCCGTAACCAGCCAGTCATGTTGGCCAGAGCCAGGCTGGCGACATAGATG
The DNA here is from genome assembly GCA_963840835.1 of uncultured Rubrobacteraceae bacterium. Lineage (GTDB taxonomy): Bacteria > Actinomycetota > Rubrobacteria > Rubrobacterales > Rubrobacteraceae > Rubrobacter_D. The sequence goes on along the minus strand of CAWJAM010000013.1, from coordinate 115,489 downwards.
TTGGTTACGTTCGTCGTCCAGGCGGCCAGGATCAACATCAACAGACCAAACACACCCAGACCGAGGTCGACAAAGATCTGAACGGGGTCCCAGTGCCCGGCCACAGCAGCCGAAACGACCCCCAAAACGGCGATGATCGCGAAGAAGACTATTACGCTGAGCGGAGCCCCAAGGGCCGCCTTTCCCGACTTGACATACCTACCATAGTCAGCACCCAGGATAAGGGCCGCCGCCATCCCTGCCGGAAGCAGATTGATGACGGCGAAGAAGCCTATGTCACCCGTCGCCTGGAACGAGGCTAACTTATCGCCATACACCGCAACGATCTTGTACATCAGCCAGGCCAGGAGTAAGACCAGCCCGGGGATGGCGAGCCGGTTGAGCCAGACGATGGCCTTGTAACCAAATATCGCTACCGAAGCCATCAAGATGCCTGTGATCACCATCCAGACCCTCGGGGTGAAGGCGATGGCGGGAACCAGGTCTCTCACTATCTCATACGCGGCCGAACCGACCATGCCTGTCTGAACCCCGAACCAGCCGACCCCAACGATAAACATCACGATAGAAGCGATGTAACGCCCGTTGATGCCGAAAGCGGACCTCATGGCAACGGTCCCGGCGATCCCTTGCTCGGACCCCAGTATGGTTCCCAACCACACGACTCCGGCAACGATCAGGATGCCTATCATGTGTGCGAGGATGGCCGGACCGATGCCAACACCGACCCCGAGCGCCCCCAGCAAGAAGTTCGTCATGATGATGGAGAAACCGCCCCATATCACGAACAGATCCCAAAAACCAACGGTTCGCTCTTCTTTGGGTACGATCTCTACGCCTCTTTGCTCCACCCCTGGCGTTTCCTGGCTCACGCGAATCCTCCTCCCGAAATGCCCTGCGATATAGTAGCATAGGTATCAGTAACATCTACTCCCGAGCAGCTCCGGCGGGCTGCTGACCTTGCTATCATTGGCTTGCAGCAGGGGGTCATGAATGCCCCGGCTCTTCGCCCGACTCTCCACTCGGGCCCGCCCGGTGAACGAGAAGCTCCTGTTTGTCGCACCCCTTGTTATCATTTGGCGTGAGGCGGGGATGGGGAAGGTGAGAGACAAAAGAGGAGGTTCATTGCATCCTCAAGAGACCAGAATCGGTAACGGACCCGCGCTTCCCTCGAAGATCGCCAGCTCGATGCCCGTCTCTCGCATACGCGAGTCATGGATCTGGCATGGGGTCATGGAGCTGGCCTGGAAGGATCCCGAAGCCATCCACCTCGAGGTGGGGGAGCCCGACTTCCCAACACCTTCGCACATCGTCGAAGCCGCCCATGAGGCTGCGCAGGCTGGCCATACACGCTACGCCCCCAACGCAGGACTTCCCGACTTGCGCGAAGCCTTGGCGGACAAGGTCGCCCGGCGCAACGGCTACGAGGCGAGCCCGGATCAGGTGGTGGTCACGCAGGGGGGTATCCAGGCCCTCTACTTGGTGCTTCGTGCCCTGCTCGAACCTGGGGACGAGGTGTTGTTGCCCGACCCCGCCTGGCCGAACTTTCGCATGATCGCCCACCTGCTCGGGGCGCGTGTGCTCCCTTACCCACTTGTCGCAGAGGGAGATTTCCTGCCTCGCCCCGAAGACCTCGAGCGCCTGGTGACACCGCGGACCCGGGCGATCCTCGTCAACAGCCCATCGAACCCACTCGGTACGGTGTTAAGCCGCGAACTCGCACAGACGTTGCTGGACTTCGCCCGCAGTCGTGGTCTTTGGTTCATTGCCGACGAGGTCTACGACGAGCTCGCCTTCGACGACACCTTCGTCAGCGTCGGGTCGGTGGCCGACCCTGAAGACCGGCTGGTGTCGGTCTACTCCTTCTCCAAGGTATACGCGATGACCGGATGGCGCGTGGGCTACCTGGTAGCCCCGCCCGACCTCGCCAACCTCCTCACCGGGATGCAGGAGCCGATCGTCTCGTGCGTCAACACCCCGGCCCAGATGGCGGCCCTTGCCGCCGTGACCGGCCCCCAACAGATCGTGCGGGAGATGCGCGACGCCTACAGGGAGCGTCGCGACGGGCTGCTCGGGGTCCTCGATCGCGGCAACCTGTCTTCAACCCGGCCCTCGGGAGCCTTCTACGTGTGGACCGACGTCTCCGCAGCCGGTGTGCCGTCGATGGATCTCGCCCGTTCCCTGATCGAACGCGAACACGTAGCCGTCGCGCCAGGCAGCGCATTCGGTGAGCTCGGCGAAGGTTACGTGCGCCTGTCCTTAGCATCCTCGAGGGAGGATCTACTCGAAGGAGCCTCGCGCCTCGTCCGGTTCGTTCGCTTCCTCGGCGAGGCGCGGAACTGAAGAATAAGGGTCGCAGGAACCTTGACGCCGACTCCGTGTCGAGCGAGGTCGCCGAAGAGTGGGGGAGGATGAACGCGCCGGCCCCGATCTCCTCACGAGATGGCCTCATGGCGGCCACGGCCAGGGTGCGCGGCATGACCTTCGTGACCCGCAACACCGCCGACGTCGAGCGTACCGGCGTCGCCCTGCTAGATCCCTTCTCAACCGAAGCTTCATAAGCCACATGAACGAATCCATCGTCGAAGATGCCGCCCTCACCTGGCTACAGAGCATCGGATGGCTGGTCATGCATGGCCCCGAACTAGGACCAGACCCGGTGGATGCCGAACTCAACGACTACGGGCAGGTAGTCCTCGAAGAGCGCCTTCGCGAGGCGCTGATGCGACTGAATACTCTTTAGTTGCCACCTTCTCACCTAGACTGTGAAGCAGACGAAGAATTTCAGGTCAAGGAGCCACAATTCATTCAGGATTCATTGTCACTTGGTTCAATTGTACCTAGAGATGAGTGGATAAGTGGAGCAGGAGGTGGGCAAGATGTCCGCAGAAAGAACCGCTGCAGCAGGCAACCAGCATGACAAGTCTGCCGACCTAGTGTTCCAAGGTGGAGGTGTGAAGGGAATTGGCTTGGTCGGAGCCTACTCCGTTCTCGAAGAGCGCGATTATCAGCCTATGAATATGGCTGGTGCTTCTGCTGGGGCCATAGTAGCTGCACTCGTGGCCGCAGGATACTCTGCGGAAGAACTGCGCAGCATAATGATGGATATTCCTTTCGACAAGTTCACGGACGAAGCATGGGAGGATCGCATCTGGCTCCTGGCACGGCCGCTCAGCATGCTGAAGGACAAAGGCGTCTACGAGGGCAAATACTTCCATGATTGGATCAAAGAGAAATTGAGTCAAAAGATGGGCAAGGAAGAGGTCACTTTCGGGGATCTTCGGCGGGATAACCCCCCGGAGGGTGTGGATCCGGTCTTTCACCACAAGCTGCAGGTAATCGTTTCCGACGTTACCGAGCGACGAATGGTAGTTCTGCCCCGGGACTATAAGCATCTCGGCTGGGCCCATCCAGATAACGTTCCTGTGGCTCTGGCGGTTCGAATGAGCATGAGCATTCCCCTATTCTTCGAGCCTGTACCTCAGGTCAATCAGTACACCAGCCGCGAACACACCATCGTGGACGGAGGAATGCTCTCCAATTTTCCGGTTTGGCTCTTTGACGCACCGCAAGGGCAAGAAGCGAAGCGCCCGACCTTCGGGCTCAAACTCGTACGGAAGGACACGCAAGCAGAGCTAGTCAGACGAGATTTTGACCTGAAGTCTGAATTCCTGACGATGCTCAAGCGTTCAGAAACACTCGGCTTCTTCTGGAGCCTGGTTGATACTATGATGGAGGCCCACGATCGATTCTACATAGATAAAGAAAGCTTCGACAAGACGATCGACATCGATACCAAAGGTGTGGGCACTACAGAGTTCGAATTATCGAACGAACGCAAGGTGGAGTTGTACGATTCTGGACGCGCGGCCGCCCACGAATTCCTCGACAAATTCGAGGCAGGATAACGTTGTCCAAGCGGTGCCGATCCTCCGCCCCTTCGGGAGAGGACGGAGAAAGCGCCGAGGAAGTGGCTAACGGTCCTGGTGGCCATGGCGCTAATACTAGCCATGATGTTGGCCTCGTCGGGGACGGGGCCTCGGCCGTCGCTCCGTCGAACGGCCAGGGCGGCTTCAAGGCCAACCAGAGGGCGACCTTAGGCATCGCCACGGCCGGGGTATTCGTTCTCCCGCATCTTCATCCAGCACCACAACCTAAAGTGTTCCACGCATCGAGCCACGGAAGCGGTTACCACGCGTCGAGGAGCGCCCTGGCAACGATCTATGCAAGATCCCGCATCCGAACGTCCGAGAATCCACCTTCGACGCACTCCGGTGTATAAGGGCAAGAAGGGGAAGGGCCGAGGATAGATCCCCGGCCCTTCCTCCTCCGCGTCGTGTTCTTCTTAGGGCGGCGCTCCTCTACCGGTCGACGTATCCTGCAAGGAGGGCCATCACGGGTGCCCAACTTCCTGGCGCTTTGCGGAGTCGCTTGTCTGAGAGTCGCCTGCCTGAGCGGGTTTTGGTGGAACCACGTCGTGTCCGTAGTTGTTCCACCCATCTCCGTAGAAGTCGCCGGTGCCCGCCACGGCCGGGGGGTTGGAGCCCCCACCTTCGCTTGAGGAGGTCGCCGCCGGAGGCGCCGCCGTAATGAGCAACGTAGCAAGCGTTATCACCACCACGACCAACACGGTCGTGGATAGTGCCAATAGTGCTGTCAGCATCGGATGATGGTCGAATCTTGCGATCATCGCTTTCTCTCCTTTCTCTGTGGTTTTGGAGGCGGCTAGAACACCACTACTACTCAGCCTCCGTGGCTTCTTCTGGGTGTGCTTGGGCCTCGGACGATCCCTTCCTCCTTTGCTCTAGTCTCCTTTGGCGTTACCCTCGAGGAGAACTATGGCGCAGCAGGGTTAGAGAGAGATCGGCCAGATGGCCCAATAGGGATGCCCATATTGCGGGTGTTGGTGTTATGGGCATATGCCCATAACGTAGATCCCACGGACGACTGGGAGCCGTTGGAGCTTCTGTGTTTCTGGGATCTCTGCCTTCAAAGAAGGGGGCATGGAAAGCCTCTTCGCGTCACCCAAGGCCAAACGCAGGGTGATGCCGCCCGCGATCCGCAGGAAGATCGTCGATCTGAAGGCCGAGCACCCGCCCCTGAACCTGGGCGAGATGGCCGTGGAGTCGGCCCCAACTCAGGCTATTCGGGCTGCGAGACTTATTAGGCGACGCGGGGTGGCTGAAGGCGCTCAGGCTGGACGGGTACGCCGCCCGAACCCGACAGTGGCCCGAAGCCTTGCAGCATCCTCTATTCCCTTACCTGGAGGCCCTGTTGTAGGTCGGGGTGCGGCCTCACCAGGGCGGTGAGCACGGCCACGCCCGCGAACGAGAAGAAGGCGGTGGTCGGACTCGTCGTTACCGCCAGGGCCCCGGCCACGGGAGAACCGACCGCCTGCCCCACCGCGATCAGGAGAAACCCGGTGCCAAGCCCGGCGGAGGGTATCTCTCGAAAGACGCCAACCGACCACACCAGGACCACGCCGGTGAGCACGATGTAGGTCGAACCGAAGAGTGCCGCGCTGGCGTAGGCCAGGGGGAGCACGCCGGGGGCTAAGGCGAGCAGCGCCATCGAGCCGGCCATCGAAACGAGCGAGCCGCGCAAGACGGCCGTTAGCCCGAAACGCCCCACCAGGTCGCCCGCGGTCCCACCGGCGAGCCCGGAGACCCCGATGACCGTCCAGAAGAGCGTGGACCCCGTCTGGCCGAGACCCCCCGCCTGCACCACGAGGTCGCGCGAAAAGGTCCAGTACACGGCGCTGGCGAAGCCCAGGCCGAAGGCGGCCACGAAGAGCGGCGCCGAACGCGGGCGCACGCGGGCGCCCATAAGATAAGAGAAGGACAGGTGCGTCCGCCCCGAACCATCGTCCGCCTCGGCGCCGTCGTCGCCCTCATCCCGGTCTGCCAAGGCCTCGCGAGGCATCGCGGCGGCGTTCCACGCCAGGACGGCGAGTCCCACGAGCGCGAACGCGGCCCACGCGAGCCTCCACTCCCCGGCCAGGAGCAGCGCCGCCGGTCCGGAGAGCGCGACCCCCACGCTGGTGCCGCTGTTGATGAGGGCGTTGGCCCTGTCCTGCAGACTGTTGCGGATCGAACGCGCGACGGCCTCCGCCATCGGCGGGGAGGCGAGCCCCGTGCTGCCGCCGGCCACCAGTATCCCCAACGCCAAGACCCACGCCGCGGGCGCGGCGGCCACGACCGCCATGCCCACCACCGCCGCCGTCCCCGCAGCGACCGCCATCCGGCGCGGCCCCGTCCTCGACGTGTAAACTAAGGAGACGATGATTGCGACGCAGTAAGCGAGATAAGACCCCGCCCCGATCGCTCCCAGTAGAGATGGGGAAAGAGCGAAAGCCTCTCGCATCTCCGGCAGGAAGAGACCGTAAGCAAACCGGGCGAGGCCGTAAGTGACGGCGATCAGGGCCAACCCAGGCGCCACCAGCCACGCAATCTCCTCCTCGCCGCCGGGAACCCGCCCCCCCAGACGGGACTCAGGACCGCCCACCGGCGCCCCGCCTTCCTGCCCTGTGTGCCCGCATCCGCCCGCGCGCCGTCCGCTCTCCGCACTCCGCGGCCCCGCAAGTTCGGGACGCACCGCGCCCCCTCCGGGTGTGCTTCCCGACCGGCGCGTACCCGCGTCCCACCGCGATGCCATGGTTCACCTCGCGAACGAAGCAGACGAACCACTCCGTAGCCGCGGTGATCCTCCTGAACATCTCGGGCACTTCCGCTACCTCCTCCGGCCATCGACGCCGTCCGCGTCTACCATCCGTAACTACACAGACTTGTGTAGTTTACACGCGGAGTATAAACTACACAGACCTGTATAATCAAGAGGTCGGAGCAAGAAGGCTTTAGAGATCGGGTGATGGGGCGGATGGCAGACGTAGAAGAACGTTCGACGCGGAGGAGGCCTGGGGCGGAGCGGCTCTTGGAGACGGCTTCCGACCTCTTCTACCGGGAGGGCATAAGGGCTGTCGGGGTGGACACCGTTTCGGAGAGGGCGGGGGTCTCCAAGAGGACGCTCTACAACCGGTTCGGGGGCAAGGACGGGCTCGTCGCCGAGTATCTCCGTCGCCGCGACGAGGGATGGAAGGCGTACCTGCGAGGCGCAACCGAAGCCGTGGTCGAGCCCAAGGAGAAGCTCCTGGCTGTCTTCGAGGCGTACGAGGAGTGGTTGGTGGGGGAAGATTTCCGGGGCTGCGCGTTCGCCAACGCCGCGGCCGAGCTCCCAGACCCGGACCACCCGGCCCGCGTCGTCGCCCGGCGGCACAAGGAGGGGATCGAGGAGCACCTGGCCGCCCTGGCTAAGGAGGCCGGGTTCGACGAGTCCAGGACCCTCGCAAAGCGGCTGCTCCTGTTGCTCGAGGGTGCCGCCGCGACGGCGGCGATGCGCCGCAGCCGCGAGCCCATCGGTGTGGCGAGATCTCTCGCGCGGGAGCTGCTCGACGTCCGACCGCGCTGAGGTCCCGCTTACCGGTTCCTCGCGGCCGAAAGGCTCCCGTTCCAGGCCGACGCGACGGCGAGCGGTCGGACCAGCCTCGGTGGAGTCCGGAGCCGAGGGTCTCTATTGCTTTACGGAGGTTCTGCCGGTCCTGGCTCCGCGCGGGTGTTGCGCCGTTTCAAGTGCGGGCGACTGGGTTGCGGGCGTCTGGGACGCGCAGGAGGAGGAGGAAGAACGCGATCACCATAGCCACGGCTAAGGAGCTCATACCGATTCGGTACGCACCCGTCCCGAGTCCCCCAAACACCCCCAGAAGTAACGCTACAATCCCTGGTCCGAGGACCGAGGAAAGCATGCCGATCGTGACGTAGAGCCCCATGAATTCCGTGAGCTTCTCGGGCGGCGAGAGTGCGATGAGCAGAACCGGCGCTAGCGCAAGCGTCGCGCCCATCGCGAAAAAGAGGAGAGGCGACGCGACAAACAATACCCAGGGGGCCCAAGCGAACGTAACGGCCATGATCCCGACGGTCCACACCGCGAGTGTTGCCAGGAGTGTTCTTTTCGGTCCCATCTTGTCGGAGACGCGCCCAGCGCCAAAGGCCGCCAGGACGGAAAAGAGCAGTGAGAAAATGATGAGATTACTTATCAGCTGGTCCTCCATCTTGAAGACGGCCTGCGCGAAGAGCGTCATGTTGGGAATGGCTATGGTCGTCGCCTCCATGTACAACAGCGTCACGACCAAATACGTCCCGAGCCCAGCGTAGGCTTTGATGCCCCTCAAGGTGGTGAAAATCCTCCGATAGGCCTCCCCGAGCCTTGCCGGCTGCGGAGCTCGCTCGGCAACATCCGACACGAAGAAAAAGGCGGGCAGAGCGAAGATAAGAAAAAAGATCGCGGTCGGCAGAAAGGTGTTGGAGTCCACAGAGGCCTTTGCGGTGTGTATAAAGGTACCCAGAGGACCGAACACCTGTCGGATGTCTCCAGGCCCGCCGAGCGTAAATCCTAAGAACTTCTCCGGGGCGACCAAAAGCGTGAGGCCGATGACGGCGATGAAGGTCCCAATATAGCCCGCGGCCTGGGAGTAGCCGCTGATCTTCCCGGTGCCACGCCCTGCCGCCACACTAGGCAAGAGCGCATAGTAGGGCACGTTTATCAGTTGGTAGGCGACGACGGCCACCACGAAGAGAACGACCGCCACGATAAGGCTCCCTGTAAGTTCATCCGAGAAGGCTAACCCGATCGTGCAGAACACCGTAACCAAGGTGAACACCACGAGGTACGGTTTCCGTCTCTGGCGAAGGTCGACTATCGCCCCCAGGGCCGGGGCGCTTAGCACCACCAACAAAGACGCTATAGCCGTGGCGTAGTTAAAGAGAGCGGGCCCTGCTCTGTACTCCTCCGTGAGCCACAGCGGGAAGTACAAGGTCAGGATGGTGGCTGAGAAGGGGGTGTTCCCGAAATAGTAGAGGACGTACGACGCAACGCCGAGGTTAGACTCCTTCTTAGGCGCTCCGTTCTCCGCCCTATGCTCTTGGACGGCTGAAGAGGCATCTGTCGTTGGCTCACGATCTTCCATCATCGGTGCTCTCCTTGCTTTCCGGCTTTCGGCTCCTGTAGACCGTAGAGCCTGCGGTTGGTGGCGCCTTGGTGCTCCTTAGTCATCACTCTCCCCTCCTGGGGGAATGCTCTGCTCGAAGTGGAAGACGTTCTCTGGGTCGTACTTGCGCTTGACCTCCTGGAGCCGGGCAAGGTTGTCGCCGTAGTAGGTCCTGAGGTTGTTGATGCTGCGGTCGGGCACGTTGATGTAGGACCCTTCGACGTAGGGACCCATCGCCGCGCGGAATCGCTCGACCCACGTGATGGCCTCTTTCTCCCCACCGGAGTCCTCCCAGGGGACGTCCCACTCCATGTAGTAGCGTGCCTTCCTATGAAAGAACGCCGTGTCTCCGGCCGGTATCTTCCCCACCGCCCCACCCCAGGCCAAGCACCATATATTGGCCTCGTCAGCAGGAGTGTCCGTCAGGAAACCGCGTACCGTCTCGATTGCCTCGGATGGTAAAGAGTCATAGACCCAGACCGAGGAAAACTTGTCCTTTTTCGGCGGATCGGTGGGGAAGGCGAAGTGCTTGAAGGCATCGAGATAGGACATGGCTTCGATCCTAACTTCGGGCTTCCCGATCCCAAGCAGGGGTTGGAGCAGATCGCGCAGCCGCGCCTCCTCCGATCCGATGAACAAGCCATAGGAGGTGATGGTGCCCGCTGCCTTTGAAGACGCGACAAAGACCGAGTCCAGTCGTTCGTCCGCGGAGGGCGCCAGGTCCTGCCATACGCTCAATAGCTCGCTCAGGTGTTGCCAATCCCACGTTGCTTCGTAGATCGTGACGGTGGAGATGGGGCGGATATCGAGGGTGAAGGAGGTGGCGATGCCGAAGTTGCCGCCTCCGCCCCCGCGTGAAGCCCACAGGAGGTCGGCGTTGTTGTGTTCGTCGGCCCGTATCACCTGGGCACCCTGATTGCCGGAGGGGATCACCATTTCGACGCCAAGCAAGTGATCGCAGGCCAGACCCATGCTTCGCGCGAGCAGGCCGATACCCCCTCCAAGGAGGACGCCTGCGATGCCGGGGTCAGCCTCTCCTCCGCTAGGAATGGTGTAACCCATCTGCCCCAGCGCGTCCACGATAGCCCCTTGGGTGGCGCCGGTCTGCACAGTAGCCACCCCCGCGCGCTCATCGACGTGGATCTGGTTCATATCGCTTACGTCAATGACCACCCCACCATCTAAGGAGGACCACCCTTCCAGGGCATGCCGACCGCTGCGGGCGCGAAAGGCGACATCGTGCTCTCGGCACCAACTGATAGCATTAACGACGTCCTGGACGTTTTGACAGAATACGATTACGAGGGGAAACGTAGAGAATTGTCGGGCCCAGAGGACACGAGCGCTCTCATAGTCCGGACTATCGGGAAAAACCAGACGTCCCGTGAGTTTACTCCCGCCGTTAGCGAGCTCATCCTGCATTTATGACACCCACCCACATCAGCTTGCTTGCCGCGCTCCTGAGCATGCCGCTTACTCTCCTTTCTCTCCGGGGAGGAACGGTATGCCAGGAGTCTCGTGCGCGACCCCACCGCCGTTCGGCAACCCGGCTGCCTGCTCTTTGACAGGCCCTTAGGCTTTGCGCCCCCGCCTCGCGGCGGGTTTGCCCTTCTCGCGGCGCCAGAGCATCAGCGCTCGTGAAAACGATCCTACTGACTTGGAGGCGTCCAGTCTATAGGTCACATGGCCATTCTTCTCGAAAAGACTCTTCCACCGGCTCTCTAGCAATTAACGGAGTAGTACTAGGCACTTGGGTGAATAGGCCTCATGGCCCCGTCCCGATTAGGCTAGGTGCCCATAGATCAAGGCGACGAGGAATTGACCGCTGAAGCACGAAGAGAAATCGCCATACTTATGTCATTCTTCCCGCCTTTGATATTGGGATTTATCGTTGCTGATCGTAAACCGGTAGCTCCGGCTTTTGCAATTGGCTCATATGCTACCGCGTGAGCATCATCATTCCTGATGATAAAGTTACTGACACGGGTCATGCCTGCAGGGGCCTTGATGTCAGGCTGTGGATCATCATGTGTAAAACCGCAAACCAGCATTCCCCCGTTTGGCGCATTCACACTTGGGCAGTTAATCTTAGCCGGATCCGCTGTTTCAGGATTGACAGTGTTTGCAAATACGGGGCTTGCTTGATCTACACCTCTGAAAGTCAGGATGGTGCCCCCGGCAAGCGGATGAAGTGCAGCATTCACTACGTTCCAAGTATATGACGGTGGCTCTGTAGCTGCGGCAACTTTGTAATATGCGTGGAGTGATAAATCCCTACCCTCCAGATGCTCATCAATTAATGTCCAGCCTGAAGGAAGAGTTCCACCCACATTGCCATAATCCGCCTGAAGAAGAGCAAGCATAAAATCACCCTGCTCTGTGCCTGGAGGTACCGGAACGGTAACCTTAACTTGTGGAGTTGTGCCTGTATTACCTGTTGCTGAGCCGATATAGGTCAAGCTACCGCCACCGCCACCACTGCTGGGGAGGAAGGTCACGTAATCCAAGAACGGGTGACGCCCCAAGCCCGTGTTGGCAGCCTTCACGCCTATCTGGACGCTCCCCGAAGGAGCGTTCACGTCAAAGGTGTAGGGCGCGGGAGCACCGCTGTTGGTTATGGCCTGCGCCGGTGCCGTGAAGGTGCCGTTGACGCTCACCCTGAGCTTGGGCGAGCCACCCCTCTGTGAAGCACGCGCCCACAGCACCACGTCGCCCTCGCTAGAGAAGGTCACCGTCTCGGTGGCTTTTACCGTGTCGGTAAACTCAAGCGCCTGGCCGTTGTGGTAGATAGTGTTGGTTACAACTCGGGTGCCAGTGGGCTTACGGTCAAAGTTCTCGCCCTCGACGGCTACATCGGCAGCATGAACTACCTTGAGTGGACCGAGCACTCCTAGCACCACCACCGCCGCCAACACTGCGAGCAAGCAGAAGATCGGCTGGCTCAGTAGCAGCCGTGAAGCCGCTCGCATTGTCTCTGACGTTCGCATCCTCAACACCTTTCCCAGCAGTATGGTGGACTCGCCCTCCACCCATTGCTCTAGTATAGACCGCGGGTACTATAGCAGTGGCGCAAGGGTCTATGTATATGCCAGGTAACCAGTCTACTGGTAGGGACCTCCTTAAAATGCCGTTAAGGCGAAGTTCGCAGAACTCCCTGGAGGCGAAATAGGCGAAGCCCTTGAAGCAGCGGAACGGAATCGGAACTGTACCAGCATGTTCCGGTACTCGTTTGCTTCCCAACCACTCATCTAGCGCCTTTCCGTACAGAAGTATCCCCAGAAGTGTCCCCCTTATCACTTGACATTCCTGTTTCGGTACCCTACATTGAGTATACTACATATGTGCAACAACAGGGACGGAGGGGTGGAAGGGTGAGCGCGTCGGGCACGAGCACCGGGGAGAGGCGAGCAGGATGGCAGGGGTGTTCGCGGGGGCGTTTTGGCTCGCGAAGAGGGAGGTGAGACGGGTGTGGATCTCCTACCCGCTTGCGGGCTTGCTCTTGTTGTTCATGGGCTTCCTCCAAGCCCGGATCTTCATGGGTGGCGCAGCGGCCGTCGCCTTCGCTCTGGTCATCCTGGAATGGACGGTGGACCTCCGTCTGGCGGAGAGGACCGTGGGGCTCGCGCAAGCACACGGGGCGCTCCCTGCGGTCCTCTCGATACTGACCGGATCGGTGTCCGTCATGGTCCTGGCGTGCGTAGCAGCCGGACGCCTCGAGAAAAGGAACTTGACCGAAAGCGGGTCTACATGAGCGTGTCGGGGTGAACGAGAAACCGAGGGAGCCGCGCCTCCCGCTCTACATTTCGATGGACGACCCGGCGCCGATGTACGCCCAGGTAGAGTCGCAGCTCAAGGACCTCATCCTGGCCGGCCACCTGAAGCCGGAGACGAAGCTCCCCTCCACCCGGGCGCTCGCCAGGGACCTCGCCTGCAGTGTGATCACCACCAGGAGGGTCTACGGGGACCTCGAGCGCGAGGGCTTCGTCCGTACCAGGTCGGGCAGGGGGACCGTCGTTGCAGAAATCTCAGAGGAGAAGGTGGCCGCTTACCTGCGCGAACCCTTCGAGGAGGCCGTGAGGGAGACCGCAAGGACGGGGAGGCGGGCCGGCCTGAGCGGGGAGGAGATACTCCGCCGCCTCGAAGAGACGTTGCAGAGGGAAGAAGACGCAATCGACAGGGGAGGCGCGCAATGACCAGGTCGTCGCAAGAGACGACGGAGATCTCGCTCGAAGGCGTAAAGAAGACCCGTGGGGACTTCGAGCTCGGGCCGGTGGACCTCCGGATAGAGCCAGGCCAAATCGTGGCTGTGGTCGGCCCCAATGGATCCGGCAAGAGCACCTTGTTCGAGATGCTCATGAACCTCCTCAAGCCCTCCTCGGGAGAACCGAGACTCTTCGGACGCTCCTACCCGGACGACGAGGTCCGGATCAATCGCAAACTCACCTTCGGGCAGGCTACGGGATGGTGGGTGCTGTCCTTGCGCTCTAGCTCTCGATAGACCGCTTTGGGGTAGTAGGATAAGGTGGTATTGGGTTCCAGATACCGGTAAGCGGATCAATGCGGCCGATTCCTAGTGTGACACCAGAATAACGCTGAATGTACTCAGCGAGAGCTTCTTGCGCATCGTTGGATAGACTCTCGTAACTAATCGCTGCTGTTGGGCGAGTCACAAGTTGATCATAGAGGATCTCGCGCAGTTGTTTTTCAGTTAGGCTTGGTGAAGGGGCCAGGGTAGCGTATAAATCTTCTTCACCCGTTGCAAGAAGCGGGACATCGAACAGTGCTAGGAGATATGATCGAAAGTTGTGGATTAGGGATTTCCTGAAGAGCGTGGTGTACCTTCCCTTCGAGCAATCGAATGGAAAACCGACGTTGGCGCGTCGGTGGGAAGGAGACACCGTTGGAAAGGATACATCAGGTTGAGGGCGATCGTGAAGAACTCTTGCTCGACCTCGACGAGATCGCCAGAGCCGGAGCCCGTAGGATGCTCGCCGAAGCGCTTGAGGCCGAAGTGCATGAATACCTTGAAGGTGCCAGGGGCGAGCGCGACGATGATGGTTGCGCCCTGGTGGTCCGCAACGGCTACGCCAGAGAGCGCCAGCTCGTCTGCGGGGCTGGATCAGTGGAGGTGAAGGCCCCCAGGGTCAATGACCGCCGCCTCGACGAGGCTGGCAGCCGTAGGCGGTTCAAGAGCGTGATCTTGCCGCCCTACATGCGTCGCTCTCCGAAGGTCACAGAGGTTTTGCCCCTGCTTTATCTGCACGGCCTTTCGAGCGGGGACTTTGTACCAGCGCTTGCGGAGTTCTTCGGCAGCGACGCCGGCCTTTCGGCGGCCACCATTACCCGCCTTACGGAGCATTGGCAAACCGAACACGAAAGCTTTCAGGAGCGTGATCTTTCGGAGAGGGATTACGTCTACATTTGGGTAGACGGCATCCATACCCCGGTGAGGCTCGGTCACGATGGTCGGCTGTGCTGCCTGCTCGTGCTCGGAGCCAGGCTCGACGGCACAAAGGAGTTGGTAGCCATCGCCGAGGGCTACCGGGAGTCAGAAGAGTCGTGGGCCTGTCTGCTGCGAGATCTCCACAAGCGAGGCATGAGAGCACCGGAGTTGGCACTCGGAGATGGGGCTTTGGGTTTTTGGAGCGCGATCAGGGATGTCTTTCCTGAGACTCGCCATCAGCGGGACTGGATTCACAAGACCTCAAACGTTCTCGACTCGATGCCCAAAAGCGTCCACGGACGAGCGAAGGTCGCCATCAAAGAGATAACCTGTGCCGAGGACAAAAAGCACGCCGAGAAGGCTGTGGAGTCATTCGCCGATGAGTTCGGGGTGAAGTGGCCGAAGGCCGTCGCCAAGATCACCGCCGAGAAGGAAGCCCTGCTTGCCTTCTTCGACTACCCTGCCCAGCATTGGCGGCACTTACGGACGACCAACCCGATAGAGTCGGTTTTCGCGCCGGTGAGGGCTCGGACGGATGTAACCAAAGGTCCGGGAACGAGACAGGCGGGCTTGGCGATGATCTAGAAGTTGATAGAGGTTGCTGAGGGGAGGTGGAGGAAACTGACCGGATCCCACCTCGTGGCGTTGGTGAGGGCCGGAGCCGAGTTCAAGAGCGGAGAGTTGGTCGAAGGAAGCGAGGAGAAGGTAGCCGCGTGATCATGGAGTCCAATCCACAACATTTGACGATACCTCCAACATGGCCGACAAAATGTATGCTCGTCTCAATCCGTCTCCCCCTCCAAATCACATTGACATAGCTATAGCTCATTGTAACGCGCCTGAGCGAGCCTTACATTGGAAACCCGATGGACTACCGTCAGTTGCGGTACCGAGTGGAGAAGTACTCAACATTTTCACGCGCCAGCCGCTGTTTGTGCAAGCACCCGGATAGTGTCAAACTAATGTCATGGAGCTCTAGCACTAAACGCGCGCTTTCTGGATTTACCGCAGTTTGCAAGAAGAAAGAGAGTGAGCCGCCCAGGACTCGAACCTGGAACCTAGAGATCAAGAGTCCGAAAAGATGCGTTCTGGCCCGTACCAGGCCGTTCGGTAATTATAACGTTTTGCAGGTATTTTACGAGATTCGCCGCAGCAACTCGTCCATCCCGTACGCGTGCGTATTGGTCCGGTTGCAGTAACCCTCGGGCTCTGAAAATGTGTCCACGCGCTGTGTGCTCGGGCCCGTCGTCCGCTGCGACCTACGGGAAGCGAGCGTCGCAGGTCCACGGTCTCGCGAACGTGTTTAGCGGGGGATCAAGCCGAACTCGTACTCGTCGAGGATCTCGCCGAGCATGCCCGCGTTTTCCGGGTCCATCAGGGACCCACGACCATTAGACCTCGCGGCGCCCACGATCCCCTCCCGGTCGAAAATGGCAACGCCCTTCCGGTCGAGGTCGTGCTTGAGTCGGTAGTAGATGCCCTCAGGGAGAGAGGGGTGCCCGTAGATGGCGTGTGACCATGGTCGCACCAGCTCGTGCGGGTCCGTCGAGATCGCGCCCGTGGTCCCGATCCTCGCCGGCCCCGTCAGGTCTACCAGCCTGAGCCCTCTTTCGACCGCAATCTCTGAGAGGACGCGCCCGCGGAGGTCAGCCTCGGCGACCAGGTTCAGGCCGGGATCCCGCCCGTATACCTCGATGAACGCCCCGAAAGCATCCTCCGCCACGTACAGTACCCCGAACTCACCCTCTGGATCGTCGAAACGGTTCAGACCCGTCTTGCCGAAGAAGACCGGCTCACGCCCCGCGGCGTGCAGCCTGAGCCACGGTCCTTCGAGCCTGACGATCGGCAGCTCCCTCTCGTCGAGGTCGTGGGGCGGCCCCAGCCTCTGCTTCACTCCGCGCCGTGCTCCCCGTAGGCGCGCGCCGCGCGCTCGACGGCCTCGATCTCCCCGTCTCGCAGGGCGTCAAGCGGCCTCTTATCGCCCAGCCGGCCGTTCTGCCTGAGGAAGAAGGAGGCCTTCATCCACGCCTCCTCCACCCCAAAGCTGTCCAGAACCTCCTCGAGCCCAGCAACGACACCGCCCCGACCGCGCTCGTCAAACTGCCAGACGGGGTAGAGGTAGGCACGTCCCACAGGGAGCGCCAGGAGCTTCCCCGCCCGGCGGCGTTTGTCCACCGCCTGCGGCGTGATGCCAAGTAGTTCCGCGGTCTGGCCGGAGCTTACCGCGCCCCCTTCCGCACCGAGCAACTCCCGGCGTGCCCGTACACCCCTGAGCCTGGCCCTCACGAGAGGCCCTTCCTCCAGAGCATCCCCGAGCGCCGCCTGCTCGAACAGCCAGAACAGCAGCTCGGCGTTGGACGGGGCAGAGGCCGCCCTCACGAGCTCTACCCTATCCACTTCTCCCACAGACGCAGCGAACCACCCCAGTAGCCGCGTGTACAGCGCCTCTTGCAGCTCGTCCTTCGCCACCGCCGACATCGCCCGCTTGGTCGCCTCCACCGTCTCCGGTGAGGAGAGTCCCCTGGCCGCCTCGTGGAGACCTTCCAGATCCTTGAGCGCCATCGCTTCTCCTGTAGTTGATCTAGTAATTGGCTGTGTACCAAGAATAACACATCAACCGAACCCTCTTTCGGCGACACGAGCGGGAGCATAACGCCAGGTGCTTATCCTCTCGCGGGGAAGGTTGTCGGTAAGATGGATCTCCTCGCCATTGGAGCAGCCGAGAACGCGGGAGGGTGTACCTCCCACCGAAAACGAGTGTACGCTCGGGAAGATGCTTCCATAAGAGCCCATTAGCAAAGGAGAAGACATGGGCGACTGGGCAGAGGAGATAGAGCGCGAGGAGAGGGTCTACCCTCCTGTACATCCTGGCGAGATTCTGCGCGAGGAGTGGCTCGTGCCCCTCGGCATCAACGCCAACAAGCTCGCCGGGGCCCTCGGGGTAGACCGCCAGAAGGTCTACGATATCGTCAACGGCAAGCGAGGTGTCTCCGCGGAGATGGCCCTCAGGCTCGCGCGTTGGTCCGGAATGCGTCCCCGCTTCTGGCTCGGACTCCAGGAGCACTACGACCTCGCGATCACCTAGCCTTCCGCCAAGCCCTCGCTTACTTGCTCTCGGACGACCCAGAGCTCGAGGTAGCCGCCCAAGCTGGCTCCGTGGCGGAGGCCAGGGAGGTGCTCGATGGAGGGGACCTCGATGGGGGCCTAGACGTGGCGGTCTTGGACCTGGCCCTGCCCGACGGGGACTCATCGGTGATCTGCGGCGTTCGAGCCCCGGCATCCGGATCATGGTGCTGAGCGCGACCATATGGTCCGAACACGTCGAGGATGTCCTTAGGGCGGGGGCAGACGAGGTTCGCGACAAGATAATGTCCTACTGGAGCAACGCCGAGGAAGTGAGGCGCCTGGCCGGCCAGTAAGCGGGCCTTAATAACACGAGGAACGCGGGCCCGAACTTCGGAGAATAACCCTTCTAGGCAATAGAGTGAATAGCCTGGTCCTGTGCGGCCTGGTCGCCCTCCTTCAGTGGCCGACAGGGTGACGACACCAATACTACTGGGATGCGGCCGGCGCGGGTTTACCCACAGCCTCGGCGAGCGCTCTGAAGATCCGGGTCGCTGGGACATCGCAGGGGATGTTCTGCGGTCCGTCCTTCATGGTCGGCCTGTCCTCGGGGCAATCCCCACTGAAGATATCGCTATTGGCTTCCACCACCAGCACGGCGTCGAGTTCCTGATTGTAGTAGAGGGCGGTGTTGTAACCCGGTATCACCCCGCCGTGTCCGATCCACCCATGCTCCTTCATGAGCCCTAAGCCGTAACCAAAGTCGCCTTTGAGCGGCGGTTGGTCGAACGGCGGCACGTCACTGACGAGCGAGTCGATTCGCTCGTCCTGCTGTGCCGGTGAGAGCAGACCCTTCCCGGTACCCATCGCCCGCCCGTAGGCTAGCAGGTCATCTACCGTCGAGATCATTATGCCGGCCGTCCATGTCCAGGAGGCGTTCCAATCGGTAGCGTCTCTGGGCTCCCCGCCGGAGGATTGGCCTTGGAGGGTGTAGCCCTGGGCGTGCGGATCGGGCAGGGAGGTATCCGCGAGGTCGGGGAAGGAGGTGCCTTTGAGGCCAAGCGGTTCGATGATCCGTTGGCGGGTCAGCTCTCCGATGGGTTTGCCGGTCACCTGTTCTAGGACCAGCCCGAGCAGCACGTAGTTCGTGTTGGAGTAGTTGAACTGGGTGCCGGGATCGAACAGGGGGGACTCTTTGATGCCGATCCGCGCCAGCTCTTCGGGTTTCCACACCCTGTATGGGTCAGCTCCCGGATCTCCATCAAATTTCTTGGTCTCTGAGTAGGTGGCGACCCCGCTGGTCATATTCGCCAACTGGCGCAGCGTGATCTCATCCCCGTTGGGGACGCCCTTGATGTACTGGTCGATCGTGTCGTCGAGCGAGAGGAGCCCGTCGCCGGCGGCTTGGAGGAGCAGGGTGGCGGTGAAGGTCTTGGTGACGCTGCCTATACGGTGGTACATCTCAGGCGTCATCGGTTCGTCGGAACTGCGTTCCGCTACCCCCAGGGCACGTATCCACGTGTACTCGGGCGTCTGCACCGCGGCTACCACCCCAGGCGCAGAGCTCTGTTGGAAAGCCTTCTTTAGCGCCGCGTCGAGCTCGGCCGCGGATGCTTGCTCGCCACCTCCTCCGGCAGTGGTTGTCTCTGCAGCGGAATCATCTTCTTGCTCGCCACCTCCGCCACAGCTACTCACCAGCATAGCCGCCAACGCGGTTACGACAAGCCCCATAAGCCACCTCTGGTGCATACCCCATGCGAAGAACATCCCACCCCTTCCGGTCGCCTATCGGTATGGTGCCACCGTGCGAAATCTAGTGCTGCCTCCGTGCCCAAGTTTCCGAGAACTCCGTTAAGGCGAACTTCAGAGAATACTCCAGCCTGTTGAAAAAGTCCCTCTATGCCCGCTTCGGCCCCAGATTGGGCCCCGAACACACCGTATGCGGGGCTATTTGAAGCCTCTGGAGCCCAATTCGTAGTCACTGTGAGCTCAGCGCCGACTTTTTCAACAGGCTGAGGTATTCCACGCACTCCGGTGGATGGAGGAGCCGGAGCATAGCAGCTTCGGCTCCTCCTCTTGTTCGAAAAGCAGTTGCTACGCTGTCAGTCGGCCAGCGCGGCACACACAGCGAGTTTCTCCGCATGCCTAAGCGCCTTGAAGACCACCAAACTGCCGGTCGTCGGGGTGTGTTGTGCGTTGATGGAGACCGTCACCGAGCGCCTCCCGTCTGCGCTCGCGGCGGCAAACTGGGTGTAGCCGAAGGTGTTGCCCGTGTGGCCCCACACCGTCCCGCAACGCGTCTGGTAGCGGAAGAGGGCGAGCCCAGCCGAGTTCTTCCCAGGACCGGGCGGTTCGGAGCTTCCTCCCTCGATGACCCTTCTCTGCTTTGCCTGCGTCCGCTCGTCGAAGAGTTTGCCACCCACGTAAGCGCGGATGAAGGCGTTCAGGTCGGCGGGTGTAGAGACTATGCCCCCTGATGCCCAGGACCACCCGGCAGCCACCAGCTCGCTTACATCTTCGGGCGGGTCTTGGGAGGGATCGTTATCGTAGCCGTGGATGAAGGGCTTCCTCAGGTTGGGGCCACGTGGCAGGCTGGTCTTTCTTAGCCCAAGAGGCTTGTAGACCAGCTCCCTGAGCAGCTCCTCGTAGGACTTGCCAGTGGCCGCCTCGACCATCAAGGCCACGGCTATGTTATCCGAGTTGGAATATTGGTACTTGGAACCAGGAACGAAGCGCAAGGGCGGATCATTGTTATACAGGTAAGTAAGCAGTTTCTCCGGAGGGGGCGCTTTCGTGAGGCTGTCCCCCAACGCGTCTAGAAAGTCCTTGTCCTCTAAGATGTCTGGCAAGCCGCTGGTGTGGTTGAGGAGCTGCCTGAGGGTAATGTCAGCCCAAGCGGCGGGAGGCGGCTCAGGCAACTTTTTGAGGCGCTTTCCGATGGTGTCGTTCAAGGAGAGTGCCCCCTTGCTCACCAAAGAGAGTGCGACGGCCCCGCTGAAGGCCTTGGCGACGCTCGCTATGCGCATGCGGTCGTCGACCCTCATGGGCAGCCCGCTCTTTATGTTGCGGACCCCGAAGGTATGTACCTTGCGGTGCTGGCCGCGCTGCACGACGGCGATGACGCCAGGCGGCCCGCCTTCCATGGCCACAAGATCCTTGAGCGCCCGATCTAGCGCAGCGTCAGCACTTTTTGCCTGCTCCTTGCCGAAGGCCGCGCTCCGGCTGGCCAGGTAGGGGACGGAGGCCACCGCGGTGGCAAAGGCCGTCTGTTTGAGGAAGCGCCTCCTGCTGATGATCGTCGCGCTTCCCAGAGATCGTTGTGTTCGTTCGTCTGTGGCCATACTCGGATTTCTCCCTCCTCGTAGGACTCGGCGGTGTCGCCCTTCCTCGCTCAGCTTAGCATGATGCCATCCAGGGGAGCTTCGCGTTTGCACACCCTTTTCGCCGATACACAACGGTGCAACTGCTGCTATCGAGTCGCCGTGTGCTGATGCCGGAGCGGTGCCAGCATGCCCTTGTGGAGTGCTGGCCGCGGCGCCCGATAGGTCCTTGCTAGCTTCTATGAGAAGGCACTGTTTGTCAAGGCCGACTTGGCGGCCTCGTCGCGGCCGAGCGCAGCAGTTGGGGCCCTTCGCGCTATGCTTCTATTCGCTGTGAATAAGCTAAGGGCGTTGCGGGCGGCGTCTCGGATCGGCCTGACCCATCTATTCGCCGGACCGACACAGGTGCCTTGGGAGTGACCCCTCGGCCGTTCCAGGGCGTTGCCCGCGACCGCCCAAGAGGACCGGGGTAGCGTGACCTCATAAGAGCTTGCCGGCCGCATCTCGTGGCCCCTCACAGTATCTCGTCCGCGCTCCGTGTCACCTCGGGGAGGATTGGCGGCTAGAGAGCGGGAGGAGCTCGGAGGATGACGACGAACGGCGCGCGCAGATCGGCTGAGGCGACAAGGACGGAGGTGGTGTTGGGTGTGGACACCCACCTGGACTTCCACGTGGCGATGGTCCTCGACCACCTGGGCAGGCGCCTGGGAGAGTCGAAGGTGCCGACGACCACCGGAGGCTACCGCAGCCTCCTCTCCTGGGCGGAGGGGTTCGGGTCCGTGAGGTGCGCGGGCGTGGAGGGAACTGGCAGCTACGGCGCCGGGCTAACCCGCTACCTGAAGTCCATGGGCATTACGGTGATGGAGGTCGAGAGGCCCAAACGGCGCCACCTGAAGCGCAACGGCAAGTCCGACCCCAAAGATGCCGAAGCCGCCGCGAGGGCGGTCCTGGCCGGCGAAGCGGCCGGAGAACCAAAGAGCGCTGACGGCCAGGTGGAGATGATCCGGGTCCTGAGAGCGGCCCGCTGTTCGGCGGTGAAGGCCAGAAGCCAGGCCGCCAACCAGCTACAAGCCTTGAGGGTAACGGCACCAGAGAAGCTTCAGCGCCACCTATGTGGGCTCTCGACAAGCGAGCTCGTCGCTACTGCGGCTCGTTTCCGACCCGGTAATGGTCCGGACGATGTGGAGACGGCGACCAGGTTCGCGCTTCGTTCGATGGCCCGCCGGCATGAAGCCCTCTCTGAGGAGATCGCCGAGCTGGACGAGCAACTGGATCGACTGGTGGCTGAGGTTGCTCCGGGACTGATCTCCCTGCCGGCGATCGGTACACATCACGCCGCGACACTCCTGGTTCGTGGCAGGGGACAACCCCGAGCGCCTGGGCAGCGAAGCTTCTTTCGCCAGCCTCTGCGGAGTCTCGCCTGTCGATGCCTCCTCGGGCAAAGTGGTCCGGCATCGGCTCAACCGTGGCGGCAACCGGGATGCCAACGCCGGGCGCTTCACATGATCTGTGTCGTGCGGATGGGCTCGGATCGGCGCACCCGCTCCTATGTCGCGAGGCGCACGGCGGAGGGGAAGAGCAAGCGGGAGATCATGAGGTGCCTTAAACGGTACATCGCCAGGGAGGTCTACCGTGTCCTGCTCTCCTCGACCACCGTGGAGCCATCGCCAATCCGGAGCGAGAGGGGCTTCGTAGGAGCTGACGTCGCGTAGGACTTGACTATAAGAGCGTCACTCTCTGTGAGCTCACACTCTCTTGGTGGCTCGGTGCATGGGATGAGATCCGTCTTTTCGAGCTAGAGGCGCTGCAATCTTCCGAGCGGCCTTCCTGGAAGGGTAGACCAAGTTCGCTGGCGCAGTCGCCTTGCTAGATCCGAAGCGCATTCGGGCAAAAACTGCCTTGCCATCCGCCACTTTAGGGTCGCCTCGCCGCTTCTTCTGTCAGGGTATCTTCACCTCCCCTGTGCTTTAAGCTGCCTCCTCCCGCTCTTGGCTCCGATGCGCGTTGTAGAGCGGATCGTAGAGCTCTCCGGTTACCCACACTCGGTGCAAGAGCACACAGAGCTTTCTCGCCACGGCCACCGCCGCCCGCTTCTTTGCGTTCTTGCCTCCGCGGGAGGCTATCTTCTCTCCGTGGCGTCTTAGGTCCGAATCCGAGCCAAAGGAACCTAGGATGTAGTGAGCGCTGCCTACCAGAAGCTTCCTGAGCATCTCGTCGCCCTCCTTGGAGATGCGCCTCTGAGGATCTCTATCTCCCGACTGGTCGCTGGCGGGTACAAGCCCCAGGTATGCTCCTACGGAGCGGCTCCTTTCGACGCGGTAGGTATCCTCCAGTGTCAGCACGAAGGTAAGCGCCGTAAGCCCTCCGACTCCCTCGACCTGCCTCAACAGATCCGTTTCCGGGTAGTGCTCTTTAGAGATCACCTCCAGCTGGCGCTCGTAGTCGCGGATGCGCTCCGTAAGCGAGCCGATCGTCTCCAAGATGGGCCCTAGGGCTGGTCGGAGTGCCTCGGGGATGTGCTCTGAGGCTCGCTTGTGGAAGCTCCTGGCCGGGCACTTGGGCAACCTCCCGCCGAAGGACTTGACCGCCCCGCGGACGTGGTTCACCAGCTGAGTTCGAGCACCGACCAACGCCTGCCGGGAGCGGATTATGGCCATGTGGGCCTGGGAGCCTTCTCCCCGATGCCTTAGTGGGTAAAGCAGCTTCGGATCGAGGCGCGCCAGACGGGCCAGGTTCTGTGCATCTATCTCGTCCGTTTTGCGCTTGCTCTGGCGTAGATGAGCCTCAGCTTGCGGGCGTTGGCCACCAAGACTTCGTGGCCGCACTCCTCCAGGAGCCGGCTAACCCATGGCGAGTGGGTTCCGGCCTCGATCGCTATGCGCATAGGAGGAGGCCGCTCGGAGGCGAAGCGCCGTCTGAAGGCCTCGGGGGTGGTGCGCAACCTACCTTCTTCGATCACCTCGCCGCTTTGGGTATCGATGAGGCACAGGTAGGAGTACCTGTCGCCCAGGTCCACTCCGGCCGTCGTCTTCGGTCGCTCTTTGCTAACATCCATAGCGGGCCGATCCTCCTTTCGATTGGGCGTAAGAGCCCGTACAGCATTTGCAGACCCTCTAAGGGTACTGCGTACGGGGGGGTCGGCCTTCTCATCTCATCTTCCGAGAAGCGTCCATTCTGCAAACTTCGGCTTTACGGAGTTCTCAGAAGTCGTTCTGCCGCAGGAAATGGCCACCTAGCATGTAAAGATACGCCAAATGGGGGATGTGCTTGGCACCTCATGCTTGCTACCGTGATGGCGTTGTACAACTTAAGGCGGGGGATGAATGCCGGGAGGGCCTTATTCACCCAACATCGGGGAAGAGGTGTTCTCCGACGTTGGCCAAGGAAGTCTCAGTCGAGCCTAGGTAGGCTAACCGAATATAGTCCAAATGGGGGATGCACCCATCCTCGCTACGAGGGTAGCATGTCATACTAGGACCATTATAGGTCGTAGTGTACGGTGGGGTGCTTGCCCCACCCACTCAATCAAGGCCCCATGGCTACCTAGGAGGTGTAGGGGCGAGATGACTAAAGCGATTCCCTTCAGGATACTATTGGCAGTGGCTGCGGCTGCGCTCTTAGCGACGGCGACTCTGGCTACAGTAGTAATGGTGGGGACGCCCTCAAAGCCCGCCGAGGCAGCCTTCCCAGGAGAGAACGGCAAGATAGCCTTCGTTAGGGACATTCTAGACAACACTCCCGAAGCAGAAAACTGGGAGATCTATACCATGAACCCGGACGCTACCAACCAGAAGAACCTCACCGCCAGTGATGACTTAGATTTCCATCCGGCCTACTCTCCAGACGGTACGAAGATAGCCTTCTACAGTTCCCGGGACGGTAACGCTGAGATCTACATAATGCGCGCTGGCGGCAGCTCGCAGACCAGGCTCACCTCCAACGACGTGGACGACCGCGCGCCTAGCTGGCAACCGCTCCCTTAGTGGCGGGGAGCAAGAGGAAGGGGCCAGTGTCTTTGCTGTAGGGCTTCCGGTCCTTCCCTTTCTCCTCTATTATTCTCAGAAGTTGGGGCCGAAACCTGCATCCGGCCGGCCCAGACAGACCAGGACCCGACCGCAGGCAACAGAAAAGCCGGGCCGCTCTCTTGGGAGGGGGATCTCAGAGGGCGTCCGGCTCAACGATGATCAGATTGTAGTACCGAGACGGGTAAGAGCGCATCCCCCAAATGAGTGATTTCTTCGCAGGGAGTAAGTAAGAAATACGCAACCCTCCGTCCCCCTCCTAAGTCACGTCGGGTTGCGCACCAACCGATGATCCTCAGTGAAGGAACTCCGATCTTGGACCCATGGTCGCACGGAATGAGCCAGACGCAATACACAATTCGGGCCAATCCCTGCCGGGGTCCGATAGGGTCAGGTGCTCCGGAAAAGGCTTAGGGCGGTGGACCGGTGCCGAGCCGAACTTCGCGTTGACGGGGTTCTAAGAAGTTCGTCGGCGTCGAGGCGTATTTTCAGACCTGGCTCAGCTCTGGCGCCCGCCGGATCAGGATGCGCGTCATCCTTGGAGTCCCGCCGGGAGTTCGAGCCGACCGAGGCGCTCGGGATCGGCGAGTAAGTCGATCTCGACAACCTTCCCGCGCCTGACCGTGAAGCCCATCACCGAGAGTAGCCGTTCCTCCGGGGCCGTGACGAGTCCCGCGGCCCCGTTGACGAGCGCTAGCCGCGCGAAAGGGGCAAACTGGGAGAAGGTGAGCGCCTGTCCGGCCACGGCGCGCGCTCCCCGGACCACCCTCGACGTGCCTGCAGCTCCTGAGTCTGCCCTGAGCACGACGTCCGGGTCGAGCACCGCAAGAAGCGCGTCGAAATCGCCGCCGCGCGTCGCGGCTAGGAAGGCGTCAACGACCTCCCGTTGGCGACCGAGGTCGGCGTCCGGAGCCGGGGCCGCCCCCCGCACTCGGCGGCGTGCCCGGCTCGCCAGCTGCCTCGCTGCGGCAGGGGAACGTCCGACTATGGGCGCGATCTCACCGAAGGGCACACCGAACGTGTCATGCAGCACGAACGCGAGCCGCTCGGCGGGGGAGAGCGTCTCGAGCACCACCAGCAGCGCGAGGCCGACCGAGTCGGCCAAGAGCGCTTCGTGCTCGGGGTCGGTCTCGTCCGCGCGGCCCACGATCGGGTCGGGCACACGCGCGCCCAAGGGCTCGCCAAAGGATCCCTCAAGCGACTCCTCGCGTCTTGAGCGGCGCGAGCGCAGCATGTTCAAGCACACCCTTGCCACGACCGTCGTCAGCCACCCGCCCAGGTTCTCGACGCTATCGGCGCCAGAGCGTACGAGCCTGAGCCAGGCTTCCTGCACGGCGTCTTCGGCCTCTCCCGTCGAGCCGAGCATGCGGTAGGCCACCGCCCTCAGGCGGGCGCGGTGCTCCTCGAACCGCGCCGCCAGCCATTCATCATGTTCGTCCATCCGTCACATTCCTCCGCCGCGTCGTGTCATTGTAGTGATGACCAACGAAACCCGGCCGATGTGACGGGGAGGTGAGCAGGAGATCGGCTTTGGGCAGAACGCAAGTGGCCAAAGCAAAGAGACCCTGAAGGAAAGGAATCATGCAAGCATCGATAGCGGAAGCACGAATGAAGAACCCGGCGATGGTCGTTCCCGACGCCCTGCAGCACCTACTGGACCTGGCGGAGGCCACGAAAAAGATCGCCGTACCGCCCAAGACGGCCGACCTCATCCACCTGCGCGTGGCCCAGATCAACGGCTGCAGCTACTGCGTCGACATGCACGCGCGCGACCTCAAGAAGGCGGGCGAGACGGACGAGCGCCTCTTCGCGGTGGCGGCCTGGCGGGAGGCGCCCTACTTCACCGAAGCCGAAAGAGCCGCACTGGCGCTCGCCGAAGCGGCCACACGCCTTGCCGACCGGCCGGATCCGGTGCCCGACGAGGTCTTCGAGGAGGCCGCCAGGCACTACGACGAGCCAACCCTCTCGGCCTTGATCATAGAGATCGCCCTGATCAACTTCTGGAACCGCCTTACCGTCACGGTGAGGCAACCAGCGGGCTCGTACCCCGGCTGAGCGCTACCGGGCGGCGCGGTGAGCGCGCCGCCCGCTCTCTATCGCCTAAACTCCATTCTTGGAAGTAAGCAAAACCACGGTCCGCTACCTCAAAGCCCGAGCAGGGTGTACATTGCCGCCCGTGATAGCGCAGGTATTGGGCAGATAGGAGGAGAGCATGCCGCGTACACAACGTCTCGACCCGGCCCAACGACGAGCCGTCGAGCATTTGGCACGACACCAAGGGTGCGTCTGCATGGACTGTGGATCCCGCAAATATCTGGAGAGCGCCGACAAGGCTGTGCAATTCCGGGGCCATATCGGCGTGGATTTGTACTGCACGAGCGAGGAGCACCCCGCGAAGGTTGTTGCGTTGGGAGAGCCTTTTGCGCTCACCTTCGATCAGGCCAGAGCCATTGGCTTGCGGGTGCCGCCTAGCGAGCCGCCGATGTAGTGATCGGCCCGGTTCTATCGCCTTGGTACCCTACGAAGGTCCTTGTTGTCGCCTGTATTCGCCCGAGTGCATGGAAGGAGAGTTCTCCGAAGATGAGATGAGAAGGCCGACCCTCAAAACGCAGTACCTTATGGTCTGCAAAAGCACTATGTACGGGCTCTAACGCCCAGGAAGGAGGATCGGCCCATGAGTGATGGTAGCAGCGAACAACCGAAGATAACAGCAGGATTGGACCTCGGAGACAAGTACTCCTACCTCTGCCTCATCGACCAACAGAGCGGCGAGGTTATTGAGGAGGGTAGACTGCGCACCACCCCCGAGGCCTTCAGACGGCGCTTCGCCTCAGAGCAACGACCGCTGCGCATAGCCATCGAGGCCGGGACCCACTCTCCGTGGGCGAGCAGGGTGCTCGAGGAGAGTGGCCAGCTCGTAACGTCGGCTAGCCCGCCCGCCGAGAAGGCCAAGACGATAAGGCCCCAAGCCAGCAGGGCGACCACCGTACCTACCCCGAAGAGGCGATCCCGCGCACTACGCCCCGACTCTTCCGGTTCCGAAGGCATGGTTCAAATGTTAGCAGCGCGCCTTGCGGTCCGCCGCCGGAGGTCCGTCCTGCGCGCCCTGTCGGCGGAGCTAGCCCTAGAAGCTGGTGGGTGGCGCTGGAGGTGAACGGTAGCGTTCCGCCGGGCCGGGGTCTGTCCTTGGGCGGTTCCCGGCCCTTCTTGCCTTATTCACCGGAGTGCGTGGAAGAGTAATTCTCGGAAGTCCGCTGCCATTCTGCTGCGGTCCTAAGTCACTCGTGAGCGGCTTTCCTCTCTCTTGCGCCTTTTCTCCCTGATACCAAAGAAGCTCAGTACCGCCAGAACGAAGGCGACTATGCCCCAGAAAGTGAGGTCTTCGAACGGTGTGGTGGCTCCGGCGAGAAGCCCCAGGAGTCCTGCCGCGACAAAGGAGATGAGCGACACACATGGTGCCGCCCACGCTCACGGCACATGACCGTAGCCCCAGCCCCACCATCAACCGTAGGGTTATTACTGTGGTTGCTATCCTCAAGACAGCCTCCCCATTATAGCCTCGGGGCTAGAAACCCAGGTCTACGTAAGCGTTCTCATCCGAGATGAACGGATCCGTGTCACCAGCCCGGAGCGTGAAGTCTTTGGCGTCTGGCGCGACGGTGAATATCACCTCTCCATCTTGTGTTACCCCGGGGTTCACATTCTCCAAGAATATGTTCTTGCCCGGGGCTATGTACACGAAGTCGTCTGGGTTCATTTCGAACTGGCAGCCCTCGCCGTCCAGCAGCGTCAAGGAAGCTGAGTCGAGCGTCGTAGCTTCATCCGCATTGTTGGTGAACAGGAAGTCAACGATGACGAAGTTGCCTTTCTTCTTCGGGTAGGAGGGAGCCTTCAGTTTGGTAGCTTGCCTCGCCGTCGTGACCTGCCACGCCACGTTGCCGAATTTGACCGTCTGCCCGATCTTGCCCTTGGGGCCTTTCTGCTCTGCCGCGGTCTTATTACAGCCGAGGAGATCGCTGCGGAGGGTGGTGATGGCCACGATGATCGCGACGACCAGCAACACGAAGACGCCGAGACAACCCACCAGAATGGGATACCTCCTACGTCCCCCACCGCCCTCTTGTGCTGGCTGCTGTGGAGTCGCAGCGCCACCAGCACCTCCGGTCTGTGGAGGAGGCGGCACGGGTACATCAGCCTCAGGTGTAGGCACCGTCGCTGCCTGATGGACCGGTGCCCCGCAGTTTGGACAGACCTGATCTTCAGGGCTTAACTCATGCCCACAGTTCCTACAGAACCTATCCGGGGCCTCAGCCACGCTCGCCCCTTCTCCCTTGCCGAACACACCCTTCCCTGGCCCACTGCGTTGATTCTATACCCATGCTAGTCAAAGCGATTCCCCCGCGCACACGGCACGCGTTCCGATCCCGCGAGAAGCCGTTCTAAGGCGCTCTGTCCCAGTCCGATCAGCCCAAGAGCCACCCTGAGGCCCGTTCGGTGGTGCCGATGCGCGCTCGTAAGGTGCAGGGGATGCCTCGATCTCGCTCTGCTCGATCGCTCACACTCGGGAGGTCTCCCAGGAAAAATTGCCCAACCAGGTCAGGAAACCAGCCCCTACCTCCCGGGATAGTAGTGACACTAGAAAGTGAGCGTAGCGGCTCAGGATGCAACTCTGTACAGAGAGAAGGAGAGAGATGGTGGTGCTTACTCTGATCTCTATCCGCCAGCGTGTGTGGATCGGTACTCTCCGTCGTTTATCCGATTGGCGCTCCATCAGGCACCTGTAGCGGTTGCCGTAGTGCCTGGAAGAAGGTGATGGTGGTAGAGTGATGGTTGTGACGAAAGGGACAAGGAAGCAGGTTCGAGGAGTCGGTAGGATGAGCCGCCGCACAGCCGCTCGCTTAGCCTGGTCGCTATGCGCGGTGTGCGTGGTGCTCATCGGGCTCGCTCTCTTGCTGGACTTCCTTACCGACACGTCTGTCGTTCACGCCGGCTACTTCAGTTCCGCTTATGAAGAGCGAGGGCTCTTACCCGGAGACGCTGATCCTAGCCTCACTGTAATGACGGGGGTACTATCGCTAGCCTATCCAATAGTCGGTGCACTGATCGCCTCGCGGCTCCCCACCAACCCCATCGGTTGGATCTTCTGTGGCGTGGGACTACTCTACACAGGGCAGCGTTTCACCATAGCGTACGCCGACTATGCGCTGCTCGAGAATCTCGCATTTCCTGGTGGGGAGGTTATGGCCTGGTTCTCAACGTTGGCAGCGCACAAAGGAACAATCCTGGCAGGAGTCTTCCTGATGCTGCTGTTTCCCGACGGCCGTCTACTGTCTCGCCGGTGGCAGATCGTGGCGTGGATGGCGGTCTTGGGAGCCGTGTTGAGAGTCATCTATGATGCCTTCTCTCCTGACCCTCTGGAAACCCACAGTTACGTTCAGAACCCGTTCGGAGTGGTAGAGGGGGGCACAACGTACGATGTCTTGAGTACCGCAACTCTTCATAGTTGGGATAGTTGGGTCGCCGAGACGCTGCTATTTACGAGCAGCCTCGCTGCACTTTTCTCGCTCTTCGTTCGGCTGCACCGCGCACAGGGAGTTGAGCGCCAGCAACTCAAATGGTTCCTGTACGCCGGTTGGCCGGCAGTAGCGTTTTTCAGCTTCATCTGGGATTCATTTCGACGACTATACTTCCCATACCTAGAGTTCCTAGACTCGACGTTCATACCGTTTCAGTGGATTTTTACTTACACTTACTACATACCTGCGTTCGCTCTGCTGTTCGTTCCGGTCTTCACTTACATCGCCATCGTCAGGTACCACCTCTACGACATAGACGTGGTCATAAACCGCACCCTCGTCTACGGTGCCCTTAGCGCCTGCGTCGTCGGGATCTACGTGCTCGCGGTCGTAGCCCTTGGAACCGTATTCCAGGCGCGAGGCAACCTCGCCATCTCGCTCTTGGCTACGGGATTTGTGGCCGTCCTCTTCCAGCCGCTTCGGATGAGGCTCCAACGCGGCGTCAACCGCCTGATGTACGGTGATCGGGACGACCCATACGCGGTAATCTCGCGGCTGGGGAGGCGCCTTGAGACAACCCTCGCTCCCGATACGGTGCTGCCAACACTCGTCGAGACTATAGCCCAGGCCCTGAAACTTCCCTACGCGGCCATTCTCCTGAAAGAGGGCGAGGGGTTCAGGACCGCCGCAGCCTACGGCTCACCCAGAGGAGAGCCGGAAACGCTTCCGCTGGTCTACCAAAGAGAAGAGATAGGGCGCCTGGTACTCTCTCCGAGGGCTCCAGGAGAAGGCTTCTCAGATGCCGACCGCAATCTGCTTGAGGACCTCGCCCGACAAGCTGAGGTGGCTGTGCACGCTGTGAGGCTCACCTCAGACCTGCAGCACTCCCGCGAGCGGCTGGTCACCACGCGTGAGGAGGAGCGCCGTCGCCTCAGGCGCGACCTGCACGACGGGCTGGGCGCACAACTTGCGGGCTTGAACGTCCAGGCAGGGGCTCTCCGGCGCCTCATACCGCAGGATCCTGACGCTGCCGACGATCTGGTAGTGGAGCTACGCGAGGAGCTCCGCTCTGCTATCGCCGACATCAGGCGCCTCGTTTACAACCTCAGGCCCCCAGCCCTTGACGATCTGGGGCTCGTAGAGGCGCTACACCGCCTCGCCGAGCGCTACGGCTCAGAAGATGAGCAACTGAGCGTGTTGGTGGAGGTGCCCGAGGACCTTCCTAACCTCCCGGCAGCCGTCGAAGTGGCCGTATACCGCATCACGCAGGAGGCGCTCACTAACGTAGCGCGCCATGCCCGGGCCAAGAGCTGCGTCGTGCGCCTTGCAGTCAATGAGGATGTGGGGCTTAAGATCGTCGACGACGGGGTGGGCATCCCAGCGGAGCGTAGCGCGGGGGTGGGCCTCTCCTCGATGCGTGAGCGAGCATCCGAGCTGGGCGGCAGTTGCGTCGTCGAAGCTGCCCCAGAGGGCGGCACCCGGGTGCTGGTCCGTCTGCCACTGCCCAAGGAGAGTCCCAAGGAGTGAGAAAGATGGATACTCTACGCATTCTCATCGCAGAAGATCACCCGCTCTTCCGCAAGGGCATGATCTCCCTGCTCGCTTCGGTACCCGAGTTCGAAGTGATCGGCGAGGCAGCAACGGGCGAGGAGGCCGTGGTGCGTGCCGCACAACTGCAGCCCGACGTGGTCTTGATGGACCTGCAGATGCCTGAGGTGAACGGCATAGAGGCCACACGGAGGATCCTCCAGGAGAGCCCGAGCGTGCGCATCCTGGTGGTAACGCTCTTCGAGGATGAGGACTCGGTGTTCATGGCCTTGAGGGCAGGAGCACGCGGCTACGTCCTCAAGGACGCAGACGAAGAGGAGGTGGTGCACGCCATCCGGGCGGTAGGTAAAGGCGAGGCCATCTTCAGCCCTGCTGTGGCAACGCGGGTGCTGGCATACTTCGCAGCCTCTCCCCCAGGAGGATCTCCACCCCAGGTCTTCCCCACCCTCACAGAGCGCGAGCGCGAGATCCTAAAGCTTATCGCCCAAGGACACCCCAACCCTTCGATCGCCAGGCAACTGTCTTTGAGCACCAAGACGGTAGGCAACTATGTCTCCAACATCTTCACCAAGCTGCAAGTTGCCGACCGGGCACAGGCGATCATCCGCGCCAGGGAAGCGGGCCTGGGGTAGAGCAAGCAGACATGGAGAACCCGGGAAGCGGTTCTCGTTAGCCCTTTTGGGTCAATCTAGTTTCTCTCAGGAATCATCCGAAAGGCCCTATAAGGGGACAAACTGCCTCAGGCGTTCTATAGTGCAACCTAGGAGAGTGAGCGACGGAGCTCGAGAACCCGCGACCTCCTCTAGAGCCACAATCCGAGCAACCCCTGTTTCCTAGCGTTGCCCTACGTTGCACAATCGGTATAGATAAGCTGATTTCTATGCTCACGGTTGCACACCATTGCTGCGTATTGTGCTCTACTTTTGGTCTCAGAGAAGTGGTGTCACAGGTATCAGCCCTGCCCATGTCCCGATGAGTCTTGGCGCACCCGGGTCCACCCTGAGGTCCGCCCAGTGGTGCCGATGCGCGCTCGTAAGGTGCAGGGGAAGCCTCGACTCTCCGCTCGATCGCTCACACTCGGGAGGTCTCCCAGGAAAAATTGCCCAAACAAGTCAGGAAACCATCCCCTACCTCCCGGGATAGTGGCACGGCTAGAGTGCCCATGTCACGTTCTTGAACCTCACATGAGGAGGACAAAGATGATCAGGGTAACCGCTGAGATCGGTGAGGGCGCTCTCACGCAGCGGGCACAGATCGCCGCCCCGTCCATCGAGCAGGCGCTCAAGATGGCGGGAGAAGGGAAACCCGGTCGCCGGGTGCATCTCGTCTTCCCGATAGACTCCAAAGCTTTCTTCGTCCCCGAAAGCCCCATCCAGAGGAAGGCGGCTTGAGATGGAATACGCGGGCATCCACCGCACGAATGAGGTGAGCGCTTCTCTGAAGGGTGAAGACCACCCAAGGAAGCAGCGATGAGAGTTCCATCGCGCACCATGTCCAGACCAAACCGCATTCTCTGTCCGGCGTGCGGTTCGGGGGAGTTACAGCTTCGAGGGCTGGAGCCGGCCCGCTGTGACTCGTGCGGCTTCTCAGTCGAGGACGCCATGTTCAGGACAATCGAGCAGATTGCCGCCCTGCCCGACGCTTTGGGGAGCCACGCCTGCGAGTGTGGTCACCCGGAGATGCGGCGTCTGCCCGACGGAGTGTTCCACTGCCCTTCGTGCAGCTCGGAGATCTACCCCATCAAAGAAAGGAGAACTATCGAATGTAGGAACGAGCGAAGGGTTAGCACGGGATGCTCATAAGGACGAGAGGTGGGAAGGAGGTCTCATCGGACCGGAGCAAGCAAATCTAGCAGAAGCTAGCAGTTAGGTACGCGAAAGACAAAGAAGCGAGAACGGAGAAAGCGATGAGCAACGAGAGAGCAACGGTGAACGACAGCGACCTACTCGCCTCTAGCCTGGCTGGGTCACGGACCAGTCGCCGGACCTTCCTCAAGTCGCTCGCCAGCGCGGGACTGCTGCTTTACGTGGCTCCGAGCACTCTGCCGAAGGCTGCATCCGCTGCGCCCGCTAATGCGAAGATCGTTTTGCGTTGGAACGATGCGATGCTGGCTGCGATCCCCGTGGCGGGGCTGCCGGGACCGGCCCCCAATCGCGCCCTGGCGATCGTGCACACCGCCATCTACGATGCCTGGACGCCGTATACCGAGCGTGCGACGCCGACCCAACCGGGTCCATCCCGTCGTCCAAAAAGCGAGCGGACGCTGCGCAACAAGAGCGAGGCGATAAGCTACGCGGCCTATCGCACCCTGCTCGACCTCTTCCCGACACGGACACATAAGTCGTTCGAAGATCTGATGGTGAGCCTCGGCTACAATCCCGGCGACACCTCCACCGGTGAGACCTCACCAGTGTCGCCGAGCGAGATCGGCAACCGCGCCGCACAGAGGGTGTTGAAGGCCCGGCGTGACGACGGATCCAACCAGCAGAACAACTACGCTGACACCACGGGCTACCTGCCAGCCGACCCGCCCGACCCCAACCACTGGCAGCCGCTGTGCCTTCCTCTTGACACCTTCGGCTGCACCCCGCAGAAATTCGTCACGCCGCACTGGGGTCAGGTCAGACCGTTTGGCCTCTCTTCAGGCAGTGAACTGCGCAACGAAGTCGCTGGCATGCTGAAGGCATACCCGGACCAGCATTACATCGAGCAGCATAGTGAGGTTCTTAAGCTCAGCGCCGAGCTCGACGACCGGACGAAGACGATCGCCGAGTACTGGGCAGACGGTCCAGGGTCGGTGACGCCTCCTGGCCACTGGAACGTGATCGCACAGTATGTCTCAAGGCGCGATAGCCACGACCTCGATAGTGACGTTAAGCTCTACTTTGTACTAAACAACGCGATGATGGATTGCTCCATCGCCGCTTGGGATGTGAAACGGTACTACGACTCGATCCGCCCCATCAGCGCGATCCGCTTCCTCTACGCGGGCAAGCAGGTGCAAACGTGGGGAGGCCGCACGATCGACGGCGCGAAGTGGCGCACTTACATCCCGGTCACACCGCCGCATGCCGAGTTCGTCTCGGGACACAGCGCCGTCAGCCGCGCGGCGGCGGAGCTGCTCAAGGCTTTCACCGGCAGCAACTACTACGGTGCTTCCTGGAAGCAGTCAGCGGGCGCCTCGCTAATCGAGCCGGGCGTCACGCCGAGCAAACAGGTGACGCTCTCATGGGAGACCTTTACGGAAGCCGCCCAACAGGCGGGTTTGTCGCGGCTCTTGGGCGGCATCCACATCTCTGATGGCAACGTCGGGGGGCTCAAGCTCGGCCAAGAAGTCGCCAAGCGCGCTTGGGACAAGGCGCAAACCTACTTCAACGGCGACTAGCGCTGGGTGCGAGCGCGGCGGGAGCAGTGGCGATCCGGGCGCTCGCTGTGAAGCGGGGAAGGATCCAGCGCCTCGAGATAGAGGAACTGGAGGTCGGACGGCTGCACGTGAGGGAGCTGGTCGTCGAGCAGGGGCAAACTCCTCCACAGGAAAGTGGATAGGTTCTAGCCTTCTCCTGCGCCTCGATCCTGTTGGCTAGAAGATGATCGGCAATAGCGCTAGTTGTTAGGGCCAGGGCTTCCATACCCCGGCCCTAATCTTCTCGCCCTTATTCACCCTACTGCCTAGAACTCCGTAAAGCGGGAGTTCCGCTAAGAGAAATTCTCCGACGTTCACGGTAGCAAGCGCCCCACCTAGCTCCGCCGCAAGCGCCCCAGAGCGGCATGGTGGCCCCGTTTTGGCGTCGAAGCGCACCTACCAAGTAGCGTTCGTTGCGCCGTCGTGTAGCGAGTGGTTGCGACTCATAACCACTCGCTACTACCAGAGAAATCCCCGCCCATAGGACCGGGGCCGACTGAACTTCGTGTTGACGGCGTTCTCAGGAAGTTGGCCAAGAATTCACAGGGAATTCATCGGCGCTTGTTAGCGTGGTGGGGTTAGATAACTCGGCGGGGCTGATCACCCCGCCCTTAGTGAAAGGTGGGAGCTTATGAGGCGCATACTTTTGGTTCTTGCGGTAGGAGCAATTATGGTGCTGAGCAGCGTGAGCTACGCGTTTGCCGAGGCGAACCCCAACAACAATGGCAAGGCGGAGAATGCTCCTGGGCAGGTAATTGCGGAGACGAACTGCGGTAACGCTATCGACAAACAGGAAGAACAAAAGGACGAAAAAGGCGTGGCGGCTGGTGGAGGTCCAAAGGCGGGGACGGGTCTGGCACCCCTGAACTGCGACCACTACTTCCAGCAGGAAGGCATTATAGGCAAGGATAAGTAGCTTGCCAGAAGCTAGTGGGCGGAGCTTCTACGCCCCGGCCCTCCTCTCGTGCCCGTATTCACCCAACTTCGCCTAACCATTATTCTCGGAAGTTGGGCTAATAAAGATGCGCCCCGCTGAATAGCTATGCGGGTTCCGGGGACATCGAGGGAGCAAAAAAGGCCCGGATGGGATCCAAAAATCGCTCCGTGTTACAAGGCTGGATAGATATTCAGGGCCTACGTGAACATCGAGTAGTCGGGCGGGTCGTTGAACGACTCGATCCAGGGGTTCTGCCAGGGCGAGCCCGGCTCGATGTAGGAGGCACCAGTCGCGCAGGGCATGGGCGGTGAGACTACACCGGCACCCGCCGGCTACCCAACGCTGCCTGACCCGACCCTCATCGGGTGAAGGTGAGATGGGTGACGCCGCTCGGCGTCGACACCGCCTCCACGTCGTACTGCTCCTCCAGCGCCTCCAGACCGTCCCACAGCCGGACGCCGCGGCCGAGCAGGATCGGGACCTGCACGACATGCAGATGGTCGACGAGCCCGGCGGCGAGGAACTCGCGCAGCATCGTCGGGCCCCCACCGATGCGGACGTCCTGACCGTCTGCCGCCTCCCGAGCAACGGCGAGTGCATCCACCAGCGCGACATCGAGGAAATGGAACGTCGTACCGCCGTCCATCTCCAGCGGCGGCCGCGGGCGATGGGTCAGCACGTACGTCGGCGTGTGGAACGGCGGATTTGGTCCCCACCATCCGCGCCACTCCGGGTCGTCCTGCCAACCCGGAGGGCCGAATTTGCCGGCGCCCATTATCTCCGCGCCGATGCCGTGCTCGTGACGCTCGGCGAAGGCGTTGTCGACGCCGGCAGTGCCGGCGTCGTCCCAGAATCGGGTCGCGATCATCCACTCGTGGAGCCGATGCCCGGCGTGGCCGAACGGCGCCTCCAAAGACAGGCCGTCGCCGGTGCCGAACCCGTCGAGCGAGATCGAGAAGTTGTGAACCCGGACGCGAGACATAGCAGCTCCTTCGGTTGTGATGTGCGACCTCAAATGGCTGGTAGAGCAGTGAGCTGGGCGACGGGCCCCCGTTTGTCGGTCCAGCCGCCGCTATGAGAGTCAACCGCTATTTTTAATAGTAATGGAAGAGGCGCGATCTCTAAACACCTTTTTCGCCCAATTACCGACAAGGGGTCTTCCGCGAAGTTCGCGGTAGCAAAGGTCCACTACTATGGGTAGGTCAGGTACGCGCGGGTAGCGCGTTCAGAACGACTAATGTAAACTATGTTTTGCTACAGATGCCACAAATGAGGGAGTGCTAGATGAGCGACGGCATGTACGAGGACGTTAAGAACGCAGAGGACGCGGCCGACATCAAGGCCAGCGCCGTAAGGGACGCCGCCAAGGCTGACATAATCACACGCTTATGGCGCGCCGATTTGTGGGCAGACGTGCCAGCAGCCATCGCCTGGGCTAATCAGGATCCGGTTTCGCAGCCTGGCGAGATTGTGTTCAACATACGAGACAACGGCCAGGTCTGGACGTACACCTTCTTGTAGGCCGCATCGAGATCTCGGTAATCGTTCCTCAAACGGGGAATAAGCATCTAGCCGTACTCTCACCCCACCATGGCCAACTACCCCTGCAACACTTCTTGCGCTAAAGAGGCAAAGGTTGCCGCTTTCACCTCCTCCCAGGGTAAGGGCCGGAGTTCCAGAGGACCACGGCCCTTTCTCTTCTAGCCCTTATTCGCTCTAGTGCGTGGAATACCTCAGCCTGTTGAAAAATACCCCTAATGCCTGCTTTCACTGTAGATCGGGTACCAAATACGCCGTTTTTGGGGGTTTCAGAACCCAATTTGTGCTCGCTACCAGCTCAACGCCGACTTTTTCAACAGGCTGTACCCTTCCACGCACTCCGCTGAATAAAGACAAGGAGAAGGGACGGAGTTGCTCCGCCCCTTCCTCTATGCGGGGTGCTCTATGAGCCAAACGTGTAGATGACGTGCGCTTTGGCCCCGCAGACGCTGGGTCCAAACTGCTCCGTGAAAAGCTCTATGGTCGCCATCCTGTTGGCGTTGAAGACGTTGGCCACCTGGATGGTGAAGTGGTCGCCGTTGGGCGAGACAGTCTTGTCGACGAATTGGTTTTGCCCGAGGGTGGTAAAGGAGGGGTTCGAAGAACCGTCGTCCACCCATACGCGCTGCGAGTCCCCAAAGCTTGAGGTGTTGTTTACTATCCTGAGCGTCCCGGCACCCGTCTGGGTAGGACAGCTCAGCAGAACGTCCACCGGGGGACCCTCTGGCGCGTGGGCGACCACCGTGCGAAAGCCGCTGTTCAAGAACGCGGCACCCTCCGAGTGCTCCAAGATGCCACGGAAATTCGCACTGTTTCCGTTGATGTCGCCGCGTGCTTCGGTCAGGCGGGCGGAGTCCAACCCGTCTAGACGGTCGGCGTTGAGGTTGGTGGCCTTGCCCGCGGCGGCGTTGACCTTAAGCGGCGGCTTGCCTGAGGCCACGTTCAGGCTAAGGGCGGTCGCAGCGGATGCCGTGCTCTGGTTTACGAGCTCCAGCGCTGGGTTGGCAATGGAGGCGGTAAGCTTGCTCACGGCTCCTGCCGAATTCGCGTTGCCAAGGATGAAGTTGCCCCCGGTCGCCCCGAGCCCCGCGCTCGCCACCCCGAACACCAATGCCAGCATGATGGCCAGTCCGACGATGGTGGAAGTGGCTCTGGCCATCCACAAGACCTTGCTAAGTGCGCTCCTGATCATGCCCTGCTCCTCCCGTAGCGTAGGATATCTGCGAGATAGCTTGTTGGTGGCGATGTGGGGAGGGCTCACTGTCTTGAACGCGCTGTACGTGTCCCTGGCGGCCGTCGGAGGGTTGCTTCTCTTGCTTGGGATGCTCGGTGGCGTCCTCAAAGAACGCACCCCCGTTTCGGAACCCCTCATCGCTCTGCTGGCAGGGGTCCTGATCGGGCCGGCCGCCCTCGGGTTGCTCGACCTTGCCCGGCTGGGCGATCAGACGCTGATCCTCGAGGAGGCAGCCCTCGTCACGCTTGGTGTCGCCTTAGTCGGGGTGGCCCTGCGGCTACCGGTGGGCTACGCGAGCAGCAACTGGCGCCTTCTCGTCGTGCTGTTGGGGATCGTGATGCCGCTTATGTGGCTTGTGGGCGGCTTGCTAGCGTACCTGATCTTGGGGGTACCCTTTTGGGTAGCGGTACTGATCGGGGCCATCGTGACCCCCACAGACCCCGTGGTGGCGAGCTCCATAGTTGCCGGTGGGGTCGCAGAGCGCCACCTGCCTGCCCCCTTGAGGCACGCCATCTCCTCCGAGTCTGGCTTCAACGATGGTCTGGCTCTCCCATTCGTGGTGCTGCCAGTGCTGGTGCTTACCGAACCTCCCGGGGAGGTACTCGGTCCCTGGCTGACCCGCACGGTTCTCTTGGAGATCGTAGCGGGCGCGGTCGTTGCGGCGATCATGGGATATCTGGCGGGCAAGACCTTGAGGTGGGCGGAGAGGAAGGAGACCATGGAGCGCACCTCTCTGCTCACCATCAGCCTCGCCCTCTCTTTGACGGTGCTTGGCGTAACAGAACTCCTCCATCTCAACGGGGTCCTTGCGGCCTTCGTGGCGGGGATCGTGTTCAACTTCGCCGGATCGAGCGACGCCAAGGAGAGCCAGGAGGAGATACAGGAGGCCATCTCGCGCTTCTTCGACCTGCCCATCTTCGTGCTGTTGGGAATGGCGTTGCCGTGGGAGGGGTGGCTGGAACTCGGTTGGGCGGGACCGCTGTTGGTGGCGGCTGTGCTCCTCTTTCGGCGGCTACCCGCGGTGCTGGCTCTGAGACCACTGCTGGGACCGCTGCGTGCCAAGGGCAAGGACGTGCTATTCCTCGGATGGTTCGGCCCCATCGGGGCAGCGGCGCTCTACTACGCCGCCTTCTCTTTGAAGGAGACTGGAATCGAGGAGGTGTGGGTGGTGGGCAGCCTCATCATCTGCGCCTCGGTGGTCGTCCACGGGCTAACGGCTACACCCCTTACCAAGCTCTACGGGAGGTTGCAAGCAGACTGAGGGGAGCAGTTCGCATTGAGGGCTGCGAACTTCCGTGCACTCCGGTGAATAAGCCTGTGTAACCCTTTTGGGACGGCGTCGTTGTGGCTCCGTATCCTTGCGCTACGCGGCACTGTTGATACAATGATCACATATACCTCGCTGGGTCGCTTACGGGAAAGGAGCGTGTCGCGATGAGCATATTCCCGACCAAGATCCTGCTGGCCACCGATGCCTCAGAGGAAGCCGAACTGGCCCGAAGGACCGCCGTGGACATGGCCATCAGCACCAAGTCCACGCTTCACCTCGTGACCGTCGCCCCCGGATACCCTTCCTACGACGTGAACGTCCCCAATGTTGTCGAGCAACTGCGCGAGCAAGCGGAGAAGATCCTCGACGAGCAGGCCGAGAAGGTAGAGCGGGAAGGGGCCACGGTTGCAGAGAAGCACCTTAGGATAGCCGAACGCCACCGGGCCCAGCAGATCGTGCAAGTCGCAGAGGAAATAGAGGCGGGCCTGATCGTGATGGGCAGCAGGGGCCGCGGCGGTGTGAGGCGGGCCTTGATGGGCAGCGTCTCTGACTCGGTGGTGCGCCATGCCCACTGCCCCGTGATGATCGTGCGCCGAGAAAAGGAACGGGCGACGTAAGTTCCTGAACTTCTTAGAACTCCGTAAAGGCGAAGTTCTAAGAATTTCCCAGCCTGTTGAAAAACTCCCTCTATGCCCGCTTCGAACCCAGATCGGACCCCAAACACACCGTTTTTGGGTCTATTTTGGAGCCTCTGGAGCCCGATTCGTAGTCACTGTGAGCTCAGCGCCGACTTTTTCAACAGGCTGAGGTATTCCACGCACTCCGGTGAATAAGGGCAAGATGAAGGGCCGAGGCTGCTAGAGCCCCGGCCCTAGATGCCTCCTGCTACGCTTGCTCCGCCTTACGGGAAGCCTAAGATCGACCTCTCAGAGGTGTCGGTTATCTTTGTGTCCGTGCCGGCTCCACCGTCGAGGCTGTCGTTGCCGGTTACCCCGTCCTTAGAGTTGAGCGTGTCGTTGCCCCCCGCGCCGAACATGGCGTCTGCGCCGCCGCCTCCAACCAGCATGTTCGCAACCGCCGAGCCCGTGAGCCGGTCGTTGGCACCCGAGCCAGTCAGATTCTCTGTGCCGAGCACAACGTCCATGCCCACGCCGGTGGCGAACGCGCTCGCCAGGTTCGCCGTGACCGGGGTAGAGCCCGAGTACAGGGCGGTGTCGGTCCCAGGACCGCCATTGAGGGTGTCGTTGCCCGAAGCGCCCGTTAGCTTGTCGATGCCGCCTTGGGCGAGGATGATGTCGTTTCCGCCGGCGCCGTTTATGGTGTTATTGCGGGAGTCGCCGCAGAGGACGTCCTTGCCGGCGGTGCCCAGGAGGGGGTCGTTGGCGGCGCTAACGGTCTTGGTGCACTGCGGCACCGGTTGCCAGTCGGGCTTCTCGTCCTTGCGTAGAGTAGTATCGAGGGGCGTACTGTTGCCGCCGTTGGTGTCCATGACATATATGTTTCGGTCGGTGCCGTCGCTGCGCTGGTAGACGATGCTGTTGCCGTCTGGCGACCAGGCCGGTTGCGCGCCGCCGCCACTGTTTAGGGTCAGGTTCGTCTTGCTTGTTCCATTAGCGTTCATCGTCCAGACGTCCTGGACCGTCGAGTAGGCTATCTGCGTGCCGTCGGGCGACCAGGAGGGGTCTTCGTCGTTCGGCTGGTAGACCGGGTTTGTGGTATTGGGTGTTAGGTTGATCGCGTCGTTTGTCGTGGGCTCGGCGTCCATCACGTAGATGTTGCTGTTGCTGTCACCGACCCGTCCTTCGCTAAGGAAGGCGATCTGGTTTCCGAGAGGTGACCAGGCGGGCTGCGTGTCGCGAACGCCCTGAACGGTATTGGTGAGTTGTGTCAGACTGCCACCGTCGGAGTTCATCACCCATATCTCAAGGTCCG
This sequence comes from uncultured Rubrobacteraceae bacterium, assembly GCA_963840835.1. Taxonomy (GTDB): domain Bacteria; phylum Actinomycetota; class Rubrobacteria; order Rubrobacterales; family Rubrobacteraceae; genus Rubrobacter_D. The sequence goes on along the minus strand of CAWJAM010000013.1, from coordinate 73,222 downwards.
TGGTCGCATCGGTGCCAGAGGCGCCCTTGACAAAGGCGATTTGGCTCCCATCGGGCGACCATGTGGGCTCCTGCTCCGCGACTGAGGAGGTGGCGGTGAGCTGCCTCCGCCCGCTACCGTCGGCGTTCATCACGGAGATCTCCTTGCTGGTCGCGCTGGTGCTCTGAAAAACTATCCGCGAGCCATCGGGCGACCATGCGGCGTGGTTGTCGCCTCCGGACGTGCCGGGTATCTTGGTTGCGGTGCCACCAGGTGTTTTCGTGTAGAGACCAGGTCCGGCGGAGCGGTCGCTCCAGAAAACGATATTGCCATTGTTGCCTGGGAAGGCGGCCTCCGCCGGTCGCACCGCTCCGGCCAGCGCCAGGAGGCACAAGGCCAGGGCTGTACACGCCGCCACCCCCATGGCCAACGCCAGGCCTCTCCCCATCCACATCTCCTTGCCGAATATCGTCCTCGCCACCTCTCTACCTCCCTTTCCACATCGCTGGACCACAGCGCTCCTAAGTGACTTTCGACCCCACTCTAGCCACAGAGTGTCTGCTGAGCGATACCAAAAGCGTTACCAAACGAAAAACCGAGGAATAACTATGCCAACTTAAGGTTTCGAAGCCTCCCGCCCCTGCTTGCTATAGCGTCCCAAGTGTCAAGACTACAGCACGTCATGTATATACGCCAGGTGGCCATATCTCTTTGCCGTAGCTTGGGTTTGCTGGCGGAAGCGAACTTCGGAGAACTCCGTAAAGGCGAAGTTCGCAGAATTAACCTTCCACGCACTCTGGTGCATAGACCGGGAAGATAGGACCAATAGGGGATGCGCCGATTTGTGCTTCATGTCACAATACTCCACGACGCCAACAACGTTGTTCTCGCTTGGTGTAGCGGGAGAAAGGAGGTGCGAGCGTGACTCGTATCCTGACCTTCGACCCCCAGCAAGCTCGAGGGGTGCGCAAACTATTGCTCTGGTGGACCGAGCGTCAGTATGGGGGAGCCGTCCCCGGAATGTTCAAGATCCTGGCGCCAGATCTCAAACTCGCTATCCCCATTAGCTGGCTCTACGACTACCTGCACATGCGCAAGTCCTCCCCGCTGAGCCGGCTTCAGCGCGAGATGCTCGCCACGGTGGTGAACGGCCTCGTCGGAGGCGCTCCCTGACTGGGGATGCATACGGCGGCCGTGCGTCGCCTAACCAAGGATGAGCACCTCACTGCCGAGTTCGCCACCACCTGGCCCACCTACGATCTGGACCGTAAGACTCGGGCGCTGCTTTCCTATGCCAAGAAGCTCACCCAGGAGCCGAGCATGATGGAAGACTCGGACATAGATCCCTTGCGAGAAGCCGGGTGGGACGAGCAAGGGATCTACGAAGCCACTGCACTCATCTCGTTGTTCAACTGCAGCGGACGCATGGAAGCCGCTTCGGGACTACCGATGGATCAGATACCACAAGGAGCGCGGTTTCCCGAAGCAACTGCGGGTAAGCCAACAGTGTCGGCTCGTGCATGAGGGGTCTCGAAGGGTCTAGAGTCTCCTAGATAAGCAAAGGGAACCCGTATGCGGGAGACTGCGCTCCGAACTTCGCGGAATCTCCCAGCCTGTTGAAAAAGTCGGCGTTGAGCTGGTAGCGAGCACAAATTGGGTTCTGAAACCCCCAAAAACGGCGTATTTGGTACCCGATCTACAGTGAAAGCAGGCATTAGGGGTATTTTTCAACAGGCTGCTCCCCTTCCACGCACTCCGCTGAATAGAAGAGCGCCGCTGGCACACAAGCACCGTTCCGACCACAATGCTAAGAGCCAAACGACCGTTGTGTTACGAGTACGGAGGTCAGTCTGTGCAAGGCGCTCTACCTTCCATACAGTTCCCCGTCCAACTCTTTCTCTACGCCATCCCGTGTGCCATCTACGCCCTCGTCCGGCGGCTCAGGGGCGGGACTTGGTCACAGATAGCCTCCAGCCTCGGCCTGCAAAAAAGTCGGCCCGTTCGGCCCGTCTACTACGTGTGGGCGCTGGTCTTTTTTGTTGTCTTAGGCGTGCTATCTCTGGTTACGATTTACGTGTTCTTCCCGGGTTACTACGATCGTCCCGGCGGCGCCGCTTCGCAGTACGCGGGCGTGGAACTCGGCATCCTCACCCTCTCCTACGCCTTCGTCAGAGAGAGTATCTACGTGGCTTTGGGAGAGGAACTGTTCTTTCGCGGGCTGGTAGGGTATTGGTTGATCAGGCACTTGGGGTTGTGGGTAGGCAACGCCGTGCAGAGCCTGGTGTTCTTGGCGCCTCACCTTCTGGTGTTGAGCGCGGGTCTGGAGCTGTGGCCGCTGCTGCTGGCACCGTTGGTTTCCGGTTGGCTCTACGGCTGGCTGTTGTACCGCTCGGGGAGCATCTTGCCGGGATGGTTGGGACACAGTTTAGGCATCGCGTTTGCCGCAGCGGGCGTGATGAAGTGAGGCACTCCAAGAGACGAACTTCTGAGAACACCGTAAAGCGGAAGTCCGACTTCTGAGAATTTGCCTACTAAGCACTCGGGTGAATAAGGGCATAAAGAAGGGCCGGAACACGACGCTCCGGCTCCTATGGTAGCAACCATGCATTCTGCATTGCCCCTCTTAGCGGACCCCGTCTACGGAGCCGCTTCCAGTTGCCGGCGCTTCTCCCCACTAGCCACCCTCATCTCTTCAACTTTGGTCAAGAGGCGCTGTATGAGCGCCGAGTCGGCGGTGCGGTGTGTGCTCCGCTCCTGGTAGGGGTCGGTCCCCATCGTATACAGCTCCTTAGTCCCGTTCTCGCGCACCTCCGCGAACCCTTTGAGGAGGCCGTGAGGGAGACCGCAAGGACGGGGAAGCGAGCCGGCTTGAGCGGGGAGGAGATACTCCGCCTCCTCGAAGAGACGTTGCAGGGGGAAGAAGAGGCGCAAGCGACAGGGGAGGCACGCAATGACCACGACACCACAAGAGATGCCAGCGATCTTGCTCGAAGGCGTGAGGAAGTTCCGCGGGGACTTCGAGCTCGGGCCGGTGGACCTCCGGATAGAGCCAGGCCAAATCGTGGCGGTGGTCGGCCCCAATGGATCCGGCAAGAGCACCTTGTTCGAGATGCTCATGAACCTCCTCAAGCCCTCCTCGGGAGAACCGAGACTCTTCGGACGCTCCTACCCGGACGACGAGGTCCGGATCAATCGCAGTATAGGCTATGTCCCTGGCGTCTCTGGATCGAGTCGGGTGAGTCAGCCGAGGTCTTGCAAAAGGTCCTCGGCCACTCCTCGATCACGACGACTATCAACACTTACAGCCACCTATCTCCCCGCTACCATGGGGAGTCCTTCGGCCGCTTCGGCGACGCCCTTGGCGGCCGTTAGAGTAGCTGGTCGTGGTAAGAGTCGTGGTAGAGCTCAATTGGAGCGACTGAAGCAGGGCGACTGGCGGCGGAAATAAGCGTAGATACGCCGATTGAGGGAGTGAGCCGCCCAGGACTCGAACCTGGAACCTAGAGATTAAGAGTCTGAAAAGATACGTTCTGGCCCGTACCAGGCCGTCCGCAAATTACGCTGTTTTGCAGGTATTTTACGAGATTCGTCGCAGCAACTCGTCCATCCCGTACGCGTCCGTATTAGCCCGGTTGCAGTATACTTTCCGGCTTCGCAGGGCAGCAAACGTACAACAAAAGTGCTGTATAATGAGCCGGATGATACCACGGTTCACGGATGAGGGGTTGTTGCCGCCGGGTGTGCATGAGACGGATCTGGAGGAGCTCGAGGAGTGATGGGGCCGCAAGAGGCGGGGTTGCTGAAGGACTGAAGAGGCCTGGAGCTGATGGCTCCTGCGGCGTGACGCGGTGTACTGGACGGTGTCGACGACATAGACGGCTGCTACGACCTGGCAGAAGACGTGAGCGCCGAGGACCTCGGATGCCTGGCCCCGATCTTCCCGCCAAGCGCTTCCAACCGGGCGGAGGCTAAGAGGAGGTTCGGGGTTGACTTCTTCCCGGCCGCGGCCACGGAGCTGGGGTCCGGCCAGCCCTTCCTGCGGTTCTTCCAGACTGACCGAGAGGGCCGCGAGCGAGGCGTGCTCTTGGTGGACTTACAAGCTAAGAGGTGAAACCATGATCCGCAACGACAAGGAATTTCGGCACAGCAAGGGGCGGCTCTCAGAGCTTGAGACCCGTTCGAAGGAGCTCTCCTCTGGCCGCCGTTCGACCGGGCGAGACGAGGTGGCCACGGCGGTCATCGACGCCCTGCGGATGCAGATAGAGGACCTGGAGCGAGAGATCTCAGATTACGAGGACCTCAAGGAGGGACGCCTGCTCTCCTTCGGTGCCGAGGATCTGGATTCTTTGGGAGAACTTCTCACCAAGGCGCGCATAGCATGCGGCCTCACGCAGGCGGAGCTAGGCGAGATACTGGGCATGACCCAGCAGCAGGTTCAGCGCTACGAGCGGGATGGGTGGCAGAAGATCAGCGTGTGGCGCCTGGCGGAGGCTGCTGACGCCTTGGGACTCGATGTGAACATCCGTGCCAGACTCCCTGCTTCCAATGCCACAAGATCGGCTGGCGTCGGCTAGTGGCGACGCGCGGCCGGCACGACCTCTGGGCTACACGAACGTCATCTGAGGCCAGGACATATTACCCGGCAGTATCCACGGTTACGCTTCCCAGACATTGACCGGCCCGCCGAGGAGCCGGGCATGGCCGGTGTCGGCTATGCAGTCCCTTCTTGAGAATTAGATGGATCTCCCCGCCATTGGAGCAGCCGAGAACGCGGGAGGGTGTACGTCCCACCGAAAACGAATGCACGCTTGCACGCTCGGGAAGATGCTTCCATGAGAGCGGAGGACGACGGAATGCAAAGGTTATGTCCGTAAACTTCTGTAATTTGGTGGGCCGCTAGAAAGAAGGGTCATCGTCCTCCAAGATGGTTGGTGTCTAAAGTCAACCGATCGAAAGGGAGCGACGATGACCCAAGAGCATCGTAGAGTGGACCTGCAGATGACGCAAGAGGTCTTGCTGGACGATCCCGCCTTCTTGCGCGAGATCGTCCAGCGGGTGGTGCAGCAGATCCTTGAGGCCGAGATGAGCGAGCACATAGGAGCAGCACCCTACGAGCGCGGCGAGGGACGCACCGGCCACCGCAACGGCCACAAGCCGAGGACTCTTCGCACCAGGGTAGGCACGCTGAATCTGCTGGTGCCTCAGGATAGGGAAGGGACGTTCTCAACCCGCCTCTTCTCCCGCTACCAGAGGAACGAGAAGGCGCTCTGTTTGGCCTTGATGCAGATGTACGTCGAGGGGGGTCTCCACCAGGAAGGTCAAAGAGATAACCGAGCAGTTGTGCGGGATCTCCCTTCTCCAAGAGCCTCGTGTCCTCTCTGGCCGGCTCCCTCGACTCGGAGCTTGGGGCGTGGAGGAGACGCAGGCTTGAGGCCGAGGCCTACCCCTACCTGTTCGTGGATGCTCGTTACGAGAAGGTGAGGATGGACCACAGGGTCGTAAGCCAGGGCGTCTTGATCGTCTCGGCGGTGAGGGACGACGGCATGCGGGAGATCCTCGGGGTGGAGGTCGCAGACACCGAGAGCGAGGCCACCTACCAGGAGCTGTTTCGGTCGTTGAAGCACCGAGGGCTCAAGGGAGTGGAGTTGGTGGTCTCCGAGGAGCACGAGGGTCTCAAAGCGGCCGTCTTTCGCCACTTCCAGGGTGCTTCTCACCAGAGGTGTCAGCTCCACTACATGAGGAACCTCCTGGGGATGGTCGGCTACGCCAAGCGCAAGGAGCTCGGGGCGGACCTGCGCGCGATCTTCGCCGCGCCGAGCAGGGAGCAGGCCCTCCGAATCGCCTCGAGCGTGGCCGATCGGTGGCGAGGCAAGGGCAACGAGAAGGTCGCAGAGCACCTCGAAGAGCACATCGAGGAATGCCTCACCTGCCTAGCCTTCCCCGAGAGCCATAGAAGGCGCATCCGCACCACGAACGGCCTAGAGCGACTCAACCAGGAGATAAAACGGCGCACTAGGGTGGTTAGGATCTTCCCCAACAGGGAATCGTGTCTGCGCCTGGCGACGGCACTGGCGGTGGAGCAATCGGAGGAGTGGCTGACAGGTAGACGCTACCTGGACATGGAGGAGTTGCGCGAGCATCGGCGCTTCGAAGAGCGGGAGGCGGATGGGGTGATGCTCATGGAGAGGTGAGGAGAGTCGCCGTCTCGGAGGAAATTACAGAAGATTCGGGACTTGATCGGCGCGTTGGGTGGATGGTTGATTCTCTGCTCATCTCGTGTACAGATTTTTTAGAAGGTCGTTGAATCTACCAACCCCGACATTGGGTAAATAGGGCGACTACTCTGGTTGCTTACAAGAAGGGTCGCGGCTGCTAATAGCCCCGACCCTCCGTCCGTGCGGCTTACAGCAGCACTGCGCTACCGGACTGTGAACTTCCAGCTCTTGTATTGGTTACCCTCTATGTTGGGGTTCTGGTCCAGTGCGTTGCCATCCAAGTCCTGTGCCCCACTCGTCACCGTAGCCTTGTAGGTCCGCCCCGATTTGAGGTCGCTTGCCAGATCGAGGATCGCCTTATTGGTCGTGGCGACGTACCTGACGGTGGCCGTAAGCCTTGTGGTGGTGCCGTCCGCGTTGAGCTTGACCAGCTTGAAAGTTGTGCTGTTGATCGTTCTCGGGTCCCCGTCGGTCGTGATAGCGTCCATAGGCTCAGAGAAGGTGGCTGTCACGTCGACGCCAGTAGCTACCTGCGTGGCGTTGTTGGCCGGGTTAGTGTTCATCACCTTGGGCGGATCGCAGGCGTCGCCCACACCGTCGCCGTCGCCATCCGCTTGATCGGCGTTGGCGACCTCGGGGCAGTTGTCCTCGGTGTCCGCTACCTGGTCGCCATCGCTGTCGGGCGGTGTAGACTGCTGCACCAGTTCGAAGGCTCCAGAGTCACAGGCCTCCTCCTGTGGGCGCTCTACTCCCCGCTGGTCAGTTGTGGGAGGCGGGCAGGCGTCCTGTCCAACAAAGTCTAAAGCTGGGCTATCTGGCTGGAGACCTATGGTTAGGGTGGGGCCTCCGTTATCCTGTAACCCTGCTGGGTCCAGGAGGGGGTCCGTGTTCGAGAGGGAGCCGGTATCTTGGGTGAAACCGCAGGTGACACCGTCCTCTATGTTGTAGCCACCGTCGGTGGTCGGGTTTTCCACATCCACTGCGGAGCAATTGCCGCCATACCCAGTAGCAGTGTTATTGGCCAGTATCGTGTTGCTGACCGTGAGAGTGCCTGACTCGTTGTAGAGAGCGCCGGCGGACCAGGCGCTGTTGCCCGAGAAAGTAGAGTTCGTGACGTTCGCCGTGCCGTATCGGTTAGCGATGCTGCCTCCGGAGCCGGAGGTGGCGCTGTTGCCCGAGAAAGTGGAGTTCGTGACGTTCACCGTGCCGTAGAAATTATCGATGCCACCTCCGGTGCCTCCGTAGCTGGTGTCATTGCCAGAGAAGGTGCTGCTAATCACCGTGAGCGTGCCGTACTGGTTGTAGATGGCACCGCCTTCGGGCCAGCTGCCTATAATCCTGTTGTCGGAAAGGGTGACGTTTGTTAGCTCTAGTGTGCGAAAGTTGTATATAGCCCCGCCACGCCGATCTGTGGCGCCGATGCTTTCGGGGAAGCCGGCGCCCTTAACGAGGGTCAAGTTACTAAGGGCTAGCTTACCGTATACCCTGATAATCCCCACGGCTTCGTTGCCGCTGACTGTAACGTCCCCACCGCCGTCTATGGTGAGTCCCTCATCGTCCGTGACATCCGGCAGCGGGGCGGCTAGGGTTATGGTGCCGCTTGTGCTATCGGCAAACACTATCTCGTCGGCACCCACGTTTGCGTTGGCCTGCTCTATGGCCGCCCTCAGCGACCCAGGGCCGGAGTCGTTGGTGTTGGTTACGGTGAAAGTAGTCGCCCATGCCGCGCTCGTGCACACAACTGTCAACAGCAGCAGCGTCGTAAGCGTGGCCAGGATACCAATCCTAAGGAGAAGGTAACCTCTTACCTTCGTTAGCAGGGTATTCGCTGTAGCTTTCATACATCCTCCTGGGAGAGTCTCCACAACAAAGGGCCGAGTGTTCCTGACCCGTACCTCGCGCATGTCCTGCCATGAAAGAGGTCAGAAGATGGGTGAAGCACTAGCCTGGTATGGCTGAGTGTGATGTAAGGTTGTATCCACACCCTCCCCCTTTCTCTGAGGGCGGAGCTTTGCTCCCCGTCGCCGTTCGACAGCCCGGCTACCTCCTATACATAGGAGGCCGTTAGGCTTTGCGTGCCCGCCTCACGACGGGTTTGCCTTTATCGCGACGCCGCAGCGCCAGCGTTTCTGAGAGAACGATCCTACTAACTCGGAGGCGTCCATCCTATATGCCACATGGACATTTTCCTCAACCTATGCAGGCAAGGTTGTATGCCACGTGGTTCTCAGGCACGATACCGTCAGCGGTCCAGTCCGTGCCAGCCAAGGCCATCATCCCCACCACCAAGGCGGCTAGGGTAGCCATCAACAACCATCTCGCCTTCACGCCTTCTCTTCCCTTCGGAAAGCCTCCAACTACACGAGAACCAGCCACCATCCGTGAAGTGCTCCCATTCTTGTTATCGCGGGAGAAGCTCTTGGCCTCTACCTACAACGACGCGGGAAGTGGGTTCTCTCAACGCGAGCACTCTAGCACCCTCCTGAGGGTCGGCACATCACTCATTTGTCGTATTTTTGCGGATACTAGGACGTTACTAGGTGTTGCTTACCCTTCCGAGAATTCGGCTCAGGCGAACTTCATAGAACTCCGTCAAGGCGAAGGTCGCAGAAATCGTGAAAGCGGAAGTTCAACTTCGGAGAATTTACCTACCAAGAAGATAAGCGATGTATGCTTGCATTCCTGAAATCGGCGGCGGATTTTTCGAGGGGGTGTGCGTACCCAGCAACGCGACCGCGTATTTCTGCGACCCACCCCACCACGCTGTTGTTTGCGAATGGCTCCCCGCTAGCTCAATGCGACCGGCGATTCTCGCCTCAGCGAATCTTTGTTCACTGCTTCCATATGTTGTGCCTTGTAATAAGAGACGGGCCGGGTAATTGGCCATACTCCACCCACAAGGGTGAGGGATATCCAGGACGCTGGATATGGACTTCTGAGAAAACCCCTCTTCTTCCAAGAACACGAGTGAATAGAGAAGAAGCGGGAGGCCCCTTGAGAAGGAGCCTCCCGACTAGCCTCGCCCTATGGCGCGGTGTTGGTGCAGAGGTTCTTGTTCGTCCAGGTGTAGGAAGTTCCGCTCTTGGTGAGGTCTCCCACGTACCAGAACTGATTGGTGCCGCACGTAGATGGCACCGCCTTCAAGCCCCCGCCTAGCGACGCCGTGCCGTTGTACATCTGCACCGAAGCCTGCGAACCGTTCCAGGAGGGATTCCACTGGGTTCCCCCCGTGTCCGGCTCCTTGTTGATTGCTATGACCTTGTAGGTGCCGTTGGCCGCCTCGCTTTCTATAGCCACCGTTTCCACTGGCTGGAAGTCTTGGATGGAGTCGCGGGTAGCGAAGATATAGTCTGCCGTCTGATCGCTTCAGCGCAAGGTCGAACTCCCAACCGTTGCAGGTGTCCACGCACCCTGGGGTATCGCCTAGAAGACCTGGCTGCACGGTCTTCCAGTCTATGGAGACGGCGGCGACCCCGGTATTCCATGCCACGGGCGCGGCGTCGGTGAACGGCCCTGCTACCTGTCCGTCGACTATCCTGATGCCTTTTCTCAGATTCGTGTTTGCGTAGTAGCCGCTACGGGCGGCCTTAAGTGTCCTGCCAGTGCCTGCCGTTAGCCCTGTCATCTCGTAGAAACCGTAACCGTTGGTGGCATCAGACTTGAGCAGGGTGGTGCCCGAGAACAGTTTGGCAGGGGCGCCTCCCGTGCCGCCGATTCCGTATACGGGGTCGAACAGCTGGCCGACGATGGCGGTCTCAGAGGTGCCAAGGAGCGCCTTCCTCACGTCCAGACGAGGCGTGGGGGCGGCGAAACCACAGCTTGTCGGCTCTCCGGTGCTAACTAGCTTGTTTACGACCTGGTTCCTGGTGAGGCTCGGAGTCTTGCCCCACACAAGGGCTGCCGCTCCGGCCACCATTGGCGCCGCCATGGAGGTGCCACTTCTGAAGCTTGTGCCGAAGTTGGGGTCGAGAGATAAAATGTTCCAGCCTGGGGCGGCTATGTTATAGAACGTCGGGTTGGAGGCCGGGCTGAAGTTCGAGAATAAGGTCCGGCAGTCTTGCTCGTTGGTGGCGGTGACCCTGAGGGCAGTGTTGGGATCTGAGCCCGGGTAAGAACAGCTGCCCTCGGGGTAGCTGGTCGCGCTGCTGTTGGAGTTGCCAGCAGAAGCAACCAGGATCTTGCCGGCATCCTTGATGGCGGACACCTCATCTCGGAGCACCTGCGGACCTTCCGGGGCTTGTGGATCAAAGTCAGCGCACAGGCTCGTATTGATAACCTTAGTCTCAGGGGTAGTGTTGGCGGTGCGCGCGTAAGCCAAACCCTGGACCACATCAAAGTCATAGCTCAAGTTGCTGGAGGAGAGGACCTTGATGGCGAGTATCTTGGAGTTGGGGGAGACGCCCTCCCCGAACTCCCCGTTGCCCGCCGTAGCTGCCGCTATGCCCGCCACGTGGGTTCCGTGCCCGTAGTCGTCCATGGGGTCCCAATCACGGTTGACGAAGTCTGGCCCCTTTATGACCTTCCCAGCGAGGTCTGGGTGGTTATAGTCAACCCCACTATCCACCACCGCTATGGTGGGCGGGGCTGAAGGAAGAGTGCCAAGGTTGGCCGTCTTGCGGATGACGGTGTGGTGCCACTCGTAGCCCACGTTTGGGTCAGAGGAGACCGCCGTTCCCTCCACGATGCCGTTGCGCTCTACGTACTGCACATCAGGGCGCTTGGCAAGCCCATCTTCGGCAGACTGCGCCGCTTGCTCGGTGGGGAACTTAAGCAGCACGGCGCTGTTCTTAGGATCGTCGAGGCGCTCAACCACACGCCCTCCAGAGGCTTCTGCGGCCTGCTCGAGGCCCTGGGTGCTGTTGGCCACACCTTCGTTGAGACCAACGACCCGCTCTGCAGGCGCGAAGTCCCTTTGCGTGCTCTGCTCCGGTTGGGGTGAGACCCACGGCTCTGCTGAGGACTCCTGCCCTTGGGAGGGGGGAGGTTCCTGCCCTTGTTGCTGGCCCACGGCGGTCCCAGAGGTCGCCAACAGCTCTCCAGTACCTAACGAAGTAGTACTAGGCACTTCGGTGAATAGGGGCACAAAGCAGGACTGAAACGACTATGACGACAAAGTAGCGGTTAGCGAAAGCCCCGCTCCGGCGGGGCTTTCCTGCTGAACAGCAACCTCTCTAGTTGCACAGACGATTTGGCACGCTCGTGTTGCAGAGGTTGCCCACGAAGCTGTTGCCCGAGCCAGACTTGTCGTAGAAGATGTCCGGCTTGTTACGCCCAAAGTCGTTGCCGGTGACAGAGTTGTTCCGGGGTTTCGCCGATCCGCCGAAGAACGGATTCGTCGAGACAACGACCCCGCCAGAGATGGCGGTGGGGCCAGAGGGGACGTTGCCCGAGAGGTGGTTGCCCGTAACCTCCATGTCCCTCGCACCGAGAAGCGCGATCCCGATCCCCGAGAAATTCCTGTCGAATTGCGCGCCTCGACACGAGCGCGTATTGTTCTCGACGGTGTTGCCTTTCACCTCGAAATCACCTACAGGTTGCGACTCGAAAGCTTCGAAGAACATGCCAGCGCAGTTGTCGCGGATCGTGTTTCCGGCGAAGGAGCCGCGGTGAGCGTCGTAGACGATGATGCCCCACGCGCCGCCCGAGATGTTGTTGCCAGCGACCTTCGCGTTCGCCCGCTCCGCGAATCCCAGGAAGATCCCCAATACCTCGTTACGGCGCGTCGTGTTGGAGAGCATCTTCGTCCCGGTCGCCTCGAAGGAGCTGATGCCAGTGAGCGAGTTGCCTATGGATTTATTTTCTGCGATGGTGGTGTTGACGCTATTCGCGTCGGCCTCGATCCCGATACGGTAGTCTTTGACGACGTTGTTCACAATCTTGGTGTTGCGGCCATCGCTAATGCTAATGCCTTCGCCTTCGACCTCGCCCTTGGGGTCTCCTGTAACGTGGTTCCTCGCGACAGTGGTGTTGATGCTGCTGAAATCGTTGATCCCGCTGGCAACATTGCCTATGGCATGGTTTCCCACAACAGTAGCGTTACGAGCACCGACAACGTCGATCACGTACGCCGACTCGCCCACCTTCCCTGCAATCTTGAATCCCCGGAAAGTGAAGCCAGAAACGCTCACATCGCTCACGCGCTGCCCTTCGAGCTTGCCGGTTTTGATATTCTCGTCGCCCAAGATGCAGATAGCCTCCGGTCCGAAAGCCTTCGAGCAGGGCGAGTCCGCCCTGGCAGGAGGTTCGATCACGGCGTCGTCTCCGCGCAGCTTTATCCCGTCCTTGCGGATCACTACGTCCTCTCTTGAACTCCCCTGACCACGATCGTGTCGCCCGGATCGGCAGCGTTGATAGCCTTCTGGATGGACTCGCCAGGCCCAACTACCGAGCTATCCGCGGCGGCGGAGCCGACCCCCGCCAGTGCCAGCCCGCTTGCCACCAGCAGGGTTAGGGCGATGGTGGCCAACAACGGTATGGTGCGCCTCATAAAGCGTTACCTCCTCGTTCGTGCAACCCTCGGTGGGTTGCTTCTGATAGGCATGATAGAAAGCGCCACTTAGCTGGCGCCTAGCTGGAGGACCTAAAAGCATAGGTGGAATCACCTATCTTATGCGGTGGGTACGGCTCTCAGGCCGGTATCGTTTGGACCTTCCTCCACTGAACAGCGACGCCTCCGCTGCGCGTGCATATGTACAACTCGCAAGTCGAGCTCATGTACAGCTCGCCCGCTTGGTGGCCGCCGGAGGTGGGCCTACCCGTAGTAGCATTCGGGTTGAGCATCAACTGCGCCCTTTTGCCCCCGAAAACCCCGCCGAGGCCGTTCGGGCTAAGACCCCTGACGCCTATGTGGAGTTGGCTGCCGTTCGTTTGGGGACCCTCACCACTAACACCGACGCGCGGGCTTGTGCCCTTGACACCAAAGTTTGGGCTCTCACCTTGAACACCGACGCCGTTGTTGCTGCCGCTGGCATTACGCCCGAGGACGCCAACGCCATCGCCCGCCGCTTGACCCTCGACGCCGCTGAGGGCGCCCTCACCCTTAACACCAACGGCGCCAGCGTTGGTATTACGCCCGATGACGCCAGTGCCAGGTTTATCGATAGCGTTGCCCGGGTCGTTCGATTCACCCACGACGCCGTCGCCCCTTTGCGACAACCCATACATGCCAACGCCTGTAGGTGACAATCCGTAGACGCCGATGTCGCCGCTGCCCCGCACGCCATACCCAGGGATAGTATTTGAATTTCCCTGGACGCCGGCTTCGCCGCCTTCGCCGAACACGCCGACCTCGTCGCCTTCACCGTACACGCCGGCCTTGCGAAACGCGCGGGGATAGCTGTCGTTCACCCTGTTCCTGCCGAACACGCCGGCCTCGCCGCCGCGGCCATACACGCCAAACCCCTCGGCATTAACGTTTTCGGCATTAAGAGCCCCCGTTCCCGGTACGTCAGCGCTGGCAAAGAGTTGAGCAGCTTCAGCTTCACGTATGTCCCGCTGGGTGAGCGACCCTGCCACTACGAGGCCCGCTGCCGCTGCCGCTGCCCCTTTGAGCAAGCGCCTCCTGTCCATCCGCACTTCGGGGACTTCGGTGGCTTGGTCCCCCCCGTCCTCAGCCCCGTTGTCTGCCCGGGGAGCGCTTGGAGTTCTCAGGACGCCTCCTACCCCATCGCGTCCGGGGCCCGAGTCCCTAAACGCGGCCACCTCGTCGCGCAGCCTGGCGTTCTCGTGTTCCAGCGCCTCCAGCCTCTGGGCAAGCCCCTCTAAGGTCAGTCCGTTCTCCACTCCGCCCATGCTCGCTTCTTCTCCCTGTTCGTGAGGCGTCCCTGCCTAGTAGTGGTGGCACAGGTTCCGCGCACTATCTTGGGTAGCGGTCCCTGGTCTAGAAGGCGGGCAGGTAGCGGTCCTGCACCCTAACGCAGCCACAGCTGGCCACACAACAAGGGCAGCATACTCCCATATCGGGGCTGGCGTATCACTCAAACGGGCTATCTTTGCTGTAGCTTGGGCGTTGCTTGGTGTGGCGAACTTCTCAGAACGCCGTTTGGGCGAAGTTCGCAGAAATACCCTTCTACGAGGTTGGGTGATAAGGGAAAGAAGTAAGGCCGGAGTCCCCAAAAAGGTTGGAGCCCCGACCATCTCACTTGGCGTTACGGCTGCAAAACGAGGAAGCGGCCCCGACGCTGGTCTCGAGGCCGAGCCGTTATTGCTTACCCTTCCGGATTGCCCTCTTGCAGCAGATCGAGGTGCCCGTTGCACGCGACACCGGGGCTTGGCACGAACGCCTTGCCCCCGGCCCTGACTATCTGCCCGTAAGACTGCACCTGACCGCCCTCTTCGGGGTCGTCGGGCGTCGTTCAGTCCCGAGAAGGAGCAGATCGAGTCGGCGTGTTCGGGGCCCGGTCCCCCTTTCCGTCACGTCTCGGAGAACGGCCGACCAGACCGATCAGGGATCGAGAAGTGAAGGCCTCGGGCCGCACGTAGTATTACCTGCGACGAGACACACCGGGTCGATGCGACCCACGACTTTAGGAGGGAACATGGCCGGCTCTTCCACCCAGGGGATCAAGACCGTGCTGCATCCCGTCTCCGACCTGGCGACGGCCAGGGAGGTGTACGCTGCCCTGCTCGGCGTCCAGCCGCAGACCGACTCAGATTACTACGTCGGCTTCGAGGCCGCTGGTCAGCAAGTCGGGTTGGTGCCGGGCGGCGCAGCGCAGGGCATGACCTCGCCGGTGTGCCACTGGCACGTGCCGGACATCGAGGCGAAGCTGGCCGAGGTGACCGCCGCGGGTGCCACCGTGAAGGAGCCCCCGCACGACGTCGGTGGGGGCCGCCTGGTGGCCACCTTCACCGATCCCGACGGCAACGTCCTCGGGCTGATCCAGGACCGATGAGTTCCGAAGGGTCCCTCCAGCGCAACCGTTCGGAGGAAGGTTTGCCGGAGCTGCCATCTAGAAGCCGGTAGAACAAGAAGGCTTGCTGGCCCCGCCCCGCTCGACGGGCGGGGCCTTTTCGCGGCTACCGCTCCGGCGAAGTCGCAGCCCTTTTTGTGCCCGAATATTCGCTAGGGACCGCTCCTATGCAGTATGCCTCCCCGGGCCGCGGATCTGGCGCTACGCCCGCACCTACCACGCCTGGGAAACCCGGCGACCGGTCGCCGTTTTTGACCTTTAGGCACAAGACCATCGCGAACTTCCGAGAATAACCCTTTCCACGACGTTGGGTAAATAAAGGCAGTAGGGACGTCCAGTATCCAACGCCAAAAACGGTCCAGATTAGCGGATGCGCCGAGCGCACGAATTTTGCTACAGTGGTGACGTTAGCCAACGACGGCGAGGATGGGAGTCTCGTTGAAAGCCTGCTCAGCGGCGAGGGTCGCTATGCGCCCGAACCTGACGCTTTTCCTGGGGGTGCTCGCGGCGCTCGCTATCGTCTCGGGGACGGCGCCCGCGGCCAAGGCGCACGCACCGGCGGACCGCCGAAGAGAGGCCTACGTAGACGTGGGAGTGGCCACGCTGTGGGTGCAGCCCAGGACAAATCGGCCCATCGATAAACCGGCGGTCTCCGATCCCTCTAATGTGAGGTTGTGGCAAAAGAGCATGAGTCTGAGACAGAAACGCTGGCTGGTGGGCAAGCTCGAAACCCAAGCGCTCTACGGACAAAAGGTAGTCATCTTGAAGCACCGCGGCAACTGGGTGAAGGTGGCCGTTAAGGGGCAGCCGACACCGCGAAACAAGCGCGGCTATCCGGGGTGGATGCCTACGCGCCAGCTCACTTACACTGCCGGGTTCTCCCGCTACCACAGACGGGCTTTTGTACAGGTGGAGCGGCCTACCGCCTGGCTCTACGACACTGCCAAGCTGGGCAATCGCTCCATCGAGGTGAGCTATGCGACACGTTTGCCGCTCTTGGCGAAGCGCCATGGCGCAATCGAGGTGGCAACCCCGCACGGCGACGAGTGGTTGAAGGCCAGCGTGGCGTCCGTGTACCGCAGCGAGTCGGCCATCCCCAACCCCACGGGCAGGCAGTTGGGGGAGTCGGCGAAGAAATTTCTGGGGCTGCCGTACCTATGGGCGGGCACGTCCGGGTTCGGCTTCGACTGCTCAGGATTCACCTACACCGTCTTCAGGGCCCACGGCATCACCATACCCCGCGACACCGTAACGCGGGCGCAGCTGGATAATCCCGGGCTTGCGGGCGGCAAGACGGTCCAAAGCTACGCCGCTTTGCGAAAGGGGGATCTGCTGTACTTCGCCTCCGCCGGCGGGGCGGGCCACATCTACCACGTGGGCATGTACGTCGGTAACGGGAGGATGATCCAGTCGCCCAACCCTTCGAGGGGCGTGGAGATAGTCGACATCAAGAGATCGGGGTGGATCAAGGAGTACGCCGGCGCTATAAGATACTACTAAGGAGCGGGAAAGGGGGCTTGGTGGCGCCGAGTTTAGGCTTGGAGCCTCTGGTGGTCCCTATGGTGGGCACCGGGGCACAAGCGGCGGTCTTTAGGCCTCCGTCCGGTTAGCCCCAGCCAGCTCCAAGACCGCCGGGGCACCCCCGGCCACGCCTGACGCGACCTTGCCCTCCGCATCCACAAGATCCACCGACGGCGTACCCGAAGCCCGCCTCGATCTCATCACTTCTGCGGCATTGGGGTGAGGGGCATATCTCTATCGCTATTGCTCACAAATGGCCAAAGTCGAGCTGAGATCATCTCTCAAAGATCCCGTCCGGGCGACTCGTACCCGGTGCTCCCGAGCAATACTGCGCCGGCCAACCCCGTGCCGCCGAAACACATCGTTCCCCCTCTGTGTTCTTACTGCCTCACGATCTTCACCGCGTCCGCGATGATTCTCCCCTTGCCCTGGCTTTTGCTCGAGATTTGCACCCGGTACGAGTCGCCCGCGCCCAGGGAATACGTGCCGAGGTAGATCCACCTGCCACCGTTGGTCCTCTGGTTGACGATCCGGCGTGCCCAACCGCCAGTGGTCTTGACCGCGAAGACCGTGTGCTCGTTGAAGCCGAGGTCCGCGGGCCACCAGCCGTAGACGGCGTAGGAGTCTCTGGCGGGGGTCGAGATCTTGTACGATGCGTTCTCCATGACCGACAGTGGCCTCTCGAGCACCTTCTGATCGCCGCCGTAGTTGGCGGCGGAGTGGCTGGTGCTGGAGGTCCAGCGGTCCGAGGCCCGAAAACGGCGCGGCGTCGAGTTGTCCACGACCTGCTGATAAGTACGGCGGGTCGAAGCTCTGGCATAACGCTTGACGAGGTCCATGTACTTGTGCCATCTCCAGTAGTGCCCAGGATCGGTGTGGCAGTCGACGCCGCCCCCGCCGCCGGAACAACCTGGGACCTCGCTATGGCCGATTATGTGCTTGCGGTTGATGGGTACGTGGTATTTGACGGCGAGGTAGGCGGCAAGCCTGGCCGAGGAGCGGTACATCGTGTTCGTGAACCACCCCGGTTTGTTCGTATATCCCTCGTGTTCGATGCCGATGCTATGCGTGTTGGTAGGCCACCAGCCCGCGTGCCAGGCCACGTCCGGCTCGTAGACCGACTGGCCGATAAAGCCGTCGGAGGATCTGACGGTGTAATGGGCCGAAGCCCGATCGTTGCTACTGCTGGCGAAGTAGTTTATTGCACTCGACCACGAGCCCTGGGTCACGTGGATGACGATGGTGTTTATGTCGTAAGTGGGCTCGCGCCTGGATTCGGTGTAGTTGGAACCACCGTTGCCGTACCATCTGGACCGCGGGTAATCCCCCGTCGCCTGCGCGCTGTACAGCACGGGTACGTCCACGTCGTGCGGCGCGAGCTTAAGGTGTTCGCCCGTCGTGGTGGTCGCCGAAGCCCCATCCTTGAGGACCTCGTACACCTGCTCCGCGTACGGCGGGCCGCCCCCGTAGTCGGAGACGGCATCGTACCAGCCGCCGAGGTCGGAGGGTTTCTGTGCGCCCGCCAGGTCCGCCAGGACCGCCGCCCCGCCGTTCACGTTGGAGACGCGGTCGTTCTTGAGGGCCTCCACCGATAGACCCGTGAGAGAGGAGGCTTTGCCCAGGGTGTCCCGGGAAGGGTTCCTCACGAGGGCCATGACCCCGTAATTGCCCCGTCCTTCCGGGTCGCCGCTCTCGTAGTCGCTGGTCGAGGGTGGGGGCATCTCCCAGCGGGCGTTCACGTAGCCCATCGCGAGGAGCAGATCCCTCGGAACCCCGTACTCGCGCGACGCCCGGTCGAACTCCTCCGCCAGAGACGTCTGCCTGGCGTCGACGCTCGCACCGGAGCCAACCGCGGACACAACCACTACACACAGGATCGACAGCGCGATCAATGCTCCGTAACGCAAGTTCCCCCTCCTAGAGAGACGCTCGTCGCGACGGCCACCATTATCTGCCAGGCTTCGAGAAAAGTTAAGGGCTCTTAGTTTGCGTTTTAACCAAGAGGAGTTTTGCAATGGGCTTTATATCCATCGCAAAACACTTGGCTTCGCGGTTTTCGCCCTTTCAGGCGCTCCTCTTGAGGGCCGGGTAACGCTTGGCCCTGCCCGAGAGCCTCGCTCTAGGCCGCCCCGGGGACCTACCGCAGGGTTTCGGCGGCTTCGCTGGTGTGCCCATCTCCACCAAAAGCGACGAAACCACCCGGTGGACCCGCACGGGCTATAAACTCAACTTCCGAGAACGCCGTAAAGGCGAAGTTCGGAGAACGCGCCTTCTAAGACGTTGGGTGAATAAGCCGCTAGGTCGGGCCGGCTTCCCCTGGTCGTCCCGGCTCTGGGATGACGCCGAGCTGCTGCATCATGCCCAGGTCATCCCTCACCCCCCACTGTTCGACGGCAAGCCCCTCACGAAAGCGCACGAAATGCATGTGAGCCTGGCGCATCCAGCGCCCGGTCGGAGGCGTGCCCATCAGTGGTCCTTCGTGGGTACCACTCATCGTCAAACGTCCCGCCACAGTGTCCCCTTCAGCGACCAAACCTTCGATCTCGAAGTGCAGATCCGGGAAGGCCGTGCGCAGCATGTTGGCCAGAGCCCGCATCGATTCGGGACCGCGATCCATCCCAGGCGGGGCTTCGTGGTTTATGAAATCGGGGGCGATCAACTCGTCTGCCACTTCGAGGATCCCCTGGTTCAGCAACTCCTCGTACGTACGGCGAAACCGTGCCTTGTTGTCGGTTGCCTCAGACATCCGTGTCTCCTTAGACTGTGTGTAGGATGTGCGGGTATTGTAGTGGGGTCCAGCATCGGCCGTATCCCCCATACAGGCTAGATCTAGAACCTTTCTTCTGGAGAACTTCTTAGAACGCCGTCACGGCGAACTTCGGAGAATTTACCTTCCACGCACTCCGGTGAATAAGGGCAAGAGGAAGGGCCGAGGCTGCTAGACCCCGACCCACTCCTAGACCTCTAGGCCGATGGCTTCGCCCGGAGGGGAAGTCGCTACGGACGACTGCCCCAAGAAGGGTTGCTGTATAGGTATTTGCTGCCAGTAACCCTAGACTTACTCCCACCGCTTGAGTCGATCGCATAGATATCGGGGATACGTCCGCGGTCCCGTATGTAGGCTATTTTCTTGCCGTCGGGCGAGTAGGAAGGCCGGTAGTCGGGCGTATTGTTGTTGGTTACCTTGGTCCTGTGACTCCCAACGACGTTGACGGTGTAGATCTCGGCGTCCCGCTCGAAGAAGCGGCTACCCGTGTAGGCGATCCTCCTGCCGTCGGGCGAGTAGGAAGGATCGGAGCCCCGCACGACCTTGGACTTACCCCCCCCGTGGACACCGATCGTGTAGATGTATTGCCCTTTCTCGCTCCAGGCCGCAATCCTCTTGCCGTCGGGCGAGTAGACGGGAAAGCCGTCGTTGGTGGCGTTGTTGGTGAGTCGGACCCTGTTCTTCCCGTTGACGCCGATCGTGTAGATCTCTACGTCGTGTCCGTCCGAGCCCTCGTAGACTATACGCCTGCCGCCGGGCGAATAGGAAGAGGATGCGTCGTACCTATTGTTGTTGGTGACCTTGGTCTTAGCACCCCCACCGACGTTGATCGTGTAGATCTCGGTGTCTTTGCCGTTGACGCCCTCGTAGTCCGTATAGGTGATCCTCTTGCCGTCGGGGGAGTAGCCGATGGGGTAGCCGCCCGAATGGGTGTCGGTGACCCTCCTCTTGGCGCTCCCGTCGGGGTTTATCGTGTAGATTACGAAGGAGTC
This sequence comes from uncultured Rubrobacteraceae bacterium, assembly GCA_963840835.1. Lineage (GTDB taxonomy): Bacteria > Actinomycetota > Rubrobacteria > Rubrobacterales > Rubrobacteraceae > Rubrobacter_D. The sequence goes on along the minus strand of CAWJAM010000013.1, from coordinate 52,836 downwards.
CTGGTAGGCTATCCTGCCGCTCTTGCCGGGAAAGGTGGCCCCCGCCTCCTCCGAGACCGTTAACAACGCCACCACGCATGCCACCAGGACTGCCGCCACGATCAGCGCCGGCATGAGTAGCGCCCGTCTTGTCATGAGCTTCGCTCGGCCCTGCTCCACGGCTTGCTCCCCTCCTCGGGTTTCCCGGCTTCCCATCCTACTTGTATACGACCCGCCCCGCGAGGACGTTCACAAACAAGCCCCGCCCGGACGGGGGAGGTTGCTACCACGGACTTCCGAGAACTCCTATTCCACGCACTTGGGTGAATAGAGGCATGAAGAAGGGCCGGAGCTGCCCTCCCTCTGGTCCAGTCGCTAGGCGTGCCGTGTTCCCCTACCGGGTTGGCTGCCAGTCGGGGGAGTGGTCATCTCCCGGCTGGTTGGTTAGCTGCCTTACGTCGGTCCCGTTCGGGGCCATCGTGCAGATGCCGCGTTAGAAGTGAGAGGGCTCGCCGTGCGACCCGCCGAGCTCGCGAGTTCTGCCTCAGGATCGCGTCTTGACGTGAAACAGCCAGTCGACATCGCCGCCGCGTCCCCCCCTGCCCTCCCAGGTCCCGGAAGCTCTCAAGTGGTAGTGGAGATCCGGACGCTCCAGGCGGAAATATGCGTCCCACGCTACCAGCTTGCCGTCTCGCACGACGGGCCTGAGGGTGGTATCGATCCGCCCAGTCGGTCTGCTCCTGAGCGAGAACTGCTCCGGAAGCCGGTTTTCCGAGAGCCGGATGTAGAGCTGGGTGCCGGGTTCGACCAGCACTGCCGAAGGGTGTTGAGAGGCGAAGTCTGCAATTGTGTCGATCCAGAAGTACGAGATCAAACTTCCGTGTTGGAGGGTCCTGTTGCCCTGTTTCAGGATCGCATCGGGCGGATGTGGCGCGAGCGCCTGTGCCTGCCCTTGAACGCCTACAAGGAACACCCCGACCAACCCTACCACCGCCACAAGTACGAAGATCATGCGCCTCGCCACCAACAGACGTTCGCCCGCTACCCTTTCCATCCCTCTCCTTTACGCAACGTTGGAACCTAAACCAGCAGCATGCCACGCGAAGCGCGAAGCCGCTGGTGAACACCAGGGCGGCGAGTGCAAGCATCCTCCATGCGCGGCATGATATCAGCGCCCCGATCCTCGCGCCCTCTACCAGCGCCCCTCTCCCGGTCCCCAAGCGTCGAACAGTACCTTACCCCGGTCCGATGCCCCAGGCCCGCAGGCGGCCACTCAGCGCCTCCGAGAACAGGGCGTCTACGAAGTTCGGTGAATAGGGCCTACCCTCGAAGGTCTCACCTGATGACCACCTTCCCGGAGATGCGCGAGCGCTTCCCCACCACGATGTAGACCGTCCCGGAGGGCTCGATCATGAAGTCCGGCTCGACCACGGAGTACACCCCGGTCGCCGCGTTCTTCTGGTAGAGGGCGGCCTCCGGGCTGCGCCCCTTGCCATGCTCCGACCTGCCTATCTCCAAGTAGAACTCCTCGGGACCATACGGCTTCCACGATGACTCGGTGAAGTGGTATTCGAAGGGGGCGGTATCGCGGTACTGGAGCACCGCCGCACACAACGAACCGATGGCACCCACGCACCCCAGGATCAGTGGCTGGCCCCTCAACTCTCCCGCCCCTCGTTCAGCCTGACCCGCTTCCTGGCCTCTATCAGCGCCGCCTCGACCGCCGCGTGCGCGCCCTCGGCCGACCCTTCCCGCCGGATCACGCCTACTCTCGGCGGCTGGTCCACTTGGCAACGGTGGTCACCGTTCGGAGGAGGTCCTCGGTGGAGATGTCGCGCACCGAAGAGACCTTCCCACCCGCCACCACCCGCCCCTCCATGCCGTCGGAGTAGGACAGCTCCACCCTGCAGCGGACGCGCTCGAGCGCCCTCTCGGGGATGGGCGCGGTGTCGTCGTGCACGAGCAGGTGGGGCCTCCATCCAGCGAGCTCCAGGTCGGCGTCCTCCGGGTCTGCCGCCCTCACCTCTAGGTCGGGGCGGGCCCACTGGATGGAGAGCGCCACGGACTCGCGGTACAGGCGTGGCGAGAGGGTGACGAGCACGCGCCGCATGCCCTAGCCCCCGAACATCCTACGCCACCAGGGCCTCTGTGCGCCCTCCTGAGCGAAGCTAGTCGTCGGCTTACCCCGCCGGACGGTCGCCTTTAGCCGGGTCGGGAACCCCGAACTCGAACCTCCAGGGACCGCGGATCGTCTTGTACCCGATCTCCTCGAAGCATTCCTCGAAGTCGTCGTTGTAAGGGCAGTCCGGCCATCCCTCCAGCGCACTCACCTCAAAGGACGTGCGGCCCTCCGCAGGCTCCCTCAGCATGAGCTTGTGGCACCTCTTGGGGGGGTTGCTCCACGACATGCCGGTCGAGGACCAGCCGCTCGTGCTCCAGCCGTGGAAGAGCGTGCCCGCCCCGCCATAGCAGCGTCCAGAGATGCTCGTCGTCCGGGGGCCGGTAGCAGACGACCACCCGCGGCCTCCCCGGGGAGTTTATTACCCGGTCCAGCCTGAGCGTGACGCCCTTGGCCGTTGCCTTCCGGTTGACGTCGACAACGTTGACGGCGTGCACGGGCACGTCGAAGTTGAACGCGAAGGGGTCGCCCGGGAAGGGCTCCGGCGGCGGCTGCTTCCCTCCATGTGAAGGGGACCACCGCGCTCTCGTAGAGGGGTATCTGCAGGCGGAAGTCGTGGTCCTTGCCCGGCTTCAGTTCCTCTTTCGGCCTGAAGGCCACCAGGTTTTCCAGGGGGCCTTCCACCGGCGGGGGTCCCCCAGAGAGCTCCCCAGAGTTGTCCGCCATCCGGAACCTGGCGCCCCTCTCGTCGGTGAGGGCGACGATATCGTCTCCCAGGCCGTACTTCTTGAGGTACTCCTCCTCGCGGGGCGTTGGCTCCCCGTAGCCGAAGCCGAGGATGGGCTGGAGCTCGGCGGGGTGTCCGGCGACCCTTCGGTCGTCTTTGAGGTCCTCCACCTGGTAGCCTATGCTGACGTAGTTCTCCTCGGCGTAGACCCAGTTCAGGGTGACCCTCGCGCCGGCCTCGTCTTCTCTATCTGGAGCTTCTCGCTGGCCCTGTAGGCGGGTCCCGCTCCGCCGCCGGGCTTAAAGCCTTCGGAGGTCCCAGAGGGCGCCTCGCGAGCGGACGCGCCGCCTAACACCGTGTGGGCGATCCTGTCGCCGCCGGGCGAGAAGGAAGGTCGGTTGTTCCCGGCGATCTTGGTCTTGGCTCCCCCGCCGGGTTCGAGCGAGTAGATCACGCCGTCGCTAGTGCTCGTGTAGGCCATCGTGCCGTTCTTGCCGGGAAAGGTGGCCCCCGCCTCCTCCGAGACCGCTAGCAGCACCACCGCGCATGCCACCAACACCGCCGCCACAACCATCACCGGTAGGTAGAGCGTCCGTCCTCTTGCCATGCCTCTCCCCTCCTTCGGCGTAGCGAGGGAATAAACCTCCCGCCTCGCGCGTCACGTAACGATGGCAGCATAACCTTGGAGTGGGGGCGGCGCAATGGGCCGAGCGACCCGTCTCGGTCCCTGCGATCTTCTTAGAACTCCGTGGAGGCGAAGTTCGCGAAGCCCTTAAAGCATCGGAACGGAATCGGAACCGTACCTGAATCTCCCATTACAATCGGCCTCCCAGCCGCCCGTCTAACGACTTTCCGTAATGAGCTACCTCCAGGAGTGGCTCTCGTACCCCTTGACATCCCCGTTTCGATACTCTACATTGGGTATACGGCGTATGTGCGACAATCCGAGCAAAGGGGTGCACGAATGAGCGCGTCGGGTATGGGCACCGGGGAGAGGGCAGAGGCGAGCGGGATGGCTGGGGTGTTCGCAGGGGCGTTCTGGCTCGCGAAGAGGGAGCTGAGACGGGCGTGGATCTCCTACCCGCTTACGGGAGTGCTCTTGATGCTCATGGGCTTCTTCGTGGTGCCTAGCGTCTCAGGCGTGTTCGAGTTCGATGGTCCCGGGACGGCAGGAGAGAGGATGGAAGGGTTCTACAACGCCTTCTTCTCCGACTGCCTGTTCGTCGTGGTGTGTGCGTTCCTCGCGGCGACTATTGTCTCCGGGGAGAGCGCGCCTGCTAGGCGCAGCGCTTCCTTCTCTGGCCTGGTCATCCTGAGGCACCTGGCGGTCCCTGCGGGGAGCGTGGTCGGGAGCCGCGCGCTCCGGATGCTGTTGGCTCTCGTCCTGAACGTTCCTGCGGTATTTTTGCCGACGTACATGCTCACCGATCTCGGGGGGCTTGGTGTGACTTACCTCTGGTTCTGCGGGGTCTGGATCGGCTACGGCCTCCTGGCATCGGGGCTGCTGCTCCTCCTCGAGCTCACGGTCGAGGGTAAGGCTCGCGCCTTGATCTGTGTCGGTGGCGCGGCGGCTGTCCTCCTCGTCCTGGCCCTCTTGGAATGGACGGTGGACCTCCGTCTGGCGGAGAGGACCGTGGAACTCGCGCAAGCACACGGGGCGCTCCCCGCGGCTCTCTCGATTGTGGCCGGATCGGCTGCCTTCGCGTTCCTGGCGTGGGTGACGGCCGGGCGCCTCGACAAGAAGGACCTGCCCGATAGCGGGTCCAAATGAGGGTGTCGGGGTGAACGAGAAACCAAGAGTGCCGCGTCTCCCGGTGTACATCTCGGTGGACGACCCGAAGCCGATGTACGCCCAGGTAGAGGAGCAGCTCAGGGACCTCATCCTGGCCGGCCATCTCAAGCCGGAGACGAAGCTCCCCTCCACCCGGGCGCTCGCCAGGGACCTCACCTGCAGCGTGATCACCACCAGGAGGGTCTAGGAGGACCTCGAGCGCGAGGGCTTCGTCCGTACCAGGTCGGGCAGGGGGACCGTAGTTGCAGAAATCTCAGAGGACGAGAAAAGGGCCTACCTGCGCGAACCCTTCGAGGAGGCCGTGAGAGAGACCGCAAGGACGGGGAGGCGAGCCGGCCTGAGCGGGGAGGAGATGCTGCGTCTCCTCGAAGAGACGTTGCAGGGGGAAGAAGAAGGCGCAATCGACAGGGGAGGCACGCAATGACCACGACACCACAAGAGACGCCAGCGATCTTGCTCGAAGGCGTGAGGAAGTTCCGCGGGGACTTCGAGCTCGGGCCGGTGGACCTCCGGATAGAGCCAGGCCAAATCGTGGCTGTGGTCGGCCCCAACGGATCCGGCAAGAGCACCTTGTTCGAGATGCTCATGAACCTCCTCAAGCCCTCCTCGGGAGAACCGAGACTCTTCGGACGCTCCTACCCGGACGACGAGGTCCGGATCAATCGCAGTATAGGCTATGTCCCTGGCGTCTCTGGATCGAGTCGGGTGAGTCAGCCGAGGTCTTGCAAAAGGTCCTCGGCCACTCCTCGATCACGACGACTATCAACACTTACAGCCACCTATCTCCCCGCTACCATAGGGAGTCCTTCGGCCGCTTCGGCGACGCCCTTGGCGGCCGTTAGAGTAGCTGGTCGTGGTAAGAGTCGTGGTAGAGCTCAATTGGAGCGACTGAAGCAGGGCGACTGGCGGCGGAAATAAGCGTAGATACGCCGATTGAGGGAGTGAGCCGCCCAGGACTCGAACCTGGAACCTAGAGATTAAGAGTCTCTTGCTCTGCCAATTGAGCTAGCGGCCCTCGAAAGCGAATTATATCATCGCCGACGGAGATGTAGAGAAAAGAGTTAAGATTTGTTTACAGGGCTTGCGGCACCGCCGCCGACTCATCTATAATCTTTGTATCATCCTAGCGGCCCTTTCCGGGGGCCGCTAAGGGCCGGAAAAGGGTCTCACCCTTCTGTAAAAGCCGGCCCTTTTTGTGGCACGCTGCCCACGGCAGCATGCCAGCACGCCTGCTTCGCAGGCTTGTCAGCACGCTTCGGCTTCGCCTCCGCTTGTCGGCACGCTCAGGCTGACGCCTTCGCTTGTCAGCACGGCACCTTCGGCTTCGCCTTGGGCGCCTTGTCAGGAAGTCGTCTCGGAGCGTCGCTACGAGCGTACAACCCTACCGCCTCAGGCAGCGGTTCGTTGCACGCCGCAGCGCGGGGCCTGAACCAAAAAAGCTGAAAGCGAGGCCGAAGGCCCGAAGCGTGCTGACAAGCGAAGGCGTCAGCCTGAGCGTGCTGACAAGGCGCCGAAGGCGCCGTGCTGACAAGCCTGCGAAGCAGGCGTGCTGCACGCGGAGGCCGAAGGCCGCAGCGTGCTATCCTACTTCTTCGGCGATGGTGAAGAGTTCTTCGGCGTGGCGGCGGACGGAGTTTACGAGGGCGTCGTTGGATGTGGCTATGAGGATGCGTCGGAGTGGGGCGTGGTAGCGGGTAAGCTCATCTTCTGACATGCCTGAGAGGTCCTGCCAGCCTACGGGGTTTCGTTCGCCGGGGAGGGGAGCGCGCCGTATCAGGCGCAGGTCCATCGGGAAGTGTCTCCTTCCTGGGAGGTCTATTAGTATGTCGAAGGGGCCGGCGACGCCCTTGCGGTATCGGGTGAGGTAGCGGGACCAGGCCTCCTCTACGCGGCGGCGCCAGGCGGCGTCGTCGCGGAGTCGTATCAGCGAGAAGTAGCTGGGGTGGCGTTCGTCGAACTCCAGGGCGAGATGGTAGGGCCTGCGGTCGGCGAGGCGTTTGGTGAGGGCGGCTGTGGAGCTCTCGGGCTCCGCCGAGTCCTCCAGCAGACCCAAGGCCCCCGCGTCGTCCCGCTCGGAGAGCTCGTCGAAGGTCACGCCACCGGCCCCGATGGCATCCTGGACGGCCCTGAGAAACATCGCCGTCGGGATGCGCAGGGTGTGGTGGCCGTAGACGTTGAAGTAGACGAGGTAGCGGGAGAAGACCAGGGATTGCAGCATACCGGCCCCGTCTTCATCCAGCGCCAGTATCGCCCTGTTCTCCTGGCCGACGACCCTGAGGTTTTCGATCAGGGACTCTACCTCGAGAAGGCCGTAAGGGACCCTCGCGCCCCTGGCGTCACGGATGAGGCGGTCCAGTCCGTCCACGTTCAGAGAACCGAAGAGTATGTCCCTGACCAGGTGCTCTGTGGGCGTCAGGCTGTGCGGCGGCTTGTCGCCGCGTGAGATCAGCCTGAAGACGTTGTGGGGTTCGAGGTCCCACTCGCTGCGCAGGATCTTCGCCACCTCGGTGTGTTCGATCCAACGCCGGCTCAACTCCTTGAGGGTGGGCGCGCCGGGGAGGTTGATGCCCTCGATGGAAGCGGCGTAGGGGTACCGGCCCGCGTCGAGCAGCAGCGCCGCGGCCAGGGCACACCTGACGTCGCGGTCTTCCAGGTAGGCGCCGGACTCCGTGATCCGCCTGAGCGTCATGCCGGCGAGGTGGTAGACGCCTATTGCGTGGTCCAGGCGCGTGTGGCGGGCTTTCGGGAAGGACCCGAAGGTGAACCCGAGCTGGCTCATGCCCTTCAGGCGCTGCATCGCGCCCGTCTCCAGAAGGGCCTTCACAGCCCGGTCTACGGGGACGTCCCCCCAGATGGCGTCCCTGACTCTTCTGCCGGAGCCCCCGAAGAACTCCCCAACCGTACCGCTCAATGACGCTCCCGATCTCCTGCTCTGGGCTATTCTAACTAATATGACCTGAAGCGACCTGCAACCCGCGCTGTCAGGCATCAGCTGTCAGCCAACAGCTTTTTGTTCTTGCTGATAGCTGATGCCGCGGTATTCAGAGAGCCTGAGCTTTCTGAATACCGCTGTAAAAGGATGCTTCGGACCGGCCACGGGTATAACATTCTGGTCTCTGAGAGAGGAGCGACTATACACACAGAAGAGGAGAGGGCCTTATGGGGTGAGTCAGTGACCCTCAGACCGCCGCGGGCGTCGGACGTGGAGGCGGTCTACTCCTGGGACCGGGACCCCGAGCTAGCTGCCTGGAACGGGCGGTCGCCCATCTCTGTCTCGTTGTCCGCGGCCCGCCGCGACTACCTGGCCCGCTGGGAGGATCCAGGCGTGAAGACTTTTATCATCGAGGCTGCGGGTGATCCTATCGGCATGGCGACCCTCTACGATTTCCGCCAGGATGGCTGCGAACTGGGCATAAAGATCGGACCCGGAAACCTTCGCGGCAGGGGTTACGCCTCGGAGGCGGTGACCCTGCTCCTCGACTACGTCTTCGAAACTCTAGGCCTCGGAGCGGTCCGCGGCTCGACCCTGGCTCACAACGACCGTATGCAACGCGTGTTCGAGAAACACGGCTTCGCGCAGGTCGGCGACGGCTCCCTCCTGAGTCGCTACGATAACCGCCGCTACACCGAACTCTTCTACGAACGCCGCCGCGACGATTGATACCGAATCCGGGTGAAGGATCGCTACATCCGTTCGTTTAGGGAGTCGGGAGGCGCTCGCTTCGGGAGTAGGGCAAGAACGAACGGCGCGCCTTTCGCTAAGTGATCTACCGGATTCGGTATCGAGGGTAATTTCGCCGGAGGCAAAGCCGCCTGGCCGTGCGCGGTTGATGGCTCGCTGCGGCAAGGCGTGGTGACGTAATGTCGCCTTAACCAGCTACAATAAGGCTGATGAAGACGCAATTGGAACTGAACGTCAGAAGCAGGGGCGCGATGAGCGGGGTGCTGACCATGGGAAGCCTGGACCCTGCGTTCGCCGCCGCGACCCGTCTTGACGGAGAGGCCGTGGTGCTCGACCTGCGCACGGTCGAGTTCGTGGAGCCGGCGGGGCTCTGCGGCCTCGCCGCGTTGCTTGAGTACCTGTGCGCGCGTTGTGAGGTGGTCGACCTGGCGCTCTCCGGGCGCGACGTGCCGGCCTACCTGGAGCGGATGAACTTCTTCAGGTCGTTCGGGGATCGGGTAAGGACCAACGCCGACGTCGCGTCCCTGGAGGAGCGCAGGCGACACAACCCGGGGACACTACAGGAGTTGATCAACTTCCACGCCGAGGAGGAGATACCGGGGATCATCGAGAGGATCTCGGAGATCCTCGAAAATCAGGGCTACCGCCTGCGCGAGCGCGTCGCTATCTGCTCCACCCTCTCAGAGGTCTGCGCGAACGCGGCCGAGCACGGCTTCTCTTCCTTCGGGGCCTACGCGGCCGTCCAGGCCTACCACCATATCGTCAGCGGGTCCCGCCGCCGCGGCGAGGAGGTCCTCATAGCGATCGCCGACGGCGGCGTGGGCGTGCGCGAGACACTCTCCCGTAACCCCGAATACGCCGCACACACCACCACGGACAACGATGCCCTCCGCCACGCCCTCGAGATGGGCGTCTCGGCGACCGGGGAGATCGGACGCGGCGGTGGCCTCGCCCTCGTCGCAGGCATCGCCGCCCGCGCCAGCGGCTCCCTCTCCCTGCGCTCCGGATCAGGCCGCGTGACCGTCTACGAGAACCGAAAGAACTCCCGTAACGTCCCCGAATTCCCAGGCACTTTCGTCCGCGTCTCCCTGCCACGTATCCCCCAGGAAAATTCCTCCAGATGAAGGCAAAATACTACCCAATATGACGTTGACTTACGAGCAAAAAGCCGGTACAATCCTCTCATATGATTTCACTGACGACAGTGAGGACGGCTCCGGTGGTTGAGGAGCGGGGGCACCGGGTTTTCGAGGTTGCCGAGGGCGACTTCGGGGGCAAGCTGATGGTGACCCGCAGGACGGGGCGTGCGGTCCGCGAGGCGCTCGAAGGGGCGTTGGAGGAGTTGCCGAAGGGCGGCATCCTTTACGTGGACACGCGGGGGGTCGAGCTCATGGACTACTCGTTCGCCGACGAAGCGTTGGGAATACTGGCGTCGAGGTCTGCGAGCGGGGAGTACGGGGAGAGGCATCTCGTGTTGGTCGAGGAGGACCGGGATCTTTTGGAGAACGTCGAGGCCTCGCTCAGGCAGCGTTCGCTCGCCATGATCCGGGTCGATGAGATCGGGGCCGAGCCCGCCATAGTCGGCCGGGTGCCAGACCACCTCGTAGAGACGTTGCAGGCGATCTACGACGCGGGCTCCATCACCAACGCTGCCCTCGCCACCAAGCTCGGCCTCAACCATACGGCGTGCAACAACAGGGCGACCAGGCTCGCGAAGCTCGGCCTGATCCACCGCCGCACCGAGACCGCAGCCCCAGGCGGACGCCAATATACCTACGAGCGGATCGCCTGATGTTTATTTTTGATCACATCCTCACTGTCGTCAGTGAAGATAGCGTTACCGGCTTCTGGCCGGAGGAGGTAAGGGCATGAGGGAAGAGTACATGATCGAGCGCCAGGGCAAGAGGTTCGTGCTCTATGCGGGGCTTCTGGAGGAGGCGCACAGCCGGGGCTTGAGGAGCATCGAGACGGAGCTATTGCAGGTTCCCGCCAAGGAGAACGGCGAGGTCGCGATCGTCAAGGCCCTCATCAGGACGGAGGAGGGCAAGTTCGCTGGCATCGGGGACGCCTCCCCGCAGAACGTCAACCGGGCGATCGCCCCGCACCTGATACGGATGGCGGAGACGAGGGCCAAGGCGCGTGCGTTGCGGGATGCGATCAACGTCGGCGTCACCGCCTTCGAGGAGCTGGGGGGACCCAGCGAGGAAGAGGTAGTGGAGTCGAGGGCGGCGGAGCGAGACGAGCGGCCCAAGGCGCAGAACGAGGAAGGTAGGGGCGAGCTGCCGGCGACGAGGAAGCAGCTCAACTACCTGGAGGCTCTCGTCTCTGACGTCGTCGAAGACGGGATCGGCCGTTTCGAGGAGATGGTCGGAAAGCCCGTCGGAGAGCTCACCCGCGAGGAGGCGAGCGAGTGGATCGGGCGTCTGTCGGGCAGGGCCGCGTAGTGTCCTCTACCGCCTGGATCGCCGCGCTTGGCGAGGAGGTCGTCTACGAGGAAGACCTCCCCGCCTGCTGCGGGCGCACCGCCCGCGACCATGACCACTCGTTCGAGTGTCCGGTATGCGGCGCGATGTGGCAGGAGCCGATTCCAGTACAGCCCGAGGAGGACGCCTTCGCGCAGCGCGAGGAGCGCAGAGGAGCGGCGTAGCGAGAGCCGGCACACGACGGGAGAGGAGGGAGACCAGGGATGGGTGGAGAAGCACCGAAGAGGAGACGCAAGAGGCGGAGCGCGCTCAGGCCCGACACGGCGCTCATTCCCGCTGGCGAGCCCGAGCATGAGATCTACGTGTGGTCGTTACCGGCGTGCTGTTTGCGCTCCCTCAAAGAGACTGCCATGTCCGAGATGGACGAGCGACGGCGACTCGAGCTGGGTTGCTCGTGCGGACGGAGCTGGCGGATCACGTCGAGCCTGGACCACCGCATCCTGGCGCGCTTCGTCACCCACGGAGGCCCGCGCGTCGGGGGATCGTACCCGGCGGCATGATTTACAGCATTTCAGCATTTCAGCCGGTCAGCAAAGACGGCGCAACCCGTCGCTCAGTGGCGCCCGACAGAGCCACTGCTTGGAAGCCGCCTCGTAAAGCAACGTCGAGTAAGGGCCGGACGGTAGAAAGCTGAAGTGCTGACTAGCTGAAATGCTTACCAGCTAACACAGAGGGGAGACACAATGATGGAAGCACAGGACGTTCTCACACAGTACATGGGCAGGGTGCGTGGCGGCAGGTTGCTCGATGCCGATGAGGAGAAGGATCTGTCGAGGCGCGCCCACGGTGGCGACATGAGGGCCCGTCAGAAGCTCATCGAGTCCAACCTGCGGCTCGTGATCTCCATCGCCAAGAAGTACAGGGGGCGGGGTGTGCTCTTCGAGGACCTCATCCAGGAAGGGAACGCGGGCTTGATCCGGGCCGTCGAGAAGTTCGACCCGGAGATGGGCAACCGCTTCTCCACGTACGCGACGTGGTGGATCCGTCAGGGAGTAACCAGGGCCGTCGCCGACCACGCCAGGACCGTCAGGTTGCCGGCCCACGTCGTCGATGCCATCTACCGTCTGCGCCGCGCCGAGAACGCTCTGAGCCTGGAGCTCGGCCGCGAGGCGTCCGAGGAGGAGATCATCGAGCGGCTAGGCGTCAAGCCCGAGGAGGCCAGGCGCCTGCGCGAGGTAGGGCAGCCCATCTCCAGCATCAACGCCAGGATCGCAGGCGAAGAGGGCTCCGAGATGGGCGAGTTGCTCCCCGACGAGCGCTCGGGCGACGACTACGCCCGCGTCGAGGCCGGCCAGTGGGAGCTGACGCTCGTCGAGGCCGTGCGGTCCCTGCCCGAGCGGGAGGCCAGGATCATCGAGCTGCGCCACGGGCTCGACGGCAGCGAGACCCGCACCCTGCGCGAGGTCTCCGAAGAGCTCGGCATCTCCCAGGAGAGGGCCAGGCAGGTCGAGATCAAAGCCCTCAGGACCATCCGCACCGGCCGCTACGCCAGCACCCTCCGCCACGCCCTCTCCGAAGCCGTATAGACCGTACATATAGACTTCCCCCTCAGGGGCTCCGGAATCTAGCCGGGGCCCCTTCCATGTTCGCAGGTCCCCTTGCGCAATTGGAAGGCGTTGAGGCCTATATGGAGGGGATCAAAGGCATGTCGCAGATCAAGACCGAGATCGTCATCTAGAAGGTCTTCGTCGATGGGCCCGACGTGCTGACCTGGTTCGACCTGCATACGACCGTGGCCCCTCCTGTACCCGTCGCCAACTGGCTCCACATCGAGGACGGTAGGATCACATCCCTACGGGTGGCGTTCGACGCCCGCGAACTCGCTCCCTAGACCAAACCTCTTTTCTTGCTCGCTCCAGACGAACATGAGCACCATGTTACTTTTACCCCAGTAATACCAAGATGGGAGGTGTTGGTGGTGAGGAGCACCAGGGTCTTGAGCATCTCGGTGCCTGAGCGGTTGGCCGAGGAGCTGGAACAGATGGCGGCGGAGGAAGGTATCTCCAGGAGTGAGCTCTTCCGGTCGATGGTGAAGGCGTACAAGAGGGAGAGAGCGTGGGCTGAGTTTCTGAGGTTGCAGCGCATTATGGCTCCGAAGGCCAGGGCGCTTGGCATCAATACCGAGGAGGATGTGGACCGGATCGTCTTCGAAGATCGCTAACCCCGTAGTTTGTTGCGCTTCATCTTCGACACCAACGTTTACATCTCCGCCTTTATCGTGCCGGGTAGCAAGTCGGATCTCGCTTTCCGCCTGGCGGAGGGGGGAGCTTTCGACATTGCCGTATCGGATGCGATTCTGGCGGCGCTTGCAAACAAGCTCCACACGAAGTTCGGATACTCAGAAAAAGAGATCAAGGACGTGGAGAGCACCATCCGCGAGGTGGCAATGACCTTCGAACCCGAAGCCGAGTTGTCGGTGGTCGAGGACGAACCGGACAACCGCATCCTCGAATGTGCCATCGCGGCCGGAGCGTCGGCGGTCGTAACCGGCGACAGACACCTGCTCGCCCTCAAGAACTACCGGGGTATCGGTATCATGACCGTCTCGGACCTACTGTACACGTTCCCGAGTATTCCCTAGAAGTCCGTCCGTCTGCCGGACCTAAGGCGAAAAGTACTGCTGAAACTGTTCTCCTTTGTAGTTATTCTCGACTGCGCAGTTCATCGACGCCGTCCAGTTTGTCTATTAATCCTGCGAAGCAGGACAGTAGCGCCCCAAGTCCTGTAAGTTGCACCAGCGGCGCCAATGGCGTGGGCAACAGCCCGATCGAGGCGCCCGCGTTTCCCAGCATAAGCCCGGTCTCTTTGCCGATTTCTAGCGCCTGTTTGAACCAACGTCGTCTGGGACGAGTATCGTCTTGCAACCCTTGGTTCCCTCGATAAAGGTAGTCGCGTGCTTCCTCGAACGTTGGGTAGATGCGCTCGGGGTCCGGTATATGGTGAAGCCGTTCTTTCTTGGTTTTGGCCACCACAATGAGCAGCTCCAATTCTGTATGCGGGTCTTGTCTACTGAGTTGCAGCACTATCTCTAAAGGGCCTTCGCCGGGTTCGGAGGCGTGGCGACGTCCGCCTGGTGCTCCTTGTGAAGAAGGCGGCCAATAGGTAGTCTTTGACGGACCGATCAGAGGGAGGAGATACTTGGAGACCACCAGACAGAACGCGGAGCGCGTAAAGGACCTTTTTCAGGAGCTTGGCGGCGAGACTTCGGGTGGGTTCCCCGCCATCCACTCACCCGCTCGCCACACACGGTCCGGAACACCGTACCTTCGAGCTCCGGGCGTGGTCATGCTCGCGAAGCCCCAGACCAACGTTGCCGGTCTCTCCGCGTTCCTGGAAGGCTTCGATCCCGACCTCCGCTTCCCCGAATACCTCGACGACCCCACTGAGCTACCGGATTCGTCCCAACTGTGCAAGACGGCGGGACAGGTCTGTTACAGTAGCTTCGGACCCCGGCGCACGACCAACGACAACGCCGCCGCGTACTTCGAGCGTCTGACCTCCGCCGGACATGGTTCAGTTCTCGAACATGCCAGCTTTAACTTCCTGCTCTACGGCATCAGTCGAAGCGTGACACACGAGCTCGTGCGACATCGCGCAGGCGTCGCAATTTCACAAATTTCGCAACGCTATGTTAGCGGAGCCGTGCTGCGCTTCGTGGAGCGTCCCGAGTACCAGGAAGACGAGGAGTTGCACAGGCTCTTCGAGGAGCGCGCCGACAGGGCAGCGGCCGAGTACGGGACGATGGCAGATCGCCTGCTGGAGCGCCAGGAGGGTGGGGCGAGCATGCTCACCGCCGACTACAAGACCGATGCCAGAAAGAAGGTGCAGCAGACTGCGCGCTCGTTGCTTCCCAACGAGACGGAGGCCCCGATGGTCTTCACGGGGAACGTGCGCGCTTTGAGGCACATCATCGAGATGCGGGCCGACGCGCACGCGGAGAGCGAGATCCGCAACCTTGCCCTCCGCCTCTTCCTGTGCCTGAGGACCGTCGACCCCATCCTCTTCGGCGACTATGAGCTGGGCGAGCTCCCCGACGGTACGTATACCGTGACGACCAGGAACCGGAAGGCCTAACCGGCCTGGCCACTGACGGCGCGGGAGAGCTGCCCCTCGGCCGCCGCGACCTCCTCGTCCTCGATCCTGCGGAACAACGGGCTCGCCCCCTTGACGCGGTACCCCTTCGGCAGCCTGTCGAGGTCCGAGACGCGGGCGATGGGGCCATCGAAGAACTCTCCCAGGCGCTCGATGGCCTCGGGAACGTACGGTGCGGCGTGGTAGGCGAGGGAGCCGAGCAGGACGGAGCAGGTATAGAGTGTGACGCTGGTCCTCTCGGGGTCGTCTTTGCGGGACTTCCAGGGGGCGGAGGCGTCGAAGAAGCGGTTGGCGCGACGGCCCATCGCCAGGAGTTCTACGAGCGCCTCGCGGGGTCTCGGGGCGAGCATCCGCTCCTCGTAGCGCGCCTCTAGTTCTTTGAAGTCTTCGAGGACCGCGAGGGCGTCTTCTGGTAGCTCCTCGGGGCGAGGGATCTCACCGTCGGAATACTTCTCCGCGAACGAGAGGACGCGGTTAATGTAGTTGCCGAGGTTGCCGATCAGGTCCGAGTTCACCCGGCCCTGGAAATCCCGCCAGGAGAAGACCACGTCTCCCGTCTCGGGCAGGTTCGAGGCCAGGTAGAAGCGCAAAGGGTCGGCCGGGAAGCGGTCGAGGGCCTCATGCAGCCAGACCGCGAGGTTGCGGCTCGTGGACATCTGCATGGCCCGTCGCTCGCCGCCTACGACGACCTCGAGGTTCATGAACTCGTTGGCGGGAACGTCGTAGGGGAGGACGAAGGGTTCATCGTCATCCTCGGCGGTGCCCATGAGCTGGGCGGGCCAGATCAGGGTGTGAAAGACCGTGTTGTCCTTCCCGATAAAGTGGATGAGCCGGCTCTCTGGCTCCTGCCAGTACTCACGCCAGCGATCAGGCTCCCCGATGTTCTCGGCCCACTCCATCGTCGATGAGACGTAGCCGATGCAGGCGTCGAACCACACGTAGAAGCGCTTGTCCTCGAAGCCAGGCTCCGGAACGGGCACACCCCACTGGATGTCGCGTGTGATCGGGCGCTTCTCCAACCCCCCGTCGATTATGCCCAGGATGAAGTTCTTGACCGAGGTGCGCCAGTGCTCCTGCCCCGCGACGTACTCCCTGAGCCGCTCCGAGAACTCGGGGAGGTCGAGGTACAGATGCGTCGTCTCCCTGACCTCGACGGCTCCCCCGGTCACCTTGGAATGAGGTTCGATCAGCTCGTACGCCTCGTACCAGGAGCCGCAGTTGTCGCACTGGTCGCCCCTCGCCTCCTTGTAGCCGCACACGGGGCATGTACCCTCGACGTAGCGGTCGGGCAAGAAGCGTCCCTCCGTCGGGCTGTACATCTGTTTGGACTCCGCCTCCGAGATGTAGCCGCCCTCCTTGAGCTTGCGGTAGAAGAGCTGGGTGTTCTTCGCGTGCAGGTCGGTCGAGGTGCGCGAGAAGTTGTCGAAGGAGATGCTGAAACGCTCGAAGGTCTCCTTCATGTGTGCCCACCAGTAATCCACGACCTCCTGCGGGTCCTTCCCCTCTCGCTCCGCCGTCAGGGTTATGGGGACGCCGTGCTCGTCCGTGCCGCAGGCGTAGACTACGTCCTCTCCGCGGGCCCGCAGGTAGCGCACGAACGCGTCCGCGGGCAGATATGCGCCCGAGATCTGGCCGACATGCAAGGGCCCGTTGGCGTAAGGCAACGCCGAGGTTACGAGATACCGCCGTCTCTGCTCGCTCATGAGCAAAGGATAACAGGCTTCAGGCTACAGGCATCAGGTTACAGGTATCGGATTACAGGCACTTTCTGGACGTGACCCTTACGCGACGGCGAATCGCCTAAACTCCCCAAAGCCTGATGCCTGATGCCTCCGATGCTACCCTTCCTCGGATGAACTCTGAACCTCCACTAAACGTCCCGTTTCGTCGTCTCGTACCCGGGGCGATGGTGCCCGAACGGGCGCATGCGGGGGATGCTGGTTACGACCTGCGGTCTGTGGAGGAGGCGGAGCTTGCGCCGGGGGGACGGGCGCTGGTGCGGACCGGGGTCTCTGTCGCCATACCCGAAGGCTACGCGGGTCTCGTCCTTCCCCGCAGCGGTCTGGCGGTGAGGCATGGGATCTCCCTCGTCAATGCGCCGGGGCTCATAGACTCGGGCTACCGGGGTGAGGTCCTGGTCCCCCTCGTAAACCACGACCGCCGGGAGACCTTCCTGATCGAGAAGGGAACCAGGATCGCCCAACTCGTCTTCGTGCGGGCAGCGGCGGCGCTATTCTCCGAGGTAGAGTTCCTCGAGGCCACACCCGACGGCCGCGGGGAAGGCGGCTTCGGCTCGTCGGGGAGTTGAACGCGACCACCCACGCCGTCTTCGGAGTTGCCGCCCTGGCTGGCGCCGCGCTCGTCCTGGGGACCGACCCGCCCCTCTACGTCTACCCCGCGGCCGTCGCCGCGGCATGGCTTCCCGACGTGGACAACCCGCGAAGCACCCTGGGTAACGGCCTGAGCCGCTCGAAGAACCCCGTGCTGAACCTGCTCGGCAGACCGTTTAGTTGGGCACTCAGAACGACGTCTTTCTTGCTGGTAAGAACTGTGGGCCACCGCACCCTGACCCACTCGCTGCTCGGCATCCTCCTGTTCTCGCTTCCTGTCTGGCTGCTCTTGGGCAACTTTCCGAACCTCACCCTCGCGCTCGTCGCCGGCTACGCCTCACACGTGTTCGCTGACGCGCTCAACACCCGCGGCGTGCCGCTCCTCTGGCCTGTCGGGAGGCCGTTCAGGCTGCTGCCTGGTGGTGTAAGGTCCGGCGGCGCGGTCGAAGTCGCCGTTGCCCTCGTTGCTCTCGCGTTCACGCTGTACGTCCTGCTACTGCTCTACCCGGCCCTGCGGGGTGTGATCGGCCTCCAGCCACTCTAGGGTCTCGCGGCTCGCCGGGTGGATGGGACGCCCGCGCTGTTCGTTGTGGGCGATGGCCCGCCGCAACGACTCTGTGGCGGCCGCACGCAGATCCTCCCTGGCCAACGCGCGCAGGCGCTCTACGCTCGGGTACTCGCGGGCGGGTTCGATCTTGTCAGCCACGTACAGCGCGAGTGCGAGCGGCCCCATAAAGGGCTTCCCCGTGGTATGGGCCCGAACCGCCTCAAGCACCTCCTCGTCCTCGATGCCGAGCTCGCGCCGGGCCAACTCAGCCGCGACCGGCCCGTGCAAGAGCTTCGGGCTTTGCCTTTCAGGCTCGCCGACGGAGAGTTCCCATTCGCCGGCGAGCCTCAGAAACTCCTCCGGTCCGGTCTCTCGCGCTGCGTCGTGCAGGAGGGCTGCCAGCCGCGCCCGGTCCTCGTCGAGGCCGTGGACCCGTGCCAGGTCCCCGGCAGTATCCGCAACCCTCAGGGTGTGGCCGTAGCGTTTCTCCGAGAGCCGCGAACGGGCAAAGACGTCGGTGTTCTCGATCCCGGTGTTCGTATTCGCGTCGTCCTCCATCTGCCGGATTGTAGAATACGAGCATGAACGATGGGAAGAACATAGACAGCGCGGAGATAATCACCATAGGGACCGAGATGCTCCTCGGGGACCTCGTGGACACGAACACGGCCTGGATCAGCCAGCGCCTCGCCGTACTGGGGGTGGGCATCTACCGTCACACCACCGTCGGGGATAACGCCGAGAGGATCGTCGACTCTTTACGCGAAGCCTCATCCCGTTCCGCCCTGGTCGTGACTACGGGCGGCCTCGGGCCAACCTCGGACGACCTTACGAACGCCTGCCTCTCGACCCTGACGGGCCGCAAGATGGTCGAGTACCAGAAGGCCCGCGAACACGTCGACTATATGTTCCAGAGGTTCGGCCGTAAGCCGACGGCCAACAACTACAAGCAGGCGATGTTCCCCGAAGGGACGGAGCTGATACCGAACCCCGTAGGGACGGCGATGGGGGCACTCGTGGAGTGGGAGGGGACGCTCTTTGTCACGCTCCCTGGGGTGCCCACGGAGATGAAGAGCATGTTCGGGGAGACGCTGGAGCCCCTGATCCGGGCCCGCAGCGAAGGCTCCATCGTCTCCAAGACGCTCCACTTCGCCGGCATCGGGGAATCGGCGCTCGCGGAGAAGGTTCAGGACTTCCTCGACGCCAAGGACCCGACCGTCGCTCCGCTCGCCAGCCAGGGCAAGGTGCGGCTCCGCATCACCACCCGCGCCGCCACCGAAGGGGAGGCGCAACAGAAGATAGCACCAGTGGAGAAGGAAGTGATCTCCCGCCTCAGAGACTACTTCTTCGGCGAGGACGACGAGACCCTGGAAGGCGCCGTCGGACGCCTGCTACAGGAACGTGGCGCAACCCTGGCCTTGGCCGAGAGCTGCACGGGCGGCCTCCTCGCCAAGCGTCTGACAGACATGCCAGGGTCCTCGGCGTACTTCACGGAGGGACTCGTCACCTACTCAAACGAGGCCAAGGAGCGTCTCCTCGGGGTGCCGCACGGCCTGATCTCGGAGCACGGCGCCGTCTCTGAACCCGTGGCGCGCGCGATGGCCGAGGGCGCGCGCCGTATCTCGGGCGCCGACTACGGGCTCTCCGTCACCGGGGTAGCGGGCCCCGACGGCGGGTCCGAAGAGAAGCCCGTCGGGCTCGTCTTCGTCGGGATCTCGGACGCAGAAGACACTTTCGCCGAGAAGGTCGACCTCACCGCCTGGGCGCGCTCCAGGGCCGCGATCCGCGAACGGAGCACCAACCGGGCCTTCGATCTCCTCAGGCTTCGCCTCGAAGAAAACCAATCTTGACGACCCCCCTTGCTCGATGCCCGAGGTGGTAGTAAACTTCCCGGAGTTGACGGCACGCGAGAGGAGGTGATCCAGATAGACGCATCGAGTAGTAGTCGCGGGTATCTTCTGGGAGAGGTGGCTCTGACCTAGGCCCACCAAAACACCCGGCGGGATCCTGGGTTACTTTATCCGCCTCCCATGTTGTGAAGGCGGACGTGCTGAAAAGCGGGATACCTGCGTAACACTCAGAAGGGTACGGCCCCCGGATCTCCGGGGGTCGTTTTTCGTCTCTCCTACCGCTCCTCCAGCGGCACCCAACTCCTGTCCTTCTCTCCCACGTACTCCGACTGCGGTCTGATAAGGCGGTCGAGAGCCCTCTGCTCGAAGCAATGGGCCGTCCACCCAGCCACCCTCCCGGCCGCGAAGGTGGGCGTGAAGAGCTCCGTCGGCAACCCCAGCCCGTGCAACAGTAGCGCCGTGTAGAACTCGACGTTGGTCTGCAGATTCCTCCCAGGCCTGTGCTCCGCTAGCAGCCGAAGCGCCGTCCTCTCTACGTCCAGCGCGAGAGCGTAGAGCTCCCTGTCCCCGTCCGTCGTGTACAGACGCTCGGCAGCAGCGGCAAGCACGTCGGCCCTCGGGTCACGCGTGCGATAGATCCTATGCCCGAACCCCATGAGCCGCTCGCCTCGCCCCAGCTTCTCCCGCAGGTACGCCTCGGCCCGGCTCGACTCCCCGATCTCGAACACCACATCGAGCGCAGGCCCAGGCGCGCCACCGTGCAGCGGTCCCTTGAGCGCCCCAACGGCCCCGGTCACGGCCGAGACGAAGTCCGAGCGCGTAGAGACGATGACCCTCGCCACGAACGTGGAAGCATTCATACCATGGTCGGACACGGCGCCCAGATAGGTCTCGAGACCTCTCACGAATTCCACGCCAGGAACCTCACCCATGAGCATGTACAGATAGTTGGCCGCATGCCCCAGCTCAGGGTCGGGGGCAACGGGCTCTTCCCCCCCGAGCATCCGCCAGTACGCGGCGACGATGGTCGGCAGGCTCGCAACCAACGCCAGCGCTTCTTCACTGTCCGTGCCTGGGCTCACGGCGCCAACAGCCATACGCACAGCATCCATGACCGGCACCCTCTCGGCCGACACAGCCCGCAGCAGATCCAAAGTAGCCCGCCCTGGCTCCCGCCGCCCGGCCAATCTCTCCCGGAACTCCGCCAGCCGCCCAGTATCTGGCAACTCATCGTTCCACAGCAGGTAGACGACCTCCTCGAAAGAAGCCCGCCCCGCCAACTCCTCGACAGGAAACCCCGCGATGGTCAGCTCCCCAGCTTCGCCGTCAACCCCGCTGAGGCGGGTCTCGGCCGCCACCACATCCTCCAACCCAGCAACAAAGCCCGTACCAGAATTCGCGCCCATGTTGATCCTTTCAATCCGATTCCTTGCTATTCATCGTATCCGTCTTCAAAGCATGTATCAATATTGATTCGGTAATCAACTTATAGTACTGTGTGGTTGAGGACGGTGGAAGGAGGCGGACTCTTGGATGAGCGGTATCTCAGTGCGGGGCTGGCTGCGGAGGAGTTGGGGGTAAGTCTGGCAACGTTGTACGCGTACGTGAGTCGGGGAATGATACGTTCCGAGGCGGTAGGGGGGAAGAAGCGCAACAGGCGGTACCGGGCTGAGGACGTACGGAGGTTAAGGGAGAGGAAGGAGCGTAGGAGGGACCCTGACGGGGTCCTCGAGGGCGTATTGCACTGGGGTACGCCGGTGATGGAGTCTGGTATCACCCTCATCGACGACGGCCGGTTGTATTACAGGGGGCGCGACATTCTCGATCTCGCCGGGCGGAAGAGCATCGAGGAAGTTGCGGCCCTGATCTGGGCCGGCGACGAGGCGATGGCCACTGATATCTTCCCGCCTGGAGAGTTCGAGCCCTCCGAACGTATCGGGACCGTTCTAAGGAGTGTCTCCGGGATGCCGCCCGTCGACGTATTCCAGGTCCTCCTCCCTCTCGCGGCGGCCGAGGACCCGGCAGCCTACGACCTGCGCCCGCGGGCCGTCGCGCGTACCGGCGCCAGGATACTCCGCCTGATGACGAGCGTGGCCTGCGGGCAAGACGCTCTTGGGTTGGCCGAGAAGTTGGGACGTGGTTGGAGTCGGCAGGAGGTTGGGGCAGGGGCGATTATCGACGCGGCGCTCGTACTTTGCGCGGACCACGAGCTGCCCGTCTCGACCTTCGCCGCCAGGTGTGTCGCCTCGTCCGGGGCCACCCCTTATGCCGTGGTCCTGGCCGGACTCGCGGCACTGGGAGGTGTCAAGCACGGCGGAGAGATCGAGTTGGTAGAAGCCTTCCTCGGGGAGGTGGAGGTTGCGGGAGATGCGCGGGCGGTCATCTCCGGCCGTCTCAGGCGGGGGGAGCGCATACCTGGTTTCGGGCATTCGCTCTACCCGGAAGGGGATCCCCGCGGCGGCGCGCTGCTACGCCTGACGGCCGAGGCGTACCCGCAGGGATCTGCCATCGAGCTCTCCGAGGCCGTTGCGGGGGAAATTCTACGACTCTTGGGCGGGCGTCCCACCGTGGACTTCGCGCTGGCGACCGTCGCGCGGGAGTTGGGGTTGCCCGCGGGCGGTGCTGTCGCGCTCTTCGGGCTCGGCAGGACGGTAGGTTGGATCGGCCACGCCATAGAGCAGTACGAGGGCGATTCGCTCATACGCCCCAGGGCCCGTTACGTCGGAGAACAGCCACAAGCCGGATGAACGATGGGGCCGTCCACTTGTAGGGGCGGGTTTCAAACCCGCCCCTAAATCGGTATCTCTAGAACCCCAAGCCCGTTCAGGATGACGAGCGAGGTGGCGAAGGAGTTGAACGTTGCATGGGCGACGATAGAAGGCAGCAGGCTGCCCGTGCGCAGGAAGAGGGCGCACAGGGTCATCGCGAGTATCAGGAGGACGGGTAGGAGCACCGGCTCCAGGTGCAGCAGGGCGAACAGTATCGAAGATGCGAGCGCCGAGAAGACGAAGATCGTCACCCTACCTGGCGTTGTGGGGCGTGTCTTGACCCTGGATCTCCTGGAGATCCAGGCCCCAAGCCGGTAGAGTCCGTTGAAGACGACGCCCCTGAAGATCAATTCCTCCACGGCGGGGCCAAAGACAACGACGACGAGGACTATGGCGGGTATGGCCATACCCGGACTCTCGCGCACCCAGCCGGCGAGGCCTTCCATGAAAGGCCTTTGGACCGTCGATTCCGTAGAGTAACCGAGCCGTTCGAGCACCAAAACGCTGAGCGGGGTTACGACCAGGCTCAACAGAAAGGCGAAGACGCCGACGAAAACCCCGACGCCGATCCCCGCCGGAATACCGCCCCTCGGGCGCGCGAATCCCAGAGGAACGAGGGAGTACCCTAATCCATTGCCGAAGCTTCGCATCAGGGCGACCGAGATCCAAAACCCCCCGATCACGAACCCTGCGGCGGCCGCGTCCAGTAAGACCACCGAGAGCAACGCGTCCTGCGAGTCAACCATCCGTACTCCCGACGTAGACGTTCTCCGGAATCCATCCGTCGCCAGCATCCTTCAGGAGCCGCGTCTTTACGGAGACGGGCAGAAGCTCGATCTCCCGCAGCCCATCGACGCCTACCCAGCGCACCTCCCTCAAGGTTGGCTCGCTTCCCGGCGCAACCTCGGGGTCGCTCCCAAGGACGGCTTCCTGCTCGCCTTCCAGCGCCATCCGAACGACGACGTCGATCGTATGCCGCCCCTCCCTCAGGAACTCGCTAACGTAGAGGACCCCCAGGAAGCTGGCATCGAGGCCAGTTTCTTCGACGAGCTCGCGTCCCGCGCAGTCTGGTATCGTCTCGCCCGGCTCGAGTCGGCCCCCTGGCAAGACCCAGTAAGGGTCCCTGTCCGGTTTCTGGTGGCGCACCAGGAGCAAGGCTCCTCCCTGCTCCACCACCGCAGCGACTCTCACCCCGAAGTCCATACTGAGAGATACGCGGTCCTTGCCCATGCGGCGAGTATACCCGCGCCTCGACCGTACGCCATGGGAACGCCCCGCCCGTCTAAAGAGTCTGCGGTCCGGCAAGAATCTGCTCGTAGTCTGGTATTTCGGCGCGGTCCCTCCTGGATCTCATGCACGGTTTCGCATCCTTATAAGGCACCAGGACAACATGTGTTCGGCCCTCAGGTGCTCGGGGCGGTAACCGTGTTCCCAAGGCGTCCAGGGTCGATCTATGCACGCTCGTGGATACGAAGTACCTAGAAGGGCAACTCCGTACATCAGAAGTACCGCGAATGCACAACCGTCTGTCCTCTCTTACGTTACCGGATTCTTGCCGAAACGTTGCGCATCTGTAACCTACGGGCATGCCGCAAGGTGTAGCTTCTGGTTGGACGAGAGCGATCGACGATTGGCGGAGATTTTTCATGCCGGAGCAAAGCACCCACGACGACGAGAACGAAGGCTTCGAGGGCGGCCGCTACGCCCGTACCGAGCAGGAGCTCTACGAGAAGGCCATCGCTCTGCTCGAGAAGTGCAAGGTCGAAGACCGACGCTAGGGCGGCGCAAGAGCAGGCAACGATAGGAACGCATCGATAGCCCGCAGGGCCGAGCGGCGGGCCGCGATCGAGAGGGCCGTAGGAGTCTCCGGGCTAGGAGACGTCCGCCGGCTCTTCCTCCTGAGATCGGGAGAGGCGCGAGACCTGGGCATCCAGCTCGTCGCAGGCTTCGAGCACGAGTCGCAACCCTTCGTCTTCGGAGAGGGACGCGCCGCCGTAGTCTTCGAGGATGTCGGCCTCGGTGGTAGGGTAGAGGCCGGTTGCGCTGCGGTGGTGACGGAGTTCGACGAGTCTTTCGTCCTCCCCGGCGAGATCCAGGACCGAGTCCAGGTAGGCGGCGACGGCTTCGTCGTTCGCTCCTTGGGTCACCGCCGCGTACAGCAATTCCCCGCCGAGGCGACCGAAGCCGGGCACCCTGAGCACGTCTCCCGTAACCTCGAATGCGCGCACCCCTTCGTCGGGCACCACCTCGAGGCCGTCGCGCCTCACGCGGTCCGCGGCGCCGAGGATCATGGCGACCGCGGTCAGGGTCATCTCGGGATAGTTGCTGTCCATGCCGCGCAACTCAAGCGTCCCCTGCCGGTTGAGGCGCACGGGGTTCCACGCCGGTCTCAGGAGGTCCCCGCCGGCCTCAGCGAAGAGACGCCTGTGCACGCCGGCCCGGTCCATGGCGGCGAGCCAGGCCTCGTAACGGTCGAACTGTTGTCTGATCAGGTGTCCCGCGTCGTCGGCGTAGGGAAGCAGGGCGCCGACCTGGGGCAGGTCCGTGTAGACCCCCTCCCACCCGAAAGCGGCGTCGCCCCTGTAGTGTACCGTGCGGGCGGCCAGTCCCGTCGCCCTCCCCTCGAAGTATGGGCACGAGCGGGTGAGCGCGACCAGCGCGGGGTCGAGGGCCGTCGCGAGATTGTAGACGTTCAGGACCTCCCCGCGCGCGGCGGCGGACGCGGTGGCGGAGATCCCCACCGTAGTATCGACCGTTCCGGCCTGCAACTCCAGGTGCAGGTGCGTGCCCGCGCACCTCCCCGCGTCCACGAATCTCCCGGGGCCGACCGTGCCAACCTGGACTCTGTAGTCCAACCCGTCGCGGGCCGCGGGCGTGAATGTCAGCGGATAGGTTCCGAGCGGGTACAGCCTGAGACCCAGGGATCTCGCCGTGCGCAAGGCTACTTCGAGGTTCCTGGCGTACTCGCGCTCCAGATCGGAGAGGGCCTGTACCGGGGGCGTGTTTACCTCAACCAGGCCGAGCACGAACTCGGGGGCGAAGCACGCCGCGGAGCCCGACTCATCCTCGGTCATGGCCCGGCAACGCTCCAGAAACTCGTCGGCCCGCATCGACGGATGCCCTGAGTCCTCGACCAGGAAGAATTCTTGCTCGAGCCCGGCCCGCCGATCCAATAACCCGTTCCCTTCGTTCACCCTATCCCCAAACGACAAAGCGTATTCTCCATCTTCTTCGGAGAGAACTCTACCCTAAAACCGACGACCGGACTTTGGCCCGGGGGCGCAAATCCGGGCAATGGCCACCTCCCTGGCGCTCCAGCATGTAATCTTCCTTGAGAAGGAGGTCCAGGGTCATGAGATCGGAGAACGAAAACAAGGACGAGCAGAGACAGGGTTCGACCGAGATCAGGGAGCATCTTGCCAACGAGCGGACGCTGCTCTCGTGGGTGAGGACCGGTGTCAGCCTGATCTCCCTCGGACTCGTCGTCGAGAGGGCGGGGGCGCTGGCAAAGGCCGCCGACTTTCAGGTCAGCTCTACGAGCGGCTCGGAGTTCTTCGGGCTCGGGCTGGCGTTGCTCGGGGCCCTGACGCTCATCCTGGGGACGGCCCAGTTCCTAAGAAACCGGCGCAGTATCTCGGAGGGCGATTTCGAGTCGTCGGTCGTCGGATACCTGATCATCGTCGCAGGAAGCCTGGCCTTCGCCGGGATTTTCGCCATCTACGTGCTGTTCACCTGAAGCGGCCAGCGGGAGGCACAGCCTCCCGCCGGCCGCGGCATCAGGCATCAGTGGGTCCGTGGCGCAACTCGTAGGAAAAGCATACCGCGCTACAAGCGGGCTCGGATCATCGATAGCACCAAGACCTGAAGCCTGTAGCCTGAAACCTGTTGCCTTAGATCACATCTCCCCGATTGCCGCTGCTCTAGTACCGACCTGGCTTCCTACCCACACGTAGCCGTCCGACCAGACCTCGCGTTTCCAGATGGGGACGACCTCCTTTATGCGCTCGATGGCGTAGCGGCTGGCTTCGAACGCCGGTCCGCGGCGCGGCGCCCCGACGACTATGGCGACGCTGGCCTCACCGGGGTCCACCCTGCCCAGGCGGTGGACGATCGAGACGTGCTCCACGTTCCAGCGCCCCTCTATCTCGGCCCCTATTTCCTCCAGCTTCCTGTCGGCCATCGGCCGGTAAGCCTCGTACTCAAGGTACTCGACCGACGCGCCTTCCGACTCGTCGACCCTCGTCGTGCCCACGAACGT
The DNA here is from genome assembly GCA_963840835.1 of uncultured Rubrobacteraceae bacterium. Taxonomy (GTDB): domain Bacteria; phylum Actinomycetota; class Rubrobacteria; order Rubrobacterales; family Rubrobacteraceae; genus Rubrobacter_D. The sequence continues at coordinate 26,209 of CAWJAM010000013.1, read as the reverse complement.
GACGATGGCGCCGCATTCGGGCCTCTGGGCATTCGAGACGAGAGTCCCTACGTCGAGAGGCCCATCGACCAAGGTGAACATCTAACCGCCTGAGACGGGCGGAAGGACGGCTATCTCGTCGCCCGCAAAGAGGACGGCCTCCCCCCGCGCGTACTCGCCGTTGACGGCGAAGGCCAGCGTGTCTCGCATGGGGGCGAGGTCGGGGTGCCGCTCGACCAGCAGGGGCCAGATCTCCGCGAGCGTCGCCCCGTCTTGCACCATCAACTCGGTCTCGCGCGTACCGGCCCTGTCCGCCGCGGCGCCGAAGAATAGAACCTTGATCATGGTCCTATACTATCCCTGAGGCTCTGCGACGTACTCGGGCCCGACGATAACTTTGAGGGCGTGGGGGACCACAGAGAACTCGGCTGGTTCGTCGCCGATGACCTCGCCGTCGGTCGTAAACTCAAGACCAGGAGGCTGGGTCTTGACCAGGATCTCCTTCGCCCGCGCGAAGAACACACCATCTTTGTCCAGGTAACTGTTCCTCATCAGGGATGCTGGGGCGAGCTGGAGCAGGTCCGCAACCCCCAGGGTCTCTATGATGACGACATCGAGCAGGCCGTCCTCGGGGTTGGCCTTCGGTGCGGCGAGCCAGCCTCCGCCCGCGTAACGGCAGTTCCCGACGACCACGTTGACCGCCCTCACCTTCCGAAGCTCGCCGTCAAGGGAGAGGTCCAGCTCGCGCACGTCGAAGTCCTTTGCGACTTCCAGCGAGGCCCGCAAGTAGGAGAGCTTGCCCCATCGCTTCTTGAACTCCCCTTCGTTGGCGTCGGAGATCTCCGCCCCAAGCCCCCCGGTCGCCACGTTGATGAAGTACTTTTCACCGACTCCCTCTGACCTTACCCGCGCCACGTCGAGGGTCCGCACCCGGTTCTGCCGGATAACGTCCTCCGCAAGGTCCGCGTCCTTGGGGATCTCCAGCGTCGCGGCGAGGTCGTTGCCGGTGCCAGTGGGAAGGATGCCCAAGGTTACATCCTCAGGGAAATCGGCCCTTCCGAGCCCGTTTACCACATCGTTGATCGTACCGTCCCCCCCGGCGACAATGAGCAGGCCCCCGCGCCACTCCTCGGCGGCACCTATCGCATCCTCCGGGCCCTCGGTCTCGATCCACTCGACCTCGAGGCCTTCGAGCCCGGCGCGAATCTCATCGGGGTCGTAAGCCCCGCCCCCGGAGGTGGGGTTGCAGATCACCCGTGCTCTGGACTTCTCCATGGCGCCCTCTATCGCGGTCACGACCCCGCTAGTCTACCGGAAAGTAGGGGCGGGTTTGAACCCGCCCTACTTTCGAAACCCGCCCCTACGAGGCGCGGCGTACGGACGCGCCGGGGCGCGAAATCCTCTCCGCCGGCAGCCAGACCTCGTAGTCGTTGTCCAGCCTGATAGCGGCGTTGGCGCTGTCGCCAGAGACGTAGCGGACCTCCCCGTAACCGAGCGGTGTCAATACCCGCTCGCCGACGGAGAGCTCCGTGATGAACGCCTCCCTGAGCGCGGCGACGTAGGCGAGCGCCAGCGAGGTGTCGATGTGCGCCCCCTCATCACGCCTGTCGGCCACCAGAATGCCCGCTATGCGGTACAGATTCGCCCGGGAGACCTGGGAGATCAAACACGCCCTTACAGTCTGACGCACCAACTGCATCTCGAACTCCGAATACTCCTCACCGCTCCTCCCGAGAATGTCCATCACCCTCGGAAACGCCCGGCGTAACGCCTCCTCCACCGTCAACCCGTTGATCCCACGCTTGTACACGTGCGGGTCCAACCGCTCCTCCTCCCGCCGCCGCGGGACACTGAGCCAATCCTGCCTGATGTTGTTCGTCTCTGTCATGGCACTATTATACCTCACTGAAGCTAGTGAAACAACGGTGAAGTGCCTGCAAATGAAGGCAACAGGCTACAGGTATCAGGCTACAGGCATCAGGACCTCACTCTGTATCCGGACCCTCGCAGTCCGCCACCCCTCATTCCCGCTTTCCCATCACCGTCACCTTCCCGCAGCCCCTCACCACCACATTCCCGCAGCCCCTCACCCGTCACAATCCCGGCAGCCCCTCACCGTCATTCCCGCGAAAGCGGGAATCCACGACGCGGCCAACACTCCCGCCGCAAAACCTGAAACCTGAAACCTGATGCCTGTTACCGTAACAGTTGCGCTAAACTATTGGACATGCGATACCAGGCGAGTGGCGAGAATTCGGAAGCGTTTCTCAAGGCGCTAAAGCGTGAGGTTATCGGGCATCCTGCGCTGACGCATCCTTTTCTGGAGCGGTTTGCGGAGGGGGATGCCGACGCGGCGGGGGTGAGGACGTTCGCGATCCAGTACTACAGGCACGTCAGGGTGAGCCGGTTGTACCTGGCGGCGCTTATCTCGAACTGCCGCGACGACGAGAAGCTGCAGCTTGCCCTCGCCGAGGTACTCTTCGACGAGTACGGCCACCTCGACCCCGATGAAACGCACCCTGCCCTGTACCGGCGTTTCCTGGTTGCACTGGGCATAGGTGAGGAGGAGTGGGAGGGGCCGAGGACGCTACCCGAGATAGAGATGTACATCACCACCCACTACGCGCTCTCGGGGCATCCTGACGTCAGGATCGGGCTCGGTGCCCTCGGGCCCGCGAGCGAGTGGCCGGTCCCCCCGATCTACGCCCGCCTCTCTGACGGCCTGCGGAAGGCCGCCGGGCTTCCCGATGAGGCGCTGGAGATTTTCACGAGCCACGTCACGATGGACGTCACCCACGCCCGCATTATGATGGACGCCATCGCACCTTACGCAAGGGACGATGAGGGCCGAGAGAAGGTTCGCGAGGGGGCCATGCGCTCGCTCGACGCCCGCTCCGTCATGCTCGACGGTCTCTACCGCGCCGTCTACGGGGAGCCAGTTCCGGTCTATAGCGCCCCCTCCGTCCGGCTCACCCGGCGTTGAGGCGTGGGCCGGTACTACGGGGAGGACGTCGCCTACATACACGATGTCGGGCACGCCGACTTCGCCCTCGAGTCGGCCCCCGGGATTCTGGAGATCCTGGACCATAACGGGATAAGAGATGGCCTAATCGTCGACCTCGGTTGCGGGAGCGGTGTCTGGGCGCGGCGGTTGGTCGACGCCGGCTACGGCGTCTTGGGGATCGACATATCCGAGGCTATGATCGAACTCTCCCGCAAGAAGGTGCCCGAGGCCGACTTCCTGGTGGGGTCGCTCTTCGAGGTGGAGATCCCGCCGTGCGCTGCGGTCACGGCCGTGAGCGAGGTCCTCAACTACCTCTTCGACGCGGAGAACGAGGATCTGGGGCTGGGCCACCTCTTGAGGCGAGTTTACGACGCCCTGGTTCCTGGCGGCGTCTTCGTCTTCGACGTACTTGGCCCCGGACAGGTGCCGACCGGTACCACGGCGAGGGGCTTCGGCGTGGGGGAGGACTGGGCGGTGCTCACCGAGCGAGAGGAGGACGCCGGGCTGGGTACGATGGAGCGCCGGATCGTCAGCTTCAGGAAGGTAGGAGAGCACTACAGGCGGGACGAAGAGATACATCGCGTGCGGTTGTACGATCCGTCTGAGCTTTCCGCGGAACTCGAGCGGGTAGGCTTCCTTGTACGGACGATGAGATCTTACGGCGCCCTCCCGCTCTCCGAGGGTCACGCTGCGTTCGTCGCGCGCAAACCTCAAGGAGAATGAGGACTCGCAGAACGGGTATAACTAACCCATGCCCGAGCTGCCTGAGGTCGAGACCATAAAGGAGGACCTACGCGGCCTCGTCGTCGGTTCGACGCTAGAGTGGGCTGAGGTCCTCGTCCCTTCACTCGTGGAGCAGCCCTCGACCGAAGAGTTCGTCGGCCGGTTGGAAGGTGTCGGCATCACGGGTGCCCGGCGGCGGGCCAAGCACCTCATCGTGGAACTCGATAGCGGGGACTCACTCGTCTTCCAGCTCAAGATCGGGGGCCAGCTCCTGCTCGTGCCCCCGGTCGAGGAGCCCCTGACGGCCCTGATGCTCGTGTTGCACCTCGACGGCGACAGGAGGCTCTTCCTGCGGGACGAGACCGGGTTCACGCGGGCGCGTATGCTCGACGCCGGGGAGCTCGAGGAGCGGCTCTCCTCTTTAGGGCCGGAGCCGCTCGAAGACGGGTTCGAGGCGGATTATCTGCCGCGTGCCATCGGTTCGCGCAGGGCCCAGATAAAGCCCCTGCTACTGGATCAGAAGGTCATCTCGGGCATAGGGAACATCTACGTCGATGAGATCCTGTACGATGCGAGGCTGCATCCCAGACGCAAAGCGAACACCTTCTCTGAAGAGGAATGGCAGGCATTGCACAGGGCGATACGGTCCAACCTCGCGGCCGGCGTGGAGCACAGGGGGACGACGGTTCGTCTGTACAGGGACGTGCTGGATAGGCCTGGCGAGCATCAGAACTACCTCAGGGTCTTCGAGAAGCACGGACAGCCCTGCCCCGGGTGTGAAGGCGAGGTGGTTAGGGAAAAGGTAAGCGGGAGGCCGTCGCACTTCTGTCCGGCGTGCCAGCGGGAGGATGGTTCGGGGCAAGACGGGCAGTTAGAATTACGATAAGGAGGCATCAGGCTACAGGCATCAGGAAGGGGTCGCGGCGCGGCGCCAGAACATCCTGAAACCTGAAACCTAAAAAGAGAGGAGTCAAGTGTGGCTGAACAATTCGACCTCGTGATCATCGGCGGCGGGAACGGCGGGTACATACCGGCGATCCGGGCCAGCCAGCTGGGGATGAGCGTGGCCCTTATCGAGAAGCGGGAGGGCGGGCACCTCGGGGGCACGTGCCTGAACCTGGGATGCATCCCGACCAAGGCGTTGCTGCACACGGCCAGCCTCCTGCACGACGCCAAGAACGGCGAGGAGTACGGCGTCAAGGTCGGCGAGGTGGAGTTCGACTACCCGCAGGCCGCAACGCGCCGCGAGCAGGTCGTCACCCAGCTCAGGCGCGGCGTGCAGGGCCTCATGAAGAAAAACAAGGTCACCGTCTACAACGGGGTCGGCAGCTTCGTCGAGCCCAAGAAGATAAAAGTACAGACCGATGAAGGTGAGGAGGAGCTAGAAGCCGAAAACGTCCTGATCTCTACCGGCTCCGCCGTAAACACCCTGCCCGGCCTGGAGTTCGACGGGGAGAAGGTCATCTCCTCAGACGACATCGTCACCAACGACGAGAGCTATCCGGAGAGCGTCATCATCCTTGGCTCAGGGGCGGTCGGCGTCGAGTTTGCCAGCATGTACAACGACTTCGGCACCGAGGTGACCATCGTCGAGATCCTGGACCGCCTCGTGCCGCTTGAGGATCCGGAGATCTCCGAGGCCCTCAAGAAGGAGTTCGAAGGTAGGGGCATCACGGTCCTCACGAGCACGAAAGCCGACCCCGAGAGCCTGGAGAAGACCGATTCCGGCGTCAAGATCCAGATCGCCGGCGCCGACTCCGGCGAGCAGGAGGAGACCGAGGGCGAGGGCGGCGGCTACGGTGGCGAAGACCCCCCGACCGGAGAGACCGACGGCGGCGATACGCTCGAAGCGGAGGCGCTGCTCGTCGCCGTCGGGCGCAGGGCCGTCACCGAGGACCTGAACCTCGATGTGACCGAGGTCGAACTCAACGACCGTGGCATCGTCCAGGTCGACGAGTACGGGCGGACGGCCCAGGACGGCGTGTACGCGGCCGGGGACGTAGTCGGGGGCTTCTGGCTCGCCCACGAGGCCGGGCACGAGGGTATCATCGCCGTCGAGCACATGGCCGGCGAGAATCCCATGCCCAAGGATAGGAACCTCGTCCCGCGCGTTACCTTCTGCCGGCCCGAGGTGGCGTCCTTCGGGCTCAACAAGGCGGAGGCCGAGGAGGAGGGCTACGAGGTCAAAGAGACCAAGTTCCCGTTCAGGGCCATAGGCAAGGCCCTCATCGAGGGCGAGTCAAACGGGTTCTTCAAGATAGTGACCGACGTCGAGACCGACCTCATCCTCGGCATGCACGCCATAGGGCCAAAGGTGACGGACCTGATCACCGAGGGCGTCTTCGCCAAGCTCGTGGAGGGCACACCAGAAGAGATCGGGATGACCATGCACCCCCACCCGAGCCTCTCTGAGGTCGTCGGAGAGGCCGCGATGGCCGCGGAGGGACAGCCGATTCATTTTTAGGCTACAGGGGTAGGGCATCAGGCTTCAGGAGGACTTCGGGTTGGCGTATGGCGCCAACGCCGCCCCGGCTTTTCCTGCGGCCTGAGACCTGTAGCCTGAAACCTGATACCTCCTTGCGATAGGAGACACGGTGCAGTTTCGCCAACGTGCGCTACCATAGCAAGGCGTAATATGTGGCAGCGTGGTGCCGAAGGTTCGGGTCTTCCGCACGACGAGCCGTCAGCAAAGACAAAAAGCTGACAAGCTGACAAGCTGAAATGCTGACCGGCGCGGGGTCCGGAAGGACCCCGCAAGATAGGAGAGCCGTGGCGCGCAGACAGATCAACCTCAAGGTACTGGACGACGGCACGAAGACCTTCGAGGTCCGCCACCGTTGGGAAGATAGGCCGGTGCCCCCGCCGCCCGACGGAACGGCGACGGAGTATTTGCCTTTCCGGCAGCAGGCGAGGGGATTGCCTGGCGCTCACGGCCGGCCCGAGTGGCTCAAGGCACGCGTCCCCGACGGCGAGGTCTACCGCGACATCAAGGAGACGATGCGCGGGCTGAATTTGCACACGGTCTGCGAGGAGGCCCGCTGCCCGAACATCGGCGAGTGCTGGAACAACCGCACGGCGACGTTCATGATTCTCGGCAACGTCTGCACCCGCTCCTGCGGCTTCTGCGCCGTGCTTACGGGCAAGCCTACCGAACTCGACCTCGACGAGCCCCACCGCGTCGCCGATGCCGCCAAGCAGATGGGCCTCGAGCACGCCGTCATAACGAGCGTGAACCGCGACGAGCTCTCAGACGGGGGCGCCTCCATCTTCGCGGGGACGATACGCACTATCCGGGACGAGGTCCCGGGCTGCGCTGTCGAGGTTCTTACCCCCGACTTCAAGGGTGACCGGGACGCTATACAGACCGTCATAGACGCCCGACCCGACACCTTCAACCACAATATCGAGACGGTCCCGCGTCTCTACCCTGCGGTCCGGCCGCAGGCCAAGTACCGGCGGTCGCTTGAGGTGCTCCGCTACGCCAAGGAACTGAACCCTGAGGGCCTGACCAAGAGTGGGTTTATGGTCGGGCTCGGGGAGGTCGAGGAGGAGATCCGAAGGACCATGCAGGACCTGCGCGACCACGACGTGGACATCCTGACCATCGGCCAGTACCTCAGACCGTCGGAGAACCACCTGCCAATGAGCCGCTACTACACACCCAAAGAGTTCGCGGAACTGAAAAAGTACGGCATCGCTCTGGGCTTCAGGCACGTCGAGAGTGGGCCGCTCGTCCGCAGCTCCTACCATGCCCACGAGCAGACTGCTGATGCTAGAAAGAGCGAGGCGTTCGTCGGCTCCTGAGACGGGATGGTAGAGGACCTGGTAGCGCGCGATGCGACTGGTCTTTCGTGTACATGCCATCCAGCGCATGTTTCAGAACAGGATCAGCGAGAAGGATGTCCGGCACGTGCTGGAGGAGGGCGAAATCATCAAGATCTACCCGGATGACACGCCTTATCCCAGTCGTCTCGTGCTCGGTTGGCTTGCGTCGAGACCTGTACATGTGGTTGCAGCGGATGGTGCCGAAACCGGAGATACTTTCGTGATCACGGTCTATAAGCCGGACCCAGAGCTCTGGGAGCCGGATTTCAGGAGGAAAAGAACATGAGGTGTGTGGTCTGCAAACAGGGTGAAGCACGAGGCGGAACCGCTACGGTCACGTTGGAAAGAAACGATATGATCCTGGTGTTCAAGAACGTGCCGGCCGAGGTTTGTGACGTCTGCGGTGAAGAGTACATCGCCGAAGAGACGACGGCCAGGCTCCTGTCAGCAGCCGAGGAAGCCGCCAGGGCCGGAGTCCAGGTAGATATCCGAGAGTACATCGCGGCATAGCTGGATGGAGAAACTGACCTCATCCGCAACAACCGTCGACGTGCGGCGACTGCCGGGGCTGACGCCGTACGCTGAGGCCTGGGATCTCCAGAAGGACCTCGTGCGGCTCAGGAAGAAGGATGAGATCCCCGACACCTTCATCCTGTGCGAGCACCCGCCGGTCTTCACCGTGGGGCGGGCGGCGAAGGACGCGGTGAACCTGGGTGCAGGAGAGGAGTACTTGCGGTCCCTGGGGGCCGAGGTGTTCTGGAGCGACAGGGGGGGGACGCGACCTTCCACGGCCCCGGTCAGATCGTGGGCTACCCGATCCTACGCCTCAAGGCGCGCGACACCCACGCCTACCTGCGCGAACTGGAAGACGTCATCATCAGGGTTCTGAATGACTACGGCATCGAGGGCTGGCATCACCCTGAATACACGGGAGTATGGGTGGGGGACAGCAAGATCGCCGCCATCGGCGTCAAGTTCTCGTCGGGTTGGATCACCTCCCACGGCTTCGCCCTGAACGTGAAGACTGACCTGTCCTGGTTCGACCGCATCACGCCCTGCGGCATCAAAGAGTTCGGCGTCACTAGCCTGAGCCGGGAACTGGACCGCGAGATCTCGCTCGCCGAAGTGGAAGAGAAGATAGTCGAGCGCTTCCTCGAAACGTTCGGTTAGTTTGCTTACTGTCTCCGCGGGCACTACTTGTAGCCTTACGGTGACGAATACGATTAGAGGAGGCGAGGAATGCTCGAGGGCGTAGCAGTGGTCTGGATGCCAGTGCAGGATATAGAGCGGGCCAAGGGTTTTTATGGAGGCACTCTAGGGCTCCAGATCACTAAGGAAGACGGAGACTGGGCCGAAGTAGATGCGAATGGTCTCACTATCGGCCTGAATGGTCGCGAACCCTCGGGGGCCCGGGCCGAAGGTGGTCCCGTCGTGACCTTCCAGCCCGAGGACAGCCTGGAGGAGACCGTAGATGAACTAAAGGGCCAGAGCGTCGAGGTACCGGCCGGTATCTCCGAACACCCCTGGGGCCGCGTGGCGACCTTGGTGGAAGGTTAGCAGTACAAAAAACCCCCTTTACCTCGTATCCCTCCGAAGACGGTGTTACCTCGAGCCGAAGCATCCTGTAGAGCCTGTTGCGCTCCTCTCCCGTGAGACTTTCCAAACCCTCTGGCACCGCCTCACTCACATAGCTAAGTAGCTCATCCCGATCTCGCTCTAGTCCCTCTATTCGGTCCCTTCGAACCTCTGCGTTTGACAGTTCGTCCTGCGCCAGTTTGCGGGTCTCTTCGAGGTCTTTGAGCATGCTTCCTAGTTCTTCTAGGGACATGAGGCCCGCGGCCTGTTGCTGTTGGTATGCCCTCCTAAGCCGAGCGCACTCCTCCAGCTTCTCCGCCCAGACTTCGGCCTCGCGTTCGGGATCCCCTCGCCAGATGGCCGCCTCGTCGTCCATGAGCTTCTCCAGGCCCGCCTTTATCCTTTCGGGATCCACGAGGAGCTCCGAGACGAATTTCCATACAGCGGCCTCTACCTCGTCGGGCCTGAGGGCCTTTTGCCTGCAGGATCCCGTCTTGCCTAAGCGGCTGCGCCGCTTGCACTTGTAGTAGTGGTAGACTCGGCCGCCACGTGGCTGGGTGGTATGGGTTCCCATGGTCGAGCCGCACGAGCAGCGCATTAGGCCCCGCAGCTCCCACTCCCGGGCCAAGTATTTCCGCTCGGCTCCCTTGTTGTTCTCCATGGTGGTACGGGCTAGATCCACCAGGGCTCTGGACAAGAACGCCGGCACCGGTACGGCGATCCACTCCTCTTTTGGTCTAATCTTCGTGGTCTTGCGTTTCCTGTAGCGCCGTCCTCCGTTGCCGTCCGGCTCCGAGACGGTGCGCATGCTGGTTTTCTGGCGGTTGAACCAGCAGATACCGTACTGTTTGTCGGGATCCAATCGGGCCGCCACTTCCGGGGCCACCAATCCCGTAAGCTCTTCGCGGTCGTGTGGTCGGTAGATGTCGCTGGCCACCATAAGGCGCAGCATACGCGGGTCCCAGACCTCGCCGCCTTTGGGAGAGGAAATTCCTTCCGAGCGCAGGCGCGTCCGTATCGCCATCACGCCGAGTCCTTCGGCGGCCATGCGGAAGACCTTCTCGACCACCCTCATCTCTGGCTCGTGCACGACCAGGCCGTCTCTCGCCTCGTTGTAGCGGAAGCCGTATTTGGGCGTGGTAACGCCGACGTGCCCCTCCCTGGCTTTGCGCATCTTCCCCCGGCGGCTACGTTCGGCGAGCTTCGCGCGCTCGAACTTAGCGAGTTGGTCCAGGATGCCGTCGGTGAGCTCCCCTTCTGGGGAGTCGTCGCCTCGGTCGTTCAAAGCTCGAAGGTTGCAGTCGTGTTCCGCGAACTCCTTGCGCAGCAGGTAGAGGTAAGCGGGCTCGCGGGCGAAACGGTCCCGGTCTTGGGCAAAAACAACGGAGACGCCGCCGGCCGCCACAAAGTCCCTCACGCAATCCATGCCGGGCCTCTCTAGGCTCGCGCCGCTCTGTCCGGGGTCTAGTACCTCCTCGAGTACCTCTAGGCCCTCACGGGCAGCGTGGTCTCTGAGAGCTTCTATCTGTTGGGCCAGGGAGTATCCGGAGCGGGCTTGCTCATCTGTGGAAACGCGGGCGTAGAGGATGGCCCTCTTCGGGCCGTGGCCGTTCGTGGAAGGCATAACTACTCCTCTACGAGTTCGGTGGGATCTACGTCGAGAGCTCTGGCGAGCTTGCGGATCGTACGGAAATGAGGCTCTCGATGGTCGCGCTCAATGTTCGCAATCGTGCTAGGACTAACGTTAGACTTCTCCGCCAGTTCCTCTTGCGTGAGAAGCCGCTTGGCGCGGACTTCTCGCAACCTGTCGCCAATGTAGACCACGGCGCGCATTGTAGCCTCCTTCTCTTCGCGAATACCAAACAACAGGATGATAACATAATTACAGTAGTAACACAATAGTAATACAGTAGCAAAACGGTAGTAAATGAGCTACAATGATGGTGTCGGACAAAGGAATGGCCCCGCAGGTGGTCGCACACCGCCGGAGCCCGGTCCACAGAAAGGACTAGGTACTGTGGACGCCAAAGAGGCTAGCGTATTCCGTCCAAGGGAAGCCAGTGATGACTACCACCCCCACGCCTGCACGGATGGACTGGTCTTCCTGACCTACACTATCTTCGACGAAGCCATGGGCGAGGAAGTCGAGCGTTTGGAAGTGGTGCCGTGCCGTCGCTGCGCAGATAGCCGATAGCAACCGGTCCGATAGCTCATACAGCTACGGCTGGCGAGGCCCCCCAGGCGCCCGCCTACACGATGGGCGCGAAGATCGGGGGTTTGGTGGTAGGGAGCACGCACTAGCCCCGGTACAATCCGTCTACGAAGGGTCGCCCGTCTCCCCATCACCCCGGCGGCCCTTTTCTTATGTTCGTCTCCGGCTTCTCACGCAGCGTGAGTACATAAGATAGAGCAGCTTGACTCAGTCGTTCTCCGCGTCCTCCTTGCGGCCCTCTCGGGCTTTGACCCACTCCTCGAAGGTCGGCCCATCGGGGTGGGTTTCGCCTCCCAGGATCTTCCCGTCTGGCATGGTGGCCTCTTCGAGGTACTTGGCCGCCCTCAGCTGTCTGACGGACCATCCTTGGGGCCCTCTCAGGGAGGCCCTCCATAGGTCGGCCCCTGTTAGGTCGGTATCCCACAACTCGGCCTCGAGCAGGTCCACCTTTCTCAGATCGGCTCCGGTCAAGTCGGCAAAGCCCAGGACGGCCCACTTCAAGTCGGCCCCGAACAGGTCGGCATCGCTCAGGTGGGCACCTTCCAGGTCGGCGCCTCTCAAGCCCGCCCACGACAGGTGGGCACCGCTCAGGTCGGCACGTAGAAGGTCGATGATCGGACGTCCCTTGGCGATCAGGCCGGACTCGTACAGGAACTGCAAGACCCGCGCTTTGCGCTCGCCATCGAGCCTCGGGAGCATCGTCAGCGTCCTCGCCCGTGCCACGGAGCTCAGGCTGTCGCCTATCTGCGCCCTACGCAGCGGCCGCTTTTCGTCGGTGAGTAGTTGTGACATCACATCCAGGTAGGCTTGTAGCGCCTCGTCTTGCGTGCGACGCTCCGCGATCTCCAGCTCCCGTTCGCGTTGCTTGCGGTTGAACCAGATGCCGACCCGGCGATCACCGCTGGAACGATCAGGAGCTTCGCCCAGTCCCAAAGCGTGATGTCGTAGAGGTAGCCTATGGCGACCAAGATGCCCGAGACGCATGCGATCCTGATGGCCCACACGCATTGCCGTGGGCTCGGCCGCCAGTTGGGCACCAACAGGCTTATGAGGTCCTCTGCGCGCTCGCGGGGCACCTTCTCCGGCTGCACCTGCCTCCCCCTTTCTGCGAGGAGTATGCCTGGTCGAAGCGCCTGACGCGAGTCTTCCCCCTATCCACGCGGCCGCGTATCTATGCAGCACCACAAGATGTAGACCTCCGGCCTCCGGCGTGGATGATCTCTCAGGCCATCCTCGCGGCTCTGAGGGCGCGTCTATGCAGGATCCTGCATCCGAACCTCCGAGAAGACCTCTTCTACGACGTTGGATGAATAGAGTGCGTAAAGCTTCCTACTTGGTAGCATGGGTGCAGTGGCGGATGTCCAAAGGGAGGATGAAACCGTGGCGAAGTCCAAGAAACAACGCGACAGGGAACGGAGGAAGTCGGAGCGCCTAGCACGGGAGGCGGAGATCCGGGAGCGTGCGGGGCGGAGGACGGCGGCTAAATACGCCTCGGGTAAGATCCGGAAGGGCAAGAAGAAACCTCCTAAGCAGGGGGTGCTAATGAACTTCGACGGCGGGCGCCTCCAGTCACAGCGCGCCGCCTTCCGAACGGGACGCCCCTAATACCACCCCACCCGTCCGGGCCGGGGCTATGCGGAACCTCGGAGAACGCCACTCACATGCACTCAGGTGTATAAGGTAAGGAGTTGGGCCGAAGCCTCGTGGAGGGCGGCCCAGATGGCTCCCTAAAAACACAGCTGGCAGCGTTCAACGACGTAGCCCTCCTGCACCGCATGCTTGAACAATTGCTCTTCGGAGGTGCTGCAAGCCTTGGGGCGGGTGTGGGTCATAAGCGGGCCAGCAGATCGATAGCTTGGGCAGAGTGCGGTGTGCACCTTTCCAGTCTTGTAGCAGTTAAGCACAAAGCCGTCGGGGTGCTCATCCAGCCAGCGTCGAAAACTCGGATCGTCATGGTCGAAAACTACAACTGCCATCCTTCCACCTCCTCCTGAAGTAAGAGAGGTATCATAACTACAGCGAACGGCGGGCACATCGTGCTACACGTGAACTTCCGGGAAGACCTGTTCCACGCACTTCGGTGAATAAGGGCATAAAGAAGGGCCGGAGCGTTGTGCCCCGGCCCTCAGTGTTGTCCAAGTCCTCTACGAGATGCTAGTCGTTGTTGTCGTCTTGGTCGCCATGGTCGCCGACGGTGCGGTGCGGGGCCAGGTCCAGGCGGAGCGCAGGATGAAGGCCAGGAGCAGCACCTCGAGTCCGATGGAGAGGCCGTAGAAGTAGGTCCAGGACTCGCCGACCGCGTTGAACATCGCGAAGGGGATGGAGAGCGACGCCACGACGAGGTTCGCGGCGCGGTTGATGCGGGCGGGCAGCGTCGTGGAGAGCAGGATCATGAAGATCGGGATCGCTATGGACGTGAGGAAGAGGGTCAACAACGTCTGGCTGATGTCGAACTCAAAGACGACACCGTCGAGGATGTCGTCGACGACGCCGGGCTTGTACAGGGCGAAGTAGTCGACGTAGATGTAGAGGAACATGAAACTGGTCCAGGCGGCCGCGAGCTTCGCTCTGACCGGTACCGGCGGATCGTGCAGTGCTGTCGTGGACTTGGTGTCTGTGCTCAAGGGTCTCTCCATCGTGTTGAGGGTGGGTGTGCCTGGATTGGACCTCATTCATTCATCATTTACTTCAACGAGCGCCACCATAGAGCGACGTCAGCCCTGTCCACGGATGAGCCGTAGGCCGGTGACAACGAGCCAGACGAGCCACGCAGCGAAGCCCGCAACCCCGACGAACAGCAGTGGCGAGCCATCCGCGATGGCGAGGTTTCCGTACCCGGCCAAGATGCACAAGCTGCCGCCCGCCACGCCTAGCAGCCGCTGCCACGGCCGCGTCAAACCGCTGGCGTGGGTGGCCAACGCCGCGCCGATGAAGGTCGCCCCGAGCGCGGGCAGCGCGAGCGCGAAGGCCGCGGCATGGAGCTGCCAGACCATCTCGAAGACGGGGGTCGGCTCGGCCAGGCCATCCGCGGCGAGCACGACCGCGATGTGCGTGGTAATGACGAGGGCGAATACCGCCGAGAGCGTCGCTCCGGCTGCCACCGCGAGCCGCGACCAGTCCGCCCCAGCGCCGCCACGGCGCTGCACGAGCCCGTGCAGTCCCGTGACGAACAACAGGAGCAGCGGCAGGTTCACGGCCTCCTGACCCACGGCGGCGGCCACGGCGCCCCGGTTCTCGGCGTGGTAGGCGAGGACCTCACCAAGAGGATCGCCGTAGGAGGGCGCTCCACCGCCCAGGAAAAACCACGCGTTCTGAACGACCAACGACGCGGCTAAGGCGACCCCGGCGCCGCCGACGATTCGCGTCGTGGACACCCGGTTCCCCGCGGCCACTGCTGGTGTCGCTGCCTCGCTCATTCGAGTTCCTCCGATCGCTGACTTGGTGTCTGTGCTTTGCTCCTGCGCCACTTTCCGTAAATCGTTCATCATTTATCTCCTTTACTCGAACGGTATTGATCAGGTTCATTGAATCGAACTTTTAATTGCCCCCATCTTGTTTCCCTTCTAAGGTGCTGGCCTCGATTGGCTGTTTGAAATCTGGCCCGTCTATCTGGTCGGTTTGGACGCGCGTGACTGAGATGAGTGGTAGGCCTAAGTCGCGCACTTTCCTTAGCAACCCATGCAACGCAGCCTGATCTTCCACCTGGCCAGTCAAAAGCGTCTCGCCGTTGTCTTCCAGAGTGATGGTCAGGCCCCCGAACCACTCCGTCCATCGACGATCCAGATGGCCCTTGACCTTGATTCGATAGATCATTGGTTCTCTTTTCCTCCTTCTTGACTTTGTCGAGGTTGGTGCAAGTCAACGCTTACAACATAGCCGCCAGGTGGTAGTAGTGTCATACCTCTTAAGAGGTATTCGGAGGATTATTCTCGTTCGCTTGGAAGGGGGAATCAGTAAAGCGGGCCGCTATCCGCTAGCCCGTCTTTTTTGGTTGATGCGCTAACGATGCTGAGTGGAGGCGTACATGCGATTACGTTTGAGATAAGATCCCCAAGGCTCTGCCCCTGGCGACCGCTTGGGCGCGATTCTTGACCGCAAGTTTGGTGAATATATTGCGAGCGTGAACCTTGACCGTATGCAGCGAGAGATAAAGCCTGGTTGCAACTTCTTGATTGGTTAGCCCTTCGGCGATGAGTTGGAGTACTTCGAGCTCGCGCTCGCTCAGCGGCTCGACCAGTTCAGATTTGGAACCTCGCATTGGCGATGACGCCGTTTGCTCAGATTCCGCAACAGGGAATGCTGCTAGCAACCGACGAATATAATCTGATTCAACTCCTTGAGAAAGGGCTTCATAGAGTAGACGAGCCATCGGCAACCCTTCGTCGACAAAGATACGGACGTAGCCCTCCGGCTCGGCCAGCGACAGGGCACGTTCCAGAGGCACGAGGGCAGTAGGGCTGTCGCCTTGCGCCTCGTGAGCGAGAGCCTGCAGCACCAGGATCTCGATCACGCTCCCCATCCTCCCCCCTTCTTCCGCCGCTATAAGGAGGCGCTCCAGGAGCCCCATTGCCTCGTGAATGTAGCGTTCTTCCCGATCGCACTTGTATCGGGCCAAGAGCACCCTCGCTAGGGTGATGTGCTCGAACTCGCGCAGGTAGCTGAGGTCGTCGTGGGCGGACAGGCCCTGCTCCCGCGCCCAGCCCAGGGCTTCACCCAACCTGACCTGGGCGACCCACACCCGCGTCTTCAACGCCGCTACGGGACGCACGTCGGGGTCTGGACTCTCGACATACTGGCGCTCCGCCTCGTCGAGCAGATCGAGCGCGCCGTCAAGGTCACCTTGGGCCTCCTTGATTCGCGCCATGGCAACGTACCAGCGATAGCGCGTCTCCGGTAACCCGAAGTGCTCGCCCAGCTCCTTGCTTCTCATCAGGAGCTCTGTGGCAGCTTCCAGATCGTCGCGCTCACGATGCAACTCACTCAACCCCACGTACAGGTCTGCCGTTCCCCATACAGGCTCGCCATGCTCCGTCGCAAGCCGCAATGACCGCTCATAGGTTCTTACTGCCTCGTTGAGACGCCCTTGCGCTATCCTGATGTCCGCCAGGATGTATGTGCCAACGATCTGGAAACGGATGTGGCCGGTCATCTGCTGATGAGCCACGCCATCGACGAAGCTCCGGTGGGCTGCCTCCAGATCTCCACTGGTCCAGTACGCGATCCCCAAGAGCGTAGCGGCAGCTCCGCGCCACAAATGATCATCCTCGGGCAAGAGGTCAACTGCCCGCCGAGCATGTTTCACAGTGCCGCGCACGTCGCCGCGAGCCCCGGCGATATAGGCGCGGGCGACGGCTATCGTTCCCGGCAGAGACCGATACCCGTCTTCGTCCACGACGACCGTCTCGCCCGATGAGGCCGGTTGCTCACTCGTGTCTGCCGTCGTGTCCAGCCACCGCTCGGCGTCCTGGAGGCGAGCCTCGGCCGCCTCCAGCCCGATGTGACCCAATGACGCAAAGGCGTAGTAGACGCTGAGCACGGGCCTGGAGCCGACTAGCTCGTCCGGCAGCGCCTCTAACCAGCCAAAAAGCGTGTCCTCCGGACCACTACCGAGCATTTCAAGCGCCGCCAACTCGACCAGGCTCGCTGCTCGCTCGAAATCCTCGGCGGCCAGCGCATGGCGGATAGCATCGGTTGGCGAACCATTCCGCTCGTACCACTCGCTCGCCCGCCGGTGCAGGGTAGGTGCCCTATCGGGCTGCTCCTCCATCAAGCGCGCGCGGAGAACGTCCGCAAAGAGGTGATGGTAGCGAAACCAGTGGCGTCTATCGTCCAGCGGAACGACGAACAGGTTTCCTCGCTCCAGAGCCTCCAACAGCGCGTTGCTTCCCTCTTGGCCGGTGACGGCATCGCACAGCGGACCACTCAACCTCTCGAGAATGGAGGTTTGGAGCAAGAAGCTCCGGACACGTTCGGGCTGACGTTGCAGGACCTCTTCGACCAGATAGTCCACGACGTACCGGTTGTCTCCAGCGAAAGCCCTGATGAACCCAGCAACGTCCTCTCGCCCCCGCATCGAGAGTGCCGCCAGCTGGAGCCCCGCGATCCAGCCCTCAGTGCGGTCTTCCAGTGCAGCGATGTCTTCCGCCGAGAGGTCCAGGCCCATCACCCCTTCGAGAAACTCGGCGGCCTCGGAGGGGGTGAAACGCAGGTCCGCCGCACGCAGTTCGCCCAACTGGCCCCGGGCGCGTAACCGGGCCAGGGGTAGATTTGGGTCCTCGCGGGTGGCGATGACCAGGTGCATCCGCGGCGGCAGGTGCTCTAGCACGAAGGCGAGGGCGTCGTCGACCGCTCTGGCATCGATAACGTGGTAGTCGTCCAGGACGAGGGCGAGATCGTCCTCGATGGTGGTGACCTCGTTGAGCAGCACCGTCAGGATCGATTCGGTCGGCGGCGGCTGGGGTGACTGGAGCGCACCCAACACCCCTTCTGCGATGTTCGGAGCAATGGTCTGCAAAGCGGCGACGAGGTAAGCCAGAAAGCGCGTGGGGTCGCTATCCGCTTCGTCCAGCGACAGCCAAGCGGCTGGCCTTTCGCAACCGGCGACCCATTCGCCAAGCAGCGTGGTTTTGCCAAAGCCGGCGGGGGCGGAGATGAGGGTCAGTTTGCGGTGCAGACCCTCGTTGAGACGCCCGGTCAGGCGGGGACGGAGGACGGCATGGGGCCGAGGTGGGGGGACATAGAGTTTGGTAGTTAGGATTGGCGTAGACATAGATCAACTTCCGAGTCCTCCGGCACTTGCTCCATGGTAGCGTGATCGGCTCAGCTAGTGAATGATCTTCGGCACCTTGTGCGGCTCGCCCCAAGAGATGTCGCGCCTCACACGGTGATGACGACTTTTCCTCGGGCATGTCCTTCTTCCAGATACCGGATGGCCTCGGGCACCTCGGCGAGCGGGTACGTCCTGTCGATGACCGGCGCGAGCTTGCCGGTTTCGATGAGCTGTCTCAGGAACTGCAGGTCCTCCTTGTTCGGTTTCACCGTGAAGCTAACCATCTTCTGGCTCACGAACGGTGACAACACGAGCGCCTTGATGACGCGGTCTACGGGTCCGATCCAACGACCTTCCGACTCTCCGCTGCTTATCACGAGGGTCCCATTAGAGGTGAGCGCGCTCCTGCACTCTGACGGCGAACGAGTCCCCGCCAACTGGAAGATGAGATCGTACTGCTGCCCACTCTGGGTGAAGTCCTCTTTGGTGTAGTCGATGATGTGGTCTGCGCCGAGCGATCGGACCATGTCCACGTTCCTCGTGCTGCACACGCCGGTCACCTCGGCATCGAAGGACTTGGCGATCTGCACGGCGAAGGTCCCCACGCCTCCGGACGCCCCGATGATCAGGACCTTGTGTCCGGGCTCGATCCGTCCATGGTCGCGCAGACCTTGCAGGGCTGTCGAGGCGGCCAGGGGTACGGCCGCCGCGTGGTCGAAGGAGAGGGTGGCCGGTTTCGGCGCCAGGAGATCTTCCGGGACACATACATACTCAGCAAATGCGCCAAGTCCGTGCATAAATGGGCTCCCGAACACGTCATCACCCGGCCGGAACATCGTGACGTCCTTGCCGACCGCTTCGACCCGCCCAGCCACATCGCAACCCAGAACCCTGTCCTTCGGTTTTCGTAGTCCGAGTTGCAGGCGAGCGATGTACGGCGTCCCTCGCAGGAAGTGCCAGTCGGCGGGGTTCACGCTAGCCGCATGAACGCGTACCAGCACCTCGTCGCCTCCAGGCTCGGGCTTGTCGATCTCCGTGAGTTCTAGGACATCGGGTGAGCCGTACCTGCCTCGGACAATCGCTTTCACCTAGTTTTCCTCCTTTTTACACGCTCCACACCGGAGTAGTTGCGCCCTACGTAATATCACTGTAAGGAGCGACGCGTCTCCAAATGGACGGTTTCTGAAACTCTCCCGGCGAACTTCTTAGAACGCCGTGTATGCGAACTTCGCAGAATTACCCTTCCGAAACTGTTTGGAAAATCGGGATAAGCGCCGAAATGGGGGTTCCGAAGGCGCTCAAGAAGGGCCAAAGAAGCCGCGATCGGGCGCTTCCTGCCGCCGAAGAAGCGCGCTCGAGAGGCCTTGGGATATTTTCCAAACAGTTTCTCCACGCACTAGGGTGAATAGGACCTATCGCATGGAACGAGGCGTCCGGTCCCGGGTTGGGCGTAGCGGGCTTCCGAGGACCCCATCGGCCCGAAGTTCCTAGAACGCCCTTTTCGCGCACTCCGGCGAATAGGGGCGAGAAAGAGGACGGAGGCTCCTTTGAGCCTCCGTCCTTCCCAGATAGGGTTATTGCAGGCGCCCTTTTCGAGGCCCCGCTCTTTGTGCCCTTGCTACTGCTGCTAGGCGCACCTCGTCCAACTCAGTACCTTGTCGCCGTGCTCGAGGTGCCCGTTGAGCGCCACCTCCGGCAAGCAGATCTCCTCACCTTCGTGCTCTACCAGTGTCTTGGTGCCCGGCTCGAAGGGGCTTCCCGTCGGCAGCAACGCGGTGAGGCCGTTGGGGCAGCCCTCCAGCACGTCCAGGCCCCTGTCGTAGTAGACGGCGTCGTTGGAGCCCCGGCAGGTTATGGTGTCCTTGGTGCCGTCCTTGGCCTCTACCCTGTCCGAGCCCGTCCCCGTCCTCAGGGTGTCGGGGCCCGGGCCGCCCTCGATGATGTCGTTGCCGTCCTGGCCGTTTACCAGGTCCGCGCCCGTGCCGCCGCTCATCTTGTCGCCCAGGCCGCTCTCGTTGCCCCCGTACATGAAGTCGGAGCCGCCGTAGCCGTTCATGAGGTCGCCCGTGCCGTAGCCGTACATCCTGTCCATGTTGGGGGTGCCGTAGAGGGCGTCGCCCTGGGGCGTGCCGTAGCAGTTGCCCCCCGAAGCGTTGGGGCAGTTTACGGAGGCGGCCAGCGCCGCCGCGCAGGCCACTAGCGTGAGGAGTGCCGTGGTGGACACCAAAAGCAGGGCTCTCCTCATCGTGAAGCTTCTCCCTGTGGATTTCCCTGGGCCAGGGCAGGAGCAGCCACAAACGCCATCATCGCCAGCATGGCCACCAACAGAACGATGCGCTTCATAAGCGCAACCTCCTTCTAGTTCGTGCGGTAGCCGGTTGCATCACTGGCTCTCCACGCCCCTAGATGCCCACTTTTTACCGAGACGTAGTTCTAAGCCTTCTGCCCGCTTGTACAAGCGAACACCCTACAAGCGCGTGCTGTCTGGGACATCCCCCAAATGAGCTATCTTTCGGGGCATTCTTGGCAACGGTAGCGGACCGGGGCCATGCGTACTTCCGAGAATTACCCTTCCACGCACTCCGGTGAATACAACCTTCGGTCAATGCGCCTGACCCCACCGACTGGCATCATGGATGTTGCGGATCCGCTGGGAAAACGCAGGTCGGCAAGGAGGAATCTGCTGTGTCGGTAGAGGAGAATATGGCCTTGGCCCGCCGTTTCTTGGAGGCACGCGGCAAGGGGGACCTGAACGCGCTGGAACCAGATGATGGCCCCTGACTTCCTCGACCACACCTTGGCCCCCCGGCCGCGCCCAACCGCGAGGGCTACAAGCGCCAAGTTGCCGAGTACTCTGCCGCCTTCTCCAATGTTCGCTTCGTCATCGAGGATCAGGTAGCCGCAGGCGATAAGGTAGTTACCCGCTTTACCGTGAGCGCCACCCACGATCGAGGGGAGCTCATGGGTGTTTCCCCTACCGGCAGGGAGCTTACCGACGTGGTCATCGCGATCATGCGCATCTCAGAAGGCAAGGTCGCCGAGGAGTGGGGCGTGGGTACGAGCATCTCAGAAGTGAGGGAAGGCTTTGTGGCCAGATGGCGGCATCTGGAGCAAGAGAGGATCGAACGAGAATACGTCGAACACGGAGCTCAGGGTGGCGAGGCGCATCCAGCAAGCCTCGCTCCCTGAGGAGGTGCCCAACCTGGAGGGTTGGGAGATCACCCCCTACTACCAGCCAGCTAGGGAGGTAGGAGGAGACTTCTACGACTTCCACCTACTTTCAGAGGGTCGAGTGGGGCTTGTGGTGGGGGATGCTACGGGCAAGGGGGTGCCTGCAGCGCTGGTGATGTCCACCACCTGCGGCATGCTGCGCCTTGCCGCCCAGAGTTCCTCCTCGCCCGGGCCGATGCTCCAAGGAGTCAACGAGGCGCTCTTTCCCTACATAACGGCCAACATGTTCGTCACCTGCTTCTACGCCATCCTCGACCCCAAGAGCGGCAGCCTCACCTACGCCAACGCGGGCCACGACCTACCTTACCTACATCGAGGTGGTGGCGATTGCGAGGAGCTAAGAGCTAGGGGTATGCCCTTGGGGCTTATGCCTGGGATGGGCTCGAGGAGAAGGAGATAGTGCTAGAGGAGGGCGAGGCAGCCCTGTTCTACAGCGACGGGCTGGTGGAGGCCCACGACCCCGAGGGTGAGATGTTCGGCTTCCCGCGACTACGTACCCTCGTCGCCGAGCACGGTCATAAGAGGCCGCTGGGGGAGTTCCTGATGGAGGAGCTCAACTCCTTCGTGGGGGCGAGCTGGGAACAGGAGGACGACATCACCCTCCTCACCCTGCGGCGGTCCGCCATCCAAGGCTGAACTTCTTAGAACGCCGTACCTGCGAAGTTCGCGGGTTGTACGTCCCAAGAAACGTCCAGTGCCACATAAACAAAACGTTGCAGAACTTGGTATCCTAAATTGTACAAGACGACTTCCAGGGGAGAAGCGTTGCACGTAGCGCAGAGGTTCGAGCTTTTTCTCGAGACCTACCGCCGCCCGGACGGGAGCCGGTGGACGGGCCAGAAGCTCGACGAGGCCACGGGCGGGGTCGTGCCCCGCTCCTACTTCACGAACTTGCGCAAGGGCCGCATAGAGAACCCCGGCTACGAGAAGATGCTGGCGATAGCCAGGGCGATGGGTTTCCCGCCCGCACTCTGGTTCGAGGACCCGCCCGGGGACGTGGTGTTGGTCGCCCCCGCGGAGGGCCGGGACCTCGCCGCGAGGGTCGGCCACCTCTTCGACGTCATCAGCCACCCGGGGACGGGGAGCCCTACACGAACGCCGACGTGGCCCGCATGAGCGCGGGCGTGCTCACGGAGGAGGAGGTCGAGGGGATAAGGACCGGCAAGATCCCAGACCCCACGGTGGGACAGGTCGCGGCGCTCGCGGCCGTCTTCGGCGTCGCGCCCTCATACCTCGTGGACCGGGGCAAGGACCCGTCGGTCCTTGACGATGAGGTTATGGACGCCCTGGCCGACGAGACCGCGAACGCCATACTGAGGGAGAGCGCACGCCTGCCCGAGAGGGAGAAGCGGATCGTGCTCGGGATAGTGCGGGAGTTCGGGGAACACGACACCGACGCCAACGCCGGTCGGTAGCGCCTGCTCCGATGCCGCGCTATTAGGAAGAAGGATCGCCGTGCGCCCCGTCGAGGTCGCCAACTGCAACACGCTCGGGGCCGGGATGCCGCAGGACCCGATTCCCTTGCCCGAGTGCGTGCAAGGGCTTTCTCGCGAGTTCTGCCTCAGGCTCCCGTCTTGACGTGGAACTGCCAGTAGGCGTCGCCGCGCACCGTTCCACTCTGGTTCTTCCAGACCCCAAACGCGCCCAAGTAGTAGTGGCGATCCGGACGCTCCAGTCGGAAGTAGGCGTCCCACGCCACCGTCTTGCCATCTCGCTCTACGCGCCTGAGGGTGGTATCGATCCGCCGCGACTGCTCATCAGGCGATCGGCTGCTCGTGAGCGAGAATCGGTCCGGACGCCTGTTTTCCGAGAGCCTGATATGGAGTTGGGTGCCGGGCTCGACCAGGACGGCTGAGGGGTACCGAGAGACGCCATCGACGCACCTATCGATCCAGCAGTACGATATCAGACGTCCGTCTTGGAGGATCGTATTCCCCTGCTTCAAGGTCGCGTCGGGCGGACGCGGCGCCAGTGCCTGCGCCTGCCCTTGAACGCCCACAAGGAACACCCCGCTGAGCAGCACCGATGCCAAAGCCATAGATGCCAACTGTAGAAGAGCGCGCTTCTTCATTCCCTTACCCCTTTCGTTGTTGAGACAGACGATCTTTCTCATATTCAGCGTCTCCCTGTGCAGGACATAATAAGTGACGCAGCTATGCCTCTCATTCGTGTAACGGTTGCATCCTACCCCCGTACTACTGGTCCGCGCATCGCCCAAACGGTCAACTTTCGTAACCCGTCGGAAATGACTCTTGGAGGCGATGTTTGGTCTGGGCCAGGCAGAGGATTTCTATTCGCACGCCCAGCCGTCTCCATCGCCGTCCAGGTTGTTCGGGTCTCCAGGCGGAACACGTATCGGACCGTTGACCTGCTCGCAGGTGATGTCGCCTCCGGCGCCAGGCGCAGCAGGTCTAGTTCCCTGGGAGTAAGCGTTGGCCTCTGAGCGTGTGGCGAAGCACCTCAGGCTGCCTTCTCCGGGGTCGCCCGCCCGCGTGGCCGGGATGGGCCTGTCGTCCGGACAGCCGTAGGGGTTGCCCTGGGCGGACGTCGCGGAAGCGCTGGCCGAGGCGCTAGGGCTCGCCGAGGAGCTTCCCGTCGGAGTCGAGGCGAGGAGGTCGTATTCCTCGGCAGAGAACCGGTGTAGCCACGACCCACCCTCGTAGACCCAATAGGTGTTGCGGACGTTGGTCGAGCCGTCCGTGGAGGTAAGCACCACAGTCACGTTCGCTACGGTCTCGGGCGCGGAGGTGTCCATCACCACGGACTCGATGGTGTAGGTGACCGCTCCGGTGTCAGCGAGGTACTCGTTCTTCGCGAACCATTCTTGCTCGGTGTAAACGCTCTGGGTCTCCGAGTCCAGATGCTCGTAGGTATACCCCCAGTTCCTAGCGGCGGCCGCCTCGTAGTAGGCCTCTGCCGCCGCTCGCGCCTGCTCCTCGGCCTGCTGCGGCTGGGACTGCTCAGGTTGACTGCTCTCAGTGGGCTGGCTAGCGTTTTCCTGAGAGCTTTTCTCGTCTTGCGAGTCCGAACCTTCTTTTGAAGGTCCTCTACCTGCTGCTCCAGTTCTTTCTGTCGTGCCTCCTCTTCTTTCTTATTCCGCCGTGCCTCCTGCTCCTGCTGCTCCTCCAGCTGTTTCTGGAGCTCCTCGTTTTTTTGCTTCTGCTTCTTCAGGGCCTGGTCCTGATCGGAAGCCAGCAGGTTGCATCCAGCGGCGAACGTTAGGGACAGCATAAGAACGGCAAGCACCCCGAGCAAGCCCCACACCGTCATCGTGCCCTTCATCACCCTCCTTTTTCTTTGATGACTACCAGGCAACTACCCTTTCCTATCAGATGCCAGCATAGGCCACTGAGCCTAGGCGATTGCGTGGATGGAAGTAGGGGTAGGCTCGGTCGCTGCTCAGTCATGCACTCCTCTTTCAAGCGAGCAATAACCGTAGACTAGCGCCCGGTTCGATCCGCGCAACAGCTACTCCCACCCCTTGAGCCGACCCCTCTCCCTGAGCACGGCCCAGTCTGCGTGCTCGCGGGAGAAGGCGAAGCGGCCGTCGCGAAAGCGGAACAGCTCGCGCTTCTCGTCGTGGACGTAGGCGGGGTCTCCCCAGCCCGGCAGCAGGGGCTACGGGCATAACGTTTTCTGTCTACCGCACGGGCTCCTGTTTACTTCTGGTTCAGAGCCTCGTGCGCCTCGACCAGAAACACGATGTTCGTAGCGGCGAGGTGGAGGGCGTACCCGGCGAAATAGCCAGGCACCTTCCTCGGCTCCTTGCCCTGACCGTGGCCTCCAAGCTTGTTGCGGACGGTAGGCAGCCCTGCCCCCAGGGTATTGCGGAGTCCCGCGAGGTGCAGCTCCATGTACCCAGGAACAAGGTTGTTGTCGAGCACGGTCTTGATGAGGGCCTTGGCGGCGTCTTTCTCTTTGTTGTAGGTCCAGCCGTTCTCGTCGCAGATAGCCTTCATCGTACTTTCAAATGCCTTGAGCGCGTCCGCTATCGCGTCCGCGTACTCGCGCTGGCGGTAGTGCTCGTGGGCGTCCAGGAACTCCTCCGATGGACCCTTGAACCCGGCGGTGTTGAGTAGGGCTATGGCGGGCTTTACTGCCTCAGCGTGGATGTACTGTGAATCCACGCGCACGATCTCGCCTCCCTCGAACTGGTAGCCGACGCCGTGCTCTCTAAAGCGATAGTTGAGCTCTGCTACTGCGTCATCAGGTTGCTGCCTATCCTGTGGGTGATCGCTCGAATTGTAGAGAGCGTCGAGACCTTTGATCATGCGAAACGACAGCTCGATCACGTCGAGGGTGTGTAGCGTAGATCCTTGCAGCAGCAAGTGCTTGCACTGCTCCTCATCAGAATCATCTGTGTTCCCGCTCAGAGAGAAGACACCCAGCTCGCTGCAGAGCGTCCTCTTGATGAAGTTGTACAACCTCCGACTTGCAATCGCAAAATGATGGGCGTTCGGATAAGTCGAACCGATAGTTCTATTCCAGATGTGGGTTACCTGTACGCGCAGAGATTCTGGGAGGTCGTCGTATTGGTAGACGTCGGGCTGGCCCGCCCGCTCTCGTTTCCTAAGGCGCTTGCTGTATGTCTCGTAGTTGCCCACGACCGCCCGATTATACGGCGTTGTGCGGCATATCCCCAGCGCAGCCGCCATCTTGTGCAAGTCGATAGCCCAACGTTGCGCTGGCCCAGCATTACGCCTCCACCGTAAGGTCTTCCGGCATGAGCTCCCCCACCCGGCACACGACTCCGCGCTCACCTAGGACGGCCTTGGCCTCCTCGGGCCTGGGGATACGTGCACCGACCCAGAGTTGCAGGCCCAGCGGAGCCCGTGCCGGGTCACCGTCGAGGGTCTCCACGAGAAGGAACGCGGGGCTTACGCCCGCTCGT